>NZ_JBSFGF010000001.1:0-1139378 GCF_053596455.1 Nonomuraea sp. NPDC001699 | reverse complement strand
TTTCATGCACTGGCTTTTAACACACTGTTGAGTTCTCAAGAAACGGACGCGTACTTCCTCACCAGAACCCGTTCCCGGATCCTCGTTCAGAGGCGTTCATTTCGTCTTGCGTTCTTTCGTTGTGTCTTAATTCTTTCAGCCGTTCAAGTCTCTGTCAAATTGACCGGACTTGCTCGACCTGCGGTAATTAAGTCGCGCCCCGTTTCCGGGACAACCCCTCTAACTTACTCCCAGGCCCGATTCTTGTCGAATCGACCTTCCGTGGACGCGGACGTCCGCCGGAGTGGCAGTGTCTGGAGGTGGCCCCCGAGTGAGGCCGACGATCAACGCCGTCCTCGTGGGACTGGTGAACTCTATGTACGGCTCCCGGAACCGTCAAATCGGCGGCCCGCCCCTCATCGACAAGGCATGGTGGGTAGGTATTCCGGCGTGCGAGATCAAGCCGTGCCGAGAGCACTCATCCTCCTGGTGGGCATCGCCGGCGCGGTGATCGCCCTTTTCGGACTTCGCGAGATCAATTCCATCGTCGGGCCTGTCGTGCTGGCGCTCGTGCTGGTCATCGCCGTCGCCCCGGTCCGCAGTTGGCTGGCGGCCCGGCGGGCGCCCATTTGGGTCCAGGTGGCAGTGCCGTTCCTGATCGTGGTGCTGGTGCTGCTCGGCATGGTGGGCATCCTGACGATCTCCGCCACCCAGCTCGCGTCACTGCTGCCGACGTACGCCAAGCAGTTCGAGGAGCTGCTGGCCGCGTCGGAGCACTGGGCCGGCACGCACGGTCTGGGCAACGACGTGCTGGGCCGGGCGGTGCGGGCGCTCGATCCCGGCAGGATGCTGGGGCTGGCGCAGAGCCTGCTCGGCAGCCTGATCGGCGTGCTGTCGAGTCTGTTCCTCATCGTGGTGCTGCTGCTGGCGATGTGCCTCGACGCACCGGCGACGGCGCGGATCCTCACCACCGGGGAGGGGAACAGGCCGCAACTGGTGACGGCGCTGGCGACGTTCGCGCACAAGACGCGGCGGTATCTCATCGTCTCGACCGTGTTCGGGCTGATCGACGCCGTTCTCGACGTCATCGTGCTGTCGTTGCTGGACGTGCCGTTGCCGCTGTTGTGGGGGGTGCTGGCGTTGATCGCGAACTACATCCCGAACATCGGGTTCGTCATCGGGCTGCTGCCACCCGCGCTGCTGGCGCTCCTGCACGGCGGTGTGAAGACGATGGTGCTGGTCGTCGTGGCGTACATCGTCATCAACGTGGTCACGCAGTCGTTCATCATGCCCAAGTTCCTGGGGGACGCGGTGGGGCTCTCGACCACGATGACGTTCCTGTCGCTGATCGTGTGGACGTTCATGCTGGGGCCTCTCGGCGCGATCCTGGCGATTCCGCTCAGTCTTCTGACGCGGGCGTTGCTGATCGACAGCGATCCGAGCGCGAAGTGGGCGCAGGCGCTGGTGTCAGGGAAGATGCCGAACGGGTGAGACCAGGCGGCCCAGCGGGACGCCGCTCAGCCGCTTCACGTCGTGGGACAGGTGGGCCTGGTCGGCGTAGCCGGCGCGGACCGCCACCTCCGCCGGTGGCACGCCCGCGCGGGCCAGGGTGAGCGCGCGCTGGAAGCGGACGATGCGCTGGAGGGTCTTGGGCGAGTAGCCGAAGGAGGCGACGCTGCGGCGGTGGAGCTGGCGTTCGCTGAGGCCGAGGGTCCAGGCGACGTCGCGCACGCTGCGGCCCATGCGCAGCGCCCTCGCGATGGCGGGCGCGGCCGGGTCGGGGTCAGGGGCCTCGCGCAGGCGGGCCGCGACGGCGGCGCGCATGGCGGCCAGGCGCGCCGCCATGCCGGCGGGGTCGGTATCGGTACGGGCCCTCCACGAGGCGGTCGGCGCACCCTCCCGGCGGGAGGCGGCCCCGGCGGGCTCGAAGGCCGCGCCGCCAGGCGCGAGCCCCGTTCCAACGGACGCGAGCGCCGGGCCCGGTGCGAGAGCCGACTCAGGTGCGAAGGCCGGATCCGACGCGAAGGGCTGGGCGAGGGTCGGGTCGGTCAGGACGGTGAGGGCGGGGAGGTCGGGCAGGGGGACGCGGCGGTCGAGGAGCTCGTGGACCGGGACGCCGAAGACGGCCCCCACCGCGCCCGGCCGGAAGCGGACTCCGACGAAGGTGTCACCCGCCGCCATAGGGGTCGGCACCGGCCCGGTGTCGGGGCCGGCCACGAAGAGGCCGCCGGGACCCCAGATGAGGTCGACGCAGGCGTCGGGCACCACGAGTTGCGTGGTGTCGCCCTCGCTGACCTGCTGCCACACGCACACGACACGGCCGGCGAGGTCGTCGCCTGGGTGTCGTTCCGCGTACATGCGTCCAACGTATGCGACGCCACCGACAGAACCGGTTCAGGCGGGCAGGCGGCCGTACGCGCGCAGGGTCTTCAGGTGCTGGACGGTCAGGTAGCCCGCCCATTCGTGCGCCACGATCGGGGTCCAGACGGCCCAGTTCGGGTACCAGCCGCCTTCCTCGTCCTGCCCGTCGGCCAGGGCGTCGAGGTGGACGTCGAGGACGGCGGCGTCGAAGAGGGGCAGGGCCGACGGCGTGGGGGCGAGGTCGAGCGGATAGTGCACCGCGCCGTCGGCGTGGGTGTCGAAGGTGACCGTGGCCAGGACGGCCTCGCGCAGGCGGGCGAACTCGGCCAGCGCCCGTTCCCGGTCGGGGACGTGTTCGAGGAACACGAGGAGGGCGCGGGCCTCGTACGAGGTGGTCTGCGTGAGCGTGGCGATGCGTGACCAGCAGAAGTCGGTCGCGGGCCCGAGCCAGGGGTGGGTGACGCCGTGCTTGTGCAGGAGCCCGGCGAGCGCGGCGGTGGGGTTGAGGTTGCCGGGCGGGTCGTCGTCGGTCTGCCACCAGGGCGCGCGCGGCGTGTCGCGGACGGACGGCAGCACGAACGGCACCCCTCCCCCGGCGGCCGTGATGCCGACCAGGTAGTCGCAGGCGGCGGCGACCATCGGGGAGTCGAAGGCGTCGAGCTCGTCGAGGATCCAGAAGGCGACCTCGACCGGCTGCGGCTGGCTGCCGGCGCCGCGCAGGTCGGGCTCAAGGGCGTTGCCGAAGCCGCCGTCGGCGTTCTGGTGGCAGCGCAGGGCGTCGAGCACGCGGTCGCGGGAGCCGGAGGCGAACAGGGCCTCGAACCGCAGCCGGTCGATCAGCCTGCCGTGCAGGCGGAGGAAGTGTGCTGCCCGGTCAAGTGTGTCCATGTCGTCCTCCGTCGTTGGGCGCTTGCCTTGGCGAAGCTACCCGACCGGGCGGGACGGGCTCTTGTAGGAATCGGACACACCGGGGTCACTTCATGTGGAAGACCGGGCCGCGCGGCCGGAAGGGCAGCGGCGCGCCCTGCGGCACGAGGAAGGCGTGCTCGCGGCGGATGCGCAGCACGTCGCACTGGCCGTCGGTGATCAGCAGGATCGGGCCGTCCGGCGGGAAGTCGTCGGCGCGTTCGAGCAGCTTGACGCCGGGCTGGAGGATCGTGCCGCCCCGGCCGCGTACCCTGACCCGGCCGGCGATCTCCTCGACCGGCAGGTAGCCGGCGTCGTAGGCCATGGCGTCGCAGAACACGACCCTGGCCCGCGGCACGTCGCGGGCGGCGGCGTAGGAGGCGATGGCGCCGAGCGCCTTGCCGAGCAGCCTGACGTCCATGGAGCCGGAGGTGTCGAGCACGACGCCGAACGTCTTCTTCCTTACGACCTCCTCGGGCCGTACCCGGCCGGGGCGCGGGATGCCGGGGCTGGAGGCCTGGCGGCGGGAGGCACGGGCGTACGAGCGGCGCGTCTCCTCGGGCTGGAAGTGCTCGTCGAACCAGCGGGCGAGCTGGGCGTCCCAGGGCAGGGGCGGCTGGTCGAGCGCGCGGATCTCCTGTTCGAGCCCGGCGGGCAGCAGGCCGCGTCCGCCGGAGTGGTGGTAGGCCAGGCCGGTGGACAGGGCGTTGCGGTAGTAGTCGTCGAGGTCGACGTAGTCGTGGGCCTGGCGGGGCGGGCGGTCGAGCACGTCGCCGGCGCCCTGGCCGCGCAGGGTGGCCAGCTTGCGCATGCGCCGCAGGTCTCCGGCGATCCGGTCGTAGACGGCCTCGGCGGACATCGCGCCGAGCGACTGGTCGAACAGCAGCCCTTCGGGCATCTCGCCGACGCCCATCTCGACCAGCCAGCCATTGATCACGTAGTCGCAGGCGACGTTCCACAGGTACGGGTCGCGCATGCCGACCCGTTCGCCGTGCCGCAGGGCGGCGTGCAGCATCTCGTGGGCCAGCACGAAACGCCATTCGTGCTCGGTGTGCGCGGCCAGCGGGTTGACGTAGATCTCGCCCGCCTCGGCGCTGACCGCGGCGATCGCGATGTCCCAGGCCCTGGCCAACTCGGCGTCCGAGACGATCTTCATGCCCGCGGCCAGCGCGCCGAGCAGCGGGTACGACGACATGAACCAGCGCAGCGCGTTGTCCCAGGGACCCTTGACGTGGCCTTCGGCGGGGGTGCGCGGCGCGCCCACGCGGTCGAGCGCGGACGTGGCGGACCAGGCGATGCCGATCGCGAACGCGCGCTGGAAGTCGAAGTGCGCGGCGTCCTCCTCGGTGCCGACGTGGAAGTCGGGCAGGCCGAGCGGCTGGAAGCGGGGCGGGACGCCGATCCTGCGCCATCGTTCGGACAGCGTGACCTCGTCCTCCTCGGGCAGCTCGTCGGGCAGCGGCGCGGGGCAACGTCCGATCTTGACCGTGCGGAGGAAACGATCGACCGCCACGCAGCAGGCGGCGTGGTAAGCGGGCTCGGGCAGGTGGCCGTCGACGTCCTTGGGCGCGCAGACGCGCGGGTCGGCGTGGCCGAAGCCCAGGTGGAGCAGCAGGTGGGCGAAGACCCACGCCCACTCCTCGGCGGGGGCGCGGCGCTTGGAGTGGAAGGTGACGTCGCCGTCGTCGCCGACGACCGCCCACGTCTCGGGTGACAGCCGGCAGTCGGCGTCCTCCAGCAGGGTGTTGCGGAAGCCGGCGAACATCGGGTGGCGCTTGACGGCGGCCCAGCCGTTCATGACCTCGGCCCGCCAGGGGTCGACCTTGGGCTTGTGGCGGCTCACGAGCGGGCCGCCATGAGCCGGGGCACGTCCCTGCCGATCTCGACGAGGAACCAGGTGGGCAGCGCGGGCGCGCCGTCCGCGTCGTTGGCGATGACGAGCTGGGCGCATTCGAGGGAGATCTCGGCCAGCTCGACGAGCAGCGTCTTGGCGCGGAAGCCCAGGTCGCGGCCGCGGGCGGAGGCGCCGCGCTTGTCGGCGGGCAGCTCCTTGATCAGGCGGGCGCGGAAGGTCTCGGCCAGGAAGTAGAGCAGGTCGCGCTCCTCGGGGCGGCGCGGCCAGGGCGCCTCGCCCTTGAGCACGGCGTCGAGGTCGTAGGCGTGCCGGACGGTCTTGACGTAGGCGCGGAAGGCCGAGGCGTGGGCGGTGGTGAGGGTGCCGAAGGCGAGCATCGCGATCATGTCGTCGCCGACGTCGTCGCCGTAGGAGGTGAGCACGTCGGAGAGCATGTGCCAGGCGCGCGGCGAGGAGAACGGCTCCTCGGTCTTGGGCGGCGGGCTCCACAGGTGGTCGGGGCGCTGGACGAGGTGGTCGACGATCCACGGGTGGATGCCGGCGTCCGCCGCCCACTTCAGCCAGTCGTCGGCCGAGGCGCGCAGGTGCACGTGGACGAGGCGGTTGATCAGGGCCGAGGCCATCGGGCGGGCCAGCGCGTTGTCGGTGGCCCGGTTGCCGGCGCCGATCACGACCGAGCCGGGGGGCAGCTCGTACGCGCCGATGCGGTGGTCGAGGATCAGCGAGTAGAACGCCTTCTGCACCTCGGGCGCGGAGGCGTTGAGCTCGTCGAGGAACAGGCAGTAGGGCTCGTCGCGGGCGATCGACTCCGGGGGCGCGAACCGGCTGCGCCCGCCGACCAGCTCGGGCACGCCGATCAGGTCCTCGGGGGCGAGCTGGGTGCCGAGCAGGGTCACGCAATCCAGGCCGAGCGAGGCGGCGAACTCGCGTACCAGCGAGCTCTTGCCGATGCCGGGGGCGCCCCACAGGAAGACGGGACGGACGACGGCGACGTGCAGCAGCACCTCCGGGAGCTGCGCCGGGGTGACCGTGACCGTTGCCTGCATGCGTCCCAGGGTGACGAACCGGGCGCGGCGCCGCATCACATTTATTCGTTTGCCCTGGTGGCGCGGACCGGCCTACTGTCGGCGCCATGCATTCCACGTTCTGCACGGCGTTCTGCACCGTGTTCATCCGCATCCGCCACGGCCGGGCTCTGGCCCGCTAGCGGACGACTGACACCGCGCGTCCGCCGGCGCGCCCAGGGCCCTTCGAGACCTGTTCATCTCGAGGACCCGAAAGGGCAGTGCTGTGGCGCAGAACTTCGCGCACGGAAACTATTCACACACCCAGAAGAACGTCAGGAACGGCGGGGGCGCCGGTCGCACGCCCACCGACCGGCTCAGGCGTGAGCTCTCGCAGAACTTCCTGGCCGACCGGCACGCCGTGGACCTGATGGTCAAGGCGGCGGCGCCCGAGGGGCTGGTGCTCGAACCCGGCTCGGGGCCGGGCGCGCTCACGCTGGCGCTGGCCGAGGCCGGGGCGCACGTGATCGGGTACGAGCTCGACCCCCGGCTCGCCGGGCGGCTGGCCTCGCTCACGCGCGACAATCCCCGGATCGAGGTGGTCAGGGGTGACTTCACGGCCGCGCGGGCGCCGCGTGAGCCGTTCGCGGTCGTGGGCAACATCCCGTACTCGATCACGTCGAGGATCGTCGACTGGTGCCTGCGGGCGCGGGAGCTGACCTCGGCGACGTTGCTCACGCAGCGGGAGTACGCGCGCAAGCGCACCGGCGACTACGGCCGGTGGAGCCTGGTCACGGTGTCGTCGTGGCCGTGGTTCGACTGGCGGCTCGGCGACACGATCGGCAGGGAGAGCTTCCGTCCCGTGCCGTCGGTGGACTCGGCGATCCTGCGCGTGCAGCGGCGGCCCGAGCCGCTGGTGAGCGATCGTGCCGGCTACCTGGAGCTGGTGGAGCTGGGCTTCGGCGGGGTCGGCGGCTCGGTGCGCGCCTCCCTGCGTACGCGCCACCGAGGGGTGGACGCGGCGCTCGGCGAGGCGGGCGTGGCCCGCGACGCCGTCGTGGGCCACGTGCACCCGGACCAGTGGGTGGCCGTGTGGCGGCGGCTAAACCGCCGTTGAGGTGATCCTCGGCG
This sequence comes from Nonomuraea sp. NPDC001699, assembly GCF_053596455.1. Taxonomy (NCBI): domain Bacteria; kingdom Bacillati; phylum Actinomycetota; class Actinomycetes; order Streptosporangiales; family Streptosporangiaceae; genus Nonomuraea; species Nonomuraea sp. NPDC001699. Next base: position 1,132,142 of record NZ_JBSFGF010000001.1, on the reverse strand, counting down.
GGACGGCGGCGACCCTGTCCTGGGCCGTCGACACACGACGGTTCCAGGGCATGGCCAGCAGCAGCACCGGCAGCAGCACGATGGAGGCCCGCGACCAGTCGCGGTGGAGGAACCACCAGTCGTTGGTGCCGAACTGCGTCATGTACAGGTAGCCGTAGGCGGCCCAGAAGGAGACGCCGACGATGGCCGGCCAGGCCCACCTGGTCGGCCTGGCCACCATGAACGGCATGAACCACAGCAGGTACTGGGCGCCGAGGCGGGGCGTCATGACCATGAAGACGAGCAGGATGGCCGTGGTCAGGTCGATCGGGTCGGCTCGCCGCCACAGCAGCAGGACGACGATGACGCTGCCGTAGATGAGCTTCGTGCCGAACGAGGCCAGCTCCGGCATCAGGGCCCAGTCGCCGCCGGTGAACCACGGCGTGTAGCCCCATTCGCCGACGATCGGGCGGATGTCCTGGATCGTACGGATGACTGCGGGGATCTGGTCGAGCGTGGTGCCCGCGAAGATCGGCGAGGTGACCAGGAAGAACACCGGGACCAGGCCGGTGACGACGAGCGCGGCGATCCTGGCCCGCAGGTGGGGCAGGAGCAGCAGCATGCCGGGGATCAGCCAGATCGGCCAGCTCTTGGCGCACAGCGCGAGGCCCATCAGCAGCCCGGCCAGCAGGGCGCGCCGCAGGTCGGCCCGGTCGCCGGAGCCGGGCATGAGGGCGCGGCGCAGCATGCCGCCGCGGCCGAGCACCCTGCGCACCGAGGTGCCGACGCCGTAGGCGGCCACGCCCTGGCGCACCCTGGCGACGACGTCGGTGGTGAGGCCGGGACGGTCGGGGGCGCCGGGGCCGCGGGCGACCACGAACGCGGCCACGCCGAACACGAGCGCGACCGGCTCGACCTGGCCGTGGACGCTGGCGATGAGCAGGGCCAGCGGGTTGAGCGCGTACTGGAGGGCCCGCAGGGACGCCTTGGGGCCGCCGGCCAGCTTGGCGACCAGCGGGATCAGCACGATGTCGGCGACCACGGTGACCAGGCGGCCGGCGTACTCCCAGGGGATGCCGAGCCACAGCAGGATGCCGTAGACGTAGGGGATGGTCGGCAGGAAGTGCCAGCCGCCCTCGCTGGCCAGGACCGGGTCCTTGCCCTGGAGCACCGCCTCGCCGGCGGGCTTGAAGCTCTCCATGAAGTCGACGGGTTGCCATGAGTCGATCGCGGAGGTGTACATGATCAGCACCCGGACGGCGATGCCGACGAGGACGGCGGCCCAGAGGGGCGGTCTCCAGTCGCGCCACTGCGCGACGAGGGCGAACACGACACCGGCGACGAGGACTATCCCCGTGAGAACTGCGTAATCCATGGCGGCCCCTAGCCTGCCGTAACAATCTGAGTGCCGCCACCAGGGCTTCCAATTCTTATCCCCGACATGCGGACACGTAACGCGATAGAACATGACTGTCTGTGTTGAACTTTTTCCATGGGGGGATCGCAGGTCAACCAGGCACTGGTCAGGCTCTATTTCGAGGTGAGGGACGGGGTCCGTGACCCGGTCGCGGCCTGGGCGAAACTCACAGGGAACTCTCAGGTCTACCGCGCCCGGCGTGGCGAACGGCGCGTCCCGCTGGACGACGCCACGGCGGCCGAGCTGGCGGCGGCGGCGATCGTGCACACCGCGTCCGAGCACGGCGCGGACCGGGTGGCGGCGCTGGCCACGTCGCCGCTGGCCGGGCTGGTGGACGGGCTGGGCGGCGCGCTGCTGACCGAGCATCCGTGCGCGTCGGAGCAGGTGCTCGGGCCGCGGTTCACGGGGCCGGGGGCCGAGGACTGGGCGCGGGCGGCGTACGTGCTGCTGTGGGGCGAGAACAACCGGCTGGCCCGGACGGCGGACACGCCCTGGGTGATCGCCGGGCGGTACAAGGGCCAGAAGGTGGTGGCGATCGGCACCCATCCGACCCGGCTGTCGGACGAGACGCTGGTCGTGCGGCCGGGCACGGACGGCGCGCTGGCCATGGCGATGGGACACGTGCTGCTGAAGGAGTTCTTCCTCGACCGGCCGCCGTTCGCCGCGCACGCGATGGAGCACACGGACCTGCCGTTCCTGGTGCGGCTGCGGGAGCGTGAGGACGCGTACGTGCCGGGCGGGCTGCTCGGCCGGGCCTGCGACCGGCTCAGCCTGTACGGCGGCGAGGCGGTGCAGGTGCTGCTGCCGCGCTTCGACTTCGGGCCGGGCGTGCTGCGGCGCGGCGTGCCGGTCGTCCGGGACGGCGGCGAGCTGGTGACCACGGTGTTCGACCTGCTGCTGGCCGCCTACGGCGTGGCGCGGGACGGGCTGCCGGGGGTGTGGCCGCAGGGGTACGGGGACCGGGAGCCGTACACGCCGGGCTGGCAGGAGATCTACACCGGGGTGGCCGCCTCGCGGACCGTGAAGACGGCGCGGGAGCTGGGCGTGACGGCGGAGAAGACCGGCGGGCGGTGCATGATCGTGCCGGGACGGCTGGAGACGCCGCACGCCGACACCGCCTACCGGGCGATGCTGGCGCTGCTGGTGCTGACCGGGTGCGGCAGCGGGTGGGCGCAGCCGGCGGGCGGGGCGGGGATCCCGCTGGTGCCGTACCTGTGCCTGCACGCCTGCGGCGAGGACCGCGCGGACGTGGGCGCGCTGAGCTGGGCTCTGTGCGAGGGCCTGTTCGCGCGCCGCACGTCGCGTTCGGTGCTGCTGGAGGCGGTGCGCGACGGGTGGCCGATGGCCCCTTCGCCGCGCGTGCTGGCCATCCCCCGGCCGATCTACCCGCTGCCGCCGGAGGTCGACCTGCTCATCGGCCCCGACGAGCAGTGCGACCTGGCGCCGCCGGACGCGGGCCTGGTGGCCGAGGCGGTCACCAGGCTGGCCGGGCGGACGTCCCGGGCGGACCCGGACGGCACGCCGGCGGACGGGCGCATGCGCCTGCTGGTCGACCACGCCTGGATGCACGAGTACGGCGAGGCGCTGCCGACCTACCGTCCGCCGGGGTTGGGGGTGCCGCTCAAGCCCACCCAGCTCGTCCGGCCGTTCACAGGCCGTTGAGGTAGGCCCGGTGGTTCCGTGAGAACTCGAAGGCGTTGTACCTGTCCCAGTTGATCGACCAGGTCATCAGGCCGCGCAGGTTCGGGTAGACCCCGCGTGGCCGGTAGGAGCCGCAGTTGCTGCCCTTGGCCAGGCAGTCGAACGCCTTCTGGACCTCGGCGACGGTGGTGAACCCGTTGCCCGCGTTGGGCGAGGCGGGCAGTCCGATGGCCACCTGGTCCTGGCGCAGCGGCGGGAACACGTTGCCGGCGTTGCCCATGACCGGGAAGCCGGCCAGCAGCATGTCCGTCATGGCGACGTGGAAGTCGGCGCCGCCCATCGTGTGGTACTGGTTGTCCAGGCCGGTGATCGGGCCGGAGTTGTAGTCCTGCACGTGCAGCAGGGTGAGGTCGTCGCGCAGGGCGTGGATGACCGGCAGGTAGGAGGCGGCCCTGCTGTCGGCCGAGCCGTTCGGGCCGGGGCCGTAGAACTGGTAGCCGAGCTGCACGAAGAACGTCTCGGGCGCCATGGTGAGCACGAACTTGGCGCCGTAGCGGCTCTTGAGCGAGCGCAGCGCGGAGATCAGGTTGACGACGACGGGCGTGGTGGGGTTGGCCAGGTTCGTGTCGCCCTGGTTGAGGTAGAGGGAGTGGCCCTCGAAGTCGACGTCGAGGCCGTCGAGGCCGTACCTGTCGATGATGGCCGCGACCGACTCGACGAACTTGTCCCTGGCGGCCGTGGTGGTGAGCTGCACCTGGCCGTTCTGGCCGCCGATGGAGATGAGCACCTTCTTGCCCTGGGCCTGCTTGGCCTTGATGGCGGCGACGAAGTCGGCCTCGGGCTCGACGTTCGGGCACTCGGCGACCGGGCACTGGCGGAAGCGGATGTCGCCGGAGGTCACCGAGGTGGGCTCGCCGAAGGCCAGGTTGATGACGTCCCACTCGGCGGGGACGTCGGCCATGCGGATGTAGCCGGAGCCGTTGGCGAAGGAGGCGTGCAGGTAGCCGACCATGACGCGCTTGGGCAGGCCGCCGCCCCCGCCGCCGCCGGTCGTGGTGGTGCCGGTGGCCTCGGGGGTGTAGGCCGAGCAGTTGCCGGCCGCGTCGCAGGCCCGGACCTTGAAGCGGTAGGCGGTGGAGGCGCTGAGGCCGGTGGCGGTGTGGCTGGTGCCGGTCGCGGCGACCGGTGAGCCGCCGTCGCGGGAGACCTCGTACCGGTCCACGCCGACGTTGTCGGTGGAGGCCGACCAGGTGGCGGTGAGCGTGCTGCTCGTCGCGCCGCCGACGGTCAGGTTGCCGGGGACGGTGGGTGCCTGGGTGTCTCCGCCTCCGCCGCCGCCGGGTGCGCCGTCCAGGACGACGTCGTCGGCGACGTAGGCGCTCTGGCCGTACCAGGAGTTGAGGTAGATGGTCACCGACGTGGTGGTGGCGCCGGTGGTGAACGTGGTGCGCAGCTGCGTCCAGGCCGAGCCGGGCGAGCCCCAGGTCTGGGGGTCGGTGCCGCCGGTGCCGGTCGCGCCGAGGAAGACGTAGCCGCCCTGCACCCAGGCCGACAGCGTGTACGACGACGACGGCTGCACCTTGATCTGCTGCTGGCAGCGGGCGAGGTCGGCGCCCGCCGGGGTGGCCCGCAGGGCCTTCGTCCCGCCGTGGACGGGCGAGGTGACGGCGGCGGCGCCGGAGGAGGCGCTGCAGGTCCAGCCGGTCAGCCCGTCCTCGAAACCGGGATTGACGGCGATGTTGGCCGCCAGGGCGGGAGTGGCGGTCAGTCCCGCCGTGCCGAGGGCGAGCGCGACCGCCGCCACGGCGGTGCGCCACCTGAAGATGCCGCTCATCCGGTGAACCCCTTGAAGATGTTCGTGAACTCGTAGGGCGACTGGGAGGTCCCGCTGCAGGTCGGGGAGACCTGGCCGTTGGGGCAGCCGCCGTTGTCGCGGGCGGCGGACCAGAAGCCGACGAATCCGATGTGGTTGCTGTTGGCCCAGGTCAGGAGCTTGCGGGCGTCGGCCTGGGTGGTGGTCATGCCGGTGTCGTTCTTGCCGATCATGGGGGTGACGCCGAGCGCGCGCCTGAGCTGGGCGTCGCTCTTGGCGGGCCAGACGCCCTTCATCTGGCCGAGCGTGGCCTGGGCGGCGGCGGTCATCGCGTCGCCCCAGTTGCCGGTGTAGCCGAAGTTCATCAGCATCGGGTTGACGATCACGTCGAGGCCCTTGGCGGCGGCGTCCTGGAGGATCTGCAGCGAGAACGGGTCCACGCCGTAGTCCTGGCCCTGCACGCGCAGCGTGTAGCTGATCACCGTGCCGCGTTCGGTCTGGAGCTGCTTGAGCGCGGTGTTGACCTTGCTCGCGTCGATGCTCGCCTCGACGTCGACGTCCAGGTGGTTGGTGCCGACGGTGTCGAGCACCTTCTTGTAGGCGGCCAGCAGCGCCGCCGAGGTGCCGCAGGCGTGCTCCAGGTACGGTCCGACCGCGCCGCCGCTGGCCACGACCACCTGGCCGCCCTGGGCCTGGAGTGCCTTGACGTCGTTGAGGATCCGGGTGTCGGCGAGCGGGATCGTGCCGCCCCAGGCCGGGTTGCAGCCGCTGCTGTCGCCGAGGACGAAGGCCAGCGTGTAGTTCTTCACGCCGGTCGCGGCGGCCGCGCTCACCAGGGACGGGCTCGTCATCGTGATGTCGATGTAGGGCGCGTACCTGATGTCGCCGGCGGGCGGGACGGTGTCCTTGGACGTGCGGCCGCCGACCGGGGCCGAGTAGGCCGAGCAGTTGCCGGCGGCGTCGCAGGCCCTGACGCGGAAGGAGTAGGCGGTGTCCGGGGTCAGGCCGGTCGCGGTGTGGCTGGTCGTGGTGACGGTGACGGGGGCGGCCTCGTCCCTGGAGACCTCGTAGCGGGCCACCGAGCCGGAGTCGTCGGTGGAGGGCGACCAGGTCACGGTGAGGCTGGTGCCGGTGGGGCCGCCGACGGCCACGCCGCCGGGGACGGTCGGCGCCTGGGTGTCGGGCGGGCCGCCGGGGCCGTCGAGGACGATGTCGTCGGCGGTGTAGGCGCTCTGGCCGTACCAGCCGTTGACGTACACGGTCACGGAGGTGGTGTTCGCGCCGGTGGTGAAGGAGGTCTTGAGCTGGCCCCACTGGTTGCCGGGGGCGCCCCACGTGCTGGCGTTGACGCCGGTGCCGGTCGCGCCGAGGAAGACGTAGGAGCCCTGGGCCCAGGCGGAGAGCTGGTAGGCGGTGCCGGGCTTGACGGTCACGGTCTGCTGGCATCGGGCGAGGTCGGAGCCCTGCGGGGTGGCCTGAAGGGCCTGGGCGCCGCCGTGTGCGGGGGTGGTGACGGCCTGCGCGCCGGCGGGGCACGTCCAGCCGCTCAGGCCGGACTCGAAGCCGGGGTTGGACAGGATGTTCGCGGCGGCGGCCGGGGTGGCGTGCAGGGCGGTGAGCCCCAGCGCGGCCAGGGCCGTGGCGGCCGGCCCGCGCAATCTGATGCGGGGTCTCATGGCGGGTCCTTTCGGGGGGTGCGGACCGCGCGCCGGTGCGGCCCGCCACCGAAGGGGTGGCGGGCCGCCTCAGCGGGTCAGAAACCAGCGGTGATCTTGGTGAACTCCCAGTTCTCCTGGGCGATGCCGCTGCAGTTCTCCGCGACGCCGCCACCCGGGCAGGGACGGTCGCGGTTGACCGACCAGAAAGCGAGCCTGGTCAGGCCGTGGGAGTTGGCGTAGTCGCGGATCTGGGTCCAGGTGCTCTGGTTGGTGAGCTCCTGCTGGTCCGACAGGCCGTTCATGCCGGAGATGCCCATGTGCGCGTACGCCTGCGCGTCGGTCCAGCCCTGGGCGGTCTTCAGGGCGTTCTTGAGACCTTCGGCCGCGTTGACGGTGTTCTGGTACATGTTGGCGCCGCCGCCGAAGTCGAACGGCATGATCGTGTAGTTGTCGATCGGCACCGCCAGCTCCTTGGCGCGGTTGATCAGGCGGGTGCCGTAGTAGGTCGGGCCGGTGGTCGCGGTGCCGAAGGTCACGGCGATCTTGACGTTCGGGTTGGCCGCCTTGACGATCTTGAGGGCGTTCAGGATGCGGTCCTGGACGGTCAGGTTCTCGAACTCGTCGGTGTTCTCGATGTCGAAGTCCACGACGGCCGGGCCGACGGCGTTGATGACCTTCTGGACCGCGCCGGCGAACAGCTCAGGCGTGGAGCAGTTCGGGCCGAGCTTGTTGCCCTGCCAGCCGCCGAAGGAGACCTGCACGCTGCCGCCGGCCGCCTTGATGGCCGAGATGGCCTGCGCGTCCTGGCCGCCGGACAGCGGGCGCTGCCCGTCCCAGGCCGGGTTGCAGCCGTTGCTGGCCAGGATGAACGCCATCGTGAACGACTTGATGCCGGTCGCGCTCATCACCGTGGTGGGAGAGGGCGGGTCGCCCCAGCCGGTGTAGAGGTAGGGGGCGCCGGGCATCTTGCCGCCGGTCGGGCAGCCGGTCGTGGTCGCCGAGACGTCACGTCCGGCCGACTCGCCCACCGAGTTGTACGCCTTGACCGTGTACGTGTGGCTCTGGCAGGCGCTCAGCCCGGAGATCGTCGTGCTGGTCCCGGTGACGTCGGCCTTCTGGGTCGCGCCCTCGTAGACGCGGTACCCGGTCACCGTGCCGGAGGAGGCGCCCCACGACAGCGCGATGCTGGTGTCGGTCACGGTCGTCGTGACCGTCCCGGGCTGGCCGGGCGCGCCGTTGCCGCCGGGGGTGGTGACGCTGAGCGCGTTGCTGACGCCGGACAGGTTCCCCGCGGCGTCGCGGGCCCGGACGGTGTAGCTGTAGGTGGTCGAGGCCGTCAGCCCATTGTCGGTGTACGTCGTGCCGGTCGCGGTGCCGACCTGCGTGCCGCCGCGGTAGACGTTGTAGCCGGTCACGCCGACGTTGTCGGTGGAGGCGTCCCAGGCCAGGCCGGCGCTGGTGGAGGTGACGGTGGTCGAGCGGAGGTTGCCGGGCACCGAGGGCGGTGTGGGGTCGCCGCCGCCGCTGCCCTGCTTCCACAGCGCGGGCACGTTCGGCGGCTCCCAGCCGGGCTGGGAGGTGTGGCCCTGGAGGGCCACGTAGTCGACGCCGTTGTAGGTGACGGACGCGCCCGTGGCGTAGGCCGTCCACGGGGCCCAGGCGGCGGCCAGCTGCTGCTGGGCGGCGGCGCTGTAGGCGGTGGGGACGCCCGTGGCGAGGCCGGCCCCCGTGAGGGCGATGGCCAGGCCGGCCACCGAGGCGATCATCCTGCTACGTAATCTCATGGCATTCCCTGAAGGTGCGGCTTGACGGTCTTGGAGAAGGACCAGTTGTTGCTGGCGTCCCAGTTGATGGACCAGGTCATCGCGCCCCGGATGTCCGGGTAGGCGCGCGGCGGCACGAAGGATCCGCAACTGGTGCGCTTGGCCAGGCAGTCGAGCGCCTGGTTGACGAGGGAGGGCGAGACGACGCCGCCACCCGCGGCGCCGGGCCCGGCCGGCAGGCCCAGCGCCACCTGGTCGGGGCGCAGGCCGTTCTCCAGCTGGATGCAGGCCAGGGCGGTCATGAAGTTGACCGTCCCCTGCGAGTAGGCGGCGGCCTGGTCGCAGCCGAGCATGGAGCCCGAGTTGTAGTACTGCATGTTGACGACCGTGAGGATGTCCTTGATGTTCAGGGCGAGCTTGAAGTACTCCATCCCGGTCGACTGCATGTCGATGGTCTGCGGGGCCATCATGATGATCAGGCCGCTGCCCGCCTTCGAGCGCAGCGAGCGCAGGGCCTGGCCCATGTAGGTGGCGTTGAGGCCGTTCTCCAGGTCGATGTCCACGCCGTCGAAGCCGTAGTTCTGCATCAGCGCGTACACCGTGTCGGCGAACTTCGTCGCGGCCGTGCCGCTGGAGACCTGGACGCGGCCGGCCTCGCCGCCGACCGACAGGATGACCTTCTTGCCGCGCTGGTGCAGCGCCTGCACGTCGGCCTTGAACTGGGCGTCGGTGTAGCCGCCGAGCGCGGTGGACAGGCCCGGGTCGACCGAGAAGACGACCTCTCCGGCGGTGGAGGTGGCCTCGCCGAAGGCGACGGCGACGACGTCGTACTCGTTGGGCACGGCCGACAGCTTCAGCTCGGTGGCGGCGTTGACGAAGTTGTGCCAGTAGCCGGTGAGGAAGTGCTTGGGCAGCGGGTCCGTCGGGCAGCCCGGCGTGGTGAAGGAGGCGGCGTCGCTGGGCGGGCCGTCGCCGGTCGCGTTCGTCGCGGTGACCGTCAGCGAGTACGCGGTGCAGGCGGTCAGGCCGGAGAGGGTGGAGGAGGTGCCGGTGACGGTGGCGACCAGGGAGCCGTTGAGGCGGACCTTGTAGCCGGTGGCTCCGGCGACCGCCGGCCAGGTGGCCGTGGCGCCGGTCTGGGACGTGCCGGTCACGGTGATCGGGCCGGCCTTGCCGGGCACGCCGGTGCCGCAGCCCGTGGTGGTCGCGGTCACGGCGTCACCGGCGGCCGACTCGCCCACCGAGTTGTACGCCTTGACCGTGTACGTGTGGTTCTCGCACGTCCCGAGCCCGGAGATCGTCGCCGTGGTGCCGGTGACGGTGGCCTTGACGGCGCTGCCTTCGTAGACGCGGTAGCCGGTCACCGTGCCGGAGGAGGCGCCCCAGGAGAGGGCGATGCTGGTGTCCGTGCTGGTCGCGGTGGCCGTCCCGGGCTTGCCGGGGACCTCGACGGTCGAGCCGCCGCAGGAGGAGCCGTTCAGCGTGCAGCCGGTGATGCCGGGGAAGCTCCCCGGGGCGCCGTTGAAGCCGAAGCTCGTGCTCGCCCCGGCCGCCAGCGGCCCCGCCCAGCTCGGCGCGGTGAACGTGTAGTGCTGGCCGCTCCTGGTCATGACCGCGTCCCAGGCGGACGGGATGGAGAACCCGGCGGGCACGTCGAACTGCACGTTCCAGGTCAGGGAGGCGGTGGTGCCGTTGACGACGGTGACCTTGCCCTCGAAGCCGGACCCCCAGTCGGCGACCTTGACGAAGGTCGCGGTGGCGGCGGCGGCTTGGGCGGGCAGGGCCAGGAGACTCAGTGCGAGGGTCGCGAGCGCTAAGAAGATCGCGCGAAATCTCACTGTCGATTTCCGTTCTTCTGGCGTGCCGTACGGCTTGCACCGGGGGGTGAGAGCGCAAGCCGTACGGCACGGACCCGTGGAGATGAGACACGGGCCTTTTCGGGGGGTGTTCGGCGCAGGCCGGTGGAACGGGGGCTCGTGGAGCTTGCAGCGGCAGTCAGAGCCGACGCGTGCGGGCCGGGCGGCACCGCCGCTCCCGCGGCCAGGAAAGAATGGGGGGTGGCCACGCCCGCAGCGCCGGGGGCGTGGGAGAAGGGTCGTTCGGGCGGATGTCTCCGCAGCTCAGAAGCGAATCATGCGGGCGGCGAGCGAGTCATGGGCCATCCGATCCATGATTTCTTTTAGGAAAGTTTCCTAAGAGTTGTCGCGATCGTAGCCTTGACACCCAGTGCTTACAAGACCCAATCCCGTGACGGCCCGCGACGTGCCGAAACGCGGGGCGCCGGCGCGAACGACGACGCCCCCTCGCCCCGGACGGGGATCCGGAACGAGGGGGCGCTTGGGGTCAGGTCAGGGCTGCTGAGTGATCTTGACGTCGTCCACGCCGGCCTCCACCAGGGAGGCCCCCGAGGCGTCGGCCGCGTCGATGAGGATGCGGACCGTCTGGCCCGCGTACGGGGTGAGGTCGGCCGTCGCCACGGCCCAGGCGCCGTTGCGGTTGGCGGCCGCGCCGGCCTGCTGGAGCACGGTGGTCGTGGTGCCGCCGACCACGCGGACCCGGAAGTAGTCGGCGCTGGAGGCGTTCGAGCCGTGCGCCAGGTACCACGACAACGACAGGCTCAGCGTGCCCGTCGAGGGCAGCGTGATGGGCGGCGACTGGATCGAGCTGACGCCGCCGTCGAGGTCGTAGTCACCGGCGGCGGTTCCCGCCAGGCGGCCGGTCACCAGGTCGTTCGTGCCGCTGACCGTGGTGCCGAGCTGCTTGGCGCCCGAGGAGGTGGTCGCCTCGGGGTCGCCGCGCTCCCACGCGCCCGTGGTGGCGGTGTCGGTCCCGGACGGGTTCACCGTCCAGCCGGTCGCCGTCTCGAACGTGTCGGACCAGACCGTCGTCGGCGGCGCGCCGGTGCCGCAGTACTGGGCCTCCTTGCCGATGATCCGGTAGACGCAGTCGGAGTACTCCAGGAAGCGCAGCACGGCCTCCTTGTTGCGGGTGGTCTGCGGGACGATCTGCTCGTCCGGCGGGTAGAAGCCGGGGCTCGCGCCGACCGGATACATCTCGAACGTGAAGCTGAAGATCTTGTACGTGCCCCACATCCAGTCGTCGATCGTCCCGTCGGTGATGTAGAGGTCGCTGGACTGCTCGGGCGTGTAGTTGTTGGTGGCGGCCATGTTCTGGCCGAGCGTGGCGTGGGCGTCCCGGTCGTCCTGGGTCAGCCCGGGGGCCGTGTCGTTGTAGGTGAAGCCGTAGGGCCACAGGACCAGCTCGCTGTAGGTGTGCCAGTCGAGGTTCGTCCTGATCTGCTGCACGCCGCCGACGACCCGGCTGCGCACCCAGTCGGCCGCCGCCTTGACCTCGGGGGCCGATTCGCCGCTCGCGCCGCGGTAGGTCTCGCTGGAGGTCGAGCCCGAGGAGCCGCCGCAGCAGCCCCACTGGTAGGCCCAGTTGCGGTTGAGGTCGGTGCCGACGGCCGAGGAGCCGGAGTTCGGCTGCCGGTTCTTGCGCCAGGAGCGGTAGGTGCCGCTGGCGATGTCGTACTCACCGCCGTCCGGGTTGAGGTCCGGCATGATCCAGATCTCGCGGGTGTCGACCAGATTCGTGATCCTGGGATCGGTGCCGTAGTTGTCGGCCAGCAGGTGCATGATGTACAGCGCCATCTCGACCGTGAGGTGCTCGCGAGCGTGCTGGTGGGCGGTGAACAGCACCTCGGGCTCGGCCTCGTCCGTGCCCACGTTGTCGCTGATCTTGACCAGGCGCATCGGCCGTCCCTCGTACGAGGTGCCGAACGTGCTCTGGCTCATGATCCCCGGATGGGCCGCGACCAGGGTGTTGATCTCAGTCGTCATCTCCGCGTAGTTGTGGTAGCCGGAGTCCGACGGCGGGAAGTCGAACGCCCCGACGGCCGACGGGGGCGCCGGGCGCGGGGCCTCCGCCACCCGGTAGCCGAGCCGCCTGATGGCCGCGAGCTCCGTCGGCGTGGCGGTGACCAGCACCGAGTCCGCCTCCACCTCCTCGATGGCGGCACCGGTCGCCGCCACGGCGCTGCGCTGCCGCGCGTCGGCCGGGCCCGAGACCCGGTACTGCTTGTTCGCCGGTGGCTCCGCACCGGCCCCGGCGCCGGTCATGCCGGTCAGGCAGACCATGCTCAGGACCGCCAGCAGGGTGAGTAATCGGCGTTTCACCTCGTCCTCCTCGCCCGCGCGGGACTGGGGGGTTTGACCCGCGCCTGAACCGAGAGTGAAGACGAACAGTGCCCTAGGAAAGGCCCAATTTTCCGTCGAACCGGATCAGCGTCTCTTCCAGCGGTTTCCTGGCAAGATCGGGCACTTCGGCGTCGGGGGCGGCGTACCCGACGGGGAACAGGATGTAGGGCCGCTCGTTGGCCGGGCGTTCGCAGATGTCGGTGAGGAAGGCCATCGGGTTGGGGGTGTGAGTGAGCGTGGACAGGCCCATGGCGTGCAGGGCGGTGATGAACAGGCCGCAGGCGATGCCCACGCTCTCGTTGACGTAGTAGTGCTTGACCTTGCGGCCGCCGGGGCGCACGCCGTACTTCTCGGCGAAGCACACCACCAGCCAGGGCACGACCTCCAGGTAGCCCTTGTCGGAGGTGGTCTCCAGCGGCGCCAGCGCCTCGCGCCACTCCTGCGGCAGCCGGCCGCCCTCGTAGTTGCGGCGCTCCTCCTCCTCGGCGGCCTCGCGGATGCGCCGCTTGGTCTCGGGGTCGCCGATCGCCACGAACTTCCACGGCTGCTGGTGCGCGCCCGACGGCGCGGTGTTGGCCGCCCGTACGGCCAGCTCGACGCACCGGTACGGCACCGGCTCGTCGCTGAAGAAGCGCACGCTGCGCCGCCGGTCGGCCAGTGCGTGGAACTCCTCCCCGCGCTTGATCATCTCGTCGGCGTCGTAGCGTTCGGGCCGGTAGGGGACGAACGGATACTGGTGCTCCATAAGATCCGCAGTCTCCGCACGACCGGCGGGTCTGACAACACCGCTCGCCGTATGCTGCCGATCTGACAGCCGAACGGGCTTTTGGGAGGCGAATATGCCGGCACGTCGCCGCGGGCTCGACGATCTGGACCTGCGGGTCCTCCGCCTGATCGCCGACCGGCCGCGCAGCGGGCTGCTGGAGATCGCCCGGCTGCTCGGGGTGGCGCGCGGGACCGTACAGGCCAGGCTGGACCGGATGGCCGCGGACGGGGTGATCACCGACTACGGCCCGAACCTGTCCCCCGCCGCCCTCGGCTACCCGGTGCAGGCGTTCACCACCCTGGAGGTCGAGCAGGCCGCCCGCGAGCACATCTCCAGGACCCTGGAGTCCATCCCCGAGCTGCTCGAAGCCTGCATCGTGACCGGTCCGGGCGACGTGTGGTGCCGCATCGCGGGCCGCGACAACGAGCACATCCAGCGGGTCATCGACCAGATGCTGACGATCCCCGGCGTGCGCAGGAGCACCACGGTCATCGCGCTGTCGACCGTGGTGCCGCACCGGATCCAGCCGCTGGCGGCGGCTGACAGGTAGCTGCCAGGGCGCTGCCAGCGTGCCCCTCGACAGTAGGGACATGACATACGCGATCGAAGCGGAAGGGCTCGTCAAGCGGTACGGCGACAAGACCGCGCTGGACGGCGTCGGCCTGCGGGTCAGGACCGGCACCGTGCTCGGCGTGCTCGGCCCCAACGGCGCGGGCAAGACCACCGCCGTACGCATCCTGGCCACCCTCGCCGCCCCTGACGCCGGCCACGCCACGGTCGGCGGGTACGACGTCGTCACCCAGGCCCGCCGGGTCCGCGAGCTGATCGCCCTGACCGGCCAGTACGCCTCGGTCGACGAGAAGCTGACCGGCACCCAGAACCTCGTGCTCGTCGGCCGCCTGCTCGGCCTGTCCAGGGCCGCCGCCAGGGTCAGGGCCGCCGAGCTGCTGGCCAGGTTCGGCCTGGAGGAGGCGGCGGGCCGGGCGGCCGGCGGGTACTCGGGCGGCATGCGCCGCCGGCTCGACCTGGCGGTCAGCCTGGTCAGCCGGCCCCGGATCCTGTTCCTGGACGAGCCGACCACCGGCCTCGACCCGCGGGCCCGCGGCGACCTGTGGGACGTCGTCAGGGAGCTGGTCGCGGACGGGGTGACGGTCCTGCTGACCACCCAGTACCTGGAGGAGGCCGACCAGCTCGCCGACGACCTGCTGGTGGTCGACCGCGGCCGGGTGGCGGCGAGCGGCACGCCGGCCGAGCTCAAGGCGCTGGCCGGCGGCCACCGGCTGGACGTCCGGCCGCTGCGCGCCGACGACCTGGAGAAGGCCGGCTCGATCCTCGGCGTGGCGGCCGTGGACGGGCTGCTCAGCGTCCCCGTGCACGACCTGGCCGCGCCACCCGACCTGCTCGGAAGGCTGGACGACGCCGGGATCGTGCTGGCCGAGCACGCCCTGCGCCTGCCCTCCCTCGACGACGTCTTCCGCACACTCACCGGAGCAAGCTCATGACCACCGCGCTCTCCCAAGGGCTGACGCTCGCCTGGCGCAGCCTGATCCCGCTGAGGAACAACCCCGGCCAGCTCGCTGGGCTGCTGCTCCAGCCCGTTTTCATGATCGTCATTTTCGTCTACCTGTTCGGCGGGGCGGCCGGGGGTGACCGGGCCGGGGCGGTGTCGTACATGCTGCCCGGCGTGCTCGTCCAGGTCGCGCTGATGGCGACGATCACGACGGGCATGAACCTGGCCACCGACATCGGCAACGGCGTGTTCGACCGGTTCAGGACCATGCCGATCGCCAGATCGGCGCCGCTGGCCGGACGGATCATGGCCGACCTGCTGACCCTGCTGATCACCATCGCCATGTCGCTGGCCGTGGGGTACGCCGTCGGTTTCCGCGTGCGGACCGATCCGCTGAGCGCGCTGGCCGGGGTCGGCCTGGTGCTGCTCATGGTGACGGCCCTGAGCTGGGGGTCGGCCTGGATCGGGCTGGTGGCCAAGTCGGTCGCCTCGATGCAGGGCATCGCCACGGCCGTGCTGCTGCCGCTCACGTTCGGCAGCAGCGCCTTCATCCCCGCCACCGACCTGCCGGGCTGGCTGACCTGGTGGATGGGCGTCAACCCCGTCTCTCACCTGGCCGGAGCCCTGCGCGGCCTCATGGTAGGCGGTCTGGCGGCCTCCGACGTGTGGATCACGCTCGGCTGGGCCGCCGCGCTGCTCGCCCTGTTCGCGCCCTTCGCCCTGCGCGCCTACAACCGCAAGGTCCGGTGATCGAGACCGCTTCGCGGGGCCGGGGCCGGACGGCACGCTCTCCCTATGTGGTGCCGCCGACCAGCGAGTGGAGGTCGTCCAGCGACAACGCCGCGCCCTCGGCGAAGCGGCGGCCGAAGAGCTCCTCGCCCAGTGCCTTCTCGGCCGCCGCGCGTCCCTGCGCGGTCTCGGGCGAGGTGTCCTGCGGGACGAACGCCGACGCGCCGCCGAACAGCACCGCCGCCCGTTCCTGGTCGCCCGCGGCCTGCGCCGCCAGCGCGAACCCGGCCAGCGTCATCGACAGCAGCGGGCGGTCCGGGCGGACGTGCCCGAGCACGTCGAGCGCCTGGCGGTGCCGGGCGAGCGCGGCCTCCAGGTCGCCGGCGCGGGCCAGCACCCTGCCGTAGGACGTCAGGTACATCGCCGTGAGCTGCGGCACCTGGGGTGCCGCCGCCACAGCGCCGCTCATGTCCCGGTAGATCGCCAGGCTCCTGTCCAGGTCGCCGCGCCGCGTCTCGTACGCGGCCTCGCCCAGGCCGAGCAGCACCAGCGTCCACGGGGACGTCTCCTCCCCCACCCGGGCCCTGGCCAGGGCGAGGTCGGCGCCCGCGCCGTCCAGGTCGTCCACCCGCAGGCGGACCTGGGCGAGCCGGATCAGGGTGGAGATCGACTCGTCGTCGCTGACCCACTCGCTGGTCAGCGACCAGGTCTCGGCGATCAGGTCGTCGGTCGGGGCGCCGCGCTCGGCCCGCAGGTCGGCCAGCCCCAGCAGCGCCTCGCTCAGCCCCCACCGGTCGCCGAGCCGCCTGAACCCCTCGACCGCCTGCTCCAGCTCCCGTTCCCGCTCCGACGCCGAACGCATCCGGCCACCGATCATCAGGGCCGCGGACGACAACCACAGGTCGTCGCTGCCGGCGTACTCGCCGAGCAGCGCGACCGCCTGCTCGTCCCGTCCGGCCGCGGCGACCATGACGACCCTGCTGATCAGCAGCAGCGGGTGCACGGGCCCCTCCTGGACGGCCCGCTCCACCAGCGCGTCCATCCGGGTCGACAGCTCGGTCATGGCCGCGCGGTCGTTGCTGATCGTCCCGAACAGGTCGATCCCGTAGGCGAACATGCAGGCCGTGTACGCCGCGGCGAGCCCTGGAGGCGGCGTGTCCCCGGCCAGGTCGAGCGCCTGCACGGCCCACGCCGCGCTCTCCCGCCGGTAGCCGCACATCCACCAGTACCAGTTGAGCGCCCCGCACAGCCGCAACGCGGGCCCGGAGTCCCCCCGGTCGATCAGCCAGCGCAGCGCCGCCGCGAAGTCGTCGCGTTCGGCCGCGAGCCGCTCGATCCACTCCACCTGCCTGGCGGTACGCAGCTCGGGCACCGCGCGTTCGGCCAGGTCGAGCAGGTGGAGGGCGTGCCGGTCGCGGTACTCGGCGGTCTCGCCGGCCTCGGCCAGGCGTTCCAGGGCGTAGGCGCGGATGGTCTCCAGCATCGAGTAGCGGCCTTCGGGCGAGACGCGTACCAGGGACTTGTCGGCCAGCGCGCCGAGCACGTCGGCCGTGCCGCCGCACACCTCCTCGACGGCCTCCAGGGTCGCGCTGTCGGCGAACACGCCGAGCCGCCTGGCCAGCACACGTTCCCCCTCGTCGAGCAGGTCCCAGCTCCACTCGACGACCGCCCTCAACGTCTGCTGGCGCGGCAGCGCGGTACGGCTTCCGCCGTCCAGCAGCCTGAACCTGTCGTCCAGGCGGTCGGCGAGCTGGCGTGGCGTCATCGTCCGCAGCCGGGCGGCGGCCAGCTCGATCGCCAGCGGCATGCCGTCGAGCCGGCGGCAGAGCGCGACCACGGCCGCCGCGTTCTCCTCGTCCACGGCGAACGACGGCCGGGCCGCCGCCGCCCGGTCGACCAGCAACCGCACCGACGGGTACGCCGTCGCCTCGTCCGCCCCGGCCCCCACCGGCGGCGGTTCGAGCGGCGGGAGGGGCACCAGCCGCTCGCCCGGCACATTGAGCGGCTCCCTGCTGGTGGCCAGCACCCGCAGCGCCGGGCACTCGTCGAGCAGCCGCTCCACCAGCACGGCCGCCGCCGTCACCACGTGCTCGCAGTTGTCCAGCACGACGAGCAGGGGCCGCCCGCCCAGCGCCT
Organism: Nonomuraea sp. NPDC001699; assembly: GCF_053596455.1. Lineage (NCBI taxonomy): Bacteria > Bacillati > Actinomycetota > Actinomycetes > Streptosporangiales > Streptosporangiaceae > Nonomuraea > Nonomuraea sp. NPDC001699. The sequence continues at coordinate 1,114,531 of NZ_JBSFGF010000001.1, read as the reverse complement.
CGGCGACCTGCTCGACCACGTCGCGGGCCTCCTCGGGCGGCCGGTAACCGGGACGGTCGTCGCGCAGGCCGAGCGCGTCGAGCACGGCCCCGGGCACACCGGCCGGCTCACTGACGGGCCCCAGCTCCACCATCCACGCCCCGGCCGGCGTGCCGGGGCCTTTCGTCACTGGTCCGTGGGGTTCCGGGGCGAGGCGGAGGGCCGCTTCGGTCGCCAGCCTGGTCTTGCCCGCGCCGCCAGGGCCGACGAGCGTCACCAGCCGGTCCCGCCCGAGCAGGTCGGTGAGCCGTCCGAGCTCGGCCTCCCGGCCGATGAAGCTGGTGCGCGGCTTGCGTACGTTTCCCTTGGGCCTGCTCCTGGGCCAAGCGGCCGGAGGCGGTTCGGCCGACAACACGGCCAGGTGCGCGGCCCGCAGCTCGGCGCCCGGATCGACGCCCAGCTCGTCGGCCAGCCTGTGGCGGGTGCGCTCGAACATCTCCAGCGCCTCGGCCTGCCGTCCCGACGCGGCCAGCCCGCGCATGGCCAGCCCGACCAGCCGCTCGCGCAACGGATGCGCCGCCACCTCGGCGGTGAGCTCGACCGGCCGCCCGTCCGCCAGCAGGCGCTCGGCCCTGGCCTCGACCGCCGCCAGCCGCTCCTGCTCCAACGCGGTCGCCACGTCGGCCAGGTACGGGACCGACGTCAGATCCGCCAGCGCCGCCCCCCGCCACAACGCCAGCGCCCGTTCGGGGTCCTCGCCCGCCAGCCGCCGGAACGCCAGCGCGTCCACCTGTTCGGCGGGCAGCGCGAGGGCGTACCCGCCGGGGCGGCTGTCGATCACCTCGTCCGGCCTGAGCGCCGCCCGCAGCCGCCTGACCAACGTCTGCAGCGCGTTGGCCGCGTTGGCGGGCGGCTCCTGCGGCCAGAGCACGTCGATCAGGCGCTCGGCGGTGACCAAACGGCCCGCTTCGAGCGCCAGCACGGCCAGCAGCGCCCGCAGCCGGAGACCACCGACCGCGACCGGCCCTCCGTCGCCCTCGACCTCCAACGGCCCCAGGATGGATATCCGCACGCACCACATCCTGCCCTGCCTGCGAACATGCTCAGGTAGAGGTTTTTCTACCGCCCTTTCTTCCACGGATAAGTTCTTTCCACCGTCAAGCGCCTGCTGTCCGTTATTTGTCAGCACACAGTGTCATCAGCCGCTAACGTTCCGCGCATGATCTCCCTCCAGCACGAGGCGCTGCATCGCGTCTTCCGTGACAATCCAGAGCTCTACACGAGCGTCTTCAAGGTGCTCGACATCCCCTTCCCGTCCCCGACCGAGGTCGCGGTGGTGGACACCGACCTGACCGAGATCAAGCCGATCGAGCGGCGCGCGGACACGATCATGATGTTCACGTCCCTGGAGGGACGGCACGTGGTCATCAGCGAGTCGCAGTCGAAGCCCGACGAGCGCAAGACCGCCGCCTGGGCGCACTACATCAGCCACGTGCACGTCAAGTTCAACTGCCCGGTGACGCTGCTGGTGATCTGCCAGGACGAGGCGACCGCCACCTGGGCCGCCGCCCCCAAGACGATCGGCCTGCCGGACTGGCCGACCCTGTCCGTCCGCGCGGTCGTCGTGGGCCCGCACAACATCCCCGTGATCGACGACCTCGCCGAGGCGGTGAACGACGTGGTGCTCACCATGTTCTCGGCGCTCACCCACGCCCGTTCCGGCGAGGTCACTGCCATACTGGAAGTCCTGGCAGACGCCTTGGACACCACTGACACCACCAGCGCCGGACACATCGCCGAACAAACCGAAGTAGGCCTCGGAAACACCGACGCCCGACGAATCTGGAGAGATCTAATGGCGACCAAGACCTACCGCTACCAGTCCGAGTACGCCCAAATGCTCCGCGCCGAAGGGAAGGCCGAAGGGAAGGCCGAGGGGAAGGCTGAGGGGAAGGCCGAGGGTGAGGCTGCAGTGTTGCTGCGGCTGCTCGACCACCGGGGCGTGGTGGTTCCCGACGCCGTGCGGGAGCGCATCACCTCCTGCACCGACACCACGGTGATCGAAGCCTGGGTCGACAAGGCCTTCTACGCGACCAGCCTCTCCGACATCTTCGGCGTGGACGACGAGCGGCAGGAACAGGGCTGACGGCGGCCATGACCTACCGCTACCGATCCGAGTACGCCGAGATGCTCCGCGCCGAAGGCCAAGTGCACGGCGGAGTCAGAGCACTGCTTCTGTTGCTCGACCATCGTGGTGTGGTGGTTCCCGACGCCGCGCGGAAGCGCATCACCTCCTGCACCGACACCACCCTGATCGAAACCTGGATCGGCAGGGCCGTCCACGCGACCAGTCTCTCCGACGTGTTCGACGACGGCGGTCCGGTCAGGCCTGGAGGAGTGTGAGCACGCCGGCGCCGATCAGGGCGACGGCCCACATGCGGTCCACGTTGAACCAGGCGCGGCGCAGGATCGTCAGGCCGAGCACCTCGTAGACCACCACGGCCACGACGCCGGCCACCACGAACATGGCCAGCGTGTGGAGGGCCGCCACCGCCAGTCCGCCTGAGACGGCGTGGCCCGCGTGGCCCTCCGCCCGCATCCCGGTGAGGACGGGCAGCAGCATCAGGCCCGCGCCGTGGGCCGACGACATCAGGAACGACCACCCGGCGAGCTGGCCGAGCGACAGGCGCATGCCCACCCAGCGGAAGTGGCGGTTGGACAGCAGCCGCCACAACCCGAACGCCACCAGTACCAGCCCGCCGATCACCGGCAGCGCCGCGCCCGTCACCACGGAGCCGGTGGCGGCCACCACCAGGGCGACCAGGGCCACCGACGCCAGGTGGCCCAAGGCGATCACGGGGAGCGACTGCAGCAGCAGGTCACGGCTGCGCTCCTGGAGACCGCGAGCCACCGCGAAGAGCCAGCCCATGGCCGGGTTCAGACCGTGGAAGGCCCCGAGCAGCAGGACGGTCGCGGTGCTCATGGCAGGCATGGTCAGGGGTAGCAGTAGGAGTCGGAGGAGGCGTCGCCGCCCTGGAGGCGTACCTGGTGGGGGCGCAGGCCGCGGAAGGCGTCGCCATGGGGGAAGAAGCGGGTGTCGAAGGTGAAGGAGTCGGCGTCCACCTTGGCGAGCCAGGCTCCGACGCCCTCGGGGTAGAACTGGTCGTCCCAGGAGCCGTACAGGGAGTTGGTGAGGTAGACGCGGCGGCCGTCGCGGCTCACCTCGACCATCTGGGGGCCGCCGCGCAGCGGCAGGCCGGGTTCGGCGGGGTGCGGAGTGCGCCGGGTGATGCCGCCGATGCGCAACGACCCCAGTTCGACCGGCTTGTACGGGTCCGACACGTCGTACTGCTTCAGCTCCCCGGTGCCCCAGCATGAGACGTAGAGGCGCTGGTCGTCCACGGACAGGGCGATGTCGGTGACCAGCGGCGGCACGGCGGCGAACGGCTGGAGCACCGGTGGCAGCAGGGCGGGGTCGGCCGGCTCGGCGGGGATGGTGATGACCTGCCGCGCCTGCCAGCGGCCGTCCTCGTGGAACCACAGCCAGACGGAGGCCGACAGGTCCTCCACGCTGGTGACCACGCCGACGAAGCCGTACAGGCGGGTGGGGTCGTGGGCGGGGCGCAGCTCCAGCGGCATCTGGTACTGGTCGCCCAGATCCACCTCCTGGACGTGCTTGCGCTTACGCAGGTCCCAGAAGTGCAGTTTGTGGCCGTACTTGCGGCCGAGCAGCAGCTCCCCGACCACGCCGTCCTCGATCATGGACGGCGTGCCCCACTCGGAGGTGATCAGCACGTCGTGGTTGATGTGCCACCAGAAGTCGTAGGCCAGGTACTGCGGCCCCCGGTCCAGCTCCCACCGGCCGAGGACCTCGAAGGAGGTGTGGTCGAGCACGGCGATCCCACCGGGCCCCTCGGCGCCGTCCGCGCCGCCGAGCGCCGAGACGTACAGGCCCTCGGGCCCGCAGTGGACGGTGTGCGGGCGGGAGTAGCCCGCCCGCCTGGCCAGCGACTCGGCGTCGATCACCTTGACCAGCTCGGGGCTGACCCGGTCCTTGGTGTCGTAGATGTGGATGCGCGAGGAGCGCAGCCCGGGGACGACCAGGTAGCGCCGCTCGACGTGCGGGTGCGGCGCGTTCGGGCACAGGGCGCTGCTGCAGGCGTTCCAGCCGAAGTGGTGCAGCTCGTCGCCGGTGCCGGGCAGGTCGGTCCAGCCGACGATCGTGCCGTAGGCCGGGGAGGCGGGGTCGGTGTCGAGCACGGCCAGCGCGTCCGGACGCTGCGCCGACCTGTCGAAGGCGGCGACGTAGGCCAGCTTCTCCACGGGGGCCTCGACGGCGTCGCGCGGGGAGGGGTAGAACGTGGGGTCGGGGGTCCAGAGTGCCATGACACCAGATATTCACGAGTATCCCTACCCGGTCAATAGGCATGTGCGTCGCAATGAGCGACCACCAGGCGACTGAATCGGCATATATCACGCGATACCGTTAAGCGTGTTCTTCGGTATCACGGACGTCTGGACCTACGTCGTCGGCGCCTTCTTCATCGTGCTGCTCCCCGGCCCGAACTCCCTGTACGTCCTCAGCTTCGCCGCCCAGCACGGCGTCCGGCAGGGCTACCGGGCCGCGATGGGCGTGTTCCTCGGCGACACCGTCCTGATGGTGCTCGCCGCCGCCGGGGCCGCGTCCCTGCTGCGCGCGACGCCCGTGCTGTTCACCGTCGTCAAGTACGCGGGCGCCGCCTACCTGGCCTGGATGGGCTTCCAGATGATCCGCGGCGCGGTACGGGCCTGGCGGGCCGGTCCGGCGACGACGGCCGACGCCGCGGCGGCCCCCGTACGTCAGGCGCGGCCGTTCCGCAAGGCCCTGACGATCAGCCTGCTGAACCCGAAGGCGATCCTGTTCTTCCTGTCGTTCTTCATCCCGTTCGTGGACCCCGGTTACAGCGCCCCCTGGCTGTCCTTCCTCATCCTGGGCGCGGTGATCCAGGTCTTCAGCGTGCTCTACCTCACCACGCTGATCTTCTCCGGAACGTTCCTGGCCGCCCAGTTCCGCCGGCACAAGAAGCTCAGCGCGGGCCTGACCTCGGGCGTCGGCGCGCTGTTCCTCGGATTCGGCGCCAAGCTCGCCACGGCGTCACTCGGCTGAAAGCCGGGTTCAAGGGTGGACTGGTTTCGTATGGAACAGCTGGAACGCGTCAAAAGCGGCAGTCCTACTCACCGGGCTCCGGTACGGTAGGCCACCGGCCTTCGGGGTCGCACTCGTCGGTGACGAGGACCGGTCCATCCGGCAAGCCTTGACCCCCGAAGCCCGGGTAGACGCTGATCGTCGGCCTATCTGCGGAGCAGCCTTGAACCACCATCCGGTCGCCCTCCCCCGTCTGACCGCGCTCGCCCGTCAGGCGGCCCCCCGCCTGCTCGAAGGTGTGGTCGCCCCCCTGCTGGTGTTCTACCTCGCCATGGTCGTGCTGGGCTTCAAGTGGGCCCTGGTGGCCACGGTCTCCTGGGTGTACCTCGGCGTGGCCTGGCGGCTGGTCAGAGGGGTCAAGGTGCCCGCCACCATGTTCCTGGCCGCGTTCGCGATCACGGTACGGGCCCTGGTGTCGTTCTGGACGGGCACCTGGATGTGGTTCTTCATCCAGCCGGAGCTGGGCACGATCTGCATCAGCATGGTGTTCCTGGCCTCCGTCCGGCTCAACCGGCCGCTGGTGCAGAAGCTGACCCTCGACTACATCCATCTGCCGTCGGCGGTGCTCAAGCACGAGCGGGTGCGCAGGTTCTTCGCCAGGATCACGCTGCTGTGGGCGTTCGTGCTGCTGGCCAACTCGACGCTGAGCATCTTCCTGGCCGTCTACGAGAAGCTGGAGGGCTCGCTGGGCGCGTTCATGGTGCTGCGCACCTCAGCGGTGGCCGTGATCAGCGGGCTGGCGATCACTTTCTCGATCCTCGCCTTCAAGCGCGTCCTGGCCCGGCTGCACGTGGCCCACGCCTGACCGTTCGGCCAGCAGGAACGCTCCGCACATCCCCATGACCAGCCCGGTCAGCATGCCGAACAGCTCGGCGAAGTCCGCGACGCCCGTGCCGCCGTAGGCCAGCGGGCCGCCCGTGGACCGGACGATCATCGAGAACAGCCCCCAGCCGAACAGCGAGCCCGACCCCAGCCAGGCCAGAACCAGCGGCCGCCAGAACGGCCCGTTCCCGCGCCGCCTGACCAGGGCCACGAGCGCGACCGCCCCGCCGACCGCCAGTACGGCCTTCACCCCGTTCTGGATCGCCTGGGCGGTCCCGTCGAACGCCAGGACGACGCGCAGCACCGCCACGGCGGCCGCCGCCAGGAGCGCACCCCAGGCCACCACCTCCTGCAACGACCGGGTCGCACTCGGGAAGGACGAGCGGACCGGGGTGACGAAGACGGCCGGCCAGCGGTCGCGGGCATAGAGGGCGAAGGCCGTCATGAGGGCCAGGCCCAGGGTGATGAAACCGCCGTAGACGACCAGGTAGACCCACGTCCGGATGGGGCCGCCGCTGAAGACGTCCAGGCCGCCGACCAGCAGGATCAGCGGGGTCGTGACGGCCAGCACCGACAGCAGGCCGGTGCCCACCCACAGTGGCAGCAGCACCAGCCAGGCGGGCAGCCGCATGCCCCAGCGCATGGTGAAGGCCAGCGCCAGCAGCAGGCCGACGGCCTCCATGGCGAAGGTCAGCGCGTTCATGCCCATCATCTGCCCGCCCTCCATGAGCGCGGGGTCGGAGACGCCGACGGAGTCGCCGGTCAGCCAGAGCGTCTTGATCGTGAGATAGGGCAGCGTGGCGGCGACCGCCACGATCGCGGCGGTGAGCCGGCCGATGCCCGCTCGCTGTTCTGTCATGCTCCGATCGTGCGGCTCAGGCGGGCTCTTCTCCTCCCGAGCGGCGGGGATCCGCCTCCCCCGCGTGGGGGAGCTCGACGGCCAGGCTGAAGCCGTCGCCGTCGGGTCCGGCGGTCAGCGTGGCGCCGGCCAGCCGTACGCGCTCGCGCAGCCCCGCCAGGCCCAGCCCGCCGGACCGGGCGCTGGGACGCGAGCGCGGCGGGCCGTTGCGCACGACCACCCGGTGCGGCGCGACCGACACGGCGACCGCCGCCCCCGGCGCGTGCTTGGCCGCGTTCGTGAGCCCCTCCTGGACGACGGCGTGCGCCAGCTCGGACGACGCCCCCGGCGCCAGGTCGAGGGTGATCGACATGCCGGAGTCGCGGGCCCGGCCGACCAGCTCGGTGACGTCCTCGTCCACCGGGGACAGCGGGGCCGCCTCGGCCTCCTCGCGCAGCAGGCCGATGATCTGGCGCAGCCGCTCGGTCGCGTCGGCCGCCGCCATGCGCAGCTCGCCGGCCGCCTTGACCTGGGCCGGGCCGAGGCCGGGGGCGACTTCGAGCCCGCCGGCGCGGACCGCGATCAGCGCCAGGTCGTGGCCGAGCGAGTCGTGCATCTCGCGGGCGATCCTGGCCCGCTCGCGCAGCCGCGCCTGCGCCTCGACCGACAGCCGCGCCTGCCGCCGCTGCTGGAGCAGGCCGCGCCGGAGCAGCCCCAGCAGGTACGGCACCGCGTACGTGCCGACGAGCCCGGTGCCCATCGACACCCACAGTGCCAGGTCGCCGCCCTGGACCAGCACGACCGCGCACCCGACGGCCGTGATCAGGCAGAACAGGGCCCCCGCGGGCCACAGCCGGGCCATGCGCCGGCCGGTGAGGTAGGCGTACCAGATGATGAACGGCGAGGTGGCGAGCAGCGGGAGGATCTTCACGTCGCGCCGGGGCAGCAGCCACGTCAGGTCCACCGTCGCGAAGCCGTCGGTGAAGCGCCACGGGCCGAGCGGCAGCAGCAGCACCAGTGCCGCCAGCGGCCAGGGCCGGCCCACGAGCACGGCCAGCGCGGCGAGGCCCACCCTGGGCAGGGTCACCATCGCGAACGCGGCAGGGTCGACGAACGGGTCGGGGCCCATGGCGGTCACGAAGATGCTCAGGACGACCCAGAGCAGCAGGTCCGAGACGACCTGACGGCGATTCTCACGGCGCAGACGGTTCACGCACCGACGGTATCCGCCGCCGGCCGGGGCGCGTCCCGCCCGAAGGTCATCCGGCACCCCTGACGAAAGTCAGGGTGGGGCCTGCCGCACCGGTCACGGTGGGGCTAGCTCCACCTGAAAGGCGGATACCTCCTCTCCTGTTTCCGGGGCGCGCAACCGGTTTGATCGTGGGTGTCACACGGAAGTCGCAGGTCCGCCCCTGACGAAAGTAGGGGGTGACGCGTGCCGATGGTCCGATGCGCCACGACCTGCGGAATTTCTACCTTCATGGGGTAGGCGGCCCTGACCCTCCTAGGGGAAGGGCCCGCGTTCGACCGGGGGCATCCCCGATGTCCCCGGTCCGCTCACACCGACAGGCTTTGTGAGTGCCCTGACGATCGGAGTCCACCCATATGTCGCACGCCATTCTCGACCTGGTCCAGCAGGTGATGTCATCGCCATGGTTGTACGTGGCGCTGTTCGCCCTGGCGCTGCTCGACGGTTTCTTCCCCATCGTGCCCGCCGAGACGTCGGTCATCACCGCGGCGGTGTTCGCCGCCTCCGGCCAGACCAACCTGGCCCTGGTGATCGTGGTCGCGGCGCTCGGCGCGTTCGTGGGCGACCACGTGTCGTACCTGATCGGCAACAAGTCGGCCAGGCGGCTGCGGGACAAGAAGGCGTTCGTCTGGGCGCGCGGCGCGCTGGCCGAGCGGGGCGGAATGGTGCTGATCGTGGCCAGGTACATCCCCGGCGGGCGCACCGCGACGACGCTGACCATGGGCGCCGTGGGTCATCCGCTGCGCTCGTTCACGTTCTTCGACGCCATCGCGGCGAGCTCGTGGGCGGTGTACTCCGGGCTGATCGGCTTCTTCGGCGGCATGGCCTTCGAGAACGACCCGATCAAGGGCCTGCTGCTGGGCCTCGGGATCGCGCTGTCGATCACCGGGCTCGTCGAGCTGGTGCGGTGGACCAGGAAGCGGCGCGCCACCCAGCCTTCCCCGGAACGTCTTCCGGCGGACACGTCCGTTTGACCCTGTCCGGCAACCATCCGTCTGAAGGGAGTGAGCAATGAGTGTGCTGGCCGCGGCGATCGCGCTGGTCGGTTCGCTGTTCTTCGCGCTCGGAGCCGCGCTGCAGCAGTTCGAGGCGGCGGGCTCGGCGAAGCCCGCTCTGCTGACCCTGCTGCGCAGGCCGCGCTGGCTGCTCGGCGGCGTCTCCATCGTGACGGGCGGCGGCCTGCACATCGTCGCACTCGGGCTCGGCCCGCTGACCGTGGTGCAGCCGATGGGGGTGGCCAGCCTGCTGTTCGCGCTGCCCATCGCCGCCGCGCTGCACGGGCGCAGGCCCTCCGGCAGGGAACTGGCCGCGGCGGGCGTGGTCGCGGCGGGGCTGATCGGCCTGGTGCTGCTGGTGCCCGAGTCCGACGGGCCGACGTACCTGGCGCCCACGGGCGTACTCACCCTGCTCGCCGTGTCGGGCGTCGCGACGGTGCTGCTGTGGGCGGGCTCGAAGGCGGCCTCCCCCGCCGGCCGCGCCGCGCTGCTCGCCACGGGCTCCGGCGTCCTGTACGGCGCCACCGCCACGCTCATGCGCGTGCTTGTGGACGGCGGCTGGAACTGGTGGTACCTGCTGGCCCTGCCGGTCCCGCTGCTGCTGGCGCTCATGATGCTGCAACGCGCCTACGCCGTCGGGCACTTCGGCGTCTCCTTCGCCTCGCTGCAGATCGCCGACCCGCTCACGGCGGTGGCGTTCGGGGCGCTGCTGCTCGGCGAGCCGCTGCCGTCCGGCATCGCGCCGATCGCGGCCGCCGCCCTGACCGCGGCCGGCACGGTCGCCCTGGCCCGGACGACCCCGCTGGAGGCGCGCAACGACCTCGCCTGACCTCCTCCCCCTGCCCCTCCCCTGACCGAAACCCCCTGTTCGCCCCTCGGCCCTCCCCCAGCCGTCCCCCCTTGTGAAAGCGGAGTCACCGTCATGGCCATGCCCCTGCAGAACGTCACCGACCACGCTCACCTCGCCCCCGCCCCCGAACGTCCCCGCCGCGTCCTGATCTCGACCGACACCTATCCCCCCGACGTCAACGGCGCCGCCTACTTCACCCACCGGCTGGCCACCGGCCTGGCCGCGCGCGGCAACGAGGTGCACGTGGTGTGCCAGTCGGAGGCCGGCCCGGCCAGCGCCGACGTGGTGGACGGCGTGATCGTCCACCGGCTGCGCTCGGCCCCGCTGCTGGTGCACCCGACCATGCGGGTCACCGTGCCGACCAGGCTCGACCGGCTGGTCGCCGACATCGACCCGGACGTGCTGCACACCCAGGGCCACTTCGTGGTCGGCCGGGCCGCCATCGCCGCCGCCCGCCGCCGCGGCGTGCCGGTCGTGGCCACGAACCACTTCATGCCCGACAACCTCTTCCAGTTCGGGCACGTCCCCGAGGCGCTGCGGACCAGGGCGGGCCGGCTGGCCTGGCGCGACTTCAGCCGGATCTTCAAGCGGGCCGACCACATCACGACGCCGACCCCGCTGGCCGCCAAGCTCCTGGCCGACCAGGGCTTCTCCCGCGACGTCGAGGCCGTCTCGTGCGGCATCGACCTGGCCAGGTTCCACCCGCACGCCGAGCCCAAGTCCTGGGCGCGCCGGCGGTTCGCGCTGCCCGACCGGCCGACCGTCCTGTTCGTGGGCCGCCTGGACGAGGAGAAGCACCTCGACGAGCTGATCCGCGCCCTGCCTCTCGTGCTCAACGAGACCGACGCGCAGGTGGCGTTCGTGGGCCGCGGCAACCAGCGGATGGAGCTGGAGAAGCTGGCCAAGCGCATCGGGGTGGGCGACCGGGTGTTCTTCGTCGGGTTCGTGCCCGACGAGAGCATGCCGCAGGCGTTCGCCGCCGCCGACGTGTTCGGCATGCCGGGCGTCGCCGAGTTGCAGAGCATTGCCACGCTGGAGGCCATGGCGTCCGGCCTGCCCGTCGTGGCCGCCGACGCGATGGCGCTGCCGCACCTGGTGGACGGCAACGGCTACCTCTACCAGCCGGGCGACGTCGTCTCGCTGGCCAGGCACCTGACCGCGATCCTCACCGACGACGACCTGCGCGCCCGCCTGGGCAACGCCAGCCGGGCGCTGGCGCTCACCCACGACGACCAGACGTCGCTGGCCCGCTTCGAGCAGATCTACGACGAGGTGACCCGATGACCTGGCGCACCGTGCTCGCTCCGGTCGCCGGAGCGGTGACGGCGGTGGCCGCCCTCGGCTACGCGCAGGCCGTCCTGCCCGCGCAGCCGCTGATCAGCGACTACGCGCTCGTCCCCGGCGGCATGCTGCCCGTGCTGGTCGGGACGCTCGCGCTGGCCGTGGCCTGCCTGTCGCTGGCGTACGGGCTGGCCGCCCGGGAGCCTGGGCGGACCGCCGCCACCCGCGTGCTGCTGCTGGCGGGGGCGGCCGGGCTGATGCTGAGCGCGCTCTTCCCCACCGATCCCGGCATGTCGGACATCAGCACTCTCACTGGCGAGATCCACCGCTGGTCGGCGGCCGTGGTCTTCACCGCGCTGCCGGTCGCCGGCTGGTCGTTGGCCAGGGGGCGGACGGCGGCCGTGCGCTGGAGCGCGGTCAAGGCCCTGAGCGTGACCTCGGGGCTGACGCTGGGCGCGTACCTGGCGGCGCACCCGGCCGCCTTCACCTCCTCGCTGATCGGCGGCGGCGCCTACTACGGGCTGCTCGAACGGGGTGTGGTGCTGGCCGAGATCGTGCTCGTCGTGTCGATGGCGCTGGCAAGCGCACCGGGCCGCGCGGCCGTACGGATCGAGGGCACGCGGGCCACCGGGGCGCCCGCGCAGCCCGAGAGCCGGCAGCGGCTGGCGGCGTGACCGGAAACCGGGACAGCGGGGACACCGGGGACGCGTCCATACTTCGTCCCCCGTCGAACGGTCCGCGTCCTAGCGTGGACCCATGCTCATCACCCACCACGCCGAAGCCCGTGCGGTGCTCTCCGACAGCCGGTACGTGCCGCCGCCCGTCCCGCAGGACGGCGAGCCCGGGACGCTCGCCTGGCTGCGGGCCCACGTCTCGCGCTTCAGCACCGGCGAGACGCACGCCGGACGCCGCCGCCTGGTCGTCGAGCGCCTGTCCGCCCTGGACCCGGCCGCGCTGAGGACGGCTGCCAGGGCCGCGACCGAGGACCGCGGCGGCGACTGGCGTGGCGTGCCGACGGCCGTGCTGGGGGCCGCGCTCGGCGTGCCGGACACCTCGGCCGTGCCCGCGGCCGCGAGCGGTTACCTGTCGGGCGAGGGAAGCCCGCGGGCCGACGCCGCCGTCGCCGAACTGCTCGGGCTGACCGACCTGCCGGCCGTCACCCTGCTGCTCCAGGGCCACGCCGCCACCGAGGCGCTCATCGAGAACGCGCTCGCCCACGCCGTGCCGGGCGACGACCCCGAGGCGGTGCTGCACGAGACGCTCAGGCAGGACCCGCCGCTGAAGGCCGGCCGCAGGCTCGACACCCGCACCGGCCAGGAGGTCACGATCGACCTGGTCGCGGCCAACCGCGATCCCGAGGTGTTCGCCGATCCCGGCCGCTTCGACGCCTCCCGGGGCCCCGCCCCCCATCTGACGTTCGGGGACGGCCTGCGTCCGTGCCCCGCTCCCGCCCACGCCCTCGCGCTGGCCGCCGGCGTGCTCGACGCGCTCCTCGAAGGGACCGGCCGATGAACTTCCACGACCTGCACCGGCCGGGCGACCCGCTGCTGCTGCCCAACGCCTGGGACTACGGCTCGGCCGCGATCCTCGCCGCGCACGGCTTCCCCGCGATCGGCACCACCAGCCTCGGCGTGTCCGCCGTGCACGGCAAGCCGGACGCCGCCGGCGCGACCAGGGCCGAGACGATCGAGCTGGCCGAGACGGTCAAGGACCTGGACGTCCTGGTCACGGTGGACATCGAGGGCGGGTTCAGCGACGACCCGGACGAGGTGTCGGCCCTGGTGGCGAGCCTGGCCGCGCTCGGCGTGGCGGGCGTGAACCTGGAGGACGGCCGTCCCGACGGCACCCTGCGCCCGGTCGAGCTGCACCGGCGGATCATCGAGGCCGCCAAGGGCCACGGCGTGTTCGTCAACGCCCGCACCGACACCCACTGGCTCGGCACCGGCGACTGGCGCGAGCGGGTGGACGCCTACGAGCACGCCGACGGCATCTTCGTCCCCGGCCTGTCCGACCTGGCGGAGATCGCCGAGGTCGTCGCGCGTACGCGGCTGCCGCTGAACGTGCTCTACCAGCCGGGCGGGCCCACGCTCGACCAGCTCGCCGAGGCGGGGGTGGCGCGGGTGAGCACCGGGTCGCTGCTCTACCGGGCCGCGCTCCAGGGCGCTCTGGCCGCCGTGCTGGGCGCGCAGGGCAAGAACGCCCCCAAGCTGCCGACGTACGGAGAAATCGCCGCACTCCTCCCCCAGGCCCGATAATCGAGACATGCGCTTCGAGATCCTCGGACCCACCAGCGTGCTGGACGAGGACGGCGCGCCCGTGGCGCTCGGCGGGCCCCGGGTGCGCGCCCTGCTCACCCTGCTGGCCCTGAACGCGGGCCGCGTCGTCGGCGCCGGCCAGCTCGTGGACGGCCTGTACGGCCCCCACCCGCCGGACGGTGTGGCCAACGCGCTGCAGTCCCAGATCTCCAGGCTGCGCCGGGCGCTCGGCCGGGACCTGGTCGAGTTCCACCCGGCGGGCTACCGGCTGGTCGCCGATCCTCAGGACGTGGACGCGCGCCGCTTCGAGCTGCTGGCCCGGGACGGGCGGCGGTCGCTGGCCGATGGGGACGCCCGGCGGGCGGCGGCGCTGCTGGGCGAGGCGCTGGAGCTGTGGCGGGGCGTGCCGCTCGCCGACGCGCCGCACGCCGTGTCGGCCGCGGCCGGGCTGGAGGAGCTGCGGCTGGCGGCCACCGAGGACCGGCTCCAGGCCGACCTGGAGCTTGGGCGGCACCGCGACCTGGTCGCCGAGCTGCGCCGGCTCACCGCCGCCCATCCGCTGCGCGAGCGCCTGCGCGCCCAGCTCATGCGCGCCCTGTACGGCAGTGGCCGCCAGGCCGAGGCGCTGGCCGTCTACGACGAGGCGCGACGGCTGCTCGACCGGGAGCTGGGCATCGAGCCGGGCGCCGAGCTGACCGCCGCCCATCTGGCCGTCCTCCGCGCCGACCCGTCACTCGCCCCCGCCGGCACGTCAGCCGGCGCGCCCGCTGGCACGCCCGTGGCCGCGGTGCCCGGCGGGCCTTCCGCGCCGCCGGCCGGAGGGCTCAAGCGGGGGTTGCGGGCGCAGCTCACCAGCTTCGTGGGGCGGGCGGAGGAGCTGGCGCAGCTCGGCGCGCGGCTGCGGGACAACAGGCTCGTCACGCTGATCGGCCCCGGCGGCGCGGGCAAGACCAGGCTCGCCCAGGAGGCGGCCGCCCAGGAACCGGGCGACGTGTGCTTCGTGCCCCTCGCCCACGTGACCGGCGCGGCCGGCGCGACCGGCGTGCCCGGCGCGGTGCTGGTCGCGCTCGACATCCGCGACGCCCTGCTGCACACGTCCCAGCGCCCGGCGATCGACCCGGTCACCCGGCTGCTCACCGCGCTGGCCGAGCGCGACCTGCTGCTCGTCCTGGACAACTGCGAGCATCTGGTCGCCGCCGTGGCCGAGCTCGCCGACGCGCTGCTGGCCGGTTGCCCCGGGCTGCGGGTGCTGACCACCAGCCGGGAGGCGCTGGGCATCACCGGGGAGTCGATCCTGCCGGTGTCCCCGCTGCGCCTGCCGCCGCCCGAGCCGGACGACCCGCTGGCGTACGCGGCCGTCCGGCTGTTCGCCGACCGCGCCGCCGCCGTGCGTCCCGGGTTCGGCGTGGACGGCGGCAACGCCGCGGACGTGGTGCGCATCTGCCGGGCGCTCGACGGGCTGCCGCTGGCCATCGAGCTGGCCGCCGCGCGCCTCCGTACGCTGTCGGTCGCGGACGTGGCGGCCCGCCTGGACGACCGGTTCCGGCTGCTGACCCGCGGCAGCCGTACGGCGCTGCCCCGGCACCAGACGCTCCGCGCGGTCGTCGCGTGGAGCTGGGACCTGCTGGACGACGCCGAGCAGCGCCTGGCCGGCCGGCTGAGCGTCTTCGTGGGCGGCGCCACGCCCGAGGCGGCCGAGCGGGTGTGCGGGGCACCGGAGGAGGTGCTGTTCTCGCTGGCGGAGAAGTCGCTGGTGGAGCACGTCGGCGGCCGTTACCGCATGCTCGACACGATCAGGGCGTTCTGCGCCGAACGCCTGGCCGAGTCCGGCGAGACCGCCGCGATCAGGGACGCCCACACCGCCTACTACCTCGACCTGCTGCTGACCGCCGACCCGCTGCTGCGCACCGCCGCCCAGCTCGACTGGCTGGCCCGCCTGGACGAGGAGAGCGACGACGTCGAGGCCGCCGTGCGCTGGACGACCGAGTCCGGGCAGCTGGCGACCGGCCTGCGGCTGCTGGCGCACGGCACCTGCTACTGGTGGATGCGCGGCCACCGCGGCGCCGTCGCCGGCCTGGCCGCCGGGCTGCTGGCCGCGATCGGCGACGCCCGCCCCGCCGGCATGGAGGAGGAGTACGTCATGTGCGTGCTCGTCACGGCCTGGACGGGCGTGGCCGACGACGACCTGCGCGAGCGGCTGGCCGAGGTGCGCGGGCTGCTGCCGATCACCCACCTGCCGGAGCGGGTGGAGTTCCTGATGATGATGCGGTCGATGTTCACCGGGCCGCCGGGCGACGTCGAGACGATCTACCACGAGCTGCGGGCCTTCACTGAGGGCCTGCCGCCCTGGCAGCGGGCGTTGTCGTACTGCGGCATGGGGTTCGTGCTGCAGATCCTGGGCCGGGCCGAGGAGTCGCTGGCCGCCTTCCGGCGCGCCCTGGCCGCCTTCCGCGCGATCGGCGAGCGCTGGGGGACGATCCTGGTGCTGTCGGGGCTCGGCGCGCTGGCCTCCGAGCGGGGGGACTACGCGGCCTCGTACGCGCTGTCGGACGAGGCGCTGACGCTGGCCCGCGAGCTCGACGCGCGGGCGGAGATGGCCGAGGCCCTGTGCCGGCGCGGCGACGCGCTGCTCGGCATGGGCGAGCCGCTGGGCGGGCGGGCCGACTACGAGGAGGCGGCCGAGCTGGCCCGCCGGGTGGGCTCCATGGACGTGCTGGCCTGGGCGGACCTCGGGCTGGCCGAGGTGGCGCTGTCCGCCGGCGAGCGCGGCCTCGCGCTGTCCCTGCTGGCCCAGGCCCGCGCGGAGTGTCCCGACGACTGGTACAGCACCGAGGACATCCGCAACCGCATCGACGCCGCCCTCGACAGGGCGGTCAGCGGACGGTAGGCGGGCCGTCAGCCGCCCCGGCCACCGTGGACGGCATGACGCGCAAATGGGCCTGTCTGGCCATAGCCTGCCTCGCGACACTGTTGCTCTCGGTCGATCTCACCGTGCTGCACCTGGCGCTCCCCCGCCTGGTCGCCGACCTCGGTGCGAACTCGACGCAACTGCTCTGGATCGGCGACATCTACGGCTTCGCCCTGGCCGGCCTCCTGGTCACCATGGGCAACCTCGGCGACCGCGTGGGCCGCAAGCGGCTGCTGCTGATCGGCGTGGCCGGGTTCGGCGCGGCCTCTCTGGTGACGGCCTACGCCCCGAACCCCGAGCTGCTGATCGCCGCCAGGACGCTGCTGGGCGTGGCGGGCGCGATGATCATGCCGTCCACGCTCTCGATCGTCAGGAACGTCTTCACCGACCCGGGCGAGCGGACCGCGGCGATCGGGATCTGGAGCGGGATGAGCGCGGCCGGGTTCGCGATGGGGCCGGTCGTCGGGGGCGTGCTGCTGGACCACTTCTGGTGGGGGTCGGTGTTCCTGCTCAACGTGCCGATCATGGTGCTGGTGCTGGTCTGCGGCTTCCTGGTGCTGCCGGAGTCGCGCAACCCCACCGCCGGGCGGATCGACGGGCTCAGCGTGGCGCTGTCGTTCGCCGGTGTCGTGACGGCCGTCTACGCGGTCAAGGAGGCCGCCCACCAGGGCCTGGCGCACGCCGACGTCCTGGGGGCGGCCGTGGTGGGCGTGGCGTGCCTGGTGCTGTTCGTCCGGCGGCAGAAGCGGCTGGACACGCCGCTGATCGACGTACGGCTGTTCCGGCGGCGGGCGTTCAGCGCGTCCGTGGGCACGAACCTGCTGGCGATCTTCGCGTTGTCGGCCATGAGCCTGCTGTTCGCCTGGTACCTGCAGCTCGTCCTGGGCTGGTCCCCGCTGGTGGCCGGGCTGGCGCAGATCCCCGGCGGCCTGAGCGGCGCGGTGGGCGGGGTGCTCGCGGCCCGGCTGATCAACCGGCTCGGCAGGAACGGCGTGGTCGCGCTCGGCCTGGCGCTGAACGCCGGCGCGTTCGTCCGGTACGGCATGCTCGGCACCGAGGTGGACTATCTCACCCTGCTGCCCGTGATGATGATCGGCGGGCTGGGGGTCGGGCTCACGTTCACCGTGAACAACGACAACATCCTGGCCACCGCGCCCAGGGAGCGGGCGGGGGCGGCGGCCGCGGTGTCGGAGACGGCGTTCGAGCTGGGCGGCGCGCTGGGCATCGCGGTCCTGGGCACCGTGCTCAACAGCGTCTACCGCGCGAACCTGCTGCTGCCCGCCGGGGTGCCCGGCGAGGCGGCGCGGGAGTCGATCGCCGGAGCCACCGCCACGGCGGCGGCCCTGCCCCCGCAAGCGGCCGAGCAGCTGATGCGCGCGGCGCGGGAGGCGTTCGTGGCGGGGATGCAGGTGACGACGCTGCTCACGGCGGTCCTGCTGGCCGTGGTCGCGGTGTTCGCGCTGACCGGGCTGCGCGGCGTGCCGAAGGTCATCCAGGAAGAGTCGCCGGTCCCTCACTGAGCGCGGGGACGTCCGCCGCGGGCCCGGCGGGCAGCGGGCGCAGGCTGCCGACCCTGGCCAGCACGAGCAGCGCGGCCACCCCGGTGGCCACCGGCGCGACCACGAACGCCCAGGACGCGCCGAAGTGGTCCACGAGCTGCCCGGCAACCGACGACCCGGCCGCGATGCCGAGCGCGATGCCGCCGTTCAGCCAGGTGAACGCCTCGGTGCGGACCTCCGCCGCGACCAGGCCCTCGACCAGGGTGTAGCCGGTGATCACCACGGGGGCGATCACCAGTCCGGCCAGGGCGGCGGCGACGTACAGGTGGGGGACCGCTCCGGCGAGCGTGAACGCGCTGGTCGCGACCGCGAGCAGGGCCAGCCCGCCGACCAGCCGGACGCGGGCGGGCAGCCGCCAGCGGACCGCGCCGTACAGCAGGCCGCCGAGCATGCTGGCGCCGGAGAAGACGCCGTAGACGGGACCGGCGGACGCGGGCGCGTGCAGGGCGGTGGTGAGCGAGGTGACGCCGACCTGGAGGCTGCCGAAGACCGACCCCATGGCGAGGAAGGCGGCGGCGAGCAGCGCCACGCCGCGCCTGCGCAGCACGCCCTTGGAGGCGGCGATCCGGACCGGCACCGGCTCGGGCGCGGCCGTCCGGACGGCGGCGAAGACCACCGTGCCGACCAGGATCAGCACGAGCCCGCCGAGCAGCGCGACCACCGGCGAGTACGCCGTCGACAGCCCCACCAGCAGCACAGGGGCCAGCGTGAACGTCAGCTCGTCGGTGATCGACTCGACCGCGAACGCCGTGTTCAGCCTGCCGGTGCCGCCGAGCCGGTGCGCCCAGCGGGCCCGGACCATCGAGCCGACCTGCGGTCCGGACGCGCCGACGACGGCTGCCATGGCGACCAGCAGCGCGAGGTGGGCGTGCGCGGCGGCGAAGGCCAGCAGGCCGCCCATGGCCAGGGCGTGCACCGCGACCTGCGGCAGCAGCACCCGCGCCTGGCCGTACCGGTCGGCCAGGCGGCCGGTCTGGGGGCCGATGAGAGCCTGGAAGACGGCGGCGGCGGCGGAGGTGATCCCGGCCGCGCCGTAGGAGCCGGTGGACCATTGGACCAGCAGCAGGATGCCCATCTGGGTCATCGCGAACGGCACGCGGGCCAGCAGCGCGGGCACCAGGAACCGCCAGGCTCCGGGGGTGGCCAGCACGTCGAGATAGGACTTCAAGGGTCTCCGTCCAGATCATGACGGAGACCTCCCGGGGGGGGAGCACACCGTCGGAGGTGGGCTTCGACCGGGGTAGATACCGGCGCGCGCCGGCCGCCGAGCGGTCAATCAGTTCACTTCAGTCAAACGTGACGAGAGCCGATCCTATTGCAGGAATCGGGCTGCTCACCGCCGGCAGGGTGCGACGGCCGAGAGGAACACCGTCAGGCGCCAGGGTTCCTCGGGCAGGACCGGGGCGTCGTCGGGGACAGCTCGTCGAGCCGGGAGCCGATCATCCTGGCCACCCCTTCGATGGTCTCGATGCCCACCCCCTCCCCCGGCTGCCCGTCGGTCTGCACCGCCAGCAGCAGGTCGCGCCCCGGCCCGACGACGCGGCCGTAGCTGGTCACCGCCCATGTGTTGTGGATGAACGGGCGCGGCGTCCAGCCGTTCTTCAACGCCACCCGGTCCACCGGGCGGGCGGCCGCGCTGACGCCCCACGACTGGTCCTTGACCACCCGTCCCATCAGGCCGAGCACGAGGGCGCGGTCGCGGTCGGAGAGGCCCTCGCCGCCGTTCACCAGCACCTGGAGCAGGCGGATGCGGTCGGCGGGGCTGGTGTTGGTGCCGCCCCAGAAGACGCCGGGCCCGGGGACGGTCTCGTTCAGGCCCATGCGCCGGTAGAAGTCGCCCATCGCGCCGCCGACCCGGCCCCACAACGCGTCGGCGGCGCCGTTGTCGCTCTCGATGATCATGCGCTCGGCGAGGTCGCGTTCCTCCTCGCCCAGGGTCCCGTGGCCGAGCACGAGCGCCGTGAGGATGTCCACCTTGACGCCGCTGGCGGTGATCATGTCGTGCTGGTGCTCGGCGCGGCCCAGAGTGAGGCCGCTGGTGAGCTCCAGCATGCTGTAGGCGACCCGTCCGGGGCGTCGGGAGACGTACTGCTCGACGTCGTGCTCAAGCCGGGCGCGGGCCGCCCTCCCGGCCCTCTTGTCCCGAAATTTCAGGACGCATCGGTCGACCTTCGCTCTGACCTTCACCACGCCCGGCACCCCGGGCAGCCGCTCGACCGAACAACCGGTCACGAACCCCCAGACCACCGCCACGACCAGCAATCTCCACCACACGCACAAAACCCCCGCGATCATCACTTCTCGGGGGTTTTGATCACCCTCTGCCCAGTCGCGGCATTGGCCACACCCTGCCTGTCAGGGCAGGAGCACCACTTTTCCGACAGTTCGCCGTCCGGCCAGGTCGGCCACGGCCCGGGCCGCCTCCGCCAGCGGGTACTCGCCGCCCACCAGCGGACGCAGCCGTCCGGCCGCGGTCAGCGCGAGCAGCTCGCCCAGCGGGGGCCCGACCATCTCCCGCCGCCCCCGCAGCGGACGCAGCCAGAACCCGAGGACGGCGAGGTTGCCCGCGGTCAGCCGCGCGGGATCGACCGGCCGGGCCTGTTCGCCCGACGACGACCCGTAACTCACCAGCCGCCCGAAGGGGGCCAGGACGGTCAGCGCCGCGTCGAAGACCGCCCCGCCGACGGCGTCGAGCACCACGTCCGCCGGCCGGTCGCCGTTGGCCTCGATGACGCGCTCGGCGTACCCGTCGGCCGCGCCGTCCACGGCGGCGTCCGCGCCCAGGTCGAGGGCGAGCGACCGCTTGTCCTCGCTGGAGGCGGTGGCGATCACGCGTCCGGCGCCGAACACCTTGGCCAGCTGCACGGCCAGACTGCCCACGCCGCCCGCGCCGGAGTGGACGACCACGCTCTCGCCCTCCCTGAGCCGCGCCGACGAACGCAGCAGATGCCAGGCGGTGAGCCCCTGGACGAGCAGCGCCAGCGCCTCGCCGGCCCGCAGCGAGTCGGGCACGACCACGACGTCGCCCTCGTCCAGAACGGCCTTGGAGGCGTAGCCGTTGGCGGTGAAGCCCATCACCCGCCGTCCCCGGTGGTCGCGCCCGACGACCTCGCTGCCGGGGATGTGCGGCAGGCGGTCCGGGCTGGAGTAGTGGCCGGAGATCTGCCGCACGTCGGCGAAGTTCAGCCCCGCGGCCTCGACGTCCACCAGCACCTGGCCCGGTCCCACGACCGGATCGGGCACCTCTGCCTCTTCGAGCACCTCCGGGCCGCCGAAGCGGGTGAACTGGATGGCACGCATGAATCCCCCATTCCGCGCGATACCCCCAGCGTAGACGTCAGGCTCCGGAGCCGCCCGGCCGGAGGTGCTCGGCGAGGAAGTCCGCGGTCGCGTCCACGGCCTGCGACACGTACGGCTCGCGGTCGTAGAGGTCGACGTGCTGCTTGGCGTCGACCCAGACGAGCTTCTTGGGCTCGTCGAGCCGCCTGAACGCCTCCTCGGCCCCTTCCGGCGGGCAGAACCGGTCGATCACGCCGTGCACGATCAGGGCGGGCTTCGGCGACAGGAAGTCGGCGCCCATCATGTTGTCCATGGTGATCAGCTCGCGCAGACCGGCCCGGGTGACCGCGTTCCGCCAGGAGGAGGAGGCCCCGCGCTCGGTGCCGTAGTAGGCGAACGGCTCGTCGCCCGGCATCGCGGCCTCGCCGTCCTCCGCCACGGCGGGCAGGTACTCGACCGGGCCGCCCAGGTCCTGCCGTTCCAGCACGCCGGCGAACCCGGCCAGCGCCTCCTGGTAGTCCATGCCCGACCGCATCGTGTACGGGTTGTTGTAGGCCCCGGCGATGCCCGCGAACACCCGTACGCGCGGGTCGAAGGCGGCGAACTTCAGCGCGTACCCGGCGCCCAGGCAGATGCCGACGGCCCCGATCAGGCCCCCGTCCACCTCGGGGCGCGACCGCAGCAGCGACACCGCCGCCCGCAGGTCGTTCAGCTTGGCCTGCGGGTCCTCGTGCCCACGTGGCTCGCCGCCGGACTCGCCCCAGTTGCGGTGGTCGAAGGCCAGCGTCACGTAGCCCCGGCGGGCCAGCCGCTCGGCGTACAGGCCCGTGACCTGGTCGCGCACCCCGGTGAACGGCCCGGTGAGCACCAGACCCGGCCAGGGGCCCGTGCCCTCGGGCAGCCGCAGGTCACCGGCCAGGGGAACGCCGTCGGCGGCGAACTCGATCCTCATGGTCACAAGTGTGCGCCAGGCCCGCGGCACGCGGGCCCGGCGCCCCCTCGGAACACCGGATCAGGAGTCGAACCCGAGGCCCATCCTGTCGAGCGTGCGCAGCCACAGGTTGCGCCTGCCCTGATGCTGGTCGGCCTGAGCGATCGACCACCGGGTGAACTGGATCACCCCCGACCGGACCGGCTCGGGCGGGAACGGCACCGGCTTCTCCTTGACCATCCGCAGCTCGGTCCGCTCGGTGGCCTCCCCCGACAGCAGGTCCAGCATCACGTTCGCGCCGAACCTGGTGGCCCCGACGCCCATGCCGGTGTAGCCCACGGCGTAGGCCAGCCGGCCGCCGTGCGCCGTGCCGTAGAAGGCGCTGAAGCGGCTGCAGGTGTCGATCACGCCGCCCCAGCGGTGCGTGAAGCGCACCTGGGACAGCTGCGGGAAGGTGGTGGCGAAGTGCTCGGCGAGCTTGACGAAGGTCTCGTCGCGCTGCTCGTACTCCGGCTTGACCAGGCCGCCGTTGTAGTAGACCGCGTCGTAGCCGCCCCACAGGATGCGGTTGTCGTCGGTGAGCCGGTAGTAGTGGAACTGGTTGCCCGAGTCGCCGACGCCCTGCCGGTTGTGCCAGCCCACCTCGGCGAGCTGGGACGCGGTCAGCGGCTCGGTCATCAGGGCGTAGTCGTACACCGGGACGACGAAGTGCTTGAGCCTGCGCAACAGGGGCGGGAAGACCCCCGTGCCCAGCGCCACCCGCCGGCCCGTCACCGACCCGTACGGGGTCCGCAGGGTGATCGTCGTGCCGTCGTCGCGCAGCGAACGCACCGGGCTGCGCTCGAAGACCCGTACGCCGAGCCGCAGGCACGCCTCGCGCAACCCCCAGGCCAGCCGCGCCGGGTCCAGCATGGCGCAGCCGCTGCGTTCCCAGAGCCCGCCCAGATAGGTCGGCGAGTTGACCTCGGCCCGCACCTGACGCTCGTCCATCGGCACGTAGTCGAGGCCGAGCTCGGAGATCAGGTCCAGGTGTTCGGCCAGCGAGTCGAGCTGCCACGGCTCGGTGGCCACGTGCAGCTCGCCGGTGCGCTCGAAGGAGCAGTCGATGCCGTGCCGCTCCAGCGTGCGCTCGATCTCGTCGAGGTTGTCCACGCCCATGCGTTCGAGGCGGCCGATGTCCTCCGGCCACCGTTCCAGGCCGTTGGCCAGGCCATGGGTGAGGGTCGCCATGCAGAACCCGCCGTTGCGGCCGGTCGCCGCCCAGCCGATCCTGCGCCCTTCGAGCAGGACGACGTCCAGCGAAGGGTCACGTTCCTTGGCCATCAGGGCCGTCCACAGCCCCGAGAAGCCTCCGCCGACGACGACCAGGTCGGCGTCGGTCTTTCCGATGAGCCGCGCGCGCGGCTCGGGTCTGGCCGGACTGTCCAGCCAGTACGGCTTGCGCTCCGCGTCAGCCAGCGCCTTCAGCGGATCCACAAATCCCACTTCCCTACGAAGTTCTTAGATTGTTCATTGTTTTTATTGCGGGATCCAAAGGGGTGATGTGATCACGCGCGGGTTCCCCCCGCCGAAATCCGATCTCGCCTCCCTGTTCTTGGTCGGAATACACCGATCCCCCCGCCGGATCGCGGGGGGAAAGCCTGTTGGAGCAGATCCTAGGCGCGGCGTCTGGCGGCCACCGCGTTCGCCACGGCGATCAGGACACCGATCCCGAAGATGAGCGTACCCATCACGTTGACCTGCGGTGGAATGCCGGTCTTCACCGCGCCCACGATCCACAGCGGGAAGGTGACGGTCGAGCCGTTGACGAAGCTCGTCACCACGTAGTCGTCGATCGACAGCGCGAAGGAGAGCATCGCGCCCGCGAGCACGCCCGGCATGATCGAGGGCAGGGTCACCTGCCGGAACGTGCCCCACGCGGTCGCGCCGAGGTCCTTGGCCGCCTCCTCCAGCGACGGGTCGAGCGTGATGACCCGCGCCCTGACCGTCACCACGACGAAGGAGAGCGAGAACAGCACGTGCGCCACGATGATCGTGTTGCCGTCGCGCGGCACGTTGCCCGAGACGAACAGCGACAGCAGCGAGGCCCCCATCACCAGCTCCGGCGTGGAGATGGCGGCGAAGACCAGGAAGTTCGTGGCGCCGAGGCCGCGGAAGCGGTGCCGGCCGACGGCCAGGCCCAGCATCGTCCCGATGACGACCGTGATCACGGTGCTGACCAGCGCGATCACGATCGAGTTGCGCAGCGCCGTGGTCAGGTCGGAGATCTCGAAGAGCTCGCCGTACCACTTGAGGGTGAAGCCCTGCCAGCTCGTGTTCGACTTGCTCTTCTTGTCGTTGAAGCCGAACAGGATCATGACGGCGATCGGCGACGACAGCCACAGGATGATCAGCCAGGTGTAGACGTGCAGCAGACGGTCGCCGAACCTGCCCCGCGCGCCCCTCATCGCGCCGCCGCCTCAAGGACGTTCTCGGTGCCGAGCGCGCGGGCGTAGACGAAGATGCCCACCAGCAGGATCGCCATCAGCGTGAACGACAGCGCCGAGGCGGTCGGGTAGTCGAGGTTGGTCAGGTACTCGGTCTGGATGATGTTGCCGATCATGGTGTTGGCCGTGCCGCCGAGGATCTGCGCGTTGACCGGGTCGGCCGTCGCGGGCACGAACGTCATCAGCACCCCGGCGAAGACGCCCGGCAGCGACAGCGGCAGCACCACCCGGCGGAAGGCCCCGGCTCGGGTGGCGTACAGGTCCTGGGCCGCCTCGACCACCCGCGGGTCGACCCGTTCCAGGGCCACGTAGATCGGCAGGATCATGAACGGCAGGAAGTTGTAGGTGAGCCCGCCCACCACGGCCACGGTCGTGGCCAGCACGTGGAAGCCCTCGGGCAGCACGCCCCAGCCCTTCAGCGTCCCGAACAGGATGCCGTTGTCGGCCAGCAGGAAGTTCCACGAGATCGTCCGCAGCACGAACGACACGAAGAACGGCAGCAGCAGCAGGAACAGGTACACCGACTTGCGACTGCCGCCCTTGAAGGCGATCCAGTACGCCACCGGGTAGCCGATCACCAGCATCGCCACGGTGGCCAGGCCGCCGTACAGGAGCGAGCGCAGCAACTGGTCGTTGTACCTGCCGAGCGCGTCGGCGTAGTTGGAGAAGCTGAACGTCATGGCGTAGCCGTCGATGGCGTTGCCCGTCTGGAGCGAGACCGACGCCATCGCCACCATGGGCACGACCAGGAAGATCGCCAGCCACAGCCAGCTCGGCAGGGCGAGCAGGTAGGGGGTGAGCCGTTTCATGGCTATGCCTGGGTGATCGACTGGAAGATGGAGTTGAACACCTGCTCCTGCTGCGTGGTCAGGGTGGTGTACGTGCGCAGCTTGGCGTAGTCGGCCGCCGAAGGGAACATGAGCGGGCTGTCCACCATGTCCTCCAGGGCCTTCTTGTCCTCGCCCTTGGCCGTCGCGGCCTTCTCGCGCAGCAGGTCCTGGACGGCCGGGATCGGGGTGACGAACTGGATGAACTCATCCAGTTCGGCGGCCACCGCAGGCTGGTACAGGTAGTCCATGAGGGTGAGGGCGTCCACGGGGTTGGCCGCGCCCTTGGGGATGAGCATGTTGTCGGTCCAGATCGTGCCGCCCTCGTCGGGGACCACGAACTTGACCGGCTCGCCGGCGAGCTGCCGCTGGAAGATGTCGCCCGACCAGGCCATGGTCAGCCAGACGTCGCCCTTGGAGACCGCGTCGATGTAGCTCTGGTCGTAATATTTCCGGACGATTCCCGCGTCGCGCTGCTGCTTGAGCTTCTCCCCGGCCTTCTTCCAGTCCGCCTCGGTCGACTTCTCCGGATCGACGCCGAGGGCGAACATGCCGAAGTTGCCGATCTCCTGCGCGTCGGCCATCATCCCGACCCGCCCCTTGTACTTGGGGTCGAACAGGGCCTCGATGCTGGTGATGTCGTCCTTGACGTACTTGGTGTTGTACGCGATGCCGGTCACGCCCGAGGAGTAGGGCATCGTGTACTGGTTGCCCGGGTCGTAGGCGCGTTCCTTGTACTTGTCACCGGCGTTGGCCAGGAAGTTCGGCATCCGGCTGTGGTCGAGCGGCACGATGTAGCCGAGCTCGACCATGTGCTGGAGCTGCACGCCGTTGGTCATCACGACGATGTCGTAGCCGAGCGACTGACCGGCGCGGAGCACGGGGTCGGCCTTGCCGAAGAACTCCGCGTTCTCCTGGATGACCTCCTTGTACTCCACGGAGATCCCGGTGGTCTGGGTGAACTTCTTCAGCGGGGCCTGGTCCTCGGGCATGTACTCGGGCCAGTTGGCGAAGACGAGCTTGCCGTGCTTGCTCTGCTTGGCCCAGTAGTCCTTGACGGCGTCGGCCTTCGGAGGGGCGGCCTTCTGGCCCTGGACGCCGCAGGCGGCGAGCGCGAGGCCGGCGGCCGACAGTCCGGTGACACGGAAGAAGTCGCGGCGGGTGCGGGGCTGGGTCATGCCCCTGAGGAGGGCGGGGGTGATCTGGCGGGGGTTCATGGGGTGCTATCAACTTCCAATCACGTAAGAGTGCTGCGCCTCCCACGACAGCCACACGGAGTCGCCCCGCTCCGCGGTCGCCGTCGCGTCATGCGCGTTCTGCTCAAATACGGTCATCTCGGCCCCGTCGGCGAGCTGCACCGCATAGCTGTTGGAGGTGCCCAGGTAGACCATCTCCGTGACGGTCCCGGGGACGGCGCTCAGCCCGCGCCCCGGCTCGTCCGCGCAGATCGTGATCTTCTCGGGGCGGACGGTCACCGTCACGTCGCCCTCGCGTCCCGGCACCAGCACCCGGCCGCCGCCGATCTCCAGCACCCCGCCGGTCACCGTCCCGCTGATCAGGTTGGAGGTGCCGATGAAACCCGCCACGAACGCGGTGGCCGGCCGTTCGTAGATCTCCCGCGGGCTCGCGAGCTGCTCGACCAGCCCGTCGTTCATCACGGCGATCCTGTCGCTCATGGTCAGCGCCTCGTTCTGGTCGTGCGTCACGTACACGAACGTGATGCCGACCTCGCGCTGGATGCGCTTGAGCTCGATCTGCATGGCCTGGCGCAGCTTGAGGTCGAGCGCGCCCAGCGGCTCGTCGAGCAGGAGCGCCCGCGGCCGGTTGACCAGGGCGCGGGCCAGGGCCACGCGCTGCTGCTGGCCGCCGGACATCTCCCGTGGCCGGCGCTTCTCCCGGCCCGAGAGGTCGACGATCTCCAGCATCTCGCCGACCCGCCGCTGGATCTCCTCCTGCGGCGTCTTGCGCTGCTTCAGGCCGAACGCCACGTTGTCCCACACGCTCATGTGCGGGAACAGGGCGTAGGACTGGAAGACCATGTTGACGTCACGCTTGTTCGGCGGGACGTTCGTGACGTCCTTGCCGTGCAGCCTCACGAGCCCTTTGGTGGGCTCCTCGAAGCCGGCGATCATCCTCATGGTCGTGGTCTTGCCGCATCCGGACGGGCCGAGGAGGGAGAAGAACTCCCCCTCGGCGATGTCCAGCGACACACCTTTGACCGCCTGGACGACCTCGCCGTGCGAGAGGTACTCCTTGACGACGTCCTCTAGCTGGATCGCGAATAGCTCGGTCATGTCCAGGCTCGTCCTTATTCGCCGATGTAGTGCATGACGTGCTTGACCCTGGTGTAGTCGTGCAGACCGAACACCGACAGGTCCTTGCCGTACCCGGAGTGCTTGAAGCCGCCGTGCGGCATCTCCGAGACGAACGGGATGTGCGTGTTGACCCAGACCACGCCGAAGTCGAGGCGGTTCGACATGCGCATGGCGCGGCCGTGGTCGGAGGTCCACACCGAGCCGGACAGGCCGTACCGGACGTCGTTGGCCTTGGCCAGCGCGTCGGCCTCGTCGGTGAACGTCTGGACGGTGATGACGGGGCCGAAGACCTCGTTCTGCACCATCTCGTCGTCCTGCTTGAGGCCGTCCACGATGGTCGGGGCGAAGAAGTAGCCCTTGTCGCCGACGCGGTGACCGCCGGTGAGCACCTTGGCATGGCCGGGGACCCGGTCCATGAAGCCCTGGACCCTGGAGAGCTGGTTCTCGTTGTTCAGCGGGCCGTAGAGCGCGTCCTCGTTGGCCAGGTCGCCGGTCACGGTGGCGGCGGCGGCCTCGCTCAGCGCGGCCACGAACTCGTCGTGCACGCTCTCCTGGACGAGCACCCGGCAGGCCGCGGTGCAGTCCTGGCCGGCGTTGTAGAGACCGGCGGTGGCGATGTCGGCGGCGGCCTTGGCGAGGTCCTTGACGTCCTCGAAGACCACGACCGGCGCCTTGCCGCCGAGCTCTAGGTGCACCCGCTTGAGGTCGTCGGCGGCGCTCTTGGCCACCGCCATGCCCGCGCCGACCGACCCGGTGATCGCCACCATGGAGGCGGCCGGGTGGCCCACGACGAGGGCGCCGGTCTCGCGGTCGCCGGTGACGACGTTGAAGACGCCGGGCGGCAGCACCGAGCCGACGATCTCGGCCAGCTTGAGCGTGGAGGCCGGGGTGGTGTCCGACGGCTTGAGCACGATCGTGTTCCCGGCGGCCAGCGCCGGGGCGATCTTCCACACGGCCATCATCATCGGGTAGTTCCAGGGGGTGACCTGGCCGATGACGCCGACGGGCTCGTGCCTGATGACGCTGGTGTGCTCGGCGAGGAACTCCCCGGCCGTGGGCCCCTCCAGCGTGCGCGCGGCGCCGGCGAAGAAGCGGAAGTGGTCGGCCGCGACCGGCGTCTCGTCCTCGGCCATGCGGGCGCGCGGCTTGCCGGTGTTGAGGCACTCGGCCTCGTTGATCTCGTCGGCCCGGGCGTCGATCGCGTCGGCGACCTTGAGCAGCAGGTTCGCCCGCTCACCGGGGGTGGTCCGACCCCACGACTCGAACGCGGCGGCCGCCGCGGCGTACGCCGCGTCGACGTCCTCGACGCCGGAGATCGGGGCCTGGACGTAGGCCTCTCCCGTGCAGGGGTCGATGATGTCGGAGAACCGGCCGCTCTGGGCGTCCACGAACTCACCGTTGATGAAGTTCTGCAGACGGGTGGTCAATGCACGACCTCCTCGTTGAGGTGGCTGAGATGCCGCGACTCTTACAGAGCAGTTGCATCTGGACAAGGGATTTCGTGGTGAAGATATCAAATTGCTACGAATTCGCTTGACACACCGCCAAGAACTGACAACATGTCGCACCAGGACGGCAATCGAGCGGGAACGCCCCCGTAACGCCGGACCGCTAGGAGGATTCCTCTGACATGACGACGCCGCCCCGCGTACGACGAACCAACGCCAGTTCCGGGCCCGTCGTGCTCGACGATCTCTCCAAGCAGATCATCGAGCAGCTCCAGTCCGACGGGCGCATGCCGTACGCCGCGATCGGCAAGGCCGTCGGGCTCTCCGAGGCCGCGGTCCGTCAGCGTGTCCAGCGGTTGCAGGACGCCGGGGTGATGCAGATCGTCGCGGTCACCGACCCCCTCACCCTCGGCTTCCCCCGCCAGGCGATGATCGGCGTCAACTGCGAGGGCGACCTCGAATCGGTGGCCGACGAGCTGTCGGCGATCGAGGAGATCGACTACGTGGTGCTCACGGCGGGCTCCTTCGATGTGATCGTCGAGGTGGTCTGCGAGGGCGACGGGCACCTGCTGGAGATCCTCAGCAAGATCCGCGCCATCCCCGCCGTACGGGCCACGGAGTCGTTCGTGTACCTGAAGCTGCGCAAGCAGTCGTACTCCTGGGGCACGCGCTAACCGATCCGCGCCACGGCCCGTACGGGAGCGCCGTCGGCGCCGTCGAGCCGCAGCGGCATCATCCAGACCTCGATCGGCCTCCCCTCGCCCTGGGCGTCGAGCAGCCGGTCGAGGCCGGTCAGGTTCTCCGCGATCACGGCGTGCGCCCCGCACAGGACACGGTGGGCCGGGAAGTCGTCGGCCGGGGTCGGGTCGACGCTCAGCGCGTCGATGCCGACCGTGCGCACGCCCCGCTCGACCAGCAGCGTGGCGGCCTCCTCGGTGAGGAAGGGGTGGCCCAGGTAGGTCTCGCTGCCCCAGTGGGCCGACCAGCCGGTGGCGACCAGCACGATCGGCGCGTCACCGCCGCCGGGCCAGGGCAGGCCGGCCAGGAGCCCGGCCCCGATCGGCGAGCGGGGCGCGAGCCCCCGGGCGTCCGCCACGACGGCGGGCCCGGCGAAGCGCGACAGCGGCAGGCCGCCGAGCGCCGGCAGCGCGTCGTCGATGTGGACGGGCGCGTCGACGTGGGTGCCCGACTGGGAGCCGAGGTGCAGGCCCAGCACGTTGACGCCGTCGCGGGCGACGGTGAGCGCGGGGGCGACCGAGACCTCGGGATCGCCCGGGTAGACGGGCATCCCGGTCTCGACGGGCACCGACAGGTCGACGAGTTCCATCACGCCATCGATTCTGCCGCGTCCACGATGGGCAGGATCGGCGTGTCGGCCGAGCGCACCAGGCGCGGGCCCTGCGGGCCGTACACCTCGCGCGGTTCGGGGAAGAGCGCGAGCAGCGTCAGGTACAGCACGGCCGCGACCGCCAGGCCCAGCGGCAGCGAGATGTCCACGCCGCCGGCCAGGTCGCCCAGCGGCCCGACGAACTGGCCGGGCAGGTTGACGAACATCAGCGCCACGGCCGCCGCGAGCAGCCACGCCGTCAGGCCGCGCCAGTTCCAGCCGTGGGTGAACCAGTACCGGCCGCCGCGCTGGCGCCGGTTGAAGACCTGGAGGGCGTCGGGGTCGTACCAGCCCCTGCGGGTCACGTAGCCGAGCATCATGATCACCATCCAGGGCGCGGTGCAGGTGATGATCAGGGTGGCGAACGTGGAGATGCTGGCCGTCAGGTTCGCCGCGAAACGCCCGACGAAGATGAACACGATCGACAGGGTGCCGATGAACACGGTCGCCTGCACCCGGGAGAAGCGCGGGAACACGCTGGAGAAGTCGAGCCCGGTCCCGTACAGGGAGGTGGTGCCGGTGGACATGCCGCCGATCAGCGCGATCAGGCAGACCGGGACGAAGTACCAGGCCGGCGAGATCGCCAGCAGCCCGCCCACGTAGTTGGGGGCGGCCGGGTCGACGTACTCACCGGCCTTGGAGGCGATGATCGAGGCGGTGGCCAGCCCGAAGAAGAACGGCAGGATGGTGGCGATCTGCGACAGGAAGGCCGCCGTCACCACGCGGGAGCGGGGGGTCGAGGCCGGGATGTACCGGGACCAGTCGCCCAGGAAGGCGCCGAAGGAGACGGGATTGGACAGCACGATCAGCGCCGCCCCGATGAACGACGGCCAGAACAGCGGGTCACCGGCCGCCAGCGTCCCCGGATAGGACGGGTCGAAGTCCCCGGCGAAGGCGAACAGCCCGAGGACGAACAGCAGCGACGCCGCCGCCACCGCGATCTTGTTGACGAACAGCATGAAGCGGAAGCCGTACACGCAGACCACGAGGACGAGCAGGGCGAAGACGGCGTAGGCCACGCCGTAGGACAGGTCGGTGTCGGGCAGGCCGACGAGCCGGTGCGCGCCGCCCACCAGCGCGTCGCCCGACGACCACACCGAGATCGAGAAGAACGCGATGGCGGTCAGCAGCGACAGGAACGAGCCGACGACCCGGCCGTGCACGCCCAGGTGGGCCGAGGAGGAGACGGCGTTGTTGGTGCCGTTGAGCGGCCCGAACAGGGAGAGCGGCGCCAGGATCAGCGCCCCGACCACCAGTCCGAGCACGGTGGCCGCGAGCCCCTGCCAGAACGACAGGCCGAACAGGATGGGGAAGGCCCCGAGCACGCAGGTGGCGAACGTGTTCGCGCCCCCGAAGGCGACCCGGAACAGGTCGAAGGGCCCGGCGGTGCGGTCGGCGTCGGGGATGCGCTCGACGCCGTAGGTCTCGATCTCGGTGATGCTCATGTCTTCTCCTGCATCGCCAGCAGGCTGACGAGGTCGTAGGCCACGTGGGAGGCGGCGACCGAGGTGATCTCGGCGTGGTCGTAGGCGGGGGCCACCTCGACCACGTCGGCCCCGATCAGGCGGCAGCCGGCCAGACCGCGGAGGATCTCCAGCAGTTCCCGGCTGGTGAGCCCGCCGGCCTCCGGCGTGCCGGTGCCGGGGGCGTGGGCGGGGTCGAGCACGTCGATGTCGACGGAGACGTAGAGCGGGCGGTCGCCGACGCGCTGCCGCAGCACGTCGATGACCTCGTCCAGGCCGCGGCGGAGCACGTCGGCGGCGGTCAGGATGCCGAACCCGAGCCGCCGGTCGTCCTCCAGGTCCTTCTTGCCGTACAGGGGACCCCGGATGCCGACGTGGCTCAGCGCCTCGGTGTCGAGGATGCCCTCCTCGACCGCGCGCCGGAAGGGGGTGCCGTGGGTGTACTCGGCGCCGAAGTAGGTGTCCCAGGTGTCGAGGTGCGCGTCGAAGTGCAGCAGCGCCACGGGACCGTGCTTCTTGGCCGCCGAGCGCAGCAGCGGCAGCGCGATCGTGTGGTCGCCGCCGATGGTGACGAGCTTGGCGTCCAGCTCGTCGGCCGCGGCCTCGATGGTCTCGACGGCCGCGCCGATGTCGAATGGGTTCGCCGCGATGTCACCGGCGTCGGCCACCTGCACGCGCTCGAACGGCGACACGTCCAGCCCCGGGTGGTAGGGCCGCAGCAGCCGGGACGCCTCCCGTACGGCGGCGGGCCCGAACCGGGCGCCCGGACGGTAGGACACGCCCGCGTCGAAGGGCACGCCCACGACGGCCACGTCCGCCCGCTCGACCTGGTCGAGCCGGGGCAGCCGGGCGAAGGTGGCGGGCCCGGCGAAACGCGGGACCCGGGAGGAGTCAACGGGACCGATGTGCATGTCCGTCAGTGTTTGTCACGCTTCTGACCTGCGGCAATTGTTACTCCCACAAAGTAATACGGTGTGTGTTGTGGTTGACCACAAGATGACGGTCGAAGACCTCCTCCGCTCCCCGGCTCTCCAGCTCCGCGTGCTCGCCGGCGAGGCCGGGCTGTCCCGCTCGGTCTCGTGGGCGCACGTCAGCGAGCTGGCCGACCCGACGCCCTGGCTGCTCGGCGCCGAGGTCATCATGACGACCGGCATCGGCCTGCCGCGCTCGGCCGCCCGGCAGCGCGCCTACCTCGAACGCCTCGACGACGCCGGGGTCTCGGCGCTCGCCCTGTCGGCCCAGCTCCACGTCCCGCCGCTGCATCCGGCGTTCTTCGAGGCCGCCGAGGAGCGCGGCATGCCGGTGCTGGAGGTGCCGCTCGCGGTGCCGTTCATCGCCGTCTCGCAGGAGGTGGCGGCGGCGCTGCAGGAGGACGCCAGCCACCGGCTGGGCGCCCAGCTCCAGGTGTTCGGGGCGCTGCGCTGGCTGGCCGCCGAGGACCTCGACACCGTCACGTTGTTCAAACGCCTGGAACGCCTGTCCGGCTACGACGTCTACCTGTGCACCCCGCAGGGCCGGCCGCTGCTGCCCGGCGTGCCGGTCCCCTCGCTCGACGTCCTGCCCGCCGAGCCCGACGCGCCGCCCACGATCCCGGGCGGCTTCGCGCTGCCGGTGCCGGCGCCCGGCGGCCCCGCCGGGTTCCTGGTGGCCTTCGAGCGCGAGGGCGCGCGGCCCGCCGGGCTGGCCGTGGTCCAGCACATCGCCACCGTGGCCGCCCTCCAGGTCGCCATGGCCAGGCACGAGCGCGAGACCCTGCGCCGAGAGGGCGCCGAGACGTTGGCCGAGCTGCTCCAGGACGTGCTCGACCCGCCCGCGGCCCGTCGCCGCCTGGCCCGGATGGGCCTGCCGCTGGAGGCCGGGTCGGTGCTGCTCGTCGTGCGTCACGCGCCCGACGACGCGCTGCGCAGGGCGGTGGGCGAGCTGCCGCACCTGATGCTCAGGCGCGGCGACGACCACTACCTGCTGGGGCCGCCCGGCCTGGCGCCGGCGGTCGCCGCCGTGCCCGGGGTCAGCGCGGGGGCGAGCCGCCCGTTCCCGCCGGGCGAGTCGCTGCGGGTCGCCCAGCGCGAGGCCGTGTGGGCCGCCGCGCACGCCGCCGAGTCGGGCAAACCGCTGGTCCACTACGGCGACGACACCACGGGCCGCTGGCTGCCCGACGACCCCTCGACGCTGTCGGCGCTGGTCGACCACGTGCTGGGCGAGGTGCTGGCCTACGACGAGGCCCACGACTCGCGGCTGCTGCTGTCGGTGCGCACCTGGATGGAGCGCAACCGGCACGTCGAGAACGCGGCGGCCGCGCTGCACGTCCACCCCAACACGCTGGCCTACCGGCTGCGCAGGTTCGCCGCGCTGAGCGGACGCGACCTGTCCTCCAGCGCGGCGTTCGCCGAGGTCTGGCTGGCCGTGCGCGCCGCCCGCCAGCTCGGCCTGTGCTGAGCCCTTCCGGTCAGCGGAGCTGGACGGTGGCGATCTCCCATGGCTTCAGCGGCAGCCTGAGCGTGCCCTCCTCCGCCTCCAGCGGCTCCTCGGGGCGGCCGGTCAGACCGGCCCGCCTGGCCCTGGTGAAGGCGCCCCGCACGACGGCCTCCGTGTCCGTCTCGGTGAGCGCCACCAGGCGCAGCTCGTGCCAGTCGTCGCGGCGGCGCAGCGAGGTCATCGTCACGCCCTGGCCGGACACCGACAGCCCGGCCGCCGCCGGGGGCTGCGGCAGATCCCATTCGCCCCTGCCGGGCACGACCAGCAGGTCGTGCCGGAACCTCTCCGCCTCCGGCGGCACGTCCCGCCAGTCCATGTACGGCATCAGCGCCAGCGACACGGTGTGCGGCCCGCGTGACTGCGCCGCCGGGGTCGGGAGCTGCGGACCGGCCGGCTCGGGGCGCAGCGCGTTGTGGTTGCGCGACAGGTAGCCGACCGAACGCAGCAGCGTGAGCGCCAGCTCGTAGCCGTCGTCCAGCAGCTCGTACTCGGTCACGTGCTCCAGCAGCGCGGCCACGCCGCCGGCGGCCACCCATCCGGAGGCGGGGAAGGTCGGCAGCGGGGTCTCGCCGCAGCCGCCCTCGCTCTCCAGCCCCCGCCTCACCACCGCGAACTGCCCCTCGGCCAGCGAATGGTCGGCATGCCGGGGCAGCGGCACGTGCAACCGCACCCGATGGTCGGCGCACCGGTTGTCGAACGACACCCGCAGCCGGACGAACGGCTCACCCGCCCGCAGCTCGACCCGCATGGTGACCATGACGTCCTCGGTCTCGCCGGTGCGCGCGAGCGGCGGGAGCTGCGGCGAGAACTCGACGCCCTGGCCCGCCGCCGGCCACAGGTACATCCGGGTCACCTCCACGACGGCCACGAGCGGGCCCGGGCAGATGAGCTCCGTGCTGATCGACACCGGCTCGGACACGACCAGGTCGTCCTTGGGGGGCGCGTGGTTGTAGGTGTCGCCGGAGTCGCCGCCGTCCTCGATGCGGCACACGCCGGTGATCGTGCGGCCGTCCTTGCCGAACAGGCCGAGGGTGCCGTCCGGCTCGATCTCGACCCGCAGCAGGCCGTTGTCCAGCGCGCTCTCGTCGGCCTGGACGGGCAGGACCTCGGTGTCGGAGCCGAACCAGCAGTGCTGATGATGCCGGCTCTTCCAGGTCTCCCCCGGCGGCATGGAGTACGGGACCCCTTCCTCTCCCGGCAGCAGGTTCGTGTGGCCGAGGGCGGGCACCTCGACGAAGGCCGCGACCGTGCGCCGGACCTCGGCCTCGACGCGGACGTACTCCACGCCGTCGAGCGCGCCGCGCAGCTCGGCCGGGTCGAACGGGCCGATCGGCTCGCGGGCCACGGTGAGGATGAGGGTGTCGTCCAGCACCTCCCAGTCGACGATGTGCTGGCCGTACAGCTCGGTGCCGTGCACGTAGGTCAGCACGGTGGCCGGGTCGATGCGCTCGTCCAGCAGGAGCGTCGGCGCGTACTCCAGGGTGTGGGTGGGCACCGGGAGGCCGGCGGGGTCCACCAGCGGTTCCAGACCGGCCATGTCGACGATCACCACGCCGCTGCGGTCGGCCGGCGTCGGGTTGACGACGAGCACGCCGTGGACCGGCACCGCCGCCGCCAGCCGCGCGGTCACCATGTCGCGGACGGCCTGCCCCAGGTGCTCGGCCTCGGCGATGCGCGCGGCGACCTGCTGGGCGGTCTCGTCCACGCCGCAGCCGGTGACCGAGTCGTGGCCGCTCGCGTCCACCAGCCGCCGCCAGGCCATGTCGAGGAACCGGCCGGGCCACGGGCCGCCCCAGAGCGCGGCCAGGGGCTCGGCGTAGCGCTCGACCATGCGCTCGGCCCGGCCCATGGCCTGCTTAACGGCGGCGCGGACGGAGATGACGCCGGGCAGGATGTTGGCGCGGGCGTGCGAGCGCAGCTCGCCGAAGACCTCGGGCAGCCCCGCGGTGTCAGCAGGAAATTTCTCGATATAGCCGGACAAGGTGTCCATGCGGGCGCCGATGGCCGCCACCATCTCCGGCAGCCCACGCACGGGGGCCGAGTGGTCGGTGCCGTACATGGCCAGCAGCTCGCCCTCGGGGCCGTGCCAGGCCCGCATGGACGTGACGAACTCCGCCGCCCGCCCCTCCAGCCCCTTGACGCCGGAGAACAGGTGGGCGCCGTTGCCGTAGCCGCCCTCGGGCAGGTACTGGGTGCGGATCGCCGTGCCGTCGGGAGCCACCCAGGCGAAGGCGTCGGTCGTCACCGACGAGGGCACCCCGCGGTAGACGCAGGCGTGCTCCAACCCGGCCCGCCGCAGGATCTGCGGCATCTGGGCGGCGTGGCCGAACATGTCGGGCAGGTAGCCGACCCGCATCGCGCCGCCGAGCTTCTCCGCCCCGGCCAGCCCGAGTTCGAGGTTGCGGACGATGTTCTCGCCCGAGCACAGGAACTCGTCGAGCAGGATCTGCCACGGCCCCACCGCCAGCCGTCCGGACTCGACGAGCGCGGCGACGCGGTCCCGGTTCTCCGGGCGGACCTCCAGGTAGTCGTCCACGCAGGCGAGCTGGCCGTCGAGGGTGAAGTGGTAGGCGGGCTCGGCCTCCATGGTGTCGAGCACCTCGTCGAGCAGGTCCACCAGCCTCAGGCGGAAGCGCTGGAAGGGCTCGTACCACTCTCTGTCCCAGTGTGTGTGCGGAACGACCACTATGTCCATGCCGCCGCCTCCCCTCCGATGGGCAGCCGATGCTGGACGGCGTAGCGGGCGGCGATCCGCTGAGCCGTCACGATGTCCTCCAGTGCGCCGCCCGCGTCGGTGATCGGCGGGCTGCCATCGTTCACATAAGCATGGAAGGCCGTCAGTTGTACCTCGAACGCCTCGGTCACCTCACGGTGCTCGGCGCGGGTCTCGGCCCCGGAGACCACGGTGAGGGTGGTGGGCGCGTTCATCAGGTAGGGGGTGGGGAAGGCCAGCTCGAAGGTGCCCTCTTCGTGGTGGATCGCGACGGTCTCGCGGTAGGCGGGGTAGTCGTCCAGGTAGTGCCAGCGGATGTGGAAACGGCCCGCCACGGGCAACGGCCCGGAGATCTCCAATGAGCCGGGTGTCGGCCCCCAGCTCTCCACGTACGAGATCTCCTCGGGCGAGCCGGTGAAGCGCCGCAGCAGCGACAGGTCGTGGCAGATCGACCCCAGGGAGACCGCGTACACGTTGCGCAGCGACTCCGGGGCCGCCTGGCCCAGCGCCCGGGAGACGAGCGCGTCCTCGGCCTCGCGCAACGCCCCGAGCACGCCGGGCTCGACGTCGCCGGCCCGCGTCAGGTTCGCGAACGCCAGCTGCGACTCCCCGCTCGGATGCAGCACGGTCACCTCGACCGACCGGATGGCCGCCGGCCCGCCCAGCTCGTCCAGCAGCGCGGCGGCCCGGCGCACGGCGGGGTCGTACTGCTTCATGTAGCCGACCATCAGCCGCCCCTCGGGCAGCGCCGCCACCTCGGCCCTGGTCAGCGCGAGCGGCTTCTCGCACAGCACGGCGTACCCGGCGGCCAGCGCCCGGCGCACGGTCTCGCCGTGGGAGCCGGAGGCCAGCACGATCACGGCCTCGAAACCGCCGTCGGACAACATCTCCGCCAGGTCGGTGTGGCGCCGGGGCGCGCCCAGCCGGTCGCCGACGGCGTCGGCCAGCGTGCGCGACAGGTCGCAGACGGCGCTCACCTCGAACAGGTCCCGCCGCCTGGACAGCAGCGGCACGTAGACCGCCTGGGTGACGGCCCCGCACCCGACCAGCGCGATCTTCACAGGCCCAGCTCCCTCAGCCGGTCGCGGTTGGCCGCCTGGTCGGCGATGTTCCGCTCGACCGGCCGGCGGCCCGGCATCGTGTCCTGCTCGACCACGATCCAGCCCTCGTAGCCGATGGCGTCGAGCGCCGCCACGACCGCGGGCAGGTCGAGCTCGCCCGCGCCCAGGCGGGTGAAGCCGCCCCTGCCCATCAGCTCGCGCAGGTCGGCGCCGTCGTCGAGGGCCTGGGCGAGGATCTTGGTGTCGCCGTCCTTGACGTGCACGTGCCCGATCCGGCCGGCCCAGTCGCGCAGCGCCGCCACCGGGTCACCGCCGGCCAGCAGCAGATGGCCGGTGTCCAGGCAGAGCTGCACGTCGGTCAGCTCCAGGAGGCGCTCGACGTCGCCGGGGGTCTCGACGTAGGTGCCGAGGTGGTGGTGGAAGGCGGGTTCCAGGCCGCGTTCGCGGCAGCGGTCGGCGGCCTCCTGGACGCGGGCGGCGTACCCGGGCCAGTCGGAGGCGGGCAGCCCGGGGGCGCTCCCGCCGGGCCTGGCGAACCTCTCGGGCGAGCCCGAGCAGGCCAGCGTGGGCCGGGGCGCGAACGGCGCGGGCGCCTCGGGCGCGGCGGTGAACACGTCGAGCGCGGCCTCCAGCGCGGGCAGCCCCCGCCGGTACGCCTCGGCGTCGCCGTAGCGCAGGTCGACCCAGCCGCCGGCGAGCAGCAGGCCGTGCGCCGCCAGCCGGGCGGCCAGCTCGGGGCCGGTGCCGAGGTAGCCGATGGGCCCGGAGTCGATGCCCTGGTAACCGGCCTCGGCCAGCGCGCGGACCATCTCGTCGGGGCCCAGGGGCGGCGGCGCGTCGCTGAGCTCGAAGACGCCGAAGCTCACCGGCGCGTTCGCGATTCTCCTCACTCGCATAGGGCGATCACCTCGTTCTCGTAGGTCTCCAGGCGGTGGCGTCCCTCGGCGGCCGGCAGCAGCACCCGCTCGCCGCGGACGGCCTGGCGGGCGCCACCTGGGCGGACCAGCACCAGGCCGTCGGCGTCGAGCGCGAGCAGTTCGTCGCCCAGCCGGAGCAGCAGTGGCGCGTCCGGCCCGGCCGACACAGCGGTGCGCCCGGCGCGTACGCCGTCGAGCACCGCGCCCGGCTCCTCGGCCAGCACCCACGTGGTCGGCGCGCCCGGGAGCCCGTCGCTGCCGTCGCGGTGGAAGTCGC
The DNA here is from genome assembly GCF_053596455.1 of Nonomuraea sp. NPDC001699. NCBI lineage: Bacteria > Bacillati > Actinomycetota > Actinomycetes > Streptosporangiales > Streptosporangiaceae > Nonomuraea > Nonomuraea sp. NPDC001699. Next base: position 1,075,031 of record NZ_JBSFGF010000001.1, on the reverse strand, counting down.
TGCCGCCGATCGCCACCACGTCGTCGCGCCAGGCGTCGGCCCAGGCCAGCGGCGCTCCCCAGCGGCGGTCCCACCACCCGGAGCTCCACACCTCGGCCACCCTCGGACGTTCGGCGAGGGGCAGCAGCCAGGCGCAGTCGCCGCCCAGCGGGTGGTTGATGGAGATCAGGCCGCCCGCGCGGCCGGCGTGCTCGGCCCAGGAGTCGGCGGGCCGCCGGAAGTCCACCCAGCCGACCTCGCCGAACACGTTGGCGTGGCCGCGGTCGGTGGTGACCTCCTGGCCGGGGATGAGGGTGACGCCGCGGTCGGTCGCGCGCAGCCAGGGGTGGTGGCTGACGGTGTTGTGGTCGGTGACGGCCAGGAAGTCCAGGCCCCGGCCGCGGGCCAGCTCGGCCAGCTCGGCGACGGTGAGCGAGCCGTCGCTGTGGACGGTGTGCGCGTGGAAGTCGCCGGCGAACCAGCGCAGCCCGCCGACGTCGGGGACGTCCCTGCGCGGCGGCCGTTCGCCGGGCGGCGGCTCGGCGGCGACCGGCTCGGACGGGGCCGTGCGCAGGACCGAGACCTCCAGGGTGAAGTCGAGCCCCTGCGGCGGCACGCGGTGCAGCCCGAGCCACACGTGCCAGGTTCCGGGCTCGGGGTCGCCGGGCAGGTAGCCGGGGGTGGCCCAGTCGCGGGTGATCGTGAACTCGGCGCGTGCCCCTCCCGACCAGCCGCGGAAGCCGTCGGGTGAGCCGCAGCCGAGGTCGAGCACGCCCTGGGACCGGTCGTAGTCGAGCCGCACGGTGACGGCCCCGGACCCGGCGGGCACCTCGAAGGGCAGCTCGCGCAGCGCCCGTTCGAGGCGGTCGTCGAGGCTCCAGTGGCCTTTCACGCCGCTCCGCCCTTGCCTGAGGCGGGGCGGAAGGAGAGCTTGGTGGTGTGCTGTTCGTGGTGGACGCCGTTGGGGACGAACATGAGCGAACCTCCTCACCGTCCGACACTACAGAAGTGAGGTGACGGGGGCCCGGCCTGAACGATCATTCCCTAACTTAGCGGACATCCTTATGTCATGACAATATGCCATAGTGTCGAGATAGGGTGCGTCCTCTGGAGGTGCGTTGTACGACCTGATCACGATCGGCCGCTGCGGCGTCGACGTCTATCCGTTGCAGACCGGCGTCGGGCTGGCCGACGTCGAGACCTTCGGCAAGTTCCTCGGCGGCAGCCCGACCAACGTCGCCGTCGCGGCGGCACGCCATGGGCTGCGCTCCGCGGTGATCACCGCGGTGGGCGCCGACCCCTTCGGCGCCTACGTACGACGGGCCATCCGCGACTTCGGCGTGGACGACTCCCACGTCAGCGTCATCGAGGGCCCGGCCACCCCCGTCACGTTCTGCGAGATCTTCCCGCCCGACCACTTCCCGATCTACTTCTACCGCGGCGAGCACCCGCCCGACCTGCGTCTCACCCCCGGCCACCTCGACCTCGACGCCATCCGCGCGACCGGCCTGTTCTGGTTCTCGCTCACCGGCCTGAGCAAGGAGCCGAGCCGCGCGGCGCACGCCGCCGCCCTGTCGGCCCGCACCTCCGGCTGGACCGTGTTCGACCTCGACCACCGCCCGGCGCTGTGGGAGTCGCGCGAGGCCGCCCGCGCGGCGGCGCGCGAGGCGCTGCCGCACGCGAACGTGGCGGTCGGCAACCTCGACGAGGTGGAGAACGCGGTGGGCGTGCGCGACCCGGAGGCGGCGGCGAGGGCGCTGCTCGACGCCGGGGTCCGGGTGGCGATCGTCAAGATGGGCCCGGCCGGGGTGCTCGCCCGCACGGCCACCGAGACCGTCGTGGCCGAGCCGGTCGAGGTGAAGGTGGTCAACGGCATCGGGGCCGGGGACGCGTTCGGCGGCGCGGTCTGCCTCGGGCTGCTGCGCGGCTGGCCGCTGGAACGCACGATCCGCTTCGCCAACGCCGCCGGGGCCTTCGTGGCCGCCCGCCTGGCCTGCGCCGACGCCATGCCCACCACCGACGAGGTGCACGAACTGCTGGACGAGGTGCCCACGTGAGCGACCTCACGCTGCCGGGTACGGCCCGCTACGAGTGGCTCACGCGCGTCCGCGCGACGCGCCCCGAGGAGATCGCCGCGGCCGCCGCCCGCCGGCGACGCCGGAGGATGCCCGAGGCGGACGAACGGCTGCTGATCATCGCCGCCGACCATCCGGCCAGGGGCGCCCTGTCCGTACGCGACCGCCCGCTGGCCATGGGCAGCCGCCACGACCTGCTCGACCGGCTCCAGACGGCCCTGGCCCGGCCGGGGGTGGACGGCGTTCTCGCCTCCCCCGACGTCCTGGAGGACCTGCTCCTGCTGGGCGCGCTGGAGGGCAGGCTGGCCTTCGGCTCGATGAACCGGGGCGGCCTGCAGGGCTCGGTGTTCGAGCTGGACGACCGCTTCACCGGCTTCGACCCTGAGGCCATCGACTCGATGCGCCTCGACGGCGGCAAGATGTTGTGCCGCATCGACCCCGGCGACCACGCGACGGCCGCCACCCTGGAGTCGTGCGCCCACGCGGTGACCGGGCTGGCCCGCAGGCGGCTGGTGGCCATGGTGGAGCCGTTCTGGGCGGCGCGCTCGGAGTCCGGCGTGCTGCGCAACGACCTGTCCCCCGACGCCGTGATCCGCTCGATCAGCGTCGCCCAGGCGCTCGGCGCCACCTCGGCCCACACCTGGCTGAAGATCCCCGTGGTGGCCGAGATGGACCGGGTGATGGCCGCCACCACGCTGCCCACGCTGCTCCTCGGCGGCGACCCGCCCGACATCGGCGCGGCCTACGCCGACTGGCACCGCGCGCTGGCCCTGCCCGGCGTGCGCGGCCTGGTCGTCGGCCGCGCCCTGCTCTACCCATCGGACGACGACGTGGCGGCTGCGGTGGACGGCGCCGCCGCCCTGGTGAGAGAGGCACACGCATGACCTACCTGCCCTACGGCAAGGCCGCCGGCGGCCCCTGGTCGGTGGAGATCACTCCGTCGCTGGCCGGATGGACGTACTCGGGGCTGCGGGTGGCGGACCTGACCGGCGCGCCGCTGGAGTTCGACACCGGCGAGGAGGAGATGATCGTCCTTCCGCTGGCGGGATCGTGCACGGTCGAGGTCGCCGGGGAGACGTTCGTGCTGGCCGGGCGCGGCTCGGTGTTCGAGGGGCCGAGCGACTTCGCGTACCTGCCGATCGGCGTCCGGGCCACGTTGAGCGGCGCGGGACGCATCGCGCTGCCGTCGGCCCGCGCGAGCCGGGCGCTGCCGCCGCGGCACGTGCCCGCCTCCCGGGTGCCGGTGGAGATCAGGGGCGCGGGGCAGGCCAGCCGGCAGGTGAACAACTTCTGCGCCCCCGGCGTGTTCGACTGCGACAAGCTCATGGCCGTCGAGGTGCTGACGCCGGGCGGCAACTGGTCCTCCTATCCGCCGCACAAGCACGACACCCCCAACCCCGGCGAGGCGGTGCTGGAGGAGGTCTATTACTTCGAGATCGCCGGCGACGGGCTCGGCTACCAGCGCGTCTACTCCTCCGAGCGGGGGCAGGTCGACACGCTGGCCGAGGTCTCCTCCGGCGACGTCGTCCTGGTCCCGTACGGCTACCACGGGCCCTCCATGGCCGCCCCCGGGTACGACCTGTACTACCTCAACGTGCTGGCGGGCCCGGCGGAGGAGCGTTCGATGGCGTTCTGCGACGATCCCCGGCACGCCTGGATCCGTTCGTCCTGGTCGGGCCAGAGCATCGACCCGAGACTGCCGTTCGGGGGGCGCGCATGACCCGGTTGACCGTCGCGCAGGCCGTCGTGCGCTTCCTGGCCGCCCAGTGGAGCGAGCGGGACGGCGTGGAGCGCCGCTTCTTCGGCGGCTGCTTCGGCATCTTCGGCCACGGCAACGTCGCCGGGCTCGGCCAGGCGCTGGCCACCGGCGGCGACGACCTGCCCTACCACCTGGCCCGCAACGAGCAGGCCATGGTGCACACGGCCGCCGCCTACGCCCGGACCGCCAACCGGCTGGCCACGCTGGCCTGCACGACCTCGATCGGCCCCGGCGCGACGAACATGATCACGGGGGCGGCCGGCGCGACCGTCAACAGGCTGCCCGTGCTCCTGCTGCCCGGCGACGTCTTCTCCACCCGCGTCGCCAACCCGGTGCTCCAGGAGCTGGAGGACCCGCGTTCGTACGACGTCTCGGTCAACGACTGCTTCAGGCCGGTCTCGCGGTACTGGGACCGGATCAACCGTCCGGAGCAGCTGCCGGCCGCGCTGACGGCGGCCCTGCGGGTGCTCACGGACCCGGCCGAGACCGGCGCGGTGACGCTGGCGCTGCCGCAGGACGTGCAGGCCGAGTCCTGCGACTGGCCCGAGGAGCTGTTCGCCCGCCGGGTGTGGCACGTGCCGCGCCCGCGGCCGGACCGCGCCGCGCTGGCCAGGGCGGCCGAGCTGATCAGGTCGGCCGCCCGTCCGCTGATCGTCTCGGGCGGCGGGACGATCTACAGCGAGGCCACCGCCCAACTGGCCGCCTTCGCCGAGGCGCGCGGCATCCCGGTCGCCGAGACCCAGGCCGGCAAGGGGTCGCTGCCGCACGGCCATCCGCTGGCGATGGGCGCGGTGGGCGCGACCGGCACCACCGCGGCCAACGCGCTGGCCCGCGAGGCCGACGTGATCATCGGGGTCGGCACCCGCTACAGCGACTTCACCACCGCGTCGAGATCGCTCTTCGCGGCGGACGCCAGGTTCGTGAACGTCAACATCACCGCCTTCGACGCCGCCAAGCTGTCAGGGCTGCAACTGGTCGCCGACGCCCGGGAGTGCCTGACCGACCTGACCGCGGCCTGCGCCGGCCGGCGCCCCGACGACGCCTACCTGGCCAGGGCCGCCGAGCTGTCCCGCGACTGGGACGCGAGCGTGGACCGCGCGTACTCCCTCGACGGCTCCCCGCTGTCGCAGGCGGCGATCATCGGCGCCGTGAACGCGGCGGCGGGCGCGGACGGCGTCGTGGTGTGCGCGGCCGGGTCCATGCCGGGCGACCTGCACAAGCTGTGGCGGCCGAGCGGCCCCGGCAACTACCACGTCGAGTACGGCAACTCCTGCATGGGCTACGAGATCGCGGGCGGCGTGGGCGTCAAGATGGCCGCGCCGGAGCGCGAGGTGTTCGTCCTGGTGGGTGACGGGTCGTACCTGATGATGGCGCAGGAGCTGGTCACCGCGGTCGCCGAGGACGTGCAGCTGGTCGTCGTCCTGGTGGACAACTCGGGTTTCGCCTCCATCGGGCGACTGTCGGAGAGCGTCGGCGCGCGCCGCCTGGGCACGTCCTACCGCTCCCGTACGGGCGGCCCGCTGCCGGTCGACCTGGCGGCCAACGCCGCGAGCCTGGGCGCGGCCGTGCTGCGTCCGGAATCGCTCGCCGACCTGCGCAAGGCCCTGGAGGAGGCCCGCTCGTCCGCCGGGACGACCGTCGTGTACGTGCGCACCGACCCCATGGCCGACGACGCCCCCTCCTCGCAGGCGTGGTGGGACGTGCCCGTCGCCGGGGTGGGCGCGGCGGCCGAGCGGGCGGCGTACGAGGAGGCCAAGCGGTCGCAGCGTCCGCACCTGACCCCGCCGTCCTGACAGGGTTGCCCTCGATCACTGCCGGGAAAGGCTCTGACCAGGCACGATCGGGGGTTGGGCATGAGGCCGTGGCGGGCGTTGGGGTGGATCGCGATCATCGCGGTGGCCTTCTTCTGCCTTTATCACCTGCGCACGGTGGTCATGTCCGTCATCATCGGCGTCTTCCTCACGGCGTTGCTGCACCCGCCGGCCCGCTGGCTCACCTCCCGCGGGCTCGGCCCGGCGCTGGCCACCACGGTCGTCTTCGTCGGCGGCCTGGTGCTGGCCGGCGCGCTGATCGCGCTGCTGGTGCCGCCCACGGTCGACAGCCTGAGCGAGATGCGCACCAGCCTGGGCAAGGCGTTCGACGACCTGCACGGCCTGGCCGCCCGCTTCGGGCTCGACGACCAGCGGCTGCTCGCGCAGGCCAGGGAGTACGTGTCCAAGCAGGGCAAGCAGATCACCAGCGGCGCCATCGCCGGGGTCAGGACGGCCGGCGAGATCGTCGTCGGCGCGGTGCTCGCGGTCATCCTGTCGGTGTACTTCGTGCACGGCGGCGAGCGGCTGTTCGCCTGGATCGTCGATCTCGTGCCCGAGGGGGCCAAGGCGCGCTGCCGCGACACCGGCACGTTGATCTTCGCGGTGATCGGGCGCTACATCCGCGGGGTGGCGATCGTGGGCGTGGTCGACGGGTTCTTCATCGGGCTCGCGCTGTGGATCCTCGGCGTGCCGATCGCGCTGCCGCTGGCCGTGCTGACGTTCGTGGGGGCGTTCCTGCCGGTGGTGGGCGCGTTCATGGCCGGGCTGCTGGCCGCGGTGGTGGCGCTCGTGGCCAAGGGGTGGCTGGTGGCGCTGATCGTGGTCGCGGTGACGGTGGCGGTGCAGCAGCTCGAAGGACACGTGCTGGCGCCGCAGGTCTACGGCAAGGCGCTCGACCTGCCGGGGGCGGTCATCCTGATCGCGATCACGGTGGGCAGCGTGATCGCGGGCATCACCGGGGCGTTCCTGGCGGCGCCGGTGACCTCGGTGCTCGTCGCGCTGCTGCGGCGGCCGCGCCCGCATTTGATCACTCCCGGGCCGAGCTGACCTGTTCGAGCTGCTCGCGTGACCACTCCAACCGCCCCTCGCGCAGGTCGGCGATGACGGCGCGGAGCCAGCGGGCCTCGGCCGCCGTCACCTCGCGCAGGTATTCGCACTCCAGCATCGTGATGCGCGGCAGGTCCTCCTCGGCCGTCAGGCCCGACTCCAGCTCGGCCAGCGTGCGCTCCACGGCCGCCGCCCGCCGCTCCAGCGCCTCGGCCAGCCCGCCGGGGCCGAGCAGCATCGCGTTCGCCAGCGCCGCGGGGAACTGCGGGAACTCCTGTTTGGGACGGCTGAGCATGTCGTCCAGCCAGGTCGTCAGCCGCGCGCGGCCGGCCTCGGTGATCTCGTAGACCGTGCGCTCCGGGTACTGCTGGTCGCGCCCGGTCTCCCTGACCCTGATCAGCCCGGCCTCACTCAGCCGGTCGATCGTGCGGTAGAGCCCGGCCCGCTGGCCCACGTTGACCACCAGATCCTTGCCCCACTGCTTGAGCAGCCGCTGGATGCCGTACGGGTGCAGGGGCTGGTGGTTCAGCAGGGTCAGCACGGTCAGAGCGAGCGGCGAGCCGCGGTCGAGCGCCATGAACTCACCCTATCGTTCAAGGAGACTAGTTGACTTGCTACTAGTCGCAATGCAACTATTCCTTCCATGACCACAACGGACCGCCCTGAGGGCGTCATGACCGAGATTCCCGTGCTGATCGTCGGCGGCGGCTACGCCGGGCTCACCGCCGCCCTGTTCCTGTCGCACCACGGGGTGCCCTGCGTGCTCGTCGACCGCCACCCCGGCGTGTCGCTCCTGGGCAGGGCGCGCGGCATCACCCCGCGCACGATGGAGATCTACCGGCCGTTCGGCCTGGAGCAGGCCGTCAAGGAGGCCGGACGGCCCTTCGACGAGGAAGGGGGCGTGGCCCGCTGCGAGACGCTGGCCGGCGAATGGCAGTGGCTCTTCGAGGGCGGCTCCTCCCGGGCGCTGCCCGAGCTGACCGCGGGCGAGTACGGCATGGCCGACCAGAGCACGGTCGAGCCGATCCTCGCCGAGGCCGCCCGCGCCCGGGGCGCCGACCTGCGCTTCGACACCATATGCAAGTCGATCGAGCCCGACGCGGACGGCGTCACGGTGGTGACCGAGGACGTCCACACCGGCGAGCGCCGGACCCTGCGCGCCCGCTACCTGATCGCCGCCGACGGCTACCGCGGCACGATCAGGGATCAACTGGGCATCGCCCGCGAAGGGCACAGCGTCCTGCGTAACTACCTGTCGTTCGTCTTCAGGGCCGACCTGTCGGAGCTGGTCACCAAGCGGGCGCTGTTCTGGATCCTCGGCGCGCCCGGCGGCACGGCCTCGGGCGCGATGGTCTCCCACGCGCTGCCGGGCCATTGGGGCATGGCCCTGACGTACGACCCCGCCTCCGAGTCGCCGGACGACTTCACCGACGAGCGGCTGGCCGCCACGGCCAAGGAGCTGATCGGCCGCGACCTGCCCGTGGAGATCGTCAGCAGGGCCGCGTGGGAGGAGGCGGTGGGCGTCGCCACGCGCTACCGGGAGGGGCGGGTCTTCCTGGTCGGCGACGCGGCGCACGTCTGGCCGCCGGCCGGCGGGCTGGGCGCCAACTCGGCCGTCCAGGACACGCACAACCTGGCCTGGAAGCTGGCCGCCGTGCTCGACGGCCGGGCCGGCGACGCGCTGCTCGACACCTACGAGGCAGAGCGCCGCCCGGTGGCCCTGGAGCTGGCCGACCTGACCGTACGCAGCCAGGCGGCCAGGTTCGGCCCCAACCCCGAGGACGACCCGCTGGACCACGTCGCGGCGATCCTGGGGCAGCGCTACCGCTCGTCGGCCATGGTCGGCGCCACCCACGAGACGGTGTTCGGCGACTCGATGGCCCAGGGCGCCCGTCCCGGCACCCGCGCCCCGCACCTCTGGCTCGACCGGGACGGCGTGCGCATCGGCGTCCACGACCTGTTCCACGACGCCTTCGTCCTGCTGTGCGGCCCCGGGGGCGCCGACTGGGCGCGGGCCGCCGGCCCCGGCGTACGGGTCCACCAGGTGGGCGCGGACGTGCTCGACGTCGAGGACGCCTGGGCCGCGCGCTACGGCGACGCCGCCGCCGTCCTGGTCCGCCCTGACGGCTACGTGGCCTGGCGGGCCGACGGGCCGGCGGTCGAGGGCGAGGTCGGCAGGGTGCTCGCCCAGGTGCTCGGATCCGGCACATGACCGTCATATGGTGAGTCATGCGATGGATCACGTTCGACTGTTTCGGCACCCTCGTCGACTGGCGGCACGGCATCGGCAGCAGCCTTGAGCTGATCGCGCCCGGCAGGGGGGAGGAGCTGCTGGAGGCGTACCTGCGGCACGAGACCGCGGTCGAGACCGAGACGCCGCGGGCCCGCTACCGCGACGTCATGGCCGAGGCGCTGCGCCGCGCCTGCGCCGACGCCGCGTTCCCGCTGAACGACGACGACGCCCGGGTGCTGGGCGACACCCTGCCCTACTGGCCGGTGTTCGGCGAGGTCGGGGAGGAGTTGTCGGCCCTGCGGGCGGCGGGCCGGCGGCTGGCGCTGCTGACCAACTGCGACCGCGACCTGATCGCCCAGACGCTGCGACGGCTGCCCGTGCCGTTCGACGCGGTGGTCACCGCCGAGGACGCCGGGGCCTACAAGCCGGACGAGGCGCACTTCGAGCACTTCAGGAAGGCGTACGAGCCGGTGGAGTGGGTGCACGTGGCGCAGAGCCACTTCCACGACATGGTCCCGGCGCAGCGCCTCGGCCTCCGCCGGGTGTGGATCAACCGGCACGGCGAGCGGCCCGCCGACCCGGAGGTCGTCCGGGTGGTCCTGCCCGACCTCCGCGGCCTGCTCGCCGCCGTCGAACGAGCTTAGCGGGGCTTGTCCAGGATCTCGGCGACGCCTTCGAGGAAGGAGTCGACGTCGGCGATCAGGTAGCCGGCGCGGAAGAGCACGGTCGAGAACCGGGCCTCGCGCACCTCCTCGGCGGTCACGGCGAACTCGGTCGTGCCGCGCAGGGTGGCGACGACGCGGTCGAGGAAGGCGTCCACCTCGTCCTCGTCGTAGCCGGTGCCCATGCGGCCGGGGCGGAAGGCCACCCGTTCGACGCGGGCGGCCTGGGTCTCGAACCACTCCTCGCGCAGCAGTTCCCCGGCGGGTTCGGCCATGGCCGGCCGTACCGGGCGCTTGGCCTGGGTCTCCAGGGCCACGACGAACGCCTCCAGCGCGAAGTCCACCGCGGTCTCGTGGTAGCCGCCGCGCTTGGCGCGGAAGGTCGCGGCGCGGACGTCGTCCGCGGTGACGGGCTCGACCGGGTGCGGGCCCCTGCCGAGGGTCGACTCGATGCGCACGATCAGGGCGTCGACTTCCACGGGGTCATAGCCTGAACGCATACCCATGACGCGCGGAAAGCGGTTCAAGCCCACTCCTCCAGAGATGTGCCGGGGTGTCTCCATTGTGAGGGCCTTTATCCCCGCCCTGCGCCCTGACATATAACGTTGCAGCACCATGCGACTGTTACAGGTCTCTTTCCGCTACCGGAGACGTCAGCCCTTCATCCTCGAAGAAGCCGACGCGCAGCTCGCACCGGGCGACGTGATCGAGCTGACCGGGGTCAACGGGGCGGGGAAGTCAACCTTGCTGCGGCTCCTCGCGGGGCTCGCGCGGCCGACGCGGGGGCGCATCACCGACCGTCCCGGCGTCGTGGGCTTCGCCCCCGACCGCTTCCCGACGTCCCAGCCGTTCACGGTGACCGCCTACCTGAACCACATGGCCTCCGTACGCGGCGGCGCGCGGTGGCGGCCCTGGGCCGAACGCCTGAACATGGGCCACCTCCTCGGCCTGCCGCTCGGCGAGCTGTCCAAGGGCAGCGCGCACAAGGTCGGCCTGGTCCAGGCCCTGATGGCGGACCCCGGCCTGCTGATCCTGGACGAGCCCTTCGCCGGCCTGGACGCCGACGCCCGCGAGACGCTGCCCGCCATCGCCACCGAGGTCGCCGGACGCGGGGGCATCGTCATCGCCAGCGACCACCAGGGCGGCCTGCGCGGCCTTCCCGGGCTGCGCTCGTGGTCGGTCGTGGACGGCCGGCTCAAGGAGGCCACCCCCGCGGCCACCGGCCACGAACGCGACCCGGAACGCCCGAGGGTCACCGTGGCGGTCACCCTGCCCGCCGACGAGCTCCCGCTCTTCCTGACCAGGATGCGCGACAAGGGCTACCAGGCCGGCGAGATCGAGGACGCCCAAGCCCTCCCCCACCCCGCCGAGGAGCCCGGATGATCGCTCTGGCCGTCTTCCGCCTGGCCGCGTACGTGCGGTCGCACCGCGTCCACCAGGCGCTCCTGCTCACCCTCGCGCTGCTCGCGATCGTCTACGGCAGCCGGGCGCCCAAGGGCACGGAGGCCGCCGTGCTGGCCGACGGCGCCGTGCTGATCATCCCCGTTCTGGCCTGGGCCACGCGAAGCCTGCTGGACACCGAGCCCGACCGGCAGCGCGAGCTGTCCGCGATCATGGTGGGCGGGCGCGGCAAGGAGGTCGCGGCGGGGCTCGTGGCGAGCCTGGCCGCCTGCGCCGGGCTGGCCGCCGTCGGGCTCGGCTGGGCCGTCCTGCTCGGGCTGAGCGAGCGTCCCGGCCGGGACGTGCTCGGCGCGGCCCTCGTCCTGCACGCCCTGGCCGTGCTCGCCGGGACCGCGCTCGGGGCGCTCACCAGCCGGGCCGTGCTGCGCTCCCCCGCGGTCTCGATCATGTCGCTGGTGCTCGGCTTCCTGGTGATGCTGCTGCTCAGCGCGTCCCCGGCGTACTGGCTGACGGTTCCGCTGGTGGTCTGGATGCGGACGGCCGGGTCCGGTGAGCTGACCGACCAGCTTCCCCAACTGGCCGCGATCTCGCTGGTGTGGTGCCTGGCGGGACTCGCCCTGTATGCCTGGAGGCGCCGTAGGGTAGGTTAGTGAGCATTCACTCACCCCTGAGGAGGCAACGGTGAAGGTGATCTGCCTGGGTGACAGCATCACCCGCGGGCAAGTGAGCGTCGACTACGTGGCCATGCTGCGCGACCGGCTGCCCGGCGAGACGGTGATTAACGCGGGCGTCAACTACGAGCCGTCGTCCGAGCTGCTCAAACGCCTCGACGACGTCGTGCGGCAGGATCCGGACGTGGTCACCGTGCTCATCGGCACCAACGACGCCAACGCCACTCTGAGCGAGAAGCGGGCGAGGGCCCTGCGCAAGCGCTGGAAGCTGGCGGAGAACCCCACGCCCGCCGCGTACGCCGCCAACCTGACGGCCATCGCCGCCCGCCTGCAGAACGAGACCATGGCCCGCGTGGCGCTGATCTCCCCGCCGGTCATCGGCGAGGACCTGGACTCGGTCCCGGTGCGCCGCACCCAGGAGTTCGCCGAGATCGTCAGGACGGTCGCCGCCGAGCAGGGCGTGACCTACCTACCGCTCAACGAGCGCATGACCGCCGACCTGGAAGGCACCTCGCCCCGCACCCACTACCGCCCCGAGGGCAATCAGGCGCAGACCGCCGCGATGCAGCACTTCCTGCTCGGCCGCAGCCTGGACGCCATCTCCAGCGGCCGCGGCCTGCGGCTCACCACCGACACCGTGCACCTCAACAGCCGGGGCGCCGCCATGATCGCCGACTTGGTCGAGACCTTCGCCGCCCGCTCGACCGCCACGAGGTAGGCCGGCTGCGACCGCCGCCCTGCCCGGCGGTCGAGGGCTACTCGGCCGCGGCGAGCTGGCCGCAGGCGCCGTCGATCTCGCGGCCGCGGGTGTCGCGCACGGTCACCGGCACCCCGTGGAACTCCAGCCGGCGCACGAACGCCCGCTCGTCCTCCGGCCGGGAGGCCGTCCACTTGGAGCCCGGCGTGGGGTTGAGCGGGATCAGGTTGACGTGCACGAGCTTGTTCCTGACCAGCTTGCCGAGCAGGTCGGCCCGCCACTCCTGGTCGTTGACGTCCTTGATCAGGGCGTACTCGATGGAGATGCGGCGCTTGGTCCTGGCCGCGTACGACCAGGCCGCGTCGAGGACCTCGGCCACCTTCCAGCGCGTGTTGATCGGCACGAGCGTGTCGCGCAGCTCGTCGTCGGGCGCGTGCAGGGACAGCGCCAGCGTGACCGGCAGCCCCTCGTCGGCGAGCTTGCCGATGGCGGGCACCAGCCCGACGGTCGAGACCGTGACGCCGCGGGCGGAGATGCCGAGGCCGTGCGGCGCGGGCTCGACGATGCGGCGCACGGCGCCGATCACCTGCTTGTAGTTGGCCAGCGGCTCGCCCATGCCCATGAAGACGATGTTGCTCACCCGGCCGGGCCCGCCCGGCACCTCGCCCGCCGCCAGCGCGCGGGCCCCGGAGACCACCTGCTCGACGATCTCGGCGGTGGACATGTTGCGGGTCAGGCCCGCCTGGCCGGTGGCGCAGAACGGGCAGTTCATGCCACAGCCGGCCTGCGACGACACGCACATCGTGACCCGCTCGGGATAGCGCATGAGCACCGACTCGACCAGCGCGCCGTCGAACAGCCGCCACAACGTCTTGCGGGTCGTGCCGCCGTCGGTGGTCAGCTCCTTGACCGGCGTGAGCAGCGTCGGCAGCAGCGCCGACAGCTTGTCGCGGGCCGCCGGGGACAGGTCGGTCATCTCGGCGACGTCGGTGGTGTGGCGCTCGAAGTAGTGGCGCGAGAGCTGGTCGGCGCGGAATGCCTTCTCACCCAGCTCGGCGACCGCGGCCCGGCGCTCGGCCATGGACAGGTCCGCCAGGTGCCGCGCGGGCTTGGCCCGCCGCGGCGCGACGAAGGTGAGCTGGCCTGGCTGCTGGGACACGTTTCTGCCTTTGCTCGGGGGACTACCGGGATTTCTCACCGGCCAGGTTAGTGAACGCCGGCCGCGGAGGCGGCATTCCTGATCACGGTACGGCTCGCGTCAGGGTCGCCGCCCGATCTACAGTCATCTCGTATGGCGATTTTCCGGTCGGCATCTGGCGAGGGTGGGACCGAGGTCGTCCTCGCCGCCGGTAACCCCTACGGCAGCCGCACGCTCGTGGTCGAGCGGGACGAGGACTCCTCGGTAGCTTACCTGTGCTCGCCGGAGGGCGCCGTCCACGGAGCGGTCTGGCTGGCCAACCATCGGCCGGCCCCGGCCGTGGTCGACCTGGCCCGGATCAACTCCGGCCTGCCCCCGCTGATGCCCAGGAGCAACACGACGCATCCCGAGGGACGCAGGCCGCTCGGGCAGCTGTCCGCCCTGTGGTTCGAGGAGGGCGACGGCGTGGCCCTCTACGAGGACGACGACCTGCTCGCCGTCATCCCCGGCTGGGCCGACATGAGCAGGGGCATGCCCGGGTACGCCCGCGACGCCGTGGGCGAGTCGCCGTTCGCGTGGGCGCTGTCGGAGGCGCTGGAGGGGCTGCGACCGCGCATCTCCAACGCCACCTCCTACTGGCGCTGGCGGCACGGCGAGGGGTCGTGGCCGTCGTTCCAGCAGTTCGTCATGGGCCATCTCGACCGGGTGCTGGGCCCGGCGGGCCGCTACTGGGACGCCAGCGGCGAGCGCCTGCCGACCGTCGGCATCACCGAACGGCCCCCGTACGAGGGCCGCGAGCCGACCGTGCTGTCCACGGTGGGGATGAGCTGCCAGCGCATGCCGACGGTCGAGCAGTGGATCGACCGCCCCGACGCCTACGCCCGCATCGAGCTGGCCGTGGCCACCCGGGACGACCCCAGGGACGCGGCGCTGCTGCTGGTGTGGCTGGCCCAGTATCCGTGGCACTCGGTGACCTGGCTCGGCCACGGGCACACGGCCAAGTGGTACCACGAGCCGTCGACGTTCCCGCTGGGGCCACAGTACTCGGGGGTCCTCATGCGGGCCGACCCACCCGACATGCCAGACATGTCGGGGTTTGCGTTCGGTGGGGAGGCCGTCCGGTGGTTGTGGCTCACCCCCGTGACGACGGAGGCGTTAGAGGAACAGCGTCAGTAGCAGCCAGACCGGCACCAGCGTGGTCACCAGCGAGTCGAGGCGGTCCATCAGGCCGCCGTGCCCCGGCAGGATCGTGCCGAGGTCCTTGATGCCGAGGTCCCGCTTGATCATCGACTCGATGAGGTCGCCCACGGTCGCCAGCAACGCCGCCAGCGCCCCGATCAGCGCGCCCAGCCAGAGCGGGCCGTCCAGCAGCCAGGTCACCAGCCAGCCGCCGACCAGCGTGCAGGCGATCACCGACCCGGCGAAGCCCTCCCAGGTCTTCTTCGGGCTGATGACCGTCATCTTGTGCCTGCCGAAGAGCACACCCGCGACGTAGCCGCCGATGTCGCTGGCCACGGTCACCGCGATGAAGATCAGCACCCGGTCGCGGCCGTCGGGCGGCGCGAGCAGCAACGCCACGAACGCCGCCAGCATCGCCGGGTAGAACAGCGTGAACACCGAGGCCGTGCCGTCGCGCACGTAGCCGTCGGTGCCGTCGCTGAACATCCGCCACACCAGCAGCACGAACGCGAACACCGCGAACGACCCCAGCAGCCAGAAGGGACCGCCCCAGTACGCCCCGGCCTGCATGGCCACCAGCCCCGCGAGCACCGGGACGGCCGGGACCTTGATCCCGCGCGTGGCGAACGCCTTGGTCAGCTCCAGCACGCCCACGCCGACGCACACCACGACCACCAGGAGGAAGAGCTCCTTGATCGTGTAGAGGGTACCGAGGACCAGTGCACCCAGCCCCACACCCACCGCGATCGCGGCCGGCAGGTTCCTTCCGGTACGGCTGCCGCCGTCGGGACCGGTGCCGGCCGTACGTTCTTCCACAGACACTCTCCATAGCCACGGCCCCCGCCTTCCGGCGAGGGCCGCGAGGCGTGCCGCTCAGACTTCGAGCAGCTCGGCTTCCTTGTGCTTGAGCAGCTCGTCGATCTTGGCGACGTGCTTCTGGGTGAGGTCGTCGAGTTCCTTCTCCGCCCGGCGGACCTCGTCCTCGCCCGCCTCGCCGTCCTTGATCATCTTGTCGAGGGCCTCCTTGGCCGTACGACGGATGTTGCGGATCGACACCTTGGCGTGCTCGCCCTTGTTCTTGGCGACCTTGATGTACTCCTTGCGGCGCTCCTCGGACAGCTCCGGGAACGTCACGCGGATCACGTCGCCGGTGTTGGTCGGGTTGACGCCGAGGTCGGAGTCGCGGATGGCCTTCTCGATCGCACCCATCGCGCTCTTGTCGAAGGGCTGGATGATGACCATGCGCGCCTCGGGCAGGTGGAACGAGGCCAACTGCTGCACCGGTGTCGGAGTGCCGTAGTACTCCGCATTGATCTTGTTGAACATCGCGGGGGTGACCCGGCCGGTCCGGATGGTCGCGAAGTCCTCCTTCGCGACCGAGACGGCCTTGTCCATCTTCTCCTCGGCTTCGAGGAGGGTTTCGTCGATCACAGCGGCTCCCTGTCTACTAGCTGGCGGTGTCGGGCTAGAGCTCCCTCATTTGCCTGCGGGACTCACCAGCGTGCCGATTTTCTCACCGCGTACCGCTCGCAGGATGTTGCCCTCGCCCATCAGGTCGAAGACCACGATCGGCAGATCGTTGTCCTTGCACAGGCTGATCGCGGTCGCGTCCATGACCGCGAGGTCGCGGAGCAGCACCTCGCCGTAGTCAAGGTGGTCGAACCGGACCGCGTCGGGGTTCTTGCGCGGGTCGGAGTCGTAGATCCCGTCGACCTGCGTGCCCTTGAGCAGCGCCTCGGCGCCGATCTCCAGGGCCCGCTGGGACGCCGCGGTGTCGGTGGAGAAGTACGGCGAGCCGAGACCCGCCCCGAAGATGACCACGCGGCCCTTCTCCAGGTGCCTGATCGCGCGGCGCGGCAGGAAGGGCTCGGCGACCTGCTGCATGGTGATGGCGGTCTGGACGCGGGTCTCGACGCCCCGCCTCTCCAGGAAGTCCTGCAGCGCCAGGCAGTTGATCACCGTGCCGAGCATGCCCATGTAGTCGGCCCTGGCGCGGTCGATGCCGCCCTGGGACAGGGTGGCGCCGCGGAACATGTTCCCCCCGCCGACGACGACCGCGACCTGCACGCCCTCGCGCACGGCCTCGGTGATCGAGTCGGCCAGGTGGTCGACGACGGCCGGGGCGATGCCCAGCGGGTCGTCTCCGGCGAACGCCTCGCCTGACAGCTTCAACATCACCCGCTTCCACCTCAGTGGACTCTGCGGGCTGGGTGATGAGGAAGCCGCCGTCCGTGTGGATTCGTGGGCTGACTCCCGGTGGTCCTGCACGGCGGCGGCCTCCTTCATAGGGTGGAACTCTGGGCAGGCAGTTTGCTCAAGCCTAAGCCTGGCCGACCTTGAATCGGACGAAGGCGAGCACCTCGACGCCGTTCTCCTCGGCGTACTTGCCCACGCTCTTCTTGTTGTCCTTCACGAAGGCCTGCTGGACCAGGGTGAAGTCCTTGTACCAGCCGTTGACGCGCCCCTCGACGATCTTGCCGATGGCGGCCTCGGGCTTGCCCTCCTCGCGGGTCATCTCCTCGAAGAGCTTGCGCTCCTTCTCGACGACCTCGGCGGGGACGGAGTCGGCCTTGAGGTACTGCGGGGCCATCGCCGCGGCGTGCTGGGCGATGTCCTTGGCGACCTCGGCGTTCGGCTTGTCGAGCTGCACGAGCACGCCGACCGCCGGCGGCAGCGCCGGGTCGGTCTTGTGCATGTACGCGCCGATGTAGCCGCCCTCGAGCACGGCGAAGCGGCGGATCTCGATCTTCTCGCCGAGCGCGGCGTTGGCCACGTCCAGGTGCTCCTTGACGGACTTGCCGTCGAAGGAGGAGTCGAGCAGCGTCGCCACGTCGGCGGGCTTGCTCTCCAGGATGTGCGCGACCACACCGGCGGCCAGCTCCTGGAAGCGCTCGCCCTTGGCCACGAAGTCGGTCTCGCAGTTGAGCTCGAGCAGGGCGGCGGAGGAGTCGCCGTCCTGCTGGAGGGCGACGAGGCCGTTGGAGGCCGTGCGGGCCTCGCGCTTGCCCACGTCCTTGGCGCCCTTGAGGCGCAGCAGCTCGATGGCGCGGTCGAAGTCGCCTTCGGACTCCTCAAGCGCCTTCTTGCAGTCCATCATGCCGGCAGCGGTGATCTCGCGAAGCCGCTTGACGTCGGCCATGTTCACGGAAGCCATTGCTCTTATTCCTTGTGGGATTTCGTCGTCGTCGTGGGATCGGGGTGGACGCCCTGGGCGCCCTCCCCTGGTCGGTGCGGCAGGAGCGTGCCGTACCAGGGCCTTGTCGTGCGCGGGTCGTGCGCGGGTCGTGCGCGGGTCGTGCGCGGGTCGTGCGTTCTGCCTCGGTCTTGCGCGGTCTCAGGCTGTGATGCTCGGTTGCGGACTGTCGTGCCGGGTCGCCCTTGGACGATGCCCGGACGCCGAACTTCCGCCGACAGGCCGGCCTTCCACCCGCCCCCGGACTCCCGTCCGACCGGCTGGGCATTCACCCGGCCTTCCGGCCATCCGCCCGATCGCCCCGGGTTCCGCCTGGCCTGCCTGGCTTTCACCTGGCCTGCCCGGCTGTCGCCCGGGACTCCACGTCAGCAGGACGGGCTCCGCCGGTGGAGCGCCGCTCCGCCTCGCTCGGCATACTGCCCAGCGAGGCTCGGCTTATCGCTCCGGCCCGATGGTCATCCCCCTCGGCTCACCGCCTCGGTTCCCGATGGCCACCCGGCCTCGCTCACCGCCTCGGCCCGACGCCACCCTGCTTCGGCTTACCGCCTCGGCGTGGTGCCGTCCTGCCCGGCTTGCCGTCCCGGCTCGGCCGTTTGCCCAGTCGAGACGCGTACCTTGCCCTTCCAAGCCTCAGCCCTGACGGGACCCGGGCCCTTCCGGAACCCTCGCCACTCGCAGGGCCTCGGCCCTTCCGGAAGCCTCACCTGCAACCGGACCTGGGCCCCTTTCGGAGCCTCAGCCCTCGCAGGACCTCGGTTCCGCTCGCCCTCGCTCAGCCGGGGTGCCCGCCCCGCGCCGCGGTCTGTGACGACCTGCGGCGCGGAACCGGCGCCTGTGCCGTGCCCGGCCTCACGCCCGAGCCCGGCGGCCGGGTCTCAGGCCTGCGGCTCGGACTCGGGCTTCGCCTCGGCGGCCGGAGCGTCCTCGGCCGGAGCCTCGGCAGCGGGGGCCTCCTCAGCGGCGGCCTCAGCCGGAGCCTCCTCGGCCGGAGCCTCGGCGGCGGGAGCCTCTTCGGCGGCGGCCTCAGGAGCGGCCTCCTCAGCGGCGGCCTGACCCTGGCCCTGCTCGATGAGCTCGCGCTCCCACTCGGCCAGCGGCTCGGCGGCGGCCGGCTTCTCGTCGCCGCGGGCGGCGCCGGAGCGAGCCATCAGACCGGCGGCGACACCGTCGGCGACGACCCTGGTGAGCAGGCCGACGGCGCGGATGGCGTCGTCGTTGCCCGGGATCGGGTAGTCGACCTCGTCGGGGTCGCAGTTGGTGTCGAGGATCGCGACGACCGGGATGCCAAGCTTCTTGGCCTCGCTGATCGCGATGTGCTCCTTCTTCGTGTCCACGATCCACACCGCGCTGGGCACGCGGCCCATGTCACGGATGCCGCCGAGCGTGCGCTCGAGCTTGTCCTTCTCGCGACGGCGCATGAGGAGCTCCTTCTTGGTGAGCCCCGAGCCGGCGACGTTGTCGAAGTCGAGCTCCTCGAGCTCCTTCAGACGCTGAAGCCTCTTGTGCACGGTGGAGAAGTTGGTGAGCATGCCGCCCAGCCAGCGCTGGTTCACGTAGGGCATGCCGACCCGCGCGGCCTGCTCGGAGATGGCCTCCTGAGCCTGCTTCTTGGTGCCGATGAACAGGATCGTGCCGCCGTGGGCGACGGTCTCCTTGACGAAGTCGTAGGCACGGTCGATGTACGACAGCGACTTCTGCAGGTCGATGATGTAGATGCCGTTGCGCTCGGTGAAGATGAAGCGCTTCATCTTCGGGTTCCACCGACGGGTCTGGTGGCCGAAGTGAACGCCGCTCTCGAGCAGCTGTCGCATGGTGACGACGGGGGCCATGTGATGGTCCTCCAGGTCTGGGCGCCCTGCGGATGGGCGCAGTTCTCGGTTGTGCCGCGGCAGCGCGTTGTCTACCGCCCTGATGCCCCAAAACCGCTCCAGCCGGGCCGAGGCCCGGACCGAGGGTGCGGTCCGCAACGGGGCATGCGAAGTCGGCCTGTTGCCACAGGCCATCGAAAAGTCTACCTCCCACACCGCCCCAGGCTGACCGTCTGAGGTCAAACCGACATTCCCGGGTACGGCTCAGCCCGCACCGTGGTCCTCCGTGGGCAACCCCGGCCACGTCCTGGGGGCGACCGGGAAGAGGCTGATCTGCGCCTCGGCGACCCTGGCCCCGCTCGGCGCCTCCTCCGGGCTGCGCTGATGAGCGATGTACGGCTCCAGCAGCTTCTCGATCTCCGCATTCAGCCGTCCGAGCTCGCTCGCGTCGACCCTGATCCGGGTGCGGCTGAAGCGGATCACGTCGCGCCATTCGTCCGGCTCGTGCTCGCTCCTGGCCAGGGCCCGGTCCGCCTCGTCGCCGGCCTCCTTGCGGAACGCCTTGATCAGCAGGGTCTTGGCGTCACGGACCTCCGGCTGGTCGTCCGGCAGCACGCCCACGCTGAACGGCTTGTGCGTCGATCTCCACAGCCGTTCGCGTCCGTCGCCCCTGGGCGGGGCGTCCTCGACGAAGCCGTACTTGGCCAGCATGCGCAGGTGGTAGCTCGCGGCGCTGGGCGTGATCCCGGCGATCTCCGCCACCTCGGTCGCCGTGGCACTGCCCTCCACGCCGAGCCGGTTGAGGATCAGGAGCCTCGCCGGGTGGGCCAGCGCTCGCATCATCTTGGGATCGCTGAGCCTCTCCATGTCCTGCGTCATGTGCCAAAGGTACCCGCCGGCAGAT
Organism: Nonomuraea sp. NPDC001699; assembly: GCF_053596455.1. NCBI lineage: Bacteria > Bacillati > Actinomycetota > Actinomycetes > Streptosporangiales > Streptosporangiaceae > Nonomuraea > Nonomuraea sp. NPDC001699. The sequence continues at coordinate 1,054,474 of NZ_JBSFGF010000001.1, read as the reverse complement.
GTGAAGCATTCCCTTTACAACTCTGAAGGAATCCCTTCATACTTATGAAGTCTTCCTTTCACACCTGCCCCTAGCACTACCCCGGAGACCCTGAGCATGGATACGACGCCCCCAGTCCCCCTTCGCAAGCAGCGCGACTACCGCCTCCTGTGGAGCGCCCGCACGATCTCGATCACCGGCTCGGAGGTCTCCAAGCTGGCCGTCCCCCTGACCGCCATCACGCTGCTGACCGCCTCCCCCACCGAGATGGGGCTGCTCACCGCCGCCGCGCCCCTGCCCGCCCTGCTGTTCGGCCTCCAGGCGGGCGCCATCTCCGACCGCCTCGCCCGGCACCGCCCGCTGATGATCGCCTGCGAGCTCGTGTCCTGCGCGGCGGCCCTCACCGTCCCGCTGGCCTGGCTGTTCGGCGTCCTCACCGTGCCCTGGCTGGTCATCGTGGCCCTGGTCATCGGTACGGCCGGCGTCATGTTCAAGTCCGCCAACTTCCCCTACATAGCCGCGGTCGTGGACCCGTCGCAGCGCACCGAGGCCATGGCCGGCTTCCAAGCCTCGTACTCGGTGGCCTCCGTGAGCGGACCCGGCCTGGCCGGCATCCTGGTCCAGACGCTCACCGCGCCGTTCGCCGTACTGGCGGAGGCGCTGTCCTTCCTCGCCTCCGCCTTCCTGCTGCGCTCGATCCGCACGCCCGAGCACAACGAGCCCAACCGCTCGTCCAGCATGTGGCGCGACATCGTCGAGGGCCTGCGAACCAGCCTCACCAACCGCACGCTCCGAGCCGTCCTCGGCGCGGGTGTGACGATCAACTTCTTCGCCATGGCGTACATCGCCGTCTACATGCTCTACATGGTCAACACGCTCGGCATCCCCAAGGGGATGATCGGCTTCCTCACGGCCCTGAGCGGCCTGGGCGGTCTCCTGGGCGCCTGGCTCACCTCCCGCCTGGCCAAGCGCTACGGCGAGAACCGCGTCCTGCTCGTCGCCGTCCTGTTCTTCCCGCTGGACATCCTCGCCGTCGGCGTCGTGGACGGTCCCCTCTGGGTGAAGCTCACCGTCCTCGGCCTCACCGGCGTGATGACCGGCGTCATCGTGGTCGCCTTCTCCACCTGCATGGGCGTGATCACACTCCGCGACACCCCCACCGCCCTCCGGGGTCGCGTGAACGCCACCATGACCTTCGCCGTGCAGGGCGTCCTGGCCCTCGGCGGGCTGACCGGCGGCGTACTGGGCGAGTTCATCGGGCTGCGACCGGTCATTCTGCTGAGCGCGGCGGGCATCGCCCTGAGCACCCTGTGGATCTGGCTCTCCCCCCTACGCCCCAACAGTCCTCAGAAGCAGCACCTCCACACCCCGCCCCCTCCCTCTCAGCCCTCCCTCCCCCACGCGCTGACCCACCTCATCGAATCCAAGCGCCGCTCCCTCATCTAGCCCCTCGACCGCGCCCGACGAACTCCACAGCACCGCACAACGCCCCGCACCCCCTGGCCTCCCGCCGCCACGGACCCTCCCCCTGAGGCTCCTCGGCCCCGCCGCCACGGCCCCTCCCATTGAGGCTCCTCGACCCTGCCACCACGGCCCCTCCCTCCAAGGCTTCTCGATCCGCCGCCACGGACCCTCCTCTGCGTCACGGTCGCGCGGCGCTCAACAGCGCCCGTTCTGGTGACGCCGACGGCGCCGTTCTCCGCCCCCGCCCATCGCCACCACCTCTTGCCTCCCACAGCTTCCCCACCCGCCCCCTAACTGGCTGCTACCGCCGTCCACAAGAGGCTCACCACTGCTCCCTTCGTCCACAGAATCCCGCTCGCCTCGACCTCCGGAGGGCGCCCCCGACAAGACTCCCCGCCATGTCCCCTCACCCAGCACCCCCACCGCCGGAGCCCTGCCCCCGGAACAAGGCACGCCAAGCCCTGACCGCATTGGCCATGCTCACAACGGTGATCAGCATCACGGCCATCACCGCCCCGGTTCCTCCGGCAAGGGCCACCCCACCCACCTGGCGCTGGCCACTCGACGGCACCCCCCGCATCCTGCGCCGCTTCGCCCCGCCCTCCGCCCCATGGCTGGCCGGACACCGAGGCATGGACCTGGCCGCCCCTGCCGACACGCCCGTCCTGGCCGCCGGCACAGGCACCGTCCACTACGCAGGCTCAGTAGGCGGAAGAGGGGTCGTCACCATCGACCACCCAAGCGGCCTCCGAACGACGTACCTGCCGATCACCGCGTCGGTGAAGCAAGGCGAGCCGATCACGATGGGCGCCCGTCTGGGAGTCGTACAAGCCGTACAGGGCCACTGCCAGGAGTCATGCCTGCACTGGGGCCTCATCCAAAGCTCCCGCTACCTGGACCCGCTGCTCCTGTTGGGCCACGCCTCCATCCGCCTCCTCCCCATCTGGCCCACATCCACCACGCCCCTAGTCACCCCACCCCTGCTGCCTCCAACCCCCAAGGCATGGTCCGAAGCGCCCCTCACCTTCCCCTTCGCCCCCACTGAAAGCTCTGCGCCCAACACCACAACCCCGCCCACCGCTGCGCTGCCACCCAACCTGTCGGCCGCCTTTCACCACCCGCCCCTACTCGCCCTCTCAATCCCCAATCTGCCTGCTCCCTCGGCCCTGCACCCGCCCACCAGCGCGCCCCAGCCCCTGCCTCAGCCCCTGCCTCCGCCCCCGCTCCTCGTCCCCCTCCACCCGTCCCTGCTCACGCTCCTGGGGCACCACGACTCCCCTTCCGCCCCGCAGAACCCACCCCCATCCCCCAACGCCACCGCCCTGCGAGCGCTCGCGCCTGTCGCACTTCCGGGCACCGAACCTCTGATCATCACCCCTGAAGCCACCCCCTCTCGTCCCGAGACGCGCTCCAGCAACCTGCCCCTCCGCACCCGATGGGCCCCAGCTCCCAAGCAACCGTTTGATCCAACCGAGCGCCCCACCACACCCCGCAAACCCGACATCCAGCTCCTCGCACATGCGGCCTCCCTGCCCACAGCCACAGCAGCCGGACTGGGCACTCTCCTTGGCGCCGTCCTCCTGATCACGGCCCTACGCCGCCGACGACGCCTCCACAAGAAGCCGCACAGCCCAAGAACCGGCCAACCCGGTCAACATCGCAAGCCCCCACGATCGGAAGGAGCACACAGACGCCCAAATCCCCCCTCACAGCGCTCCTCCTGAAGCCCGAAAACCCACCAAAAAAGAGACCTTCGCCCTCAGCGCTCCAACACTCGCGCATGCAGCCCCAAGCTCACGCCGAGACCCACAGCTGTCACTCCGAGAACCGCATAGATCCCTCCAGAGCGGCCACGATGCTCCTTCGCCCCGGAATGATGCACGCGACCCGCCAACCCTCATTGGGGCACGCTTGAGTCTCCGAACCGGACCAAGCCCCTCCCCAGAGTGACTCCTTCGCCCCTCGTCCCCCCTCACCGCCGCCGTCACCCTCACCGCCGCGGGCGCCATCGCCGCCGCCAGCGCCGCCGGACCCTCGGACCACCAACTCGCGAGGCGACAGGCTGCCCTGCCGAGTTGTGGCTTGAAGTAGCGCACGAGTCGCACAACCCCGTGGAAGTTGTGAGTCGCGTGTTGCAACACGCCGTCCGTTGCACAGTGAGTTGTGGCTGTTCGTGGCGACCAGGGCGCCCCGCCCCTGAACGAGCAGCGCCGATGAAGTTCGTGGCCGCGTGGGAGGCCGATGGCACTGGCTGCCCGGCCATCGCTTCCCTACATGCGAGACGCCTCCCTGCGTCGCGAAGGGAAGCTGATGAAGCGACAACCACGCCTTGGTCCCCCTCTGGGCACACAGGGGCGACCCATGTCTTCTTTTCGTACGCACTCCCAGCGGGTGATCCCTCTTCCCCTGCTCCGTTGCGGGAACGTCGGCTCCACCTGCTCCGTTGCGGGAAAGTCCGGCGATGCGCGTGCCCTGTGATCTGGAAGACGCTGGGTCATCTGGGAAGCGCCGGCGAAATGGGGTGTCCCCTATACCGGCACAAGCCAGGCTCTTCAAACGTTCAGCGCAGGCACCCCTCGTCTCCGCACGCCTCCTGTCGAGCTGTACTCGCACGCCTCCTGTCCAGCCGTACTCGGACCCGGTGCTTGGCGGCCAGGTGGATCATCGCCTCCTTGTCTCTCCGGGCCGTCGTACATTCACGGCCTGCGCCAGCGGAGGCACGTGCCTTCACTCCGTCGCTACGCATCCCTCCATGGCCTTCGCATTGGTGTCACCGCTGTGTCTTCACACCGTCAGGTCCTCAGGCCGATGTGTCGTCATGCCTTGGGGGTCGGCGTCGTGGGGTGCGTGTCGAACGCGCCTGCGTTCGTGAGCTCAAGCTTCGACCCCAACGGCCCACTCGCTCCCTCGTCTCCCAGCGGGTCAGCGAAGGCCACAGAGCGAAGGGTTTCTGGGGCGAAAGGCCGCAGGTCGCCAAGGTGGAGGGTTGTGAGGGGGGCGGAGGGCCGTAGGCAGTCAGTGGGAACGGTGTGAGGACGTCAGTGAGGAGGGGCGTGCGGGATTTGTGAGCGGACGGTTGCAGCCCTGGCTTCATCGATCAGGCGCGGGGGTGGGCTTGGCGGTAGGCGGTGCGGAGGCGGTCGATCGAGACGTGGGTGTAGATCTGGGTCGTGTTGAGGGAGGCGTGACCGAGCAGTTCCTGGACGCTCCGCAGGTCCGCTCCCCCTTCGAGCAGATGGGTTGCCGCGGTGTGCCGCAGGCCGTGTGGGCCCATGTCCGGGGCGCCCTCCGTCTGGGACAGTCGCGCGTGGACCACCCGCCGTACGGTGCCCGCGTCGATCCGGCCGCCACGGACGCCGAGGAAGAGGGCCGGCCCGGAGCGTTCTCGAACCCAGATGGGGCGTCCGTTGATGCACCATCGGTCCAGGGCTCGAAGGGCCGGTAGTCCGAACGGCACGGAACGCTCCTTTCGTCCCTTGCCCAGGACCCTGATGACATGCCGGTCCCGGTCCACGTCGTCGACGTCGAGCGCGCAGAGTTCACCCACCCGCACGCCTGTGGCGTACAGGAGCTCCAGGAGAGCCTGGTCTCGGAGGTCCTTGGGGTCGCCCGTGGAGGCGGGCGCGTTCAGGACGGTCTGGGCCTGCTCCTGGTCGAGCACGGCGGGCAACGGGCGTGGCGCCTTGGCGCTGCCCAGCAACAGCCCGGGATCGGCGGCCAGCCAGCCCCGGCGATGGCAGTACGCGGTGAAGGTGCGGACGCAGGCTGTTCTGCGGGCCAGCGTGGCCCGCGCCTTGCCGGCGCCGTGCTGGTCGGCCAGCCAGGCTCGCAGCTCGCCGATGTCCAGGCCGTCGAGCCGACCGCGAAGGTGGTCGAGGAGGGCGGTGATGTCGGAGAGATAGGCCCGCACTGTGTGCGGAGAGAGGTCGCGTTCGAACCGCAGGTACCTCTCGAACTCCGCAAGGACTTCGTCGGCATTCAGGTCGGGGTTCAGGCTGTCGTTCAAGTCGTTGTCCAAGGCTTCCCCACTGTCCGCGCGGACATCCACCACTCATATCACTGCTCGCTCATGCCCGGCTCAGTACGGTGCCCACCGGGCCGGGTCTGCAACCCCACCGTCCCAGTGATCGCGCACGTCCCGCTACAGGCGCTGACGGCGGCTCGGCTGCGCGTCGCGCCGTCCACATGTCGGTCACCTACGTGCGACTCATCCCATGAACTCGTGCGGGACCGGTCAGAAGGGGGTTGCGAGTTCTTGGGGGTGGGGTGGGGGCGGAGTGTCGTCTTCCGTGGGGGGAGGTGGGTCTGTGGCTGGGGCTTCGTTGGCGGGAGGCGGGGCCAGAGCCATGGTTTCAGGGGCTTTCAGGTAGCTGGTTGTGGTTTTGCGGAGGCGCCAACCGCCGGCTGCTCGTTCTATGTAGCCGGCCGCGGCCAGGCCGCCCAGGGCGCTCAGCGTGATGTCCATGCTGACGCCGGCTGAGACAGCTATCGATGCGGGACCGGCGCCGCCGCGGGTGGGGATGGCGTCCAGGACTCTCTTGGTGGATTCGCTGAGACGGTCACGGGGGACGACGGGAGTTCTCGTCTGTTGGGCCAGGTCGTCGCCTATGACGCCGACCAGCTCGATCATTTCCTCCGGCGTCGTGACGCAGACCGCCTTGCGTTCGCGCAGGAGTTTGTGGCACCCGGCCGACAGCGCGGACGTGGTGGGGCCTGGCACGGCGCCCAGGTGCCGATTGAGGGTGAGCGCGTGGCCTGCGGTGTTCAGGGCACCGCTGCGCAGGGCTGCCTCCACCACGGCCGTTCCTCTGGTCAGGGCGGCGATGAGACGGTTCCTGATCAGGAAGCGAGCGCGGGTGGGGTGGACGCCGGGCGGACATTCGCTCATCACGACACCCTGGTCGCGAACCTTGGCGAACAGGTCCTGATGGCCGCTCGGATAACAGATGTCCACTCCGCAGGCCAGGACGACCACCGTGGGCGACTCGGCCAGCAGGGCACCTTTGTGCGCCGCGCCGTCCACCCCGTACGCGCCGCCGGAGACGACGGACCAGCCTGCCTCGCTGAGGCCGATGCCGAAGTTGGCCGCGATGTGCAGGCCGTACTGGGTGGCCGCTCGCGCTCCTACGACGGCCACGGATTTGAGACAGGCGAAGCGGAGGTCGGCCGAGCCGTGCAGCCAGAGGCCGAGGGGACGGCTCGGGCCGAGGTGGTCCAGCTGCGTGGGCCATTCGGGATCGCCGGGGATGATCAGCCTGGCTCCGAACCGCTCGCCGGCTTCCAGGTCGGCGGCGGGCTTCGAGGCCGCCAGCCGGACGAACCAGGCGTTCAGCCGCCCCGGCAGGTCACACGGACGTTCCTGCCGCGACTCCTGAGCGGTGAAGGCCGGGGGAAGTGCGCGCTCGCGGATCGCCTCCACCGCGCCGGAGGCACCGAGGTGCGCCACCAGACGGCCCATGGCCGTGTCGCCCACGTCGGCGGCTCGCATGAGGGCCGCACGTGCCACATGCTCCGGACTGGTCACATTGCCTCCTGATGATCTTCATGGGCGGGTGGGTGGCCGGGGTCACGGTCGTACTCCGAGCCAGAAGCCGAGGGCTGCGGTGGTCTCGTCTTCTTCGGGGCGGTCTTTGCCTGCGAGGTCGGCGAGGGTCCAGGCGACGCGCAAGGTGCGGTCGAGGCCGCGGGCGGTGAGGGAGCCCGAGTCGAGACAGGAGGTCATGGGCTTCATCGCCGCCTCGGAGGGACGGAAGTCGGCATGGAGGACGGAGGAGGGGATCTCGGCGTTCGTCCGCCAAGGGGTGTGGGTCAGGCGCCTGACGGCGCGTCGGCGGGCCAGCAGGACGCGTTCCGCCACCGTTTCGCTGGACTCGACGAACTGACGGTCGGCCAGAAGCTCGCGTCTGGACGAGCGGGCGACCGTGACCTTCATGTCGATGCGGTCGAGCAGGGGGCCGGACAGTCGGCCCAGGTATCGGCGTCTGGTGGTGGGCGAGCAGCGGCAGGTGGCGCCGGCCTGGTCGTCGGCCTGGGCGCAGGGGCACGGGTTCGCGGCCAGCACGAGCATGAACCGGGCGGGGAACGTGACCGAGGCCGCGGATCTGGACACGGTGACGCGTCCGGATTCCAGCGGTTGCCGCAACGAGTCGAGGACGTGACGAGGGAACTCGGGAGCCTCGTCCATGAACAGCAGGCCCCTGTGGGCGAGGGACACCGCGCCCGGACGGACGACCGTGCTGCCACCGCCGATGATCGCGGCCGCCGTCGCCGTGTGGTGAGGGCTGACGAACGGCGGACGGCTGATCATGGGACTGTCGGGCGGCAGCAGACCCGCGACGGAATGGATGGCCGTGACCTCCAGGGCGTGGTCGAGCTCCAGGTCCGGCAGGAGAGTGGGAAGGCGTTCGGCCAGGAGGGTCTTGCCGGTGCCGGGCGGGCCGACCATCCACAGGTTGTGGCCGCCGGCCGCACACACTTCCAGCGCTCGGCGCGCCACGGGCTGGCCGACGACGTCCGCCAGGTCGACGGCGGGCTGTGTCACGGGCTTGGGCGTCTCGGCACGCCCATGGGCCTCGGGTTCGGGCGGCTTGTCGCCTTTGCGGAGCCACTCGACCAGCTGACGCAGATGAGCCACCGGGATCACCTTCACGTCGGGGACCAGACCGGCTTCACCCGAGTTCTCCGACGGGACGATCACCGTGGCCTCCTCGTGCGCGGCCGCGGCGCCGAGGATGGACGGGAGCACGCCGCGTACGGCCCTGATGCGGCCGTCGAGGCCGAGTTCGCCCAGGAAGAAGGGCTCGGCGATGCGCTCCGCCGGGACGACTCCGGAGGCTCCCAGGATGGCCATGGCGATGGCGAGGTCGAACTGGGAGCCGCGTTTGGGGAGGCTGGCGGGGAAGAGACTGACGGTGATGCGGGCGTCCGGCCACGGGTAGCTGCTGTTGACCACGGCGGAACGCACCCGGTCGCGGGCCTCGCTGAGCGCCGTGTCGGGCAGGCCGATGAGGTGGATTCCGGCCAGGCCGTTGCCCACGTCGGCCTCCACCTCGACGCTGCGGCCGCTCACCCCGACCAGCGCGACGCTGCGGGTCCGGGCCACGGTCATCTAGATCGCCCCCCGGATGTGGCGCAGGGCGAAGTTGCCCGCGAAGCGCTCAAGGGCGATCACGTCGATGCGCACGGCATCGAAGGAGCGGGACTGCGCCGACAGCCATTTGGCCGCCAGCATGCGGAGCCGGGCCAGTTTGGTGTGGCTCACGGACTCCAGGGCTGTGCCGTGGGACCTGCTCGATCGGGTCTTCACCTCGACGACCACCAGGACCTGACCGTCGACGGCGATGATGTCGATCTCGCCGCGGCGGCAGCGCCAGTTGCGTTCGAGGATCGTCATCCCCTTGGCTTCGAGGTAGATCGCGGCCAGGTGCTCGCCTTCTTTGCCGAGCTCGTCTTTGGGGGCCATGCGCCGTCTCCGTTCATCCGTCTGTCGGGGTTGTTCGGGGACCGACCTTGGCGGATGGCGAGGGGTTCGGAAGGAGGCGAACGGGATTCTGGGGACAGCCGGGGGATGACGGTGATGGCCTGTGGATAACTTCGCGCTACGGGGTGCTCTCCTGCCTCGGCGCGCGACACCGGTGCGCTGGCCTCGGGGATGAGGGACGCCGGCGAGCGCCCCAGGGCGGGCCGTAGGACGCCAGAACCCTAACTCCGGGACGGCGGAGAACGCCGGAGCGCCCTACGCCGGGACAAACGACGCCAGCGCGCCGCAGGGCGGGTTGAAGCACGCGCGCCGCAGGGCGGGTTGAGGCACGCGAGCGCTGCGACGTGGCCGACCGCGGGCCAGACGCTGCGCGCTCAGCCCGGTGTGGCGCCCCGGGAGGGGGGCTCTCGGGAGCGCGCCAGCCGCCGCACAGCTCAAGCAGGCGGCGATGGACGGATGTCCCTACGGGCCGTAGCGGCGCTGCCATCGACTGACGTGTGGCAGGTGAGGGATGGCGCGCGGAAGACGGCACCTACGTGAACGGTGATGTTGCCGTGAAAGGAGGTGACGGCAAGCCCCGTCCCCCGCGGCCAGACGCCGTCGGCGCCCAGCGCCGACGGCCCCCGGTTCTACCCCGAGAACCCTTCCTTGGGCATCTCCAGGTCCGCCTTGGCCAGCTCTTCCACGTTCACATCCTTGAACGTGACCACCCGCACGTTCTTCACGAACCGCGCCGGCCGGTACATGTCCCACACCCAGGCGTCCTGCATCTTCACATCGAAGAAGACGTCGCCGTTCTCCGCGGTACGGACGTCGAGGTCGACCGAGTTGGTCAGGTAGAACCGACGCTCAGTCTCCACGACGTATGTGAACAAACCGACGACATCACGGTATTCGCGGTAAAGCTGCAGCTCCATCTCGGTTTCGTATTTTTCGAGATCCTCTGCGCTCATCGCGGTCCTCCTGTCGTACCGGTCCCCCGGTTCGCCTGCTCAGGCAACCCCGGCCCCCATCTCATTTTCACCCATGCCCCTGGCCACCGTGACGAAGGAGTAACGGTGTTCGGGGCACGGGCCATGCCTCTCCAGTGCCAAACGGTGTCCTGGCGTGACATACCCCTTGTGCTCGGCGAAACCGTACTGAGGAAATCTTCGATCCAGATCGACCATCAGGCGGTCCCTCGTCACCTTGGCCACGATCGACGCGGCCGCCACGCAGGCGGCCACCTGGTCCCCCTTCCACACCGCCAGGGACGGTGCGGGCATACCGGGCACCGGGAAGCCGTCCGTGAGGATGTACTCCGGGTCACACGGCAACTGCGCCACGGCCCGCCGCATTCCCGAGACGTTGCTCTTGTGCAGCCCCCGGGCGTCGATCTCCGCGGCCGGGATCACCACGATGCCCACGTGGGCGGTGGCGACGACGCGGTCGTACAGACGCTCGCGCACCGGCGCGGACAGCAGCTTGGAGTCGCCGAGACCGGCGATCTCCCTGCGCAGGACGACGGCGGCGACGACCAGCGGCCCGGCGCAGGCGCCGCGGCCCGCCTCGTCGACCCCCGCGACCGGGGTCAGCCCACGGCGGGCCAGCGCCCGCTCATAGGCGTAGAGTCCGGAATCGCGCCGGACGACGCTCGGTCGAGGGCGGAACGCAACTGTCATGACACTCGCAGCGTACGCCCCATTCGCCGCAAACCGCGACCGAAAGCCCCTTACTTGACCTTGTCGAAAGTCTCGGGTGTGGAGAACAGGTAGCCGCGCGACAGCGGCCAGTAGCGGACGACCGCCTTGCCGATCACGTCGTCGACGGAGATGAAGCCGCCGCCGGGCTCGTCCATGTGGGCGCGCGAGTCCGCCGAGGCGGTGCGGTGGTCGCCCATCAGCCACAACTTGCCGGCCGGGACGGTGACGTTGAACTTGTCGCCGCCGCCGAAGTCGCCGGGGAAGAGGTAGGACTCCTCGTCGAGCGGCGTGCCGTTGACGAGGATGCGGTGCTTGGAGTCGCAGCACTCCACCTTGTCGCCGCCGACGCCGATGACCCGCTTGATGGTGTCCTCGCCGGTGCGCCAGCCCTTGAAGACCACGATGTCGCCGCGCTCGGGACTGCCCGCCAGCTTGTTGACGAAGACCCGGTCGTTGATCAGCAGGGTGTTCTCCATCGACTCCGACGGGATGTAGAACGACCCGATGACGAACGCCTGCAGCAGCAGCGCGATGCCGACCCCGAGCACCAGCAACAGGACGGTCTCCCGGAAGCCGCCCTTTTTCTTCTCTTTGGCCACGCCCTCCGCCTTCTTGGTGACGGCCATCAGCGCTTCCTCCCCAACCGTCGCCGACGAACCAGGACCAAGGGTACGGCCAGCCCGAACCCGGCCACCAGCGGTACGGCGCCACCGAGTGCCTGCAGCGCGGGCTGCGCGAAGGTGTCGGGTATGGACAGCACGCCCGCCCGGTTGAACGGCCAGACGATCACGAAGGCCCGGCCGATGACCTGACCTTCGGGAATCGAGCCGCCGCCCTGGTCACCGGTGTGGGAGCGCGAGTCGAGCGAGACGGAACGGTGGTCGCCCATCACCCACAGCCGCCCGGGCGGCACGGTGATGTCGAAGAACCTGTCGGACGGCACATTGCCCGGATAGAGGTAGCTCTCCTCGTCGATGGCCGTGCCGTTGACCGTGATGCGCCCCTTGGAGTCGCAGCACTTGACATGGTCGCCGCCGACGCCGATGACCCGCTTGATGTAGTCCTTCTCGCCGGGTACGACGCCGAAGGCCGTGCCGACCCAGCGGAAGAAGGCCCCGATGGGGTTGGACGGCTCCTCCATCTCGAACTCGCCGTCCCAGGAGTCGACGCCGGAGAAGACCACCACGTCGCCGCGCTCGATGTCACGGGTGTGGTAGACGAGCTTGTTGACCAGGACCCTGTCGTTCTTGAGCAGGGTGTTCTCCATGGACTCCGACGGAATGTAGAAGGCCTGGATCACGAACGTCTTGATGATCAGGGCCAGCACGAGGGCCACAACGACTAGAACGGGCAGTTCTTTCCAGAACGACCCCTTCTTCTCCTTGTCGCCTTTTGCTGGCTTCTGAGTCTCTTCGGCGACCACGTCCACCTCGTCCTCGACAGGGCGGCGCGAGGCGCCGTACTCCTGGTCTTCGCTTGTCATCGCTGACGAGCCTAGATGATGGAACGGCTCGACAAGCCTCGACCGACGTTACACCCAAGGGCGAGTCGCTCCACATAAAGGAAATGGCCCCGCAAAGCCGAAAGGCCCGTGCGGTGCACGGGCCTTTCGGGAAAGATTCGGGTTACTTCGCGGGGGTCGCCTCGCGCTTCTCGCGGATACGGGCGGCCTTGCCGCGCAGGTCGCGCATGTAGTAGAGCTTGGCGCGACGCACGTCACCGCGGGTCACGAGCACGATCTTCTCGATGACCGGGCTGTGCACCGGGAAGGTGCGCTCGACGCCGACGCCGTAGCTGACCTTGCGGACCGTGAAGGTCTCGCGGGCGCCGCTGCCCTGCCGCCGCAGCACGAAGCCCTTGAAGACCTGGATGCGGGAGCGGTTGCCTTCGACGACTCGTACGTGGACCTCGAGCGTGTCACCGGGACGGAACGCCGGGACGTCGCTCCGAAGGGTCGCCTTCTCGAGCTCCTGGATCTTCGTGTGCATGAGTGCAGTCCTCAAGTCCTCGCGAGCACGCGGAGGTCCACCCGGCCGGAGCTCGCGGCGGACACGCCTGCTGATTTGATGAACCCGGGACCGTTACCCGGGCATGACGGACCAACCGTATGACGGTCGGCAGCGATTCAGTTTGCCACATCTTCCGGCCGGACGCGAAACGACAGCTCTTCGAGCAACTTCCTGTCGTGCTTGTCGAGCGTCTCCGGATCGAGCGCCGCCGCCAGTTCCGGCCGGTTCGCCACGGTACGCCGGAGCGCCTCGTCCCGCCGCCACCGGGCGACTTTTCCGTGATGTCCGGACAGCAGCACGGCGGGAACCTCGTGCCCGCGCCAGACCGGCGGCTTGGTGTAGACCGGGCCTTCCACCAGGTTCTGCATCGAACCAGGAGCGAAGGAGTCGTCGACGGCCGACTGGGCGTTGCCCAGCACGCCGGGCAGCAGCCTGCCGACGGCCTCGACCATCACCAGCACCGCGACCTCGCCGCCGGCCAGCACATAGTCGCCGATGCTGACCTCGTCGACCCGCAGCCGGGCGCCGTACTCGGCCATGACGCGCGAGTCGATGCCCTCGTAGCGCCCGCAGGCGAACAGCAGCCACGGCTCGGCGGCCAGCTCCTGGGCCAACTCCTGGGTGAAAGGCCGACCGCTCGGCGTCGGCACGATCACCCGCGGCGTGCCGTCGCCGATCACCGAGTCGATGGCCTCGCCCCAGACCTCGGGCTTCATCACCATGCCGGGACCGCCGCCGTACGGCGTGTCGTCGACCGTCCTGTGCACGTCGTGCGCCCAGTCGCGGAGCTGGTGGACGCGTACGTCGAGGGTGCCGCGCTCGCGTGCCTTGCCGATCAGGGAGACGTCGAGCGGGGCGAAGTACTCGGGGAAGATGGAGATGATGTCGAGGCGCATCACAGCAGGCCCTCTGGCGGGTCGACGACCAGGCGCCCGCCCGTCAGATCGACCTCGGGCACCAGGGCCTTCACGAACGGGATGAGCGCGTCGTCCTGCCCGCGCCGGCGTACGACCAGCAGGTCCTGGCCGTGGTGCAGCACGTCGGTGATCTCACCGACGGGCTCGCCCGACACGGTCTCCACCGCCAGCCCGACGAGCTGGTGGTCGTGGAACTCGTCCGGGTCGTCCGACGGCTCCACCTCGGCGGAGTCGATGACCAGCATGGTGCCCCGGAGCTCCTCGGCCCCGTCGCGCCCGTGAACCCCCTCGAACGCGATCAGCAGCACACCCTTGTGCCAGCGGCGGCTCTCGATGACGAGCGGCCCCCTGCTCGCCGGGTCGGTCACGACGGACGCGCCCTCGGCGAAGCGCAGCTCGGGATCGTCGGTGCGCACCTCCACGGTCACCTCGCCGCGTACACCGTGCGGACGGCCTATCCGGCCGACGACCAGCTGCACGTGAAACCCACCTTCTCCTAACGCAAGCGCCCCCATCGGCCTTTCAGGACCGATGAGGGCGCGAATTCCTGACGCTAACGGACTGCTTCGTCCAGGTCGAGCAGATCGACCCGTACGTACTTCCCGTCGGCCAGGGCGTTCACAACGGTGCGCAGCGCCTTGGCGGTGCGTCCGCCGCGTCCGATGACCTTGCCCAGGTCCTCGGGGTGCACCCGGACCTCCAGGACGCGCCCGCTGCGAATGCGGCGAGCGCGGACCCGGACATCGTCAGGATGTTCGACGATGCCCTTAACGAGGTGCTCGAGAGCCTCCTCGAGCACGTCAGCCCTCGCCCTCGGTCGGGGTCTCGGCGGCGGCGGGGGCGACCTCGGCCTCTTCCTTCTTCTTGGCACGCTTGGGCGCCGTGGTGGCGGCCGCACCGGTGTCGCCACCGGACAGCGCCTCCTTGGCCGCGGCCTCGTAGAGGGCGTGACGGTCGGGCGCGGGCTCGGCGACCTTCATCGGCGCCGGGGCGGCCTCGCCCTTGAACTTCTGCCAGTCACCGGTGAGCTTGAGCAGCTTGAGCACCGGCTCGGTCGGCTGCGCGCCGACACCCAGCCAGTAGGCCGCACGCTCGGCGTTGACCTCGATGCGCGAAGGGTTTTCCTTCGGGTGGTACAGGCCGATCTCCTCGATCGCCCGGCCGTCACGCTTGGTGCGGCTGTCGGCGATGACGATTCGGTACTGAGCGTTGCGGATCATGCCGAGCCGCTTGAGCTTGATCTTGACTGCCACTGGTGTGGTCTCTCCTGCATTCGAGCGTGGGTGAACGGCACCTCATCGAGTGGGGCACGATGAGACGACGCTCCAGGGACAGGCGCGGCCGGCGGGAGATGAGAGGGCACCCACCTGGTCACGATGTTCCAACATGTCATTCTGCCAGACCGCGGACACTGCCTTCGACCAGTACCGGCAGGCCGCGGCAAAGGCTCGGCAAGGGCCGCGTGTCACCTCGTCCGACTTGATCAACTTCCCTGCGGAATGAGTGGGTGACCACCACGACCCATCCGCTGCTCACCCGCCCGCGAGTGCTCACCGCCGGCGTGTCCGTCCTGCTCACCGGCGCCTTGTTCGGGCTTACGGCCACCGCCGCGGCGGGCGAGTTCGCCAACGCCAATGGTATGACCCTGACCATCACCGAGATCCCCGAGGTGGGCCAGCCCGGCTTCTCGGGCACCTGGGGCACCGCCTCCGTGGGGCCCGACCCGGGCGTCGACAACGGTGACTGGAGCGACCCCGACAACGTCACCCAATTCACCGACCTCGCCAACGAACAGCTCCAGGCGAGCGGCCTCGACGCGCCCGATGTCTGGGAGGCCAGCGCCTCATTGGTCGTCGACAACCTCTATCTCAACCAGAACGCCTCTGAGCCGCTGCTCGTCACGGGGAACGTGTCCACGCACGCGCGGTGCACGCCGCCGGCTCCGGCGATGTCGTCCACCCTGGTGACGCCCGGGTCCGTCACAGTGCTCGGCGTGCCTGTGGAGGTGGGGACCACCGAGGTTCGCGCGACGGGCGAACAACTCGGCTACCCCGGCGTGTCGTTGTCGTTCCTGACGGTGGTCAGGAACGACAACGCCACGACGAACGACGCGACCTCCGCCGAGGCGGACATGACGATCTCGATCTCGGCTGACCTGCGGAGCGACGACGGCGCCACTATCTACGAGGGGCCGCTGACCGAGGTCGTGATCGGGCGGGTCGAGGTCAACTGCGTCCCCAACCAGCCCACCCCGACGCCCACGATCACGCCCACGGTGACTCCGACGCCCACGCCTACCGTGACACCCACCGTGACGCCCACGCCCACGGTGACACCGACCGTGACGCCCACACCCACCGTGACGCCCACCGTGACGCCCACACCCACCGTGACGCCCACCGTGACGCCCACACCCACCGTGACGCCCACCGTGACTCCGACACCCACCGTGACGCCCACACCTACGGTGACTCCGACGCCCAGCCCGACGCCCACCCATGACTGCACTCACCGGCCGCACAAGCCACACAAGCCGAGCTACTGGCCCCCTTGCGGGTGGCCGCATGATCCGCACCACCATGGCGGCCCGAGCGGCCATCAATGGCCCGCCGACCACGACGACGAGTTCGGCCTTGCGCCCGAAGACGCCTGGATGACCCACAAGTCGCCGCTCACCGGCCTGCCGATGTGGATGCCCGCAACGGCCGCCTCAAGCTGGCTCCTGATGGACCCCGCTCTGCAGTGGATGCTCCTCTGCCGTTAAGAGCGGGCCGACCGCCCCACATACGCGCACCCCGCGACCGATGTCGGTCCGGGGTGCGTCGGGTTTCAGGAGCGCGGCAGGCAGGGGCGGGCGTCGCCCGCCCCGATCGCCTACTTCTGGCCGGGCAGCTTCAGCTTCGACGGGTCGAAGCCAGGCGGCAGCTCGATGCCGGGCGGGAGCTTGCCGCCCAGGTTCCCCAGCACTCCCCCGGCCTTGGGCGCGCCGCCCTCGCCGTCGGGGGACGAGGACGCCGACTTCTCCAGGCCCGCCTTGCGCGGGTCGCCGCTGACGCGCCGCCCCTTCTTGGCCTTCTTCTGGGCCTTGGACGCCTTCCCGCGCCCGCCGGGCATGCCCGGAAGGCCCATGCCCCCGGCCACCCGCTTCATCATCTTCTGCGCCTCGAAGAAGCGCGTGACGAGGTTGCTCACGGCGCTGACCGTGACGCCGGAGCCGGCGGCGATGCGGGCGCGGCGGGAGCCATTGATGATCTTCGGGTCCTGCCGCTCACCGGGCGTCATCGAGCGGATGATGGCGGCGATGCGGTCGAGGTCGCGGTCGTCGATGGAGTTGAGCTGGTCACGCATCTGCCCCATGCCGGGCATCATGCCGAGCAGGTTCTTGATCGGGCCCATCTTCTGGACCATCATCATCTGCTCGAGGAAGTCGTCGAGCGTGAAGTTCTCGCCCGAGGTGAGCTTGCCCGCCATCTTGGCGGCCTGCTCCTCGTCGAACGTCTTCTGCGCCTGCTCGATCAGGGTGAGGATGTCACCCATGTCGAGGATGCGGGAGGCCATCCGGTCGGGGTGGAAGGCGTCGAAGTCTTCCAGCTTCTCGCCCGTGGAGGCGAACATGATCGGGCGGCCGGTGATGTGCCGCACCGACAGGGCCGCGCCGCCGCGGGCGTCGCCGTCGAGCTTGGTCAGCACGACGCCGTCGAAGCCGACGCCGTCCATGAACGCCTGGGCCGTGGTGACGGCGTCCTGGCCGATCATGGCGTCGACCACGAACAGGACCTCGTCGGGGCGTACCGCGTCGCGGATGTCGGCGGCCTGCTTCATCATCTCCTGGTCGATGCCCAGGCGGCCGGCGGTGTCGATGATGACGACGTCGTGGTTGAGGCGCCGGGCCTCGTCGATCGAGCGGCGGGCGACGGCGACCGGGTCGCCGACGCCGCTGCCGGGCTCGGGCGCGAAGACGGCGACCTGGGCGCGCTCGCCCACGACCTGGAGCTGCTGCACCGCGTTGGGCCGCTGGAGGTCGGCGGCGACCAGCATGGGCGCGTGCCCCTGCTCGCGCAGCCACCGGGCCAGCTTGCCGGCCAGGGTCGTCTTACCGGCGCCCTGGAGACCCGCGAGCATGACGACCGTCGGCGAGGTCTTGGCGAAGCGGAGCCTGCGGGTCTCGCCGCCGAGGATCTCGATCAGCTCGTCATTGACGATCTTGACGACCTGCTGCGCCGGGTTGAGCGCCTGGGAGACCTCGGCGCCGCGGGCGCGCTCCTTGACCTGGGCGACGAACGTCTTGACCACCGGGAGCGCGACATCTGCCTCAAGCAGGGCGATGCGGATCTCGCGGGTGGTGGCGTCGATGTCGGCGTCGGACAGCCGACCCTTGGATCGGAGGGAGGAGAAGACCGATGTCAGCCGGTCGGAAAGCGTCTCGAACACGTGGTTGGCCAGTCCTCGAAGCGAATGTACGTCTAAGACTTCAGCCTATCCGCTCTCCTAGCCGCTCCAGCCTGGCACGGCCATCCGGACGGTCAACGCGTGCTCGACGAGGTTGATCAGAGCACTTTTGACCGAGTCCTTCTGGCGGGCGTCGAGGCGCACCAGCGGGATGTGGGGGGCCAGCGTGAGGGCGTCGCGGACCTCGGAGTCGCTGTGGGCGTACGTGCCGTCCCAGCCGTTGATCCCCACGATGAAGGGGAGCTGCGCCTCCTCGAAATAGTCGATCGCGGGGAAGCTGTCGGCCAGGCGGCGGGTGTCGACCAGGACGACGGCCCCGATGGCGCCGCGGACCAGGTCGTCCCACATGAACCAGAACCGGTGCTGTCCGGGCGTGCCGAACAGGTACAGGATCAGGTCGCGGTCGAGCGAGACGCGGCCGAAGTCCATCGCGACGGTCGTGGTCGACTTCAGCGGCGTCATGCCCAGGTCGTCGATCCCCGCGGAGGCGTCGGTCATGACGGCCTCCGTGGTGAGCGGCATGATCTCCGAGACCGCGCCGACGAACGTCGTCTTGCCCACGCCGAAGCCGCCGGCCACCACGATCTTCGTCGAGGTCAGACCGGGGCTAGAGCCTGCGAAGTCCACTGAGCACCCTTTCCAGCAGGTTGACGTCCGGCCTACCCGCATCCAGCGCGGGCTGGTGCACCCGCACCAGGCCCTCGGCCGCCATGTCAGCGATCAGAACACGCACCACCCCGAGCGGGATCCGCAGCAGCGCCGACACCTCGGCCACCGACCGGACCTGGCGACAGAGCTGGCTGATCGCCTTGTACTCGGGGGTGATGTGGGAGAACTCCCGGTGCTCGGCGGTCGCCGACGAGACCAGGGCCTCCATGGCCAGCTTGACCTTGGGCGCGGTACGCCCGCCCGTCACCGCGTACGGGCGTACCGGCGAGGCCGGGTCCGAGCTGACCGGCGGCTGGGGCTCCCAACCGCCGCTGTTCCAGGAATCCGTCACCTACATCACCTGGTCTGGCTGGCGCGCAGTTCCGCACGCACCGCCGGAGTCAGCACCTGACCGGCGCGATCCACCATCAACGTCATCTGGTACGCCACCAGCCCCATGTCACAGTCAGGGGCCGCCAGCACCGCGAGACACGAACCATCACTGATCGACATGATCAGCATCAGCCCGCGCTGCATCTCCACGATCGTCTGGTTGACCGCACCACCCTCGAACACCCTGGCCGCACCCTGCGTCAAGCTCACCAGCCCCGACGCGATCGCAGCCAGCTGATCCGCCCGGTCAGCCGGAAAACCCGACGAGGCCGCAAGCGGCAACCCGTCGGATGACACGACCACCGCGTGCGCGACCCCCGGGACGGTACTGACGAAGTCGGTGATTAACCAGTCAACCCCGCGTGCCGCGTGGCTCAGGTCATTCACGCGCCCTCCTCCCTACTGTCGTTCCTAGAGCCGGATTGGTATGTCCTGCCCTCGCTGATGTCGTCACGCGCTGCTCGGAAGCCCTGCTGGAAGCTCGACAACCTGCTGCGCACCCGGTCCGGAGAGACCGACGGCATGGGAGCCACGCCCTTGGGCGCGGACGCCGTGTCCGCCGATCCGGGCACCAGGTTGGCCTTGGGCACCCGCTTGGGCAGCCCGGCCGCCGTCGAGCCGTCGCGTGCGGGCTCCACCACGGACGCCGCCGCGCTCCAGCCGGCGTCGGCCTTGGCCGAACCCCAGGTGGCGCTGGGCTCGCCCTGGTCGAACCAGGCCGACTCCACCGCGGCGAAGATCGGCAGGTACTCGTCCCCGCCGGAGGCGGGCTTGACGACGGGGATCGGGCCGGTGGCGGCCGACTCCGTCTCGGGGTAGTCGTACTTGGGCGCGGCCAGCGGCGTCTCCTGCGGAGCCGACCAGGGGCGCGACTCCTCGGGCGGCAGGCCGCGCTGCGGCGGCGCGTGCTCTCCGGTGACCGGGCCGCGCGAGGACACCCAGACGTCGGACGACGAGTCCGGCAACCAGTCGGAGCCGGTGTTCGTCGACTCGGTCGAGGGCCACTGCGGCATGGCGGACGGCATCGAGGACGGCGTGGAGGACGGCATCGACGAGGGCAGCGAGGCCGGCATCGACGGCCACGACCCTCCGGCCGGCTCGGACGGGTACGACGGGTAGGACGGGTGCCCGGGGGCGAGCCCGAAGCCCGTGGCGCCGGGCCACTGCTGGGCGCCGGCGGCGGGCTGGGACGCGGCGAAGGCGTCCTCGCGGCCGGCGGAGGCGGCGGTGTTGCCGCCCGCGCCGGCGACGGCGGCCGGCTGCGCGCCGAGCAGCGACTCGGGGATGAGGACCATGGCGGTCAGACCGCCGGAGCCGTGCGGGCGGAGCTGCACCCTGATGCCGTGCCGGTGGGCCAGCCTGGCGACCACGAACAGGCCCATGCGGCGGGAGACCGACACGTCCACGGTGGGGGCGTCGGTCAGGCGCTCGTTGGCCTGGACCAGCTCGTCGCCGGTCATGCCGATGCCGGAGTCGCTGATGGAGAGCATGATCCCGCCGCCGTCGATCCTGCTGCCGGAGACGGGGACGCGGGTCTCGCGCGGGGAGAACGACAGCGCGTTCTCCACCAGCTCGGCCAGCAGGTGGATGACGTCGTTGACGGCCTGGCCGGCGATGGAGACGCCCTCGGGGACCTCCAGGACGACGCGCTCGTAGTTCTCGACCTCGGAGAGGGAGGCACGGGCGACGTCGACCAGCTTGACCGGCTGGCTCCAGCGGCGCGGCGGGTCCTGACCGGCGAGAACCAGCAGGTTCTCACTGTTGCGCCGCATGCGGGTGGCCAGGTGGTCCAGCTTGAACAGGTTGCCGAGCCGCTGCTCGTCCTGCTCGCCCTGCTCCAGGCCGTCGATGAGGGTGATCTGCCGCTCGACCAGCGTCTGGCTGCGGCGCGACAGGTTCACGAACATCGCGTTGACGTTCGAGCGGAGCCTGGACTCCTCGCCGGCCAGTCGGACGGCCTCGCGGTGGACCTCGTCGAAGGCGCGGGCGACTTCACCGATCTCGTCCTTGGAGTTGACCTCGATCGGCGGGACGTGCAGCTGTTCGGGGCTGACGTCGGTGTTGCGGAGCTGCCTGACCAGGTCGGGCAGCGTCTGGCCGGCGATCTTCAGGGCGTCGCCGCGCAGACGGCGCAGCGGGCGCACCAGCGAGCCGGCCATCAGGGCGGTGATCGCGAGGACCAGGACGAGCAGGCCGACCACGATGCCGATGTTGATCGCGGCGAGCTGCCGGTCACTGCTGGCGATGTCGGCGCTTCGGGTGGCGATCTGCTCAGACAGCGACTTCTGCACGGTGTGCAGGCGCTCGACGGTCTCGGTGATGGACTGGAACCACTGGTCGGTGTCGTCCCTGGTCGAGGTGTCGAGCCGGCGCAGCGACTGGTTGGCGTTGTGCAGCAGTACGGCGCGGCTGGCGTAGAACTCGGCGCGGCCGATCTTCAGGCTGGCGACGGTGTTGTCGTAGAACTGGCGCTGCGCGGGCGTGGCGACGGCGCGGAAGGCGTCGCGCTCGCTGTTGCGGCGGGATCGGGCGTCGAGGAAGGCGTTGTACTCCGGCTCCTCGAACGCGCCCCTGATCAGCGCGCTGGTCAGGAGGCCACGCTGCTTGGACGCCTCCTCCTCGGCGCGGGCGACGGCGCGCAGGGCCGCGCTGGTGGCGATGATCTCCTCGTCCGTGGAGCCCTGGCCCAGCTCGTCGTAGAGCTGCAGCAGCTCGGCGATGGCCTCGGAGTACTTCTCGCTGGTGGGCAACGGCGGGAGCTTGGTCTCGGCGACCGTCTTGCGCATCGAGGGGATCTGGCTGAGCCGGACCCGGATGTGGTCGAGGGCCTTCTTGCCGAGGTCGGACAGGGACGCTTCCGACTTCTTCGCCGCGTCCAGGGTGCTGGCGATGCGCTTGTCGACGATCTCGTGCTGGCTCTTCAGCCGCTGCTCGTCGGAGGACCCGCGGTTGGCGGCGACGTGGCGGGTGGCCAGGTCGCGTTCGAGCCCGAGGTCGCGGGAGAGCTCGCCGAGCTGTGCGACCAGGGTCCCCACGCTGCTGATGTCCTGGTACTGCTGGGCGCTGGCGATCGACGTCGTGACCCGCAGGGCGCCCAGGATGACGGCGATGACCGTGGGGATGGCGATGAGGGCGATGAGGCGGGTACGCACGCGCCAGTTGCGCAGCGCGAACGGGCTGCCCGCCTTGGGCGGGTGGGCCTGCTGCACCTCGCCGTCCGCGGCCTTTTCCGGGGCGTCCGGAGCCCTGCCACGACCGGGTCCGGTCGTTTTTGTCCTCACTGGTGGCAACCTCTCGCCGTGGCCTGCTTCAGGGGGAATCAGCGGCTTCGTCACGCGGACGAGTGATCGCAGGCAAGTTCGAGGCCCAATTTGAGCACAAACCTCATACTTAGGCCAACGTTTCAGCCGTTTTCAACCGTTCCACATCGCACTCCCTTCACGTCGCATGCCATCGCACACGGAGCGCAACCACCGTCCCAATCCGGACAAATCACCACTAACCATACTTAATCTCTAGATTTACATCTATAACGTTGATTTGTCATATTTTCGCGATAAACCTACATATACGCGGCATAGCGCTGTAGATCCGAACTCTGCTCCGGTACGCTTCACGCCCGGCATCCCGTGCCGATCTCCGGAACTTCCCCCTGGTAGGAGAACCCCCCATGACACGCACCATGCGCGGCCACGCCATTGTCGTCGGCGTGGCTCTGGCGCTCACCCTTGCCGGCTGCGGCGGAGGCGGCGGCGAAACCGCGAACACCTCGGCCAACAGCAAGGGGCTGGAGAAGACCACCATCAAGGTCGGCGCCCTCCCCGTGCCCGACGCTGTCTCGGTCTATCTCGCCAACGCCAAGGGCTTCTTCAAGGAAGAGGGACTGACCGTCGAGCCGCAGACCATCACCGGTGGCGCAGCGGCGCTGCCGCAGATCGAGAGCGGCGCCCTCGACATTTCGCAGACCAACTACGTCTCGACCTTCCTCGCGGTGAGCAAGGGCAAGAAGATCAAGCTGGTCGCGGACATGTACCAGGCCGCGCCGAACACGTTCAACATCATGGTGCCGAAGGACTCCCCCATCAAGACGGTGGCGGACCTGAAGGGCAAGACGGTCTACGTCAACAACCTCAACAACGTCGCCACCCTGGCCGTGGAGACGCAGCTCAAGGTCGCCGGCCTCACCAAGGAGGACGTCAACTTCGCCGAGAAGCCGTTCCCCGACCAGGGCAACGCGCTCAACACCGGGCAGGCGGACGCGGGCTGGATGACCGAGCCCTTCGTCACCGCCAACCAGAGCGCCTTCGGCTTCCGCAAGCTCGCCGACACCATGACCGGCCAGACGGAGGACCTCCCCATCGCCGGCTGGATGGCCACCGAGGACTGGGTGCAGAAGTACCCCAAGACGCTGGCCGCCTTCCAGCGGGCCATCGCCAAGGCGCAGCAGCTCGCCTCCAGTGACCGCAAGGCGATCGAGGAGACGCTGCCGAAGTACACCAAGATCGACGCCAAGACGGCCTCGGTGATCACGCTCGGCACGTACCCGAGCGAGCTGAACGAGAACCGTCTGCAGAAGGTCGCCGACCTGATGCTGGAGTACAAGTACCTCACCAGCCCGATCGACGTGAAGTCGGTCATCGCCGCCCCTGCAAGCTGATGAACTCCGCGCGTCTGCTCCGCGGCGCCGCCGGCGCCGCGGGGTTCCTCATCGCCGGTGAGCTGGTCATCCGCTTCGCGCTGAGCGACGGCGTGATCTTCCCGGCGCCCTCCGTCATCCTGTACGAAGCCGCGCGTCTCCTCGCCGACCCGGTGTTCCTGGAGGGTCTGGCCACCACCCTCGCGAACTGGGCGCTCGGCCTGCTCATCGCCATCGTCGTGGCCGTGCCGCTGGGCGTGCTGCTGGGCGCGGTGCCGCCGGTGGAGCGGGCGATCCGGCCGCTGTTGGAGTTCATGCGCCCGATCCCCTCGGTGGCGATCATCCCGCTGGCGATCCTGCTGATCCCGGTGGACGGCCTGATGAAGGTCTCGGTCATCGTCTACGCGTCGATGTGGCCGATCCTGATCAACACCCTGTACGGCATGCAGGACGTGGACCCGCTGGCCAAGGAGTCGCTGCGCAGCTTCGGCTTCGGCCGGCTCGCCGTGCTCGGCCGGGTCAGCCTGCCGAGCGCCGCCCCCTTCGTCGCGACCGGCATCAGGATCGCGGCCGGCATCGCGCTCGTCCTCGCGGTCAGCGCCGAGCTGCTGGCCGGCGGCACGGCCGGGATCGGGGTCTACACGATCCAGGCGGGCAGCGGCAACCGGATGGACCTGATCATGGCGGCGACGTTCTGGGCCGGGGCGTTCGGGGTGTTCGCGAACCTCGCCCTGCTGGCCGGCGAACGGCGGCTGTTCCGCTGGCACCGCGTCCGGATGGGAGCGTCGGAATCGTGAGGCGGCTGTCCAGGCTCTGGGTGGTGCCGGTCGTGCTCGTCGTCTGGGAGCTGCTGGCGCGGCTCATCGGCGACAGCGACTTCCCGCCGCCGCTCACCATCGTCACCAGCATGTACGAGATGTGGTTCTCCGGGCCCGTCTCCCACCTGTTCCTCACCGAGGACGCGGTCGGCAACATCCTGCCCAGCCTCGGTCGCATGTTCAGCGGCTGGATCCTGGCCTCGCTGCTCGGGGTGCTGCTCGGCGTGGCGCTCGGCCGTTCCAAGGCGGCCACCGACTACGTGGACGCGCTGTTCGAGTTCGGCCGGGCGATCCCGCCGCCGCTGCTGCTGCCGCTGTTCGTCGCGCTGTTCGCCGGAACCGCGCACGCGCAGCTGAGCATGCAGCTCGCCACGATCGTGTTCGGCGTGATCTGGCCGGTGCTGCTCAACACGATCGAGGGCGTCCGGGCCGTGGACCGCACCTACACCGAGACCGCCACCGTGTTCGGGCTGTCCAAGGGGCAGCGCCTGCGCGTGGTCGTGCTGCCCGCCGCGTCGCCGAAGATCTTCGCCGGGCTGCGGCTGAGCCTGTCGCTGGCGCTGATCCTCATGGTGATCTCCGAGCTGTTCGGCAGCACGGACGGCATCGGCTACCAGCTCCTGCAGGCCCAGCGCAGCTTCGACGGCCCCGGCGTGTGGGCGACGATCGCCCTGCTCGGCATCCTGGGCTACCTGGTGAACGGGCTGTTCGTGCTGGCCGAGCACCGCCTGCTGGTCTGGCACCGGCAGGCCAACCGCAACGTCTGACTTATCGGGAAGGACCCCATGTCCCACTCGGATGACCTCCTTTGGGGGGCCGTGGCCGACATCTCGCGCTTCGCCGCTCTGCTCACCATGGCGGAGCTCGGCCTGGCCGACCATCTCGCCCACGGTCCCCTCAGCACCACCGACCTGGCCGCCCGCTGCGACGCCGACGCCCCGCGGCTGCGCCGCGTCCTGCGGGAGCTGGCCGGGATGGGCGTCGTCCGCGGTGCCGGGCCGGACGTCTACGACCTGACCGAGCGCGGCACTGCGCTGCGCTCGGACGTCCCGGACTCGGTGCGCTCGTCGGTCCGCATGCTCGGCGAGGAGGGCTTCTGGCACGCCATGGGCAACCTGCCCGCCACCGTGCGCGACGGCGGCTCGGCCTTCGTCGCCCGCTACGGCCACCTGTACGAGTACCTGGCGGCGAACCCGGAAGCGGGCAAGCTGTTCGACGACTACATGACCGCCCGCGCCATCCCCTTCACCGAGGGCCTGGCCAAGCGGTACGACTTCCCGGCCACCGCGACCATGGTGGACGTGGCCGGCGGCAAGGGCCACATCCTGGCCACCGTCCTGCACGCCAACCCGGACATGCGCGGCATCCTGTTCGACCTGGAGCACGTGGCCGGCCGGGCCAGGGAGCTGCTGGCCGCCGAGGGGCTGGGTGAGCGGAGCGAGGTCGTCACCGGCGACTTCTTCGCCGAGGTCCCGGCCGGCGGCGACGTCTACCTGCTGGCCAGCGTCCTGCACAACTGGGACGACGAGGACGCGGTCACGATCCTGCGCAACGTCCGCCGGGCGATGAACCCCGACGGCCGCGTCCTGGTGCTGGAGGTGGCGTTGCCCGACGACGAGGCGCCGCACCTGGGCAAGGACATCGACATGCGGATGCTGGCGATCTTCGACGGCGGCACCGAGCGCAGCCGTGAGGAGTACCGGGCGCTGCTCGACCGGGCGGACCTGCACCTGGCCGAGGTCGTCGAGCTGGGCTCGGGAGCCAGCCTCATCGAGGCCCGGCCCCGCTGAGCGGAAGGGCGGCGGCGGGCCTGATCAGCCGCCGCCGCTCCAGCCCGGCACCGCCATCCTGATCGACAGGGCGTGCTCGACCAGATGGATCAGAGCGCTCTTGACCGAGTCCTTGGAGCGCGCGTCCAGCCGTACGAGGGGGATGTGGGGGGCCAGCGTGAGGGCGTCGCGCACCTCGGCGTCGCTGTGCGGGTACTGGCCGTCCCAGCCGTTGACGCCCACCACGAACGGCAGTTGCGCCTCCTCGAAGTAGTCGATCGCGGGAAAACTGTCGGCCAGGCGGCGGGTGTCCACCAGCACGACCGCGCCGATCGCGCCGCGCACCAGGTCGTCCCACATGAACCAGAACCGGTGCTGGCCCGGCGTGCCGAACAGATAGAGGATCAGGTCGCGGTCGAGCGAGACGCGGC
Source organism: Nonomuraea sp. NPDC001699 (assembly GCF_053596455.1). NCBI lineage: Bacteria > Bacillati > Actinomycetota > Actinomycetes > Streptosporangiales > Streptosporangiaceae > Nonomuraea > Nonomuraea sp. NPDC001699. Next base: position 1,027,799 of record NZ_JBSFGF010000001.1, on the reverse strand, counting down.
CGAAGTCCATCGCCACGGTGGTGGTCGACTTCAGCGGCGTCATGCCCAGGTCGTCGATCCCCGCGGAGGCGTCGGTCATCACCGCCTCCGTGGTCAACGGCATGATCTCCGAGACCGCGCCGACGAACGTCGTCTTGCCCACCCCGAAACCGCCGGCCACCACGATCTTCGTTGAAGTCAAGCCGGGGCTAGAGCCTGCGAAGTCCACTGAGCACCCTTTCGAGCAGATTAACGTCCGGCCTACCGGCGTCCAGCTGTGGCTGATGCACGCGGACCAGACCTTCGGCCGCCATGTCGGCGATCAGAACACGCACCACGCCCAGCGGGATCCGCAGCAGCGCCGACACCTCGGCCACCGACCGGACCTGCCTGCACAGCTGGCTGATCGCCTGATACTCCGGCGTGATGTGCGAGAACTCCCGGTGCTCGGCGGTCGCCGAGGACACCAGGGCCTCCATCGCCAGTTTGACCCTGGGCGCCGTCCGCCCACCCGTCACCGCGTACGGGCGGACGGGTGAGGCGGGGTCGGGGTGCAGCTGCGACTGGGGCTGTGGCTTGGGCGGAGGCGCCCAGCCGCCGCTGTTCCATCTCTGGTCCGTCACCTACATCACCTGGTCTGGCTGGCGCGCAGCTCCGCACGCACCGCCGGAGTCAACACCTGACCGGCGCGATCCACCATCAACGTCATCTGGTACGCCACCAGCCCCATGTCACAGTCAGGGGCCGCCAGCACCGCGAGACACGAACCATCACTGATCGACATGATCAGCATCAGCCCGCGCTGCATCTCCACGATCGTCTGATTGACCGCACCACCCTCGAACACCCTGGCCGCACCCTGCGTCAAGCTCACCAGCCCCGACGCGATCGCAGCCAGCTGATCCGCCCGGTCAGCCGGAAAACCCGACGAGGCCGCAAGCGGCAACCCGTCGGACGAGACGACCACCGCATGTGCCACACCGGGGACCGTGCTGACGAAGTCGGTGATCAACCAGTCGACTCCGCGCGCCGCGTGGCTCAGGTCGTTCATGCGCCCTCCTCTCTTTCACCGTTGTGGGGTTCACCGTTGTAGGAGCCGCGGGGGCCGGGCTGGAACGCCTTGCCCCCGGTGATGTCGTCGCGGGCCGCCCGGAAGCCCTGCTGGAAGCTGGACAACCTGTTCCGCACCCGGTCCGGCGAGACCGAGGGCATCGGCAGCACGCCCTTGGGCGAGGCGGAGGTGTCGGCCGAGCCCGGCACCAGGTTGGCCTTGGGCACCCGTTTGGGCAGGCCCGCCGCGGTCGTGCCGTCGCGGGCCGGTTCGGCCACGGCCTCGGCCGCGGTCCAGCCGGCGTCGGCCTTCGTCGAGCCCCAGCCGCCCTCGTCGCGCCCGAACCAGGCCGACTCGACGGCGGCGAAGATCGGCAGGTAGTCGTCCCCCGCGGAGGCGGGCGGCACGGGCGGGATCGGGCCGGTGGCCGCCGACTCGGTCTCGGGGAAGTCGGGCCGGGGCCGCTGGAGGCCGTCCGGCTTCCAGGGTGGCGGCGGCTCGGCCGCGGGACGTTTGGACAACCCGCGGTCGCCGTTGTGGCGCGGCGGCGACCAGATGTCGTGGCTGTCGAAACCGCCGCCGTGCGCGTCGGAGGGCCAGCCGTCGGACGGCCACTGCGGCCAGTTGCCCCCCGCCTCCGGGTTCGACGGGTACGACGGGTGCGCCGGCCCCATCTGATAGGTGGGCCGCGGCCAGTCCTGTCCGGCGGGCGGCGGCGCCTGCGGCCAGTCGGACACCGGCGTGAGCGGCGTCTGCGGCCAGTCGGCCCCCGGCGCGGGCGGCGCGGGCGGCCAGTCGGCCCCGGCGGAGGAGGCGATCGCGGGCCAGTCGGGCTCGGGCGGGGCCGAGACCGGCGGCCAGTCGGTGGCCGGCGGCGCCGCGTGCGGCCCCACGTACGGCTCGCTCCCGGACGTGCTCTCGGCGAGCGCCGGCGGCTGCATGCCGGCGAAGCCCGGCGCCTGCGTGCCCAGCATGTTCTCCGGGACGAGCACCATGGCGGTCAGCCCGCCGGAGTTGTGCGGGCGGAGCTGCACCCTGATGCCGTGCCGGTGGGCCAGCCTGGCGACCACGAACAGGCCCATCCGCCGCGAGACCGACACGTCGACGCTGGGCGAGTCGGTGAGCCGGTCGTTGGCCTGGGCCAGTTCTTCGGGGGTCATGCCGATGCCGGAGTCGGTGATCGACAACATCACGCCGCCGCCGTCGATCCTGCTGCCCGACACCGCCACCCGCGTCTCGCGCGGAGAGAACGACAGCGCGTTCTCCACCAGCTCGGCCAGCAGGTGGATGACGTCGTTGACGGCCTGTCCGGCCACCGACACGCCGTCGGGCACCTGGAGCACGACGCGTTCGTAGCTCTCGACCTCCGACAGGGAGGCGCGGGCGACGTCGACCAGCTTGACCGGCTGGCTCCAGCGACGCGGCGGGTCCTGACCGGCCAGGACCAGCAGGTTCTCACTGTTGCGCCGCATGCGGGTGGCCAGGTGGTCCAGTTTGAACAGGTTGCCGAGCCGCTGCTCGTCCTGCTCGCCCTGCTCCAGGCCGTCGATCAAGGTGATCTGCCGCTCGACCAGCGTCTGGCTGCGGCGCGACAGGTTCACGAACATCGCGTTGACGTTCGAGCGCAGTCGCGCCTCCTCGCCGGCCAGCCGCACCGCCTCGCGGTGGACCTCGTCGAAGGCGCGGGCCACCTCGCCGATCTCGTCGTGGGTGTCCACCCCGATCGGCGGGACGGGCCCGACCTTGCCGTCACCCGCCTCGCGGAGCTGCCGCACGGTCTCCGGCAGGCGTTTCCCGGCGATGTCCAGGGCCTCGCCGCGCAGCCTGCGCAGCGGCCTGATGAGCGAGCGGGCGATGAAGGTGATGATGATCAGCACCACGATCAGCAGGATCATGATGAGCACGCCGGAGATCAGCGCCGAGCGGTTGGCCCCCTCCTCCAGGGCGCGGGCCCGCAGGATGACCGAGGAGGCCAGCGACTTCTCCACGCTGCGCAGGGCGTCGATCTTGCCGGTGCTGACGTCGAACCAGGTGCCGACGTCCTTGTCCGGACGTACGCCGATGCTCAGGGGCTTGGCCTCGACGGACTGGGCCATGGCCCGCAGCCGGAACAGGTCGGTCTGGTCGACGTCCCTGCCCACGACGGTGTCGCGGTAGAGCTCAAGCTGGTCGAGGCTGGCGAGGGTGGCGAACAGGGTCTCCTCGCTCTCCTCGCGCGCCTTGGCGTCGGAGAGGGCGTCGAGCTCGCCGCTGTCGAAGCTCTTCTTGTCCAGGGCGCTGGCCAGGATGCCCCGCTGTTTGGACGCCTGTTCCTTCGCGCGCGCGATGGCGGCCATGGAGCTGGCGCTGTGGGAGATGTCGTCGTCCACGGCGACCTGGCCCACCTGGTCGTGGAACTGCAGGAGGGTGGAGATGATCTGGGAGTACTTCTGGATCATCGGCAAGGGCTGGATCTTGCCCTTGACGGCGGTGTCGCGCAGGGTCTGGATCTCCTCCAGGCGGCGCAGCACCGGGCGTACGGAATCGGCGTGGGTGTCGGCGAGGGCGCCGGCCCGCACCTTGGCCTCGTCGATGAGGTTGTCGACCCCGCTGTAGGTGGTGCGGAGCTGGGCCGCGCGACTCTCCGGACGGCCTTGCGCGATGTAGAGGGCGGTCTCGTCCCGCTCGAAGGCCAGTTCGTGCGTGACGGCGCCGAGCTGCTCGCTGAGCTCGGCGACCTCTCTGAGTGTCTGGTACGTGTCGGCATCCCTGAGGGAGGTGATCACGTTCAGCCCGCCCAGGCCCACCGCGACGGCCGTGGGCACGACGATCAACGCCACAAGGCGCGATCTGACGTGCCAATTACCCAATCCGAACCTGTTAGAAGCTGGTTTGGGCAGCCGTCGCTTCTGGCGCCCGTGCGGCTCGCGGTCAGCGGAAGCTTCAGCGCTCTGCGTTCTCACTTGCCTCGCAACCTCTCGCCCCGGAGGGGAATTCTCGAAGACCATGCAGGTAAATGCACGTGGGGCAATATGTACAATCGAGATGAGGGCCATTTGAGCACAGGTGCCGGTCAGGACCAACCACCTATAGTGCCCATCTGAGGCATATATCCCGGATTGTCCAAATATTGTGACAAAATTGGTAGACCGCCGTTTACCTGCAAAAACGGGCAGCCGAAACGTGTTCCGCAAGCCCCCTTCCGCCCGCGGAACGATCCATATCAGTCAGTCCCAGTAGTAACAGACGCCCCGAGCGCCACCCTCTTTCACAAAACGGACAAAGTCATCTCACGCCTCTTTTAACGATAGAGCGGCAAACGGACATTGCAACCACAGGAGTCATTTTCTTGATAATGACTGCCAATGTGGTGCTACGGTCGATTCCTGCTTGTTCGTCAGGCACTCAGCCCCGGGGGCAGTTCAGCCACCCGGTCCCCCCGGCTCGATGTCTTGAAGGGAGTCCCTGACATGAGGCTTGGCCGCTCCGCCAAGGCCGCCATCATCGGGTTCGCCGTGACTTTAGGCGCCGTAGCGTGCAGCACCGGCGGCTCAACCACCGCCAGCGCCCCGCCCTCCGCCTCCGCGAACGGCGGCGGCGGCGCCTTGGAGAAGACGAAGCTCAAGATCGCCACTCTGCCCGCCATCGACAGTGCCGCCATCTACGTCGCCATCGACCAGAAGCTCTTCGAGCAAGAGGGGCTCGACGTCACCCCGCAGGTCGTCCAAGCCGCCCCTGAGGCGATCCCCATGCTGGTCAACGGCGAGATCGACGCCATGTTCGGCAACTACGTGTCGATGTTCCAAGCGCACGACAAGGGGGCGATCAAGATCCATGTGCTCGCCGAGGGCTCGCGGGCCGCCCCCGACTCGCTCAGCATCATGGCGCTGCCCAACTCCCCCATCAAGACGCCGAAGGACCTCGCGGGCAAGACGATCAACGTCAACGTCCTGCACAACTTCCAGGAGCTCGCGCTCACCCAGGTGCTCAAGGCCAACAACATCGACCCGGCCACGATCAAGTACGTCCCCGTGACCTTCCAGAACATCATGGCCTCGTGGAAGAACGGCCAGATCGACGCCGCCTACCTGGGCGAGCCGCTGGTCACCGCGGCGACGTCGCAGATGGGCGCCCGCAAGATCCTCGACCCCGCCTCCGGGCCGGCGGCGGAGTTCCCGATCTCGGGATACATCGGCACCCAGGACTGGTACGACAAGAACCCGAAGACGGCGGCGGCCTTCCAGCGGGCCATCCACAACGCGGCCAAGCTGATGGAGAACAACCGTGAGGTGGTGGCCAAGGTGCTGCCGAACTTCACGCAGATCGACGCGTCCACGGCGGCGACGGTCACCTTCCCCTACTTCTCCAGCTCCGACAACCCGGTACGGCTGCAACGCGTGGCCGACTGGATGTGGGAGGCCAAGTGGCTGGGCAAGGAGATCGACGTCAAGGCGTTGATGTCGCCGACGACGTCGGGGTGAGCACCACCACGACCGGCACCGGAGTCCGCACCGTCATCCGCCGTCCGGCCGGCGCCGCCACGCGGTGGTCGCGCCGGGCGGCGGGGGCGGCGGGCTTCGCCGTCCTCGTCGAGCTGCTGAGCCGGTCGGGGCTGGTGGACGCCGAGGTGCTGCCGCCGGCCACGCGGATCGTCGGGCGCGGCGCCGCGCTGCTCGCCGATCCCGCCTTCCGCGACCACGCCCTGACCAGCCTGCTCGCCTGGGCCATCGGGCTGGGCCTCGCGGTGCTGGTCGCGGTGCCGCTCGGCCTGCTGCTCGGCAGCGTGCCGGTGATCGACGCCGCCACGCGCTCGGTGGTGGAGTTCCTGCGGCCGATCCCGTCGGTGGCGCTGATCCCGCTGGTCGCGCTCGTCATCGGCACCGGCCTGCAGCTCCGCGTCACACTCGTGCTCTACGCCGCCATGTGGCCCATCCTCTACAACACCATGTACGGCCTGCGCGGCGTCGACCCCGTCGCCAAGGAGACCCTGCGCTCCTACGGCTTCGGCCCGCTGTCGGTGCTGCTGCGGGTCAGCCTGCCGTCGGCGGCGCCGTTCATCACGACGGGCGTGCGGCTGGCGGCGTCGGTGGCGCTCATCCTGACCGTCAGCACCGAGATCGTGGCCGGGCGCGGGGAGGGCATCGGCGTGTTCATCTTCTTCGCCGGGATCGCGGTGCCGGCCAGGATGACCGACATCCTGGCCGGGGTCTTCTGGGTGGGGCTGTTCGGCGTGCTGGTCAACGCCCTGCTGGTGGCCGCCGAGCGGCGCGCCTTCCGCTGGCACCACGCGCGGCTGACGGAGGGCGCGTGACCAGGGCCCACCGCGGGCCGGGGGCGCGCAATGGTACACGCGGGCCGGGGGCGCGCAACGGTACACGCGGGCCGGGGGCGCGCAACGGCACGCGCGGCACGGCGTTCCGGGTGGTCGTGCTGGTCGTGCTCGTCCTGGGGTGGGAGGCGGGCACGCGGCTGGCGGGCAGCGCGTTCTTCCCGCCGCCGACGACGATCGTGGGCCGGATGCACCAGATGTGGTTCTCCGGGCCGCCCGGCAGCCTGTTCCTGACCGGCGAGGCCGTGGACAACGTCCTGCCGAGCCTGGGCAGGATGGCCGCCGGGTTCGCGGGCGGGGGCGTGGCCGGGGTGCTGCTCGGGCTGGCGTTCGGGTTGTCGGCGCGGGTCTACGACTACCTCGACGGCGTGCTGCAGTTCCTGCGCGCGATCCCGCCGCCCGCGCTGGTCACCGTGTTCCTGGTGGTGTTCGGGTTCGGGCTGCGCATGCAGCTCGCGTTCATCGTGTTCAGCGTCGTGTGGCCGGTGCTGCTCAACACGGCCGACGGCGCGCGGGCGGTCGATCCGCTGCACCTGGACACCGGGCGGGTGTTCCGGCTGTCGCGGACGGAGCGCCTGCTGCGGGTCGTGCTGCCGTCGGCGCTGCCGAAGATGTTCGCCGGGCTGCGGCTGGCGCTGTCCCTGTCGCTGATCGTGATGGTCTTCGCCGAGCTGCTGCCGGGAGCGTCCAACGGCATCGGGTTCCAGCTCACCACCGCGTACTCGACGTTCGACCTGCCCGCGATGTGGGCCGGGATCGTGCTGCTCGGCGTGCTGGGTTACCTGCTCAACGAGCTGTTCCTGGTGGCCGAGCGGCGGGTGCTGGCCTGGCACCTCGGCGCGCAGCGGCTCACGGGGCAGTGAACGTGCCGGCGGCGACCGGGCGGCTGCGCGGCGGTTCGTAGGCGCCCGAGTCGATGCCCCACGACGCGACGGAGAGCGGCATGATCTCCACCCATACGGGCTCGTACCCGGGTTTCAGCCGTTCGCCGCCTGTGGAGTGCACCCGCCCGACCCCCTGGACCAGGACGCCGCGCGGCCCCTCCTCGGTGAAGTCGTCCACGACGAGCGACACCTCGGGGTTGCTCCTGACGTCGGCGCGGTACCGCCGGGGACGCACGCCCTCGGGCAGCATGCGGGAGCCGACCGCGATCATGCCGCGGTCCGGCTGGAGATGGATCCGCACGGGAACGACGTGCGGCGTTCCCCCGGCTCCCGCCGTGGCCAGCCGCGCCAGGTCGTGCGCGAGCAGGTAGGCGAACTCCCCGTCACTGAATCCGCGCATCACACACCTCACACCAGATAGGAACGAGATTAGTGGGACAAACCTGTTCTTCAGCCTGCAAAGAGAGAGAAACTTAGCGTCATGTTCCCCGTCAGGGGACACGGGTGATCGGATCGAGACCACTGGGGGCGACGTGCGGACGATGGTCGTGGGCGGCGGCATCGGCGGGCTCACCACGGCACTCAGCCTGGCGGCGGCCGGGCTGGAGTGCGTGGTCGTGGAGGCGGCCGCCGCGCTGAGGCCGCTCGGCGTCGGGATCAACCTGCAACCGCACGCCGTACGGGAGCTGACCGAGCTCGGGCTGGCCGGCGAGCTGGCCGCGCTGGGCGTGGAGACGAGCTTCATGACCTTCGCCGACCGGCACGGCAACGTGATCCTGGCGCTGCCGCGCGGCCGGTCGGCCGGCTACCGCTGGCCGCAGTACAGCATCCACCGGGGCGAGTTGCAGATGGCGCTGCTGGCCGCGGTCGAGAAGCGGGTCGGCCCGGTGCGGACGGGCGTCCGCCTGGAGGGCTTCGAACAGGACGGCAAGGAGGTCCTCGTCCGGCTCCGGCAGGGCGGCGAGCTCCTGGAGGAGCGGGTGGACGTGCTCGTCGGCGCGGACGGCGTGCAGTCCACGGTACGGGCGCTGCTGCACCCGTCGGGCGATCCCCTGCTGTGGGCGGGCATCCGGATGTGGCGCGGGGTGGCCGAGACCGATCCCGTCCTGGACGGCGCCACGGTGCTCGTGGGCGGCTCCAACCGGGCCGGAAAGCTCGTGACGTATCACATCTCGGCCGGAAATCCCCGACTGGTCAACTGGGTGGCCGAGGTCAAGGTGGCCGAGCCAGGCGTCGTCGCGGAGGCCGACTGGTCGCGCGAGGGCCGGCTGGAGGAGGTGTCCGCCCACTTCGCGGACTGGCGGTACCGTCCGGTGGACGTCCAGGGGTTGTTGTCGGGCTCGGCCCGCATCCTGGAGTACCCGATGGTGGACCGGGAGCCGCTGCCCGTCTGGGGAGAGGGCCGGGTGACGCTGCTGGGCGACGCCGCCCACCCCATGTACCCGATCGGCTCGAACGGCGGCTCGCAGGCCGTGCTCGACGCGCGGGTGCTGGCCCGGTGCCTGGCGACGTCCGGCGACCCGGTCACGGCGCTCAAGGCGTACGAGGAGGAACGGCGTCCGCCCACGTCGGCGCTGGTGCTGGCCCATCGGGCGCTGCCGATCGAGGATACGATCGCGCTGGTGACCGAACGCGCGCCCGACGGGTTCGCCGACATCGCCGACGTGCTGACGGAGGCCGAGCTGGCCGCCATGGCCGGGGCGCAGCGGCGCATCTCCGACGCCGACGTCCGGGCGCTGAACGAGCGGGGGTCGTGGAGCGTGGGCATCCCATGACAGCTGTGAAGACTCAAGGGTAAGATCCGACACCGAAGAGCCATACCGACATTTCCGGCTTCCCGAGTCGGTCCTCCGCTCGGGGCCTCGCCCCCTAGGACATCCATGCTCGAGATAGAGAACCTCTCCCACGTCTACGGCGGCGGTGGCCCCAACGCTCACCACGCCATCGAAGGGCTGAACCTGAGCGTCGCCGCGGGCGAGCTGCTGTGCATCGTCGGGCCGTCGGGCGCCGGGAAGTCCACCCTGCTGCGCTCCATCGCCGGGCTGATCAGGCCGACGGGCGGGGAGGTCAGGGTCGAGGGCGAGCTCGTGCGGCAGACGCCGGACAACCTGGCGGTGGTCTTCCAGGACTACAGCCGCTCGCTGTTCCCGTGGATGTCGGTGGCCGACAACGTGGCCCTGCCGCTGCGCCGCCGGGGCATGGACAAGCGGCAGCGCCGCGAGGCCGCCCAAGAGGCGCTGGAGTCGGTCGGGCTCCAGGGCGCCGAGAAGAAGTACCCGTTCCAGCTCTCGGGCGGCATGCAGCAGCGGGTGGCGATCGCGCGGGCGCTGGCCTACCGGCCCTCGCTCATGCTCATGGACGAGCCGTTCGGCTCGGTCGACGCCCAGACCCGCGAAGACCTCGAAGACCTGGTGCTGAAGGTGCGCGGCCACCACCAGATGACGATCGTGCTCATCACGCACGACATCGACGAGAGCGTCTACGTCGGCGACCGCGTCGTGGTGTTGTCGAAGGCGCCCGCGCACGTGGTCGGCGACCTCAAGGTCGACCTGCCCGGCCCGCGCGACCAGATCACCACCCGCGAGCACCCCGACTTCGTCCACCTGCGCGCCGAGGTCGGCCGCCTGGTGCGCGGCCACGCCACCGCCGCCGACCCTGTCGCCGAGCCCGACGCCGATGCGCCTTCCGACCCGGACGCCGAGCCCACTTCCGAGCCCGCCGCCGAGTCCACTTCCGACTCCGTCGCCTGAGCCCGCCGCCCGGCCGTCCGGGGCGCGCGCGGATCGATGGGCGCGCGCCCGGGGCTCGCGTCTATACCGGCGTGTGCGAGTGGCGGGTGAGCGCGTGCTCCACCAGCGTGATCAGGGTGGATTTCACCGTGTCGCGCTGACGGGCGTCGAGGCGGATGATCGGGATGTGCCCGCCGACGGACAGGGCCTCCCTGATCTCGTCCTCCGCGTGGGCGAACTGACCGTCCCAGCCGTTGATGCCGATCACGAAGGGCAGCTTGGCCTCTTCGAAGTAGTCGATCGCGGGGAAACTGTCCGCGAGACGGCGCGTGTCCACCAGGACGACGGCGCCGATCGCACCGCGCACGAGGTCGTCCCACATGAACCAGAAGCGGTGCTGTCCGGGGGTGCCGAACAGATAAAGGATCAGATCGCGATCCAGCGACACACGTCCGAAGTCCATCGCCACGGTGGTGGTCGTCTTGTTCGGCGTGAGCGAGACGTCGTCGACGTGTGCCGATGCGTCCGTCATGACCGCTTCCGTGGTGAGCGGCAGGATCTCCGAGACCGCTCCCACGAACGTCGTCTTCCCCACGCCGAAGCCCCCGGCCACGACGATCTTCGTCGAGGTCAGACCGGGGCTAGAGCCTGCGAAGTCCACTGAGCACCCTTTCGAGCAAGTTGAGGTCCGGCTTTCCCGCGTCCAGCGCAGGCTGGTGCACGCGGATCAGGCCCTCCGACGCCATGTCGGCGATCAGCACCCGGACCACACCAAGGGGCTGGCGTAAAAGGGCGGAGATCTCGGCAACCGACCGGACGTTCCGGGTCAGCTGAATGATCGCCTGATACTCCGGACTCAGTAGGGAAATGTCTTGGTATTCCGACGTCACGGAGGACACCAAAGCCTCCATGGCGAACTTCATCCGCGGCGCGGTGCGCCCCCCGGTTACGGCATAGGGCCGTACCAGGGAGCTCGGCTTCTGCGGACGAGGGGCCGCCGGATGCGGCGGAGTGCTATCACCAGCCCAACCCTGACCTGACACCATGATCTCCTGTCACCGCCCGCTAGCGGGGGCGGGCCGCTTGCAGCTCAGCGCGTACGGCCGGGGTGAGCACCTGACCTGCCCGCTCGACCAGCAGCGTCATCTGGTACGCCACGAGGCCCATGTCACAGTCGGGAGCCGCGAGGACGGCCAGACAGGACCCGTCGCTGATGGACATGATCATCAAGAGCCCGCGCTGCATCTCGATGACGGTCTGGGTCACCATGCCGCCCTCGAAGACCCGCGCGGCGCCCTGCGTCAAACTGATCACACCCGAGGCGACCGCGGCGAGCTGGTCGGCCCGGTCCTTGGGGAAACCCTCCGAGAAGGCCAGCGGCAGGCCGTCGGACGACACCACGACGGTGTGCGCGACGCCTGGCACGTTGTTCACGAAGTCGGTGATCAGCCAGCTGATGCCACGCGCTCCCTGGCTCATCTCTCTCATTTGTCCTCCTCATTCTCTTCTCCGCGGGTGAACGCGCGGCCTTGCCGCACTCCCTGCTGGAAGCTGGAGAGCCTGCTGCGCAACCGCTCGGGCGAGATCTGCGGCGGCGGTGACGTGGGCTGCGGCTCGGCGAGACTGGCCGTACCGGGCACGAGGTTGGCCTTGGGCACGCGGCGCGGCAGGCCCGAGGCCGTGATGCCGGACTGGGCGGGCTGCGCCGCGGCCTGGGCCGCCTGGAAACCCGAGTCGGCGGGCGAGGACCACGACGCGCCGGCGCCGGACTGGCCGGGCTTGCGCTGCGGCAGCCCGGACCGGCCGGTCGCCGGGGCGGCGGGCGGCGCCGCGGGCGGCGCGGACGCCGGGGGCTCGGCGGGCACGGCCGGGTGCACGGCGGTGATCTCGTGCTCGGACTCCTGGTCCTGGCGCAGCTGCTCGGGGTCGGGCCTGCGGAACCAGTCCGAGCCGACGGACGAGAAGATCGGCAGGAACTCCTCGCCCTGCTCCTCCAGGGGCGAGGTGCGCACCACGGGGAGCGGGCCGGTCATGTCCTGCGAGGAGTAGTCGCCCTGGCCGAACGGGCCGAAGGCGCCCGGACTGCTCTGCTCGTACTGGTCGGCGGGCTTGGGCTCCTCCGCGCCGAACCCCTGGAGGTCGCCGAACGCCGAGCGGTAGGGCTCCTCGCCGTACGGCGGGGGGCTCGGCCGGTCGACCGACTCGAACAGGGACCGCCGCGGCTCCTCGCCGAAGGCCGACTGGCCGAGCGAGGTGTCGCCGAAGGACGGCGAACCGAAGGAGGACCAGCGGGGCTCCTCCTTCCCGGCCTGCGGCGGCTCGGTGGCGAAGGACGGCCAGCGGGGCTCGTCGTCCTGCATCGGCGGCGGCTGCTCGGCGAAGGAGGGCCAGCGCTGCTCGCCCCACGGGGACTGGGCCTGCGGCTGCGGCTCGGGCTGGGCCGCCGGCGGCTCCTCCGCGAAGAACGGCTTGGGCTCGTCGGCGAAGAAGGGCTTGGGCTCGTCGCCGAAGGACGGCTTGGGGTCCTCGGCGAACGAGGGCCAGCGCGGCTCGTCCCGGCCGGGCTCCTCGCCGAAGGATCCCCAGCGGGTCTCCTCCTGCGCGGACTCGTCGGCGAAGGACGGCCAGTTGCCGGTGCCCGGCGCGGGCAGCGAGCCCGGCCACTGCGTGTCCAGCACCCGGTCGGCCGAGGCCGGCGCGGAGGCGTGGCCGCCGTTCTGGCTCGCCTCGTCGGGCTGGGCGGGCACGCCGAACTGGCTCGGGTCGAACGTGGTGAACGCCTCGTACTGGCTGCCGGCCTGCTGCGGCATGCCGGCGCCGCCGCTGATGAGCATGTCGGGCATCATCACCAGCGCGCTCAGGCCGCCGGTCTCCCGCATGCTGAGCTGGACGCGGATGCCGTGGCGCAGCGCCAGGCGGCCGACCACGAACAGGCCCATGCGGCGGGAGACGCCGACGTCCACGACGGGCGGGTTGGCCAGGCGCCAGTTGGCCTCGGCGAGCTCTTCGGGGCTCATGCCGATGCCCAGGTCGTTGATGGAGATCATGACGCCGCCGTCGGCGGCCACGCTGCTGACCTCGACCTTGCTCTCGCGGGGCGAGAAGGAGATCGCGTTCTCGATCAGCTCGGCGAGCAGGTGGACGGCGTCGGTGACGGCCGGGCCGACGATCAGCGTGCCGGACGGGATCTTGATCTGGACCCGCTCGTAGTTCTCGACCTCCGACAGCGAGGCGCGGGCGATGTCGACCAGCGGCACCGGCTCGCTCCACTTGCGCGCGGCCTCCTGGCCGGCGAGGACCAGGAGGTTCTCGCTGTTGCGGCGCATGCGGGTGGCCAGGTGGTCGAGGCGGAACAGGTTCGCGAGCCGCTGCTCGTCCTCCTCGCCCTGCTCCAGGCCCTCGATGAGCTGGAGCTGCCGTTCGACCAGCGTCTGGCTGCGGCGGGAGAGGTTGACGAACATGGCGTTGACGTTGGCGCGCAGCTTGGCCTCGTCACCGGCCAGCCGGAGCGCCTCGCGGTGGACCTCGTCGAAGGCCCGGGCCACTTCACCGATCTCGTCACGGGTGTTGACGCCGACCGAGGGCACCTCGGGCACCTGCGCGCCCTCACCGGACTCGCGCAGGATGCGGACGGTCTCGGGCAGCCGGGTGGTGGCCACCTGGAGCGCCTCGGCGCGCAGCCGGCGCAGCGGGCGGACCAGCGAACCGGCCACCCGGGTGGTGATGATCAGGACGAGCAGCAGCAGGACGAGGATGGTCGCGCCGCTGATGATGGCGTTGCGCTGCTCGGTGTCGCTCAGCTCACGGGCCCTGGTCACGATCTTGGTGGCCAGGGAGTCCTCGACCTTGCGCATGGCGTTGCCGGCCAGCGTGGTGCTGTCGTACCAGCGGCTCAGGTCGCGGGCGGAGGTGACGTCGAGGTCCTTGATCTGGTTGTACTCACGGATCTGTGCCAGGGCGCGTTGCCGCATCGCGTCGGCGCGGTCGATGTCCGAGCCGCGCATGCCCTTCTGGTACGCCTTCAGGTCGGCCGGGTCGGCCTCCCGCTCGAAGGCGGCGAGCTCGGCCTGCTGGCGGCTCCACGAGCCGAGCAACTCCGACGGATCGTCGTAGTCGAGCTTACGCTCAAGGAGCGCGATCATGAGAATGGTCTGCTGCCTGGAGACTTCTTCCTTGACCCGCTCCAGCGAGCCGAGGGCGGCCACGTCACCCTGGAGGTCGTCGTCGTTCACGCCGTCGCCCAGGTCGCCCAGGATGCCGGAGAAGACGCCGATCATCGTCGTGTACGTGGTGATCGCGGCTCGCGAGGGCGCGCCGTCGGCCACCATCGACGCCCGGAGGCTGTCGAGGCCGGCCAGCCACCGGCGCATGTTCTCCACGCCCTCGCGGATACGGGCCGAGTGCGCGGCGTCGATGGCGTTCGCCGAGGCCAGCACCCGCTTCTTGGCCGCGTCGACGGCCGCGCGCTGGGTCTTGAGCTGGACGAACCGTCCGGACTTCGACTGGTCGGTGACGTACCACGCGGTGAGCGTGCGTTCCTTGGCCAGCTCGTGGTTGAGTCCGCCGATGCGCTGCACCAGCTCGGCGACCTGGGTCAGCCGGCGGTACTCGGAGCTCGTCCCGATCGCGTTGGCGAGCTGCACACCCGCGAGGAGCACGCCCACGATGGTGGGGATGAGGATCAGCGCGATCAACCTTGAGCGCACACGCCAGTTCCCCAGCCGGAACCTTCCGCCTGTGTACTCCCCTGACCTCGTGTGCCTGGGGTTTTCCGTCCTCACTGACTCTCGCTACCTCTCGCCGGTACGTGCTCGAAAGAAATCAGACACGCGTGTGGCGCATGGGATTCTGTCCGGCTGGGTAATTGGAACACAGTCCGTACCAGACGGCCAACCGCACATTTCCCACTAAATGCGCCCAAAGCGACACTTTGGACGACATATCGCCGTACACGTTTTCAGGCGGGCCGGAACGAATCCCGCTCCACGGGTGCCGCGTGCTTGACCATCAGGTGACGGGTCACCGAATACTCCTGCACCGCCTCCTGGCTCATGTCCTTACCGAACCCGCTGCCCTTCACGCCGCCGTGCGGCGCCTCGCTGGCGATCGGGAGATGATCGTTCACCCAGGTCACGCCCACGTCCAGCCGGTGGGACACGCGCATCGCCCGCGCGACGTCGCGCGACCACACCGACGAGGCGAGCCCGTACGGGGTGTCGTTGGCCAGCCGGACGGCCTCGTCCTCGCCGTCGAACGGCAGCGCCACAAGGACCGGTCCGAAAAGTTCTCCCTGGACGATCTCGCTCTCCTGTGCGACATCGGTCACAAGCGTGGGCGGGTAGAAGAACCCGGGCCCCTCGACGGGCGCGCCGCCATGCACGATCCGCCCGCCCGAGCGTGAGACGAAGCCGTGCACGCGCTCGCGGTGGGCGGCCGAGATCAGCGGGCCGATGTCCGTCGCCGGGTCCCAGGGGTCGCCCACGGTGATCTCGGCGAGCGTCGCCCGGATGGCCTCGACGGCGTCGTCGTAGATCTCGCGGGCCACGTACACGCGGGTGGCCGCGGTGCAGTCCTGGCCGGTGTTGTACGTGGCGCCCATGGCCACGCCGCGGGCCATCTCGGCCAGGTCGGCGTCCTG
Source organism: Nonomuraea sp. NPDC001699 (assembly GCF_053596455.1). Lineage (NCBI taxonomy): Bacteria > Bacillati > Actinomycetota > Actinomycetes > Streptosporangiales > Streptosporangiaceae > Nonomuraea > Nonomuraea sp. NPDC001699. Next base: position 1,012,210 of record NZ_JBSFGF010000001.1, on the reverse strand, counting down.
GAAGACCAGGGCGGGCGCCTTGCCGCCGAGTTCGAGGTGCACCCGCTTGAGCGTGGCCGCCGCGCCGGTCATGACCGCCCGGCCGGTGCCGGTCGAGCCGGTGACGCTCACCATGTCCACGCCCGGGTCGGTCACCAGCGCCTGGCCGACCTCGGCGTCGCCGGTGACCGCCTGGACGAGCCCCTCGGGCGCGCCCGCCTTGGCGAACAGCTCGGCCAGGCGCAGCGTCGTGCGCGGCGTCTGCGGCGCCGGCTTGATGACCACGGCGTTGCCGGCGGCCACGGCCGGGCCGACCTTCCACACCGCCATGACGAACGGGAAGTTCCATGGCGCGATCGACCCCACCACCCCGACGGGCCGGCGCAGCAGCACCGAGGTGTAACCGGCGCTGAACACCCCGGCGCCCGACCCTTCGAGAGAGCGGGCGGCGCCGGCGAAGAAGCGCAGGTTGTCGACGGCGAAGGGCAGCTCGCCGTCCCTGAACACGGCCGCCGGCTTGCCGGTCTCCTCCACCTCCAGCCTGGTCAGCTCCTCGGCGTCGGCCTCCACCAGGTCGGCCAGGCGCAGCAGCAGCCGCTGGCGCTCGGCGGGAGTGGTCTGCGCCCACTCCTCGTACGCGCCCCGGGCGGTCCGGACGGCCGCCGCCACGTCCGCCACCGGCGTGTCCGGAATCTCGGCGCACGGGAGGCCGGTGGCGGGGTTGATCAGTTCACGCATGGAATGTCCTCGAAATCCCTACTGGCCGAGCTGTTCGATCAGGTCGGCGGCCTTGCGCAGGCCGTCACGGCCGCGGATCTCCTCGCCCGCGGCGGCGAGCCTCGCGCGCATCTCGGTGTCGCCGAGCAGGCGCTCCACGGCGCCGGTCAGCTCCTCGTCGGTGAAGGTGTAGGTGGAGAGCCTGACACCGTAGCCCAGTTCGTCCACGCGCTGGGCGTTGTCGTACTGGTCCCAGAACAGCGGGAGCACGATCATCGGCTTGCCGAAGTGCGCCGCCTCGGTGGTGGTGTTGTTGCCGCCGTGCGTGATGACCAGGTCGCACAGCGGGATGATCTTCGTCTGCGGCAGGAACTCGGCGCCGTACATGTTGTCGGCGAGCTTGATCTCCTCGTGCAGCGGGCCCTTGGAGACGATGTACTGGTGGCGCGTGCCGGCCAGGATGTCGATCACGCGCTGCATCAGCTCCACGTCGGAGGAGCCGAGCGAGCCGAGCGAGAAGTAGATCAGCGAGCCGTCGTTACGCTCGAAGGGCAGCGTGAAGTCCTCGTCGGTCTCGCGCACCGAGGAGTCGAGCCGCTGCCAGCTCGGGCCGAGCGGGCGGGCGTCGGTGTAGTCGAGGATCTCGGGGAAGACGTAGAGGTTCAGGTCGCCCTCGTGGATGAAGTCCAGGTCGGGCAGCGGGGCCGTGCCCTGCTCGACGCACCACGCGTTGAAGGCCGTCCAGATCTCGCGGTGGGTGCGGTCGTACTCGGCGCGGAAGGCGTCCCACTCGGAGCGGTCGTCGGCGGGCAGGCCGGAGAATACCGGCGCGACGTTCTCGCCGCGCACCTCCAGCGGGTTGCAGGAGACGATGCGGACGAACTTCTTGCCGGCCGTGAGCAGCGCCGGGAACGTGATCACGTTGTCCTCGACGATCACGTCCGGGTTCACGCGCTCGATGATGGCCTTGAGCTGCGGCTCGCAGTACTTGGCGCCGTCGATGAGGGAGTCCCAGATCGGCTTGGTGACGGTGTCGAGCTGCTCCAGCGTGCTCTTGCGGTACTCCGGCGCGGTCTCGCGGATGAAGTCCTTCCAGAACTGGCCGGCGTCCTGCTCCTCGGCGTTCTCGGCCGGCGGGGCGAGGTCGACGAGGTCCTCCTCGAAGCCGAGCGCTTCGAGCTTGCCCTTCCAGGAGGATTCGGCGGCGAAGACGACGCGGTGCCCGCGACGACGGAGAATGTCGCCGATGCCGATGCTGTTGTTCGTGGGGCCGTACGCGCTCTCTGGCATGAACAGGATGGTGAGGGACATCGTGAACTCCGGGGGAACTCGTCAAATTGAAGAGGAATTCAAATACTCATCTAGCGTGAAGCGCAAGTTAAGTGCACTATGGTCACGGCCGATCTGAATGGTGACCAAACGCACGGGGGGTGGTGGTCGTGGCCCAGCGCAAAAGCCGTAGTGACCGGCGCATCGACTTGATCGAGGCCGCGCGCCGAGCCATCATCCGTCATGGAATCGACGGAGTACAGCTCTCGCACGTCGCCGAGGAGGCCGGCCTGACCTCCGGAGCCGTGCTCTACCACTACCCCGACCTGGGCGAACTCCTGGTCGAGGCGCAGCACGCGGGCATGGAACGTTTCTACGAGCTGCGCATGCGCCGCCTGGCCGACTTCACCGACCCGGTCGAGAAGCTGGTCGTCACGATCCGGTCGGGGTTGCCGACCGGGCCGCTCGACCCCGACGTGCGTCTGCTCAACGAGCTGGGCGGCGCCGCGGGCCGGCACCGGGTCTACGGCGTGCTGCTCACCTCGCTGTACGACCGCCAGGTGTCGATGTACCAGGCGATCCTGGACACGGGGGCCGCGCTCGGGGTCTTCCGGCTGACGGCCGACTCCGTGACCGTCGCGCGCAACCTGGTGGCCCTGGAGGACGCCTACGGCTACCGCATCACCGCCCGCCACCCGCTGATCGGGCCCGACGAGGCGGCCGAGCTGATCCTGTCGTACGCGCGGGCGGCGACGGGCAACGACCTGGCTCATTGATCGACCGTCATGATGACGGCGTCCTGGGTCTCCCAGCGCACCTTCACCTTGGCGCCGGGCTGCACCGTGCTCGCTCCCTGGACGGCGGCGAGCACGGGTTTGGCCCGTCCCGGCACGTCCACGGAGATGTGTGAGACGCCGCCGTAGAAGCTGACGTCCAGGACGCTGCCCTTCAGGCCCCTGGCCGCGTTCTCGTCAGCCAGCTCGATCTTCTCGGGACGGACCGCGAGCAGCGCCTTGGTGTCGGCGGCGAGCTCGTCGAGCGGCGTTCCGGCCAGCATTCCGAACTCGTCGCTCTTGATCCCGTCCAGGCCGGTGTAGACGCCCTCGAAGAGGTTGTTCGCCCCGACGAAGTCGGCCACGAACGGCGAGCGCGGGCGCTCGTAGAGGGCGACGGGGGCGTCCACCTGGCGCACGGTGCCGCTGTCGAAGACCGCGATGCGGTCGGCCAGCGACATGGCCTCCTCCTGGTCGTGCGTGACGACCACGAAGGTGATGCCGACCTCGTGCTGGAGCCGCTTGAGCTCCAGCTGCATGTCCGCGCGGACCTTCTTGTCCAGGGCCGACAGCGGCTCGTCGAGCAGCAGCAGACGCGGCCGCTTGACGATGGAACGCGCCAGCGCGACCCGCTGCCGCTGTCCGCCGGACAGCTGGGCGGGCTTGCGCGAGGCGTGCGCCGACAGGCCCACGGTCTCCAGCACCTCGCCGACGCGCTGCTTGACCTCCGCCCGGGGCAGCTTCTCGCGCTCCAGGCCGTAGGCCACGTTCTTGGCCACGGTCATGTGCGGGAACAGCGCGTACGACTGGAACATGAGGCTGATCGGCCGCCGGTTGGGCTGCTTGGCCAGCAGGTCCTCGTCGTCGAGCGTGACCGTGCCGGCGTCGGGCGACTCGAACCCGGCGATGATGCGCAGCAAAGTGGTCTTCCCGCAGCCGGACGGCCCGAGCAGGGCGAAGAACTCGCCCTGCTCGATCTCCAGCGAGACGTCGTCGAGCGCGGTGACGTCGCCGAACCTGCGGGTGATCCCGTCAATCCTGAGCACGCGATCTCCCGATCTTGGTCATCCGCTGCCCGGCGATCACTGCCGTGAAGCTCACGAGGAGCAGGATCGCGGCCAGCGCGTTGATCTTCGGGGTCACCCCGAAACGAACCATTGAGTAGATGACGATCGGCAGCGTCGGCTCGGCGTTGCCGATCGTGAAGAAGGCGATCACGAACTCGTCCAGCGACAGCGTGAACGCCAGCAGCGCCCCGGCGACGATCCCGGGCAGGAGCTGCGGCAGCGTGATCTTCATGAACGTGACCACCGGCCCGGCCCCCAGGTCGCGCGAGGCCTCCTCCAGCGAGGGGTCGGCGCCGGTGAGCCGGGTGCGCACCACGGCCGCGACGAACGCCATGGAGAACAGGGCGTGCGCGAGGGTCACCGTGGGCAGCCCGAGCGCGAACTGGGCGTCCCACTGGGCCAGGAAGTTGTTGATCAGGGCGTACAGGACCAGCAGGCCGATCCCGAGCACCAGGTCGGGCAGCACGGCCGGCATGAGCGCGACCGCGTCGAGGATCTTGGACCTGGTGTACCGGGCCAGGCCGACGGCCAGCAGCGTGCCGAGCACGGTGGCGATCGCCGTCGAGCCCAGGGCCACGATCAGCGTGTTGACCAGGCTGTCCCGGACCTTCTCGTCGGCGGCCAGCTCGCCGTACCACTTCAGGCTGAAGCCCTCGAAGGTGTAGGCCGACTTGCCGGAGTTGAAGGACATGACGACCAGGACGATGATCGGCACGTACATGAAGACGTAGGTCGCCCAGAAGGGCACGTACAGCAGCTTGGGCCTACGCACGGCGGGCCGCCCACGCCTGGACGAGCAGCAGCAGGATCAGCAGCGCGATCAGCGCCAGCACCAGCGCCGAGCCGAACGGCCAGTCGCGCGCGGTCAGGAACTGGTTGCGGATCAGGTTGCCCACCATGATCGACTTGCTGCCGCCGAGCATCTCGGGGATGACGAAGTTGCCGAAGCTCGGCACGAACACGAACATCGCCCCGGTCAGCGCGCCGGGCAGCGTGAGCGGCAGCGTCACCTTCCTGAACGTGGTGAACGCCGAGGCCCCGAGGTTCGCCGACGCCTCGCGCAGTTGCGGGTCGAGCTTCTCGATCGAGGAGTACAGCGGCAGCACCATGAGCGGCAGGTACGAGTAGAGCAGGCCGACGACGATCGTGCCCTGGGTGTAGAGCAGCTCCAGCTTCGTGCCCAGCAGGGAGTTGATCAGTCCCGGGCCGCTGAGCATGATGATCCACGCGTAGACGCGGATGATGAAGTTCGTCCAGAAGGGCAGCACGATCGCCACCAGGGCGATCGTCTTCCACTTCGGCGGAAGCTGGGCGATCAGGTACGCCGTCGGGTAGCCGAGCAGCAACGCGATCAGCGTGGCGATCGCCGCCATCTTCAGCGAGTCGCCGACGACCCCCAGGTAGAGGGAGTCGAACAGGCGCTGGAAGTTCTCCAGCGTGAACTCGTAGAAGATGCCGCCGAAGCGCCCCCGCTGGAAGACCGTGTAGCTGAGCACCAGCCCCAGCGGCACGAGGAGGAGCACGACCAGGTACGTCAGACCTGGCGAAAGGAAAACGAACGCGCCCAGCCGGCGACCCCGCTTACGGGACACCGGCCGGGCCTTGACCTCGGATCTCACTGCACCAACGACTATCCGGCCGTGACTTCCTGCGACAGGCGGCTGAACTTGGTCGACGCCTGCCCCAGGTCGATGATCGACTCACCGTTGAGCAGCTCCGCCGGCTTGATGTCCAGCAGCGAGCCCTTGGCGATGGTCACCTTGTCCATGGCGGCCTTGTTGGGGACCTTGTAGTTGATGTTCTCGGCCGCCCAGCGGTGGATCTCCGGGTCGAGGATCATGTTGATGAAGGCGTGGGCCGCCTCCTTGTTCTTGGAGGACTTCATGATCACCATGGTGTCCACCCAGAGGTCGCTGCCCTCCTTCGGCACCACGAACTTGATGTTCTGCTTCTCGTCCGTGGTGGGGCACCAGCCGTCCCACGCCTCGACCATGATCGCCTCGCCGGACTTCAGCTTGTCGCCGAAGGTGGTGTCGTCATAGGAGAGCAGGTGCGGCTTCTGCGAGACCAGGAGCTCCTTGGCCTTGGCGATCTCCTCGTCCTTCTCGGTGTTGACCGAGTAGCCGAGCGACTTGAGCGCGGGCAGGACCAGCCAGCGCTCGGTGGTCATCATGGTGACCTTCTTCTCGGCCCAGGACGCGGGCTTGAGGATGTCGTTCCAGCTCGTCGGCGGCGTCTTCACCAGGTCGCTGCGGTAGCAGATGCCGGTGGTGCCCCAGGTGTAGGGCACCGAGTACTTGTTGCCCTTGTCGTAGGAGAGCTGGGTGGCCTCGGGGTAGAGATTGGCCAGGTTGGGGATCAGCTCGGCGTGGATGGGCTCCAGCAGGCCCTGGGCGTTGAGCGCCTGGGCGTACTGACCGGACACGAACGCCACGTCGATGCCGCTGTCGCCGGAGGCGGTCAGCTTGGCCATCGCCAGCTCGTTGGTGTCGTGGTTGGTGATCGCCATCTCTTTGACCTTGAGCTGCTGCTTGACCTTCTCGGGCAGCTCCTCGGGCGTGTAACCCGGCCAGACCGTCACCTTGAGCGACTGCTTGGTCAGGTCGGCGTTGGGCTGGAGCTGCTCTGCCTTGGCCGCGGTCGTGCCGTCTGAGCTGGTCGACGACTCACCGCCGCACGCCGCGACGGCTAGCGCGAGGCCGGCCACCGCCACGGCGGCCGGAAGACGACGGGTGAACCGGTTACGGGACACGGCCGCTACTCCTTCTGGTGCTGAGGATTGAGGGGTCGCGCGACCTTACTGGACACGGCAGACCAGAGCAGGAGTGTTGCAGCAGAAATCAACATGAGCAAGACTTTTCCCGACATTGCTACCAGGAAGTTTGATCAGAGTGTTGAATCTGGATTCAATAACGGAGTCGCCTCATCCCGGTCCGTGAGGGGCCTCTCACCTCGCGTACGGACCGCCTTTGGGCCGCGCTCTTCGCGCCATCTCTCCCAGCCGTAATCTAGCGGTTCGGGAGCGTGCGGTACCTGGCGGGTGCTCAGGAATCGGGCGACGGATCAGGATCCGCCCAGGGCGGGATGAGGGGCGCCGCCGGGCCGGCCGGTCCGATCGACTTCGCCGCCACGGTCCCCGTCGGACCGGTCGAGACGAGCCGTCCGCCCGCAGGCGCCCCCTCCGGAGAGTCCGGAGTGACCACCTCGATCAGGACAGTACCCTCCTGCCTGGCGAGGCGGCATTTGCGCTAATGCGATGACCCGCTCCGATTACCGGCGGCCGGACCAAGTTGCAGCCGATATCAACATGAGCGAGACTTCCTACCCACACGTCGATCGGGAACCATGGGCAATCTGTTGAACTGGGATTCAATTGCGCGCCGGCTCGCCGCCGTCGCGGAGGAGCCCGTCTGCGACCGGGACCACGGCCTGTCCACGAGCCTCCTGCGCGCGCTGGCGCACGACCCGCCGTCCCCGTTCGCCGTCCGCCGGTTCCATGACCTTCCCGACCTCGCGGCGACGGCCGCCGAGCGCGGTTTCGGGCCGCACGTCGACCAGACCAACCACTCGGTCGTGGTGGACGAGCGGGTGGTCGTGAAGTGGCTGACCCCGCCGGTCCCGCTCCCCCACCCGACGCCCGAGATCTTCGCCCATCTCGTCGAGGTCGGCTTCGCCGGCACCGCGCCTCCCTACCTGGCCCTGACCCGCGCGTCGGACGCCGGTGAGGAGCTGCTGGCGCTGGTGACGGGCTACCTGCCCGAGGCGCGCGACGGCTGGGAGTGGTGCGTGGACGAGGCCGAGTCGGGCGGCACGGAGTTCGCCGGCGAGCTCGGCCGCCTGGCCGCCGACCTGCACGTGGCGCTGGCCACCCTGCCCGGCGGCTCGTCCGGGCGGCAGGCGGACCCGGCCGCGCGCGCCGCGGACGCGCTGGCCGAGGCGCTCGCCCTCACCGACGGCGCCGACGGCGAATGGCTGGCCGCACGGGCCGCCGATCTGGCCCGCGAGCTGGAGCCGCTGCGGGCGGGCGTCACGGGCCCGTCGATCAGGATCCACGGCGACCTGCACGTGGGCCAGATCCTGCGGTGGCGCGACGGGTACGCCGTGATCGACTTCGACGGCAACCCCACCGTGGCCGACACCGCCGCCCGTCAGCCGGCCGCCAGGGACGTCGCCCAGCTCACCACCAGCCTGGAGCACGTGGCCCAGGTCGCGATCGTCCGCCGGGGCACCCCGTCCGCCCACGCCGCGGCCTGGGCGGCGAAGGCCCGCGCCGGCCTGCTGGCCGCCTACCGCCGCCGCCTGTCCGACAAGGGCCGGCCCGACCTCCTGGACGAGACGCTGCTGCGCCCGTTCGAGGTCGAGCAGGAGTGCCGCGAGCTGATCTACGCCGCCCGCCACCTGCCCCGCTGGCGCTACGCCCCCATGGGCGTGCTGCGCACCTGGTACCCCGAGGAGAACCTGCCGTGAATTCCGAGCTCTACCTGGCCGACCTGGAGGCCAAGCCCGCCGCCCTGGCCGCCCTCGCCGACGGGCTGCGCGCGGCCGACCCCTTCGCCGGGCTGCCGGAAGGGGTGCGCCGGGTGCTGTTCCTCGGCATGGGCAGCTCCCGGTACGCCGCCGGGGTGGCGGCCCTGCGCCTGCGCGCGGCCGGCGTGGACGCCTACGCCGACTACGCCTCGGCCGCGGCGACCTACCCGGCCGGTCCCGGCACGCTGGTCGTGCCGATCTCGGCCACCGGCGGCAGCCGCGAGACCCTCGACGCGCTCGCCCGCTACGCCGGGGGCCCGTCGTACGTGGCCGCGATCACCAACGTGCCCGGCTCGCCCGTCACCGAGGCGGCCGACCTGGTCGTCCCCATGAGCGCGGGCGAGGAGCGCGGCGGCGTGGCCTGCCGGACGTTCCAGCACACGCTGGCCCTGCTGCTCGCGCTCGAAGCCCGCCTCACCGGAGCCGGACGCGACCTGCCCGCACTGCTCGACCGGGCCGCGGAGGCCACCGGCGACCTGCTGGACCGCCGCGACGACTGGCTCCCGCCGACCCTGGAGCTGCTCGACGGCCCCGACGGCGTCTACACGATCGCCCCGGCCGAGCGGCTGTCGTCGGCCGAGCAGTCGGCGCTGATGCTCCGCGAGGGCCCGCGCCGCGCGGCCGACGCCTGCGAGGCGGGCGACTGGTCGCACGTGGACGTCTACCTCACCAAGACCCTCGACTACCGGGCGCTGCTCTTCCCCGGCTCCCGCTACGACGGGCAGGCCATGGACTGGGTGCGCGAACGCGGCTCCACGGTGATCTCCGTGGGCGGCGAGGTGAAGGACGCCGCGGCGGCGATCCGCTACGCGCACGACGACGACCCCGACGTGGCGCTGCTCACCGAGACGCTGGTGGCCGAACTGGTGGCCGCGCACTGGTGGAACGCCCAGTAGGCATGGGCGTCAGAGGCGGCGGAGCCCGCTCAGGACCCTTTCGAGCAGCCTCCTGTCCGGCAGGCCGGCCTCAAGCTGCGGCTGGTAGATCTTGACCAGCCCGTCGGCCTCCATGTCGGCGACCAGCACCCGCGCGACGCCGAGCGGGACGGCCAGCAGCGCGGAGATCTCGGCCACCGAGCGCACCTGGCGGCACAGCTCGCTGATGGCGCGAAACTCGCGGGTGTAGGTCATGCCGAGCCGCGCGGAGGTCGCCGACGAGACCAGCGCCTCCATGGCCAGGCCGGTGCGTGGCGCCGTCCTGCCGCCGGTGACGGCGTACATGCGCACCAGCGAGCTGCGCTCGGGCTCCGGCTCACGGTCATGCCACGATGCCAACGTCCACTCCCATCACCAGGGGCGCGCGGATGACAACTCCGCCCGTACGGCAGGGGTCAGCACCTGCCCCGTGCGTTCCACCAGAATCGTCATCTGGTACGCCACCAGGCCCATGTCACAGTCGGGTGCGGCCAGTACCGCCAGGCACGAGCCGTCGCTGATGGACATCACCAGCAGCAGCCCGCGTTCCATCTCCACCAGGGTCTGGGTGACGCCGCCGCCCTCGAAGACCCGCGCCGACCCCTGCGTGAGGCTGACCAACCCGGCCGCGATGGCGGCGAGCTGGTCGGCCCGGTCCTTGGGGAAGCCGCGGGAGAAGGCCATCGGCAGCCCGTCGGCGGAGACGACCACGGCGTGGGCCACGCCGGGCACCTCCTCGACGAACGCGCTCACCAGCCAGTTGATGTCCCTGGCCCCCTGGCTCAGCTCCTTCATCAGTCCTCCTCTAGCTCGGCGCGGCCCTTGCGCACGCCCTGCTGGTAGCTGGCCAGCCTGTTGCGCAGCCGGTCAGGGGACAGCGGAGGAACTGGTGCGGGCGGCGGCTGGGGGACCGCGGTGCCCGGCACCAGATTCGCTCGCGGCGTGCGCCTGGGCAAGCCGGAGTTCGTGGTGCCGCTCCTGGCGGGCTCGGCGGTCGTGTTCGCCGCCTGCCAGCCCTGGTCGGCGGGCGATGACCAGGACGGGTCCCGCCGGTCGGCGGTCGGCGCGGCCTTGCTGAACCAGCTGCTCTCCTCGACCGAGGCGAAGATCGGCAGGAACTCGTTCGTGGCCGCCGGCTCGGCCGGTTCGGGGCCCGTGGCGAACGACGGGTACGACGTGCCCTGCGCGTCCGGCTGCGGCAGCTCGACCGAGTGCGACGCGGTCGAGGTGAACCACGACGACTCCGACGCCGTCCCGGACGGGGACGGCGACGACTCGGCCGGCGATGCGGACGCGGACGCGGGCGGGAACGGCATGGCGTCGAACGACGGGTGCCCGTAGGCGGGCATCGGGGCCGTGGGCGGCGCATACGGCTCAGGACTCTGGAAAGGCTCCGCGCTGTGGAAGGGATCGGCGCTCTGGAAGGGCTCCGCGCTGTGGAAGGGCTCGCCCCGTCCGCGCTCCGGCCGTCCCGCGCCCGTCATGGCGGCCTGGACGCCGCCGGCCATCGAGCCGTGCGCCGCCATCGAGCCGTGCAGGGGCCCGGCCGTCGCGCCCGGGACGGCGGTGAGCAGCATCTCCGGGATCAGCACCATCGCGGTCAGGCCGCCGATGTCCTGGCGGCGGAGCTGCACCTTGATGCTGTGCCGCAGCGCGAGCCGCCCGACCACGAACAGGCCCATCCGCCGCGACACGGACACGTCCACCACCGGCGGGTTGGCCAGCCGCCAGTTGGCCTCGGCCAGCTCCTCGGGGGTCATGCCGATGCCGTTGTCGGTCACCGAGACCATCAGCCCGCCGCCGTCGATGCGGCTGCTGGAGATGATCACCTTGGTGTCCCTGGAGGAGAAGGAGACCGAGTTCTCGACCAGCTCGGCCAGCAGGTGCACCACGTCGGTGACGGCCTGGCCGGCGATGGCGACGTCCGACTGCACCTGGACGCTGACCCGGTCGTAGCTCTCGACCTCGCCGAGCGCCGCGCGCACGATGTCCATGAGCTCGACCGGCTCGCTCCACTTGCGCGCGGCCTCCTGACCGGCCAGGACCAGCAGGTTCTCACTGTTGCGGCGCATGCGGGTGGCCAGGTGGTCGAGCTTGAACAGGTCGCCCAGGCGCTCGTCGTCGCGCTCGCCGCGCTCCAGGCGCTCGATCAGGGTGAGCTGCCGTTCGACCAGGGTCTGGCTGCGCCGCGACAGGTTGACGAACATGGCGTTGACGTTGGAGCGCAACCGCGCCTCGTCGCCCGCCAGCCGCACGGCCTCGCGGTGCACCTCGTCGAAGGCGCGGGCGACCTCGCCCACCTCGTCCTTGGAGAAGATGCCGATGGGCGGCACCTCGGCGTTGACCGCGCCGTCGCGCGACTCGCGCAGATGCTGGACGAAGTCCGGCAGCCGGTGCCCGGCGATCTCCAGCGCCTCGCCGCGCAGCCTGCGCAGCGGCCGGACCAGCGACCTGGCCACGCCGGTGGTGATCAGCAGGACGGCGACGAGCAACGCGAGCACCGCGCCTGCGATGACCAGCGCCCGCTGCTGCTCCTCGCCGCTGAGCGTACGGCTGCGCGCCACGATCCCGGCGGCCTGGCGCTGCTCGACCGTGCGCATGGAGTCCACGACGACGTTGGAGGCGTCGAACCACTCCTTCGCGTCGTCGCGCTTGGCCAGGTCCAGCCCTCGCAGCGGCAGCGAGGCCGACGCCCTGATGAGCACGAGCTCGCGCAGGAACAGCATGCGGTCGGCGCTGCGGCCGTTCACGGTCTCGTCGAAGAAGCGGCGTTCGTCGGCGGTGGCCTCTGCGGCGAAGCCCTGGCGCTCGGCGTTCTCGCTGGACAGTTCGCCGAGGAAGCGCTTGAGCTGGTCCTGGCCGAAGGCGCCCTCGACGAGGACGGTGGTCAGCAGCGCCTGCTGGTAGGAGACGCTCTCCTTCGCCCGGGCCAGGCCGTCCAGCATGCGGGTCTGGCGGAACAGCTCGTCGTCGGAGCTGCCCTTGATGAGTTCGGTGTGGATGGAGAGCAGCTCGTTGATCACCGTCGTGTAGAGGTCGACGGCGGGGCCGGGGAGCAGGTTGGCGTCCAGGGCCTGCTGACGCAGCGAGGTCAGGTCGTCCAGGCGGCTGAGCATGTTCTCGATCTGGTCGGCGGTACGGCCCTCGACGTCGGCGAGGATCTGCTGGGCGGTGCCGCGTACCTCTTTGATGGCGACGTCCACCTGGTCCATCTGGGACTGGACGGCGCCGATCCCGACGACGGGCCGGTTCCTGGCGATGTACCAGGCGGTCTTGGCCCGCTCGCCGGCGAGCTGGTGGGTCAGGTCGCCCACCTGCTCCGAGAGCATGGCTAATCGGTTCGTCCGGTCGTAGTCGGCGGCGGCGCCCGTCGAGGACAGCACCTGGACGCCGCCCAGCAGCACGGCGGCGGCCGTCGGCACCAGGATGAGGGCGACCAGGCGCGCACGTACGCGCCAATTGCGCAGGCGCCAGTTGCCTTCGGCGGCCTGCCTCTCGCCCAGCTGTGTTGTCACCGAACGCACCTCGCCCGAATCGGCGTATTTGTCAGGGCTGTGCCCCTTGAGAGAAATCAGCAAGTGCGGGTAATTGGAACACATCCTAAGCGGGCGTGGCCACCCGCACATATCGGGACGCAATTCAACTTCTGTGTCCAGTGAGACGAGAAGCTGGAGCCCCATCTCGCCGATCGTCCGGCCAGAAATAACCCGCCATCTGTTTATATGTCCACGTTTGGGCGATTAGCGCGTTCCAAGCACATAACACGGGAGGAGCGGCCAGGTCTCTCACGGGTCACAGCGTTGAGATTTGCGTTATTCACCGCATATGTTGAGCCCCCGGCAATCGAGGAGGCGAGGGTGCGGGATTCTCCCGACAGCGCGGCTATCAGCGTCGACGGGCTTTGGAAGATCTTCGGATCCAGGGCGCAAAAGGTGCTGGACAGCGAGGACAGACACCTCGACCCCGCCGCGATGCGAGAGAGGACCGGCTGCACCGCCGCCGTCCGCGACGTGAGCTTCGAGGTGCGCCCCGGCGAGGTCTTCGTCGTCATGGGCCTGTCGGGAAGCGGCAAGTCCACCCTCGTACGCTGCCTGACCCGGCTGGTCGAGCCCAGCGCCGGCGAGATCAGGATCGGCGGCGAGGACGTCGGCCGCGCCTCCCCCGCCCGGCTGCGCGAGCTGCGCCGCCACCAGGTGAGCATGGTCTTCCAGCATTTCGGGCTGTTGCCGCACCGTAAGGTCGTTGACAACGTTGCCTATGGTCTGGAGATCCAGGGCACCGCCAAGGCGGCCAGGCACGCGCGGGCCGCCGAGATCCTCTCCCTCGTGGGCCTCGACGGCCACGCCGACGCCTATCCCGACCAGCTCTCCGGCGGCATGCAGCAGCGTGTCGGCCTGGCCCGCGCGCTGGCCGTCGATCCCCAGGTGATGCTGTTCGACGAGCCGTTCAGCGCGCTCGACCCGCTGATCCGGCGCGACATGCAGGCCGAGGTGATCCGGCTGCACCGCGAGGTCGGCAAGACGATGGTGTTCATCACCCACGACCTGTCCGAGGCGCTCAAGCTGGGCGAGCGGATCGCCATCATGCGCGACGGCTCGATCGTGCAGCTCGGCACGGCCGAGGAGCTGGTGGGCGCGCCGGCCGACGACTACGTGGCCGACTTCGTCCGGGACGTGCCGCGCAGCCACGTGCTGACGCTGCGCTGGATCCGCCGCGATCCCGAGCCCGGCGAGCCGCTGGACGGCCCGCAGCTCCCCGTCACCACCCTGATCAAGGACGCCATCGCCGCGGCCTCGGCCTCCTCCCGCCCGATCCGGGTGATGGACGGCGACGAGCTGGCCGGCGTCGTGGACCGCGTAGACCTGCTGTCCTTCCTGGCCGGCGAGGACGCGGCGGTTAGGGCAGGCGCGTGAGCACCACCGCGGTCAGCGCCCCCGGCAGGCTCAGGATCCCGAGGTGGGCCGGTCCGGCCGGGGTCGCGGTGCTGTTCGCCGTGGCGTACCTGCTCTTCCGGGACACCGGCACGCTGCCGCACGACAAGGAGGCGCCGCAGTTCCTGGCGGTCACCGACCTGCGCGAGTGGATCGACGACCACCGGAACGAGAGCCCGCTCTTCCTGTACTTCCTCAACTACATCCGGCTGTTCGTCGACGGCGTCTACACCTTCTTCCAGACCGTCCTCACGGCCCTGAACTGGCCGGGGCTGATCGGCGTCCTGGGCGCGCTCGGCTGGCTCGCCGGTGGCCGGCGCGTCGCGCTGCTCGCGGCGGCGGGCGTGGGCGCGTTCGGGGTGCTCGGCCTGTGGCAGTCGAGCGTGGACACGCTGGCGCTGGTGGCGGCCTCGGTGCTGCTGTCACTGGCGGTCGGCGTGCCGCTCGGCGTGTGGGCGGGGTTGTCGGCGCGGGTGCGCCGGGTGCTGACGCCGGTGCTCGACGTCATGCAGATCATGCCGACGTTCGCCTACCTGGCGCCGCTCGTGCTGTTCTTCCACATCGGCGCGCCGGCCGGGGCGATCGCGACGATGATCTACTCGATCCCGCCCGCGATCCGCATCACGGCGCTGGCCGTCGAGGGGGTCTCCGCCACGGCGGTCGAGGCGTCGGCGTCGCTGGGCGCCACCCGCCGGCAGACCCTGTTCAAGGTGCAACTTCCGCTGGCCCGCTCGACGATGGCGCTGGCGGTGAACCAGACCATCATGATGGCGCTGTCCATGGTGGTGATCGCGAACCTGATCTCGGCCCCCGGCCTGGGCGGCGACATCATCCGCGGCCTGTCGCGGGCCCAGGTCGGCATCATGCTCCCGGCCGGCCTGGCGATCGTGGTGATGGCCGTGGTGCTCGACCGCATGCTCATGTCGGTGGCCCGCCGCCAGGCGCACGCGAGGGCCGGCCGGCTCGACCTGGTGGTCGCGGCGGCGCTGGCCGGCGTGGGGGTGGTGGCCGGGTTCGCGCTGCCGGCGGGCTGGCCGGACGGCCTGACCGTCACCTTCGCCGGCGCGGTGAACGACGCCGTGCGCTGGGCCGAGACGACCTGGTACCCGGTCACGACGTTCGTCAAGGATCTGACCTCGGCCGTCCTGCTCAACCCGCTGGAGGGCCTGCTCATCTCGGCACCGTGGTGGCTGATCGCCCTCGCGGTGCTGGCGCTGGCCTGGCGGGTGAGCGGGTTGCGCCCGGCGCTGACCGCGCTCGGCTGCCTGCTGGCGATCGCGCTGCTCGGCGTGTGGGAGCACGCCATGCAGACGATGACCACGGTCGCGGTGGCGGTGTTCGTCACCCTGGTCGTCGGCCTGCTGCTGGGCGTGGCCGCGGCCCGCTCGCCGCGTTACTCGGCGATCCAGCGCCCGCTGCTGGACGCCGCCCAGACCATGCCCGCGTTCGTCTACCTGCTGCCGGCGCTGGCCCTGTTCGAGACGACCCGGTTCACCGCGATCTTCGCCTCGGTGATCTACGCGGTGCCGCCCGTGGTGCGCCTGGTCGAGGACGGCATCAGAGGGGTGCCCGCCACGGTCGTCGAGGCGGCCGCGTCGGCGGGCTCGACCCCGGGCCAGCTCCTGTGGAAGGTGCAGCTCCCGATGGCGCGGCGGGCGATCCTGCTCGCGGCCAACCAGGGCATCGTGATGACGCTGGCCATGGTCGTCGTCGGCGGCCTGGTCGGGGCGGGCGCGCTCGGCTACGACGTGGTCGTCGGCTTCTCCCAGCGCACGGATTTCGGCATGGGCTTCGTGGCGGGCATCGCGACCGTCCTGCTCGGAGTCATGCTCGACCGCATCACGCAGGGCGCCGACAGGCGCCCTTCCCCCCGAAAGAGGAAGCGCACATGAAGATTCGCCTGCTCGCAGGCCTGCTCGTTGTCGGCCTCACCGCCGTGGGTTGCGGCGGTGGCGCCAAGGTGGAGACCTCCCCCAGCTCCGCCGCCCCGTCGACCGGCGCCGCCTCCGGCGCGGCGACGACGGGCACCGTCAAGATCGCGATCAACCCGTGGGTCGGGTACGAGGCCAGCGCGAACGTCGTCGCCTACCTGCTGAAGAACGAGCTCAAGTACGACGTGGAGCTGCCCGAGATCAAGGAGCAGGTCGCCTGGGAGGGCTTCGAGACGGGCGACGTCGACGTCATCATCGAGAACTGGGGTCACCCGGACCTGAAGAAGAAGTTCATCGACGAGAAGAAGGTCGCGCTCTCGGCGGGCTCCACCGGCAACAAGGGCGTCATCGGCTGGTACGTGCCCAAGTGGATGGCCGACAAGTACCCGGACATCACCGACTCCAAGAACCTGAACAAGTACGCCGACCTGTTCAAGACGTCGGAGTCCGGCGGCAAGGGCCAGCTCCTCGACGGCGACCCCAGCTACGTCACCAACGACGAGGCCCTGGTCAAGAACCTCAAGCTGAACTACAAGGTGGTGACCGGCGGCAGCGAGGCGGCCCTGCTCAAGGCGGCCGAGCAGGCGCAGGCGCAGAAGAAGGCGCTGCTGTTCTACTTCTGGACGCCCCACTGGCTGTTCGACAAGGTCGAGCTGGCCCGGGTGAACCTGCCCCCGTACACCGAGGGCTGTGACGCCGACGCCAAGAAGGTCGCCTGCGACTACGCCGAGCTGGACCTCGACAAGATCGTCAGCAAGAAGTTCGCCGACACCGGCGGCAAGGCGTACGAGCTGGTCAAGAACTTCAGCTGGACCAACGAGGACCAGAACGCGGTCGCCAACGACATGACCAACAACGGCCTGACCGGCGAGCAGGCCGCCAAGAAGTGGGTCGAGGCGAACACCGCCAAGTGGCAGGGCTGGATCCCCAAGTGACCCCTCTTGACCGTGCCCCCTCCGGCCGCGCGCCGGAGGGGTCGCGGTCGCGGAGACCTCTCATGCGAACCAAGAAGCTGATCGGGCCGCCGCTCGCGGCCCTGCTCCTGACGTCCTGCTCCGGCGGCGCCCCCGAGACCGGGGCCGCGCCCAAGGGGACGGTCAACCTCGACGTCCACGCCTGGGTCGGGTACGAGGCCCAGGCCGCCGTCCTGGCCTACCTGCTCGAACACGAGCTGGGCTACAAGGTCAACACGCGCAAGATGAACGAGAGCGATTCCTGGCGCGATTTCGAATCCGGCAAGGTCGACGTGATCGTCGAGAACTGGGGACACAACGATCTGAAGAAGGAGTACATCGAGCAGAAGAAGGTGGCGCTGTCGGCCGGCCTCACCGGCAACAAAGGTGTGATCGGTTGGTACGTCCCCGAGTGGATGGCCAAGAAATATCCCGACATAACCGACTATCGGAACCTGAACAAGTACGCCCCCCTATTCCGGACCTCCAAAACCGGAAATTTGGGTCAGGTGCTCGACGGGGACCCGGCATTCGTCACCAACGACGAGGCTCTCATCAAGAACCTCAACCTCGATTACAAGGTCGTCTACTCCGGCAGCGAGGACGCCCTGATCAAGGCCGCGCAGTCCGCGACGAAGAATCGCACGCCCCTGCTCATGTATTTCTACGAGCCGCAATGGCTGTTCACCAGGGTCAAACTGGTCAAGGTCAACCTGCCCGCGTACGCGATCGGCTGCGACGACGTGCCCGCCAAGGTCGCCTGCGACTACCCGCCGTACCTGCTGGACAAGATCGTCAGCAGGCGGTTCGCCGAGCGCGGCGGGAAGGCGTACGAGCTGGTGCGCAACTTCACCTGGACCAACGACAACCAGAACGCCGTGGCGAGCGACATGCTCAACGGCAGGAAGTCCGCCGCGCAGGCCGCCCGGCAGTGGGTGGAGGAGAACAAGATCGTGTGGAAGGACTGGATCCCGCGTTGAGCTTCGACTTCGTCATCGTGGGCGGCGGCTCGGCCGGCTGCGCCCTGGCCAACCGGCTGAGCGCCGATCCGTCGGTGTCCGTGCTGGTGCTGGAGGCGGGCCGGCCGGACTATCTCTGGGACGTCTTCATCCACATGCCGGCCGCCCTGATGTTCCCCATCGGCAGCCGGTTCTACGACTGGAAGTACGAGTCCGAGCCCGAGCCGCACATGAACGACCGGCGCATCTACCACGCCCGCGGCAAGGTCCTGGGCGGCTCCAGCAGCATCAACGGGATGATCTTCCAGCGCGGCAACCCGCTCGACTACGAGCGCTGGGCCGCCGATCCCGGCATGGAGAACTGGGACTACGCCCACTGCCTGCCCTACTTCAGGCGCATGGAGAACTGCCTGGCCGACCCCGGCTCGCCGTTCCGGGGCGACGACGGCCCGCTGAAGCTGGAGCGCGGCCCGGCCCGCGGCCCGCTGTTCGAGGCGTTCTTCGAGGCCGTCCAGCAGGCCGGTCACCCCCTCACCGACGACGTGAACGGCTACCGCCAGGAGGGGTTCGCCGCCTTCGACCGCAACATCCACCGGGGCCGGCGGCTCAGCGCGGCCCGCGCCTACCTGCATCCGGTGCGCCGCCGTCCCAACCTCACGGTCAGGACGCGGGCCCACGTGGAGAAGGTGCTTTTCGAGGGCACGCGGGCGGTGGGCGTCCAGTGCGGCGGCGAGCGCATCGAGGCGCGCGAGGTCGTGCTGTGCGGGGGCGCGATCAACACCCCCCAGCTGCTCCAGCTCTCGGGGGTCGGCCCGAAGGCGCTCCTGGAGTCCGTGGGCGTCAAGGTGGTGCACGACCTGCCGGGCGTCGGCGAGAACCTCCAGGACCACCTGGAGGTCTACGTCCAGCACGCCTGCACCCGGCCGGTCTCGCAGCAGCCGTCCCTGGCCATGTGGCGGCGGCCGTTCATCGGCGCCGACTGGCTGTTCCTGCGGCGCGGCCCCGGCGCCACGAACCACTTCGAGGCGGGCGGGTTCATCCGCTCGAACGACGACGTGGCGTACCCGAACCTGATGTTCCACTTCCTGCCGATCGCCGTGCGCTACGACGGCTCGGCCCCGGCCGGCGGCCACGGCTACCAGGTGCACATCGGCCCGATGTACTCCGACGCCCGCGGCTCGGTGCGCATCCGGTCGGCCGACCCCCGCGACAAGCCGGCGCTCCGCTTCAACTACCTCTCGACCGAGCAGGACCGCCGCGAGTGGGTGGAGGCCATCAGGCACGCCCGCGCCATCCTGTCCCAGCCCGCCTGGGCCGGCCTGGACGGCGGCGAGCTCTCCCCCGGCCCGGACGTCAGCACCGACGAGGAGATCCTGGCCTGGGTCGCCAAGGACGGCGAGACGGCCCTCCACCCGTCGTGCACCTGCAAGATGGGCGTGGACGACCTGGCCGTGCTGGACCCCGGCACCATGCGCGTGCACGGCCTCGACGGCCTGCGCGTCGTGGACGCCTCCGCCATGCCGTACGTCACCAACGGCAACATCTACGCCCCGGTCATGATGCTCGCCGAGAAGTCCGCCGACCTGATCCTCGGCAACACCCCCCTGCCTCCCGACCCCGTGGACTTCCACCGCCGCGCCTGAGCCGTCCTCACCGGTCCATGCGCTGGTACAGCCGTACCGACAGGACGAAGAAGACGACGGTGATCGCCACCGGCCACAGCACGGCCATCGGCACGGCGTGCCGGGCCACCCACGAGTCGCCGCCCCAGCCCGGGTTGCCGAACAGCTCCCTGGCGGCGGCGACCGTGGAGGAGAGCGGGTTCCACTCCGAGATCGCGCCCAGCCAGCCGGGCATGGTGCCGGGCGCGACGAAGGCGTTGGACAGGAACCCGATCGGGAACTCCAGCGTCTGGATCGCGACCACCGCGCCCGGCTCCCGGGTGAGCAGGCCCAGGTACATGCCCGCCCACAACAGGGAGAAGCGCAGGAGCAGCAGCAGGCCGACCGCGCCGAGCGCTCCCCCGGCACTCGCCGGCCGCCAGCCCACCGCCAGGCCGCAGAGCAGCAGCCCGCCCAGGATCAGGACCGAGTTGAGCAGGTCGGCGACGGCCCGGCCGATCAGCACGGCCGACGGCGCCATGGGCATCGACCGGAAGCGGTCGGTGACGCCCTTGGCGACGTCCGCGGACACGGCCATCATGGTGGAGCTCAGGCCGAAGAGCATCGTCATGCCGTACATGCCGGGCATGAGGAAGGCGAAGTAGTCCGCGCCCGCGGGCACCTCGACCGCGCCGCCGAACAGGTAGCCGAACGCCAGGGTGATCACCACGGGGAAGAGCACCCCGAAGACCACCGTCATGGGCTGGTTGGCCCAGTGGATCAGGTCGCGGCGGGCGACGGTCCAGCCGTCGGCCAGCGCCCATCTGAGTGCGGTCATCGGTCGCCTCCGGTGGTCGTCAGGTTCAGGAAGACCTCGTCGAGGGTCGGCCGGCGCAGCGCGACGTCCTCGGCCTCGATGCCGGCCGCCGCCAGCGCGGGCAGGACCCGGGTGAGCGCGCTCACGCGGTCGGCCACCGGGGCGCTGACGTGCCGGGTGTCCCGGTCGAGCTCGGCGGCGCCCGAGGCCGTCGCCGAGAGGATCGCCGCCGCCTCGTCGAGCCGCCCCGGGTCGTTGATCACCACGTGGAGCCGATCGCCGCCGAGCTTGGACTTCAGCGCCTCCGGAGTGCCCTCCGCCACCACCCGGCCGGAGTCGATCACCGCGACGCGGTCGGCGAGCTGGTCGGCCTCCTCCAGGTACTGGGTGGTCAGCAGCACGGTCGTGCCGCCCGCGACCAGCTCGCGCACCGCGCTCCAGATCCCGGCGCGGCTGCGCGGGTCGAGGCCCGTGGTGGGCTCGTCGAGGAAGAGCACGGGCGGCGCCAGGATCATGCTCGCGGCCAGGTCGAGGCGGCGGCGCAGGCCGCCGGACAGCTCCTTGGCCGGGCCGTCGTGCTCGGCCAGGCCGAAGCGGTCCAGCAGCTCGGCGGCCCTGGCGCGGGCGGCGGACGCGCTCAGGTGGTAGAGGCGGCCGAACAGCTCCAGGTTCTGGCGGGCGGTCAGGATCTCGTCCACGGCCGTCTGCTGGCCGACCAGGCCGATGGCGGCGCGGACCCGGCGGGGCTCGGCCGTCACGTCGAACCCGGCCACCTGGGCCCGGCCGTCCGACGGGCGCAGGAGCGTGGTGAGGATGCGGACGGTCGTGGTCTTCCCCGCGCCGTTGGGCCCCAGCAGGCCGTAGACCGTGCCCGCGGGCACGTCGAGGTCGATGCCGTCCAGCGCGGTCTTCGTGCCGTACGTCTTGCGCAGGCCCTGGGCGAGCACTGCGGACATGGCCACCTCCCGATTGAATCGTACGGCGTACCGTACAACATACGATCGAAGACGGCAACCGTACGGTGTACCGTACGAGGGTGACAGTTGAGTACCCGGGCAAGGGCGATCCGGCGCGCAGTCTGGCGTTGCTGTGGCGGACGAGCGAGCGGGCCAGCCGCAAGGGCAAACCGGAGCTGGGCGTCGGGCGCATCGTCCGCGCCGCCATCGACGTGGCCGACGCCGAAGGGCTGCAGGCGCTGTCCATGCGCCGGGTGGCGGAGAAGCTGGGCGTCGGCACGATGTCGCTCTACACGTACGTGCCGGGCAAGCCGGAGCTGCTCGACGTCATGCTCGACACCGTCTACGGCGAGACCGCCCGCCCCGAGGACGTGCCCGGCGGCTGGCGCGACCGGCTGGAGCTCATCGCCCGCGAGAACTTCGCCCTCTACCTGCGCCACCCGTGGCTGCTCCAGGTGGCATCGAGCCGCCCGGTCCTCGGCCCGAACGTCACCGCCAAGTACGACTACGAGCTGCGCGCCATCGACGGCATCGGCCTGACCGACCTGGAGATGGACTCGGTGATCACACTGGTCACCGGCTTCGTGCACGGCACGGCCAGGGGCGCGGTGGAGGCCGCCCAGGCCGAGAGCCTGACCGGCATGACGGACCAGCAGTGGTGGGCCGCGCACGCGCCCTTCCTCAGCCGGATCTCCGACCCCATCCTGTTCCCCACGGCCTCGCGCGTGGGCCAGGCGGCCGGGGAGGAGCTCCAGGCGCCCTACAGCCCCGAGCACGCCTTCGAGTTCGGCCTCCAGCGCGTGCTCGACGGCGTCGAGGTGCTGGTCAACAGCAGGTCATCGGCCTGACAGCGCCTGCTCGTAGGCCAGCAGGGTGCGCACGAACGTCTGCCGCTCCTGCGGCGTCAGCGGGTCGAGGGCGGCCCGCCAGGCCGTGGCGCCGTAGCCGAGCCATTCGGTGATCGCCTCCTGATGGGCCGGGGCGATGCTGACGATCGTGCGGCGCCGGTCGGCGTCGTCCTCGCGGCGCTCCAGCACGCCCTTCCTGCTCAGCTCGCCCACCATCAGGCTCACGGTGGCCGGCGCCACCTCCAGCCGCCCGGCCAGCTCGTTGACCGTCGTCGGGCCGTCGAACAGCAGGTAGGCCAGCAACGACAGGTGCCGGGGGGCCAGCGACAACGACCGCAGCGCCTCGGGCACCTTGAGCCGCTTGGCCCGGCCCACCATGCGCGGCATCAGGAGCAGCAGCGTCCTGATGCCTTCGTCCACGCTCAAGCCGTCGGTTGACATCGCCAATACCTTGCTGTCTAAATTAGCTTTGCTTGCAAAGCAAAAACGTCGTGGTCTGAGGCAAAGGATAGTGACGTGGACGAGCGGGTGCGGGCCTTCGGGGACGAGCTGGTCAAGGTGCACGAATGGTTCAGGGGCGAGCTGGCGAAGCTGCGCGCGGGCGAGGCGGTGACCGACGACCTGCGGGCCCACTGCCTGACCTTCTGCGACGCGCTGAGCTTCCACCACTCCGGCGAGGACCGGGTGGCGTTCCCGTTCCTGGAGGGGACGCGCCCGGAGCTGAAGGAGCCGCTGGACCGGCTGCGCCGCGAGCACGAGGTGATCGCGGCGCTGGTCGAGGAGCTGCGCGCGGCCGGCGACCCGGCGACGATCGAACGCGTCGCCGCCGAGCTGGAGGCCCATTTCGACTATGAGGAGCGGGCGCTGGTGCCCGTGCTCAACTCGCTGGAGAGCGTCCCGTGGGCGGTCGGCGACTAGCGGACGGGGGCCGCGCGCAGCCGTACGACGTGCTCGACGAGCGAGATCAGCGTCGACTTGACCGACTCCCTGTTACGCGCGTCGGTGCGCACGATCGGCACGTGCGAGCCCAGAGCCAGCGCCTCGCGCACCTCTTCGTCGGTGTGCATGAACTGGCCGTCCCAGCCGTTGATGCCCACCACGAAGGGCAGCTTGGCCTCTTCGAAGTAGTCGATGGCGGGGAAGCTGTCGGCCAGACGGCGGGTGTCGAGCAGCACCACCGCACCGATCGCGCCGCGGACCAGGTCGTCCCACATGAACCAGAACCGGTGCTGTCCGGGCGTGCCGAACAGGTACAGGATCAGGTCGCGGTCGAGCGAGAGGCGGCCGAAGTCCATGGCGACGGTCGTGGTCTGCTTGTTCGGCGTCAACCCGAGGTCGTCGATGCCCGCGGACGCGTCGGTCATCACCGCTTCCGTGGTGAGCGGGAGGATCTCGGACACCGCCCCCACGAACGTCGTCTTGCCGACGCCGAACCCACCAGCGACGACGATCTTCGTCGAAGTGAGCCCGGGGCTAGAGCCTGCGAAGTCCACTGAGCACCCTTTCGAGCATGTTGAGGTCTGGTTGTCCCTGGCTGAGGCGTGGCTGGTGCAGGCGGACGAGACCTTCGTCTGACATGTCCGCCACAAGCACCCTCGCCACGCCCAGCGGGACGCGGAGCAGGGCCGAGATCTCGGCGACCGACCGGAACGTCCTGCACAACTGCATGATGGCCTCCTGCTCGGGGGTGAGCATGGCCATCTCGTCGTCCGGGATCGACATCGATGAGATCAACGTCTCCATCGCGAGGTGATACCGCGGCTCGGAACGGCCGCCGGTCACCGCGTAAGGACGGAACAGGGGCTCGTCGTCCCCGGTCCCGTCACTGCCGTACACGGCCCTCTCCCATCAGTTCCATCACATCACCGGGTCCTTGCGGCCTGGAGTTCGGCGCGCAGGGCCGGCGTGAGCGCCTGTCCCGCTCTGTCTACCAGCAGCGTCATCTGGTACGCCACCAGCCCCATGTCACAATCCGGACCCGCCAGCACCGTCAGCACGGAGCCGTCGCTGATCGCCATGACCAGGAGCAGCCCGCGCTGCATCTCGACGACGGTCTGCGACACCGAGCCGCCCTCGAAGACCCTGGACGCGCCCACGGTCAGGCTCAGCAGACCGGCGGAGACCGCCGCGAGCTGGTCGGCCCGGTCCGGCGGGAAGCCCTCGGAGGCCGCCAGGCACAGGCCGTCGGCGGAGACGACCACGGCGTGCGCGACCCCCGGGGTGTTGCGCACGAAGTCGGTGATCAGCCAGTCGAAGCGGTTCGCCTCATGGCTCAGCATGGTCACGCATCCTCCCCAGCGGGACGCTTACTCACTCTGTTCCTCCTGTCCACGTACTTCCTGGCGGCCCCGTCGCACACCCTTTTGGTAGCTGGCCATGCGGCTGCGCATCCGGTCGGCTGAGACCGGGGGCGCCGGCGGCTGCGACTGCTGAGCCTGCTGCTGAGCGGGCTGGCTCGCCGTGCCGGGGACCAGATTGGCCTTGGGGGTGCGCTTGGGGAGCCCCGCGGCGGTCACGCCGCCGAGGCTGGGCTCGCTGGCTTTGGCCGCCGCACGCCAACCGGCGTCCGCGGCCGTCTGCCACGCTTCCTCCCCAGAGGGTACGGCTTGCGCGGGCCTCGCCTCACCGCCGCTTTCGCCGGACGAGGGCGCCTCGGGCGCCGACTCCCCCGGCGGCCTGCGGAACCACGCGGACTCCACCGACGCGAAGATCGGCAGAAACTCCTCCTGCTCCGGTTCCATCGGCGAGACGTCCACCGAGGGAGCCGGGTCGGGACGGCGTACGTCGTTCGTCCCGTAGTTCGTCGCGTACGGCGGCGGCGTCGGGAACGCCCCTCCGTTCGCCGGGTACGACGGGAACGAGCCGTTGCCCGACGACAACGACGGGTAGGCCCCCGAGTCGAACGGCGACGACTGCCGCCGGTAGGAGCCACCGTCGGTGTCGGCGGTGAACCCGTTGACCGGACGGCCCGGGTCGGAGTTGAACCCGTTGCGGCCCGGGTCGGAGTTGAACGCCCCGAGCCCCTGCCTCGGCGCCTGGCTGTCGAAGGACGACGGCCCGGAAGGCGCGTCGAAAGGCCCGGACGGCCCTGAAGACGCGCTGTCGAAAGGCCCGGGCTGCCCTGAAGACGCGCTGTCGAAAGGCCCGGACGGCCCTGAAGGCGCGCTGTCGAAAGGCCCGGGTGGCCCGGACGGGGCGCCGCCGAAGGCCCCCGACGGCCCCGGGCCGAACCTGGCCGGATCGCCGGGACCCGGCCGCGAGCCGTTCGCCTCGACCGAGTCGAAGCTGCCGAACGACCGGAACGAGCCGTTCTGCGAGGGCGGCGTCACCGTCCCGCCGCCAAACGCCGGACGCTGCGGCAGCGGCTGCTGCGTGCCGTCGGCGATCAGGGTGGGCGGCAGCAGCACCATGGCGATCAGGCCGGCGCCCTCGCCCTTCCTGAGCTGCACCCGGATGCCGTGGCGCAGCGCCAGCCGGCCGACCACGAACAGGCCCATGCGGCGGGAGACCGACACGTCCACGACCGGCGGCTCGGCCAGGCGGCGGTTGGCCTCGGCCAGCTCCTCCTCGGTCATGCTGATGCCGGAGTCGCTCACCGACAGCAGCGCGCCGCCGCCCTCGATGAGACTGCTGGAGACCAGGACCTGGGAGTTGCTCGGGGAGAACTGGATCGCGTTCTCCACCAGCTCGGCCACCAGGTGGACGAGGTCGTTGGCGGCGCTGCCCTGGACGGACGTGGCCCGGTGGACCTTGACCTGGACCCGCTCGTAGCCCTCGACCTCCGACAGCGCGGCGCGCACGACGTCGACCAGTTTGGCCGGCTGGCTGCGCCGGCGGGTGGCCTCGTGGCCGGCGAGGACCAGGAGGTTCTCGGAGTTGCGCCGCATGCGGGTGGCCAGGTGGTCGAGCTTGAACAGGTCGGACAGCCGGCCGCCGTCCTGCTCGCCCTTCTCCAGGCCGTCGATCAGCGAGATCTGCCGCTCGACCAGCGTCTGGGTACGGCGCGAGAGGTTGACGAACATCGAGCTGATGTTGCTGCGGAGCTCGGCCTCCTCGCCCGCCAGGCGCACGGCCTGGCGGTGGACCTGGTCGAAGGCCCGCGCGACCTCACCGATCTCGTCCTGGCCCTCGACCTCGATCGGACGCACGTCGGTGCTGGCCTCGCCCGAGACGCGGAGCTGGCGCACCACGTCGGGGAGCCGGAAGCCGGCGATCTCCAGGGCCTCCGTGCGCAGCCGGCGCAGCGGGCCGACCAGCGAACGGGCGATGGCCACGGTGAGCAGCAGGACGACCAGCAGCAGCGCCAGGATCAGGACACCGGCGATGATGGCGTTGCGGATCTCGGCCTCGCGCAGCTCCTGGCTGCGCAGGTTCACCTTGTCGGCGAGATCCTTCTCGATCTCGTGCAGGACGCCGATCGCGACCTTGTTGTCGCCGAACCACTGCTCGCGGGCGTTGGACCGGGAGGAGATCAGGTTGTCGGCGATGCGCACGCCCGGGGCCCGGCCGCTGGCCAGGGTGACCGCGCGGGCCTTGGTGAGCTGGACGTTGACGTACTCGTTCTTGCCGGTCAGCAGCTTCGACAGCTGCAGGCCGATCTCGACACCGGCCTCGGCACCCACGGTGGCGATGTCGCTCTGCTCGCGGGCGTTGGAGGCGATGAACCGCTCGACCTCCTTGGCGTCGACGCCGTCGACGTTGTAGGAGTTCTTCAGCAGCTGCACGCGCTGGCGGGACATCTCCTCCTTGGCCTGCGCGAGCGCGCTCAGGGCCCGGAAGTGGCCGATGATCTGGGAGTCGTCCGACAGCAGGGCCAGCTCGTCGTGCAGCTTGAGCAGGGTGTCGGTCAGGAAGTCGTACCGGATCGTGTCGGCCTGGCCCTCGGCGCGGATCTTGGCCAGCCGGTTGAGGTCGTACTTGGCCTGGCCGGCGGCCTTGACGACGCGTTCGCCGTAGGAGTCGTCGATGGCGTCGAGGTCCTCGCGGACGCTCGTGACCAGCTTGTCGACGGCGCCCTTGTACTCGTTGAGCTCGCCTGCCTTCGACTTGCGCAGCTTGGGATAGGCCCCGATCCAGCCCCCCGTGTCACGCTCCAGGCCGAGTGCCTGCACCAGGTCCCTGATCCGGCCCGCCTGCTCGGCCGCGGTGGCCGTGCGGTCGTAGTCGCCGATGCTCTGGACCGAGCCGACCACACGTGCTCCCCCGAGCACGACGCCGGCGATGGTGGGCACGAGGATGAGCGCCGTCAGACGCCATCTCACGCGCCAGTTGCGCAGGCCCAGGCGAGGCAGCGACCGCTTCCCGCGGTCCCGCCTCGCGGCATGGCCGCTGTCGGAATTCCCCGTGATCACTGCTTTCGCTACCCCTCAATCGTCCCGTTCAACGACGGGTGTTCAAGCCGTCCACAAGGTATCCGCAGCATCCGACTTAACAGGCATTTCGGACACAATCGTTACATATGTGACCGACAGTTGTTCACTGTTGGTTATCGCAGTGCGGCCAGCACCTGATCGTGAACTTGAACTCGCTGCGCGCCGTCGCTGAGGGTGCGACCGGCGCGGTCCACGACATAGAAGACGTCCACCGCCTCCGCGCCGAGAGTCTCCACGCGGGCGGCTCTCACGTCAAGACCACACTCCCCGAACGCCCGTCCGATGCGCCACAGGAGCCCCGGCCTGTCATGGGCCCTGACTTCCACCACGGTGGCCGTCGCGGAGGCGTCGTCGACCAGTGTCACGCGAGGTGGAGCCACAGGTACCCGGGGCGGCCGTACGGACCTGGCGCGGCGGGCCAGCCGCTGCTCGATGTCAAGACGGCCGGCAAGGACGAGCCGCAGATCGGCCTCCAGCGTGGCCGGGTCGGGCGGGGAGCCGTACTCGGGCACGACGGCGAACTCGATCACCGCCGTGCCGCCCGCCGACGCGGCCGACGCCGAGCGCACGACCATCCGGTGGGCGGCCAGCACCCCGGCGGCGCTCCACAGCAGCCCGGCCCGGTCGGGGGCGACGACCGTGACCGCCCCGCCGTTGACCCGGACCGCCCCGCCGCCGTGCCGGGCCAGCGCGGCCTGCTCGGGCGAGATCGAGGGCGCCCTGGGCGGCGGCGAGCCCGACAGCACGGACCTGACCCGGCGGACGAGGTCGGCGACCAGGCCGGCCTTCCAGGCGTTCCAGGCGGCGGGCCCGGTCGCGTTGCCGTCGGCGACGGCCAGCGCGGCCAGCAGGTCGAGCACCTCGCGGGAGCCGACCGTGGCGGCGACCTTCTCGATCGTGACCGGGTCGTCCAGGTCCCTGCGGGTGGCGGTCTCGGGCAGCAGCAGGTGGTGGCGTACGACGGTGGCCAGCGTCTCGACGTCGCGCGCGGGCAGCCCCATGCGGCGGGCGAGGTCGCGGACCACGACCTCGCCCGTCGCCGAGTGGTCGCCCGGCCAGCCCTTGCCGATGTCGTGCAGGAGCGCGCCGATCAGCAGCAGGTCGGGACGGGAGACCTCGCGGGCGAGGCCGGCGGCGTTCGCGGCGGTCTCGATCAGGTGCCGGTCCACGGTGAAGCGGTGGATGGGATTGCGCTGCGGACGATGCCGTACGCGCTCCCAGTCAGGAAGCAGCTTGACAAGGACGCCGGCCTGGTCGAGCTCCTCCCACACGGGCACGGCGGCCCGTCCGGCGCCGAGGATCGACACCAGCGCGTCGCGCGCCTCCTCGGGCCACGGCACCGGCATCGAAGCCGACTGAGCGGCCAGGACGGACACCGTCGCGGGCGCCAGCGGCAGCCCCGAACCGGCCGCGGCGGCAGCCGCCCGCAGCACCAGGACGGGGTCCCTGCGCGGGTCGACGCCTCTGGCGAGCACCACCTCCCCACCGTGCTCGACCACACCGTCGGCCAGCGGACGGCGCCCCCGCGGCACCGGCCCTGACAGCAGCTTGTCAACCGTCCGCCAGGTGGCGTCGAAGGCGTGGGAGACGGTCCGGCCCGCCTCGGCGAGCCTGCGCATGAGGGCCTCGGCGTCGAGCAGGCCGAGCAGCCCGGCCACCGCGTCCTGCTCCTGGAGCACCAGCCGGTCGGCGCCGCGCGCGGTGACGACGTGCAGCGCGTGCCGCACGTCGAGGATGAACTCGTGCGCCTCGCGCGCCCGCGGTCCCGGCGCCGAGGCCACCCACGCCGCCGCCACGGCCTGCATCGCCTGGACGTCGCGGAGCCCGCCGCGGCCGTCCTTGAGGTCGGGTTCGAGGAGGAAGGCCAGCTCGCCGCTGACCTGCGCCCGGTGGTCGGCCGACGCGCGCAGCTCGCCCAGCCTGCGCCGCGAGTCGGCCCGCCACTCGGCCAGCACCGCCTCCCTGGCCTTCCTGGTCAGGTCGGGGTCGCCGGCGACGTGCCTGGCCTGGATGAGTCCGAGCACGGCCTTGAGGTCCTGCCTGGCCACGGCCACGGCCTCCGTCACGGTCCGCACGGAGTGGTCGAGGCCGACGGCGGAGTCCCAGATGGGGTACCAGATGCGGTCGGCGATCCGCCCCACGTCGGCCCGTCCGTCGTGCAGCAGGACCAGGTCCAGGTCGCTGCCCGGGGCCGGCTCGCCGCGCCCGAGGCTGCCGACGGCGACCAGGGAGACCTGGTCGCCGTCGCTCGCCGTCCTGAAGAGGTCCTTGAGCCAGCGGTCGGTGTCCGCGGTCCGCTCCTTGCGGGCCGCGGCGTACGAGCGCGCCTCTCCTCTCACAGGGCCTCCGGCCCTCGCTCTCCGGTGCGTACGCGCACGACCGTGTCGACGGGCACGGACCAGACCTTGCCGTCGCCGATCTTGCCGGTGTGGGCCGCCTTGACGATGACGTCGAGGACGTCCTCGGCGTCGTCCTCCTCGGCCAGCACCTCCAGGCGCACCTTCGGCACCAGGTCCACCTGGTACTCGGCGCCGCGGTAGACCTCGGTGTGGCCGCGCTGGCGGCCGTAGCCGCTGGCCTCGCTGACCGTCATGCCCTTGACGCCGAACTGCTCCAGCGCCGCCTTGACGTCGTCGAGCTTGAACGGCTTGATGATCGCGGTGATGAGCCTCATGCCTCCACCTTCTTGGGAGCCGGAGCCGGAGCCGGGGCCGGGGTGAGCGGACCGTTCGGGGTGGTCACGCCGGACGCGTAGACCGTGCCCAGGTCGTACCCGGTCTCGGCGTGCGTGGTGACGTCGATGCCGGTGAGCTCGTCCTCGGCGGAGATGCGGAAGCCCATCGTCCTGTCGATGATCTTCCCGACGATCCAGGTGGCGACGAACGAGTAGCCGCCGATCGCGACCGGGCCGAGCACCTGGAGCCCGAGCTGGCCGAGGCCGCCGCCGTAGAACAGGCCCTTGCTCTGCTGGTCGAGGAAGGGATAGGCGGCCAGGAAGCCGAGCGAGACGGCGCCGATGACCCCGCCGACCAGGTGCACGCCGACCACGTCGAGCGAGTCGTCGAAGCCCAGCCGGTACTTCAGGCCCACGGCGTAGGCGCAGACGGCCCCGGCCACCAGCCCGATGACCATCGCGGCCCACGGGTCCACGAAACCGCAGGCCGGCGTGATGGCGACCAGGCCGGCGACCGCGCCGGAGGCGACCCCGAGGCTGGTGGCGTGGCCGTCGCGCAGCTTCTCCACGACGAGCCAGGCCCCGGCGGCGACCGCGGTGGCGATCTGGGTGTTCATGAACGCGAGCCCGGCGGTGCCGTCCACGGCCAGTTCCGAGCCGGCGTTGAAGCCGAACCAGCCGAACCACAGCAGGCCCGCGCCGAGCAGCACCAGCGTGAGGTTGTGCGGCCGCATCGGCTCCTTGCGCCAGCCCTTGCGCTTGCCGATCACCAGGGCCAGGGCCAGCGCCGCGGCGCCGGCGTTGATGTGGACGACGGTTCCGCCGGCGAAGTCCTCGATGCCCATGGTGTTGAGCCAGCCGGTGCCCCACACCCAGTGGGCGACCGGGAAGTAGACCACGGTGGCCCAGACGACGGTGAACAGGATCCACGCGCCGAACTTCGCCCGGTCCGCGATCGCGCCGCTGATCAGGGCGACGGTGATGATGGCGAACGTCAGCTGGAAGGCCGAGAAGACCAGGCTCGGCATGCCGGTGCCGTCGTCCTTGGTGGCCGTGTCGACCAGGCTCTGCAGGCCCAGGGCGTCGAAGCCGCCGACGATGTTGTTGAGCACCGTGCTGCCGTTGTCGGTGAACGCGATCGAGTGCCCGAACAGCACCCAGGCCACGGTGACCGTGATGATGGCGCCGAACGACATCATCATCATGTTCAGGACGCTCTTGGCCCTGGTCATGCCCCCGTAGAAGAACGCGAGGCCCGGAGTCATCAGCAACACCAGCGCGGTGGCCGCGAGCATCCAGGCTGTGGTGCCGCTATCGATCTTCACGACGCGACCCTCCTTACATGTGACGTGTCGCCACAGCGTGTTCGGCCGGGGTTTCGTGGCTCGACCTGGAGTGTTTCGCATTCGTGAATCTCGTCGGCACGGTGTTTCGGGTACGTTTCGGCCCCTTCACACGCTTCGATTGGGCCATGAGATACTTAGGATTGCCTAACCTAATAGATCAAGGAATCCCTCATGCGTCTCCGGCTTCTGGCCCTGCTCCCCGTCCTCGCCCTGGCCGCCTGCGGCACCTCGACCGGCACGCAGGACGCCGGCCCCACCAGGACGGTCAAGCACGCCATGGGCGAGAGCAAAGTTCCGATGACCCCCAAGCGGGTGGTCGTGCTCGACACCGACAAGCTGGACACGATGGTCTCCCTCGGGATGGCCCCCGTCGGCGCGGCTCAGGCGGGCGAGAACCAGACCTGGCCGGAGTACCTCGGCTCGGCGCTGTCGGCCACCAAGCCGGTCGGCACTCTCCAGCAGCCCAACATCGAGGCGATCATGGCGCTCAAGCCGGACCTCATCCTCGGCACGAAGTTCCGCCAGGCCGCCTTCTACGACAAGCTCAGCAAGATCGCTCCGACCGTGTTCACGGAGAAGGTGGGCATCACCTGGAAGGAGAACTTCCTGCTGGACGCCGAGGCCCTGGGCAAGAAGGAGCAGGCGTCCGGGCTGCTGTCGTCCTACGAGCAGCGGGCCAAGGAGGTGGGCACGAAGTTCTCGAAGCTCTCGGTGAGCATCGTGCGCTTCATGCCCACCGAGATCCGCATGTACGGCCCCGAGTCGTTCAGCGGCATCGTGGTCGGCGACGCCGGCGTCCAGCGGCCCGAGGTCCAGCGCCTGGCCGACCAGGACGACAAGCGCTTCGGCAAGCTGAGCCAGGAGAACATCGCCCAGGCCGACGGCGACGCGATCTTCTACAGCGCCTACGGCGAGGCCGCCGCCAAGTCGCAGGCCACGGTGACCGGCGGCCCGCTGTGGAAGAACCTGGCCGCGGTCAAGGCCGGCCACGCGCACGACGTGGACGACGAGATCTGGATGACCGGCATCGGCGTCACCGCCGCCGGCAAGATCCTCGACGACCTGGAGAAGTACCTCAGCCCGCTGGCCTGACCGGGTCGCCCTGGACGATCCGGCCGGGGCGCAGCACCCGCGCATAGACGCCCGCGCACGCCTGGAGCCCGGCGTCGAGCACCGGGACCCGGTTGTGCCGGGCGACCACGCGCAGCGCCTCGGTGTCGCGGCCGAGCGCGCCGTGGGCCAGCGTCGGCACCGCGCAGCGCGGGCTGGCCACGATGACCTGGAGCACGACCTCGTGCCCGACGTGCAGCTCGCGCCCCACCCAGTCGTTCTCGGCGAAGCCCTCCACGTCGGTCCTGATGATCAGGTTGGGCCGGTAGCGGAGGGCCTCGACGTGCCCGCGCGGGCTCAGCTCGCCGATGCGGTCGATCGTCGCGGTGGAGATCAGGTGCAGGGGCGCGAAGTCGAAGAACGTGCCCTCCGGCGAGGCCCCGCCCAGCGTGCCCACCGTGTACGGCACCTCCGCCTCGATGCCCTCGGCCAGCACCCGCTCGGGCACCGACCGCTCCAGCTCGGCGCCCTCCGGCGGCACGTCGATCAGCCGCACCTCGCGGCCGAGCAGCTTCGACAGCTCCTCGTCGCCCGGCGCGCGGGCGCCTTCGACGGTCAGCAGGTCGCGCCACAGCCTGGGGTTCTTGGCACTGGCGATCTTCCCCGTGGCGACGTCGAGCACCGCCCTGGCCCGGTCGCCGGTCAGGCCGCGCTCGGTCACCTCGCTCTCGGCGATCTCCTCGCCCAGCATCGACTTGACCGGATAGCGGCGCAACGTTTCGACGTACATGATCCGGAGCCTACGGCCGGCCCCAGAAGCGGCGCAGGTGGGGGACCAGCTCGGCGGCCCGCTCGTCGGGGAAGAACAGCCGCCCGCCCTCGATCTCGACGACCTCCTTCACGCCGGGGATCGTGTCGCGCAGCCAGTGGGCCCAGCTCACGTCGAAGAACGTGTCGCCGGTGCCCCACACGACCAGCGTCGGCACGGTGAGCACGGTGAGCTGGGGCTCGATGGCGACCAGGTCCGCGGCGTCGATCGAGGCCAGCAGGCGTTCGAAGGCGCGGCCGCCGCCGGGCTTGGCCAGGATCGGGCGCAGGTAGGCGTCGACCAGCGCGGCGGGGTCGTCGATGCGCTCGTAGCCGGCGCCCAGGGCGGTCCGGGCCAGCAGCTCGGGATGGTCCACCACGGCGGCCACGAGCCCGGCCAGCTCGCCCCTGACGGCCAGCTCGACGGTGTCCTTGAACGCCTCGGGCGGGGTGTTGGTGTGCACGTCGCAGTTGGTGAGGGTGAGCGAGCGCAGCCGCGCGGGGTGGCGCACCGCGAACACCTGGGCCACGGCGCCGCCGGTGTCGTTGGCCACGAGGTCCACCTCGTCCAGGCCGAGCCCGGCGCACAGCTCCTCGACGGCCTCGGCCAGCGCGGGGATGGACAGGTCGTCGCGCGGGTCGCTGCCGCCGTGCAGGGGCAGGTCGATGGCCACGCAGCGGCGTTCGTCGCGCAGCTCTGCGACGACGTTGCGCCACAGGTACGAGCTGGTGCCCACGCCGTGCACGAACAAGGCGACCGGGCCCCGGCCGACGTCCAGGTAGGTGATGCCGTCCACGTCCACTCCTTGGGATTACAGACCGACTGTCGGTCTAGAAAATTACCGACCGTCGGTCGGTCTGTCTAGAGTGGGGGCATGAACCTCAAGGCGGAGCGCGGCGCGGCCACCCGCGACAAGGTCCTCGCCATCGCCACGCGGCTGTTCGCCGAGCGGGGCTACGACGACACGTCGATCGAGACCGTGCTGCAGGAGTCGGGGCTGAGCCGCGGGGCGCTCTACCACCACTACGCGGGCAAGGACGCGCTGTTCGAGGCGGTGCTGGAGGCCACGGAGTCGGCCGTCGGCGTCAAGATCGCCAAGGCGGTGCGCGGCATCGGCGACCCCGCGGCGGCGCTGCGGGCGGGGGCGCTGGCCTGGGTGAGGCTCGCGGGCGATCCGGTGATCCGGCGCATCGTGCTCATCGACGCGCCCGCCGTGCTCGGGTGGGAGAGCTGGCGGGCGATGGAGGAGCGTTACTCGTTCGGCATGCTGAAGGCGGCCCTCCAGGCGACCGGGGCGGTGCCCGACGAGTTCGTCGACCTGCACGCCCACATGCTGCTGGCCGCCATCAACGAGAGCGCCCTGCTGGTCGCCAGAGGCGGCGACACGGCCACGGCGGAGTCCGCCGTCGAGGAGTTCCTGCGCCGCGTCCTCAGACCGTGACAGACCCCCTGGAACGAGCGGGCCCTGGTGACGTCACAGGCCCCTGGAACGGGTCGCCGCCCGTGGGCCTTCGTCACGCCGCGGGCCCCTGGGACGCCGGAGGCGTCCGGATGCGGCGGCGCCGCCGCCCGGATGCGGGCGGCGGCGCCGAAGACGCCCAGAAGGGCGAAGGCCGCGAAGAAGGTCAGGCGGCGGCGTTGGCCATGCGGCGCAGGCGGGCCAGCGCGTCGCGCTCGATGCGGCGGGCGCGGTCGCGGCCGATGCCGTAGCGCTCCCCCACCTCGGTCAGCGTGTGCTCGCGCCCGTCGACCAGCCCGTAGCGCCACCGCAACATCTCGCTGGTGTCGCCCTCCAGGTCGGTGAGCCACTGGTCGAGCCGCTCGCGCTCAAGGATGTCGATGGCCTGCTGCTCGGGATCGGCCCACGTCTCGTCGGCGATCATGTCACCCAGCTCGGTCTCGTCCTCGTCACCCACGCCGAGCTGCAACGACACCGGGTCGGACGCCCAGCGGCGCAGCTCGCGCACCCGCTCGATCGGCAGGTCGAGGATCTCGGCGAGGTCGCCGTCGGTCGGCTCGGTGTCGTACTCGGCCAGCATGTCGCGGCGCACCCGCATCAGCCGGGTCATCTGCTCGCCGGCGTGCGTCGGCAGCCGGACCGGACGGGCCTGCTCGTGGATGGCCCGTCCGA
Organism: Nonomuraea sp. NPDC001699; assembly: GCF_053596455.1. Classification (NCBI taxonomy): domain Bacteria; kingdom Bacillati; phylum Actinomycetota; class Actinomycetes; order Streptosporangiales; family Streptosporangiaceae; genus Nonomuraea; species Nonomuraea sp. NPDC001699. The sequence goes on along the minus strand of NZ_JBSFGF010000001.1, from coordinate 976,587 downwards.
CCGACTGCCTGATCCACCACGTGGCGTAGGTGGAGAACTTGTACCCCCGCCGGTAGTCGAACTTCTCGACCGCTCGCACCAGGCCCAGGTTCCCCTCCTGGACCAGGTCGATGAGCGGCATCCCCCGACCCGAGTACTTCCGGGCCACCGCCACCACCAGGCGCAGGTTGGCCTGGATGAACTCGTCCTTCGCCCGCTGGCCCGAGACGGCCAGGCGTTCCAGCTCCTCGTCGGCCGCGTCCCCGATCCGCGGCTCGGAGCCTCCGCTGTCAAGAAGCTGCTCGGCGAACAGGCCCGCCTCGATCCTCTTGGCGAGCTCCACCTCTTCCTCCGCCGTGAGCAGCGGGACCCGGCCTATCTCGGCCAGATACGTCCCCAGCAGGTCGCGGTCAGCGACGTGCTGCTCCTGCGTGCGACTCCCCGTAGGCCTTGCCATCCCCTGGCACCTCGTTCCGCAGCTGCGTCCTATATCCCGCCAACGTCCGGCCGGAAGCAAAGATTCCCTAAACAGCTACGCCAGAGGGAGGGTCTTGGACGTCCTCCTAAAGGAGGAGACCGGCCTGAAACACCTGGTGGACAAGGGGAACACCGGGTCGGTACGCCAGGTGGACATAGGAGGGGGCGTCGAGCACGACGAGGTCCGCGCGGGCTCCCTGACGCAACCACCCTACGTCCGTGCGGCGCAGCGCGCGGGCCCCGCCGTACGTGGCCGCCCGCACCGCCTCCAGCGGCGTCATCCCCATCTCCCGTACGGCCAGCGCCACGCAGAACGGCATCGACGAGGTGAACGACGAGCCCGGGTTGCAGTCGGTGGCCAGCGCGACCGTGACGCCCGCGTCGATGAGCCGCCGCGCGTCCGGGTACGGCGACCGCGTGGAGAACTCGGCCCCCGGCAGCAGCGTCGCGACCGTCCCGCTGGAGGCCAGCGCGTCGACGTCGGCCGCCGACAGGTGGGTGCAGTGGTCGGCCGAGGCCGCGCCCAGCTCGCAGGCGATGCGCACGCCGGGCCCCTCGGTGAGCTGGTTGGCGTGCACGCGGGCCTGGAGCCCGGCCTTGATCCCGGCGTTCAGGATCTCCCTGGTCTGGTCGCCGTCGAACGCGCCGCGCTCGCAGAAGACGTCCACCCATTTGGCGTAGGGGGCGCAGGCGTCGAGCATCTCGCCCGTCACCAGGCGGACGTAGTCGTCGGCGTCGGCGCCCTCGGGCACGACGTGCGCGCCGAGGTAGGTGGTCTCGTCGGTGAGGGTGGTGGCGATCTCCAGGGAGCGTCGCTCGTGCTCGGCGGACAGGCCGTAGCCGCTCTTGATCTCCACGGTGGTGGTGCCCTGGGCGAGCATCTCCTCCACCAGGGCGCGGGCGTGCGTGGCCAGGTCGGCGTCGCTCGCCGCGCGGGTGGCGGCGACGGTCGTCCTGATGCCCCCGCCGGTGTACGGCTGCCCCGACATGCGGGCCTGGAACTCGGCCGTGCGGTCGCCGGCGAAGATCAGGTGGGCGTGGCTGTCCACGAACCCGGGCAGCACGGCCCGGCCGCCGACGTGCACGCGCTCGTCGGCGTCGGGCGCCTGGGCGGCGGGGCCCAGCCAGGCCACCACGCCGTCCTCGACGACCAGCGCCGCGTCGGTGATCTCCTCGCGCTCGGGGTCGCCGGTGTAGAGCAGCCCGATCCCGTCGATCAGCGTGGTGGTCATCGCACCTTTCCTATCGCCTCGGAGAGCATGTGTCCGACGTCGCCCAGTTCGTGGCGGCCCTGCGCGACGACCCTGCGGCCGCCGGAGACCACCGAGTGCACGTCGGAGGCCGTGGCCGCGAACACCACCGCCTCCAGCCCGCCGGCGCCCGCCGTGCGCACCGAGTCGAGCCGGACCGACACCAGGTCGGCCCACGCCCCGGGGATGAGCCGGCCCGCGTCGGCGAAGCCGAGCGAGGTGTGCCCGGTGCCGGTGGCGGCGGTGAGCAGGTCGGCGGCGCTCCAGTGGCCGCGCCGCTCGCTGGTCAGCCGCTCGTCGAGCTCGACCGCGCGGGCCTCCTCGAACAGGTCGATCACGGCGTGGCCGTCGGAGCCGAGCGTGATCTGCGTGCCCCGGTCGGCCGCCGCCCTGGCCGGGCCGACGCCGTCGGCCAGGTCGCGCTCGGTGGTGGGGCACATGCAGATGTACGTGCCCGACTGGCCGAGCAGCTCCACGTCGGAGTCGGTCAGATGGGTGGCGTGCACGGCGGTCGAGCGAGGGCCGAGCACGCCGCGCTCGTGCAGGATCTGGACCGGCGTGGCGGCGTACGTCTCGGCGCAGGCCGCGTTCTCGGCGCGCTGCTCGGAGACGTGCGCGTGCAGCGGGGCGGCGTGCCGGTGGGAGAACTCGGCCACCACCGGCATCTGGTCGGGCGGCACCGCGCGCACCGAGTGGACGGCGGCCCCGATCTCGACGTCGTGCTGCCCTTCGTAGGCGGCGGCCAGCTCGTCGGCGCGGGCGGCCCAGCCGTGGGCGCTGCCGTCGCTGAAGCGCAGCTGGGTGCCCGACAGCGGCACGCCGATGCCGCCCGACAGGTAGCAGGTGTCGAGCAGCGTGATGCGCAGCCCGGCCTCGCGGGCGGCCTGGATGAGCGCGTGGCTCATCACGTTCCTGTCCTCGTACGGGCGGCCGTCGGGGGCGTGGTGCAGGTAGTGGAACTCGCCCACGCAGGTCACCCCGGCCAGCGCCATCTCGGCGTAGACCGCCCTGGCGAGCTGGAAGTAGGTGTCGGGGTCGAGCCTGCCCGCGACCTCGTACATCTGGTCGCGCCAGGTCCAGAAGTCGCCCTTGCCGCGCTGGGTGGCGCCGCGCAGGGCCCGGTGGAAGGCGTGGGAATGGGCGTTGGCCAGGCCGGGGATGGTCAGGCCCGGCAGCCGCTCGGCCGAGCCGGGCTCGCCACGGGCGATCCGGGCGATCCGGGTGCCCTCGACCTCGATGAGGACGCCATGGGCGACCCCGTCGGGCAACCAGGCCTGCTCGCACCAGTAGGTCAGCGACACAGATCCTCCAGCACGTCCGCGAGTGCCACCACTCCCGCATGGCAGTCTGCCTGGTCGGCGTGCTCCTCGGGTGAATGGGACACGCCGGTGGGGTTGCGTACGAACAACATCGCGCTCGGGACGCCCGCCGTGGCGAGGATCCCGGCGTCGTGACCCGCTCCGGTCGGCAGGATCGGCGCGGGCGTGTCGCCGCCGGCCACGCGGGCCAGCCGGTCCCTCAGCGCGGCGCCGAAGGCGACCTCGGGGGTCCACGACTCCTCGCGCACGTCCGCCCCGGCCGCCGCGGACAGCTCCTCGACCAGGGCGCGGACCGCGGGCTCCGCCGGGCCGCGGGCGTCCAGCCAGGCCGAGACCAGGCCGGGGACGGCGTTGGCGTTACCGGGCGAGACGCGGGTCTTGCCGACCGTGGCCACCACGTCGTGCCGCTCGGCCGCCTCGCGGGCGGCCAGCACCAGGCGGGCGAAGGGCAGCATCGGGTCGTCGCGGTCGGCCAGCCGGGTGGTGCCCGCGTGGTCGGCCCTGCCGTGGAAGTCGAAGCGCCACCGGCCGTGCGGCCAGATGGCGCTGGCCACGCCCACCGGCCGGCCCTCGTGCACCAGGCCGCGGCCCTGCTCGACGTGGAGCTCGACGAACGTGCCGACGGTGGCCAGGGTCTCGGCGTCGCGTCCGATGGCCTCCGGCTTGCGGCCGGCCCGCGCCATGACGTCGGCCAGCGTGTCACCCTCGTCGTCGGTGAGCGCGAGCGCGCGTTCCGGCGTGAGCGCGCCGGTGAGCAGCCGGGAGCCCATGCACGGCATGCCGAACCTGGCCCCCTCCTCGTCGGTGAAGCAGGCGACGCCGACCGGCCTGCCCGGGGTGACCTGCCGTTCGCGCAGCAGGTCGAGGGCGGCGAAGGCGGACACCACGCCGAGCGGGCCGTCGAAGGCGCCGCCGTGGCGCACCGAGTCGAGGTGGCTGCCGGTGACGACGCCCGGCCGGCCCGACGGGTCGCCCCACCAGGCCCAGAGGTTGCCGTTGCGGTCTTCCCGCAGGTCGAGCCCGCGGCGCGCGGCCTCGCCCGCGAACCACCCGCGTAGCTCCATGTCGGCGGCCGACCAGGCGTCTCTCACGTATCCGCCGGAGCGGGGATCTCGTCCAATGTGCGCGAGTGGTTCAAGCATGGGTCCACTGTAGTGAATGGATTCATTCAGATGTCAGCTGACCGGGCCCGCGCTCGGTCTGATGGTCAGTTCGGTGAGGTGGGCGTCGGGTCCGGCGTTGATCGTGGCGAGCACGGCCCGCGCCACGCTCTCCGGGGTGAGGTACTTGTCCGGTTCGTACGCGCCGCCTTCCTGGGCTCGTACGCCGCGCTGCATGTCGGTGGCCACCCGGCCCGGGTAGACGGTGGTGACCCGCAGCTCGGGCTCCTCCAGGCGCAGCGCGTCGGCGAAGGCGCGCAGGGCGAACTTGCTGGCCGCGTACGAGGCCCATTCGGGGTTGGCCCGCTGCCCCGACCCGGAGTTCACGCAGACGACGTGCCCCCGGGCGCGGCGCAGCGCGGGCAGCAGCAGCCGGGTCAGCTCGGCGACCGCCACGACGTTGAGCTCCATCGTCGTGCGCCAGTTGTCGGCCGGCTGGTCGGCGATCCGGCCGAGCATCGCGACCCCGGCGCTGTGCACGAGCACGTCGAGCCGCTCGACGCCGGCGACGTCGGCCTCGGTGAGCCGGGTCAGCTCGACGGGCCAGGGCCGCGCGTCGGGCAGTTCGGCGGCCAGCTTCGCGAGCGCGGACTCGTCCCTGCCACCGAGGATGAGGTGATGCGTGGGGCCCAGCGCCCGCGCCACGGCCTCGCCCACACCACGGGAAGCGCCGGTGACCAGCGCGATCGGTCGTTCAGTCATGCCGCCGAGTTTATGACCTTGACGATCCCTCAAATTTGAGTACAAAATTGAGTCATGTCGGTGTCAACGCGCATTCTGATCCTCGGTTCCCTGCTCGACGGCCCCATGAACGGCTACGGCGTCCGCCGCCGGCTGGAGATGATGGGCGCCGACGCCTGGGCGAACGTCGCCTTCGGCTCGATCTACCACGGCCTGGGCAAGATGGCCGACGAGGGTCTGCTCGCGGTCGTCGAGGCCGGGAAGGGCGGCAAGGTCGTCTACGAGCTGACCGACGCCGGCCGCTACGAGTTCCACCGGCTGCTCATGCAGAGCTGGTCGGAGGTGCGGCCCGTCGTGGACCCCTTCCAGGTCGCGCTGACGTTCATGAACCGGCTGGAAAAGCAGGAGATTCTCGACGCCCTGCATGGCAGGATCCGACAACTGCGACTGAACATCGAGACGATCGACCACGCGTACGGCACCAAGCAGCGCTACGGCGAGCCCAGGCACCTCGACGAGAACCTCCGCCTGACCCAGGCCGTGCTCCAGGCCCAGCTCGACTGGGTCGAAGGCGCGATCACACGGGTCGAGAAGGACGAACTGCCCTGAGGAGAACGGTGATCATAGAAGCACGCGAGTTACGCAAGACGTTCACCACCAGGAGCCGCAAGGGCTCCCAGACCGTCGAGGCCGTGCGCGGCATCGACCTCAACGTCGAAAAAGGCGAGATCTTCGGCGTCCTCGGCCCCAACGGCGCCGGCAAGACCACGACGATCCGCATGCTGGCCACTCTGATCACGCCCGACTCCGGCACCGCCGTCATCGCCGGGCACGACCTGCGCGCGGAGCCCGGGGCCGTGCGCCGCAAGCTCGGCTACGTCAGCCAGGCGGGCGGCGTGGAGGACACCACGAGCGCCCGCGCCCAGATCATGATGGCCGCCAGGATCCACGACGTGGCCGACCCGAGGCAGGCCACGGCCGACGTCCTCGAACGCTTCGACCTCACCGAGATGGCCGATCGGCCCGGCCGCACGCTCTCCGGCGGCCAGAAGCGACGGGTGGCCATCGCGCTCGGGCTGGTGCACGCGCCGCCGCTGCTCTTCCTCGACGAACCCACCACCGGCCTCGACCCGCAGAACCGCGCGAACCTCTGGGACCGCATCAGGCAGCTCCGCGAGGCCGGCACGAGCGTGCTGCTCAGCACCCACTACCTCGACGAGGCCGACGCGCTCTGCGACCGGCTGGTGATCGTGGACCACGGGCGGATCGTGGCCGAGGGCACGCCCGGTGAGCTCAAGCGCGAGGTCTCCGGCGACGTCGTCACGCTGCGGCTGGACGAGCCCGAGCGGGCCGCCGAGGCGCTCAGGCCCCTGGCCCGCGAGGTCCGCGTGGACGAGGACGCCCTGCGCGTCTACGTCGACGACGGCGAGCACACGCTGCCCGCGCTGCTGCGCCTGCTTGAGGAGCACGGCATCGCCCTGCGCTCGATCGCGCTCGACCGCTCCACGCTCGACGACGTCTTCCTGGCCAAGACCGGCCGATCCCTCCGCGACACGGGAGCCGCCGCATGATCCGCCACCTCGTCCTGTTCACCGGCTACGAGCTGAAGAAGTCCTTCGGCAACCCGGTCTGGCCGCTGTTCGGCATCCTGCAGCCGGTGCTCTACCTGCTGATGTTCGCGCCGCTGCTCAAGGATCTGACGCCGGGCGGCAGCACGGTCGACGCCCTGCGCATGTTCACGCCCGCGTCGATGATGATGATCGCCGTGTTCGGCTCGCTGTTCTCGGGGTTCGGCCTGATCGCCGAGCTGCGCAACGGCTCGCTCGAACGGTACGCCGTCAGCCCCGCCTGGCGGCCGGCCGTCGTGCTCGGACGGGTGGCCAAGGACATGGTCGTGCTGGTCTGCCAGGCCATCCTGGTGCTGGTCGTGGCCGTGGCCATGGGCGTGCGGATCGGCGGCGTCGAGCTGGTGCTGGTGCTGGCGCTCATGGCGGCCACGGGGCTGTTCGCCTCCGGGCTGTCGCAGGGGCTGGCGCTGACCGTACGCGACGAGAACGGCATGTCGCAGACGCTCAACCTGTTCATGCTGCCGATCATGCTGCTGGCCGGGCTGTTCATCCCGATCTCGTTCGCACCCGGCTGGATGCGGGCGATCGCGCCGGTCAACCCGCTGTACCACGCGGTCGAGGCCGGGCGGGCATTGTTCGCCGGGCGGCTCGGCGACCCGTCGATCCCGATCGCGTTCGCGCTGTTCATCGCGCTCGCGGTGCTCACGACGATCTGGTCGACGCGGTCGCTACGCAGGATCGCCGGGTAGGAAGGTGCCGGCCTCGTCGGTCATCCGCTCGTACTCCTCCAGCCTGGCCCGGGTACGCAGCGGCGCGGCGTCGGCCATGGCCTCCACCAGGGCCATGGCCAGCGCCAGAGGGGCCGCGTGGGAGTCGAACACCAGACGGTCGCCGACCGGGCCGTCGAGCACCACCTCGGCCGGGAAGCCCGGCTTGTCGGTGATCGCGGCGACGCGCAGGCCGAGCTTCTCCGCGTACTCCAGCGCCTGGACGACCTCGGCCGGATAGCGCGGGAGCACCACGGCCACCACCCACTCCGCGCCCGCCCGCCGCGCCGCGTGCAGCCCCTCGACCAGCTCCGAGCCGCCATGGGTGAGCAGGCGCACGTCGGGGTGGATGCGCCTGGCGTAGTAGGCGAAGGTGGTGGCCAGGCCGCAGGAGACCCGCAGGCCCAGCACCGGCAGCGGCTCGGTGGCGGCGAGCTGCTCGCCCAGCTCCTTGAGCGGGAGCGCGGCCAGCCGCTCGCGCACCACGGCGAGGTTGCGGATCTCGCTGTCGATCGCGTTCCGCAGCAGGCTCTCCTGCGGCGCGACCACGCCGCCGCCGAGCACCAGCGGGCGCAGCGCCTGACGCAGCTCGGGATAGCCGGCGAAGCCGAGCACCATGGCGAACCTGGTCACCGACGGCTGGCTGACCCCGGCCCGCTCGGCCAGCTCGACGCTGGACAGGAAGATGGCCTCGTCGAGGTGCTCGCCCAGGTAATGGGCGATCCTGCGCTGCACCGGCGACAACCTCCGGCCGTCGAGCAGCACGCCGAGCCCACCGTGATATCCGTCAGCCACGCCACCTCCAACGTTCCCCGACCCGCATTCTCATCCCCCGTACCCCGTGGGGGACGGGACGGCGGGCCGTCAGGACTCGCGCATCGGGATGCGCACGCCGCGGGCCTCGGCCACCTGGGCGGCCTCGTCGTAGCCCGCGTCCACGTGCCGCATCACGCCCGTGCCGGGGTCGTTGGTGAGCACGCGGTTGAGCTTCTCCCCGGCCAGCGCGGTGCCGTCGGCGACCGTGACCTGACCGGCGTGGATGGAACGCCCGATCCCCACGCCGCCGCCGTGGTGGATGGACACCCAGGCCGCGCCGGAGGCGGTGTTGAGCATGGCGTTGAGCAGCGGCCAGTCGGCGATCGCGTCCGAGCCGTCGGCCATGGCCTCGGTCTCCCGGTACGGCGAGGCCACCGACCCGCTGTCGAGGTGGTCGCGGCCGATCACGATCGGCGCCTGGAGCTCGCCGGAGGCCACCATGTCGTTGAACCGCTCGCCCGCGACGTTGCGCTCGCCGTAGCCGAGCCAGCAGATGCGCGCGGGCAGCCCCTGGAAGTGCACCTTCTCGCCGGCCTGCGCGATCCACCTGGCCAGCGGCTCGTTGTCGGGGAACAGCTCCAGGATCGCGCGGTCGGTGGCGGCGATGTCGGCCGGGTCGCCGCTCAGCGCGGCCCACCGGAACGGCCCCTTGCCCTCGCAGAACAGCGGCCTGATGTACGCCGGCACGAACCCGGGGAAGTCGAAGGCCCGCGAGTAGCCGGCGAGCTGGGCCTCGCCGCGGATGGAGTTGCCGTAGTCGAACACCTCGGCGCCGGCGTCCTTGAAGCCGACCATGGCCTCGACGTGCCGGGCCATCGACGTGCGCGCCCGCTCGGTGAAACCGGCCGGGTCCTTGTCCCGTTCGGCGGACATGTCCTCGAAGGCGACGCCGAGCGGCAGGTACATCAGCGGGTCGTGCGCGGAGGTCTGGTCGGTGACGATGTCGATCTCGGCGCCCGCGGCCAGCAGCTCGGGCAGCGCCTCGGCGGCGTTGGCCACGACGCCGATGGACAGCGGGCGACGCGCGTCGCGGGCCTCGTAGGCCAGTCGCAGCGCCTCCTCCAGGCTGTCGGCCTGCACGTCGAGGTAGCGGTGCTCGATGCGGCGGGTGACCGAGCGGGGGTCGCAGTCGATGCAGATCGCGACGCCGCCGTTCATGGTGACGGCCAGCGGCTGGGCTCCGCCCATGCCGCCGAGGCCGGCCGTGAGGGTGATCGTGCCGGCCAGCGTGCCGCCGAACCTCTTCGCGGCCACCGCGGCGAACGTCTCGTACGTGCCCTGGAGGATGCCCTGGGTGCCGATGTAGATCCACGAACCGGCGGTCATCTGGCCGTACATGGTGAGGCCGGCGGCCTCCAGGCGGCGGAACTCCTCCCAGTTGGCCCAGTCGGGGACCAGGTTGGAGTTGGCGATGAGCACCCGGGGGGCCCATTCGTGGGTGCGGAACACGCCTACCGGGCGGCCCGACTGGACCAGCAGCGTCTCGTCGCCCTCCAGGGTGGTCAGGGTCCTGACCATCGCGTCGAAGGAGGGCCAGTCGCGGGCGGCCCTGCCCGAGCCGCCGTAGACGACCAGCTGCTCGGGGTGCTCGGCGACCTCGGGGTCCAGGTTGTTCTGGAGCATGCGGAGCGCCGCCTCCTGCGGCCACCCCTTCGCGGTGATCGTGGTGCCTCGCGGTGCGCGCACGCTGCGGCTCATGGTGACCCTCCTGAATGAACACATTCACCTTTGTCACCCGAAGACTACGGTGGACCGCGTCCAGCGGTCCACCGCAGGCAGCGGACTTTGCGCGTACCCCTAGCTCACGAGGAACTGGGTGGCGGCGAGTTCGCGGTAGAGGTCGTCGCCTGCCACCAGTTCGGCGTGGGTGCCGATCGCCCGTACGCCGCCCGCCTCCATCACCACGATCCGGTCGGCGTTCGTCACGGTGGACAGCCGGTGGGCGATGACCAGCACCGTCGTCTCGGCCGCCACCTCGGCGATGACCTCGCGCAGCCGCAGCTCGTTGACCGCGTCGAGCTGCGAGGTGGCCTCGTCGAGCAGCAGCAGCCTGGGCCTGCGCAGCAGCGCCCTGGCGATGGCGACCCGCTGCCGCTCGCCGCCGGACAGCAGCACGCCGCGGTGGCCCACCGCCGTGTCGAGCCCTTCGGGCAGCCGGGCGACCAGGTCGTCGAGCCGGGTGCGGGTGATGGCGCGGCGCAGCTCGTCCTCGGTGGCGTCCTGGGCGGCGAAGAGCAGGTTCTCCCGCAGCGTGCCGGCCAGGACGGGGGCGTCCTGCTCGACGTAGCCGAGCGCGGCCCGCAGCTCGCCGAGCGGCCAGTCGCGGATGTCGCGGCCGCCGATCGCGATCAGGCCGTCCTGGTGCTCGTAGAAGCGTTCGAGCAGGGCGAACACCGTGGACTTGCCCGCGCCCGACGGCCCGACCAGCGCCGTCAGCCCGCCCGCGGGCACGTCGAAGGTGACGCCGTCGTGCACGGTGGGACGGTCGTCGCCGTACCGGAAGACGACGTCCTCGAAGCGGACCCCCACCGGCGTGCTGTCGGCCGGGACGGTGACGCCGACCGGCTCGCCGGGCAGGTCCTCGATCTCCTTGATGCGCCGCATGGCCGCCAGCCCGTTCTGGAGCTGGACCGCGCCCTGGACGAGTTGCCCGATCGGCGGCACCAGGTAGAACAGGTAGAGCAGGAACGCGATCAGGGACGAGACCTCCAGCACGCCCGACGCGACCCGCGACCCGCCGACGGCCAGCACGCACAGGAAGGCGATCTGCACGGCCATCCAGGTCGCCACGCCGGCCAGCGACGTCCATCCGGCCACCTGGAGCCCGCGGTCGCGGGCGCGCTCGGCCGCCTCGCCGACGACGGCGATCTCCCGTTCCTCCGCGCCGCTGGCCTTGACCGTCCGGTACGCCTGAAGCGCCCGGTCCAGCACGGCCCCCATCTCGCCGACGGCCTCCTGTGCCTGCGTCTGCGCCCGCTGGATCTTCGGCATGATGAGCGCGACCAGGCCGCCGATCACCACCACGACGAGCAGCGTGACCAGCAGCAGCACGCCGTCCATGGTGGCCATCATGATGATCGCGCCGACCAGCATGAACACCGCGCTGACCGACTCCACGATCCCGTTGGTCAGCACCGCGCGCAGCAGCGTGGTGTCGCTCGTCACCCGCGACATCAGGTCACCGGGCTTGAGCCGGTCGACGTCGGCCACCCTGAGCCGGAGCATCCGGTCGACGAGCCTGCGCCGGGCCCCGAGGACGACGCCCTCGCCGGTGCGTTCCATCAGGTAGGTGCCCCCGGCCGAGACGACGGCCCCGACCAGCACCGCCACGGTCAGGCCTAACAGCGGCGCGGCCAGCGACTGGTCCTCGCCGAAGGCGTCCACGACGTACTTGGCCAGCAGGGGCATCGCGAGCCCCGCCACCGAGCCGATCAACCCGAGCAGGCCGCCCGCGACCAGGACTTTCCGGTGCGGCCGAAGGTAGGCCAGCAGCTCCTTGAGCACCCCAACTCCCCTCACGACATTTCTCGAAATTTCCCAACGAACGGGACGACGCAATCCGCACCGCCGCGACAGGGTCAACTTAGATTGACGACCTAAGTATGTCAACTTTCGTTGACGCCTCCTCCTTGAGAAGGAGAAGAACCCGACCTCCACAGAACGAGGCCCCGCTCGCTCGGCGGCGCCGTGGGGGCCGTTCGTCCTCCTCTGGCGTCGGCGGCCGGGCAGCTCTATAGTCATGTCCATGAGTAGTCATCGTCTTGAGCATCCCTGATGGCGCTGCGGCACGCCGTGCTGGCGGCGCTGCTCGACGGCGAGTACAGCGGCTACCAGCTCACCAAGGTCTTCGACGTGGGCGTCTCCAACTTCTGGTACGCCGCCCCCCAGCAGCTCTACGCCGAGCTGACGAAGCTGGAGTCCGACGGCCTGGTCACCGGCCGGGAGGTGGTCCAGCGCGGCCGTCCGAACAAACGCCTGTTTTCGGTCACGCAGGCGGGCCTCGACGAGCTGGCCGCCTTCGCCGCGTCCCCGGCCAAGCCGTTACTCCTCCGCGACGACCTGGCCGTCAAGGTCCACGCGGCCGACCGGCTCGACCCGGCGCCGCTGATCGCCCAGCTCCTCGACCGCGCCGAGGAGGCCGCCGCCAGGCTCGCGTTCTTCGAGAAGACCCTGCTGCGCCTGCGCGGCGACCTGGACGAGGAGTCGTTCCTGCGCGAGGGCGAGCACGTCGGCCCGTACCTGTCCTGCCTGGGCGGCTGCCGCCTGGAGCGGGAGATGCGCGACTGGTGCCTGAGCACCGCCAGGACACTCGGCGAGCGCGCCGCCCGCACCACAGAGGAGATGCCGTGACCTACACCCGTTATGTCGCGCTCGGCGACAGCCAGACCGAGGGCCTCGGCGACGGCGACGACGTCCTCGGCCATCGCGGCTGGGCCGACCGGCTCGCCGAGCACCTGGCCCGCGACAATCCCGCCCTGCTCTACGCCAACCTCGCCGTGCGCGGCCGGGTGGCCGCCCAGATCCGGGCCGAGCAACTCCCCGTCGCGCTGGAGCTCCGTCCCGATCTGGCCACGGTCATGGCGGGCATGAACGACATCATCCGTCCCGGTTTCGACGCCGCCCGCGTCGCGGCCGACCTGGAGCACATGTTCGCGGCGCTGACCGGGGCGGGCGCCCGGGTGGTGACGGTGACGTTCCCCGACATCGGCAGGATCGCTCCCATGGCCAGGCCGCTGCTGCCGCGCGTGCTCGACCTCAACGCCCGCGTCCGCGAGGCCGCCGCCCGGCACGGCGTGACGCTGGTGGACACCTTCCCCGACACGGCGGTGACCGACGCGCGGCTGTGGAGCTCCGACCGGCTGCACGCCAGCCCGGCCGGGCACGCCAGGTTCGCCGCGGCGGTGGCGTACGCGCTGGATCTGCCCGGCAGCGACGACACCTGGAGCCTTCCGCTCCCCGTGCTTCCCACGCCCGGCCGGCTGCGCACGGCGGCGGCGGAGGTGCGCTGGCTGGGCTCGTTCGCGGGCCCGTGGATCGCCCGGCGGATGCGGGGGCGTTCGTCGGGCGACGGCCGGGTGTGCAAGCGCCCGGGGCTCGCGCCCGTGCCGGATCAGTCGATCTCGGGCAGGTCGGGGTCGTCGTAGTCGGCGTCGCCGTCGTCGGCCCTGCGCAGCTTGATGTCCTCGGCCCATGCCCGCGCGCAGGCACGGATGTCGGCGATGTGCCGTTCGTCCAGGCCGTGGGCCTCGAAGCGTTCGTCGCTCATGAGCTCGACGAACTCCAGCCGCATGAGCAGCTCCCGAGGGGAGAAGTCGTCGAGGTGGGCGGCGGCCAGGCGTTCGAGGTCGCGGAAGGAGAACTCCTGTGCCGCCGCCGCCGCGTCGGCGACGTCGGCCGGGAGCCCTCTCTCGTGCAGGTCGCGCACCCGCAGCCCGATCACGTCCGCCGCGCCCGCCACCGGCAGGCCGTCGCACACGACCGGGGGCTCGCGCAGCGCCTCGCGGGTGAGGACGATCTCGCCGTTCCGGCCGGTGGAGGCGTCCTCGACGGTCAGGCGGGCCGCCCACGGGGTGCTCTCGGCGACCTCCGCGAGCAGGCCGCCGGCGCGCAGCGCGGCCACGACGTCGTCGGCGACGGCCGGGAGCGGATGTCCGGCGGCGGTCACCAGCTCGATCCGCTCGACCAGGCGGTCGGTGAAGCCGAGGGCGCGCAGGGCGTGGCCGCCCGCGAGCAGCAGCCCGTGCCGCTCGCCGGCCGGCGACAGGGCCCGCAGCAGGCGCTCGGGGAACGGCGGTAAACGCATCAGAGCGGAGTCCGGGGCGCACGCGGTGTCATGGATCAAGTATGCCGACGGCCGCGCCGGGTGGAGGGCAGGTCGTGCCGCCCCGACAGGAACTCCTGGAACGCGATCTTGGCCCTGATGACCGGCCGCCGCCAGCGTTCCTCACGGTGGACGGCGGTGGCGAGCTTGCGGGGCGAGCGTCCGCCGCGGAAGAACCAGCGGGCCCACGGGGAGCCGGGTCGCGCCAGTCGGACGGCGCCCACCAGGAGCAGCAAAGGCAGGAACAGCCCCGCCATCCCGGTCCAGATCTTGCCCTTGAGCAGCGTGATCACCGCCAGCGCGAGGTTGCCCACGATCAGCACCGCCGGGTTGACGGGCGTGCCGTAGTCCCAGGTCAGGGGGCGCAGGCCGATGAGGAGCAGGCCGGTCACGGCGACGGCGATGAAGACGGCGTCCACCGAGGTGCGCCCTTCCTCCTCCCAGTAGACGTCGTGCAGGTGCAGGATCAGCGCGAACTCGTCGAGCACCAGGGCCGAGCCGACGCCGAACACGCAGGCGGCGACCACCTGCCCGGCCTGCGAGGCGCCGTTGACGATGAGCCCCGCCACGCCCCCGACGAGCATGAGCACGACGCCGAACACGACGTGGTGGATGTGCATCTCGCCCACATTGACGTTGCGGAACCAGCCGAGCTTGGCCCTGATCAGGCGGACGTTGATGCGGGTGGCGATGAAGGCCACGATGAGCATGACGAAGTAGCAGAACAGCGGCAGCCGTCCCGTGGCGACGATGTTGCTCTGGAACCAGTTCCCCATGACCTTCGAAGTCGATGGTACGAGCCGGAAGAGCGTTGTATGTCCCCCGTGTGGGCGTTCATGACGCGGCTCTCGCCTGGAGGGCCCGTTCGTAGCCGTCGATGACGAGCTGCCGCCTGAGGTTGTCGCGTACCTGCTCGAAGGGGGGCGCGCCGGGGCCGGCCGTGCGGGCGTACTGGGCGCGCAGCCGGCGTTCGGACAGGTCCAGGGCGGCCGCGTGCAGTTTGGCGAGCGCCGAGTCCAGCTCGGCGGCCCGTACCCGGGCGTAGGTGTACTGGTCGTAGGACGGGACGCCGGGGATCGGGCGGCCGGAGCGCGCGGCCGCGGCGCGGCGAGCGTTCTCGGCGGCCAGCTCGCGCTGGAACCCCTGCTCGCCGACGTCGGTGAGCAGGCCCGCCTCGCGGGCCCAGATCCGCCGCGCCTTGTCCAGTACGGCGGCCCGCACCGCCCTGTCCCTGAGCCGCCGCGCCGCGGTGACGCCGTCACGGGGACGGTCCCAGAAGCCCGGACCGAGCCCCTGGGCGGCGAACTCGGAGATCACCTCGGCGCGGACGGTCTCGGCCGCCCTCAGCACCTCGGCCCCGCTCACCGGCTCCCCCTCGAACGTGACGACCGTGTCCCCGGGACGCATCCCGAGCACCTCGGCCACGTCCGCGGACGCCGCCCGCGCGGGAACGCCGCCTTCGGCCTCCTCCCCGGACCTCGCGACGCCGACGACGAGCACGCCGACGAGCACCCCGGCCAGGGCGAGAGCCGCCCACAGGACCCGCCGCGCCGGGAACCTCGGGCGCGCATCGGACGCCCGTCGCGGGCGGGCGGTGACCGGGGTGCTCGTCATGGCGTCAGCTCGCGATCTTCATGTCGAAGACGTGGAACCCGGCGTTCGCCAGCGGGCTGCCGGCCGGGAAGGTCACCGTGGCGACCGTCCTGGACGCGTCGAGCGGCACCGCGTAGCCGAACACCGACACGCCCGACTCGCGCGTCTGCCCGGTGGCCGGGTTCTTGTAGCTGGTCTGCGTCATGTTGTGGTAGTCGGCGCGGGCCACGAGCACGCCTCCGGCGGGCGCGGTCGCGTCCCACTGGTCGCCGAACCGCACGGTCTTCTCCTCGACCGTCCCGTCGGTGTAGGCGACCTTGAACACGCCCTCGCGCGCCTTCAGCCCACCGGCCCCGAGCAGGACCAGCCTGGCGCCCTGCCCGGACAGGGCGACCGTCTGCCCGGCGGCCTTGACGTTGTCCGTCATGCCGTACGGGCGCCGATGCCAGACGAAGTCGGCGCCGAGCACGTTCACGGTCCCGCCCGGTGTCAGGCCCGCCTTCTCCAGCCCCTGGCCGGAGTAGCTGCGGCCGCTGGTGGAGAAGCCGCCGACGTTGGGGTTGAGGTCGGAGCTGACCGCGACGTTGTTGTACGCCTCCTCGACCGCCCCGAACACGACCGGCGCGGCGGCGGGCCCGTTGTAGGCCCCTCGCGAGACGGTTCCGGCGACCTGGTTGCCGAAGTAGTCGCGGTCGCCGAGGCCGTCCACGACCGCGCCGGAGGCGAGTGCGGGCGAGCCTTCGAGCAGCTTGTAGCCGTCCACGTCGGTGGCGCCGTCGGCGGTGCCGGGGGCGGCGAGCCCGGGGTCGGCCGTGACCGCGCGGGCGTCGGCCGCCGGTACGGCCACGCCGCCGTGGTAGACGTTGGAGTCGTAGCCGATGCCGGGGGCCGAGGGCAGCGTGCCGGACGGCGCGTAGAAGATGTTGTTGACGATCTTCGAGTTCCCGGTGGGCACGGCCACGTCGAGCTTCTGCGACGGGCAGAAGAACGTGTTGTTGTACAACCACAGCGGGCTGGTGTTGTCGCCGGAGGCGTTGCCCGCGATGCGGCAGTCGTCCTGGGCGATGTTGAACCGCAGGATGGCCGTGGCCTTGTAGTTCGGGAACTCGGTGCAGCTCTGGCAGCCCAGGTAGAAGCCGCCGGCGTTGTCGTGCGAGTAGTTGTACTGGTAGACGCACGAGCCCTTGATGCCGCCGTCGCAGTCCCAGGCCGTGGAGTCGAAGATGGTGGGCCGCTGGCGGGTCACCTCGTTGTACTGAAATACCGGGTCAACCGAGTTGATCGGCCACATTCCCGCGAAATTTCCGTCTACGTACGGGTATTTCCCGGCGCCGCCCTCGTCGAACAGATTGTGCTCCACCAGCGGCCGGTCCGAGGCGTGCACCACGATGCCGTCGCCGCCGACCGCGCGGATGGTATTGCGGGCGATGAGCACGTTCCGGTGGTAGTCGGTGCCCTTGCGGCTGATCTTGATGCCGCCGCCGCCCGTGTCGTGCACGTAGTTGCCGGTGATCGTGATGCCGTCCAGGTAGCCGACCCGTCCTTCGGGCAGCGCCTGGATGCTGATGCCGGCCGAGTAGGAGAACCAGGAGCCGTTCGTCCCGGTCTTGTTGCCCCAGCCCGCGACGTCGGAGACCTCCAGGTCCCGCAGGACCAGCCCGGCCTTCGGCTCGGGGGTCGTCGAGTTGTACTGCACGCCGGTCCGCTTGGCCGTGGTGGCCGCCGGGTTGGTGATGTGCAGCTTCTCCAGCGTCACGTAGCTGTTGTCCACCAGGTGGACGGCCCACTCGCCGCCGTCGCCCTGGATGATCGGCTTGGGGCCCTCGCCGTAGGAGGTGAAGACGACGGGGTGCGCGGCCGTGCCGGAGCCGACGGGTTCGAGCCGGCCCGCGCAGACGGTCCCGGCCCTGAACTTGATCGTGTCCTTCTCGCGGAAGGTGATCGCGTTGACGGCGTCCAGGCTGTTCAGCGGCCCGGCGGCGTTACGCCCCGAGCCGCCGTCCGGCGCCTGGCAGTCGACGAAGAAGTTCCTGGCGGCGGCCGCTTCCGCGGGGGTGGCGACCAGTCCGGCCGCCACGACCAGGGCCGCGACTAACTGAAGACGCATGTTTCCTCTCCGGGGGGTGTTCAGGCGAAACGGGAAGCAGAGGGTTCAGGCGGAACGGGAGAGCGTGGCCGGCTCGACGCCGTGCTCGAACGGCAGCCCGCGGGCGTGCCGGGCCAGCTCGTCGAGCGCGAGGTCGGCCATCCTGGCCAGCTCGCCGCCCAGCGAGCCGGCGATGTGCGGCGTGACGAGCACGTTCGGCAGGTCGTACAGGGGGGACCCGGCGGGCAGGAACTCCGGCTCGGTGTGGTCGAGCACCGCATACAGCCGGCCGGTCACCAGCTCGGCGACGAGCGCGTCCTGGTCGACCAGGGCGGCCCGCGCGGTGTTGATCAGCGTGGCGCCGTCGCGCATGGCGGCCAGCCGGCGCGCGTCGATCAGGTGGCGGGTCTCCGGCAGGTCGGGCGCGTGCAGGCTGACCGCGTCGGAGCGGGCGACCAGCTCGTCCAGCTCGACCCTGCGCGCCCCCAGGTCCTCCCCCAGGTACGGATCGCTGACCAGCACCTCGAAGTCGAACGGCCGCAGCAGCTCGATCACCCGCCGCCCGATCCTGGACGCCCCCACGACCCCGACGACCCGCCGGTAGTTGCCGAAGCCGGGGAAGCGGGCGTCCCAGTCGTCGTTGGCCCGCCGGGCGCGGTAGGCACGGGCGATGTCGACCACCCGCTTGTTCGCGAACAGGATCGACGCGAGCGTGAACTCGGCCACCGGCTCGGCGTTGGCCGCGGCGGCCGAGGAGACCGTGATGCCGCGCTCCCAGCAGGCGTCGGTGACGTGGTGCTTGACCGAGCCCGCCGCGTGCACGATCGCGCGCAGCCGGGGCGCGCGGGCCAGCACCTCGGCGGTCACCGGCGGGCAGCCCCACGAGGTGAACAGCACCTCGGTCCGCGACAGGTCGGCGTCGTCGAACGCGGCGACCTCGGCCCGGACGTCGGCCAGCCGGTCGAGGCGGGCCCGCACCTCGCCGGTGAGCATGCGCCCGGCGACCTCCGCGGCCATGGCGACGACGGTCACCGGCTTGTTCATGTTCTCCCCCGAGAGCTCGTTCACTTGACGCTGCCCGCCGTCATCCCGGCCTTCCAGAAGCGCTGCAGGGACACGAACACCAGCAGCAGGGGCACCACGGACAGCAGGGACCCGGTGATCACGAGGCTGTGGAACTCGGGGAAGGCGTGGCCCTGCTTCTCCCAGCCGTACAGGCCGAGGCTGAGCGGGTAGAGCCGCTGGTCGCTCAGCATGACCAGGGGCAGGAAGAAGTTGTTCCAGATGGCGGTGAACTGGAACAGGAAGATCGTCACGTACGCCGGCAGCAGCATGGGCAGCGCCACGGACGCGAACGTGCGCAGCTCGCCGGCCCCGTCGGACCTGGCCGCCTCCAGCACCTCGCCGGGCACGTACCCGGACGACAGCACCCGCGCCAGGTAGACCCCGAACGGATGGACCAGCACGGGCACGAACACCGACCAGAACGTGTTCACCACCCCGACCTTGGAGGCCAGCAGGTACAGCGGCACGGCGGTGGCGGTGGTCGGCACCAGCACGCCGAGCAGCACCAGCCCGAACATCTTCTCCTTGGCGAACCAGGAGTACTTGTCGAAGGCGTAGCCGCACATCACGGTGACGAACGAGCTGACCGCCGCGCCGAGACCGGCGTACAGGACGCTGTTGAGGTACCAGCGGAAGAAGACGCCGTCGCCCTCCCGCGCGACCGCCCTGATGTTCTCGAACAGGTTGAAGCCGGCGAAGGAGAAGCCGGGCGTCGAGTACAGGTCGGACAGCGACTTGGTGGAGGCGAACAGCAGCCACGTCAGCGGCAGCAGCGTGTAGAGGGCGGAGATGATCAGCAGCACGTTGACCGTGGCGCGGGACATCCACTTCACCGGCGGTTCCCCCACTTCGTGACGGCGTAGGACAGCACGGCGGCGAGCAGCGCGAGCAGGATGGAGGCCGCGCCGGCCTGGCCGTAGTCGTTGTTGCCGAACGCCTCGTTGTAGGCGTACATGTTGGGCGTCCAGGTGCTGACCACGCCGTCGCTGACGTTGTCGAGCACCATCGGCTCGGTGAACAGCTGCAGCGAGCCGATGATCGTGAACAGCACGGTGGTGACCACGGCGCCGCGGATCAGCGGCACCTTGACCTGGAGCGCGACGCGCAGCGGGCCCGCGCCGTCCATCCTGGCCGCCTCGACCACCTCGGCCGGGATGGCCTGGAGCGCCGCGAAGTAGATGATCATGTTGTAGCCCACCCACTCCCACAGCGCGATGTTGACCACCGAGCCGAGCACGTGGTCGCCGCCGAGGAAGTCGACGTCGCCGAGCAGGTCCACGATGGGGCTGATGCCGGGCAGGTACAGGTAGAGCCAGATCAGCCCGGCGATCACGCCGGGCACGATGTGCGGCATGAACAGCGCGAGCTGGAAGAACTTGCCCAGCCTGGCCAGCCCGGAGTCGAGCAGCAGCGCCAGCGCGAGCGCGCCGCCGATCATCAGCGGGATGTACAGCACGCAGTAGCCGAGGATGACCAGGAAGCCGTCGGTGAACGCGGAGTCCCTGAGCGTGTCCAGGTAGTTGCCGAGCCCGACGAACACGGTCTCCGCGCCGCCGAAGCCCAGCCCCGACGACTTCTCGCTGAACAGGCTGAGGTAGACCGCGTAGGCCAGCGGGGCCACGATGACGGCCGCGAACAGCGCGAAGAACGGCCCGACGAACAGCAGGATCGCCCCCCGCCGCCGCCACCCCTCGCCGCCGCGACCGCTTCCTGCTGGAGGAGTCACAAGCTGCCTTTCGGTGGGTCGCGGCGGAGCCTGCGCTCCGCCGCGCGCGTCGTGCTACTGCTGGGCGACGTTGAGGCCGCGGCTCTTGATCTCGCCGACGGTGGCGGTCTGCGCGGTGTCCAGCACGCCGGGGATGGTGGTCTCGCCGCTGCCGACCTTGCCGAGCGCGTCCTTGAAGGTGGTCAGCGTCTGCACCATGCTCGGGCCCCACGTCCAGCCGGGCTGGACCGTCTTGTACGACTGCGAGAACAGCGCGTAGATGTCCTGGCCGCCGTAGAAGGAGGCGTCGAAGCTCTTGGCCGCGACCGGCACGAGGTCGGCGATGGCCGGGAAGCCGCTGGAGGTGCCCGAGGACAGGCGGGCGGTCCACGCCTCCTCCGAGCCGGTCAGCCACTTGACGACCTCGACGGCCGCCTTGGCGTTCTTCGACCCCTTGCTGACGCCGAACGTGGTGCCGCCGAGCATGCCGCTGGCCGGGGTGCCCCAGTTCGGGATCGGCGCGATGGCCCACTTGCCGGACTGGCCGGCGTGGTTGCCCTTCATGACGCCCGCGCCCCAGTTGGCCCCGACGTAGCCCCAGAGGGTGTCGTCCTCGAAGGCGGCGTTCCACTCCTGGCTGAAGGACGGCTGGACCTTCAGCAGGTCGTCCTTGACCAGGCCCTGCCAGTAGTCGGCGACCTTCTTGCTGGGCTCGTCGTTGATCGTCACCTTCCAGGCGTCGCCCTCGGTGCCGAACCACTTGCCGCCCGCCTGCCACGACAGCGCGGCCAGCACGCTCGGGTCGTCGGGGAAGAAGGTCGCGATGCGCGACTTCTCGTCGGCCTTCTTGACCTTCTCGGCGGCGGCGCGGAAGTCGTCCCAGGTCTTCGGGACCTCGATCTTGTTCTTCTCGAACAGGTCCTTGCGGTAGAAGAACACCTGCGGGGCGGCGTCCATGGGCAGCGCCCACGCCTTGCCGCCCAGCTCGACCAGGCTGAAGACCTCGGCCGGGTACTTGGACTTGACGTCGGCCACGTCGGCCGAGATGTCCTGGAGGGCGCCCTGGTTCACGAAGTCGGGGAGCTGCGGGTACTCCACGGACATGACGTCGGGGGCGTTGCCGGCCTTGACGGCGTTGGAGAACTTGGCGTAGCCGCCCGCGTTGCCCGAGGGGATCTCCTCGTACGTGATCTGCACGTCCTGGTGCGACTTGTTGAAGGCGTCCACGACCTGCTGGGTGCCCTTCGCCCAGCCCCAGAACGTCACCTGGACGGGCTTGCCCGCCTCACCCGCGGGCTGCGCCGGCTCCGTGCTGCCGCACGCGGCGGCGAGCAGGCTCATACCGGCCAGCAGTCCGGCAATGCCGGCGCTCTTGCGTCCCATCGATGGCTCCTCATCGCTTTCGATCGATAAGGCATCATTCGCTCAGACTCGATCGGTTGTCTAGAGAGAGGCCACAAATCGATCAATAACGAAATGGATGCGTAACTTATGGGCGCGGCGCGACCGTGGACTCCCGGACCCTCAGCTCGGGCAGCAGCGCCACGTGCTGGGCAGGGCGCCGCGGGCCCTCCTGGATCCGGCTCACCAGCAGGTCGACGGCACAGCGGCCGACCGCGGCCTTGGGGGGCGCGACGGCCGTGAGCGGGGGGTCGCTGAGCGCCGCCACCTCGTCATCGTAGGCGACCAGCGACACCTCTTCGGGAATGCGCACCCCGGCCGCCCGCAGGTGCTGGACCAGCAGCAACGCGTCCTCGTCGTTGTGCACGAGCATCGCGGTGACCCCGCCCCTGATCGCCGCGACCACGTCGGCCACCTGCTCGCGCGAGGGTCCCTCCTGCGCGACGTCGAGATGGACGGGCTCGTCCAGCCCCAGGTCTCGGACGGCGGCGAGGAAGCCGTGCCGCACCCGCGGGGCCGTCGGGCTGTCGCGCGACACCATGGCCAGCCGCCGGTGCCCGAGCCCGGCCAGATGCCGCGCGCCGAGGAAGGCCCCATGGGCGTGATGGGAGGCCGCCGCGTCCAGCAGGGAGGCGGGTCCGCCCAGCTCGGCCCGCCGTTCGACGAGCACGGCCGGCACGCCGAGCTCGGCCAGCCAGTGCTCGTGCGAGGCGTCCGGCTGCCTGCTCGGGGTCAGCAGGAGGCCCTCGATGCCGCCGTCCACGAGCTGCCTGACCTGGGTGCGGTCCTCGTCGTCGTCATAGCGCGAGACGCCCAGGACGAGCCGGGCGCCCAGACGTTCGGCCTGCTCGCGGGCGCCCTTGATGACCGCCGGGTAGTAGTAGGTGGCCGAGGGCACCAGCATGCCGAGGGTCAGCGAGCGCTCCCGGGCCGGCGCGGGCACGGACTCGGGCCGGGTGATGCCGCCGTGCACGCGGTTGACCAGGCCCTGCCCGGCCAGGTGCTCGACGTCCCTGCGCAGGGTGACCATCGAGACGTTGAGCCGGTCGACCAGCTCGGCCAGGCGTACGGAACCGCGCTCGCGCACCTCGCGCAGGATCAGTTCATGACGTTGTTCGGCGAACACCGCGACTCCTTCTGACTCGACCCTACGATCCTACCGGGAAGTGCTTTCGTTTTTGAACGGATGCTTTCGTTCGATCAGGATGCTAAGGTCCCGCCGGAGACCGGACGTCCCTTTGGAGTGCCGCATGTTCCCGCTTCCGCCGGAGGATCGAACGCTCAGCCCGTACACCGGCTGGACCCGCGCCCACTGGGAGGCGGTGGCCGACGGGCTGCTGGCCGCGGTGGAACCGTACCGCTCCGCGGACGGCGCCGTGATCAACCTGCCGGGGCGCGAGAGCTGGTCACGCTGCGACGGCCTGGAGGGGTACGCGCGCACCTTCCTGCTCGCCGCCTTCCGCGTGGCCGGCGGCGGCCCCGAGGAATTGCTCGCCCCCTACGCGCGCGGCCTGGAGTCCGGCCCCGGCGTCTGGCAGCCGGTCGAGGACCGCACCCAGCCCATGGTCGAGGCCGCCTCGATCGCCCTGTCCCTCTGGCTGACCCGCGAGCGCCTGTGGGACCGGCTGCCCCCCGCCACCCGCGAACGCGTCGCCGCCTACCTCGCCGAGGCCCTGTGTCACGAGCCGGTGGACAACAACTGGTGGCTGTTCCCCGCCATGGTGGGCGGCTTCCTGTCGGCCGCCGGCCTGCACACGGAGGAGGCCGACGCGGCGGTCGAGCGCGGCCTGGCCCGCATCGAGCCCTGGTACGCCGGCGACGGCTGGTACGCCGACGGCGACAACCGCTCCTTCGACCACTACAACGGCTGGGCCATGCACCTCTACCCGGCCCTGCTGGCCCACCTGTCCGGCCACGGCTCCCCCGGCCCCCGCCTGCGCCGCTTCCTGGAGAGCTACGCGCTCACCTTCGACCAGGACGGCGGCATGCTCCACCAGGGACGCTCGCTCACCTACCGCTTCGCCTCGGCCACCTCGCTCTTCGCGGGGGCGCTGCTGGACGCCACGCCGCTGTCCCCCGGCCAGACCCGCCGAATCGCCTCGGGCGTCCTGCGCCGCTTCCTCGACGCGGGCGCGCTGTCCGCCGAGGGGCTGCTCACGCTCGGCTGGCACGGCCCTCACGAGCCCTCGTTGCAGTCCTACTCCGGTTCGGCGTCCCCGTACTGGGCCTCGAAGGCGTTCCTCGGGCTGCTGCTGCCGGCCGACCACCCGGTCTGGACGTCCCCCGAGGAGCCCGGCCCCACCGGCCTGGCCGCGCTGCCCGGCCCCGGCCTGGTCGTCCAGAACACCGGTGACGTCGCCCGCCTGCTCAACCACGGCAGCCAGCACCACCCCGGCGACCCCCTGTACGACCGCTACGCCTACTCCACCCGCACCGCCCCGACCGTCCGCGTCCCCGACAACCACTTCGGCCTGGTCCGCCCGGACGGCACGGTCACCGGGCGCGGCACGATCACGCCCCGGGGCGCGGGCTCGGCGGGCGACCTGGCGTGGGCCGCTTCGGCGGGCGACGGCGTGGAGAGCCTGAGCGTGATCAGGGGGGCGGTCGAGGTGCGCGTCCATCGGGTCGCCCCGGGCTCGCCGGTCCGGCAGACCGGCTGGGCGCTCGTCGCGGACCCGGCCGACGGGCCCGGCGCCCGCGTCCGGGACGGCGACGGGCTGGTCTCCGAGCTGGTCGCGGTCTGCGGCTACAGCCGGGCCTACGTCGCCGACGATCCCGAGGGCAGCGCCTTCGGGGCTCCGGCGGCCGTGCCCGTGCTGGAAGGGGTGGCGGAGGACGGCTGGGCGGTCAGCGCGGCCGTCCTGGGCGACGGCTCGGCCGGCGTCCCGTCGGCGTCGGTGACCGATGACGGCATCACGCTGACCTGGCCCGACGGGACGCACCACGCCTTCCCCGTCCGCGAACCGGGCGGCGACACCGCCTGACGGCCCCGGCCCACGCTCAGGACAGGAAGGCGCGCAGGAGTGCCGCCGTGCCCTCCAGGTGCTCGGCCATCGCCCGGCGGGCCGCGTCCGGGTCGCCGGCCAGGACGGCGTCCACGATGGCCCGGTGCTGGACGGCCGCGTGCTCGATGTTCACCTGGAGCATCGGGATCATGTTCAGCAGGTCGCTCACCCGGGAGCGGGCGTCGGCGCACGTGGTGGCGAGCAGCGTCGAGCCGGTCAGCTCGGCGATCGACAGGTGGAAGGCCGTGTCGAGGCGCCGGTAGTCCTCCAGCGGCGCCTCGTTCAGCTCGGTCAGCCGGCGCAGCAGCACCTCCCGCTTGCCGGGGGTGAGCTCGGAGGTGGCCAGCACCTGCGCCGCCCCGCACTCGACCGCCAGCCGGAAGGTGAGCGCGTCGGACAGCTCGGCCATGCCCATGTCGGCCACCGCCTGCCGCAGGTCGCCCGCGTCGGGCCGGGGCGGCACGTAGGTGACGAACGCGCCGCCGTACCGGCCGCGCCGCACGTCGAGGTAGCCCGCGTCCTGCAGGGCGCGGATGGCCTCGCGCAGGGTGACCCTGCTGATGCCCAGCCGCACGGCGAGCTCGCGCTCGGGCGGCAGCTTGTCGCCGTACGCCACCACGCCCAGTTTGATCGCCTGGAGCAGCCGTTCCACGGTCTCCTCGAAGGCGTTTCCCGCCCTCACCGGGCGGAGCACTGTCATCAAACGCGCCGAATCGTCCAAGGTGTCCTCAGGTCTTGACAAGCGATCCCGGCATGCACATCAATGGTCTGAGACTAGCCCAATCAACGGGAAAGCGCTTCAGACGAGATCGGAGCGACCTAGGGTGAGCGAACCAGCGGGCAACGGATTCCTGTCCGTCGAGGAACTGCGGGGCGAGGCCGCGATCGGGCGGATCGACACGGTGCTGCTCGCCATCGCCGACATGCAGGGCAGGTTGCAGGGCAAACGGCTCTCCGCCCGCTACTTCCTGGACGAGGTGCTGCACCACGGCTCCGAGGGATGCAACTACCTGCTCGCGGTCGACGTGGACATGAACACCGTCTCGGGCTACGACATGTCCTCCTGGGACCGGGGCTACGGCGACTTCGCGATGAAACCCGACCTGTCCACCCTGCGCCGGGTCCCCTGGCAGGACGGCACCGCCCTGGTCATGGCCGACCTGGCCTGGGAGGAGGGCGGCGAGGTCACCGCCTCACCGCGCCAGATCCTGCGCCGCCAGCTCGCCCGCCTGGCCGACCGGGGGCTGGCCGCGTACGTGGGCACCGAGCTGGAGTTCGTCGTCTACGACGACAGCTACGAGGAGGCCTGGCGGCGCGCCTACCGCGACCTGACCCCCGCCAACCTCTACAACGTCGACTACTCCCTCCTCGGCACCGCCCGCGTCGAGCCGCTGCTCCGGCGCATCAGGCGCGACATGGAGGGCGCCGGCATGTACGTCGAGTCGGCCAAGGGCGAGTGCAACCTGGGCCAGCACGAGATCGCCTTCCGCTTCGACGAGGCGCTGCGCACCTGCGACAACCACTCGATCTACAAGAACGGCGCCAAGGAGATCGCCGCCCAGGAGGGCCGTTCGATCACCTTCATGGCCAAGCCGAACCAGCGCGAGGGCAACTCCTGCCACATCCACATCTCGCTGCGCGGCCCCGACGGCGACCCCGCGATGGCGGGCGAGGGGCCGTACGGGCTCTCGCCGCTCGGCGCGCGGTTCATCGCCGGGCAGCTCGCCCACCTGCGCGAACTCACCCTGCTGTACGCGCCCAACGTCAACTCCTACAAGCGTTACGTGCCGGGCAGCTTCGCGCCGACCGCCGTCAAGTGGGGCGTCGACAACCGCACCTGCTCCCTGCGGCTGGTGGGCCACGGCCCGTCGCTGCGGGTGGAGAACCGGGTGCCGGGCGGGGACGTCAACCCGTACCTGGCGGTGGCGGCGCTGATCGCGGCCGGGCTGGACGGCATCGACCGGGAGCTCACGCTGGAGGACGCCTTCGAGGGCAACGCCTACGACTCCGGCGCCGAGACCGTGCCGCACACGCTGCGGGACGCGCTCGCGCTGTTCGAGGGGTCGAAGCTGGCCAGGGAGTCGTTCGGCGACGACGTGGTCGAGCACTACGCGAACAACGCGCGCGTGGAGCTGGCCGCCTTCGACGCGGCGGTGACGGACTGGGAGCTGTTCCGTGGTTTCGAGCGAATGTGACGGCAGGCATGAGGATCGTTAATCCGGCGACGGAAGAAGTCGTCGCCGAGGTCGAGATGGCCGACGCGGCCGAGGTCGACCGGGCGGTGGAGCGGGCCGCGAAGGCGTACCGGAGCTGGCGGGAGGTGGCGCCGGGCGACCGGGCGCGGTTGCTGCGCCGCTTCGCCGACCTGGTGGACGCCCACGGCGAGGAGCTGGCCCGGCTGGAGCTGGACAACGCCGGGCACCCGATCGGCAACGCGCGCTGGGCGGCCGGGGCCGTCCGCGACGTGCTGCACTTCTACGCCGCCGCCCCCGAGCGCAACCACGGCAAGCAGATCCCCGTGCCCGGCGGCGTGGACATCACCTTCCAGGAGCCGCTGGGCGTGGTGGGCGTGATCGTGCCGTGGAACTTCCCGATGCTGATCATGTCGTGGGGCGTCGCCCCGGCGCTGGCGGCGGGCAACACGGTGATCGTCAAGCCGGCGGAGTGGACCCCGCTCACGGCGCTGAGGCTGGCCGAGCTGGCCCTGGCGGCGGGCCTGCCCGAGGGGGTGCTCCAGGTGCTGCCCGGCGAGGGAGAGGTCGCCGGGGCGCGGCTGGTCGAGCATCCCGGCGTGGCCAAGATCGTGTTCACCGGGTCGACCGAGGTGGGCAAGGAGATCGCCGCGAAGGCGGCGGCGCAGGTCAAGCGGGTGACGCTGGAACTGGGCGGCAAGTCCGCAAATATCGTCTTTGCTGACTCGGATCTCGAAAAAGCGGCAAAAACTGCTCCTTATGCGGTCTTCGACAACTCCGGCCAGGACTGCTGCGCCCGCTCGCGCATCCTCGTCCAGGCCGAGGTGTACGACGAGTTCCTGGAACGCCTGTCGGCGGCGGTGCGCGGCGTCAAGGTCGGCGACCCGCTCGACGAGTCCACCGAGATGGGCCCGCTGATCAGCGCCGATCACCTGGAACGGGTCCGGGGCTTCGTCGAGGGCACGCCCTACCTCCAGGGCGACTGCCCGCGGGGCAAGGGCTACTGGTTCCCGCCGACCGTGCTGACCTCGAAGGTCACCGACCGCGCCTTCACCGAGGAGATCTTCGGCCCGGTCGTGTCGGTGGTGCCGTTCGCCGACGAGGCCGAGGCCGTGCGCATCGCCAACGACACCCCGTACGGGCTGAGCGGGTCCATCTGGACGCGCGACGTCGGGCGGGCGCTGCGGGTGGCCCGCGCGGTCGAGTCGGGTGCCCTGTCGGTGAACTCGCACTCCTCCGTGCGCTACTGGACCCCGTTCGGCGGCTTCAAGCAGTCCGGACTCGGCCGCGAGCTCGGCCCGGACGCCCTGACGGCCTTCACCGAGACCAAGAACGTCTTCATCTCATGGGAGTGAACCTGACGCAGTGAGCGGAGTGAAGGGCTGAGGAACGAAGCACTTCGCGAAGCGAATGAGGAAGGTGAACGACCAATCGGACAGGAAGTGAACACAGTGCAGCGATTGCAGGACCGGGTGGCCGTCATCACCGGGGCGGGCAGTGGCATCGGGCTGGCCACGGCGCGCAGGTTCGCGCAGGAGGGCGCGAAGGTCGTCTGCGTCGACATCGACGAGGACGCGGGCGCCAAGGCGGCCGGCGAGGTCGGCGGCCTCTTCGTCAAGGCCGACGTGACCAGCGAGGACGACGTCGTCCGGATGTTCGCCACGGCCCACGAGACCTACGGCAGCGTGGACATCGCCTTCAACAACGCCGGCATCTCGCCGCCCGACGACGACTCGATCCTGGAGACCGGCCTCGACGCCTGGCGCCGCGTCCAGGAGGTCAACCTGACCAGCGTCTACCTGTGCTGCAAGCACGCCATCCCGTACATGCGGCGGCAGGGCAAGGGCTCGATCATCAACACCGCGTCGTTCGTGGCGGTGATGGGGTCGGCCACGTCGCAGATCTCGTACACGGCCTCCAAGGGCGGCGTGCTGGCGATGTCGCGCGAGCTGGGCGTGCAGTTCGCCCGCGAGGGCATCCGGGTCAACGCGCTGTGCCCGGGGCCGGTGAACACGCCGCTGCTGCAGGAGCTGTTCGCCAAGGACCCCGAGCGGGCCCAGCGGCGGCTGGTGCACGTCCCCGTGGGCCGCTTCGCCGAGGCGTCGGAGATCGCCGCCGCCGTGGCGTTCCTGGCCAGCGACGACGCCTCCTTCATCACGGGGGCCGAGTTCCTGGTGGACGGCGGCATCTCCGGCGCGTACGTGACGCCGCTGTGACCCGTCCGGTCATCGGGATCACGACGTACGTGGAGCCCGCCCGGTTCACCGTGTGGGACCTGCCCGTCGCGCTCCTGCCGTACATGTACGTCGAGAAGGTCGTCCAGGCCGGCGGACAGCCCGTGCTGCTGCCGCCGGCCGGCGACCCCGCCCAGGTCGTGGGCCGGCTCGACGGTCTCGTCCTGGCCGGCGGCGGCGACGTGGACCCCGCCAGGTACGGCCGGGCCCCGCACGAGCGCACCGGCTACGTCCGGGAGTTCCGGGACGAGGCCGAGTTCGCCCTCCTGTCGGCGGCCCTGGAGGCGGGGCTGCCGTTCCTGGGCATCTGCCGGGGCCTCCAGGTGCTCAACGTGCTGCTCGGCGGCACCCTGCACCAGCACCTGCCCGACGTGACCGGGCACACCGGCCACGCCCCCACGCCCGGGGAATTCGGCCACCTGCCGGTCACGCCCGTCCCCGGCAGCCGCCTGGCCGAGGCGCTCGGCACGGACCCGGTGACGGTCCCGCACTACCACCACCAGGCCGTCGACGATCTCGCCCCCGGGCTCACGGTCACCGCCACGGCCGGCGACGGGACGATCGAGGCGGTGGAGCTCGGCTCCGAGGGGTTCGCGGTGGCGGTCCAGTGGCATCCGGAGGCGGGCGACGGCCTGGCGCTCTTCGAGGCGTTCACGGCGGCCTGCTGAGCCCCTTACTGGAAAGCTTCTTTACCTTTTCTGCGGCCTGAAACGGCACGAAATCCCAGCTCAGGGGGCCATATCACCGTGTTATAGGAAATTTGTTGGGTACCGGGCCGCGCCATCCCGGTGTCACCCTGTGTTCATCCCCAGCCGGCCGGGGCTCTTCCACTCCACACCCCCCTGAGGAGCCAGAGAGTGAACCCCAAACTCAGGTTGGGGGCTGCCGCAATGCTCGCGCTAGCCCTGACCACCAGCTCGCTGGTGGGCGCCACGAGCGCCACAGCCCAAGCGTCGCAGGTGGCCGATCCTCCCACCGCCGACGACCGCAGGAACGCGATCGCCACCGCACACAACGCGATCCAGGCCGACTCGGCGGCATTGCTGGCATCCGAGCAGGACACGTTCACGCTGACGTCGACCGTCGAAGGCGTCCGCGGTCTGCAGTACCTGACCTACGCCCGTAAGCACGCGGGCCTGCCCGTGTACGGCGGCGAAGTGGTCGTCACCACGGACGCGTCCGGCGCGGTGGTCGACACGGTCACCACCGGACAGCGCACGAAGATCGGGATCGGCACGAAGGCGAAGGTGACCGCCGCCCAGGCCGCGGTGACGGCCAGGGCCAAGGTGGCCAGGGTCGAGACCGTCGCCACGCCCGTGCTGTCCGTCCACGCCACCACGACGACCCCGCGCCTGGCCTGGGAGGTCCTGGTCACCGGCGCCAACGCCACCGGCCACGAGAGCAAGCTCCACGTCTACGTGGACGCCCTCACCGGCAAGGTCATCGACGAGTGGGACGAGGTGCGCGACGGCACCGGCAACAGCTACTACGTCGGCACCGTGACCATCGACACCAGCCCCTCGTACACGATGCGCGACCCCCGCAGGAGCGGCGTGGCGTGCGGCGGCCAGAACGGCTCGCCGTACACGAAGACCACCGACACCTGGGGCAACGGCTCGGGCACGAACCTGGAGACCGCCTGCGTCGACGCCCTGTACGCCGCGCAGCGCGAATGGGACATGCTGAGCGCCTGGCTCGGCCGCAACGGCATCAACGGCCAGGGCGGCGGTTACCCGGCCCGCGTCGGCCTGGCCGACGTCAACGCCTACTGGAACGGCCAGTACGGCTCCTTCGGCCACAACTCCGCCAACTCCCAGCAGCTCACGTCGATGGACGTCGTCGGCCACGAGTTCGGCCACGGCATCTTCCAGTTCACCAGCGGCGGCTCCGGCAGCGGCAACGAGACCGGCGGCATGAACGAGTCCACCGGCGACATCTTCGGCGCGCTGACCGAGGCGTACGCCAACAACCCGAACGACCCGCCGGACTACCTGGTCGGCGAGGAGGTCAACCTCTCCGGGTCCGGGCCGATCCGCAACATGTACAACCCGTCGGCCCTGAGCCACCCCAACTGCTACAGCACCTCCATCCCGAACACCGAGGTGCACGCGGCGGCCGGCCCGCAGAACCACTGGTTCTACCTCGTGGCCGAGGGCACCAACCCCTCGGGCAAGCCCGCGAGCACCCGCTGCGACAACGGCGCCGCGATCACCGGCATCGGCATCCGCAAGGCCGGTGAGGTGTTCATGTCCGCGCTGAACAACAAGACCCAGCCGTGGACGCACGCCAAGGCCAGGGTCGCCACCCTCCAGGCCGCCAAGACCCTGTACCCGGGCAGCTGCACCGAGTTCAACGTGGTCAAGAACGCCTGGGACGGCGTCAGCGTCCGGGCCCAGTCCGGCGAGCCGACCTGCACCCAGGGCAGCAACGACTTCTCGGTCAACCTGAACCCGGCCTCCGGCAGCGTCACTCCGGGCCAGAGCACCACGACCACGGTCAGCACCACCGTGACCGGCGGCTCGGCGCAGTCGATCACCCTGCGGACCGGCACCCTGCCGGCCGGCGTGACCGCCTCGTTCAGCCCGGCCACGATCACCGCCGGTCAGAGCTCCACGCTGACGATCAGCACCTCGGCGAGCAGCCCGCAGGGCAGCCACTCCATCGCGATCACGGCCGACGGCACCGACGTCGACCGGCAGGCCACCTACAACCTGCAGATCGGGCAGAGCTCGCCGAACGACTACTCCTTCGGCGTGACCCCGTCGTCGGCCTCGGTCCAGGCCGGTCAGTCGGCCACCGCCACGGTCAGCACGCAGGTCACCGCCGGTCAGGCGCAGAGCATCGCCCTGTCGGCGAGCAACGTGCCCTCGGGCGTGACGGTCAGCTTCAGCCCGTCCACGATCACCGCCGGGCAGTCGTCCACGGTGACGTTCGCGACCACGAGCGGTGTGACGCCCAGCACGTACACGATCAGCCTGAACGCCGACGGCGCGAGCGCCGACCACTCGGCCTCCTTCAGCCTGACGGTGGGCGGCGGCCAGGGCACCACGTGGCAGACCTACACGGCCTACACGGCCGGGCAGACCGTCACCTACCAGGGCGTCAGCTACCGCTGCCTCCAGGCGCACACCAGCCTGCCGGGCTGGGAGCCGCCCAACACCCCTGCCCTCTGGCAGCCGGTCTAAGTCGCACGACCTGGGCGGCCACGCCGGGGTGGCCGCCCAGCCCCCTTGAGCCCCTTCAGGAGCCACAGATCGTGAACGCCATGCTCAGGTTGGGCGCCGCGGCCACCGCCGCGCTGGCCCTGACCCTCACCTCGCCGGCCGGACCGGCCGGCGCCGCCGCCGACCCCCCGCCTGACATCCCCGTCTCGAACGTCACGGCGCATCTGAGCCAGTTGCAGTCCATCGCCACGAGCAACGGCGGCAACCGCGCCTCGGGCAGGCCGGGCTTCACCGCCTCGATCAACTACATCAAGGGCAAGCTCGACGCGGCCGGGTTCACCACCCGGGTGCAGAGCTTCAGCGGCGGCAGCAATCTGATCGCCGACTGGCCGGGCGGCCCGGCCAACCAGACCGTGATGCTCGGCGCCCACCTCGACAGCGTCGCGGCCGGCCCCGGGATCAACGACAACGGTTCCGGCTCGGCCGCGCTCCTGGAGAACGCCCTCACCCTCGCCGCCCGCAGGCCCACGCTCACCAAGCACGTGCGGTTCGGCTGGTGGGGCGCCGAAGAGGCGGGCATGGTCGGGTCCAGGTACTACGTGCAGAACGGCGGCGCGAGCGGCGTCGAGGTGTACCTGAACTTCGACATGATCGCCTCGACCAACGCCGGTTACTTCGTCTACGACGACGACGCGGCGATCCAGCGGACCTTCAACGACTACTTCGCCACCATCGGCCTGCAGACCGAGGGTGACAGGGAAGGCGACGGCCGCAGCGACCACGCCTCCTTCAAGAGCGCCGGTGTCCGGGTCGGCGGCCTGGCCACGGGGGCCGGGGCGGTCAAGAGCTCGGCTCAGGCCGCCAAGTGGGGCGGCTCGGCCGGGCAGGCGTTCGACCGCTGCTACCACAGCGCGTGCGACAGCTACCCGAGCGCCATCAACACCACGGCGCTCGACCGCAACTCCGACGCCATCGCGTACGCCATATGGAAGCTCGCCGTGGGCACCAGCACGCCCACGGAGAACGACTACTCGATCTCGGTGACCCCGTCGTCGGCATCGGTCCAGGCCGGTCAGTCGGCTACCGCGGCGGTCAGTACCCAGGTCACGTCCGGCCAGGCGCAGAGCGTCGCGCTCTCCGCCGGGAATGTGCCGAGCGGGGTCACCGTCTCCTTCAGCCCGTCCACGATCCAGGCGGGCCAGTCGTCCACCGTCACGGTCGCCACCACCGGCGGCGCCGCGGCGGGGACGTACACCATAGGGATCAACGGCGACGGGGCGACGGCGGACCACTCCGCCTCCTTCACCCTGACCGTCGGAGGGGACGGCCAGGGCACCACCTGGACGGCTTACAAGTCGTACACGGCCGGAGACGTCGTCACTTACCAGGGGGTCAGCTACCGCTGCCTCCAGGCGCACACCAGCCTGCCGGGCTGGGAGCCGCCGAACGTGCCCGCCCTCTGGGCGCGCGCCTGATCCCCACGCGGGCCGGTTCGCGCCGGCCCGCGTCCAGGCTGCCGCGTGCGAGCTGACCTGCCATGACCGGCTCGCGCGCGGCCACCAACGCGGCCGCGGCCCCGCCTCTCCGGGGCCGCGGCCGCTTTTCGCTGCGTGCGGTGTGCCGGCGAGATCCAGGGGCGAAGCGCGACAACACCCCCATGTCGGCACTAGGCTGACGGACATCACCGGCGAAACCGTGCGGGAGAGCACTCTGACATCCGGTCAGGGTCCCTGAAGGAGCAAGCCCTCCCCGCGAACCTCTCAAGGCAAAGGACCGCGCGGCAGCCCTGTAAGGCGTTCTTACGGGGAGGTGACCTCTGGAAAGCAGGCCCTGGGGGCCTCGCCGAAGGTGAAAGTCCGGTAAAACTCGGGCGAAGCTCTCAGGCATCCATGACAGAGGGGGAGGATGCTGGCATCCAATCCTGTCCTGAGGTGCGACAAATGTCCCGACCTACGCCGCTACGAGACGTCCACGAGGCCCTAGGCGCCACGCTGACCGACTTCGCCGGGTGGCTCATGCCGCTCCGGTACGGCAGCGAGTCGGCGGAGCACAAAGCCGTACGCGAGGCGGCCGGGCTGTTCGACCTCTCGCACATGGGCGAGATCTTCCTGACCGGGCCGCAGGCCGCAGACGCCCTCGACTACGCGCTGGTCGGCCACCTGTCGGCGCTCGCGCGCGGCCGGGCCAGGTACACGATGATCGTGGACGAGCGCGGCGGGGTGCTCGACGACCTGATCGTCTACCGGCTGGCGGACGAGGAGTTCATGGTGGTGGCCAACGCCTCGAACTCCGACAAGGTCCTAGAAGAGCTGAAAAATCGTACGAAGTCGTATGACGCGGTGGTCGATGACCGCTCCCAGCAGTACGCCCTCATCGCCATCCAGGGCCCGAGGGCCCAGGAGATCCTGGCCACGCTCACCGACGCCGACCTCGACGGCCTCAAGTACTACGCGGGCCTGCCCGGCCAGGTCGACGGCCGCCAGGCGCTCATCGCCCGTACCGGCTACACCGGCGAGGACGGCTTCGAGCTGTTCGTCGCCAACCAGGACGCCGTGCCGCTATGGCGCGCCCTGGAGGCGGCCGGCGAGCCGCACGGGCTCAAGGCCGCCGGTCTGTCCAGCCGCGACACCCTCAGGCTGGAGGCCGGCATGCCGCTCTACGGCAACGAGCTGAGCTCCGACCTGACCCCGTTCGACGCGGGGCTGGGCAGAGTGGTGAAATTCGACAAGCCCGGTGACTTCGTCGGCCGGGCGGCGCTGGAGGCGGTCAAGGACGACCAGCCCCGCCGCCGCCTCGTCGGCCTGGTCGCCCAGGGCCGCCGGGTGCCGCGTCACGGTTACCCGGTCACCCGCGACGGCGCCGTCGTCGGCGAGGTCACCAGCGGTGCGCCCTCCCAGACCCTGGGGAAGCCCATCGCGATGGCCTACGTGGACGCCGGGGTCGACACAGGTCTGGCCGTGGACATCCGGGGCAGCCAAGAACCTATGGACCTGGTCGAGCTGCCCTTCTACAGGAGGAACAAGTGAGCAACATCCCTGACGACCTGAACTACACCAAGGAGCACGAGTGGGTGTCGGGCGTGGACGACGGCATCACCGTGACCGTCGGCATCACGGCCTTCGCCGCCGAGGCTCTTGGTGACGTCGTCTTCGTGCAGCTCCCCGAGGTCGGTTCGACCGTCGAGACGGGTGACTCGGTCGGCGAGGTCGAGTCCACCAAGTCGGTGAGCGAGATCTACTCGCCCGTCGGCGGCGAGATCGTCGAGGTGAACCAGGCCGTGGTCGACGACCCGTCCCTGGCCAACAGCGACCCGTACGGCGACGGCTGGATGTTCCGCGTGCGCATGGAAGGCGACGCGGAGGACCTGCTGTCCGCCGAGGAGTACACCGCGCTCACCTCAGGCGAGTCCTGACACCAACGCCGGGGCCCGCGGCGGGCCCCGGCACTTCCTGAACTGAAGGGCGCCCATCAATGGCGATCAGCGTCTTCGACCTCTTCAAGATCGGCATCGGACCGTCCAGCTCCCACACCGGCGGCCCGATGGCCGCCGCGCACAAGTTCGCCCGTGGTCTGCACGACGACGGCCTGCTCCCCCGCGTGGCCCGCGTCGAGGTCATCCTGTACGGCTCGCTCGGCCTGACCGGCAAGGGCCACGGCAGCGACAAGGCGGTGCTGCTGGGCCTGTCCGGCGAGAAGCCCGAGCTGGTCGACGTCGACTCCATCGACGCCCGCCTGGCCGAGATGCGCGCCTCGGGCACGGTCACGCTGTTCGGCACCCGTGAGATCCCCTTCGTCGTGGGCCAGGACCTCGTCTTCGAACGCAAGATCTCCCTGCCCGAGCACCCCAACGGCATGCGCTTCACCGCCCGCGACGAGCACGGCGAGACCCTGCGCGAGAAGGTCTACTTCTCCGTCGGCGGCGGCTTCGTCGTGGACGAGAAGGCCACGGGCGCCGACCGCATCAAGCCCGACGACACCGTCCTGCCCTACCCGTTCGCCTCGGGCGAGGAGCTGCTCAAGCACTGCTCGAACACCGGCCTGTCGATCTCCGCGCTGATGCTGGAGAACGAGAAGGCGTTCGGGCGCACCGAGGAGGAGATCCGCTCGGGCATCCTCGACCTCTGGCGTGTGATGTCGGAGTGCGTGCGGCGCGGCATCACCAAGGAGGGCGTGCTGCCCGGCGGCCTGAAGGTCAAGCGCAGGGCCAACCAGCTCCACCGGCGGCTTCAGTCCGAGTCGGCCGAGAAGGACCCGCTGCAGGCGATGGACTGGGTGGCGCTGTTCGCCCTGGCCGTCAACGAGGAGAACGCCGCCGGCGGCCGCATCGTCACCGCCCCCACCAACGGCGCCGCCGGCATCATCCCGGCCGTGCTGACGTACTACACCAGGTTCGTCCCTCGCGCCGACGACGACGGCGTGGTGCGTTTCCTGCTCACGGCGGCCGCGATCGGCGTGCTGTTCAAGGAGAACGCCTCGATCTCCGGCGCCGAGGTCGGCTGCCAGGGCGAGGTGGGCTCGGCCTGCTCGATGGCCTCCGCCGGGCTCACCGAGGTCATGGGCGGCACCCCCGAGCAGGTGGAGAACGCCGCCGAGATCGGCATCGAGCACAACTTGGGGCTGACCTGCGACCCGATCGGCGGGCTGGTGCAGATCCCGTGCATCGAGCGCAACGCCGTGGCCTCCAACAAGGCCATCACGGCCGCCAGGATCGCGCTGCGCGGCGACGGCCGCCACTTCGTGGCCCTGGACAAGGCCATCAAGACCATGCGCGACACCGGCCGCGACATGCTGGACAAGTACAAGGAGACCTCACGCGGCGGCCTGGCCGTCAACGTGATCGAGTGCTGACGCGCCTCCGAGTGGTACCGTAGAGTTGTACCACTCGGAGGAGGCGACCATGTCCATCACCGCCAGCGAAGCTCGCCGTCGTCTGTTCCCCCTCATCGAAGAGGTCAACAACGACCGCAACGCCGTGGAGATCGTCTCCAAGAACGGCAGCGCCTACCTTGTGGCGGCCGAAGAGTACGAGGCCCTTCGGGAGACCGCCTACCTGCTGCGTTCCCCGGCCAACGCGCGCCGGCTGATCGAGTCCTACCAGGAGGCCGTCCAAGGGCGTCACGAGCGGCACGAGTTGACGGGCGACGAGGCTGATCGGTGAAAGTGGCGTTCACGAGCCAGGGGTGGGAGGACTACGTCCACTGGCAGACAGCCGACCGGCAGACCCTGAAGCGCGTCAACCGGCTCATCGAAGACGTCCTGCGTGATCCGTACGAGGGCATCGGCAAACCCGAGCCGCTCAAGTACGCGCTGGCGGGCGCCTGGTCCCGGCGCATCACCGACGAGCATCGCCTGGTGTACCTCGTCGCACACGACGAGATCGTCGTCCTCCAGGCTCGCTACCACTACGAGTAGAGAGACCTCACGCGGCGGCCTGGCCGTCAACGTGATCGAGTGCTGACGCGCCGGGGCCCTCCGCGTGGGAGGGGCCCCGGGCCTGTCTCCAACCGTGTCTCAGGCGGACGAGCGGCAGACCACCGTGGTGGTGTGCCCGTTCACGCAGATCAGGCCGAACGCGGGACTGAGGGCCTGGGCCAGCAGGCCGGGCAGGTGTTCGCCCACGCAGTGCATCTGGCCGTCCGCCCCGGTCATGCAGGGGATCAGCGGGAAGCCGTCGGCAGATTCCGCGTGGGCGGCGGGCGCGCCGAGGGCGAGTACGAGAGCTGCGGCGGCGAAAGCGCCGATGATGCGGTGAATGACGACCTCCCGATCGGATTCGACGACGAAGGCGCTGGTCCGCGCCTTCCTTTTCTGCAGGGACGAGCTTTTCCCGCAAGGACGAGCAGCCGGCTGAGTGGTCAGCGGCGCTCGGCCGGTTGGCGGCGGACGTGGACGCGGACGACCGCCGGCGTCTCGTCGTCGCGTACCTCGCGGCGGATGCGGCCGACGATGTCCTGGTCGAGCTTGGTCACCACCGCGCCGACGTCCGCGTCGGAGGGGCAGGTCAGGGCGACGCGCAGGCCGTTGTCGGCGGCCCGTACGCCCGCCCGGCCCAGGCCGTCCACGCCTTTGAGGCCCACGCACAACATGGCCGTGCCGGTGCCGCTGGCCGCGCCCCGGCGGCCCCAGCCCAGGCTGAGCACCAGCCAGCGCACCGCGAGCATGGACAGGATCAGCAGGGCGAAGGCCAGCAGCCACAACGTCCAGGGGTCGGCCGCCAGCGTACGGGCGAACTCGGCGGGCAGGACCTTGGCGTTGCGCGGCAGGTCGAAGAGCAGTCCCTTGGCGCGCAGCCAGCCGTAGCCGCCCGCGCCGAGCAGGGTGAGCCCGACCAGGGCCAGGCCGACGCGGTTGCCCGTGTACTGCCGCATCACACGCCCTTCCTGCGCAGCCGGACGACGACCTCGCCGGTGCCGAGCGTGCCGACGCCGGCCAGCCGGTCGCCGACCGCCGTGCCGACCTGCCGGAGCATCGTGCCGGAGCTCTCCGGCCCGGTCACGACGGTGACCTCGATGGTGCGCCGGCGCAGCCGTACGCGGGCCCGCTCCACCCCGTTGACCTTCTGGGCGGCCGAGCGCAGGGTCCGGCGCAGCCCGGCGCGGGTGATGCCGATGACGATCAGCGGGTCGGACGTCTCGACCGGGACCGTCCTGGAACGTCCCGGCACGATCGCGAGCAGCAACATCAGCAGCCCGGCCCCGGCGGTGAGCAGGGCGGCGAAGGAGACCTGCGGCCACGTCCGCGCGCCGGCCAGCTCGATCGCCTCGTTCACCGGGACCCAGCCGAGCGGTTTGCCGAGCAGCGACGTCACGACCTCGGCGGTCGTGGCGCCGAGCACGGCGGCCAGGAAGAGGGCGACGAGGGCGCCCGGCAGCGTACGGGCCGGTCTGAGCGCCCTTCTCGCCCTGCGCAGCCCGGTGTGCTGGGCGGTGATGGCTGCGGGCACCATCTGCTGAAGCGTGGTCATCACAACGACAGACGTACATGGGTCCGCCGGGCCCACGTCCGCGCCCTCGCCGCCCATTTGCCCGATCATTACGGCCGCACCAAGGAATGTGAACCTCCCCGGCCGTCCGGGCCCCCGCCCATGCCGCACCGGGCCGCCAATGAATATGAACCCCCCTCATATTCATTCGCCCGATATGCCGTTACCCTGCTGCCATGGATGACCGCCAGCGCTACGACCGCGCCACCGCGGCGCTCGAACCGCCCTTCGCGATCCTCGACCTGGCGGCCATGCGGGCCAACGCGGCCGACCTGGTACGCCGCGCCGCGGGCAAGCCGATCCGGGTGGCCAGCAAGTCCGTGCGCAGCCGCGCCGTCCTCGAACGCATCCTGGCCATGGACGGCTTCCGCGGCATCATGGCCTTCACCCTCCCCGAGGCCCTCTGGCTGGCCGGGCAGGGCTTCACCGACATCCTGGTCGCCTACCCGACGGCCGACCGGCACGCGCTCGCCGCCCTGGCCGCCGACCCGCGGGCCGCCGCCGAGATCGCGATCACCGTCGACTCCCGCGAGCAGCTCGACTTCGTCGAGAAGGCCGTGTCCGGCGTGCACCCCAGGGCCGAGCTGCGGCTCTCCCTCGACGTGGACGCCGGCTACGTCGCGCTCGGCGGCAAGTTCCGGGCCGGCGCGCTCCGCTCCCCCGTACGCGAGCCCCACCAGGCCGCCGACCTGGCCACGGCCATCGCCAAGCGTCCCGGGCTCCGGCTGGTGGGCGTCATGGCCTACGAGGCGCAGATCGCCGGGGTCGGCGACGACCCGCCGGGCAACGCCGCCTTCGCCCGCGTCGTACGGCTCATGCAGGCCCGCTCAGCCCGCGAGCTGATCGTCCGCCGCGGCCGCATCGTGCACGCCGTACGCCAGATCGCCGACCTGGAGTTCGTCAACGGCGGCGGCACCGGCTCGATCGAGACGACGGTCAGGGAGAAGGCGGTCACCGAGGTCGCCGCCGGCTCGGGCTTCTTCCACCCGCGGCTGTTCGACTTCTACCGGCGTTTCAGCGGCCGTCCGGCGGCCCTGTTCGCGCTGCCGGTCGTCCGCCGCCCGGGGCCGGACACGGTGACGGTGCTGGGCGGGGGCTACCTCGCCTCAGGCCCTCCCGGGCCGAGCCGCCTGCCTCAGCCGTACCTGCCCGCCGGCCTGCGGTACGCGCAGGACGAGGGCGCGGGCGAGGTGCAGACCCCGCTGCTGGGCCAGGCGGCCCAGGAGCTGCGGGTCGGGGACCGGGTGTGGTTCAGGCACGCCAAGGCGGGCGAGATGTGCGAGCGCTTCGACACCCTCCACCTCGTGGACGGCGACACCGTGATCGAGTCGGTGCCCACGTACCGGGGCGAGGGCAGGACGTTCCTCTGACCCCGTCCCCGGCCCTTGCCCCGGGACGTCAGCGCCGGCGGCGCCTGCGCCGGAACAGGACGATCGCCGCGCCGACGACCAGCACCGCGCCCACGCCGATGAGCACCGGCGCCAGGTTGGGCTGCTCGTCGTCCCACACCCCTTCGGGCTTGTCGCCGTAGTCGACCGGGCGGGCGGTCACCCCGAGGGCGTCCCCCACGGACGCCACGAAGTGGCCCGCCCTGGTCTTGACATCGGCGACCGTACGCTCGGCGACCCGCTTGGGGCTCACCCGGTCGGCGATGGCGTCGACCGTCTGCGCCAACTCCGCGCGCGTGCGCGCGATCCGCCGCTCCAACTCGTCTGGATCGGTGTCAGCCATGGCTCTCCTTCCGACCGTACGCGTGGTCGCGCCCGCTACGCGGTCCGTCGCGAGCTCCGTCCGTTCTGGTCGTGATCAGTCTGTCAGGTCGGCGTGCCGTACGGCACAGCGGCCAGGCCGGTAGGTTTGCCGGGAGAACTCAGGAGGGCCCATGACAGAGACCAAGCTCGCGCCCGGCGACGCCGCGCCCGAGTTCACGCTACCCACCGCCGACGGCGGCACCGTCTCCCTCGACAGCCTTCGCGGCAAGAGGGTGATCCTCTATTTCTACCCCGCCGCGATGACGCCCGGCTGCACCAAGCAGGCCTGCGACTTCCGCGACAACCTGAGCCAGCTGACCGGCGAGGGTTTCGCCGTCCTCGGCGTGTCGAAGGACAAGCCCGAGAAGCTGGCCAAGTTCGTCGCCCGCGACGCCCTGACCTTCCCCTTGCTGTCGGACCCCGAGCTGGCCGTCCACCAGGCGTACGGCGCGTACGGCCCGAAGAAGCTCTACGGCAAGGAGATGATCGGCGTGATCCGCTCGACGTTCGTGATCGACGCCGACGGGAAGATCGAGCAGGCGCTCTACAACGTGAAGGCCACCGGGCACGTGGCCTCGCTCAAGAAGAAGCTCGGCCTGGCCTGAGACCGTCCCGCGGGCCCCGCGCGCAAGGGGCCCGCGGTCGTCGCGGAAGGCTGCCCGGCCACGGCCGGAGCGCTAAGCTGTTCCCAGCCCGCCTCGGCGGGAT
Organism: Nonomuraea sp. NPDC001699; assembly: GCF_053596455.1. Classification (NCBI taxonomy): domain Bacteria; kingdom Bacillati; phylum Actinomycetota; class Actinomycetes; order Streptosporangiales; family Streptosporangiaceae; genus Nonomuraea; species Nonomuraea sp. NPDC001699. The sequence goes on along the minus strand of NZ_JBSFGF010000001.1, from coordinate 934,863 downwards.
CGCGGGCGTGGCGAAATGGCATACGCGGCAGGTTTAGGTCCTGTTGGTGGAGACACTGTGGGGGTTCGAGTCCCCCCGCCCGCACACGCACCAGCGGCGATGGCTCAGAAGGTCGCGCTGCCCGGGAGGCCGGGTCGCGCGGTGCTTCCTCTTCACCGCGCGACCCGCGTCTCGATCATGATCCGCCATCACGATCTCCCTTTACCGCCCGCGAGGGGCGCTCCCATGAACCACCATGCCGTGTCCCCCGTAAGACCCATGTAAGACCTGGGTCGTACGACGACTTCCCCCTTGAGGCGGACAAACCCCGGGCGGGGCTTACATATCGTGATGATGTGTTCGGCAGGGTACGGGCGTGGTCGACGCGCCATGGCGGGCTGGTGAGCGTCCTTCGGGTCGCCCCCCTCGCCGTCTTCAGCTTGCTCCTGGCGATTCCCTACGCCTCGCTCACCCCGGTGGAGGGCAGCAGGTACCTGGGCGTGCCGGGCTACGTGGCGCTCTCGGTGCTGCTGCTGGCGCCGCTGTTGTGGCGGCGCAGGCCGCTGGAGGCGTACGCGGCGATCACGCTGATCTCCTTCGGGCAGTGGCTGGCCCACATCGACCCGTTGCCCGCCAACCTCGCGGTCATGGTCGCGCTCTGGACGGTCGCCTCCGAGCGCCCCTTCCGGTGGGCCCTGGCGGCCGGGCTGGTGGCCGAGCTGGGGATCTTCCTGGCGCTGGTGAACTGGTCCGCGACCACCTTCGGCATGTTCTTCAGCGGCTCGATCTTCGTCATCACCATCTGGCTCGCCGGCCTGTACGCCAACACCCGCCGTCGCTATCTCGAAGGGCTGGAGGAACGCGCGGAACGCGCCGAGCGCGAACGCGACCAGCAGGCCAGGATGGCCGCGGCGGCCGAGCGGACCAGGATCGCCAGGGAGCTGCACGACGTGGTGGCCCACAACGTCAGCGTGATGGTGGTGCAGGCCGACGGCGCCGGCTTCGCCCTCGACAGAGACCCCGAGCAGGCCCGGCTGGCCGTACGGAACATCTCCAAGACCGGGCGGGCGGCCCTGGCCGAGATGCGCAGGATGGTGGGCGTGCTGCGCGAGAGCGAGGACGACGACACCGACTACACCCCGCAACCCGGCCTGGGACAGCTCGAAGACCTGGTGCGCGGCGCCGGCGTCCCGGCCAGCCTGCGCATCGGCGGCGTGCCCGGCGAGCTTCCCGAGGGACAGCAGCTGGCCGTCTACCGCATCGTCCAGGAGGCGCTGACGAACGCGCTCAAGCACGGCGGCCCGCACGTCCACGCGCGGGTCGAGATCGACTACGGCGGCCCCGAGCTGGTCGTCCGGGTGACCGACGACGGCCGGGGCGCCGCCGCGCCGCGCAGCCCCGACGGGCACGGCCTGATCGGCATGCGCGAACGCGTCGGCATGTACGGCGGCGCGGTCTCGGCGGGCCCCCTGACCGGCGGCGGCTTCGAGGTGCTGGCCCGGCTCCCGACGGCGAGGGCGGCGTGATGATCAGGGTCATGCTGGTCGACGACCAGGAACTGCTGCGGGCCGGGTTCAGGATGGTGCTCGGCGCCCAGCCGGACATCGACGTGGTGGCCGAGGCCGGCGACGGCGTGGCGGCCCTGGAGCTGCTGGAACGCGTCGAGGTGGACGTCGTGCTGATGGACGTCCGCATGCCGCGCATGGACGGCGTCGAGGCCACCAGGCACATCGACGGGCCGAAGGTGCTCATCCTGACCACGTTCGACCTCGACGAGTACGCCCTGGCCGCGATCAAGGCGGGCGCGGCCGGGTTCCTGCTGAAGGACGTGCCGCCCGCCGACCTGGTCAACGCCATCAGGCAGGTGCACGCGGGCGACGCGGTGGTCTCGCCGCGCACGCTGCGCAGGATGCTGGACCGGTTCGCCGCCCAGTTGCCGGTGGAGGAGCTGCCCGCGGCGACCGAGCTGACCCCGCGCGAGCGGGAGGTGCTGCTCATGGTGGCCCGCGGCCTGTCCAACATGGAGATCGCGAACCGCCTTGAGGTCGCCGAGGCCACCGTGAAGACGCATCTGGGCCGGGTGCTGGCCAAACTGGGGCTGCGCGACCGGGCCCAGGTGGTCGTGTACGCGTACGAGGCGGGGCTCGTCGTCCCCTCGCATCGGCCGAAAGGCTGACGGGGGTCGTCTGAGGTCCTACACGAAGTCCCTCCTCAGGGCCCACAAATCCTGACCTTTCCACTCCTAGCGTTGGTCGCGACGAGAAATTGCGACAAGGAGTGAAAGTGACCCTCACCGATTCCCGGCGCGCGGCCCCGCCCGCGGTGGTGGCCAAGGCCCTGACCAAGGTGTACGGCCAGGGCGACGCCCAGGTCCACGCCCTTCGCGGCGTGGACGTGGCCTTCGCGACCGGCGCCTTCACGGCGATCATGGGCCCGTCCGGTTCCGGCAAGTCGACGCTCATGCACTGCCTGGCCGGGCTCGACACCGCCAGCTCGGGCACGGTGCACATCGGCGACGTGGAGCTGACCGGCCTGGCCGACCGGCAGCTCACGCTGCTGCGCCGGGAGCGGATCGGCTTCATCTTCCAGGCGTTCAACCTGCTGCCCACGCTGACCGCCGAGCAGAACATCAGGCTGCCCCTGGACATCTCCGCCCGGCAGGCGGACGAGGAGCTGTTCGCCCGGGTCATCGACACCGTCGGCCTGCGCGACCGCCTCGGGCACCGGCCGACGGAGCTGTCCGGGGGACAGCAGCAGCGCGTGGCCGTCGCGCGGGCCCTGATCAGCAAGCCGCAGGTGATCTTCGCCGACGAGCCCACGGGCAACCTCGACTCGCGCAGCGGCTCGGAGATCCTCTCCTTCCTGCGCACCTCGGTCCGCGAGCTGGGCCAGACCATCGTCATGGTCACGCACGACCCGGTCGCGGCGGCGTACGCCGACCGGGTGGTGTTCCTGCGCGACGGCGAGCTGGTCACCGAGATCGGTTCGCCGTCGCCGCAGGCGGTCCTCGACACGCTCATGAAGCTGGAGGGCTGAGGTGCTGAAGACGGCGCTGGCCGGGCTGCGCGCGCACAAGCTCAGGCTGCTGCTCACCTCGCTGGCGATCACGCTGGGCGTGGGCTTCATCGCGGGCACGTTCGTGCTGAACGACACCATCCAGGCGGGCTTCTCCCAGCGCGTCACCGCCGACGCCGACAAGGTGGACGTGGCCGTCCTGCCCAAGGAGCGCGACGGCGTCCTGCCGGAGAAGGCCCTCGAACGGGTGCGCGCCCTCGCCGGCGTGACCGAGGCGCAGGGCCTGATCCGCGACCCCGCGCCGCTGCTCGGCAAGGACGGCAGGGCGGTCGGCAGCAGCCCGACCACGGCCCTGTCCATCGTCCCCGGCCCGCTGGACCGCACCTCGATCGTCGCGGGCACCGGCCCCGGCAGCGACGACCAGGCAGCCGTGCTGGACAAGAACACCGCCAAGTCGCAGGGCCTGCGGCTCGGCGACACGATCACCGTGCTCGACCGCAGGCAGGCCCCGCAGCAGTTCCGGCTGGTCGGCCTGCTCGACCCCGGCGTGGACCAGGAGCTCTCCTTCACCGGCGCGGTGGGCTTCACCGCGGCCACCGCGCAGCGCATGACCGGCGCCAAGGGCTACCGCGAGATCGACGTCGCCGGTTCGGGCCCCGGGCTGAAGCAGGCCGTCGCGGCGGCGCTCGGCAACGCGTACGAGGTCAAGTCCGGCGCGGAGCTGGCCGACGACCTGGCGGCCTCGGCCGGGCTGTCGATGCGCACGCTGACCGTCGGCCTGCTGCTGTTCGGGGCCGTGGCGATGATGGTGGCCGCGCTGGTCATCTACAACACCTTCACCATCCTCGTCGCGCAGCGCACCCGGGAGATGGCGCTGCTGCGCTGCATCGGCGCGACGCGCGGGCAGGTGTTCGGCTCGATCGTGCTGGAGTCGTCCGTGGTCGGGCTGCTCGCCTCCGCGCTCGGCCTGCTCGCCGGGTACGGGCTGGCCGTGCTCGCCCTGACGCTGCTGGCCGCGTTCGACGCCCCCATGCCCACGGACGCGGCGGTCGCGCTGACCCCGGCCACCGTCGGGATCGGCCTGGCCGTCGGCCTGCTGGTCACCATGTTCGCGGCCCTGCTGCCCGCGCGGGCGGCCACCCGCGTGCCGCCGGTCGCGGCGCTGCGCGCCCAGCCGGAGGAGCAGGACTTCCGCACCGGCCTGCTGCGCTGGGTGTTCGCCGGGCTGTTCCTGCTGGCCGGGGCCGGTACGACCGCCTTCGGCGTGGCGGCGCTGCCGGCGGGCGAGCCGGGCACGCTGTTCGTCGTGATGGCCGGCGGCGCGCTGGTCTTCCTGGCCGTGCTGATCCTCGGGCCGGTGCTGGTCAGGCCGCTGAGCGCGATGGTGGGCTGGGTCCCGGCCAAGCTGTTCGGCGTGCCCGGACGCCTGGCGCTGGACAACTCGGCGCGCAACCCGCGGCGTGCCGCGACCACCACGGTGGCGCTCACCATCGGCGTCACGCTGATGACGCTGATCTCGGTGCTCAGCGCCTCCACCCGGCTGACCGTCTGGAACAAGCTCGACGAGCAGTTCCCCGTCGACTACATGCTGGCCGGCCAGGTGCAGGACAGCGGGGTGCCCCGGTCGGTGGCCGAGAAGCTGCGCGGCCGGCCGGAGCTGGCCTCGGTGCTGCAGATCCGCGAGACCCCCGGCAAGGTGGGCGACCGGCGCTTGGACATCGGCACCTACCACGGGACCGTCAGCCCCGAGGTGCTCTCCGGCTCGATGGCGGGCCTGTCGGCCGGGCAGGTCGCGCTGCTCGACTACGCGGCCTCCGCCCTGGGCGTCAAGGTCGGCGACACGGTCACGGTCAGGACCCAGCGGGCCGGGTCGGTGCCGCTGAAGGTCGTGGCCGTCCTCGCCGGGACGAACTCCACCCTGCCGCCGCTCACCGTCGCCGAGCGGCCGTTCGACACCTACTACGACCGGGTGCCGGACTCCCGCGTGATGATCAACATTCGCGACGGCGTGGCGGCCGACCAGGCCCGGCAGGTGGTCAGGGCCGCGATCGCGCCTTATCCCACCGTCCAGATGGCGAGCTCGACCGAGGTACGCGGTCAGTTCGACGAGACCCTGGACATGCTGCTCATGATCGTCACCGGGCTGCTCGGGCTGGCGATCCTGATCTCGCTGCTCGGCATCGCCAACACCCTGTCGTTGTCGGTGCACGAGCGCACCAGGGAGTCGGCGCTGCTGCGGGCGCTCGGGCTGACCCGGCCGCAGCTGCGGCGGATGCTCTCGGTCGAGGCCGCGATGCTCGGCCTGATCGGGGCGCTGGTCGGCGTGGTGCTCGGCGGCGTGTTCGGCTGGGCCGCGGTCCAGGCGATGTTGCCCGGGGCGGTCTTCTCCGCGCCGCTCGGGCAGATCGCGCTGTTCGTGGTGCTGTCGGGGCTGGCGGGCGTGCTGGCCGCCGTGGTGCCGGCGCGGCGCGCGGCCCGGGCGTCGATCGTGGGGTCGTTGGCCACGGGGTGATCCCGATAAAACCGAATAAAAGCGAAAAATCAGGATAGAGGGTACGCGCAGGGGCAGCGCGGGCCTCCCACGGCGGGTGTCGTGGGAGGCCCGCGCGGCCACGCCCATGCCAACGGGTCGGGCGCCTCATGGGGGCGGCGCCCGACCTCGCGCGCCTCATGGGGGGCGGCGCCCGACCTTCCGGGGCGTCGCCCGCCGTCGCCCGCCCCCTCTACCCTCGCCTTTCCAGGCGCTGCCCCGCCCCCGACCCCTGCCTTTCCGGGGTCAGCGTGGGGTGCGGCCGGGCCAGAGTTCGGCGACGGTTTCGGGGTCGAGCAGGGGCCGGACGACGACCTCCCCCGACGCCTTGTCGATCACGATGCAGGCCCCGCCGACCGTGTCCGGCAGGGTGGTGGGATCGTCGGGGTCGAGCTCCCGGACCCAAGCGACATACCCGTCATGGAAGCCGTACAGGCCCACCGACAGCGGCTCGTCCGGCGGGCGGGTCCCGTTGAAGTACTCCTCCGCCAGCGCCCTGGCCTGGTCCATGTTCATCGCGGCCGTCCCTGCCGATCGAAGATCATGCAGAACACCCCCGTCACCGTCGCGTACGGCGGCTCGACCGACATGTGCCCCCGCTGGGCGTCGATCCAGATCACCTCGCTGCCGGAGTTGACCGCGTTCCAGACGTGCGAGCCGCCGCCGGGCCAGCGCACCACGATGACCGCGCCGGCACCGTGCCCCGCCTCCAGCAGCCGACGCGCGACCATGGGATAGGCGTGCCGGCCCTGGCCCGCGTACTGGAACTTCTGGCCGGTCCACCGCTCGATCCTGGCCGCTCCCCCTTGCTCGCCGGTGAGCAGCGGCCGGCCGATCCGGTCGTACTCGGGGAGCCGGGGGGCGGCGGTGGCGGGCTCGCCGTGCCAGGTGGACAACACGGCCAGGGCGCAGTCGGCGGCGTTGGAGGCCCGGAACGGGTCGTCCGCCGGGCCGCCACCGTTGATCAGCCTGACCCAGGTGCCGCGCGGGTCGGGGAACCTGGTCCCGAACTCCAGCGCCTGCCTCAGATCCCGCTCGACCTGCGGGTCCGGCTGTGCCAGGCCGCCCGGCAGCCCGTACGGACGGGACTCGACCAGTCTCGGCGGCCTCCGCTCCCCCTCGAACCAGTCCGCGCCGGCCCTGTTCCTCGCCCGATCGATCCGGACCTCCAGCGGATGCCGCCCATCCCCCGTACGTCCCGTACCTCCGGAACCCGCGAGCCGATCACTGCTTCCGAGATCCAACCGCCGCATCCCGCTGACGGCCGCTCCGAACCCCCGCGGCGTCGCCGCCCCCGGCTCACCCCGATGCGGCCCGGCCCCCGGTGCCGCGTCCCCACCCGGCCCGGCTTCCCAGGCATCGGCTCCCGGCTGACGATCCCCACGCACCTCGACGTCCCCTGGATCGTCCCCTGGATCGCCTGCCCCGGAGGCGGTCCCGCGCAGTTCAGCCTTGTGGAGGCCGCCCGGCGCGCTTCCGTTCGGGACGGGAGCCGCGCCCGAGTGGGGCATCGGGCCAGGCGCCTCCTCGCCGGCGACCTCTCGGCCGTCGGGCGTGCCCGTCGGCGCTTCCCGATGGCCAGGCGCGCTGGTTCGCGCGTCCCCGATGGACGGCACGTCGGCGGGGGCCTGTGGGGTGATCACCTCAGCGCCGCTCAAGGCGGTCAGCCCGTCGAGGTCCGGCGTCAGGCCGTTCGCGGGGTCGGGGTGTGCCTTCGGACGTGCGGCGAGACGGTTCAGGGCGTCCAGGCTGAACGTCAGGCCGTACGGCGTCTCAGTGCGGGACGGGCCGGGCGGTGGCCCTGGACGGGTGGCGAGGCCGGTGAGCACGTCCAGCGCCGAGGCCACGCCGGGGGCGGAGCCCGTGTCCGACGCCGTGGTCAGGTCGGAAACCACAGCCTCGTCCGAGGTGGAGGTCACGTCGCAAGGGGAGGCCGGCTCCCAAGCCGGGGTCACACCGCGAGCAGAAGCCGCGTCCGACGTGGAGGGCGTGCCCGTTGCTCGGGCGGGGGCCGGGTGGGAGGGAGGCGGCTCGGGGAGGCCGGGCGGTGGGGTGGGTCCCTCCGCGGGGCTGTGGCCGGCGCGGGAGGGGCAGGGCGCTAACGGGGCCGAGCCCTCACGGGAGGAGGGGAACTCGGTGGTGGCGGGCGTGTCGCCGGGGACGTCCTCGGCGGCACGTTCGTAGTCGAGCCACCGGACCCCCTCCCCCACCACCGGGTTGTACTGCCCCTCCGGAAGGACCCCTCGGACGCTCGACTTGCGTTCGCGGAACACGTCCTGCCTCCTGTCCTGCTTGGACGACCGATCGTAGAGCGGTCGTCGCGTCCCGGAAGGTGAAGTGGGGAAGATTATCCGTTCGGGCCGTCGGCTTTACCTGCGCAAACGTCCGCGAATCAGGCCACCTGGACCGTCACCGCCGGCCATCCGGTGGCGCCGTCGGGGGCGGGGGGCGCCTGGCGCTCGGTCTGGGTACGTCCCGCCGCGTCCGTCGTCCGCGCCTCGATCGTGTGCTGCCCGGGGGTGGCGTCCCAGTCGAGCGCCCACTGCCGCCAGGTGTCCGGCCCCGGCACGGCGGCCAGCCGCGCCTGCCGCCACTCGCCGCCGTCGACCCGCACCTCGACGGCCTCCACCCCGGTGTGCTGCGCCCACGCCACCCCGGCGATCGCCGTGCGACCGGCCTTCAGGGAGTCCCCGGTCTTCGGTACGTCGATGCGCGACTGCGTCTTGATCGGCGCCTTGGCGGCCCAACCGCGCGGCGTCCAGTACGCCTCGTCCTGGTCGAACCTGGTCACCTTGACGTCCACCACCCACTTGGTGGCCGACACGTAGCCGTACAGACCGGGCACGACCTGGCGTACCGGGAAACCGTGCTCGAAGGGGAGCGCCTCGCCGTTCATGGCGACGGCGAAGAGCGCCTCGCGGCCGTCCATCACGACGTCCACGGGGGTGCCGCAGGTGAAGCCGTCCTCGGACGTGGACAGCAGCATGTCGGCACCCGGCTGGAGCCCGGCCCGGCGCAGCACGTCCGCCATGCGTACGCCCAGCCAGCGGGCGTTGCCGACGTACGGGCCGCCCACCTCGTTCGAGACGCAGGTCAGGGTGATGTCGGCCTCGGTGAGCGGCAGGTTCAGCAGCTCGGCGTAGGTGAGCTCGACCGGCTTGTCCACCATGCCGTGGATGCGAAGCGTCCAGGCACGCGGGTCCACCTGGGGGACGACGATGGCCGTATCAACCCGATAGAAGTCCTGATTTTTCGTGGTGAAGGATGACAGGCCGGGGATGTGGAAGTCTGTACCGGCCGGGAGTGGTGGGGCGGGCCTCGCGGGCGTGGGCAGTGCCAGGTTGCCCCGCACTGTGTCCAGCTCCCGCCGCCCGCCGAGCTGCCGCCCCAGCACGGCGGCCGCCCCGGCCACCACGATCCCGCCCGCCACCCCGGTGATCAGCCGCCGCCGGTCGAAACCGCGCTCCACCACCGTGGCACCCCCGGCCCGCATCACGGCCGGCCGCTCCACGACCCGCTCGCCGCCCCCGACCTCCTCACCCTCGGCCCCGGACACCCCAGCCTCGGGAACCTCAGGCGGGGAAGTCTCGCCCCGGGAAGTGTCGGCCGGGGGAACCTCAGCCCGGGAGATCTCAGCCCCGGAGACCTCGGGCCGCGCAGCCGCACCCGGCTCAGGAGCCGGAACCGTCCCGGAAGCCGGAACGGCGAGCCCGCCTCCGGCGCGCCGGAGCAGCCAGCCCAAGGCCAGCCCCCCGCACACGACCCCCACCACCGTCGGCAGCACGTCAACCGCGCCCGCCCCCGGGCGGGTGAGCACCGCGACGGCACCCACCACCCCGAACCCGGCCAGCCCGACATACCCATACAGGAGCCGCCGCCGTGCCAGCACCCCGATGACGGCCGCGATCCCGGCGAGCACCACCAGCACGCCCCCGACGAGGACGGTCTTGTCGTTCTCCCCGAACGTGTTGATCGCGAAATCCTTGACCGGCGCGGGCGTCAGATCGACGGCGGTGTCCCCCACCGCCACCACCGGAAAGGTCTCAGGCCCCGCGAACCCGGCGACGAGCTGCGCGATCCCGAGCGCCAGCGCGCCCGCCGTCAGCCCCGCCAGGGCGCCGGCCCAGGCGGGTACCGTCTCGTTCTTCTGCACGGTACGACGTTACGTCGCCCACGGTCAGGAGGTTCTTACGCGGTGGTTACGAGCCGACGATGTCGCGCACGATCGGCGCCAGCGCACGGAAGGCGCGGCCCCGGTGGCTGATGGCGTCCTTCTCGTCGGGAGACAGCTCGGCGGTGGTGCGGTCGTGGCCGAGCGGCACCAGGATCGGGTCGTAGCCGAAGCCGTTGGTGCCCCGCGGGGTGGTGATCAGGTGACCGGGCAGCGTGCCCTCCACCACCCGGTGCTCCCCGGACGGCAGCGCGAGCGCGGCGGCGCAGGCGAAGTGCGCGGACAACTTCTCGGCGGGCACGTCGGAGAGCTGGGCCAGCAGCAGGTCGAGGTTGGCCTGGTCGTCGCCGTGACGGCCGGACCAGCGGGCCGAGAAGACGCCGGGCATGCCGTTGAGCACGTCGACGCAGAGCCCGGAGTCGTCGGCCACGGCCGGCAGCCCGGAGCCGTTGGCGACGGCGTGCGCCTTGAGCAGCGCGTTCTCCTCGAAGGTGACGCCGGTCTCGGCGACCTCGCCGATCTCGGGGAACTCCTCCAGCCCGACGATCTCGAACCCGACGAGGATGCGCCGCAGCTCCGCGATCTTGCCCGGGTTGCGGGTGGCGAGCACGATCTTCATGCGCCCAGCGCCTCCTGCTGGATCAGGGTGAGCTCCTCGCACCCGGCGGCTGCCAGGTCGAGCAGCTGGTCGAGGGCCGCGCGGTCGAAGGGCACGCCCTCGGCGGTGCCCTGCACCTCGACGAAGGCGCCCTCACCGGTCATCACGACGTTCATGTCGGTCTCGGCGGCGACGTCTTCGGTGTAGCACAGGTCGAGCATGGGGACCGAGCCGACGACGCCGACGGACACGGCCGCGACCGAGCCGATCAGCGGGTCTCCCGGGCACATCTTGCGCGCCTTCATCCAGGAGACGGCGTCGGCGAGCGCGACGTACGCGCCGGTGATCGCGGCGGTCCTGGTGCCGCCGTCGGCCTGGAGCACGTCGCAGTCGAGCAGAATGGAGTTTTCGCCCAGGGCCTTGTAATCGACGCAGGCGCGAAGTGATCTTCCGATCAACCGGGAAATCTCGTGGGTGCGCCCGCCGATTTTGCCGCGGACCGATTCACGATCATTACGGGTATTGGTCGCCCGAGGGAGCATGGCGTATTCGGCCGTAACCCAGCCCTGGCCGCTGCCCCTGCGCCAGCGCGGCACGCTGTCCTGCACCGACGCCGCGCACAACACCCTCGTGCCGCCGAACTCGACCAGGACCGAACCCTCGGCGTGCGCCAGCCACTGCCGGGTGATGGTGATGGGGCGGAGCTGGTCGGGGTTGCGGCCATCCTGTCGGGACATGCAGATCACCCTATCTCCGTGGCACGACACTCTTGACCAAATGTGTCCGACACATGGATCCTTACGCAATGACAACGGGGGTGTTGCGAAACCCTGACTTCCTCCGGTTCCTGACTTCACATGTGGGGAACGAACTGGGAGCGAATATCTCGCGCGTGGCCCTCCCGCTCGTTGCGGTCGTCACGCTGCACGCGCAACCGGCCCAGGTGGCCCTGCTGTCCGCGCTCCAGACCACCGCGTTCCTCCTGCTCGGCCTGCCCGCGGGGGTGTGGGTCGACCGGATGCGCCGGCGCCGCGTGATGATGGTCTCCGACTCGGCCAGGTTCCTCCTGCTGGCGACCATTCCGCTGGCGGCGCAGCTGGGCGTGCTGTCGATCGAGATGATGTTCGCGGTCGCCTTCCTGGCCGGCGTGGCGCAGGTGTTCAACGACGTCGCCGACCAGACGTACCTGCCCAGCCTGGTGAGCACGCCGCAGCTCAGCGACGGCAACTCCAAGCTGGAGGTCGTGCGCTCGGGCAGCTTCCTGGCCGGGCCGGGCGTCGGCGGCCTGCTGGTGCAGCTCATCGGCGCACCGCGGACGCTGGTCGCCACCGCGCTGGGCTCGCTGGCGTCGGTGCTGTTCCTCGGCAGCATCAAGACCCCCGACAAGCCGCCGGCATCGGGCGAACGCGAGCCGCTCCTGCGCGGCATCGGCGCGGGCCTGCGCTACGTGTGGCGCGACGGCCTGCTGCGCATGTTCGCCGCGTCCTCGGTGGTGACGAACGTCACGGTCGGCGGCGTGCTCGGCCTGTCGGTGCTGTTCCTGGCCGACGAGGTGGGGCTGGCGCCCGGTCTCATCGGCATGCTGCTCATGTCCGGCGGGTTCGGCGGCGTGGCCGCGGGCCTGCTCGGCGCCCTGCTGTCGAGGCGGATCGGCACGGCCAGGATGACCTGGCTCTCCGTCACCGTGCCGGCGCCCTTCGCCCTGCTGCTGCCGATGACCCAGTCCGACTGGCGGGTGGCGTTCTTCGCCGTCACCTCGATCGCGCTGTCGTGGAGCGCGGCGCTGAGCACCGTCGGCCAGATCACCTACCGGCAGACGACGGTGCCCGAGCATCTGCTGGGCCGGGTCAACGCCTCGTTCCGGTCGTTGATGTGGGGGTCGGTCCCGCTGGGCGCGTTGCTCGGCGGGATCATCGCCCAGCATCTCGGCGTCCGGACGGCCTTGTGGGTGCTGATGTGCGGGCGGGTCGTGTCGTTCGTGCCGCTGCTGTTCTCGCCGCTGCCCCGATTACGCGACTTCGACCAGACTCAGGCCAGCTCGTAGACCGCGCCGCTGCGCGCCAGCTCGATGGGCCCGGCATAGCCGCCCTTCGACGCGTCCTCCAGCACCCTGGCGTTGTCGTTCCACGGCACGAGATGGGTGAGCACGAGTTTGCCGGCGTTCGCCTTGGCCGCGTGCTCGGCCGCCTGACGGCCGGTCAGGTGCAGGTCGGGAGGCAGGTCGGGGCCTTCGACGAACGACGCCTCGCACAGCATGAGATCGGCCCCCGTGGCCAGCCTGACCAGCTCCGCCGACTCCCCGGTGTCCCCCGAGTACGCCACGCACACGTCGTCGGTGGCCACCCTGAACCCGTACGCCTCGACCGGATGGTTCACCAGGCCGGCCGTGACGATGAACGGCCCCACCTCGAACGAGCCGGGCGACAACACCGTGAAGTCGAAGGCGGTCTCCAGGCCGGGCTCGTCCGGCATCCCGTACGCCGCCGCCAGCCGCGCCGGCGCCCCCTCGGGCGCGTAGACCGGCACGGGCGGGTACGGCGCGTCGGGCCCGTACGTGCGGGCCACGTGGTAGCCGCAGACGTCGAGGCAGTGGTCGGCATGCAGATGGGACAGGCAGATGGCGTCCACGTCGTAGAGGCCGATGTGGCGCTGGAGCGCGCCGAGCGACCCGTTGCCGAGGTCGAGCAGCATCCTGAACCCCTCGGCCTCGACGAGATAGCAGGACGCGGGGCTGTCGGGGCCGGGGTAGCTGCCCGAGCATCCGACGATGGTCACCTTCATGTGGGCCTCCCGCTAAGGGTAGTACCCCCCACTGGCGCGACTTCGACCACGTCGATCTCCGGGCCCAGGAATCGCCTGCCCAGGCGGGCGAAGAGCCGGGAGTCGCCGGTGGCGCGGAAGCGGTGCCGGGGGGTGGACTCGCCTCCCGCCGCCAGTCCGCGGTCGTGCAGGATCCGGTAGACGTCCTTGGCCGTCTCGTCGGCGCTGGAGACCAGCGTGACGCCGTCTCCGACGACGTAGGAGATCGCGCCGGTGAGCAGCGGGTAATGGGTGCAGCCGAGGATGAGCGTGTCGCAGCCGGCCGCGCTGATGGGCTCCAGGTAGCCGCGCAGGACGTCGATGAGCTCCTTGCTCATCGTCTCGCCCCGCTCGACGTACTCCACCAGGCGTGGGGCGGCCACGCCGGTGAGCTGCACGTCGGGGGCCGCGGTGAAGGCGTCGTGGTAGGCCAGCGACGTGATGGTGGCCTGGGTGGCGATCACGCCGACCCGGCCGGTGCGGGTGGCGCGGACCGCGCGCCTGGTGGCGGGCTGGATCACCTCGACGACCGGCACGTCGTAGCGTTCGCGGGCGTCGCGCAGCACGGCGGCGCTGGCGCTGTTGCAGGCGATGACGAGCATCTTGACGTCCTGGCCGACGAGGTGGTCCATCACCTCAAGGGCGTAGGCGCGCAGCTCGGCGATGGGCTTCGGCCCGTACGGCTGGCGGGCCGTGTCCGCCACGTAGGTGATCGACTCGTGGGGCAGCTGGTCGATGATCGCGCGTGCGACCGTCAGGCCGCCCACCCCGCTGTCGAAGATCCCAATACTCGCGTCCGGCACGTTCTAGAGGGTAGGCGACCTGCGCGATCAACACTGCGTAAGAATGCTCACACCTGGTGAAGGCGGGACTGTTGTGTTGCTCACATCAGCCCCTTCCGACCCTGGCGAGCTGGCGCGACTGGGCGACCAGGCGGCCCGTGGAGTCCCACACCTCGACCTCCTCGTCGAACCAGCCGTCCGCGATGAGACGGCCGCCGCCGATCAGGGTGAGCCAGCCGGGGGCGGGCAGGGCGCGCAAATGCCAGGTCAGCTCGACGGTTGGCGCCCAGCCGCGGGCGCCGGCGGAGAACACCACGGGCGGCAGCGCGTCCACGGCCAGGGCCAGCACGTACGGGTCGGCGTCCTGCGGCTCGGCCATCCTGAAGTACGCCCGCGACTCCGGCCGGCCCGTGGGGTCGCCCTTCAGCCAGGCGATGGTGGGCGGGTCGAAGCGCATGTCCATCTGGGCGTTGAGCGTCATGTTGTTCTCGGGCTTGGGATCGGGGAGCTTGACGCACTCCTCGACCTGCGGCATGACGACCGAGGGCGCGTCGGTGTAGACGGGATCGGCGCCGGTCAGGGTGGCGGTGGTGATCAGGCTCTCGATCTGCGGCACGCCGTCCTGGACGAGCGTGGCCCTGGCGAACGCGGCCGTGCGGCCCGACTTCAGCGGCTCGACCCTGACCTGGGCGGGGCCGGCGACCGGTGACCTGAGGAACTGCGAGGTGGTGCTCACCGGGTGCTCGAACGGCGAGGCGTCCACGGCGGCGCGCAGGACCACGGCCATCAGGTAACCGCCGTTGAGCGGGCCGCCGATGGAGTATCCGGGGTCGAGGCACACGTCATAGGTGGTCTCGTCGACCCTGATCGCCTGTGTGGCCTCGTCGAACTTGGTCATCCCGCCCTGCCTTCACCGTACGGAACTATATTCTAGTAGTCCCCCACTTTACGCGGGGCTGCGGCGTTCGCACCACGCCGATCCCATATCAGCGCGCCTACCTGGGAAAACACCCTCAGGATGGAACAGTTCGATCATGGCAACTGTCACCGAACTCATCGGTCACTCGGTGTGGGACTCGAACGGGGTGTGGGTCGGTCACGTCGTCGACCTCCGCGTCCACAAGCACAAGGGCGAGCTCCAGCAGAGCCAGACGGTCTACGGGCTGGTCGTCTCGGGGCGGCGCGCGCCCGTCCTGCTCGGGCTCACGCGTGACCGCCATGGCCGCTCCCCCTGGCTGTCCAGGACGCTGGCGCGGACGGTGTACGTCGGGAGCACGTTCGTCCCCTGGGCCTACGTGACGGACTGGACAGGCGGCGAGGTTCACCTCGATGTGCTGAAAAAGGAGTTGAATCGGGCCTAATCCCGACTTCAGCACATTGCAAGCGGCCATCTAGCAACATCAGCTACCTTCTCTGTGGTCAAAAGTCCACATTGTGAGTTGAGTGATGTCTGCGAATAATCCCCCTTACGGCGATGATCCCGACCGCACCACGGCGTACCGAGGCGGCTGGGAGCAGCCGCAGGAGCCGCAGCAGCCGTACCAGCAGCCCTATGGTCAGCAGCCCCCCCAGCCGGGGCAGCCGGCATACAGCCCCCAGTCCGCCTACGGCCAGCAGCCCGCCTACGGCGCCCCGTACGGCGGCCAGGCGCAGCAGAACCAGCAGAACTGGCAGCAGCAACAGCAGCAGACCTGGCCGCCACAGGACCAGTACGCGCAGCAGCAGCAGGGCTGGCAGCAACAGGACCAGTACGCCCAGCAAGGTTGGCAACAGCAGGACCAGCAGGGTTGGCAGCAGCAGGGCCCCGACGGCTTCGGCCCGCCGCAACCGGCGAAGAAGGGCGGCCGCAAGGGCTGGCTGATCGCCGGCGCGGCGGCGCTCGCGGTGGTGCTGCTCGGCGGCGGCGCGGTGTGGGCCGTGGGCGCGATCGGCGGCGGCGGCACGCAGCCGGACGAGGTCCTGCCCGCCAACGCGATCGCCTACGCCCGCCTCGACCTCGACCCGGCCGCCAACCAGAAGCTGGCGCTGTTCCAGCTCGCCAGGAAGTTCACGGTCACCAAGGGCTCCTTCACCGGCGAGGACCCGCGCCAGGCCCTGTTCAACCTGGTCAACGAGAGCGGCGACAAGAAGATCGACTTCGGCAAGGACGTGGACCCGTGGCTGGGCAGCAGGGTCGGCTTCGCCGCCGTGCCCTCGGGCAAGTCCGAGCCCGACTTCGCGGTCGCCGTCCAGGTCAAGGACCAGACGCAGGCCAAGGCGGGCATCGCCAAGCTCATGGACGGCGACAAGTACGGCATCGCCTTCCGCGACGACTACGCGCTGCTGTCCTCGACGCAGGCGCTGGCCGACAAGTTCGCGCAGGGGGAGGCCACCCTCGCCGACAACAACGAGTTCAGCGACGACATGGGCGACGTCGGCGAGCAGGGCGTGCTGTCATTCTGGGCGGACATGGGCGGGCTGGCCAAGCTCACCCCCATCCCCGCCGAGCAGGCCGCGAGCATCGAGCCCATCAAGGACGCCCGCTTCGCCGGCGCGCTGCGCTTCGACAGCGCGTACGTCGAGCTGGCCGGCCTGGTCAGGGGCGCCAAGGGCGTGACCGCGGACGACCTCCAGCCCGCGTCCCTGGGCACGCTGCCCGCGGGCACGGCCGGCGCCGTGTCGGTCTCCGGCATGGACCAGATGATCACCAAGCAGTGGGCCCAGATCCAGAAGTCGGCCGCGGCCAGCGGCGGCGCCGAGGTGCAGCAGCTCCTCGAACAGGCCAAGACCAAGTTCGGCCTCGACCTGCCGGGCGACCTCGCCACGGTGCTCGGCAAGAACTTCACGGTCGCGGTGGACAGCCAGGGTCTGGACGGCGACCAGATCAAGGCCGGCGTCCGCGTCGTCACCGACCCGGCGAAGGCCCAGGCCGTCGTCGCCAAGATCGAGAAGGCGCTGGCGGCGAGCGGGCAGCCCGCTCCGCAGATCGCCAAGGTCCCCGGTGACGGCGTCTTCACGGCGGCGACGAGCGAGGAGTACGCCAAGAAGCTGGCCGAGGAGGGCACGCTGGGCGACTCCGAGACGTTCCAGACCGCGATCCCCAACGCCGGCGAGGCCACCTTCGCGCTGTTCGTGGACCTCGACAAGGTCGAGCACCTGTACCTGCAGAGCATGGACGGCGACGACAAGGCCAACGCGCAGGTCCTGCGGGCGGTCGGCCTGAGCGGCAAGCAGAGCGCCACCGAGGCGGACTTCTCGCTGCGGGTCCTGTTCAACTGACCATGTCGAACTGACCTGGAAGAAGGGGGCGGCCGGACCGGCCGCCCCCTTCTCATGTCGTCAGGCCCAGAGCTGCCCTTCCAGGCGTTCTTCGGCCTCCTCCAGGGTGCCCTCGTAGGCGCCCGTGGACAGGTACTTCCAGCCGCCGTCGGCCACCACGAAGGCGACGTCGGCGCGCTCGCCCGCCTTGACCGCCTTCCTGGCCACGCCCAGCGCGGCGTGCAGCGCGGCGCCGGTCGAGACCCCGGCGAAGATGCCCTCGGCGGCCAGCAGCTCGCGGGTGCGCCGCAGCGCGTCGGCCGAGCCGACCGAGAAGCGGGTGGTCAGCACGGACTCGTCGTAGAGCTCCGGGATGAAGCCCTCGTCGACGTTGCGCAGGCCGTAGACCAGCTCGCCGTAGCGCGGCTCGGCGGCGACGATCTGCACGCCGGGCACGTGCTCGCGCAGGAACCGGCCGACGCCCATCAGCGTGCCCGTGGTGCCGAGCCCGGCCACGAAATGGGTGATCGTGGGCAGGTCGGCCAGGATCTCCGGGCCGGTGGTCTCGTAGTGGGAGCGCCAGTTGGCCGGGTTTCCGTACTGGTAGAGCATCACCCAGGACGGGTTCTCCGCGGCCAGGCCCTTGGCCACGCGCACGGCCTCGTTGGAACCGCCCGCGGCGGGCGAGGAGATGATCTCCGCGCCCCACATGCGCAGGAGCTGCCGGCGCTCCTCGGAGGTGTTCTCCGGCATCACGCAGATCAGCTTGTAGCCCTTGAGCCTGGCCGACATCGCCAGCGAGATGCCGGTGTTGCCGCTGGTGGGCTCAAGGATCGTGCAGCCGGGCGTGAGCAGGCCGTCCTTCTCGGCCTGCTCGATCATCCACAGCGCCGGCCGGTCCTTGATCGACCCGGTCGGGTTGCGGTCTTCGAGCTTGGCCCAGACGCGCACCTCGGGCGAGGGCGACAGCCGGGGCAGCCCGACGAGCGGCGTGCGCCCGACCGAGTCGATCAGCGAGTCGAACCGCATGTCACCCGCCGGCGACGGCGGGCAGCACGGTGACCGTGTCGCCGTCGGACACCGGGGTGCCGAGGCCGCCGAGGAAGCGCACGTCCTCGTCGTTGAGGTAGACGTTGACAAAGCGGCGCAGGCTGCCCTCGTCGACCAGGCGGGCCTTGATGCCGGGGTGCCGGGACTCAAGGTTGCTGATCAGCTCGTCGAGAGTGGCGCCCTCGGCGTCGACGGCCTTGGCGCCGTCGGTGTAGTTACGCAGGATGGTGGGAATGCGAACCTCGATGGCCATCGCGGTCATTCTCCTCTTATCTGGTCGTCGTCCCATCGGCGCCAACACCGAGGGCTGGGTACGGATTCCAGATCAGCGACAGTCGTAGACGACGACGGCCGGAGTGTGCGCGAAGAGGTAGCTCTGCACCGGCCGGACCATCATGGGAGGAATCTTACCTCTTCCTCCTCGATCACTCCGTCGAGGATCCGGTAGGAGCGGAACTCGACCTCGTTCTCGTCCCTGGTCGAGACCAGGACGTAGTGGGCCTGCGGCTCGGAGGCGTAGGACACGTCGGTGCGCGACGGGTACGCCTCGGTGGCGGTGTGGGAGTGGTAGATCACGACGGGCTCCTCGTCGCGGTCGTCCATCTCCCGCCAGACGCGGAACTGCTCCATGGAGTCGAACCGGTAGAACGTGGGCGAACGCTCGGCGTTCTCCATCGGGACGAACCGCTCGGGAACGCCGTTCCTACCCGCGATCACACCGCACGCCTCGTCGGGATGGTCGGCCCGCGCGTGCGCGACGATCTTGTCCACCAGTTCCTGCGAGATCGTGAGCATGCCCGGAAGCTACCAGAGGGCGCGTACCAGGCTGTCTTGGAGGTAGGTCAGCCAGTCGTAGGTGACGTAGGCCGGGTAGCGGGGGTCGTCCTCGGACATCGTGGCGATCTCGTCGTGGACCTCCTCGGTCACGTCGAGCTTGGTGCCGAGCGTCAGGCGGACGTCGTTGAGCGAGCGCAGCCACGCCTGGGCCTGCTCGGGCGTCAGGTCGGCGCGACCTGAGCGCGCGGTCTCCAGGACGGTCCGGGCGTCGGCGCGCTTGCCGTCGCGCAGCGTGGCCTCGGTGTAGCGGCGGAACTCCGTGGCCTCCTTCTCGTCCTCGTACGCCGAGGGGAACAGCCGGGCCAGCACCGGATCGGTCGGCGCCTGGGCCGCCCCGATGCCGAGCGCCCGCTCCAGCGGATCGTCGCTGGTCTCGCCCGGCGACACCAGGCCGAGCAACATCGAGACGAGCGAGCGCAGCAGCGAGACCTCCGCCGCCTCGAACCGCGCGATGACCGAGCCGTCCTGCCCGGCCGAGAACCCCGAACTCACCGCCGCCGCCTCACTTGACCGAATCCGGCTGGACCGTCGCCCACAGGCCGTAGGAGTGAAGAATCTGCACATCGCGTTCCATCTCTTCGCGCGTGCCACTGGACACGACCGCCTTGCCCTTTTGGTGGACGTCCAGCATCAGTTTCTCCGCCTTCTCCTTGGTATAGCCGAAGACGGTTTGGAAGACATAGGTCACGTAGGACATGAGGTTGACCGGGTCGTTCCAGACGATGGTCACCCATGGCAGATCGGGCCGGACGTCCGATGACGGACGCTCGACGGTGATTGGAGCGGTGCTACCCACATCCCCGAGTCTGCCCTATCTGGGCCGTAGTCTTCGAGTCGTGAGAATGACCATGAGCACTGCGTTGCTCACAGATCACTATGAGCTGACGATGCTCCAGGCGGCGCTGCGCAGCGGTGCCGCGCACCGGCGCGCGGTCTTCGAGGTGTTCGCCCGGCATCTGCCGGGCGGGCGCCGGTACGGGGTCGTGGCCGGCGTAGGACGCATCCTGGACGAGCTCGAACGCTTCCGTTTCGGTGACGAAGAACTCACTTTTCTCCGCGAGCAGGAGGTGGTCGACGAATCGACTCTGGCGTTTCTCGCCGATTACCGGTTTTCCGGGAACGTCTACGGCTACCGCGAGGGCGACCTCTACTTCCCCGCCTCCCCGATCATGATCGTCGAGGGCACCTTCGCCGAGGCCGTGCTGCTGGAGACGCTGACGCTGTCGATCCTCAACCACGACTGCGCCATCGCCTCGGCCGCCTCCCGCATGACCAACGCCGCCGGCAAGCGCCCGCTGATCGAGATGGGCTCGCGCCGCACGCACGAGTACGCCGCCGTCGCCGCCGCCCGCGCCGCCTACATCGCCGGATTCGCCTCCACCTCCAACCTCATGGCCGGCCACCGGTACGGGGTCCCCACCGCGGGCACGGCCGCACACGCCTTCACCCTGCTGCACGACTCCGAGCGCGACGCGTTCGAGGCCCAGATCGCCTCACTCGGCGCGGAGACGACGCTGCTGGTGGACACCTACGACGTGCAGCAGGCGGTGCGCACGGCGGTCGAGCTGGCCGGGAACAAGCTGGGCGCGGTCCGCATCGACTCCGGCGACCTGGCCGCCGCCGCGCAGGAGGTGCGCGAGCTGCTCGACTCGCTCGGCGCCTTCGACACCCGCATCGTGGTCACCTCCGACCTCGACGAGTACGCCATCGCCGCGCTCGCCGCCGCCCCCGTGGACGGCTACGGCGTGGGCACCTCCCTCGTGACCGGGTCCGGCGTCCCCACGGCGGCCCTGGTGTACAAGCTGGTGGCGCGGGAGACCGGGGCGGGCCGGCTGGAGGCCGTGGCCAAGCGCTCGGTCGGCAAGCCGTCGCGCGGCGGGCGCAAGGAGGCGTACCGGCTGCTCGACGCGGGCGGGCACATCGAGACCGAGCTGATCACCACCGGCGGCGTCGTCCCCGACGGCGGCATCCCCCTGCTGCACGAGCTGGTGCGCGACGGCGAGATCGTCGGCCGGGAACCCCTCTCGGCCGCCCGCGACCGCCACGCCGAGGCCGTCGCGCTGCTCCCCCAGGAGGCGCTGCACCTCGGCAGGGGGTATGCGGCGATCCCCACGGAGTTCGTCTGACGTATCGTGCTCTTATGGGCACCGCGTTGATCATCGTCGATGTGCAGAACGACTTCTGCGAGGGTGGGAGCCTGGCCGTGGCCGGCGGCTCCGAGGTGGCCGCCGAGATCACCCGCCATCTCAGCGAGCACGGCTACGACCACGTCGTGGCCACCCGTGACCACCACGTCGAGCCCGGCACCCACTTCTCGGACACCCCCGACTACGTCACGACCTGGCCCGCCCACTGCGTGGCCGGCACCCCCGGCGCCGACTTCCACCCCTCCTTCGACGTCTCGGAGGTGGAGGAGGTCTTCAGCAAGGGCTCCTACGCGGCCGCCTACAGCGGCTTCGAGGGCACCTCGGGCGACGGCGCGCCGCTGGCCGACTGGCTGCGCGAGCACGGGGTGACCGAGGTCGACGTGGTGGGCATCGCCACCGACCACTGCGTCCGCGCCACCGCGCTCGACGCGGTGGCCAACGGGCTGGCCGTACGCGTGCTGCTCGACCTCACCGCGGGCGTCTCCCCGGCCACCACGCAGTCGGCCATGGCCCAGATGGAGGCCGCGGGCGTGACGCTGACGGGCGCCCCCAAGGAAGGCTGACCGGCCCCTTGACCTCACCGGCCACCGCCGGGACTTCGCCATGCCCGCACTGATCACGGACGGTACACAGTGCGCAACCCTGCGGTCATGTGATATCCAAGGATGACCTAACCCCTCCGCAGTCGAAGTAGTACGTAGAGTCATATCTCTTCATCCTGTGCGAGGTTCCTCAATGCTTGCCATCTCCCTGGGCGCGGCCTGGCTGCTCCTCACCCCTCTCGCCCTCTGGGTGCTCGTCAAGGGCCGTCCGGGGGCGCGGGTGGGGGCGGTCGTGACACTGGCGCTGCTGGAGGTCGCGACGGTCGCGATGAGCGACGTGCCCGCCGGCCGTGGCCCCACGGTCGTGGCCCATGACATGCCGCCCGCGCCGGCGCTGCCCGCGTGCGACGAGCGCACCCCGATCCCCCAGTGGGCCACGGTCGGCGGGCACGTCGGCCGGCGGCTCGTGCTGTCGTGGACGGCCGCGCCGCACGAGTGCGCGACGGCCAAGGTGATCGCCCGTCCCGAGGGCCGCCGGTTGCTGGTGTGGGTGCACGAGGGTCCACTGAGCGGCGACCATGAGGGCGTACGCGTCCTTCCCGTCCGCGTCAAGGACGGCCGGGCCGCGCTGACGGTCCCGCTCCCGGCCGACGAGCGGTACATTCCGGTGGACGGCCGCTCCGGCAGGCGCATCCCGGCCCCCGCGCGCCTCTAGAGAGTCGCGACGGCCAGCCGCAGGGCGTCGTCGAACCTGGCGAACACCTCGAACGCGTGCCGCAACCCGGTGATCGACAACACCCGAGCCATCACCCCGTGCACCCCCGCGAGCAGCAGCCGGGTGCCCCTCGACTCGCACCGCTGCATGACCTCGACGAGCTCGTTCATGCCCATCGAGTCGCAGAAGGCGACCTCGCCGAGGTCCAGGATCAGGAACGGCTTGGCGGGCAGCTCCCAGATGCGCAGCAGGTGCTCGCGCAGGATCGGGATGGCGTAGACGTCGAGCTCCCCTTCGAGCCGGACGATGACGGCGTTCCGGGAGAGGCCGGAGGTGACGGTCAGCGTCGACTTGCCGGGGGCCTCAGACGACATGGGCAAGATCCTTCTGGTATCCCGAGACAGCCAAGAGGGTTCTTGCCGTTCTGGCCGGCCTTCTAACGGAAGGTCACTGCTCTGTGTCCAAATGTGCAGGGTCCCCCACCGGCCCTTCGCCGGTTCGCGGGAACCGGCGAAGGGGGTGCGGCTAGCGTCGCTGGGTGGCCCAGCGGCGGATGGCGTCGATGCGTTCCTGGATCTGCTCGGACGTTGCCTGCGCGATCGGCGGGCCGCCGCACGTGCGGCGCAGCTCGGCGTGGATGACCCCGTGGGGCTGGCCCGTGCGGTGGTTCCAGGCGCCCACCAGGCCGTTGAGCTCGCGGCGCAGCTCGGCGATCTGCTCGTGGGGGGCCAAGGTCTCCTTGGGCTGCTCGGCCGGGCCCTGCCTGCGCTTGGCGGCCTGCTGGTCGGACTGGCGCTTGCGGAGCAGGGTGGCCACCTGGTCGGGCTCAAGGAGGCCGGGCAGGCCCAGGAAGTCCTCCTCCTCGGCCGAGCCGATCTCCGCGCCGGTGCCGAACTCGCCGCCGTCGAAGAGCACCCGGTCGAAGGTGGCCGAGGTCTCCATCGTCTCGAACGGCAGCTCGTCGCCCAGGACGTCGGGGTTGTCCTTCTGACGGTTGGCCTGCTCCAGCAGGCTGTCGTCGAGGCCGTCCTCCGGAGGCTTCCTGTTGAGCACGTGGTCGCGCTCGACCTCCATCTCGTTGGCCAGCCCCATGAGGGTGGGCACCGAGGGGAGGAAGACCGAGGCCGTCTCGCCGCGCTTGCGGGCGCGGACGAAGCGGCCCACGGCCTGGGCGAAGAAGAGCGGGGTCGAGGTCGAGGTGGCGTAGACGCCCACGCACAGGCGCGGGATGTCGACGCCCTCGGACACCATGCGGACGGCCACCAGCCAGCGGTCTTCGGAGGCGGCGAACTGCTTGATCTTCTTGGACGCCCCCGGGTCGTCGGACAGGACGACCGTCGCGCCCTCGCCGGTGATGTTGCGCAGGTGGCGGGAGTAGGCCCGGGCGGTCTCGTGGTCGGTGGCGATCACCAGGCCGCCCGCGTCGGGCACGCCCCGGCGGACCTCGGTCAGGCGGCGGTCGGCGGCCTGCATGACCTGGCGGATCCAGTCGCCCTTGGGGTCGAGCGCGGCCCGCCACGCCTGGGAGAGCTGGTCCTTGGTGAGCGGGGTGCCGAGCGTCGCGGCGATCTCGTCGCCCGCGCGGGTGCGCCACTTCATCTCGCCGGAGTAGGCCAGGAAGATCACCGGACGCACGACGCCGTCGTCGAGCGCCGGGCCGTAGCCGTAGGAGAAGTCGGAGACGCTGCGCTTGACGCCCTCGGCGTCCTCCTCGTAGCCGACGAACGGGATCGGGTTGTCGTCGGACCTGAACGGCGTGCCGGTGAGCTGGAGCCGGCGGGTGGCGGGCTCGAACGCCTCGCGCACGCCGTCGCCCCACGACTTGGCGTCGCCCGCGTGGTGGATCTCGTCGAAGATGACCAGGGTCTTGCGGGCCTCGGTGCGCGCCCGGTGGAGCGCGGGGTGCATCGCGACCTGCGCGTACGTCACCGCCACCCCGGTGTAGTCGCGCGAGGTGGTGCCCTGGCTGTTCTTGAACTCGGGGTCGATGCCGATGCCGACCCGGGCGGCGGCGTCGGCCCACTGGCGCTTGAGGTGCTCGGTGGGCGTGACGACGGTGACGGCCCTGATCACACCGTTGGCCAGCAGCTCGCTGGCGATGCGCAGGGCGTAGGTCGTCTTGCCCGCGCCGGGGGTGGCCACGGTGAGGAAGTCACGCGGCTCGCGCCTGAAGTACAGGTCGAACGCCTGCTGCTGCCAGGCGCGCAGCTTGGGCGCGGTGCCCCACGCGGCGCGGTCTGGATAGGAAGGCGAAAGGTGGGACGCGGCGAAGGTGCTCACCGCATCACCTCTGGGGTTCGTGTGCTTCGCTCTCTCACAGTGACCCAAGGGTAATCGGGCTCACCGACAAGACGTGCCGTGCACCGAGGATTCTGGCCAA
Organism: Nonomuraea sp. NPDC001699; assembly: GCF_053596455.1. Classification (NCBI taxonomy): domain Bacteria; kingdom Bacillati; phylum Actinomycetota; class Actinomycetes; order Streptosporangiales; family Streptosporangiaceae; genus Nonomuraea; species Nonomuraea sp. NPDC001699. The sequence goes on along the minus strand of NZ_JBSFGF010000001.1, from coordinate 910,081 downwards.
GGTCTTCCCTACGTGCTATGTGGCTTATCTGAAGCTCGTCATCACCGCGTCCAGCGCCTGTCTGCCGGTGGTCGCCTCGGGCTGGAGCAGCCCGAGGAGCAGTACCGCGCGGCCCGCGCGGGTGAGAAGCATCACGCGCAGGAAGGCGGGCCGGTTGACGACGTCCTGGTACTCGGCCCGCAGCGCCCTGGTGTGCCCCTGCGGGATGTCGCGGTCGTCGACGACCGTGACCTTGTCGCCCTTGAGCAGCAGCCTGGAGTACAGCTCGGCGGCCTCCCCGGCGGCCTTCTTGGCGTTCGGCACGGGGTCGGGCACCCGCATGGCCATGACCAGCGCGCCGTTCCCGTCCCTGGCGACCGACGTGAAGCCGGTGACCGGCGGGATCGTGCCGGCGCTCCAGCCGGGCGGCAGCCGCAGTGACACGCCCGCCACGGCGTCGCTGAGCCGGTCGGACTCCGGCGGCGGCGCGGTGAACCGGGACGCCACCGTACTCACCCCCGCGACCAGCCCCGCCACCGCCGCCACCGCCGCCACGGCGACCAGGGCCCCGGCCACGCGCCGTCCGCGCCTCGGGGGCTCCTCCAGCGGCCCGGGGTCGGCCGGGGTGCCGTAGAACCGCGCCGAGGGCGGCAGCGGCTCGGAGGCGGCCGGCGGGTCGAGCGGGGCGGTCCTGCGGATCCGCGGGTTCCACGCCGTCTCCCGCTCGTACGGGTCGCGCCCGCGGCGGGGCGGCCAGGGGGCCTCCTCCGCGTCCTCGTCGGGGTCGTCCGGGGGGTCCGCGTCCTGGGGAGGAGTGCGGCGGTGCCGGGGCCCGGAAGCGGGGGGCCAGACCCGGTGATCATCCTCCATGACACCTCCTCGTCCCGTTGTCCTATCACTCCTCGGGACGAAGATCTGGCGATCCGTGATCACTGTGGCGGGAGGGGCAGAATCGCACGATCAGCGCGTACGGGCGGCCAGGAACGTGGTGGCGAGCCCGATGAGCGCCATCATGACCGAGATCACCACGAACCCGGTGGCGATCTGCCCGGACTCGTGGCCGATGAAGTTGATCACCGCGCCGCCCAGGCCGACGGTCAGCGCGGAGCCCAGCATGTCGGTGACCGACAGCGCCGCCGAGTTGGCGCCCTGCTCGCTGACCGGCGACTGCCTGAGCGCGGTGACGCTGACCGTGGTCATGCCGAGGCCCATCCCGAACCCGGCCGCGATCCAGGCCGGCACCGCGATCCACCCGCTCACCGCGGGCAGCGCCGCGAACAGCGCGATCACGATCCCGACCGTGACGCACACCGCACCGAGCCTGATCCGCCGGTGCGGCTCGGCGGTCCGCCTGCTCTGCAGGAAGGAGCCCGCCGACCAGCCGAGCGCGCCCGTGGTCAGCGCGATCCCGGCGGCCCTGGCGTCGAAGAACTTGACCGACGTCAGCACCAGCGGGATGAAGGAGTTGACGCCGAAGAAGGCCGCCGAGAAGAACCCGCGCAGCAGCACGGTGGTGGGCAGCCCGCGGCCGAACCGCAGCGCGCCCGGCGGCAGCAGCCGGTACAGGCCGTAGATCAGGAAGCCCAGCCCGCCGAGCGTGGCGGCCGTGCCGACCAGCGGCTGTTTGTGCAGCTCGTCCACGCCCCACAGCAGCACGCCCGCGCCGCCGGCGGCGGAGGTGGCGGCCAGCGTCATCGCCAGCGGCTGCGAACGCGGCCCGCGCGGGCCCTCCTCGGCCTGCTCGGGCCCGGCCATCCGGAGCGCGGGGACGAGCATCACCAGCGCGGGCACCACCAGCGGGATGATCCCGTAGAAGACGTAACGCCAGCCCCACTGCTCGGCGACGGCCCCCGCCACGGCGGGCCCGACCATCGAGGGCACGACCCAGGCGGCCGACAGTGCCGCGAAGACCTTGGGCCGCAGGTCCGCCGGGTAGACCCGGGCGATCATCACGTACAGCGCCACGATCGAGGCTCCGGCCCCCAATCCCTGGACGGCCCGCGCGATCAGGAACAGCTCCTTGGCGTCCGCCGTGCCGGCCAGCGCCATCCCGGCGACGAACAGCACCACCCCGGCCAGGAACGGCAGCGGGTAGCCGCGCCGGTCCGACCAGAGCCCGGCGACCACGTTGGCGAACAGGCTGGCGATGAGGAAGGCGGAGAAGCTGATGCCGTAGAGGTTGAGCGCGTCGAGGTCGCGGGAGACCTCCGGCATCACGACGCCGACCGACATCCCCTCGAAGGCGATCAGGGTGACCACGAGGACGATCCCCAAAGTGGCCGTGCGGTACGCCGGTCCTAGGATCCGGGGTGAGATGTCGGGAGCGTCGATTGCCTTCGGTGCTGTCACCTACACATGGTAAATGCGTCGAATCTACGCATCTGCGCTGCGTCGGTACACCGTCCACATCTCGTGCATGCGGTCGGCCTGGCCCTGGGTGAACTCCGACATGCACCGGTCATGGGCATAGTCCATGTAGTTGTGCATCGGGTCGGTGCCGGTGTTGGGGCAGGTGTCCTTACTCTCGGGACAGCCCTCGGTGGCGCGGGCCTCGGGGGCGGTGTCGGCGATGCCGTCGCCCGGCTCGTCGCAGCCGTTCTCGAAGGTGTGGAACAGGCCGAGCCAGTGGCCGATCTCGTGGACGACGGTGAAGCCCTTGTCGTAGTTGGTCATCGCGCCGCCGGGCAGGCTGCGCCAGTCGATCACGACGCCGTCGAGGGCGGGGGCGCCGGCGTACCAGTAGGGGTAGCTGGCGAAGCCCAGCATGAGCTCGCTGAGCTGGGCGATGTAGAGGTTGAGCGTCTGGGCGCCGCCCTGGTGCAGGCGGGTCTTCATGGCCTTCTCGCCGCCGACCGGGTCGGCGAACCAGGTGGCGTTCTCCTTGACGGAGACGGACTCCAGCTTGAAGCGCAGGCCGGTGTCCACGCCGCCGTTGCGGCCGGCGTAGGCGGCGTTGAGCACGTCGATCTGGGTTCTGACCAGCTGCTCGGAGATCTTGCGCCGGCCGTCGGTGAGGACGACCACCCGGGTCGGCACGGTGATGCGCGTGGGCACGGTCAACCCCCGCAACCGGGTCTTCAGCTCGGCCGAGATCCTGGCGACGTCTTCGGGGAGCGGCGAGCGCGGGCCGGTCCCGGCCGGCGCGCGCGGGGCGGCCAGGCGCGCAGCCGACGGGACGCACGCGGACGCCGGCTCGGCGCCGACCGGGAGCGGCATGGCGCCGAGCGGGAACGGCGGGGCGAGCCCGGCCGCGAGCAGGCATGCCAACGAGACGGCGGTCGCGCGCCGGGCCATACGATCCCCCCGTGACGGTATGGGCTGGTCAGATTACCGACCGTAGCCTTACCCGGGGGGAATGGGCTTCAGCAACACTCACTGCTTCTTGTCGTCATCGCCACCACCGCCGGGCGGGAGACCTTCGTAGATCTCCTTGCACTCCGGGCAGACCGGGTATTTCTTCGGGTCACGGCTGGGCACCCAGATCTTGCCGCAGAGCGCGCGGATGGGCGTGCCCGTCACCATGCTCTCGGTGATCTTGTGCTTGTCCGCGTAGTGGGCGAACCGCTCGTGGTCGCCGTCACCGTGAGAGGTGCGCGGAGTGGTCTCCTGCTCAGGGAGGATCTTCGTGCTCACCCCATCGAGTTTATGCCCGCCGGCGACCGGTCCCGCGTTCCGGACCGGCGCGGCAGCGCGGCGAGCCCGGGGAGCCAGCCGAGGACGATTCCCCAGATCAGGCCCGCGACCAGGCCACCGCCGAGATAGCCGAGGTAGGCGCCGATCCCGGCCTCGGCGACGGTGGCGAGCAGGGCGGCGCGCACCAGGTTCACCGCGACCGCGGCGACCAGGAACCTGCCCCAGGTGCGCCAGAGTCCGCCGCGCGTGGACGCCACCGCGCCGACCAGGGCGAGTGCGAGGACCGTGTCGGCGAGCGTGAGCAGCCAGGTCGTCTCGCCCAGGGGGACGACGCGCAGGCCCGGCAGCGCGTACGGGGCCCCGACCGCGGACGGCACGGCCAGGTAGCCGACCCTCGTGACCAGGACCGCGCCGAACAGACCGAACCCCACGACGATCAACAAGGTGACGATCGCCGGCAGGCTATTGCGAACAAGGCTCATGTTCGGCAGGCTAGCCGCGTCCATGATTCTGATGGAAGACCCTATTTCCCGGCATCCGCGGAGATCAGATGAAGCGTGCCAGGTTGCTCGCGACGACAGCCGTGCTCGTCCTGCTGGCCGGAGGCGCTGTCGCCGCCGCGACCAGGGACGCTCCTCCGTCCACCCCCCGCTACGTCACCGACGACCGCGGCCGGGCGCTGATCCTGCACGGGTTCAACACGGCGGGCAGCGCCAAGGGCGCCCCGGACGCGCTCCCGGAGCTGACCCCGGACGACATCGACCGCGAATACCGGGACATGGGCACGAACTTCGTGCGCTTCCTCATCCTGTGGCGGGCCGTGGAGCCCTCCCCCGGCACCTATGACATGAAATATCTGGACAAGGTGGCTGAGCGGGTGCGGTGGTACTCCGACCGCGGCTACCAGGTCATGCTCGACATGCACCAGGACCTGTGGGGCAACGCCATCACCCCCACCGGCGTCGCCGGCAACGGCGCGCCCGCCTGGGCCACCCACACCGACGGCCTGCCGGTGGCCACCGAGCAGTTCACCTGGGAGATGTACTACCTGGAACCCGGCGTCATCCGGGCCTTCGACCACTTCTGGAACACCACCGGCGACCACCCCGACCTGATGGACCGCTACGCCAAGGCGTGGGCGGCGGTCGCGGCCCGCTTCAAGGACGTGCCGGGCGTTCTCGGGTACGACCTGATGAACGAGCCGTGGGGCGGCTCGGTGCAGGGCGCGACGTTCGAGACCGGCCCCCTGGCCACCCTCTACCGCAGGACCATCGCCCGGATCAGGGAGGTCGACCCCGACCGCTGGATCTTCCTGGAGCCGCAGGCCGTGGGCGTCAACTGGGGCCTGCCGTCGGCGCTGCCGCGCTTCGACGACCCGCGCGGCGGCCCGCCGCGCATCGCCTTCGCCCCGCACCTCTACCCGCTGCCCCTGGACCTCGGCGACGACTACGCCGCCGGCTCCAAGGAGTGGACCGACCGCACGCTCGGCTGGTGGCGCGAGAACATCGCGCGGACGGCCGAGCGCATGCGGGCGCCGGTCCTGCTGGGCGAGTTCGGGCTGGACATGACCAGGCCGGGCGCTTCCGACCTGGTGCGGAAGGTGCAGGGGGTGAGCGACCAGGTGGGCACGGGCATGGCGTACTGGTCGCGGGACGCCGACGCCTGGGGGCCGTACGACGCGAAGGGGAAGGCCACTCCGCTGCCGGGCGTGTACGTCAGGGCGTACCCGAGGGCGATCGGCGGCGTCCCGGTCGGCGTCACGTACGGCGAGAACCGCCTCCAGGTGGTCTTCGAAGCCAACGAGACCGGCCCCACCGAGATCTACCTGCCCGAGCGCGGCTTCCCGAACGGCGCCCAGGTGGACGGCGGCACGGCCGTCTGGAACGCCGCCCGGCGCATCCTGACGGTCACCACCAAGACCTCGGGCCGCGTCATCCTGACCGTCACCGCCAAATAGCGGCCCCCGCGACAGAGGGGCCCCGGACAGCGGAACGGCCCCCGCCACGATGGCGGGGGCCGTTCCGGCGGGAAGCGGTCAGCCCATGTGGACCGGCGCGCCCTCGCTCTTGCGACCGGCCCTGACGAACAGCGTCAGCAGGGCCGTCAGCACCGCGACACCGGTGCTGACCAGGAAGGCGAGGTGCATGCCGTCCATGAACGAGTTGTGCACGGCGTCCGTGACCACCTGCGGCAGCCCCGGCGGGGTCGCGCCGAACGCGGCGGCCTTCTCCAGCAGCGTGAGCTGCCCCGGCGGGATCGCCTGCGCCGCCGGGCCGAGGTAGCCGGGCAGCGTGTCGGCGATCTCGCCGGCCATCACGGCGCCCAGGATCGCGGTGCCGAGCGCGCCGCCGACCTGCATGGCCGACTGCTGAAGGCCACCCGCGACACCGCTCAGCTCGACCGGCGCGTTGCCCACGATGATCTCGGTCGCGCCGACGAACACCGGCGAGAGGCCAAAGGCCAGCAGCACGAACGGCAGGCCGCTCTCGATGAACGAGGCGTCGATGCTGAGACGCGACATGAGGAACATCGAGGACGCGGTGATCAGCAGACCGGCGGCCATCGTGATCTTCGGCCCGAGCTTGCCGATCGCCATGCCGGCCAGGGGCGAGGCCACGATCATGCCCGCGCTCATCGGCAGCATCCGCAGGCCGGCGTCGAGCGGGGTCAGGCCGTGCACGCCCTGGAAGAAGAAGCCCAGGAAGAACATCGCGCCGAACATCGCGAACGCGACCATCATCATCAGCAGGGTGCCGATCGAGATCGAGACGTTCCTGAACAGCGACAGCGGCACCAGCGGCTGCTTGGCCCTGCTCTGCCAGAAGATGAACAGGCCGATGAGCACCACGAACGCGACGATGAAGGTCAGCGTCGTCGAGTCGCCCCAACCCCACTCGGGGGCCTTGATGATCGTCCAGACCAGCGAGAACATCGCGCCGGACAGCAGCACCACGCCGAGCCAGTCGATGCGGGCGAACGTCTGGACGCGGTTCTCCTTGATCAGCAGGAAGCCCATGATCAACGCGATGATGCCCACCGGGGCGTTGATGAAGAAGACCGACTCCCAGCTCACCTTCTCCACCAGCACGCCGCCCACGATCGGACCGGCGGCGCTGGAGAGGCCGATGATCGCACCCCAGGCCCCCATCGCCTGGTTCAGCTTCTCACCGGGGAAGGCGCCACGCAGCAGCGCCAGGGCGGCCGGCTGGAGCAGGGCGCCGAAGAGGCCCTGCAGCACCCGCAGGCCGATCAGCGCGCCCACCGGCGACAGGCCGGGGACGACGTCGGCCAGCTCCTGGCTGAGACCGATGCCCACCGAGGACAGAGCGAAGCCGGCCACACCGATCAGGAAGACGCGCTTGTGCCCGAACAGGTCACCGAGCTTGCCCGCGGTGATCAGGAAGACGGCCAGCGCGAGCAGGTAGCCGCTGGTCACCCACTGCAGGTCGGACAGCGACGCCTTCAATTCCACCTGGATGACGGGGTTGGCGATGCCCACCACCGTGCCGTCCAGCATCACCATGATGACGCCGAGGCTGACCGCCAGCAGCACCAGCCATGGGTTCCCGCCACCCGTCCCCGTCTTGCCGAGGCCGGGCGACGACGGTTCGGCGACCGCCTTCGCGTTAGCCATAAGGTCCCCCTCAGTTACATACCGCCTCAACAAGCGGCATAGGTCTCGTAAGCCTCAGGTAGAGTATGTCAGGCCATGACTTATGACAAACGATTTTAAAAAGACGCCGCATGACTTCTGGCACACTGTGACAGAAAGGTGGCGAAGGGGTGTCCGCAGTGGGTCTACGGGAACGCAAGAAGGAGAAGACGCGCCTCGCGCTCCTCGACGCGGCGCTCGACCTGTTCCTCGAACAAGGATACGAGTCCACCACGATCGAGCAGATAGCGGGGGTCGTCGAAGTCTCCCCCCGCACCTTCTTCCGCTACTTCACCGGCAAGGACCATCTCGTGCTGTGGTTCCACGACCACGGCGAGGAGGTCCTGATGGAGGCCTTCGCCGGCCGCCCGGAGGACGAGCCCCCGTTCACGTCGCTCATGCACGGCCTGCGGGCCATGGTGGAGGACATGCAGGGGTCAACGCCGGAGGACACCGAGAGGTTCCTGAAGCTGCGGCAACTTTTCGATAAATATCCGCACTTGGTGGGGCAGTCCGTCGCCCGGGGCGCCTTGACCGAGAGCCGCCTGGCCGAGGCCGTCGCCGCCCGCCGGGGCGTCGACCCCGAGGACGATCAGCTGACGCACCTGATCGTGGCGTTCGCGATGTCCACCATGCGCATCGGCTTCGAGTGCCCCCGCAGGGAGACCACCATGCCGGAGATCGTCACGCGCATCGCCGAGGCGGTCACGCTGGCCGAGGAGTCGCTGCGGCCCGGCTGGGACACCCGCCCGGCCTAGTTCATCGTGGGGTCGTCGGGGCAGGTCGCCACGAAGGCCAGCTCGCCCGGCTGACGCCGCAGCACGTGCCGCCAGAGCGAGCCGGGGTCGCCGTGGAAGGTGTCGCCGGCCTCGGAGTCGACGACGTACCAGGCGCCCTCGGCGATCTCGCTCTCCAACTGGCCGGAGGTCCAGCCGGCGTATCCGGCGAAGATCCGCATCTGCGCGATCTCGCCCTGGAGGATCTCGGGGGGCGCGTCGAGGTCGACCGTGCCCAGCCGGGAGACGGCCGGGGTGCCGGCGTGCAGCCTGCGCCAGCCGAGCGGCTCCTGCCCGCTCGGGACCGCCGCCAGGGCGAGGGCGCTGTCGGTCTGCACGGGACCGCCCTCGAACAGCACCGGCGGCCCGGTGACCAGCGGGTCCCAGACCGGGAGCACCTGGGTGACCGAGATGTCGCTCGGCCGGTTGAGCACCACGCCGAGAGTGCCGCCGTCGTGGTCGTGTTCGAGGATCAGCACGACGCTACGCCGGAAGTTGGGGTCGTCGAGAAGCGGCGTCGCCACCAACAAACCGCCGACGTAGATCGCTTCCGCCATACCTCCATCATGAAGGGTGTGACAGGCTTTCCGCTCCCCCGGCCCGGCCATGTTACTTTCTGTGGTCTTATGGGCACGATCCGTAGCAAAGATCATGCTTGCGGAAGGCTCGGGAGGAGCACATGCGCATCGGTACCCGCCTCGTCCTGGCCGCCCTTCCCGTGGGCGCGGTCCTGCTGCTGCCGTCGCCCGCCGAGGCATGGCCCGACCGGGGCGATCCGTTCACGATGACGACCGACAAGCTCGGGTGCGGGTCGGGGTCCGTACGGGTCACGTTGCGCAACCAGACCCCCCAGCTCGCCCGGTTCGACCTGCGGGTGGACGCGACCAGCGTGGCGACCGGCTCGATCCCGGCCCGCAAGCAGGTGGTCAGGACGGTCAAGATCGACCGGGGCGCCACCCGCGAGATCGAGGCCTTCTCCGTCACCGACACCCACCCCGACACGCTCATCGACTCCACCCGGGTGCGCAACGACTGCGCCTGGGGGCGGGGGCACGGCCGGGGACACGGCCGCCTGCCCTACACCGGGCCGCCCTCCGACCTGTGGGGCAAGCTGGCCACGGGCGGCGGGCTCGTGGTGATGGGCGGGATCATGTGGTGGTACGGCTCCGTCTGGCCCCGTTCGGTCCCCGACGGCCCCCTGTGACCCCGCCCGTACGGTGTCAGGCGTCCCGTGGGACGAACGCGCCCGCCCGCGCCGCCGCCAGCGTGCGCAGCGCCGCGTCCGTGGCGACCCCCTGGTCCACCGGTTCCTTGGTGACCAGCAGGCGGTAGTAGAGCGGCGCGGAGATCGCCCGGATCACCTCCATCCCGTCAGTGCCCTCGGGCAGCTCCCCCCGCTTCACCGCGAGGTCGACGACCTTGGCCCATTCCTCGATGCGCCGCAGATAGAAGGCCCGCAACGCCTGGACGGCCTGCGCGTCGGACGTGCCCGCCGCGATCACCGCCTGGAAGGTGGCCCCGAGCCGGTGGTCGGTGACCGCGCCCACCACGGCCATGGCGTTGGCCAGCAGGTCGTCCTCGACGGATCCCGTGTCGGCGTGTGGTGACGACTGCTCGGCCAGCTCGATCATCAGATCCGTGACCAGCCCCGCCCTGCTCCCCCAGCGCCGGTAGACCGTGGTCTTGCCCACGCCGGCCCTGGCCGCCACCTGATCCATGGTCAGCCCATGGAAGCCGTGCTCGACCAGCTCGTCCTGAGTGGCCTCCAGCACGGCCGCGCGCACGCGCGCGGTGCGGCCCCCCGGCCGCACAGTCCCCGCCAAACGGGACTCTTGTTCCATCAACTCCCCTTTCATGCTGACGTCATGGCATGCTTAATGGATCACTTGTCCCATTAAGGAGCTGTCGTGATCGTATTTTTCGACCGGCCCCTCCGATCGGACGACGTCCGCACAGCGGCTGGTTCCCGCGCGTTTGCCGGGCTTCCGGTTGATGCTCGCCATGGCCACGGCGAGCGGTGGAGGCCGTCCTTCAGGGGGTGAGCGTGGCGGCGTCCGTCAACGCCGCGCCGACCGTCGCGGGAGCGCTGATTCCGTGAAAGCGTTCGGCAATGTCGAACCGATCTGCGCTATGGTTGCCGCCGTGGGAGAGACGATTCAATCGGTGGAGCGGGCGGCCGCGATCCTGCGCCTGCTCGCCTCCGGCCCCCGCCAGCTCGGCGTGGCCGAGCTGGCCAGGGCGCTGGGCCTGCCCAAGGGCACGCTCCACGGCATCCTGCGCACTCTGGTCCGGGTCGGCTTCGTCGAGCAGGACGCGGCGACCGGCAAGTACCGGCTCGGGGCCACGCTGCTCCACCTGGGCAGCAGCTACCTCGACGTCAACGAGCTGCGCACCCGCTCGATCAACTGGGCCGACGCCCTGGCCGGGCGGAGCAGGGAGAGCGCCTGGATCGGCACCCTGCACGAGGGCCACGTGCTGGTGATCCACCACGTGTTCCGCCCCGACGACAGCATGCAGACCCTCCAGGTCGGCACCTACTTGCCGACGCACGCCAGCGCGCTCGGCAAGGTGCTGCTCGCCTACGACCCCTACGGGGAGTCGCTCACGGCGCCGCCGCTGCCGGCGTACACGGACCGGACGCTGGTCGACACCGCCAAGCTGGAGGAGGACCTGGAACAGGTCCGGACCAGGGGGTGGGCGGCCGAGATGGAGGAGCTGACCGAGGGCGAGGTCGCCATCGCGGCTCCGATCAAGGACCCGCGCGGCCTCGTGGTGGGCGCCATCGGCATCCGGGGCGCGGTCGAACGGCTGACCGCCGACGGCGCCCTGACCATGGAGTACGTCTCCTACGTCCGCGACGCCGCCCGCGCGATCACCCGCGATCTGGCCAGATGACCGGTTGAACAACACCGGGGCAAACACGTAACATCGCTCACATCGTTCGACAATGTCGAACCCCGACTCCCAAGCGAGGAACCTCGTGCCTCGACCGCACTACATCGCAGCCATTGACCAGGGCACCACGTCCAGCCGGTGCATCGTCTTCGACCAGGCCGGCAACATCGTCACCGTCGCCCAGCGCGAGCACCGCCAGATCTTCCCCAAGCCGGGCTGGGTCGAGCACGACGCCGAGGAGATCTGGCAGTCGGTCCGGACCGTCATGGCCGAGGCCACCGAGGGGCTCGACATCGCCGCGCTGGGCATCACCAACCAGCGCGAGACCACCGTCCTGTGGGACCGGGAGACCGGGCGTCCCGTCTGCCCCGCGATCGTGTGGCAGGACACCCGCACCGACGCGCTCACCCAGACGCTCGCCGAGCACGAGGCGCTGTTCAAGGAGAAGGCGGGGCTGCCGCTGACCACGTACTTCTCCGGGCCGAAGATCCGCTGGCTGCTCGACGCGTACGAGCTGCGGGAGCGGGCCGAGCGCGGCGAGGTGCTGTTCGGCACGATGGACAGCTGGCTGCTGTGGAACCTGACCGGCCGCCACCTCACCGACGTGACCAACGCCAGCCGCACGATGCTGATGAACATCCACACGCTGAGCTGGGACGACGACCTGCTCGCCGCCCTCGGCGTGCCGCGCGCGATGCTGCCGGAGATCCGCCCGTCCGCCGAGGTCTACGGCCACACCGCGGCCGGCGTGCCGGTGGCCTCCGCGCTCGGCGACCAGCAGGCGGCGCTGTTCGGCCAGACCTGCTTCGAACCCGGCGAGACCAAGAGCACCTACGGCTCGGGCAGCTTCCTGCTGATGAACACCGGCCAGGAGCCCGTCGTCTCCCGGCACGGCCTGCTCACCACGGTCGGCTACCAGATCGGCGACGGCCCGGCCACGTACGCGCTCGAAGGCGCGATCGCCGTCACCGGCTCGCTGGTGCAGTGGCTGCGCGACAACCTGGGCCTGATCTCCAGCGCCGCCGAGATCGAGACGCTGGCCAAGACCGTCGACGACAACGGCGGCTGCTACTTCGTCCCGGCCTTCTCGGGGCTGTTCGCGCCCCACTGGCGCTCCGACGCCCGTGGCGTGATCGCCGGGCTGACCGGGTTCGTCACCAAGGGACACATCGCCCGCGCCGTCCTGGAGGCCACCGCCTGGCAGACCCGCGAGGTCGTCGACGCGATGAACGCCGACTCCGGGCTCGACCTGACCACGCTGCGCGCCGACGGGGGCATGACGGCCGACAACCTGCTCATGCAGACGCTGGCCGACGTGCTGGCCGTCCCCGTGATCAGGCCGATGGTCGCCGAAACCACCGCGCTCGGCGCCGCGTACGCCGCCGGCCTGGCCATCGGCTACTGGCCCGACCTCGACAGCCTGCGCGCCAATTGGCACAAGGCGTCGGAGTGGCGGCCGGAGATCGACGAACAGGTCCGCGCGCGGGAGTACCGCAATTGGAAGAAGGCCGTGGCCCGCACCCTCGACTGGGTCGAAAAGTAGGACTGGAGCACGTCATGAACATCGCCATCGGCGCCGACAGGGCCGAGATCCGGGACGAGCTCTCCCGCGCCACGTACGACCTGCTGGTGATCGGCGGCGGCATCCTCGGCACCTCCGTCACCTGGATGGCCGCGCAGGCCGGGCTGCGGGTGGCGATGGTCGAGGCCGGCGACTTCGCCGGGGCCACCTCCAGCGCGTCGTCCAAGCTGGTCCACGGCGGCCTGCGCTACCTGCAGACCGGCAACGTCAAACTGGTCGCCGAGAACCACCGCGAACGCCGCGCCCTGGCCGGCGACATCGCACCCCACCTGGTCAAACCGCTCACCTTCCTGGTGCCGATCTACAAGGGCGGCCCGCACGGCGCGGCCAAGCTCGGCGCCGGCGTCTTCCTGTACTCCGCGCTGTCGGTGTTCGGCGACGGCATGGGCAGGGTCATCACGCCGCACCAGGCCATGAGCCGGGTGCCCGCGCTGCGCAGCGAGGGCCTGCGCGCCGCCGCCGTCTACGGCGACCACCAGATGAACGACAGCCGCGTCGCCGTCATGACCGTGCGCGCCGCCGTGGACGCGGGCGCGGTCGTGCTCAACCACGCCGAGGTCGTCGGCCTGCGCAAGTCGGGCGGCAACGTGACCGGAGCGGAGCTGCGCGACCGCCTCGACGGCACCGAGTTCGGGGTGAACGCCCGGCTCGTCCTCAACGCCACCGGCCCGTGGGTGGACCACCTGCGGCGGATGGAGGACCCGAACGCCGCGCCGAGCATCCGGCTGTCCAAGGGCGCCCACCTGGTCATGCGCCGCCACGACCCGTGGAAGGCCGCGCTCACCACGCCGATCGACAAGTACCGGGTCTCCTTCGCCATCCCGTGGGAGGACCACCTGCTGCTCGGCACCACCGACGAGGCGTACGAGGGCGACCCTGCCGACGTGCGCGCCACCGACGCCGACATCACCCAGATCCTCGACGAGGCCGGCCACTCCGTACGCGACTGCCAGCTCCGCCGCGAGGACATCACCTACGCCTTCGCCGGGTTGCGCGTGCTTCCCGGCGGGCCCGCCCAGGTGTCGGCCGCCAAGCGGGAGACCGTGGTGACCAGGGGCGCGGGCGGCATGTTGTCGGTCGCGGGCGGCAAGTGGACCACCTACCGCCACATCGGCAGGCACGTCCTGGAGACCCTCGCCCGCCTGCCCGGAAGGCCGCTCGGCGACGACCTGGCGGCCATCCTGCCGGCCGTGCCGCTGCCGGGCCTGGCCAGCCCCGACGCCGTCGCCATGCGCCTGTGGACCGAACGGGAGCCGGGCGCCCGCATGGACCCGCTGGTCGCCCGCAACCTGGCCACCCACTACGGCACGATCGCCTTCGACGTGGCCCGGCTCATCCGCGAGGACCCCTCGCTCGGCGAGCGCATCCACCCCGACGGGCCCGACATCTGGGCCCAGGCCGTCTACGCCCGCGATCACGAGTGGGCGGCCACCGTGGACGACGTCGTGCGCCGCCGTACCACGCTCACGGTGCGCGGGCTCGACACGCCCGACGTCCGCACCCGGATCGAGCAGCTCCTCGGCTGACTCTCACCCCGGCCGCGGCCTGTGCCGCCGCGGCCGGGGTGACGGCCGTCACCGCAGATCAGAGGTTCATGTCGGCTGATTCTGGGCATCTCCACCGTCGCATCCGTCGCCGAGGACCGCCGGGAACCCCACGCGGCCGCACCGAGGCGGCGGGCCGCCGACCGGCTGAACCCCTTTCTGCCGCCCCCATGGAGGTGACGTCATGTCCGCCCAGTCCCGGCTGCACATCGCGCTGGTGGCTCCCCCGAGGTTCGAGAACCCGTCCCGCTCGTACGGCGGTGTCAGGGTCATGATGGACGACCTCGCGCGATCCCTGCTCAGACTGGGTCACCAGGTCACCTTGATCGGAGCCGGCCGCCCCGGCGCCGCCGCCCACTTCCTCGCCGCCTACTCCGAACCCCCTTCCCACCCGCTGGACGAACCCGTCCCTGGAACGGCGGTCCCCGACGTCCGGCTGGAGGACCTGGACGTGGACGTCGTCCACGACCACTCCCCGGCGGGCCCGCTGACCGCCCTGAACCCCCGGATCCCGACGGTGACGACCGTGCACGGCCCGGCCTCGGGCGAGCAGGCCGAGCGGCTCCGCCGGCTCGGCGACTCCATCGGCCTGGTGTCCACCTCGACGTTCCAGCGCATGCAGGCCCCCGACCTCAACTGGGTGGGCACCGTGCACAACGGTGTGGACCTGAAGAGCTTCCCCTTCCGCGAGCGCAAGGAGGACTACACGCTCTTCCTCGGCCGGTTCAGCCCCGACAAGGGCGCCCACCTGGCCATCGACGCCGCCCGGAAGGCCGGACGGCGCATCCTGCTCGCCGGCGGGATGAACGAGCCGTCCGAGCACGAGTACTTCGACACCCACATCCGCCCCCGGCTCGGCGACGACGCCGTCCACGTCGGCGAGGCCGACGGCCCGCGCAAGCGCGAGCTGCTGGCGAACGCGCACTGCCTGCTCTTCCCCAGCCGCCGGGAGGAGTCCTTCGGGATGGTGATGACCGAGGCCATGGCGAGCGGCACCCCGGTGGTCGCGCTGCGCGGCGGCGCCGTGGGCGAGGTCCTGGTCGACGGTGTCACCGGTTACATCTGCGACGAGCCCGCCGACCTGGCCGAGGCCGTCGAAGCCGCGGGCGGCCTGAACCCGGCCGACTGCCGCATGCACGTCAAGCGCAACTTCGACGCGCTCGGCATGGCCATGGGCTACGAGAAGATCTACGAACTGAGCGTCCGCGATCGGCGTCCGGCGCCCTTCGCCGCCTGACCTGCGCGTTCCCGTGCGGCGGATCGCCGCCGCACGGGGTGTCGCCGCCGTCCCGGGGGAAGAGGGTAGGCATGCGCACTGCCATGAACGAGGCTCTGATCAGGCATTTCACCGACCTGCGCGACGGCGTCCACGGCGGCGTCACCGCGCGGGAGGACAAGGAACGCCTGTTCGCCACGGCGGTCGAGCTGCTCGACCCGGTGGCGCGGGCGACGCTGGACGAGTTCAACGCCGACCTGCTCCTCGGCACCGGGCAGGTGGTGTCCAGCGGGCTCACCAGATCTCAGGAGGGCGGGCTGAACGCCATGTGGTCGCTCACCTGGCCGGAACAGCGCGACAAGGACATCCTGCCGATCGCGATCGTGGCCCACTACGGCGCCGACTTCCACCACCCGCACCTACGCGGCAACACGGTGGGCGACTGGCCGCTGAACGTCTTCGACCACTCGGACGCGGCGGGCCAGCTCACGACCCTGCGCGCCATCGCCGCCGCCGACGCCCACAACCTCGTCTTCCAGGAAAGCTACCGCCTCATCCCCGCCGTCACCCACACGTAGACGACAACCAGCCGCCTTTTGTCTTCACGGCTTCGCGTGGTCACCCCACCCGCCGTACTTCGGCTGACGGCCTTCCAGGTCACGCCCTCTGACCCTTCACCGGCTCGCTCTGTGGGCCGCCCGGGTGGAAAGCACGCAGGGGCCGAACCGGACGGATCGGCCCCTGGCGGATCACGCCTCGGTGAAGCCCCTGGCCCGGCCGCCGGCGCTCTCGCGCACCGCGGCCGCCACCGCCGTCGCCACGTCGGGGTGGAACACGCTCGGCACGATGTAGTTGGGGCCCAGCTCCTCCGGCGTCACCACCGCCGCCAGCGCGCCCGCCGCGGCCAGCAGCATCTCCTGGGTCACCCCGCCGGCCTGCGCGTCGAGCAGCCCCCGGAACACGCCCGGGAACGCCAGCACGTTGTTGATCTGGTTGGGGTAGTCGGAGCGCCCGGTCGCGACCACCGCGGCGTGCTCACGAGCGTCGTCGGGCGACACCTCGGGCTCGGGGTTGGCCAGCGCGAACACCACGGAGTCCTTGGCCATCGTGGCGATGTCGTCGCCGGTCAGGATGCCGGGCGCGGACACGCCCACGAACACGTCGGCGTCCTTGACCGCGCCGCGCAGGTCGCCCGCGTAGCCCTCGGCGTTGGTGTGCTCGGCGATCCAGCGCAGCGACTCGTCGAGGTCGTCGCGGCCCTTGTGCACGGCGCCCAGGTAGTCGCAGACCACCACGTTGCGCGCCCCCGCGGCCAGCAGCAGCCGCAGCACCGCGTTCCCGGCCGCGCCGGCGCCCGCCATCGTGATCTTGACGTTCTCGATGGACTTGTTCACCACGCGCAGCGCGTTGGTCAGGGCCGCCAGCACGCAGATGGCCGTGCCGTGCTGGTCGTCGTGGAAGACCGGGATGTCCAGCAGCTCGCGCAGCCGGCGCTCGACCTCGAAGCAGCGCGGCGCGCCGATGTCCTCCAGGTTGATGCCGCCGAACCCGGGCGCGATCAACTGCACCGTGCGGACGATCTCGTCGACGTCCTGGGTGTCGAGGCAGATCGGCCAGGCGTCGATGCCCGCGAACCGCTTGAACAGGGCCGCCTTGCCCTCCATGACCGGCAGCGCGGCCTCCGGCCCGATGTTGCCCAGCCCGAGCACCGCCGACCCGTCGGTGACCACGGCCACCGAGTTGCGCTTGATGGTCAGGCGGCGGGCGTCCTCCTTGTTCCTGGCGATGGCCATCGACACGCGCGCCACACCCGGGGTGTAGGCCATCGACAGCTCGTCGCGGTTGCGCAGCGGCACCTTCGACTTCATCTCGATCTTGCCGCCGAGGTGCATGAGGAACGTGCGGTCGGAGACCTTGTGGATGACGACGCCCTCGACCGCCTCCAGCTGGTCGACGATGGCCTGCGCGTGGTCGGTGTCACGCGCGGCGCAGGTGACGTCGATGCGGAGCTTCTCGTGGCCCGCGTTGGTGACGTCGAGTGCGGTCACCACGCCTCCGGCCGACTCTACGGCGTGGGTGAGCTGGCTCACGGCCTTGCCGCCTGCGGGCACCTCAAGACGCACGGTTATGGAGTACGACACACTCGGGACGGTCGCCACGTCAATCGCTCCTTCGGGACTGACCAAGAAGTCATCCCAGGATAGGGGGCATCAGGTCAACCCAGTGCCGTCGCAGCGGTGACGATGAGTTCGACACACGCGGGGACGGGGATCGTGGTGCTGTCGAGCACAAGGTGATAGTGGCACGGATCGCCCGGATCCGCCCGGTAGAAATGGCGGACGTACGCCGTCCTGGCCCGGTCGTTGTCCTCGATGACGGCCTTCGCCTCCCGCTCGCTCATCCCGCTCAGCGTGGCCGTCTGGCGGATCCGGCGCTTGAGCGGCGCGTCGAGCCTGACGTGCAGCGCGCCCGGATGGTCGGCCAGCACCAGGGCCCCGGCACGGCCCAGGAAGACGCCGCCCTGGGTGAGCGCCATCTCCTTCAGCATGCGCTCGGTGCGCCGGACGAACTCCTCCGGCGGCAGGGGCATCGCGCCCGGGACGTACATGTCCACCCCGCCGAAGGTGACCGTGGGCAGCCTGATCGCGCCGGACAGGAGCCTGCCGAGGCCGTGCTCGGCGCGGTCGTCGTGGGCCAGCGCCTCCTCCAGCGTGCAGCCGAGCTCCTTGGCCACCGCGCTGGGGATGGCACGGTCGACGAAGGGCACGCCGAGCCGTTCGGCGACGGCCGGGCCGATGTGGCTGCCGGCCGTGCCGTAGGCCGCGGAGATCGTGACGACCCGCATACCTCCAGGTTAGAACAGGGCGTTCGCCAATGCTCTACGCGCTTTCGCCAAGGATGGGTCGTCTGACGGCAATGCGTCGAAAAGCCCGAGCAAATGCTTCCTGGCCCGGTCGCGGTCGTCGCCCGAAGTGCGCTTGACCACGGCCACGACGCGCTCGAACGCCTCGTCGACCGCGCCGGAGAGCATCTCCAGGTCGGCGGCGAGCAGCTGCGCGTCGATGTCGGACGGGTCCTGGAGGCGCCGCTGCACGTCGGCCGGGTCGGCCTCGGAGGTGCGCTTGATCAGGCCGACGCCCGCCAGGCCCATCTTGGCGTCCTCGTCGCCCGGGATGCGGGCCAGCAGGCGCTGGTAGGCCGCCTCGGCCGCGTCGAGGTCTCCGGCGTCGATGGCCTGCTCGGCGGCCACCAGGTCGGGGTCGGCGGGCGGCCCGGCGGGCGCCTCCTCCCCCTCCTCGGCCGCGGGCGGCCGGGCGTCGGGGTTGGCCTGGTAGAACTGCTCGACCGCGCCCATCAGCTCGTCGAGCCAGCGGCGCACCTCCTGCTCGGGCAGCACCTGCTGGAAGCCGGTGACGGCCTGCCCCTGGAAGATGGCCAGCACGGTGGGCACGGCCTGCACCCGCAGCGCCTGCGCGATCTGGGGGCTGGCATCGACGTTGACCTTGGCCAGCACGGCCCGGCCGCCCATGTCGCCGACCACCTTCTCCAGCACGGGGCTGAGCTGGGCGCTGCCCGGCGACCGGGGCGACCACAGGTCGAGCACCACCGGCACGGTCATCGAACGGTCGATGACGTCCGTCGTGAACGTCTCCTCGGTCACGTCGACGACCGAGGACGAGGTGGCCCCCTGGGGACCGGCGGCCTCCCGCCGGGCCTGGGCATCCAGTGCCTGTTTGCGCGCGCCCAGGTCCACAGCTCCGTAGAGCGACCCGGGCCTAGAGAAGTCCGCCATGCTCCTCATCTTGCCGCATGGACGGGCCGGAGAAGTCACCCGCCGCCACCCTCAGCGTGCGGAGCTGGTCGAAGATCTGCTGGAGTTCGTCCTCGGCGTACATCGTCAGGCCGAACTCGGCGGCCATCAGGTCGTCCGTTGCCCGGCGCACGACCTCCCTGCCCTGGTCGGTGATCTCGGCGAGCACGCCGCGGCCGTCGCGGGGGTTGGGCAGGCGGCAGACGAACCCGGACTTCTCCAGCCTGTCCACCGTGTTCGTGACGCTGGTGGGATGGACCATGAGCCGCTCGCCGATCTTCCACAGCGGCAGCGAGCCGGTGTGGCTGAAGGTCAGCAGCACCAGGGCCTCGTAGCGGGCGAAGGTGAGATCGTGGGGCTTGAGGAGGGAGTCGAGCTGTGACAGCAGGATCTGCTGTGCTCTCATGATCGAGGTGACCGCTGCCATCGCGGAGGAAGGCCCGAAGCGGGCACGCCAGCTCTCCGCGGCGCGGTCGATGGGATCGAACGGCAGATTGAGCGGCTTCGGCTGGGACACAGCGCTACGTTAGCGCGCCTCTCGTCCCGGTTTCGTCGGGCTACCTGGAGCGACAGGCTTCACCGCTTGACCAAGAATCCGACCGTCAATCATCACGCTCCGTTATGGTTCTCTTACGTAAGGTGACGCGGAAGCCAAGTCCAACTGCCGTGGGGACGGATCTGGGCTGACATTCTTCCGCATTGCCAGGGGCACGGGGGGTGCTTGGTGAACAGCAACGGGATACAGGGTGCGTGAGCACGCGGGCGTTACACGCGAGGAGCTGAAGCACAGCGCGGCCGTGACAGTGGCGGTGCTGCTCGCTCTCGGCCTGGTCGCGGCGTGGAACGTCCTGATACCTGGCGTCGACGCGTGGGAGAACATCCTGGCGGCGGTCATCGGCTCGCTGCGGATGACCGGGCCCGTGGCGGCCGCGTTCGCCGCGTGGGTGGCGCTGCGCAAGCGGCGCGCGCTGCGCGGGCGTTCGCTCACCACGTGGCGGGCGCTCAAGGCGCCGCTGGCCATCGTGGTGGTGGTGCTGGGCTCGTTCGGCGCGACGGTGCTGGTGCTGGCGGTCAAGACCGTGCTCACCGACCAGGCGGGGCGGCTGAGCCTGTCCGGCCTCGGCATGGGCATGGCGGGCCTGGCGCTCTACGCGGTGATCGGGTGGGTGGCCGGCTGGGTCGTGCCCAAGGCGCTCACGCCGCCGATCGCGGGGCTGGCCTGTTACGTCGCCTTCTCGTGGCTGGCCGACGACCGGGGGCTGGCCGACCGGCTGGTGCCGGGCACGGGCGAGCCGTACGACCTGTTCCAGGGGCTGGGCGGGGCGCCGTTCTTCGACCAGACGATCTGGCTGCTCGGCATCACCTGCGCGCTGCTGCTCGGCTGGGCGGCGCTGGTGACCAGGCAGGCCCTGGTGCTGGCGTGCGCGCTGCTGGCCGTGCTGGCGGCGGGCATGGGCGTGTCGCGGATGCTGGCCCACCCCAAGCCGGCCGCGGCCGAGGACATCGCCTACGCCTGCCAGGAATGGCCGATCACGGTCTGCCTGCACCCCGGGATGCGGGCCGGGCAGACCGAGCTGGGCGCGGTGTTCACGCAGATCGCCTCGCGCCTGGCCGGCACGCCGGCCGCGTTCACGCGGGTGGAGCAGCGGCCGCTGGACGAGCCGCTGAAGCCCTCCAACGGCCTGGCGCCCATCCACGTGCCCGACCTGTCGGCGGGGTTCGCCGAGGAGGCGGCCTACGAGTACATCGACGCGCTGGCCGCCCGCTGCCCCGGCACGCCGGCCGACGGTTACCGGGAGATCGTGATGGCCTGGCTGCGCGGCGAGCCGCTGCCCGGCGGCCCGCTGCCCGAGCACCAGTACGCCGCGTCCTGGTTCTCCGGCCTCGACGAGCACCAGCGCAGGGAGTGGCTGCGCATGTTCTACAGCGACTTCCAGTCCTGCCGCCTGTCCAGCACGCACTTCGGCGGCGGCCCGGCTCCCACCGCGGTCCTGACGCCGCCCTCCGGCGTCACGCCCGAGAGCAGCCACGTCTACCCGGTCTACCCCGACCCCGGCACCGCGGGCACCTCAGGCTGACGACGAAGATGTCACCATACGGCTGGCACTGATGATCGCCTGGCGGGTAGTCATGCCCCATGACGACTTCCCAGACGACGCCGCCGGACCTGGCTCCCCGGCGGCGCCGCAGGTGGCGATATGCGGCGGGGTTCCTCGTCCTGGCGGTCCTGCTCGTGGTGGGCGGCCGGCTGGCCTGGACGTGGCTCAACCCGTTCGGAGAGCAGACCGTCGACCGCAGTCAGCCGGTGCTGCTGCAGTCCATCAAGGACCTCAGCCGGTTCGAGGCGGCGACGGGCACCTTCCAGGTCGTCGTCGACCTGGAGAAGGACGCCAACTTCCTGCCCGACGCGGTCAAGGGCACCCGCACGCTGTTCGTGGGCGCCGGCGGCGTCGACGCGTACGTGGACTTCTCGGCCATGGCGGCGGGCGCGGTGACCGTGAACAAGGACCGCACCGAGGCCACCGTCCGGCTCCCGCGCGCCCAGTTGGAGAAGCCCAACCTGGACAACAGCCGCTCGTACGTGTTCGCCCAGCAGCGCGGCCTGCTCGACCGCGTCCAGGACTTCCTGTCGGGCTCCCCTGGCGACCAGCGCGAGCTCTACCTGCTGGCGGAGAAGAAGATCACGGAGGCGGCCGTGGCCAGCGACCTGCGGGCGCGGGCGGACGCCAACACCAAGTCGATGCTCACGGGCATGCTGAAGTCGCTGGGCTTCTCCAAGGTCACCGTCAAGTTCACGGACGAGCTCTGACCTGCCTGTTCGTCCTGCCGGCGGGCCGCCTCACCTCGGGTGGGGCGGCCCGTCCGCGTTCCCGCCTAGGTATCCCGGTACGTGCTTAGTCCACGGACGCGCCCGCCTAAGTACCTCCCTACCTGCCCGAACCCCGGCAGATAGGACATCCGCCCGATGTGGCGGGAGGGGCCTTAGGAGGAGTCTTAAAAGTGCAGGGAACAAGGAACACGAACAGCAGGAGCACTCGGATGAACGCCGAACTCGAATACAGCGTCATGCAGCACCACGCCGCCGAACTCCGTCGGGCCGCCGCCGAGCAGCGGCGCGTACGGGAAGCACTGAAGGGACAGCGTTCCGAGCGTCGCCACCGCTCGGTCTTCGCCAAGTTCCTGGCTTCATGACGTCCCACAAGCAGCCCGGCCGCATCCTCCCTCGCGGCCGGGCTGAAATGCCCCCTTAGGGGGGGCGCGTCCGGCGCCGGATTCCTGGCCGGCCCGAGCGCAGCGTCTGCGACACCCCGGTTCCCGTTCCTGGTGGGACCGGGGTGTCGCGCGTTCACGCCGTACGTCGCGGGGGCTCGTACGGCGTGAACGCACCGCCGCCGGGACACTGACGGAAGATGTCAGGGATGGGCGCTTACCGTCCGGGCATGGACAACAACTTCGACTTCTTCGTCGGCACCTGGACCTCGCGGCAGCGACGGCTGCGCAAGGCACTCGCCGGCAGCGACGAATGGTACGAGTTCACCGGCCACACCAGGTGCTGGAGCGTCCTGGACGGGACGGGCAACATCGACGAGGTCATCTTCCCCAGCGAGGGGTCCGCCGGGGTGACCTTACGTCTGTACGACGAGGCGGCCGACGAATGGGCGCTCTACTGGGCCGGCAGCGCCACCGGCATGTCACTGCCGCCCGTCGTGGGCCGCTTCGACGACACCGGGCGCGGGGTCTTCACCTGCGACGACGTGTACGACGGCCGGCCGATCAAGGTCGCCTACATCTGGTCGGACATCACCGGTGAGTCGGCCCGCTGGGAACAGCGGTTCTCGCCCGACGGCGGGGCCACCTGGGAGACGAACTGGATCGCCGACTTCACCCGTTCCTCCTGAATCCTTTTCGGGGGTCGATGCCTCTCATGTCCGTACAACGCAACGAGACAATGGGAGACCATCATGGTGATTGCCATCGCGGCCGGGGCTGCGGCCGTACTGATCTGCACGTGCGTGGTCGTACTGCGGCGAAGGAGCAAGGAACGTGGCTGACCCGCAGCGCCTCGGCGCGGCCGCCGGCTCCGGTGCCGTGGCACCGGAGCCGGCCGGCGGCGGGCGCGCCTGGTCGGACGAGCAGCTGATCAACGCGGCCCGCGCCGGCGACGCCGACTCGATCGCCGCGCTGGTGTCGGGCGCCCACCCGCATGTGCGGCGCTTCGCCCACACGCTGTGCGCCACGCCCGAGGACGCCGAGGACGCCGCCCAGGAGGCGCTGATCGTCCTGTACCGCAAGATCGGCACCCTGCGGGCGTCCGGAGCGCTGGCCTCGTGGATGTTCCGGATCATCCGCAACGAATGCATCAGGCGGGCCCGCCTGATGCTGCGCCCCGGGCCGCCCGTACCCCCCTCGGCCGCCGCGCAGTCGGCCGAGGAGGAGATGTTCGAACGGCTGGAGGCCGCGCGGGTGGCCGAGGCCATCGCGGCACTCCCCGCCGACCAGCGGCGGGTGCTCATCATGCGGGACGTCCAGGGGCTCAGCGGCCGCATGGTCGCCGACGCCCTCGGGCTGAGCGTGCCCGCGATGAAGTCCCGCCTGCACCGCGCCCGTGCGACCGTGCACGGCCTGCTGTCCCAAGGAGCCCTCCATGACTGAGCCCACCGCGGGGACGTCACTGCCCCGTCATTTGGCCCGCGGCGCGCTGGGCTTCGGCGCGCTGATCGCCTCGGTCGCGCTGATCCCGTGGACCGGCCCCGTCAGCCTCGTGCTCGCCGTCGTCGGCGCGATCGCCCTGCGCGGGTGCCCGGCGTGCTGGGTGATGGCGCTGGTGCAGCTCGTCTCGATGGGACGCATGCAGCGGACCTGCACCGACGGCGTGTGCGAGCTGGTCCCGGCGGGCGGGCGGCATACGGGGAAGGGGCATTAGCGAGGGGCTGCCTTCGCGGGGCGGCCTTGCGGTCTGTGCCGGGCGGGGGTGTGAGCGGCTTGGCGTCGGGGCCCGCACCCGGTGACCAGGCAACGGGCCGGGTGGACCACAGGCGCCGTCCCGACAGGCCCACCCGGTGACCAGGCGACGGGTGGGCCTGGAAGAAGGTCAGGGAACGCGGATGATGAGCGCGTCGCCCTGCCCGCCACCGCCGCACAGCCCCGCCGCACCCAGGCCGCCGCCCCGCCGCTTCAGCTCGTACGCCAGCGTCAGCACGATCCGCGCCCCCGAGGCCCCGATCGGGTGCCCCAGCGCGATGCCGCCGCCGTTGACGTTCACCTTGTCCAGCGGCACCCCGAGCTCCTTGGCCGACTGCAGCACGACGCTGGCGAAGGCCTCGTTGATCTCGACCAGGTCAAGGTCGTCGGCGGTGAGCCCCTGCTTGGACAGCGCGTGCTTGATGGCGTTGGCCGGCTGCGACTGCAGGGACGCGTCGGGCCCGGCCACGTTGCCGTGCCGTCCGATCTCCGCCAGCCACGGCAGCCCCAGCTCCTCCGCCTTGGCCTTCGACATGACCACCACGGCGCACGCCCCGTCGGAGATCTGCGAGGCCGACCCGGCGGTGATGGTGCCGTCGGCGGCGAAGGCCGGGCGCAGCTTGGCCAGCGTCTCGACGGTGGTGTCCCCGCGTACGCCCTCGTCCTCCAGGACGACCACCGGCTCGCCACGCCGCTGCGGGATCTCGACCGGGACGATCTCCTCCCCGAAGACGCCGTTCTTGGTCGCGGCGGCGGCGAGCTGGTGGGAGCGGGCCGACACGGCGTCCTGCTCCTCGCGGCCGATGCCGAGCCTGGCGTTGTACCGCTCGGTCGACTCCCCCATCGCGCACTGGTCGAAGGCGCAGAACAGTCCGTCGTGGGCCATCGAGTCGACCACGTCGGAGCCGCCGTACTTGACGCCCTTGCGCAGTCCGGGCAGCAGGTGGGGCGCGTTGGTCATGGACTCCATGCCGCCCGCGACCACGATGTCGAACTCGCCGGCGCGGATGAGCTGGTCGGCCAGGGCGATGGCGTCGAGGCCCGACAGGCAGACCTTGTTGACGGTCAGCGAGGGCACGGTCATCGGGATGCCGGCCTTGACGGCGGCCTGGCGGGAGGGGATCTGGCCGGCGCCCGCCTGGAGCACCTGGCCCATGATCACGTACTCGACGGCCTCGGGGGCCACTCCGGCACGTTCCAGCGCGGCCTTGATGGCGATGCCGCCCAGCTCCACGCCGGACAGCCCGGACAGGGCGCCGAGCAGCTTGCCGATGGGGGTACGAGCTCCGGCGACGATGACGGAACTGGACATTGGCGGCGGCCTCCTGTGCTCATGAGGGGTTCTTTGACACCATACCCACGAGTAGGAGCTCGCCCGCTATGGAGGTAGGCCACACAATGTTCATGCGCATCGACCACATCGGGATCGCCTGCCACGACCTGGAGGAGAAGATCGCGTTCTTCTCGGAGACGTTCGCACTCACCGTCGTGGCACGCGAGGTCAACGAGGCGCAGGGCGTCAAGGAGGCCATGCTGCACATCGCCGACGGCGAGGGCGGGGGCTCCTACATCCAGCTGCTGGAACCGCTCTCCGACGACTCCCCCGTAGGAAAATTCCTCGCCAAACGGGGCGAAGGTGTCCACCATGTGGCATTTGGGGTTTCCGACGTCGCCGAGGCCATGACTAAGATCAACGAGAAGGGCGTGAGGGTGCTCGACGAACGTCCGCGTCACGGTTCCATGGGGTCGCAGATCGCGTTCTTGCATCCCAAAGATGTGGGGGGAATGCTCACCGAGTTGGTCCAAGCGGCCTCGCGCTAGCAAACAGATATTTCGTACATAAGTAACTAGTCACGCAGAAAGCTGGACGGGGCCCGAAGGTGGCACCAGCGGAGTACGCTGGCTTCCCACCGGACAGGGAGCCTGCCGCGAGGCACAGGCTCCTGGCTCGGCTGCGCCGAACCCCCCGTCCGGCCCGTGTAGCCGTCTCGACAACCCAGGATCGAGCCTCCATGCAGTCCGACATCGACGCCCAGCTCAACAACTTCTTCGAGGACGCCCCGGCACGCGAGTTCGACGTCGTGCTCAGGGGCTACGACCGGCACCAGGTACACGACCACCTCAAGCAGCTCGACCTGGAGCTACGCCAGTCGAGGGAGCAGGTCACCAACCTGCAGCGCGATCTGTCCGACTCCCAGCGCCAGTTGCAGGAGCAGGAGCGTCCGACGTACTCCGGTCTCGGCGCCCGCATCGAGCAGTTGCTGCGCCTGGCCGAGGAGCAGGCCACCGAGCTCGTGCAGGCCGCCCGGACCGAGGCCAACGAGATCAAGGCCGCCGCCAAGGTCGAGGCGGCCGACCTGCGGGCAGCCGCCGAGGCCGAGGCCGCCGAGAAGCGGGCCCAGGCCACGCGGGAGAGCGACGACATGCGCTCCACCGCCGAGCGGGACGCCGAGGAGATCCGCTCCACCGCCCGCCGCGAGGCCGACGAGCTGACCAACACCACCGAGCGCGAGGCCGCCAAGCTGCGGGCCACCGCCGACCACGAGGTGGCCGAGAAGCGGGCCGACGCCGAGCGCGAGATCGCCAAGCTCCGCACCACCACCGAGCGCGAGGTGGCGCAGCTGCGCGCCTCGACCAAGCGTGAGCGCGACGAGGTGCTGACCACCGCCAAGCGGCAGGCCGACGAGATGCGCGCGCAGGCTCAGCGGGTGCTGGAGGAGTCGGAGGCCAAGCGGGCCCAGGACGAGGCCGAGTTCGAGATCCAGCTCGCCTCCCGCCGGGAGGAGGCCGAGCGCCAGGAGGCCGAGCGCCACGCCACCGCCCAGGCCAACACGCAGAAGATGGTCGCCGAGGCCGAGCAGCGGGCCGCCACGGCCGAGTCGCGCGCCACGAAGGCCACCCAGCAGGCCGAGCAGACGCGCCGCGAGGCCGACCTGCACGCCAAGCAGCTCGTCGCGAACGCCCGCAAGAGCTCCGAGACGGTCATGGCGGAGGCCAAGTCCAGCGCCGAGACGATCGTCACCGAGGCGAAGAACGACGCCGAGCGCACCCGTACGACGATGCAGCGCCAGGTCGACGAGCTGACCAGGCAGCGCGACAGCATCACCAGCCACCTGGCCCAGCTGCGCCAGCTCCTCGGCGGCGCCGCCCTGCCGGGCCTGGAGCCGGAGCCCGCGGTCGCCGCGGCCCCGGCCAAGCCGGCCATCGCGGCCCCGGCCGCCGAGCCGGCCGCGCCGCCCACGACCCCCGCTCCCAAGGTCGAGGCCAGGAGCGAGGACGACGCGGAGTGGTGGCAGGAGTGACGGCGGGCTAGACGGAGACCGCACACGGGGGCTGTACACGGCTGGAAGAGAGCCTGGTGACCTTGGGTCGCTAGGCTCTCTTCCTGTTTCACGACAAGCGTTCCACCGACACCCCCCGTCCCCCTAGGAGCCTAGGAGCCCTCCGTGTCCGCAGAAACCGAGCCCAGGACCGCCGAGGAGGCCAAGGCGCCCCAGGAGGCCGGGCCGTCCGAGGAGCAGGCGCCGTACGGGCTGCCGGGCAAGCCGTTCGCCCGCGGGCCGTTCCTGTTCGGGCTGGTGGGCGGGCTGGGCGTGCTGACGGCCATCGCGCTCGCGCAGATGATCGAGAAGTCGCTCAGCACGATCATCCTCATTGTCGTCGCGATGTTCCTGGCCGTGGGCCTCAACCCGGCGGTCGAGGCGTTACAGCGGCGCGGGCTGGCCAGGCGGCTGGCGATCTCGATCGTGTTCACCGGGGTGATCGTGGCGTTCACGCTGTTCGGCCTGGCCATCGTGCCGCCGGTCAGCCAGCAGTTGTCGGAGTTCATCGCGGCCGTGCCCGGTTACATCACCGACCTGAGCAACCATCCGACGGTCCGCCAGATCGAGGCCGAGTATCACGTGCTCGCGCAGGTGCGCCAGTTCGTGACCAGCACGCTCGGGCCCGCGCTGGCCAGCGGCATCATGGGCGCGGGGCTGGTGGTGCTCAACGGCGTGTTCACCACGGTGACGCTGCTGGTGCTCATGCTGTACTTCCTCGGCTCGCTGCACACGATCAAGGAGTACCTGCTCAAGCTCGTCCCGGCCTCGCGCCGGCCGCGCACGTCGGCCATCACCGAGCAGATCCTCACCGGCATCGGCGGCTACGTCGCGGGCAACGTCCTCATCTCGGTCATCGCGGGCGTGCTGACGTGGATCTTCCTGTCGATCGCCGGGGTGCAGTACGCGCTCGCGCTCGCCCTCGTCGTGGCGCTGACCGACCTGATCCCGCTGGTGGGCGCCACGATCGGCGCGGTGCTCGTCACCGGGGTCGCGCTGTTGCAGTCGCTGCCCGCCGGCATCGCCTGCGCGATCTTCTTCGTGGTCTACCAGCAGATCGAGAACTACTTCATCTACCCCAGGGTGATGAAACGCTCGGTGGACGTGACGCCCGCCGTGACGGTGATCGCCGCGCTGTTCGGCGGCGCCCTGCTCGGCATCGTCGGAGCGTTGCTGGCGATCCCGGTGGCCGCCGCCATCGCGCTGATCATCCGGGAGATCGTGCTGCCCCGCCAAGCTCGGTCCTGAGGAACTCGGTCACCGCCGCGTTGAACGCCTCCGGCTGCTCGACCGCGCTCAGGTGACCGGCCTTGGGGATGACCTCCAGCCTGCCCTCGGGCGCGGCCCGTGCCATGGCCTCGGCGTCGGCGGGCGGCGACAGCTCGTCCTCCTCCCCCACGACGATCAGCAGGGGCACCTTCAGCTCGCTCAGCGTGCCGAAGGAGTCGGGACGGGCGGCCATGGCCCGTTGCGCCCAGGCCACGGCTCCCGGCGGGGCCGACTGCACCAGGCCCTTGACCCGGCCGAAGACCATGGCCCTGCGTTCCTTGGTCGTGGGACCGATGAGCGCCGGCAGCACCTCGCCGACCAGCACCTCGCTCCCCTCGGCCAGCACGGCCTGCGCGATGCGCTCCCGGTTCTCCCTGGCCGCGGGCGGGTCGGGGCTGGCCTTGGTGTCGGCCAGGATCACGCCGAGCACCCGGTCGGGATGCCGCCGGCAGAGCGCCATGGTCACGTAGCCGCCCATCGACAACCCGCCGACCACCGCCCGATCGATGCCTTCCTCGTCGAGCAGCCTGACGACGTCGTCGGCCATCAGGTCGAGGGAGGGCTCGTCGTCGCCCAGCCGGGAGCCGCCGAAACCGCGCAGGTCGGGGGTGACGACCCGGCAGACCTTCGACAGCCCTTCGCGTTGGGCCAGCCACATCGCCGACGACAGCGGGAACGCGTGAAGCAGCACAACCGGGAGTCCGCTCCCGGCCGATCTCGTGTAGAGCTGCACGGACCACACGGTAGCCCGGTTCACGTTGACATTCACTTATTGACGTATGCCGGTATACCGCGATAAGCCCGCCCGGCGTCCGAGCGGGCTCAGCCGATCGCGGTGGCCCCGCCGTCCACGAACAGCACCTGGCCCGTCATGTACGCCGACGCCTCCCCGGCGAGGAACACGGCCGGCTGGGCCATCTCCTCCGGCGTCCCCCACCGCCGCATGGGCACGCCGGCGATCGTGGCGGCGCTCGCGGCCTCGTCCTCCCACAGGTTGCGGTTGAGGTCGGTGGCCGTCCAGCCGGGGCACAGGGCGTTGACGCGTACGCCGGCCGACGCCCACTCGGCCGCCAGCGTCTTGGTCAGGGCCACCAGCCCGGCCTTGGCGGCGGCGTACGGGGCGAGCAGCGGGGCGCCGCGCGCCGCCACCGACGCCACGTTGATCACCGAGCCGGAGCCGCGGCCCAGCAGATGGGGCGCGACGGCGTGGCAGACGGCCATGGCGGAGTCCAGGTTGAGCCGCATCAGCTTGTCCCAGCCGGACAGGCGCAGGTCCTTGAACTCGACCAGGAAGTTCGAGCCGCCGGCGTTGTTGACGACGACGTCGAGGTGCCCGAGCCCGTCGATCGAGGCGGCGACGGCCGCGGCGGCGGCTTCGCGGTCGGTGAGGTCGGCGGCGATCACGACGGCCCGCCTGCCGAGCGCCTCGACCTCCTTGCCGACCTCGGCCAGCGTCTCGGCCGACCTGGAGACCAGGGCGACGTCGGCGCCCGCCGCGGCGTAGGCGAGCGCGATGGCCCGTCCGATGCCCTTCGACGCCCCGGTGACCAGAGCCGTCCTGCCGGACAGGTCGAACGCGCCCACAGTGCCTCCCCGCTCGGAACCGAACAAGATTCTACAAATCTTCGCCCGCCCGCGCCATGCCCGTCCCACCCCGAATCAGGACGGACCCACCGGCAATCGCGGCGCTTCCGGCGCGGCGGGAGCCTGCGGCTTGCCCGGCAGCCCCGCCCCTTCCGGCAGCAGCGACTCGCACGCCTTGACCGCCGCCCCGTACTTCTCCGACAGCGCGTCCACCCGCTCGCCGCCGATGCTGAGATTGACCAGGCCGTCCTCCGAGACGGTGACCCCGGGGAAGTCCGGCAGCCCGTGCGCGCGCACGCACGACGTGAACGCCTTCCCGCCGTCGTCCGGCCCGGCCTCCCCGTACGAGGCCGCCGCGCCGCCCGCGACGGCGGCGAAGACCAGCGCGGCCAGGACCACTCGCCTGACAGTCGAACCCTTCATGGTGACTCCTCCGTTTCGTCCGATGCTCACAGCGAACCCCGCCCCCGGTTACCACCCGGGAACGAGGGCGGTTACCCCGCTGTAACCCCGCTCTGGGCATGCTGGGGCGACCATGAGGGTGCTGATCGTCGAAGACCACGAGGAGCTCGCCCACACCGTGGCCGCCGGCCTGCGCCGCGAGGGCATGGCCGTCGACGTGGCGCTGGACGGGCACACCGGGCTGGACCGCGCCTCCGTCAACGACTACGACGTGGTCGTGCTCGACCGCGACCTGCCCGGCCTGCACGGCGACGACGTGTGCCGGAGCCTGACCGCCGACGGCCGTCCGGCGCGCGTGCTGATGCTCACCGCCGCCGGGACCATCGACGACCGGGTGAGCGGGCTGGGCATCGGGGCCGACGACTACCTGCCCAAGCCGTTCGCCTTCGCCGAGCTGGTGGCCAGGATCAGGGCGCTGGCCAGGCGGGCGCGTCCGGCGCTGCCGCCGGTGCTGGTCCATGACGGGCTGCGGCTGGACCCGTCCACGCGGGTCGCCACCCGCGACGGGCGCCGGCTGGCGCTCAGCCCGAAGGAGTTCGCGGTGCTGGAGCTGCTGCTGTCGGCCGGCGGCGCGGTGGTCTCGGCCGAGCAGCTGCTCGAACGCGGGTGGGACGAGTTCGCCGACCCGTTCACGCAGACCGTGAAGGTGACGGTCAGCCGGTTGCGCCGCAAGCTCGGCGACCCACCGCTGATCGAGACCGTCCCGCAGGCCGGCTACCGGATGGCCGGGCCCGGAGCCGGTTCGGACACGGGCGGAGGTGCCCCGGCGTGCGACGGACCGTACGGCTGCGGCTGACGCTGCTCTACAGCGGCCTGTTCCTGGCCGCCGGCATGCTGCTGGTCGCCCTGATCTACCTGCTGGTCGCGCACTCGCCGTTCCCCGGCGCGCCGACCGCTCCCGTCCTGCCTGGGGGGCCGGCCGTGCCGGAGCCGCGGGTGGACCTGGCGTACCTGGCCGAGCAGCAGGCGGCCGGGCTGCGCAGGCTGCTGGTCAACTCGGTGATCGCCCTCGTGGTCATGGCGTTCGCGTCGATGTTGCTGGGATGGCTGACGGCCGGACGGGTGCTGCGGCCGCTGCACGACATGACGGCGACCGTCCGGCGCATCACGGCCGACCGGCTGGACAGGCGGCTGGCCGCGTCCGGCCCGGACGACGAGCTGAAGAAGCTGGCCGACACCTTCGACGACCTGCTGGATCGGCTGGAGGCCGCCTTCACCGCGCAGCGGCGGTTCGTGGCCAACGCCTCCCACGAGTTGCGCACACCGCTGACCCTCCAGCGCGCCATGGCCGAGGTCGCGCTGGCCGACCCGGACGCCGACGCCGCGGCGCTGCGCCACGTCCTTGACCGCCTGCTGGCGGCCGGCCGGCATCAGGAACGGCTCATCGAGGCGCTGCTCGTCCTGGCCAGGAGCGAGCAGGGCCTGGACCACCGGGAGCCGCTCGACCTGGCCGCCGTCGCCGGGCAGGTGCTCGACCGGCGGCCGGGCCCGTCGCTGCGCGTCGAGGCGGCGCTGCGGCCCGCGCCCGCCTCCGGCGACCCCGCCCTGCTCGAACGCCTGGTCACGAACCTGCTGGACAACGCGGCGCGGCACAACGTACCGGACGGGTGGATCTCGGTCGCCACGGACGTGCGGGCGGGCCTGGCCACGCTCACCGTCGCCAACAGCGGCCCGGTGATCCCGCCCGACCGGGTCGCGACGCTGCTCCAGCCGTTCCAGCGGCTGGAGAGCGGACGCAGGGCGGTCGGCGACGGGCTGGGGCTGGGGCTGTCGATCGTCGCCGCCGTCGTCCGGGCCCACCACGGCACGCTGGAGGTGGTGGCGCGGCCGGAGGGCGGGCTGGAGGTGACCGTCAGATGTCCGTCGGCAGCGGGTACGCCTCCGGATTGACCCGCCGGACGATCTCGTTCAGGACGATCCGGACGTAGGGCTCGCCCACCCACAGGTGCTTGGCGCCGTCCACGCCGATGACCTCGGCCTGCGGCACCCTGGCGAACCGCCGCCGGGCCTCCTCGGGACGCAGGTAGTCGTCGAACTCGGGCACCAGCGCCACCAGCGGCCGCCCGAACCCGGCCCACGCGTCGAGGTCGTCGTCGGTGGCCCTGTGGAGCGGGGGCGAGAGCAGGATCGCGCCCTCGACCAGGGGGTCGTGGGCCCACTTCAGAGTCAGCTCGGTGCCGAA
Source organism: Nonomuraea sp. NPDC001699 (assembly GCF_053596455.1). Taxonomy (NCBI): domain Bacteria; kingdom Bacillati; phylum Actinomycetota; class Actinomycetes; order Streptosporangiales; family Streptosporangiaceae; genus Nonomuraea; species Nonomuraea sp. NPDC001699. The sequence continues at coordinate 877,214 of NZ_JBSFGF010000001.1, read as the reverse complement.
GGACCAGCCCACCACCCACACCCGCGGCAGGTCGTGGAACTCGGCGTACTCCAGCGCCGCCGCCACGTCGAACCGCTCGCCCTCGCCGCCGTCGAACGTGCCGCCGGAGGTGCCGCGCTCGGAGCCGGTGCCGCGCGTGTTGAAGCGCAGCACGGCGAGGTCGGCGAGCGCGGGCAGCCGGTTGGCGGCCTTCTTGTAGACGTGGCTGTCCATGAACCCGCCGTGGGTGGGCAGCGGGTGCAGGGTGACCAGGGTGGCCACGGGCGGCCGGTCGAGGGGCTGGGCCAGCTCGCCGACCAGGGTCAGGCCGTCGCCCGTCTGCAGCTCGATCGGTTCACGTCGGGCGGGCAGCACGGTGGCCGCGCGAATCTCCACGGGGGTCCTCCTAGTAGCGGCTGCGGCCGGGGCCGCGGTCGAGTCTCTTGCGCCAGCAGGTCGGGTGCCAGTGGCGGCGCTCCTCGTCGCCGCCCGGCCAGTCGGGCCAGGCGACCAGGTGCGGCCTGCCGCCCAGGATCTCCTGGTCGCAGCCGGGGCAGCGGTAGGTCTTGGTCGAGGACGCGCCCGTGAGCATGCGCACCTTCCAGTCGCCGTCCGGCCATTCCTCCACCTTGTCGTTGCCGGCGGGAAGGCCGAGAGGGCGGGAGTCGTCCCGCCGGCGGGCGCGGCGGGGGCTCATGAGCGGGGGAACTCGCTCACACCGGCCGTGACGAGCTGGTCGAGCAGGGGGGCGGGGGCGAAGGCGGGCTCGCGGTATTCGGCGTAGAGGGCCCTGAGGCCGTCGCGGACCCTGGCCAGGCCGAGGTAGCCCAGCATCTCGAACGGGCCGGCCGGGTAGCCGCAGCCCAGCCGCATGGCGGCGTCGATGTCGGCGATGGAGGCGTAGCCGGCGTCGTACATGCGGACGGCGTCGTTGAGGTAGGGGAAGAGCAGGGCGTCGGCCACGAACCCGGCCCGGTCCTTGCACGAGACGGGCACCAGACCGGCCACCCGCATCAGGTCGCGCGCCGCCTTGGCGGCCGCGGGCGAGGTGAGCGCGGTGCCGGCCAGCTCGGCCACCTTGTCACCGACGACGTGCACGCCGACCATCCTGGTGGGGTCGGACAGGCGTGCGGCGTACTCGATCACGGGACGGTCGGTGCACCGCAGCACGGTGTCCGGCGAATCGGACGGGCGGAATCCGGACGCCCGCAGCCGCTCGCCGAGCCCGTGGACGTCGGGCCCGTCGATCCCGAAGGTGATGACCGTCGACTTCTCCGGCTCTTTGGGCGGCTCCTGCGGCCCGTAGAAGCCGTGGCCGGTCTTGCGGCCGAGCAGCCCGGCGGTGACCAGCTCGCGCAGCAGCGGCGAGGGCGCGTGCCGGCGGTCGCGCGTCTCGTCGAACAGCACCTCCATCACCTCGTACGCGGTGTCGAGCCCGATCAGGTCGAGCAGCGCGAACGGCCCCATCGGCAGCCCCACGCCCAGCCGCATGGCGTCGTCGATGCCGTCGCGCGTGGCGATGCCCAGCTCCAGCAGGACGGCGGCGTGGTTGAGGTAGGGCAGGAGCAGCCGGTTGACCACGAACCCGGCCCGGTCGCCCGCCGGGACGGCCGTCTTGCCCAGCCGCCCGGCCAGCTCGCAGACCTCGGAGACCACCCCGGGCGCGGTCACCACCGTGCCCACCACCTCGACCAGCCGCATGACCGGCGCCGGGTTGAAGAAATGCATGCCGACGACCCGCTCGGGCCGGCCCGTGGCGGCGGCGACGGCGGTGACCGGCAGCGAGGAGGTGTTGGTGGCCAGGACGGTCTCGGGCTTGCAGATGCGGTCGAGGTCCTGGAACAGCGAGATCTTGTGGTCGAGCACCTCGGGGATCGCCTCGATCACGAGGTCGACCTCGCGCAGGTCCTCGCGCGAGGTGGTCAGCGTGATGCGACCCAGGATCGCGGCCCGCTGCTCGGCCGTCAGCTTGCCCCGGTCGGCCGCCCTGGCCGTGGAGCGCTCGACGTGCCCGCGCCCTCGGGCCAGCGCCTCGACGTCGGCCTCGACGCCGATCACCCGCAGCCCGGCGCGCGCGAAGACCTCGGCGATCCCGGCACCCATCGTGCCGAGCCCGACAACTCCCACCGTTTCAAACGCCATGCGACCAGTTTTCCAGAGCCGCTAAGGTGGGACGTCATGCGGCTGGTCATCGCGCGATGCAGCGTGGATTACATCGGACGGCTCACGGCACATCTGCCGATGGCGCCTAGGCTCGTCCTCATCAAGGCGGACGGGAGCGTCAGCATCCACGCCGACGACCGCGCCTTCAAACCGCTCAACTGGATGAACCCGCCGTGCAAGCTCAAGGAGGACGGCGGCACCTGGACGGTCACCCACGGCAAGACCGGCGAGAAGCTGGTCCTGACGATGGAGGAGATCATCCACGACTCCAGCCACGAGCTGGGCGTCGACCCCGGCCTGATCAAGGACGGTGTGGAGGCCCACCTCCAGGAGCTGCTGGCCGAGCACATCACGACCCTGGGCGAGGGCTACTCGCTGATCCGCCGCGAGTACATGACGGCCATCGGCCCGGTCGACATCCTCTGCCGTGACGCGCTGGGCGCGACGGTGGCGATCGAGATCAAGCGGCGCGGCGAGATCGACGGCGTCGAGCAGCTCACCCGCTACCTGGACCTGCTCAACCGCGACCCGCTGATCGCGCCGGTGCGCGGGGTGTTCGCGGCGCAGGAGATCAAGCCGCAGGCGCGGGTGCTCGCCACCGACCGGGGCATCGACTGCGTCACCCTCGACTACGACGCCCTGCGCGGCATCGAGCCGGAGAACCCGACCCTCTTCTGACCCCCCCGGCCCCGAACGGGCCGGGATTTCCCATGGCCTGACATTCCTGTGTTGACAGGTCGCTCATGGACATTCTAGTTTCGACCTATCGAGATTGGAGTGTTCATGAGCGTTCCTTCGTACCTCAGCGGCGATCTGGCGCCCGTGCCCGACGAGATCGAGGCGCGTGACCTTGAGGTCACGGGTGTGCTCCCCGGCGAGCTGACCGGGCGCTACTTCCGCAACGGGCCCAACCCCCGGCCGGGCGAGGACCCCGGTCACTGGTTCGCCGGGCACGGCATGCTGCACGGCGTCCGGCTGCGGGACGGGCGGGCCGCGTGGTACCGCAACCGGTGGGTGCGGACCAGCAAGTTCACCGACGACGCGCCGTTCGTCTCCGACGCCGGGGTCGATCGGGCCGCCGTGACGGCCAACACGCACGTCGTCCGGCACGCCGGGCGCATCCTGGCGCTGGTGGAGAACGGCCTGCCGCACGAGGTGACGCCCGAGCTGGCCACCGTGGGCCCGTGCGACTTCGGCGGACGGCTGACCACCGCGATGACCGCCCACCCCAAGCAGGACCCGCTCACCGGTGAGCTGCACTTCTTCGGCTACGGGTACTTCCCGCCGTTCCTCACCTACCACCGGCTCTCGGCCGCCGGCGAGCTGGTGGAGAGCAGGGAGATCGAGGTGCCGAGGCCGACGATGATGCACGACTTCGCCGTCACCGAGCACCACCTGGTCTGGCTCGACCTGCCCGTGGTGTTCGACCTCAACCGCCAGGGCATGCCGTACGCCTGGGAGGACGGCTACGGCGCCAGGATCGGCGTGACCCCCCGGACGGGCGGCCCGACGCGCTGGTTCGACGTCGACCCCTGCTACGTGTTCCACGTCGGCAACGCCTGGGAGGACGAGCGGGGACGTGTCGTCCTGAACGCCGCCCGCTACTCCCCCGAAGCCTGGTCCACCGTCTGGGACCAGATCGGCGGCGCGGCGGACCCGGCCAGGCACGCGGGGGCCGCCGGCGCCGCCGCCCTGCACCGCTGGATCCTCGACCCGGCCGACGGCACGGCCAAGGAGGAGGCGCTGGACGACCGCGGCGTGGAGTTCCCCACGTTCAACGAGGACCTGCTCGGACGGCCCAGCCGCTACCTCTACACGGTGAGCGCCGAGGCCGTCGTCAAGTACGACCAGCGCGACGGCTCCGCCCAGGTCAGGAGGACCGGCGGCAGCACCGGCGAGGCCGTCTTCGTGCCGGCCGAGGGAGCCAAGGGCGAGGACGAGGGGTGGCTGCTGTCGATCGTCACCTCCGGGGAATCGTCCGAGCTGGTGGTGCTGGACGCGAGCGATCTGTCCGACGTCGCGTCGGTGCGGCTGCCCAGGCGGGTGCCGGCCGGCTTCCACGGCTCGTGGTTCGCGGAGGGGTGACGGTGGACGTCAGGGAGTCGGACGACTTCGACGCCGCGGGCCAGGCGCTGGCCAGGGCCTTCCACGACGATCCGGTGATCGGGTGGCTGCTGCCCGGCAACCGGGGCGCGGCGGGGATGTTCGCCACGCTGGCCCGGCACACGCACGCGATCACCGAGACGGCGCCCAGCGGGGGCGGCGCCGTGGCGGGGGTCGCGCTGTGGGACCCGCCGGGCCACCGGCCCGACGACGAGGCGGCGATTCCCGGCCTGGTCGAGGCCATGGGCGACCGGGTGCACCAGGGCCTGCTGCTGGAGGCGGAGTTCGCCCGGCACAAGCCCGCCGGCCCCTACTGGTACCTGGCCCAGCTCGGCACGGTGCCCGAGCTCCAGGGCACCGGGGTCGGCGGCGCGCTGATGCGCGCGGGCCTGGCCAGGTGCGGCGGCCTGCCGGTCTACCTGGAGAGCAGCAAGGAGTCCAACGTGCCCTTCTACGAGCGGTTCGGGTTCGTGGTCACCGAGCGGTTCACGCTGCCGGACGGGCCGCCGGTCTGGGGGATGCTGCGCCCACCCCAGAGCTAGTAAGCGACGGCTTACCGGTTTATCGTGACGCCATGTCCACGCTGACGTTCGACTCACTGAACCCGGCTACCGGCGAGGTCGTCGGCAGTCACCCGAAACACGACGCCCAGGCCGTGCACGAGGCGGTGGCCAGGGCCGGGGCAGCCGCGGAGTGGTGGGCGGCCCTGCCTCCGGGGGAGCGCAGGCGCCGCCTGCTCGACTACAAGGCGGTCATCACGCGGCGGCTGCGGGAGCTGGCCGCGCTCGTGCACGAGGAGACCGGCAAGCCCGTCGGCGACGCCACGCTGGAGATCGTGCTGGCCGTCACGCACCTCGACTGGGCGGCCCGCAACGCCGCCAAGGTGCTGGGCCGCCGCCGCGTGGCCACCGGCATGCTCGGGCTCAACCTGGCCGCCACGCTCGAATACCTGCCGCTCGGCGTGGTCGGCGTGATCGGCCCGTGGAACTACCCGGTGTTCACCCCGATGGGCTCCATCGCGTACGCGCTGGCGGCCGGCAACGCCGTCGTGTTCAAGCCCAGCGAGCTCACCCCCGGGGTCGGCGTGCGTCTGGCGGAGCTGTTCGCCGAGTCGGTGCCCGAGCAGCCGGTGCTGCAGACGGTGACCGGGCTCGGCGAGACCGGCGCGGCGCTGGCCGCCGACCCCCGGGTGCGGAAGGTGGCCTTCACCGGTTCCACCGCCACCGCCAAGCGGGTCATGGCGGCGTGCGCGGAGAACCTCACGCCCATCGTGGCCGAGTGCGGCGGCAAGGACGCCTTCATCGTGGACGCCGACGCCGACCTGCCCGCCGCGGCCGACGCCTGCCTGTGGGGCGCGATGTCGAACGCGGGCCAGACCTGCGCGGGCGTCGAGCGGGTCTACGTGGTGGACGCGGTGTACGAGCCGTTCATGCGGGAGCTGTCGGAGCGGGCCGCCAAGGTCAAGGCAGGCCAGGACTACGGCCCGATCACCATGCCCGCCCAGCTCGACATCATCAGGCGGCACATCGACGACGCCACCAAGTCCGGAAAAGTAGTGACAGGCGGCCCCGAGTCCGTACGGGCGCCGTTCGTGGACCCGGTGATCGTGGCGGACGTGCCGGAGGACTCACCGGCCGTGCGGGAGGAGACGTTCGGGCCGACGATCACCGTCCGGCGCACCCGCGACGCGCAGGAGGCGCTGGAGCTGGCCAACGCCTCGGCGTACGGGCTGGCGGGCACGATCTTCTCGCGGAACGCCCGCCGGGCGACGCAGCTCGCGCGCGCGATGCGTACCGGGATGACCGCCGTCAACTCGGTGATCTCCTTCGCCGGGGTGCCCGCGCTGCCGTTCGGCGGAATCGGCGACTCGGGGTTCGGCCGCATCCACGGCGCCGACGGCCTACGCGAGTTCACCAGGCCAAAGGCGGTCTCCCGCCAGCGCTTCGCCCTGCCCGGCATGAACCTGACCTCGTTCAGGAGGGGGCCGGATGAGCTTGAGCGACTGATCAGGCTTGTCACGTTCTTGCACGGGCGACGTAAAAGATAATCATCGCGCTCTTTCCCAAATCCGATCATCCGTCCATAATTGTGTGCTCTGGGGGCCACGATCATGTTGGACGGGTGGAATGTGAACCGGTCTTACCGGGGAATGTCGGCCGAGCAAAGGCTGGCGGACAGACGCGAGCGGCTGATGACGGCCGCCTACACGCTATACGCGAAACCAGGTTTCGCGGCGACGACCATCGAAAGATTGTGCTCGGAGGCGCGGATCTCCAACCGCGCCTTCTACGAATGTTTCGGCGGCCGCGAGGAGTTGCTCCAGGCACTGCACGAGCGGTGCGTCGAGGAAAGCCTCGCGGTTGTGGCCAAAGCGTTACAGGAGGCGCCGAGCACGCTTGACGGAAGAGTCAAGGCGGGGATTCGCGCCTATATCGAGTTCGCCGCCGCCGACTGGCGGCGGGCCCGCATCATGCACCTGGAGGTGCGCAGATCGGGCGACGTCCTGACAGCCTCGCGTCAGCGGGCGGTGGACGCCTTCGCCCGGCTCGTGGAGGAGGCCTCGGCGGATTTCCCGCAGGGCCCGACGCTCAATCGGCGACTGGTGGCACTTGGCGTAATTGGCGCACTACAAGAGCTGCTGATCGAATGGATACTGGCCGAGGAGCAGCCGGGCATCGACGAACTCGTGGAGGTGGCCGTGCACATCTTCATCCGCAGCCTGAGTCCGTCGTGACCCGCCGATTACCCGCAGTGATGGGGTCACGAAATAATCACTTTCGAAGTTCTTTCCCGGAGCCCACGCCCATGATAGCGGCCGACCCGAAATCTACATTCCATCTATATTCGGCTCACGGAAAGGGCGCGGGCGACGGCTGATCGGCGCCCGGCCCCGATATGTGACCTCAGGCCACCGCGGCCGCGGGAACCTCGACGTGCAGGACCCGATTCAGCCGGGTCACCGCCAGGATCCTCATGATCCGCGGGGGCACCCCCCGAAGTACGAGGCGGCGTTGCACGCTGATCGCGCGCCGATGTGCCCCGACCAGCACCCCGAGGCCGGTGGCGTCGATCATCTCCAGCTTGGAGAGGTCGAGGATGAGGTCGCCCTCGCCGGCGTCGAGCGCGGCGTGCAGCCGCTCGCGCACGCCGGCCGACGTGCCGGCGTCGAGCCGGGCACCGATCCGTACCGTCTGGCCTCGTGGATTGCGCCGGACGCGCATGCCACCTCCTCAGTCACGCACACGGCGTGTGGTCGCCGGGATCGAAACCCCCGCTCTCCTCCTCTACCCAGCTATCGGCAGTGACACGACCGCCGTCAGCAGGAACTGTCCGTCGCCGATGGGAAGGGCCGTCATGCTCCCGCCCACGGCGGCCATCCGCTCACTCATGCCGATCAGCCCGCTGCCCAGGTCCTCGGCCTGCCTGCGGGCCACTCCGTCGTTGCGCACCGCCAGTTCCGCCTCCTGGTCGGTGAAGCGCAGGGTGATGTCGCAGAAGGTCGCGGCGCTGTGCTTCAGGACGTTGGTGACCGCCTCGCGCACCGCGTAGGCGAACACCGGCGCGACCCCCGGGGGCAGCTCGCGGTGCGGCAGACGCACCTCGCAGCGGACGCCCGCCGCTTCGAGCACTCCCCTCACGCTATTCAGCTCAGCGGTCAAGTCAAGTTCGCGGTAGCCGCGCACGGCCTGCCGCAGCTCACGCAGGGCCTTGCGGGTCAGCGTGTTCACCTCCGCCATCTCGTCCTTGGCCGCCCGGACGTCGGCGTCGGCCAGGCGCACGGCCAGCTCGGTCTTGACGGCGATGGCGGAGAGCTGGTGGCCGACCAGGTCGTGCAGGTCCCTGGCGAAGCGCAGCCGCTCCTCGGCCAGGGCCAGCCGGGTGTGCGCCTCGCGGCCGTCGTGGGCCTGCACGGCCAGGGTCCAGATCCAGGCCCACATCCGGTTGGTGCAGGGCAGCGCCGCGGCCCACAGGACGTCGAGGGCGGCGATGATGACCAGCGAGACGAGGAAGGTGTCACCGCTCTGCGCGAGCAGACCCGTCCCGCCCAGCACGGCCAGCGCGCCGAGCCCGATGCAGACCGCGCACGTCGCCACCCCCAAAGCCAGCGCCCGGCGGCTCGGCAGCCCGATCACCGCCACCGACAGCCAGACCATGGGCACGAACCCCCAGCCCATCGGGTCGGCCCCGCCCAGCACCGCCGCCAGGAACGCCAGAGCGCCGGTCCACACGATCTCTCTCGTGGGATACCGGCGCTCCAGGACCGAGGCCACGACCCGGACGAAGAGCCAGGTGAAGGCGAGCGCGGCGACCGTCGCGGGCACGAGCCGCAGCCAGCCGACCGACCCGGCGCCGAGGCCGAACACCGCCGAGGCAACCAGGAAGATCCACATGATCGCGAGCGTCGAGTTCAGCATCCGGCGGGTCGAGCGGCGTGCCCGCGTGATCGCGTCCATCTAGCCCGCGCGCAGCACGTCGCCGAGCTTGAGCCGGGCGCCCGTCCGCAGTACCGCCCGCTCGTAGACCTTGGCGCCGAACGACAGCACCGCCAGCACGGCCACCGCCATCGCCGCCATGGACGCCGCCACCTGCCACATCGGCACGTCGGCCGCCGCCATGCGGACCGGCATGATCATCGACGAGAACGGCGGGATGTAGGACATGACCGTGGCCAGCGTGCCCGTGGGATCGTTGGTGGCGTAGAAGGCCACGAAGTACGTGACCATGATGAGCATCGTCAGCGGCGACATCACGCTGCTCACCTCCTCCTGGCGGGAGACCAGCGAGGCGAACGCCGCCGCGAGCGTGGCGAAGAACGCGTACCCGAGCACGAACCAGACCAGCACGGCGGCCACCAGGCCCGGGATGCCCGGCGGGAAGTCGGCGGCGAAGCCCGACGCCGAGGTGGCGATCAGGCCGACGGCGAGGATCGTGAGTAGGTTGATCAACCCGAGCACGCCCAGCCCGACGATCTTCCCGGCGAGCAGCTGCCACGGGCGCACCGCCGCCAGCAGGATCTCCACGATCCTGCTGCCCTTCTCCTCCACCACGCCCATGGCCACCATCATGACCTGGCCCATGAGCAGCATGAACAGGACGAGCACCAGCACCACGGCGATCCCGGTCTTGGCGGCCTGGTAGCGGGTGTCCACGCCCACGGAGACCATCTGCAGCGGCGGGATCGTCACCCCGGCCGCGCCGAGGCGCATCTCCCGGTTGGTGCTCTGCATGAGCACGCCGAGCTTGGAGTCGACCTCGCCGTCGGTGAGCACCTTGTCGCCGTTGACCAGCACCGCGTCCACGTCGCCGGCCAGCACGGCCTTCTTGGCCGCGGCCTCGTCGGGGAAGGTGCGCCACTCGAACTCGGCCTCCGGCGCGGCGGCCTTCAGCGGGAGCTGCTGGGAGTTGACCGTGCCCAGCGTGTACGAGTCGTTCCCGCCCATGATCTTGGGCGCGAAGGACACCGCCGCCACCAGGATGACGGTCACCAGCAGGCCGACGAGGAACGTCTTCGTGCGCACCTGCGTCACGATCTCGCGGCGGGCGATCAGCATCAGTCCGTTCACGCCACGGCCTCCTTGAAGATCTCGGTGAGGGTCGGCTGCTCGACGCCGAAGTGCTCGACGCGGCCCGCCTTCATGGCGCGGCGCAGGATCTCCTGGTCGTCGCCTTCGGTCGTCCGCAGGGTGTGCAGGTCGCCGTGGACGGCCACCGTGCCCGGCAGGCCGTCGGCCCAGCCCGGCGCGGGGTCGCGGACGTCCACGCGCAACGTCTCGCCCTCGGCGGCGCGCAGCTCGGCCACCGTGCCCGTGGCGACCATCCGGCCGCCGGAGACGATGCCCACCGAGTCGCACAGCCGCTCCACCAGGTCGAGCTGGTGGCTGGAGAAGATCACCGGCACGCCGCTCCTGCACCGCTCCTGGAGGGCCCCGGCCAGGGCGTCCACGGCGAGAGGGTCGAGCCCGGAGAACGGCTCGTCCAGGATCAGCGCCTCGGGGTCGTGCACCAGCGCCACGGCCAGCTGCACGCGCTGCTGGTTGCCCAGCGACAGCGCCTGCACCGCGTCGCCCCTGCGCTCGGTCAGCCCCAGCCGCTCGATGAGGTCGTCGGCGGCCTTCTTCGCCGCCGCCGGGGCGAGCCCGTGCAGCCGGCCGAAGTACTCGATCTGCTCGGCGACCCGCATCTTCTGGTACAGCCCGCGTTCCTCGGGCATGTAGCCGAAGCGCGTCCGGTCGTCGTGGCCCAGCTGCCGGTCCCGCCAGCGCACCGATCCGGAATCGGCCTGGAGCACGCCCATGACGATGCGCATCGTCGTCGTCTTGCCCGCGCCGTTCGCGCCCACGAAGCCGTACATCTCACCCGGACGTACCGTGAAGCTGATCCCGTCCAGCGCGACCTTGCCACCGGGGCTGTCGGGACCGCCCGCGAAGCGCTTGCGCAGCTCGCTGATCTCGAGCATCAGGCCCTCTCTCTCGTCATGGGTAAATAGTGGCTTTGATGGCGTTCGTCCTGGTAGTCGTGGAAATCATGGAGGTGACATGGAAAGCGCGTCCCGCTCGGATGACATTTGTCATTACGCTGGGTCCATGACGCGTGCCGACAAGGACAAGCCCGTCGTCCTCTCCCGCATCTACACCCGTACGGGCGACGACGGCACCACCAACCTGAGCGACATGAGCCGCGCCGCCAAGACCGACACCCGGCTGGCCGCGTACGCCGACGTCGAGGAGGCCAACGCCTGCCTGGGCCTGGCCCTGTCCCACGGCACCCTGTCCGCCGACCTCGTGGCGGTCCTCGTGCGCATCCAGAACGAGCTGTTCGACGTGGGGGCCGACCTGGCCACGCCCGTGGTGGACGATCCGGAGTTCCCGCCGCTGCGGGTGGAGCAGTCCTACATCGACCGGCTGGAGGAGCAGTGCGACCGGCTCAACGCCGAGCTCAAGCCGCTGCGCAGCTTCATCCTGCCCGGCGGCGACCCGGCCACGGCCGCGCTGCACCTGGCCCGGGTGACCGTACGCAGGGCCGAGCGCACCACGTGGGCGGCGCTCCAGGCCCACGACGACGTCAACCCGCTGACCGCCAAATACCTCAACAGGCTGTCCGACCTGCTCTTCATCGCCTGCCGGGTCGCCCACGGCGGCAACGAGATCCTCTGGAAGCCCGGCGGCACCCGCTAGGCGACGTCGAGGTACGCGCTGGGCGGCGCCGACTCCAGCCAGGCCAGGAACCCGGTGAGCGCGTCGGCGCTCATCGCCAGCGACAGGCCGCGCGTGGTGCCGCCGCAGTCGACGGCGTAGAGGCCGCCGTCGATCTCACGCCGGGCGGAAACGACGAGGCCGCGCCTCGCGATCGCGTGGCGCGGCCTCAGACGGACGCTCATGAGCGGAATCCAGTGGAGCTCACCGTCGGCGTAGCGGGCTACCCCGCTCTGCCAGCCCCGGCTCTCTACTTTCAGCCGACAGGGGACGCTGCCGCGCGAGCGGGCCAGCGTCATCCCTCGCAGGACCACGAGGGCGACCAGCAGCAACAACAAAACCGAAACCGTCGCCACCATGGCCGCCCCCCTGAATCCCGTTGTATGTATTAAACCTCTTCGCCCGCCGCGCGCAGCCGGGCCCTGGCCCGCTTCGCCTCGATCGCCGCGTCGGCGTCCTCCTGGTTGGCCTCGATCGAAGCCTGAGCCCGGTCGAGAGCGTCTCGGGCGGCCGCGACGTCGACCTCGGAACCGAGCTCGGCGACCTCGGCGAGCACCGACACCTCATCGTCGGCCACGGAGATGAACCCCCCGTGAACGGCCGCGACGAGCTCGGGCTCGCCTTCCCGCTTGACGCGCAGCACGCCGCCCTCGACGAGAACGCCGAGCACAGGTGCGTGTTGCGGCATAATACCGATCTCGCCGTCCACGGTCTTGGCAATCACCATGTCGGCCTCGCCCGACCAGATCTCACGCTCGGGTGAGACAACCCCTACGCGTAGCTTCGCCACTTCTGTAGGTTCCTTTCCGATCAGGTAGCGGCACGGGTTCTCACGCCCGTGCCACTACCGTAGGGCGATCAGCGACGCTCGAGTTCCTTGGCCTTGGCCACGGCCTGGTCGATGCCGCCGACCATGAAGAACGCCTGCTCGGGCAGGTGGTCGTACTCGCCGGCGCACAGGCCCTTGAAGGAGGCGATCGTCTCGTCCAGCGGGACGTTCTCGCCCGGCTGGCCGGTGAACGCCTCGGCGGCGTACATCGGGTGCGACAGGAACCGCTCGATCCGACGGGCCCGCTGCACGGTGACCTTGTCCTCTTCGGACAGCTCGTCGATACCGAGGATCGCGATGATGTCCTGGAGCTCGCGGTACTTCTGCAGGATCCGCTTGGTCTCCTGGGCCACCCGGTAGTGCTCCTCGCCCACGACCTGCGGGTCGAGGATCCGGGAGGTGGAGTCGAGCGGGTCCACCGCGGGGTAGATGCCCTTCTCCGAGATCGGCCGGGACAGAACGGTCTGCGCGTCGAGGTGCGCGAACGCGTTGTGCGGGGCCGGGTCGGTGATGTCGTCGGCGGGCACGTAGATCGCCTGCATCGAGGTGATCGAGTGACCGCGCGTCGAGGTGATGCGCTCCTGGAGCACACCCATCTCGTCGGCCAGCGTCGGCTGGTAACCCACCGCGGACGGCATGCGGCCGAGGAGGGTGGAGACCTCCGAGCCCGCCTGCGTGAAGCGGAAGATGTTGTCGATGAACAGCAGCACGTCCTGCTTCTGCACGTCGCGGAAGTACTCCGCCATCGTCAGCGCGGACAGGGCCACCCGCAGACGGGTGCCCGGCGGCTCGTCCATCTGGCCGAAGACGAGCGCGGTGTCCTTGAGGACGTCCGCCTCCTCCATCTCCAGCCAGAGGTCGTTGCCCTCACGGGTGCGCTCGCCGACGCCGGCGAACACCGAGGTGCCACCGAAGTTGCGGGCGACACGGCGGATCATCTCCTGGATGAGAACCGTCTTGCCCACACCGGCGCCACCGAACAGGCCGATCTTGCCACCCTGCACGTACGGGGTGAGCAGGTCGATGACCTTGATACCCGTGACCAGCATCTCGGTACGGGACTCGAGCTGGTCGAAGGGCGGGGACGGCCGGTGGATGCCCCACTTCTCGGTGATCTGGAGCGAAGCGGTCGGCACGTCGAGCGACTCGCCGAGCGTGTTCCACACGTGACCCTTGACGACGTCGCCGACGGGCACCGAGATCGGGTGGCCGGAGTCGGTGACGGCCGTACCGCGGACCAGGCCGTCGGTGGGCTGCATGGAGATGGCGCGGACCAGGTTGTCACCCAGGTGCTGGGCGACCTCCATGGTCAGGGTCTTGGTCTCGCCGCCGAGGGTCACCTCGACGTTGAGCGCGTTGTAGATGTCGGGCATCGCCTCGACGGGGAACTCCACGTCGACGACGGGCCCCTTGACGCTGGCCACACGACCGGCACCGGCCGACGTGGGCTCAACAGTCTCAACAGCCTCTGCAGTCATTTCACTCTTTCCCCGCTGCGGCGTCAGCCAGCGCGTTGGCGCCACCGACGATCTCGCTGATTTCCTGGGTGATCTCGGCCTGGCGAGCCTGGTTCATCTGCATGGTGAACACGCGGATCAGCTCGTTGGCGTTGTCCGTGGCGGACTTCATGGCGCGGCGGCGCGCAGCCTCCTCCGAAGCAGCCGACTGCAGCAGCGCCGTGAAGATGCGGGACTCCACATAGCGCGGCAGCAGCGTTTCGAGGACGTCGCCCGCGGTGGGCTCGAACTCGAAGTACGGCGGGATCGTCTCGCTCGCCGTCGCCTCGGTCTCCTCGACCTCCAGCGGCAGCACGCGCTTGACCACGACGTTCTGGGTCAGCATCGAGACGAACTCGGTCGAGACGATGTGGATCTCGTCGATCCCCGCCTCTTCCTTGAAGGAGTCGATCAGGATCTGCGCGATCTCCTTGGCGTCGGCGTAGGCCGGCTTCCTGGAGAAGCCCACCCACTGGCCGCCCATCGTACGGTTGCGGAAGGTGTGCCAGGTGACACCCTTCCGGCCGGTGACGAACGGCACCACCGTCAGGCCGCGGCTCTCCAGCAGCCCGCGCAGGGCCTCGGCCTCGCGCAGGACGTTGGCGTTGAAGCCGCCACAGAACCCGCTGTCGCTGGTGACGATGAGGACGCCCGCCTTGGCGGGGTTCTCCTTCGCCACGGTCAACGGATGGTCGACGCTGGCCGCGTTGCTGACGACGCCGGTGACGGCGCGAGTGATCTCACGCTCGTACGGCAGCGCCGCCTGCATCCGCATCTGCGCCTTCACGATCCGCGAGGAGGCGATGAGCTCCTGGGCACGCGTGATCTTGGCGGTCGACTTGACCGACTTGATCCGCCGCCGCAGCAGCCTTAGCTGGGCACCCATGAGCTACTTCTCCGTCGCCGGACGGACGACCTTCTTGATCTTCTCCTGGCCGACCTCGCCGGCTTCGAGCGGCGCCACCGGCTCGTCCTTGACCAGGAGCTCGCCCGAGGAGGTGGTGAAGCCCTTCTTGAACTCCGTGACGGCGTCCTTGAGGCTGGTCACCGCGTCGTCCGACAGCTCGTTGGTCTCGCGGATGCTGTCGAAGATGCCCTTGTGGCTGCTCTGCAGGTAGTCGAGGAACTCCTGCTCGAAGCGGCGGATGTCCTCGACCGGAACCTCGTCGAGCTCACCCGTCGTGCCCGCCCACACCGACACGACCTGCCGCTCCACGGGGAACGGCGAGTACTGCGGCTGGATGAGCAGCTCGGTCAGGCGCTGACCGCGCTCCAGCTGGGCGCGGGAGGCCGCGTCCAGGTCGGAGGCGAAGGCCGCGAAGGCCTCCAGGTCGCGGTACTGCGACAGCGACAGACGCAGCGTGCCGGCCACCTTGCGCATCGCCTTGATCTGCGCCGAGCCGCCGACTCGGGAGACCGAGATACCGACGTTGATGGCGGGACGGATACCGGCGTTGAAGTAGTCGGTCTCCAGGAAGCACTGGCCGTCGGTGATGGAGATGACGTTGGTCGGGATGAACGCCGACACGTCGTTGCCCTTGGTCTCGATGATCGGAAGACCGGTCATCGAGCCGCCGCCCATGTCGGCGGAGAGCTTGGCGCAGCGCTCCAGCAGACGGGAGTGGAGGTAGAAGACGTCACCGGGGAACGCCTCGCGGCCCGGCGGGCGGCGAAGCAGCAGCGAGACGGCGCGGTAGGCGTCGGCCTGCTTGGTGAGGTCGTCGAAGATGATGAGGACGTGCTTGCCCTGGTACATCCAGTGCTGGCCGATGGCCGAACCGGTGTAAGGGGAGATGTACTTGTAACCGGCCGGGTCGGAGGCCGGGGCGGCGACGATCGTGGTGTACTCCAGGGCGCCGGCCTCTTCGAGACGGGAACGCACCTGGGCGATCGTCGAGCCCTTCTGGCCGACCGCGACGTAGACGCAGCGCACCTGCTTCTCGGGGTCGCCCGAGAGCCAGTTGTCGCGCTGGTTGATGATGGTGTCCACGGCGACGGCCGTCTTGCCCGTGCCACGGTCACCGATGATCAGCTGGCGCTGGCCGCGGCCGATCGGCGTCATGGCGTCGATCGCCTTGATGCCGGTCTGCAGCGGCTGCTTCACCGGCTGCCGCTGGACGACCGAGGGGGCCTGCAGTTCGAGGGCGCGCAGGCCCTCGGACTCGATCGCGCCCTTGCCGTCGAGGGGGTTGCCGAGCGGGTCGACCACACGGCCGAGGAAGTTGTCGCCGACGGGCACGGACAGGACCTCGCCCGTCCGGCGGACCGTCTGGCCCTCCTCGATGTTGCTGAAGTCGCCCAGGACCACGACGCCGATCTCTCGGGGGTCGAGGTTCAGGGCCAGGCCGCGCGTGCCGTCCTCGAACTCGAGCAGCTCGTTCGCCATCGCCGAGGGAAGGCCGGAGACATGGGCAATGCCGTCGCCGGCGTCGACGACGGTCCCGATCTCCTCGCGCGCGGCGCCTTCCGGTTCGTACGCCTGGACGAAGCGCTCAAGCGCGTCCCGGATCTCGTCCGGCCGGATCGTAAGCTCCGCCATCTCTACTCTGTCTCCCTATTCATTCGGCGCTCACTGCGCCTCAGCCGGCCAACCGGCGGCGGACTTCTTCAATTCGTCCCACGATCGTGGTGTCGATCATCTCGTCGCCGATGCGAACCGAGAACCCACCGAGCACTCGCTTGTCCACCTCGACGTTCAGGTGCACGTCACGACCGTAGGAGGTGCGCAGCCAGTCGGCCAGTCGCTGCTTCTGCGCGTCGGACAGCTCGACCGCGCTGCGCACGACCGCCACCAGGCGCTGGCGCTGCTGGGCCACGAGCTGGCCGAACTCCTCCAAGCCCATTTCCAGGCTACGCCCTCGCGGGTGCACCGCCAGCTGCGTGATCAGGCGCAGGCTGGTGGGGGCGACCTTGCCGCCGAGCAGGTCGCTCAGCAACTGCCGCTTGCCCTCGCCGGGCGCGGCCGCGTCCGCGAGCGCGCGGCGGAGGTCGGGGTTGGCGGCGACGATGCGGCCGAAGCGGAAGAGCTCGTCCTCGACGTCGTCGAGCCGGGACTGGCTCTCCGCCTCAGCGGCAGCGGCGACGACGCCGAGCCGTTCGAGCGAGTCGGCCAGGTCTCCGGCGCGCGACCACCGGGCCGAGACCGCGGCCTCGGTCGTGGCGATGGCCGCCTCGGAGACCTTGCCGCCGAGCAGGGCGCGGATGGTGCCCGCCTTCTGCTCGCCGGGCCTGGCCGGGTCGGACAGCGCGCGGCGCAGGCCGTGCTCGCGGTCGAGCAGATCCGCGACGGCGAACAACTCGTCGGAGAGCGCGCCGAGGTCGGCGCTGCCCGCGACCGCGTTGAAGCGCTCCTCGACCTCTGCCAGCGAGGTCCTGCTCAGACCTCGCATTAGCGCACCGCCTGCGCGTTGCTGCTCTCGAGCTCGTCGAGGAACCTGTCCACGATGCGGCTCTGGCGGGCCTCGTCCTCGAGGGACTCGCCGACGATGCGGCCCGCGAGGTCCGTGGACAGACGGCCGATCTCCGTGCGGAGCTGCGCGAACGCGGCGGCACGGTCGGCCTCGATCTGGGCGTGCGCGGCCTCGACGAGACGACGGGCCTCGGCCTGCGCCTCCTCGCGGAGCTCCGCCTTGATCTGCGCGGCCTGCTCGCGAGCCTCTTCACGGAGCCTGCCGGCTTCGCGGCGGGCCTCCTCAAGCTGCTGCGCGTACTGCCGCTGGAGGTTCTGCGCCTCGGCCTGGGCCTCCTCAGCCCTCTTGATGCCACCCTCGATCGCGTCGGTCCGCTCGGCCAGAGTCTTCTGGATGCGCGGAACGAGAATCTTGCCGACGACGAGGAGGACGACGAGGAACGAGAAGATACCGACGACGAGCTCGAACGTGTGCGGAAGGAGCGGGTTCGCCCCTTCTTCCTGCGCGAGGAGCGTAGCTGCCTTAATCATGGGTGCAGCCTTTCGTCAGAATTCTTCTGGTCCTAGATGCCCTGGAAGATGAAGGGCGCGACCAGACCGATCAGGGCGAGGGCCTCGGTGAGGACGAAGCCGAGGAGCATGTTCTGGCGAATCAGGCCGTAAGCCTCGGGCTGACGCGCGATGGCCTGCACGCCCTGACCGAAGATGATGCCGACGCCGATGCCGGGGCCGATGGCGGCGAGACCGTAACCGATGGCGGTGACGTTGCCGGAGACCTCAGCGAGAACGCTCATTGCTATTTCCTTTACTGGACGGCCGGTGAAGGGAGTCCCACCGGTCATGGATATTCCGGTATGTGGTTCTCAGTGATCTGGGTGCAGCGCGCCGCCGATGTACATCGACGCCAGCATCGCGAACAGGAAAGCCTGCAGGAACTGGATGAACAGCTCGAACCCGGTCAGGATGATCGTCATGATCACACCCACCACGCCGACGGGAGCACCCAAGGGGGTCAGCTTCTCGAACAGGAACCAGAAGCCGACCATGCTGAAGAACGCGAGCAGCATGTGACCGGCGAACATGTTCGCGAACAGTCGGACCGCGTGCGTGAACGGTGCGATGATCATGTTCGAGAGGAACTCGATCGGCGCCAGGAGGAAGTAGATCGGCTTGGGCAGACCGGGCGGGAACATCATGTTCTTGAAGTAACCGATGCCGCCCTGGTGCTTGACGCCCAGGTAAACCTTGATCACGTAGATCGAGATCGCGAGCACGGCCGGGAACGCGATGTGCGAGGCGACCGGGAACTGCGCGAGCGGGATCACACCCAGGACGTTCCAGAACAGGACCAGGAAGAAGAGCGTGATCAGCAGGCCCATCCACCGATCGGCGTCCTTGCCGAGGAACGGCCGGGCGATCTGGTCGCGGACGAACATGTAGCCGTACTCGACGACGTTCTGGGTGCCCCTCGGCACGAGCTTCGGCTTGGCGAAAGCCACCCAGCACACCGCGATCACCACGAGCGCGCTGAGCATCGCCAGCAGGACCGGCTTGGTGAACCAGGTCACCCCAGGGATGATCGGCGTGAACGAATTGAACAGCTCATCGGGCGATGGCGCCCGGAAGTTGTCTTCGGGGGCGAGGACCGTCAGCGCAATCACGCGGCGTTCCCTTCAACGTCGTAGTGGATCACAAGGGTTTCCTCAGCGAGGCGATCGCTGCGTCGGGTTAGCGACCGAACTTCCGGTAGACCGCGTAGCCGCCGAGCACGACCCCAAGGACCACGCCTATGGGGAAGAACGCGGACATGTCGAGCCACCGGTCCAGCAACCACCCGAGACCGCCATAGATCGCCATCCCGGCGAGCAGATAGCTGGGGACTGACCACATGGCATCGGAGAAGTCGCGACCGTCGTGTTCCGGTCGGCGTTCCTGTGCGCTCATCGCGGCCCCGACGATAGCAGGCGAGTGGAGGACTAGTCATATCGGACCCCATCCCTTTACCTGCCTCATGAGTCGCCCTTTCCGGGGACCGAGGCTTCGGGGTCGACATAGAGCATCTTGGTCTTCATGAACGCGCGGACCTCGAACCCGGTCCAGACGAGCGTGCAGCCGACCACGGACCACGCGAAGGCCTGGGTGTTCCAGGCGGTGGTCTCACGGAAGGCGGTGAGCACCGCCATGATGGCGATGACCTTGACGAGGTAGCTGACCATGGCCGCGATCGCCATCATCTGCGGGGAGACGCGGGCGGCATAGGAGACCGCTACCACGCTGACGCTGAAGAAAACCCCGACGAGCAAGGTGCCGAGGGCCGCGCCGAGCGCTCCCTTGCCGCCCGCCACGAGGAAAGCGACGATGACCGCGACCACCCCGACCGCGAAGGTCGGAACAGCGGCGCTCTTGAGTACGCGCACGTCGTTGGCCTGCATCGGTGCTCCATCAGCATGTTGTCAAGCGAGCGTTTGCTACCTCCAGAACATGTGCGTCTGGAGGTCCCTGCTCGTGAAAGATATCACAAGCTCACGGAAGACCGCTTTTACCTGCCGTTTCTAGTTCCCAATCAAGGACGACTCGGAAATGCAGGAATGACCGGTTTGCCCTCGGCGCTCGCGCGTTCCTGCGAGGACGGGCCGCTCTGCGGCGGCATCTGCCGCCTGACCTCGGTGTCCGGCGGGATCGGCGGCATCGGGCCGGTGGGCGGGCCGTCGTCGTCGGGCTGCTTGTTGCGCGCCGCCGAGTGCGCGCCGCCCCTGCCCCGCCAGCGGGGCGCCGCCATCAGGACGAGCACCGCCAGCGCCAGCACGATGACCACGACGAACAGCAGCACCGGCACACCCTCGCGCGACATCGCCACCAAGCCGAAGGCGAACAGGAACGCCCACGCGTACATGATCAGCACCGACCGGCGGTGCGAGTGGCCGATGTCCAGCAGCCGGTGGTGCAGGTGACCCCGGTCGGGGGCGAACGGCGACATGCCGTGGGACGTGCGCCGGACCACGGCGGTGATCAGGTCGATCAGCGGCAGGACCAGCACCGCCGCCGGCAGCATCAGCGGCAGCAGCACCGGGACCTTGTTCATGTCCTCGATGGCGGCCGGGTCGAGCGGCGTGACCGTGACGATCGACGAGGCGAGCACCAGCCCGATCAGCATCGCCCCGGTGTCGCCCATGAAGATCTTCGCGGGATGGAAGTTGTGCGGCAGGAAACCCAGGCACGTGCCGATGAGGACGGCCGCGATGGCCGCCGTCGTGGTGATGTTCCCCACGCTCATGCTCTGGGCCAGCAGGATCGAGTACGCCCACGTGGCCATGGCGGCGATGCACACGATGCCGGCCGCGAGCCCGTCGAGACCGTCGACGAAGTTCACGGCGTTGATGGTGACCACCACGATCATGATGGTGATGATCGTGCTCAGCGTGTAGTCGAGGCTGGTGGAGCCGCCCCAGTCCTTGGGCAGCGGAATGTAGAGCAGCCGCAGGTCGAAAAAGACCAGCACGCCCGCCGCCGCGATCTGCCCGCCGAGCTTGATGAAGGCGTCCATGCCCCACCAGTCGTCGAGGAAGCCGGTGAGCGTGATCAGGCCGCCCGCGACGATCAGCGCGGTGACCGCCTTGGGGTTGTACTCCGACAGCGCCTCGCCGGTGTGTTTCAGCTGGGTGGCGACCAGCAGGCCGACCACCAGGCCGCCGTACATGGCCAGGCCGCCGAGCCTCGGCGTCGGCGTGGTGTGCACGTCGCGCTCGCGAACCTCGGGCATGGCTCCGATGCGGATGGCGAAGCGGCGCACCAGCGGGACCAGCAGATACGTCACCGCTGCCGAGATGAGCGCCATGAACAGGTATTCGCGCACGGACCTAGTTTCCCGGATGCTCCGGCCAGCTGTGACCGGAAACCGACACAGACCAGCTTAATATTCGCTGAGATATGGCTGATGGATGGCGAGAAGCGCCGACACTCTTTCCCTGACCTCGGGCGCGACGGACGGATCGCGCACAGCGCGCGAGATCAGACTTCCCACCTCTTTCATCTCCCTCGGGCCCATGCCCTGCGTGGTCACGCACGGCGTGCCCACCCGGATCCCCGAGGTGACCGCCGCAGGCTCCGGATCGTACGGGATGACGTTGCGGTTGAGCGTGATCCCGGCGGCCGCGCAGCGCCGTTCGGCCTCGGCCCCGGACACGCCCAGCTCACGCAGGTCGATCAACGCCAGATGGGTGTCCGTGCCGCCCGTGACCGGACGCATGCCCTCCACTGCCAGCGCGTCGGCGAGCGTACGGGCATTGGCGACGACGCGGCCCGCGTACTCGGCGAACTCCGGCCGCAGCGCCTCCCCGAACGCCACCGCCTTGGCCGCCACGGCGTGCATCAGCGGCCCTCCCTGCACGAACGGGAACACCGCCCGGTCGATCTTCGCGGCCAGTTCCTCCGTGCACAGGATCGCGCCGCCGCGCGGCCCGCGCAGCACCTTGTGGGTGGTCAGCGTCACGACGTCCGCGTACGGCACCGCCGACGGGATCACCCCGCCCGCCATCAGCCCGATCGGGTGCGCCACGTCGGCGAGCAGCCACGCGCCCACCTCGTCGGCGATGCCGCGGAAGATCGAGAAGTCGATCAGCCTCGGGTACGCGGTCGCGCCGCACACGATCACCTTGGGCCGCCCCCGCAGCGCCAGGTCCCGCACCTCGTCGTAGTCGATGAGCTCGGTGTCGCGCCGCACGCCGTAGGAGGCGACGTCGAACCACCTCCCCGAGAAGTTCACCTTCGAGCCGTGCGTGAGGTGGCCGCCGTGCGGGAGCGCCATGGCGAGCATGGTGTCGCCCGGCTGGAGCAGCGCGGCGTAGGCGGCCAGGTTGGCGGTGGCCCCGGAATGCGGCTGGACGTTGGCGTGCTCGGCCCCGAACAGCCTGCGCGCCCGCTCGACGGCCAGGCGTTCGGCCCGGTCGACCACCTCGCAGCCGCCGTAGTAGCGCCTGCCGGGGTAGCCCTCGGCGTACTTGTTGGTGAGGGTGGAACCCAGGGCGGCCATGACGGCCGGGGAGGTGAAGTTCTCGCCGGCGATCAGCTGGATGCCGGCGCGGACCCGTGCGAGCTCGTCGAGCAGCACCTGCGCCAGCTCGGGATCCTGCCGCCGCAACTGCCCGAAGTCGGGACCGTAGTAGGGCTCACCACCCATCCCTCCACTGTACGACCGCATGCCCGATTTGCCCAGGTAGAAGGCCCGTGGCGGTCGTTGTCTCGTCCGGAGTGGTTGCGCGTGGCGGTCGTTGTCTCGTCCGGAGTGGTTGCGCGTGGCGGTCGGTGTCTCGTCCGGAGTGGTTGCGCGTGGCGGTCGGTGTCCGCCAGGGGTGGTTGCGCGTGGCGGTGGTCGTTCTCCGGGGCGCTCCCCGTGAGGACCCTTGGCTTTGAGGACCCTCACCCGTGAGGGCCGTTGCCCATGGGAGCCGTCATCTGGGAGGGCCGTCGTTCGCGG
The DNA here is from genome assembly GCF_053596455.1 of Nonomuraea sp. NPDC001699. Taxonomy (NCBI): domain Bacteria; kingdom Bacillati; phylum Actinomycetota; class Actinomycetes; order Streptosporangiales; family Streptosporangiaceae; genus Nonomuraea; species Nonomuraea sp. NPDC001699. The sequence continues at coordinate 854,569 of NZ_JBSFGF010000001.1, read as the reverse complement.
AGACGGGCGCCTGCGGGGGGCGCCTGCGGGTCAGGGGAAGGCGTGCGGTGCGCCGGTCTGGCTGGGGATCCATCTCGGGGTGTCGTCGGCCTCATCGCTGATCGCGGTGAGCACGGAGTGGCGGTAGACGGCCAGCTTGGACCGCCATTCCCGGATGTCCTGCACATAGCGCTCGCCGACCGGGGCGTCCCAGGTCTGCGGGCTCTTGGCCAGTGTGTACGCCTTGTCGAGGGCCGTGCTGAGCTTCTCCAACATGGGCATGACGGTGTTCCAGGCGGTGATGAGACGTTCGTAGTCCGGGTTGAACTCGTAGGCCAGCGGCTGGTTGTCCAGCGGGCCCGCCGCGGTGACGGGGGGCATCTCGTCCCTGCTCCTGGGCCTGGGGGCGGGCGGGTCGACGTACATCACGCACTCCTTCCCGGCGTCCCGGAGTCGATCTCACCTGTCGGACCGTCCGGCCTGATGTCCTCGGGCATCCATTCGCCCTTGCCGTACTCGCCGGGCGGAACCTCCACGGACGGCATGTCGAGCGGCTGAATGCCGCGGGCGTCCTGGATCAGCGTCCTGAGCACGTCCTCCCCGGCGTCGGGCAACTCCACCGCCACAACCCCGTCACCCACACTCACCCACTTCCCGCCATGGCCGCCGCCGCCGACATCCAACCCCTGCACCCCACCGCCGACGCCATGACCGGTTGCACCGTGACCGCTGGCACCGTGATGAGCATTCACGCCGTAAGCACCCGCACCACCGTCCGCCGCCGTAGCCGTCGCACCACCTGCGCTCGCGCCCCCTGCTCCCCCAGCCGGTACGTCGCCTCCAGGAGGTACGGCCGCCCCTCCCCCCGGCGCCGTAGGCGGAATCCGCACCCCGGTAGAAGCATCACCACGCCCACCCCCACCTCCATCGGCAGTACCACCACCGCCCCGACCAGCCTCGACGCCGCCATCAGCACGACGCCCGTCCGCTGCACCACCATCAGAACGGCCCGCATCCGCTGCGCCACCATCAGAGCGACCGGCATCGGTTGCCCCGCCGCCAGTCCCGCCATCGGCGCGTCCGCCATCCGCGCCACCGGAGCCCCCACCGACGTCACGACCAACGTTCGTAGCACCGCCATCAGCCCGAGCCCCGTCGGAACGCGCGCCATCAGCGTTGCCGCCACCGGCGTCACGGCTGCCGTTCGCGTCCTTGCCGTCCGCGCAGGCGCCGCCGTCAGCGCGGTCGGTGCCCGCGGCGCCCCCCTCGGAGCGACCAGTGTCCGTTGTGCCGCCATGGGAGCGACCGGTGTCGGTAGTACCGCCGTCCGAGCGGCCGGTGTCCGCGGTGCCGCCGTCGGAGCGGCCGGTGTCGCTGTTCGCGACGCCGGTGGACCCGTCGGTTCGGCCCGTGCCGTGGTCCGTGTGGCCATTTGTGCCGTCGGCTTGACCGGTGTCGCCGATGGGCTGGGTGCCAGTGCCGGTGGTGGCGTCGGGGCGGGTTTGGGTGGAGGAAGCGCCGTCGGGGTGGGTGCCGTGGGCGTTGCCCGCGTCTCCGGGAGTGCCGTAGTGACCGCTCTCGCCTGCTGCGGTGCCGACGTGCGAGCCCGTGTCCCCTGCGGTGCCGGCGTGCGAGCCCGTGTCCCCTGCGGTGCCGGCGTGCGAGCCCGTGTCCCCTGCGGTGCCGACGTGGGAGCCCGCGGCCTCTGATGTGCCGACGCGGGTGTCCGGGAGTCCTGGTGTGTCGTAGGGGTGGCGGCCGGTGGTGCCTGGGGTGGTGGTCGAGGGGTCGGTGCCGCCCTCTCCTGTCGGCACCGACAGCCCTTCGCCCCCGCCCGCCGTCGCCCCGGCGCCATCGGCGTGCACCGTCGGCATGTCGGCGGGCTGCACGTTGTCGACGTTCTTGAGCAGGGACTCCAGTTGTTCGGCCGTGGGCGGGTCGATGGGGACCTGGAGAACCTTCACGCCGTCGACCACCACGACCTGGGGCTTGTGCGCGTCGGCCGGTCGGTCGTCGGCGGGGACGTCGGTCGTGCCGGTGTCGGCTTCCGCTCCCCGGTCGCGCCTGCTGTCCTGGTCGGCGGCCTTCGGATCGTCGACGGACGAGGTGTCGCCGGTCCCGCCGTCGGTCCGGGTGTCGGTTCCGGTGTCGGTTCCGCGAGGGTCGTTCGTGCGGGTCCCGGTGTCCTTGTCGGTGTCGTCGCACGACTTGCCGTCAGCGTCGGCCTTGGCGTCGTCGCCGGTCTTGGTGCCATCGCCGGTCTTCGGGCTGTCGCCCGCTTTGTGCCCGTCGCCCGTCTTGGTGTCGTGGTCCTTCGGCGTGGGTGGTTCCGTGGGCTTCGGGTCGTGGTCCTTCGGGGCGGGTGGGTCGGCGGGCTTGGTGTCGGGGGCCTTCGAAGGTGGCTCGGTGGGTTTCGGGTCGTGGTCCTTCGAGGCGTCGGGGTGTTTGGGGATGGCAGGGGGCGGGTCGTCGGCGCGGGGGTTGTCGTACTTGTCGTTGCGGGTGCCCGGCAGTTCCTTGGGCTCGTCGTCCTTGCCGCCGCCGCCCGTCTTCGACGTGTCTCCCAGCTTCCCGTCGGCGCGCTTCTCCAGGACGGCCAGCCGCGCGTTGACGTCCTTGACCATGTGATCGGCGGAGTCGGCCACCTGGACCGGACGATGGGTGCTCCGCGTGGACAGCCCGGCACGGCTCATCACCGCTCTGACCTGGTCCTCGGCCGTACGCAGCACCGAGGACGCGTGCTTGACCTCGGTCAGCAGGTCACGGACCAGCTGCGGATCCATGCCGTCGAACTTGCCCATGGGCCACTCCCGGACGTGTCGCCGTTCCGGGACTCACCGTAATCGTGTCCGAGGCACCGCCGCAGCCGGGATAAAAAGACGGTATACGTCAGTCGTCGGTGGCGACGTAACCGATGATGCCGCGCAGCTTCTCCACCGGGATCGCGCCACGGCGCAGCAGGCGGGGCACCGCCGTGGTGAGGTCGAGGATGGTGGAGGGCGTGTTGTCGGTGGTCTTGCCGCCGTCGAGGTAGACCGCGACCGAGTCGCCGAGCTGCTCCTGGGCCTCCTCCGCCGTCGTCGCCGCGGGGGCGCCGGAGCGGTTGGCGCTGGAGACGGCCATCGGGCCGGTCTCCTTGAGCAGGTCGAGCGCGACCGGGTGGAGCGGCATGCGGACCGCGACCGTGCCCTTGGTGTCCCCCAGGTCCCAGGAAAGGGCCCTGTTGGCCCTGCAGACCAGCGTGAGCGGCCCGGGCCAGAAGGCGTCGATGAGATCCTGCCCATAGGGCCCGAGGTCGTCCACGAGCGCTGTGGCGGCTCTGACGGTGCCCACGAGGACGGGCGGAGGCATGTCGCGGCCGCGCCCCTTGGCGTCGAGCAGCGCGGTGACGGCCGGCGGCATGAACGCGTCGGCGCCGATGCCGTAGACGGTGTCGGTCGGCAGCACGACCAGCTCGCCGCGGCGCACGGCGGTGGCGGCCTCGATCAGGCCCTCGGCGCGCTGGTCGAGGTCGGAGCAGTCAAAGCGTCTTCCCACGGCGTGCATCCTAGTCCTGGCCGAGTCTGGCCGTGACGAAGCGGTCCCTTCGGGTGAGGTCCTGGCGCAGGCGGACGTCGCGCCAACCGTTGTCCTCGGGGAAGGTCAGGTAGACGGCCCTGCCCTGCTCGTCGGCGTGTTCGACGGCCACCCAGCCGCCGGGGCGCAGCAGGCGGCGGGCGGTGCGTTCGACCGCGCGCACCTCGCCCAGCCCGTCGTCGCCGGAGCCGTACAGGGCCCTGGAGGGGTCGTAGTCGCGGACCTCGGGGTCGCGCGGGATGGCGCCGGGCGGGATGTACGGCGGGTTGGAGATCACCAGGTCGACCTTGCCGTTGAGCTCGGGAAGGGCTCCGGCGAGGTCTTCCGGGTGCAGGTGCGTACGCCCCTGGCCCAGCTCGGAGATGTTGCGCTTGGCCCAGGTGTAGGCCGCCGGGTCGACCTCGACGGCGTGCACCTCGGCGAGCGCGACCTCCTGGGCGATCGACAGCGCGATGGCCCCCGAGCCGGTGCCGAGGTCGACGACGAGCGGGGCCGTCACGTCCATGGCGCGCAGAGTCTCGATCGCCCACCCGGCCATGACCTCGGTCTCCGGCCGCGGCACGAACACGCCGGGGCCGACCGCCAGTTCCAGGTAGCGGAAGTAGGCGTGGCCGGTGATGTGCTGCAGCGGCTCACGCGCCTCGCGCCGGGCGATGCCCTCCCAGAACAGCGCGTCGAAGTCGGAGTCCTTGACCGTGTGGAGCTCGCTCCTGCGCACGCCGTGGACGAACGCCGCGATCTCCTCCGCGTCGGTGCGCGGCGAAGGCACACCTGCCTCGGCCAGCCGGGCGGTGGCTAGAGCGATCTCGTCCAGCAGAAATGTCATGAGTGTTGTGCGAGCTTCTCCGCCATCTCGGCGTCGATGAGTGCCTGGGTGACGGCGGTGAGCTCGCCGTCGAGAACCTGGTCGAGGTTATACGCCTTGAAGCCTACGCGGTGGTCGGAAATCCGGTTCTCGGGAAAGTTGTACGTGCGGATGCGCTCGGAACGGTCGACCGTGCGAACCTGCGACTTGCGCTCGGCCTGCGCCGCGGCGTCGGCCTGCTCCTGGGCCACGGCCAGCAGGCGGGCACGCAGGATGCGCATCGCCGACTCCTTGTTCTGGAGCTGGCTCTTCTCGTTCTGGCAGGAGACGACCACGCCCGTGGGCAGGTGGGTGATGCGGACGGCCGAGTCGGTCGTGTTGACACTCTGGCCGCCGGGACCGCTGGAGCGGTAGACGTCGATGCGCAGGTCGTTAGGGTCGATCTGGACCTCGACCTCCTCCGCCTCCGGGTAGACCAGCACGCCCGCGGCGCTCGTGTGGATGCGGCCCTGGGACTCGGTGACGGGCACCCGCTGCACGCGGTGGACGCCGCCCTCGAACTTGAGCCTGGACCACACGCCCTCGTCGCCCTTGGCCTTGATGCCGACCGTGACGTCCTTGTAGCCGCCGAGGTCGGAGGGCTGGGTGTCGATGATCTCGGTCTTCCAGCCCAGGCGCTCGGCGTACCGGAGGTACATGCGCAGCAGGTCGCCGGCGAACAGCGCGGACTCCTCGCCGCCCTCGCCCGCCTTGATCTCCATGATGATGTCTTTGTCATCGTTGGGGTCGCGCGGGATGAGCAGGTGCCTGAGCTTCTCCTCAAGCTGCGGGATGCGCTCTTCGAGCTCGGCCGCCTCGGCGGCGAACGCCTCGTCCTCGCCGGCCAGTTCCTTGGCCGCGGTCAGGTCGTCGCGGGCGGAGTCGAGCTCGCGGTAGGTGCTGACGATCGGGGTGAGCTGGCTGTAGCGCCGGCCGAAAGTGCGGGCCTTGTTCTGGTCGGCGTGCACGGCGGGGTCGGCAAGCTGCAGCTCCAGCTCGGAATACTCCTTGAGCAACTCGTCGAGGTTCACCGTGGGTCCTTCAGTGGTTTGAATGCCGTTTCACCAAGAACGCCGACCCGGCGCACGTGGTGCGGGCCGGGTCGGCGTTGGTGAAGCTACTTGCCCGTGGCCTTCTTGCCGAAGCGCTTCTCGAAGCGAGCCACCCGGCCGCCGGTGTCGAGGATCTTCTGCTTGCCCGTGTAGAACGGGTGGCAGGCGGAGCACACGTCGGCGTGGATGACGCCGTTCTTCGCGGTGCTGCGGGTCGTGAACGTGTTACCGCAGGAGCAGGAGACCTGCGTCACGTGGTAATCGGGGTGGATGTCGGGCTTCATGGCTGTCCTTTCGGGCTGCGGCCGCCGGGTCGCCTTCACGCATGGCGTGAACCGGAACCGCAAAATGGTCAGCTACCAGTGTGCCAGATCGTGCAACCTCCCCAGGCCATGAGGCATTCCCACGATCTTCATGACGCGGCCGCACGCGTCACACTAGGCTCCCACGCACAAACTATCACTTTCCCCTCAAATGGGACTTAGCCAAAGGATCACCCAACTGATGAAGAGAAGGGTGCGGCTGCTCCTCGCGGCCGCCACGGGGGCCGCCGTTCTCCTCGGAGGCGCCGGTCTCTCGGCCACCGGCGCGTCGGCCTCGGCGTACGCGCTGGCGGACGACTTCACGGGAGACGCGTCGGCGAACGCGTACATCCCCCTGGAGAAGGACGTCGACGCGACCGTCACGCTCAAGCTCAAGAACCCGGACACCGTCACCGCCGTGACCGGGACCATCGAGCCGCCCGGCAAGACGGCCAAGACGGTGTCGTTCGACTTCACGCCGAGCACGCCGAGCACGTCCACCCCCACCGCCACGCCGACTACCACGCCGTCCCCGGTCGCGGACAAGACGATCACCGGCAAGTGGACGATCGGCAAGGACGACCCGGCGGGCGACTGGAAGCTCACCGTCAACGTCGCCCGGTCGGGCGGGAGCAGCCCGAGCACCTTCACCGTCAAGGTCTCCGGCAAGCAGGGCATCTCCGGCGCGAACGTCACGCCCGACCCGGTCCAGCTCGTCAAGGGCAGGGACACCAAGGTCACGGTCGAGGCGTCGGTGAAGGACGCGGGCACGGTCTCGGCCAAGCTCGTCAGCGACACCACCAGCGAGTACTACGACCTCGGTGAGCTGGCCAAGGAGTCGGACACCTACTACCGGGGCGTCACGTACTTCACCGACGACACCACCGAGGGCTCCTGGACCCTTGAGGTGTACGCCACCCGCGGCGGCCAGACGCTCAAGGGCGAGGCGTCGTTCTCGGTCGTCGCCCCGACCGGCGGCGCGTCGAAGAAGGTCAAGACCCGGGTGACGATCTCGGCCCCGAACAAGGTCACCAAGGGCCGCGCGTTCAAGGTGTACGGCAAGGTCTACCGCGGCACCAAGGCGTACAAGGGCAAGATCGTCGAGGTGTACTTCAAGACCAAGGGCACCAAGACGTACAAGTTCATGGGTTACGCCAAGGCCACCTCGACCGGCAAGTACAGCAAGACGTTCAAGGGCAAGAAGGACGGCTACTTCCAGGTCAAGGTGCCCGGCACGAGCAAGACGCGCACCTCCCTGTCGCCGCAGGAGTTCGTGGACGTCAGGTAGCGGGTACGGCCCGCATCCCCAACCCCGGGTGCAGGCCGTATCAGCGACCCAGGTACGTCAGGACGGCGAGTACCCGCCGATGGTCCTCGGGCGCCGGCCCGAGGGCCAGCTTGGTGAAGATGCCGGACACGTGTTTCTCCACCGCGCCTTCGGTGACGACCAGCCTGGAGGCGATGGCGGTGTTCGAACGGCCCTCGGCCATCAGGGCCAGGACCTCGCGCTCCCGGGGGGAGAGCAGGTCGAGCGGCGCGCCCCTGCGCCTGCGGCTGAGCAGTTGCACGACGACCTCCGGGTCGACGACCGTGCCGCCCGCCGCCACCTGGCGCACCGCCTCCATGAACTCGGCCACGTCGGCCACCCGCTCCTTCAGCAGGTAGCCGACGGCGCGGCCGATCAGCTCGCCCGCGTAACGCTCCTCGACGTACTGGGACAGCACCAGGATCGGGAAGTCGGGCCGGGCCGCGCGGACCCTCAGCGCCGCCTTCAGCCCCTCGTCGGTGTGGGTGGGCGGCATGCGCACGTCGACGATCGCCAGGTCGGGCTCGTGTTCGAGGACCGCGGCCACCAGCGCCGGCCCGTCGGACACGGCGGCCACGGTCTCGAAGCCGCCGTCGGCGAGCAGCCGCGCCAGCCCCTCGCGTAACAGTACGGAATCCTCGGCGATGACCACGCGCATGAGCACATGACTACCATTCGCAGGGCAGCTCCGCGCGCACGATCGTCGGCCCGCCGACGGGGCTGTGCAGCACGAGCACGCCGTCGATGGTGGCCGCCCGGTCGGCCAGCCCCGACAGGCCGCCGCCCGGCGTGACGAGGGCGCCGCCGATGCCGTTGTCCCACACGTCCACGACCACGCCGCGGTCGTCCCTGAACACCGCCACCGACGCCTCCGTCGCGCCCGAGTGCTTGGCCAGGTTGGTCAGGGCCTCGGCGACGATGAAGTACGCGATGCTCTCCACCGCCGCGGGCGGCCGTTCGGACAGCTCGACGGAGACGTCCACGTGCACCGGGGCCCGCGCGGCCAGCCCCGACAGCGCCGCGTCGAGCCCGCGGTCGGTGAGGATGGCCGGATGGATGCCGCGGGCGAGGTTGCGCAGCTCGGCGATGGCCGCCTTCGTGCCCGCGTGGGCCTGCACGATCAGCGTCCTGGCCGCCTCCGGGTCGGTGTCGAACTTGGCCTGCGCCCGTCCGAGGTCCACCGCCACCGACAGCAGCCGCTGCTGCGCGCCGTCGTGCAGGTCACGCTCGATCCTGCGGCGTTCGGCCTCGGCCGCGTCGATGCCCCTGGCCCTGCTGGCCCGCAGCCGCTCCTCCTCGCTGCCGCCGAGCAGCACCGTGGCGAGCGTGCCGTGCAGCCAGGCCATCCCCCGTACGAGATAGGCCGTCACGACGAGCAGCAGCACCCCGAACGCGCCCGCCGCCAGCGCGCCCGTCCAGTCGTCGATGACCAGGCCGCTGCGCACGTCGCCCAGGACGTACAGGACGCGTGCGAAGGGCGCGAGCAGCAGCATCCCCGTGGCCGTCCACAACGCGACCGACAACGCGGACTCGACCAGGCCCAGCGGCACCAGCATGAGGAGGTAGCCGAGGTCCTGCCAGGTGGCCTTGTCACCCAGCAGCCAGGTGAGGTGCGCCAGCAGCCCGCCCTCGGGCCTGCTCCGGTACGGGTCCGCGATCCGCACCCCGAACGCCGCCCCCATCAGCCGCCGCTCCAGCATCGCCCCGCCGCGCCACATCAGCACGGCCGCCATCGTCAGCGGCAACCCCACCCAGACGATCACCAGCGGCACCGCGACCGTCGTCGCCAGGGCCACGACGACGAACCAGGCCACCCCGAACCCCGCGCTGACCAGCAGGTACGGAGCCGCGCGCCAGGTCATGGGGTCCACCAGCACCCCTAACGGCCCCATCGGCCCGAACCGCACCCTGTCCTTCAGCCTCACCGATCGCATGCCTCCAGCCTGCCCGGCGGCGCGGGCGGGGTGAATGGAGCAGGCGTCCGGTCCACGGGTGGGGTTAACCCCACCCCCTCGGCCCCGCGCGAACGCGAAAGGGGCGGCGGGGAGAACTCCCCACCGCCCCTCAAGGCGCGCGGCCGCTAGTCGCGGTCGTTGCTCACCGTGGTCTTCTGGACCTGCATGAGGAACTCGGCGTTGGACTTGGTCTCCTTCATCTTCTCCAGGAGAAGCTCCAGAGCCTGCTGCATGTCCAGAGCGTGCAGCACCCGCCGCAGCTTCCAGACGATCTGCAGCTCGTCCTTGCCCATGAGGATCTCTTCCTTACGCGTGCCGGACGCGTCGACGTCGACCGCGGGGAAGATGCGCTTGTCGGCCAGGGAGCGGTTGAGCTTGAGCTCCATGTTGCCGGTGCCCTTGAACTCCTCGAAGATGACCTCGTCCATCTTGGACCCGGTCTCGACCAGGGCCGTGGCGAGGATCGTCAGCGAGCCGCCGTTCTCGATGTTGCGGGCGGCGCCGAAGAAGCGCTTGGGCGGGTAGAGCGCCGTGGAGTCGACACCACCCGACAGGATACGACCGGAGGCCGGGGCCGCCAGGTTGTAGGCACGGCCGAGTCGCGTGATCGAGTCGAGCAGGACGACCACGTCGTGACCCAGCTCCACCAGGCGCTTGGCGCGCTCGATGGCCAGCTCCGCGACCGTGGTGTGGTCCTCGGCCGGACGGTCGAAGGTCGAGTGGATGACCTCGCCCTTGACCGACCGCTGCATGTCGGTGACCTCTTCGGGACGCTCGTCCACGAGCACGACCATCAGGTGGCACTCGGGGTTGTTGCGGGTGATCGCGTTGGCAATCGCCTGCAGCACCATCGTCTTGCCGGCCTTCGGCGGCGAGACGATCAGACCGCGCTGGCCCTTGCCGATCGGCGAGACGAGGTCGATGATCCGCGTGGTGAGGATGTTGTGCTCGGTCTCCAGGCGCAGGCGCTCCTGCGGGTAGAGCGGCGTCAGCTTGTTGAAGTCGGGCCGGTTGCGGGCCTGCTCCGGGTCCATGCCGTTGACGGTGTCGAGGCGGACCAGGGCGTTGAACTTCTCGCGGCGCTCGCCGTCGCGCGGCTGGCGCACCGCGCCGGTGATGACGTCGCCCTTGCGCAGGCCGTTGCGGCGGATCTGGGCCAGCGAGACGTAGACGTCGTTGCTGCCCGGCAGGTAGCCGCTGGTCCTGACGAACGCGTAGTTGTCGAGGATGTCGAGGATGCCGGCGATCGGGATGAGCACGTCGTCGTCGCCGATGACGGGCTCGGTGCTGTCGAAGCGGTCACGGCCGCGGCCGCGGTTGCGCTCACGGAAACGGCCCCTGCGGCCACGGCCGCTGCCGTCGTCGTCGACGCCGCCGCGCTGGTCACCGCGCTGGTCACCGCGCTGGTCACCGCGCTGGTCGCCACGCTGGTCACCGCGCTGGTCACCGCGCTGGTCGCCACGCTGGTCACCGCGCTGGTCGCCACGGCCGCTCTCGGCGCGGCCGCCCTCACCGCGGTCGGCACGGTCACCGCGGTCGCTGCGCTCGCCGCGGTCACTGCGCTCGCCACGGTCACTGCGCTCGCCACGCTCGCGGCGCTCGCCGCGGCTGCGCCGCTCGCGACGGCTCTCACGCTCGCCCCGCGTGTCGGCCTGACCGGCGTCCACGACCTGGGCCTGCTGCTCGACGGCCGGCTCGGCCGGCGCGGCCACGGGCTCGGGGGCCGCGGCCACCGGCTCGGCGGCCTGCGGAGCGGCCTCCTCGGCGGGCTTGGTGCGGGAACGTTCCCTGCGCGTACGGGTGGGCCGCTCGGCCACGGGAGGCGCCGCCTCCGTCATGACGGGCGCAGCCTCGACCGCGGGTGCCGCCGGAGCGCCGTCTCCGGAGGCGCCACCCTGCTTCTCCTGGATGGCCGCGATGAGCTGGCTCTTCCGCATGCGCCCGGTGCCGCTGATGCCCAGCTCAGCGGCCATCTTCTGCAGCTCGGGCAGCACCTTGGCGGACAGGCCGGTGCCGGAGCGACGCGCACGAGGCTTGGCCGCGGCGCGGGTGGGGGTGTCGCCGGACGCGGGCTGAACGCCTGGTGCGTCGGAGAGGAGTTCGGTGGTGTCGCTCAACTAAAAGGTCCTTCCCAGGGGTCGGGCGCCGGTTTTGTTCTGCCGGGCGTCCCGGAGGTGCTTGCGACCCGGCGGGACAGACCGGGTCGGGGTGCACGTTGCGATCTTCGGCTGTCGCGGACGGCCGCCACTCTTGGGGAGGGGTTCGTCCAGGCCGCCACAGGACCGTGGCGCGTGGCTGACACCCCCCAGATTGCTGTCGCCAACCAGATGTCGATGTGCGTCGAACGCGCAGGTCCCCGTCGTCGCCGCCTCACGTTGAGCCAACCGGGTGTGGGCCAACCGGAGGCAACGGATTCCGGGGAGACAGCCGCGCTGCTCACGCCTCGCGACGTGAAACATGATGCAGCGATGTATGGCTGACAAGCACGCACCCACCAAGGGGGCATCTGGTGCGGCTATCAGCCTAACATCACCAGCGCACACGGCTATTCCCTGAAGGTCTAAAGAGGCATCAGCGTGTCTCGGGGAACTGAACGTTCGCACCAACCGGGTCGACGTCCATTTGCTGGATGTGCCAGTCATTACCCACTTCTGGCGCGATCAAATCCTGCGTATCCGGTGACGAAAACGCAAGAACCGTGGGACCCGCCCCCGAAACGACCGCGGGCACGCCGACTGCACGCAGACGTTCTACCAGACGTGCGCTCTCCGGCATGGCAGGCGCGCGGTAGGGCTGGTGGAGACGGTCTTCGGTGGCGGCGAGCAACAGCTCTGGTTCCGGTCGCGAGGTCAGCGCGGCGATCAGCAACGCGGCCCTGCCGGCGTTGAAGGAGGCGTCCTTGTGGGGCACGTCCTTCGGCAAGAGCCCCCGAGCGGTCTCCGTGGCCAGCCGCATCGTCGGGACGACGGCGACCGGACGGACCCTCTCGTCGGGGGCCAGCTTCACCATACGCGGCGCTCCGGCGTGGTCGGTCCAGGCCACCGTCAGGCCCCCGGCCAGGCACGGAGCGACGTTGTCCGGGTGGCCCTCCATCTCGGTGGCCAGCGCGAAGACGTCGTCGTCGGACAGGACGGCGTCGCTCAGCGCGCGGGCGGCCAGGATGCCGGCGCAGACGGCCGCGGAGGACGAGCCGAGGCCGCGGGCGTGCGGGATGCGGTTGACGCAGCGCAGGCTGATGCCCTCGGGCTGCGGCGCTCCCATGCGGGTGTACGCCTCGCGCATCGCCCTGATGACGAGGTGTCCCTCGCCGAGGTCCACCTCGCCCGCGCCTTCGCCCTCCACGCTCACGCGCACGCCCGGCTCGGCGGTGAGCGTGGCCTCCACGTCGTCGTAGAGGGTGAGCGCGAGGCCCAGCGCGTCGAAGCCGGGCCCCAGGTTGGCCGACGTGGCCGGCACGCGGATCCGCACCGTCGTCATTGGTTCACGATTCCCTCGTCGTTCGCTCACTGCCCGTGCGGGCCTCAGGCGAGGTTGAGCGCCGCGGCGGCGGCGTGCACGTCGATCGGGATGACCACCGGGGCGGGCGCGCCCGCGATGGCCCAGTCGGGGTCCTTCAGGCCGTTGCCGGTGACGGTGCACACGATGCGCCGCCCGGGCTCCACGAGCCCCTGGGAGTGGGCCTGGAGCAGCCCCGCGACGCTCGCCGCCGAGGCCAGCTCCACGAACACGCCCTCTTCCTGGGCCAGCAGCTTGTACGCCGCCGCGATCTGCCGGTCGGTCACCGCCTGGATGACGCCGCCGGACTCGTCGCGCGCCGCCGTGGCCAGGCCCCAGGACGCCGGGTTGCCGATGCGGATGGCGGTGGCGATCGTGTGGGGATGGGTCACCGGAGCGCCCTCGACGATCGGCGCGGAGCCGCTGGCCTGGAAGCCGAACATGCGCGGACGCTTCGTCGAGACCCCGTCTGCGGCGTACTCCTGGTAGCCCATCCAGTAGGCCGAGATGTTGCCCGCGTTGCCCACCGGGATGCAGTGGATGTCGGGCGCGTCGCCGAGCGTGTCGACGATCTCGAACGCGGCCGTCTTCTGGCCCTGCAACCGGAACGGGTTGACCGAGTTGACCAGCGCGATCGGGTAGCTGGAGGACAGCTTGCGGGTCATCTCCAGGCAGTCGTCGAACGACCCTTCGACCTGCAGCAGCGTGGCCCCGTGGACGAGCGCCTGCGCCAGCTTGCCCATCGCGATCTTGCCCTTGGGCACCAGCACGGCGCAGGTCAGCCCCGCGCGTACGGCGTAGGCCGCCGCGCTGGCCGAGGTGTTGCCGGTGGAGGCGCAGATGACCGCCTTGGCGCCCTCTTCGACCGCCTTGCTGATGGCCATGGTCATGCCACGGTCCTTGAAGCTGCCGGTCGGGTTGGCCCCCTCGACCTTCAGATAGACCTCGCAGCCCGTCAGCGCCGACACGCGGTGCGCCGGGACGAGCGGGGTGCCGCCTTCCAGGAGCGTGATGACGGGCGTCTTCGTGGTGACCGGAAGACGCTCTCGGTACTCCTCGATGAGGCCACGCCATGACCTGCCCATGATGACTCCCTACCTGCGGTGTTGGCCACCGAGTGTACGGGGTGCGCGGCGGTGACGCGGAGCCGAGTCCACTGTGTGGACAGGTCGTTGGACAGCGGCACTATTCAGGAAATTCTCAGCATCTCCCGATAAGGTCTCGGCAGGGGGTCACCATGAACGCGCGTCCTGCTTTGAGGCAGAACGACTATTCACCAGTAGTGCCGCCGGAGCTCGGGGCCTGGTCGCCGGGGTTGTCCGTGAGCGTGGTGATACCGGCGCACGGCGGGCAGGACAAACTCGATCTGGCGCTGGCCGCGCTGGCCGCGCAGACGTACCCGGACCAGCTGATGGAGGTCCTGGTCGTGGACGACGGCAGCGCGCCGCCCGTCCGGTTGCCGGAGATCCGGCCGGTCAACACCAGGCTTGTCCCGGTACGCGAAGGCTGGGGCATCTCGAACGCGGTCAACACGGGTGCGAAGGCCGCCGACGGCGAGATCATCCAGCGGCTCGACGCCGACATGGTCGCCTGCCGCGAGCACATCGAGGCCCTGGCCCGCTGGCACCACGTGACCGACTACCTGGTCACCATCGGGATGAAGAAGTTCGTCGACGCGCCGCCGGTCACCGCGCGCCAGGTCTTCGGCGCCGGACGCCTGGACGAGGTGTTCGACCTGGCCGGGGCCGTGTCGAGCTCGACCGAGGCGACGATCGAGAAGACCGACGGGCTGCGCAGGAGCCGCAACCCGTACCACGTGTGCACCGGGCCGACCTTCGCACTCCCCCGCGAGGTCTTCGACGCCGTGGGCGGCCTCGACCCGACCGTGGTGCGCGGCGAGGACACCGAGTTCTCCTACCGGCTGGCCATGCACGGCGTGGTGTTCGTGCCGGACCCGGCCGCCCAGGCCGTGCATCTCGGGCTGCCGGCGCAGCATCGCGACCGGGAGCGGGCCGTGCGGGCGGTGGAGCCGTACCTGGCGCACCGGATCCCGCTCCGCCGGGACCTGCGCAAGGACCGGGGGCGGCGGTGGCTGGTGCCGTACGTGGAGATCGTGCTGGACGTCACCGACACCTCCGAGTCGGTGGTGCGGCGGGCGGTGGCGGCGGCCCTGGACGGCAAGCTCCAGGACGTCGTGCTGACGCTGGTGGGCCCGTGGTCGAGGCTCGACGACGGACGGCGCGCGGTGTTGTCGGACCCGTGCTTCGAACTGCGGCTCATGCGCGACCTGTTCGCGCACGACGAACGCATCCGGCTCATCGACGAGGCCGCGCCGACGCCCGCGCCCACGCCGTTCCGCTACCGGGGGCCGGTGGACGTGCCGCTGCACCGGGCGACGCTTGAGCGCATGGTCGAGTCGGTGCAGAAGGACCTGGCGGGGGTGCTCGTCGTGGACCTGCCCGACGGGCGCACGGCCCGGCTCGAACGCACCTCGGCGCTGGGCCGGGCGCTGCTGCTCGCCGATCCCGGCGCCGACCTCGACGACGTCATCGACACCACCCACGGGGTGCGCCACGAGCCGCCGGACCGCTACTGGCCCGCGCCGCCGCAGCCGGAGCCGGTCACCATCCCCGCGACGGTGGCGGTTCCGGCCGAGTCCGCCGAGAACACCCTGTTCCGACGGCTGAAGTCAGCCCTGCGCCCGAACTGACCTCCCTGGACGCCGGGGGCGCCCGCGCGGCCCCGGAGCCTGGCCGTGTCGAAGGTCACCGACGACCCCGAGGCCTGGCCGTGTCGAAGGTCACCGGCCGCCCCGGGGCCTGGCTGTGTCGGGGGTCAGCCGCGCAGGCGGCGGCCCAGTGCTCGTTTCATCGTGGCGGACAGCAGTGTGCGCAGGCTCTGCTGGGCGCGGTTCGCGGCGGCGAGCTGGCGGCGCAGGGTGCTCACGTCACGCCGCAGCTCGACGGCCGTTTTGCGCCACCGTGTGGCCTCGTCCTTCCACTTGCTCACCTGGGCGCGCAGGCGGTCGGCCTCCCTGGTCAGCCGTTCGGCCTCGGCCTGGGCCTCCATCCGCGCCCGGTACGCCCCGCGCCGCCCGACCAGGGGCGCCGCCTCCGTGGTGAACCCGTAGGTCTCGCCCTCGACCCAGGACACGCCGGACACCGCGTCCACCACGTCGTCCAGATCGCTGCGGTCGTCGGCGGCAACCATGCGGGCCCTGGCGAAGGACGACCGGCGTTCCAGGCGGGCCGCGACGACCCCTTGGGACGACTCCCGCAGCAGCACGGAGACCAGCCCGAGCCCCTCGTCGCGGGCCAGGTCGAGCAGGCCGGCGACGGTGTCCTCGCCGGGGATCCAGCCGGGCGGCAGGCGCAGCACGAAGGGCGTGGCCGGATCGATCTGCGCGGCCTCCTCGGAGACGGCCAGGCGCACCCGGCCTTCGTGCCGGTAGTGGCCCTGGACCAGCGCCAGGTCGAGGTCGGGGTCCTTGAGCGGGGAGCGGCGTTCGCGGCCCAGCTCGTCCCAGGGGCCGAGCAGGAGCACCGACAGGTCGGGGACGGTGCCCGCGAGCAGCGCGTCCACCGTCGCGCGCACGCTGTCGTAGCCGGCCGTGCCGTCCACGACGGCGGTGACGTACGGGATCTTCCAGTGCCTGGACGGATGAGAGCGCAACCACCGGTACGCCGGGATGCGGTCGGCCACGAACGCGTGGCTCACCCGGTCGATGGACTCCTTGTCGCGCATGCGCATGGTCGGGCCGAGATGGTAGGCGCGGGCGCGCGGCTCGGGCACGAACACCGCGCCGGCCTGGCCCAGCCGGTAGCCCATCTCGGTGTCCTGGCCGAGGATCAGCTCGTCGTCCATGGGCCCGGCGGCCTCGATCAGGCGGGCGCCCACGGAGGTCGCGCCGCCGACGTGCAGGCTGAAGGGGCGCTGGGGGTTGGCGGTGAGGCCGTCGGTGCGTTCGACGAGGTCGACGATCCAGGTGTGCGGCTCGGCGGGCTCGAAGTGATTCTCCAGGTCGGCGGGCAGCTCGGCGGGGACCGGCGTGTCGGTGAACCTGATGTAGCCGGTCACCACCAGGTACGGGGCCGCGTGATGCCAGCGCATGTGGGCCTCGATCGCGCCCGGGGTGAGGACGACGTCGGAGTCGAGCCAGTGGATCACGTCGCCGGTGGCCTCGGCCAGGCCGGCGTTGCGGGCGTTCGCGCGGCCGGGCTGGGAGCAGACGATCAGGCGGGTGCCCTCGGGCCGGGTGGCGGGCAGCCGCAGCGGCGGTGAGCTGCCGTTGTCCACGACGATGACCTCGGTGAGCGCGGCCGGGTAGGTCTGGCGGGCGAGGGCGGCCAGCACCAGGTCCAGCTTGTCCTGGCCACCGTAGGCCGGGACGATCACGCTGACCTTGAGCGACGGGGTGAGGTCCTCGCCCGGACGCAGCACGCGGTAGTCGTTGCCGCGCACCGGAGGGTTCTGGCCGGGCTTCATGCGGGGTCCATCGGCAGGCACGGGTTCATGCGGCTTCCATCGAGCACGGGTTCATGCGGGGTCCATCGGGCGGGGGTTCAGCGGGTTCATACAGGCACGTGCGGGTTCATGCGAGTTCATGCGGTTCCATCAGCAGGCTCGGCCGGAAGCCGTGCCATTGGTTCGTGGCGATCCTGACGAAATGGGCCAGCGGCAGCTGCCAGGTGTGCTCGGCGGTGAGCGCCCTGCGCAGCACGTAGCCGAGGCCGTGCGTGCGATAGGTGCGCGCGCCGATCTTTTGCGCCGCTTTCAGGAACTCCAGATCGACCGCCCGTGGCAGTGCGGGAAATCCTCCAATTTCCCGAAATTTCGCCGTTTCGAGCAAAATGGTGCCTCCGGCCACATGATCTGCCCAGACCTCGCTGGGGTACGCCGCCCCGCTCGCGAACGTCGTCCGCCGGATCGTGGCGCGCAACGGCTCCAGGTAGAAGAACTCGGCCGTCGTGCCCACCACGTCGGCCCCCGCGTACGACCGGGCCATGAGGAGGTCGGCCAGGTGGTCGGGGCCGTACCAGTCGTCGTCGTCCCACTTGGCGAGATGGTCGCCCGAGGCCGGGGCGGCGGCCCGGTTCAGCACCTCGCCGAACGGCACCGTCTGCTCCGCCTCGACCCATCGCACGGGCAGCGAGCACGCCTCGACGGCCGCGCGTACCTGCTCGAAGGCCACCCCGTGCAGCCCGAGCAGGACCTCGGCCTCGACGCCGCGCTGCCGCTCCATCTGCGCCAGCGCCGCGCCGACCAGGGCGGGCCGCTTGGTCGACATGACGACACTGACCGTCGGGCCGGCCGACGTGCGGGCCGGCCGGTGCGCCAGGCGGCGCAGGCGTACGCTGTGCTCCTCCCGCCGCAGGTCGGCCAGGCAGCGCGCGGTGCCGTCGGGCTCGACGAGCCAGTCGCGGTCGGTGAGCAGCGCGGCCAGGTCGCCCGGCACCCACGCGGGGGCGTCCTTGGCGGTCAGCGGTATCCCCGCGCCGGCCAGGGCCGTCAGGCCGTCGAGCGGCACCGGCGCGACGGGCCAGTCGATCTCCAGCCCGCGCCGCGAGTGCAGCTCGGGCACCTCGGGCGGCCCGCCGTCGACCTGCCATCCGCCCGCCCAGTGCAGCCGGGCGAACCCCTTGCCCGGCGTACGCGTGAAGCCGCAGGGGGTGACGGACATGGAACGGCGCTCCTCCGGTCGGGACGGGATCGGCGCCTACCTTACGCCCGTTTTTACACGTCAGTAGACGGACAGGCAGCTTTCGCATGGCGGGCGACGCAGGCCGTGGGGCAGCCGGTTCCCAGTTTTCCTCCAGGAACTTATGGCACGGTAGTGGCCAGGATTTATTAGGGTGGCAATAATCCCGCTCCGACTCCTATGCCCGACTCGTCGTGACTATGAAAGGTTTGCGCGGATGCTCTCGCCCCGCCGACTGGCCGCGACCGCCGCACTTCTCGCAGTTGTGGCCACCGGGGTGCTCGTGCTCCTCGTCCTGGCCGGCCTGCTCACACTCGGCGCGGCGGCGACCGTCGCGGCGTTCGCGGTCACCCTGGCGGCCCTCGCCCTCCTGCTGCTCACCGTCCGCCGCGTGGACGGCAAGGCGCACCGGATCGACCTGCGGATGAAGAAGCACGAGGCCGAGCTCGCCCGCGCCACGACCGCGCTCAGGAACCTCGAATCCCGGGTGGAGCTGCTGGTCCAGGCCGTCGAGGAGTCGGCCGCACGGCGCGCCGACGACATCGGGGCGATCCTGGCCTCGCTCGGCGAGGACCGCGTGCACGCCATGACCAGGGCCCGCGAGGTCGAGGAACTGCGCGAGGAGGTTCGCGCGCTGGCCAAGGGCCTGGCATGACCCGCGTCCGGCACAACGACTACGGGGTGCTGCGCCCGCCCGCGATCGGGGCCTGGGAGCCGTCGCTGAGCGTGTCCGTGGTCATCCCGGCCTACGACTGTCAGGAGGCGCTGGAGCGTACGGCGTCCGCGCTGGCCGCACAGACGTACCCGGCCGAACTCGTCGAGATCGTGGTAGCCGACGACGGCAGCACGCCGCCGGTCGAGCTGCCGGGGGCCCGCGTCGTACGGGTGACCGACGGCTGGGGACGCGGCGCGGCCCGGCAGACCGGGCAACTGGCCGCCACCGGCGAGGTGATCCACTGGCTGGACTCCGACATGATCCTGGCCCCCGACCACCTTGAGGCGCACATGCGCTGGCACCACCTGCTCGACCACGTGGTGGTGATCGGCGACATCCGGTTCGTGACGGAGCCCGGCGAGGAGGGCACGCGGCCGGAGTACACGAGGAAGACGCTGGAGTCGACCCGGATGCTCAAGGACGCGGGCACGAGCGCGTACCTGCTGCACACGGGGGCCTCCACGTCGGTGCGCGCGGAGCTGCTGCGCGCGGCGGGCGGCGTGGACGTCTCACTCAACATGGCCGAGGACACCGAGCTGGGCTACCGGCTGGCCCAGGCGGGCGCGGTGTTCGTGCCCGATCCGCAGGCCAGGGCGTGGCACGTCGGGCCGTCCACGGTGATGCTGCGGGAGAAGGAGGTCCACCGGCACAACTGGTCCTACCTGGGCGACCTCGTCCCGGATCTGCGCTGGCTGCGGGGCCATCCCCGGCGACACTGGCGGGTGCCGTACGTGCGGGTCGTGGTGGGCGCGACCACGTACGAGGAGACCCGGGCGAGCGTGGACGCGGCGCTCGCGGGCACGCTGCCCGACGCCGCCGTCACCGTCGTCGGCCCCTGGGACGAGCTGACCGGCGAACGCCGGTCCAGCCTCGACGATCCGCTGCTCGACCTGCGCCTGCTGCACAACCTGTACGCCCACGAGCCACGCGTCACGTTCGCGGAAAGCGAACCGGTCTCGGCCGCCCCCACGCCGTTCCTGCTGCGGCTGCCCGCCGGCTGGGTCCTGGGGGCCGACACCCTCGCCCGGCTCGTCCGGCTGGCCGACGAGGACCTGCTCGGCCTGGTCTGCATCGCGCTGGCCGAGGACGGCGGGGAGGTCGTGGCCGCCCGGCTGGAGCGCACGGCCGCCTTCGCCCGCGCCGCACGCCTCGACGGCGCCGCTGATGACAAACCCGACCACCCCGCCGACGACCGGGCCGACGACCGGGCCGACGACCTGGTGGACGACCTGTTCGGCGTCCTGTGGGTCGAGGGCGGCGAGCACGGCTTCGGCACCGCCGAAGAGGCTCCGCCGCTGGGCGGCGACCCGGCCAAGTGGCGCGCGCTGGCGGCCCGGCGGCTGGCCGAGATCAAGGAGTTGCGGGCCGCGGCCGACCGGCTCGCCGCCGAGGTCGAGCGCCTGTCCGGCCCGCAGGACGAGGAGCCCTCCGCACCCGGGCCGCTGAGCTCCCTGATCCGCCACCTGCGGAGCGCCGGATGATCGCTGACCAGCCGCCCGCCGAGCGGCGGACGGTCGCCGCGCTGCTGGCGGAGCTGCCGGGCGCCCGGGTGTTCCTGGCCGGCATCGAGAGCCGGTCCCTCCTGACCGGGCAGACCGGGACGGGCGGCGTCGTGGACCTGGACCGGGACCTGCTGGAGCCGCCCGCCGAGCCGGAGTCGGCCGACCACGTCCTCGTGCTCGCCAGGACGCCCGCCGACCTGCGCAGGGTGGCGACCCTGCACAAGCTGCTCCCGCTGGCCGGGCGGGTGGTGGTGTGCGTGCTCGACGCCCCGGCCTCGCATCCGGCCCCCGTGCCCACGCCGACCCCGGCGCATCGCTGGCGGTCGCTGACGGACCTGCGGGTGTACCAGCCCAGGAGCCGGGTGTGGGTGGTGGACGCCCGTTTCTCCGCCGCGACGCCCGCCGGCCGTACGGTGACCGCGACCGCGCGGGCCTTCGCCGGGCACCGGCTGGATGTGATCGCCGCGCCGGCCGCCGGGATCGCCGGGATCGGCTCGGCCGACTGGCGTCCGGGCGACCCGAACGCGACCCCCGCCGAGGTCACCGGCCCGGTCCCGGAACGCGTCGGCGCCCCCGGCAGCGACGTCGTGCTCCGCACGCTGGGCGACGTCGCCCTCCGCGGCCTGGCCGGCGACGCCCTGCGCCTGCCGGGCGACGGCCGCGCCCCGGACGCGTCCCCGGCCCTGACGCCGGGCGGGGCCGGAGAGCCGGGCGGGATCGGCTGGGCCGGTGATCAGGCGCCCGTCGAGCGGCCCACGATCGTGGCCGCGAGCTGGGAGAGCATCGGGCGTCCCGGTGGGGCCGGGTCGCCGCTGGCCGATCCCGACGTGCTCGCCGAGCCGTCGATGGTCCCGCCCGTGGACGAGCGCCTGGTCAACCCCCAGGGTTTCGTGACCACGCCGTCCCGGGGCACGGCCGCGCTGGCCGAGCGCGACGGCCGCTGGTCGGTGCTGCTGGACGGCAAGGTCGTCACGACGTTCGCCGAGTCCGGCGGGGTCACCGACGCCGACGTGGCCAGGCTGCGGCAGATCCGGGGCGTCGAGGTGAGCTGGCACCATCCGCACAGCGGCCCGCTGGCGGCCGTACGGGTGCTGGCCGGTCTGGCCGCCGCCGGGGTGCCGCTGGTGACCGGGGCCGTGCCGCGCTGGGCGGGGGCTCTCGGGGACGAACTGGTCACGCTCCTGCCCGCCGCGCCCGACCTGTCCGACGACCTGCGGCGCGAGGAGCACAGCATCCGGTTGCGCCGGGCCGCCCTGCGTACCCATGGCGTGGCGGCGCGGTGGGAGCAGCTCGGCGCGCCCGCCCCCGCTCCTCCGCTCACCTCCGTCCTGCTGGCCACCCGGCGCGCGGACATGGTGCCGTTCGCCCTGCGGCAGATCGCCCGCCAGCGCGACGCCCAGCTGGAAGTGGTGCTCGCGCTGCACGGCGTGCCCCGGGAGCATCCGGACGTCGCCGCCGCCCTGGCCGCCTTCGACGGTCCGCTGACCGTGTACGAGGCCGACCCCGGGGCCGTCTTCGGCGAGGTGCTGAACGAGGCCGCCGCCAGGGCCTCCGGCTCGTTCCTGCTGAAGATGGACGACGACGACTGGTACGGCCCCGACTTCCTGGCCGACCTGCTGCTCGCCCACGCCTACTCGGGGGCCCAGGTCGTCGGCACGGTGCCCGAGTTCGTCTACCTGGCCTCGATCGACGTCACCGTGCACCGCAGCCAGGTCACCGAGCAGATCACCAGCTTCGTGGCGGGCGGCACGATTCTGGTGGAGCGCTCGGCGTTCCAGGCCGTGGGCGGCTTCCGGCCGCTGCGCCGCTCGGTGGACACCCAGTTCCAGGAGGCCCTCCAGGCGGCGGGCGGCCAGATCTACCGCACCCACGGCCTGGGCTACATCCTGCGCCGGGGCCCGGCCTCCGCCCACACCTGGCAGGAGCCGATCGGCACGTTCCTGCGGCGCAACAGACGCCAGTGGCGCGGGTTCCGCCCGAACGCCCTGATGGAGCTGGAGGGGAGCAGCCGCCCATGACCGTGCCCCGGATCCGCGGGAACGACTTCGGCGTCCTGGACCCTCCCGAGCTGGGGGCCTGGGAGCCGGAGCTCACCGTCACGGTCGTCGTCCCGGCGCACGACCGCCAGGAGACCCTGGACCTGACGCTCGCCGCCCTGTCCGCGCAGAGCTACCCGGCCCACCTGCTCGACGTGATCGTGGTGGACGACGGCAGCGCCACCCCCATCCGCCTGCCCGAACTCGTCCCGGGCGGCACCAAGCTGATCTCCGGTCCGCCGGGCGGCTGGGGGCGCGCCTGGGCCGTCCAGGCGGGCCTGGACGCCGCCTCCGGCGAGGTCGTCCTCGTGCTGGACGCCGACATGGTCCCGCACCGGCGGCACGTCGAGGCCCAGCTCCGGTGGCACCACCTGGCCCCGTACGTGGTGGTGCTCGGCTGGATCGACTTCACCTCGGCCGCCGAGCTGCCCACGCCCGGCCAGGTCGTCCAGGCGCTGGACGACGGCGCCGAGGACGGCCTGTTCCCCCTGTCACCGCACCGGCACGACTGGGCGGAGAAGATCATCCACGACCACGACGGCCTGCGCACGGCGTCCGGCGCGACGGCCGCCCGCGTCCACGTGGGGGCGACGGCGTCGTACCCGGCGGCGTTGCTGCGCTCGATCGGCGGCCTGGACACCTCGCTGGTGCTGGCCGAGGACACCGAGCTGGGGTACCGGCTCACGCAGGCGGGGGCGGTCTTCGTCCCGGACCCCGAGGCACGGGCCTGGCACGTCGGCCTGCCGACCGCGATGCGCGACGTGGCCGCGTTGAAGCGGTACAACGATCCCTACGTGGCCGACCGGGTTCCGTACCGGCGGTACCTGCGTACGGAGGCGGGGCGGCAGTGGCTGGTGCCGTACGTGGAGGCGGTGGTGCCGGCGGGCGGCTACGAGGACACCCGCGCCACCGCGGACGCCCTGCTCGCCTCCTCCATCCCCGACGTGCGCCTCACCCTCACGGGCCCGTGGCCCGCGCTGCCCACCGGACGCCGGTCCCCCCTGAACGACCCCGACCTGGACCTGCGCCTGGTCAAGGCCACCTTCGAGCACGACCCGCGGGTCCGGCTGGCCACCGAACCGCCTCCTGGTCCGCCCGCCGGCACGACGGCCCCCTTCCGGCTGAGCGTGCCGCCCGGCTGGACGCTCTCCCCCGGCACGCTCGAACGCCTGATCGCCCACCTGGAGGAGCACGACCTCGGCAGCCTTTGCCTGGCCCTGGACGAGACCGGGCACGGCGTGGTCGCCGCCCGCCTCGACCGTACGGCCGCCCTGTCCAGAGCCGCCCTGGTCGCCACCCCCGACGACCACCCGGACGACCTGATCGACGCCCTGTACGGCGTGGAATGGGCGGACGGCGCGTCGTGGGGCCTCCACCGCCGCCCCGGCGTCTACCCGCCCGGCAGGCCGCCGGTCGCGGAACTCGCCCGGCTGGCCGCCCGCCACGAGAAGGACCTGACCCTCCACCGCAAGCGCGTGGCCGCCCTGCGCGCCGAGATCGCCCAGCTCCGCCGGGAGTCCGCCAAGAACGGCAGGGACGCCTCCCGCTGGCGGGAGAAGGCCGAGAGCTGGCGGCGCGAGGCGGTGCGGCTGGCCCGCGAGCAGGACCGCACGGTCCTGAAACGGGCCGTGCGCCGCGTCCGCGACCTGGCCTTCCCCACCCACTGAGACCTGGGCGGGGGCAGGCGTCAGTCGTCGCCCTCCACGCGCATCACACTGGCGACCGCCCGGACGATGTCGAGCCCGCGCAGCCCCTCCATGGTCGCCGTGAGGGCGGCGTCGGTGGCGCGGTGGGTGACGATGACGAGCTGGGCGTCGTCGCCGTGGCCCTCCTGGCGGACGGTCTGGATGGACACGTCGTGCTGGGCGAACAGGTCGGCCACCCGGGCCAGCACGCCCGGCTTGTCGGCCACGTCGAGCGCCACGTGGCAGCGCGTGACCGTGTCGCCCATCGGATGGACGGCCAGGTCGGCGTAGGTGGACTCCTCGGGCCCGTGGGTGCCGGCCAGGCGGTTGCGGCCGACGGCCACGAGGTCGCCGAGCACGGCCGAGGCCGTGGGCGCGCCACCGGCGCCCTTGCCGTAGAACATGAGCTGCCCGGCCGACTCTGCCTCCACGAACACCGCGTTGTACGCCTCGCGCACCCCCGCGAGCGGATGGGTGCGCGGGATCATCGCCGGGTGCACCCGCACGCCGAACGAGCGGCCGTCGTCGGAGCGCTGGCAGATGGCCAGCAGCTTGATGACGTAGCCCATGGCCTTGGCGGAGGCGACGTCGGTGGCGGTGATCTCGGTGATGCCCTCGCGGTGCACCTTGTCGGCGGTGACCCGGCTGTGGAAGGCCAGGCCGGCCAGGATGGCGGCCTTGGCGGCGGCGTCGAAGCCCTCGACGTCGGCCGTCGGGTCGGCCTCGGCGTAGCCGAGCGTCTGGGCCTCCTCCAGGGCGTCGGTGAAGGACGCGCCCGTGCTGTCCATCTTGTCGAGGATGTAGTTGGTGGTGCCGTTGACGATGCCGAGCACGCGCTTGACGTGGTCGCCGGCCAGCGACTCGCGCAGCGGGCGCAGCAGCGGGATGGCGCCGGCGACGCTGGCCTCGAAGTAGAGGTCGCCCTCGCCGCGCCGGGCCGCCTCGTGCAGGGCCGAGCCGTCCTCCGCCAGCAGGGCCTTGTTGGCCGTGACGACCGACTTGCCGCGTTCGAGGGCGGCCACGATGAGCGTGCGGGCCGGTTCGATGCCGCCGATCACCTCGACGACGATGTCGATGTCGTCGCGGGTGACCAGGGACTCGGCGTCGGTGGTCAGCAGCGCCGGGTCGACCTCGATGTCGCGCTTGCGCCCGAGCCTGCGCACGGCCACGCCGGCCAGCTCGAGCGGGGCGCCGATGCGCGCGGCCAGGTCGTCGGCCTGCTCGTGCAGGAGCCTGATGACCTGCGAGCCGACGACGCCGCAGCCCAGCAGAGCCACTTTCAGCGGTTTCACAGCTGCCCCCTCAACAGGTCGTCCTCGGTCTCGCCCGCCACGATCACCCGGGCCGCGCCGTCGGCGACGGCGACCACGGCGGGCCTGGGCAGGTAGTTGTAGTTGCTGGCCAGCGAGCGGCAGTAGGCGCCGGTCGCGGCCACGGCGACCAGGTCGCCGGGCGCCAGGTCGGCGGGCAGGTGGCAGTCGCGCACGATGATGTCGCCGCTCTCGCAGTGCTTGCCGACCAGGCGGCTGAGCATGGGCTCGGCGTCGCTGGCCCGGCTGACGAGGGTGGCGGTGTACTCGGCGCCGTAGAGGGCGGTGCGCACGTTGTCGCTCATGCCGCCGTCGACGCTGACGTACGTGCGCAGCCCCTCGACGTCCTTGACCGTGCCGACCTCGTAGAGGGTGATGCCGCCCGGGCCCACGATGGTGCGGCCCGGCTCGACGGTCAGGCGGGGCACCGGCAGGCCGGCGTCGACGCAGACCTTGGTGACGATCTCGCGCAGGCCGTCGGCCAGCTCCTTGATGTCGGGGGCCTCGTCGCCCTCGACGTAGGCGATGCCGTAGCCGCCGCCGAGGTCGAGCTCGGGCAGGACGACGTCGTGCTCGTCCTTGATCTGGACGAGCAGCGAGGCCAGCCGCCGCGCGGCCACCTCGAACCCGGCGGTGTCGACGATCTGCGACCCGATGTGGGAGTGGAGGCCGACCAGGTCGAGCTGCGGCAGCGCGAGGATGCGGCGCACGGCCTCGGCGGCGGCGCCGGTGTTGAGCGACAGGCCGAACTTCTGGTCGTCGTGGGCCGTGGCGATGAACTCGTGGGTGTGGGCCTCGACCCCGGTGGTCACCCGGATCATCACCTTGGGCCGCTTGCCGAGCTGTTCGGCGAGGTAGCCGAGGCGGGCGATCTCCTCGTAGGAGTCGACCACGATGTGCCCGACGCCGCACTCCAGGGCGCGGGTCAGCTCGGCCTTGGACTTGTTGTTGCCGTGGAGGGTGATGCGCTCGGGCGGGAAGCCGACGCTGAGCGCCACCGCCAGCTCGCCGCCGCTGGCGACGTCGAGCCCGAGGCCCTCCTCGGCCAGCCAGCGCACGATTTCCTTGCACAGGAACGCCTTGCCCGCGTAGTGGACCTCCGAGCCCTGGAAGGCCGTGGCGTAGTCGCGCATACGTGAGCGCACGTCGGCCTCGTCGAGCACGTAGAGCGGCGTGCCGTGCTCGCGGGCGAGGTCGCGCACGTCGACGCCGCCGACCGTGAGCGTGCCGTCGGTCCGGGCCGACGTTCGGGGCCAGATCGCGGGGTCGATCCGGTTGAGGTCGGCGGGCGCCATCGGGGGGCGCTCGTGGGGCAGCATCTCGGCGTGCCGGTCCCCGGCTGGATGGACGAAGCTCACCCGATCGAGGCTATCGGAATCGCCGCCCCTTCTTGGACCGCTGCCCACGTATCGAGACGCGATCAAGGTCCACAAGGGATATTTTTACGATTTTTCGCGGTTTGGCCGGATATTTTACGAGCCGTCACAATCTTTCCGGTCCCACCAGCACCTCCCGTACGGCCTCCGCCAGCCGCAGCCGCGCCGTGTGCACCGGCCGGACCGGCTCGTCCCCCACCGGGACGGCGGGCGCGTGCTCGTGGGCGTCGTGGTAGGCCAGCGCCAGCCGGACCAGGAAGTTGTCCCAGGCGGGGGCGCGGCTGACGGCCCGCCCTGGCAGCTCGGCCAGCACCCGCAGCACCCCACGGTCGTAGGGGCCGTCGAGCAGCTCGGGCCGGAACCCGGTGAGCGGCACCCCCAGCTCGCCCGCCCACCGCCGTACCGCGCAGGCGCGGGCGTGGCCGTACCGGACGACGAAGCCGGGGTTGTCCCACGTGCGCGGGAAGTCGGGCCAGCCGGGGTCGGGCAGGTCCGGCACGGCCTGTGGCGACTCGACCAGCCGTCCCGGCACGTCCACGACGATGCGCAGGAAGCCGTTCGGCCGCGCCTCGGCCCCGGCCACCCCTTCCACGGCCCGCACCCGCGCGGCCAGGCCGGACGGGGGGATCCGGCGGCGGAGCGCGGCGGCCGACACGTAGACGGCCTCCCGCTCCCACGTGCCCTCGGGCACCGGCGGCTCCCCCAGCACCTCGGCCAGCAGGTCGATCATGGGCCCCAGCGTAGGCGTCAGATCAGCGCGTGCGGCTCGGCCGAGCCGTACTCGACCAGGTGGGCCGCGCCGAGCAGCCAGCGGTCCTCGTCGCGCACCCGTACGTAGCCGAACCGGTCGGCGGAGAAGACCTTGACGCCGTCGGTGCGGCACTGGCGCATCATGACCTCGTCCCAGCCCTCGGTGAGGTCGGCGAAGCCCACCTCGCGCAGGGCGTTCCTGCGGGCGAGCAGGGTGGACCCGGCGATCTCGGGGAGGTAGGCGTACTCGGCCTCGGGCTGCTTGAGCAGGGTCGCCTGGGGCTTGCGCAGGTGGGCGTAGAAGGCCGCCTTGCCGACGATGTCGGCCGTGCTGAACAGGAAGGCCCGGCGCAGGTCCGTCAGGTAGTGCGGGCCGTAGACGTCGCGCGGGTCCATGACCGCGACGAGGTCGGCCTCGCACAGGTCGAGGCCCTTGGCCAGCATCGCGCCCTCGGACATGGCCGGGTGGGGCCGCCGGTACAGGACCTCGGCGTCGGTCAGCACGTCGCGGGCGCGCAGCTCGGCCTCGGGCGGGCCGATGACGATCACCTGGGCCACGCCCGACTGCCTGGCCACCTGGGCCAGCGCGTGCTCCATGAGCGAGGGGTCGAGGATGGGCAGCAGCACGGAGGTGTCGAGAGTGGCGCGGGCGCTCGGCAGGCCGACGGCCTCCAGCAGCTCGTCCACGCGTTCGGTCATCGTCCCCATGTTGTAGGCCCGGCGCAGCGCCACGTGCGCCCGGCGCGAGTCGGGCTCGGTGCCGATCGGCGTGCCGCAGGCGGCGATCTCGGCCAGCCGCCACTGCGGCGTGCCGGGCGGGCACTCGGCCGCGGCGGGCCAGCGGTAGGAGGTGAGCACGTCGGGATAGGCCAGGTGCGGCGGCAGGAGCTGGTCGAGCGTGAGCACCCGGTCGACCCGTCCGCCGGCCAGCGGCAGCGGGTTGTGCACCCGCGGCTGCACGCCGAAGTGCAGGCGCGGCCACGGGACGGTGGTGTCGCCGGTGAAGCGGTGCTCGAACAGCTCGGCCGCGGCGGCGTAGTCGGCCACGTCACCCTGGGTGTGCCAGAAGACGGTACGGATGCCGCGCTCGGCGCACCAGGCCAGCAGCGCCCTGAGCCCCTCACCCGGCTCGCCGGTCAGCTCCTCCAGCCACGGCCCCTGTGTGACGGACTCCACCACGAGCAGGTGGGGCACCTCCAGCGGCAGCACGCGGGCGAAGTCGCGCGGCGTGAACCCGGTCGTCTGGCGCCACTCGTAACGCAGCAGCGCCTCGACGTGCGGATCGGCGACGACGGCCGCGGTCAGGTGCGGGCGGGTGTTGGGCCCGGTGGGGATCCGGTACGGCTTGAGCTTGAACGAGGCCCCGCCCAGCGTCCTGGTCGTGCTCGTGGCCTGGAACGACGCCCCCGGACGAGCCTCCTTGGCCCCCTGGACGGCCACCGGCCGGCGCTTGGGCGCGCTGGGCCGCTTGACCGGCTTCGCCGCGCCCCTGAGCCCCTTGGCCAGGCGCATCGGGTTGTTCCTGCCGCTCTTGATGGCGTCGCCCAGCCGGTTCCAGCGGGCGACCTTGATCGAGGACAGCTTCCAGTTGGCCACCTCGGCCTGGAACCGCTGCTCGGCCAGCTCCCTGCGCAGCTTGTCGGCCGCGGCCCGCTCGGTCTCCAGCCGCTCCTCGGCCTCGTCGAGCCGCTCGGCCAGCTTCCTGACCTCCTCGGCGTTCTCCTCGGCGGCCGCCAGCCTGGACTGCGCGGCGTCCAGCAGCCTGGCCAGTTCGGCCGCGCGCTCGGCCTGCGCGACAGCTTCCCGCAACGCCCGACGCGTGCTTTCCAGCTCGGTAGACAACCGGACCTCCGCTCTCTCAGCCCGGCAAAGGATACTCTTTTGCAGGAAGCGTCTCGAAGGGATGAGATCCGGTGCAGTTCAACGTGCGACCCTACGTATGCGGCGCTCTCGGCCGGATCGACACCTCCATACTGGGCAAACTCACCGCCGCGGGCCCCAAGGTGCGGCCCGCGCTCCAGACGGACGAGGCCGCGCTGTTCAGCTCCGCGCCGCTGCCGCCCTACCACCGGGCGGGCGGCGCGTTCGCGTTCTCGTGGGGCGAGCGCAGGCCCGCCGCGGCCGAGGACTGGATGACGGTCGCGGAGACGTACGAGACGCCCGGCCTGATCGGCGACGACGCGCGGGTGACGCTGCACGCGGGCGCGCTCGGCCTGGTCGACGTCTACTACGTGCGCCAGGGCGACGCCGTCTACTTCTCCTCGCTGATCCAGCCGCTGCTCAGCCTGGTGCCCGTCGAGATCGACTGGGCCGCGTGGGCCTCGATCATCCAGGTGACGTTCCCGCTGGGCGAGGCGACCCCGTACCGGGAGGTCAGGCGGCTGCCGGGGTCGAGCGCGCTGGTGTTCGAGCACGGCCGCCTGGCCACCGAGCGCCGGCTGCCGCGCTGGCTGCGCACCGAGCCGTACGAGGCGTGGACGAGCCCCGAGGAGATCGTCGAGCTGCTGCACCACGTCTACGAGGACTACGACGGGCGCAGGCTGCTCGTGCCGGTCAGCGGCGGCTACGACTCGCGGCTGCTGGCGAGCGTGGCCATGGCCCGCGGCGCCGACGTCGAGTCGTGGACCACCAGCCCCGACGACGGCACCGACACCGACATCGCCTTCGCCCAGGCGATC
Organism: Nonomuraea sp. NPDC001699; assembly: GCF_053596455.1. Classification (NCBI taxonomy): domain Bacteria; kingdom Bacillati; phylum Actinomycetota; class Actinomycetes; order Streptosporangiales; family Streptosporangiaceae; genus Nonomuraea; species Nonomuraea sp. NPDC001699. The sequence continues at coordinate 824,310 of NZ_JBSFGF010000001.1, read as the reverse complement.
ACCCGCGAGCTGGGCATCCCGCACCGGATCGTCACCCAGGACGCCGCCGCCTACCCCGGCGACGCCGCCGAGGTGGCCCGCAGGCTGGAGTACCTGACGCCGCACCACGCCTGGTACGCGCCCTTCGCCAAGGAGGTGCACGGCTCGGGCCGCGTCCTGGTGGACGGCCTGGCCGGCGGCCCGCTGCTGAAGAACTTCATGGTCAGCGGCGCCGCCCTGGAGGCCAGGACGCAGGCCGAACGGTCGGCGGCGCTGCTGGGCTCGTTGTCGCTGGGCGCGCCCGCGCAGCCGTTCCTGTCCAAGGCCGCCGCGCAGTGGATGGAGGAGACCGTGCGCGACCAGTTCGCGGCGGCCACCTCGATGCTCCACGGCCATCGGGCCGAGCTGCCGCTGTCGGTGCTGCACACCAGGACCGTGCGCGGCATCGCGCGGTCGGCGGTCAACCTGGTGGGCCCGGAGGCGTCGTTCGCGGCGCCGTTCATCCATCCCGCCTTCTTCGACGCCGCGCTCAGCGTCGGCGTCGCGCGCAAGGACAAGGGCCGCTTCTATCGCGAGGTGCTGCACGCGGCCAATCCGAGGGTGGCCGCGCTGCCCTCGACGAACGTGGTCAAGCAGCCGCTCCGGCGGGTGCCGCTGCGCTCCACGGCCGCCCCGGCGCGGGCCTACTCCCACGCCATGCTCGAAGTCGTGGCCGGGCGCGTGCCCGGCCTGCTCTCCGACGAGCTGCACGAGGTGATCGCCGGCGGACCCGACGCACTGACCCGGTTCAACGGCTGGAACGACCGGTTCTGGGTGCGCGGCCTGGTGCTTTTCGGACTCTGGCTGAACGACTTCGAGAACGACCTCACGGACGTCACGGCACCTTTTTAGTGAACTCTGGGTAACAGGGCGATTACATACGGATCTCGCGGGTATTACACGTCGCACAGCAGAAGCGGGTTCCGGAAAGCCACCGGGCTGGTAGTGTTCGGCCCGTAAGCGCCGCAACAAACGGGCACCAGATCACAAATCCGGTCTCGTTCGAGGGCATGGAGTTCGCAGGGATGACGACTCCACGCGGCGCGGTCACCAGCTAAGAACGCCGGGGTAACCGGTGACTTCGTCCTGCCCACATCTCTTCCTGTGAGCGACATCATGATCAACGCATCCCCATCACCGGAGTCGATCTCTGAGGCTTTCGTCTCGGAAGATCCGCGATGGTACAAGCGGGCGGTGTTCTACGAGGTTCTCGTCCGGGGGTTCAAGGACTCCAACGGTGACGGCACGGGGGACCTGCGCGGTCTCATCGAGAAGCTCGGGTACCTGGAATGGCTCGGCGTCGACTGCCTCTGGCTGTTGCCGCTGTACGAGTCCCCGCTGCGCGATGGCGGTTATGACATTTCGGACTATATGAAGATCCTTCCGGATTTTGGCGATCTGGGAGACTTTGTCCAGTTGATCGAGGCCGCGCACGAGCGAGGTCTTCGGATCATCACCGACCTGGTCATGAACCACACCAGCGACAGACACCCGTGGTTCCAGGCCTCCCGGCACGACCCGGAGGGTCCCTACGGGGACTTTTACGTCTGGTCGGACGAGCCCACGGGCTATCCGGACGCGCCCATCATCTTCATCGGCGCCGAGGAGTCCAACTGGACGTACGACCCGGTGCGCAAGCAGTACTACTGGCACCGTTTCTTCCACCACCAGCCGGACCTGAACTATGACAACCCGGCGGTGCAGGAGGCCATGCTGGAGGTGCTGCGGTTCTGGCTCGACCTGGGCATCGACGGCTTCCGCCTCGACGCGGTGCCGTACCTGTTCGAGCGTGAGGGCACGGCGTGCTCCGGGCTGCCCGAGACGCACGCGTACCTGAAGAAGATCCGCGCGGAGGTCGACCGGCTCTACCCCGACCGGGTGCTGCTGGCCGAGGCCAACGGCTGGCCCGAGGACGTCGTGGAGTACTTCGGCGACCCCACCGTCGGCGGCGACGAGTGCCACATGGCCTTCCACTTCCCGCTGATGCCGCGCATCTACATGGCGGTGAAGAAGGAGACCCGCGAGCCGATCTCCGAGATCATGTCCCGCACGCCCAAGCTGCCCGACACGGCCCAGTGGGGCATCTTCCTGCGCAACCACGACGAGCTCACGCTCGAGACGGTGACCGAGGAAGAGCGCGACTACATGCACAAGGAGTACGCCAAGGACCCGCGCATGCGGGCCTACCTCGGCATCCGGCGGCGGCTGGCGCCCCTGCTGGACAACAACCGGGACCTGATCGAGCTGTTCACGGCGCTGCTGCTGTCGCTGCCGGGCTCGCCGGTCATGTACTACGGCGACGAGATCGGCATGGGCGACAACATCTGGCTGGAGGACCGCGACTCGGTCCGCACGCCGATGCAGTGGAGCCCCGACCGCAACGCCGGGTTCTCCCAGGCCGACCCGGGCCGCCTCTACCTGCCGGCCGTCATGGACCCGATCTACGGCTTCCAGGCGGTCAACGTGGAGGCCCAGCAGCGCCACGAGGGCTCCCTGCTGCACTTCACCCGGCGCATGCTGGAGATCCGCAAGAACCACCCGGTGTTCGGCCTCGGCGCCTACACCGAAATGTGGTCCTCCAACCCGTGCGTGCTCACGTACGTGCGCGAGGACCGCGACGACGTGATGCTCTGCGTCAACAACCTGTCGAAGTTCCCGCAGCCCGTCGAGCTGGACCTGCGCAGGTTCGAGGGCATGGTGCCGGTCGAGGCCCGCGGCGGGGTGCGCTTCCCGCGCATCGGCGAGCTGCCCTACCTGCTGACCCTGCCGGGCCACGGGTTCTACTGGTTCGCGCTGAAGCCCGAGGAGATCAGCGCGAAGTGACGGGCACCTGGGCACGGGCCGCGCGGCGGGCGGGAATGATCGCCACCGCGAGGGCCGTGCCCACGGCCGTCACCACGGCCACCGCCAGCGTCACCGGCGAGGGCGCGCGGCCGATGCCCGCGCCCACGCCGCTCGTGTGACCCTGCAGGTCGATCAGCCCCACCACCACCGACGCCCCCACCGCCGTGCCGGCGCCGACGCCGAGCACGACCAGCAGGCCCGTGCCGGTCACCAGCGTGGCCATGACCTGGCGTGGCGTCAGCCCCATGGCCTTGAGCACGGCCAGGTCGAAGGCGTGGTCGCGCAGCCCGATCGCGCTCGCCGTGAGCAGGTTCGCCAGCCCGATCAGGGCCAGCACGGCGATCAGCGCCACGATCACCACTCTGATGATCGACAGCCGGTCGGCCGGGTTGACCGCGGCCTGCACGTCGAGGCCCTCCGCCGACTCGGCCAGCAGCCGGGCCCGCACCTCCGCCTTGTCCGCGCCCGGCCGCAGGGCCAGCGCGTAGTACTGGGGCGGCACGGAGTCCTTGGCGGCCAGGCTGTCCAGGCCCACCGAGAGCACCTCGCCGTCCAGGTCGGGCTCGACGGTACGGCCCACGATCCGGACGATCAGCGGCGAGCCGCCCACGGTCAGGCGCACCCGGTCGCCGATCCTGACCCCCAGCAGGTCGAGCAGGCCCTGCCCGGCGACCGCCTCACCGGGCTCGGTGTAGCTCCGGCCCTCCACGACGGGGAACGGGTAGGGATCGGCCGAGCTGCCGACCGCCCGTACCCTGACCGAACGGGCCTCGCCCGGGGCCAGGGCGTTCACGTCGGTGCCCGGGTAGACCGAGCGCACGTCGCGGTCGCGTTCGGCGATGCGCTGGGCCTCGGCCGACTCCATCAGCTTGCCGGGGCGGACGTACAGGCTGGCGTGCTGGCCGACCTGCTCGGGGTGGCTGAGGAAGTTGTCCATGGTGGACCAGACGCCGAGGCCGATCGTGATCATCATCATCGGCACGGCCAGGCCGAACGCCGTCAGGAACGCCGGAACGCGCCTGGTGAAGGCGTCGCGGGTGCCCAGGATCAGGGCGGGCGGGAGGCGTACGAGCAGGCCGAGCCGGGCCAGCCGGGACAGGTGGCCGCGCGGCGGCGAGGCCGGCACGGCGGGGATCGGCGGCGTGCGCGCGCCCCGCCAGGCGGGCACCCCCACCGCGCCCAGCACCACCAGCGTCGTGCCCGCCACGATGGCCAGCACCGGCACCGGCGCGGCCGAGTACGTGCCGAGCACCACCGCCGTCGCCCCCCAGCCCGCCAGCGCGCCGAGTGCGACGCCGAGCAGCCCGAGCGCGCCGTGCTCGACCAGGAGCAGCAGGGCGACCTGGCCGCCGGTGAAGCCCATCGACTTGAGCGTGGCCAGGTCGCGGAGCTGGCCGAGCACCCGGCCGCCGGCCGCGTTGGCCAGCGCGAGCGCCGCCGCGACCATGCCGACCACGCCGAACAGCGCGAGCAGGGTGCCGAGCAGCCGGTTGTCCAGCTCCATCGCGGCCCTGACCTCGCGCCAGGTGTAGACGCGCTGGAGCTTGTCCTCCAGCATCACCACGACGCGCTGGGCCACGACCTGGCTGGCGTCGGGGTCGGCCAGGCGCAGCCCGGTCACCCATTCGCTGCGGCCCAGCATGGGCTCGACGCGGTCGAGCGTGGCGGGCAGCACCCAGGCCAGCCCCGGGGTCCATTCGGGGTAGAAGCCCTGGTCGGCGGAGTCGGCGATGCCGCGTACGTAGAGGGTGTGGCGCTCGCCGTTGAGCGCGATGACCGTGAACGGCGAGCCGATCGCCAGGCCCAGCGACCTGGCGTAGGAGTGCTCGACGACCACGCCGTCGGGCTGCGTGCCGTCGAGCCACCTGCCCTCGGCCAGCACGGGATGGGCCACCGCGGGCGGCGCGGCGGGCATCGCGCGCAGCGACGCGGGCTCCTTCTTGCCCTCCTGCGCCACGGTCACGGGGGCCGAGCGGTAGGGGCCGGTGGTGCCGGTGACGCCGTCGATGTCGCCCAGGGTGACGTTCGGGTCGTCGTCGGTGTAGACCCAGACGTGGGCGCCGTCGGTCTGGGCCGACAGGCTGCGCCACGGGTTGGTGCCGTCCTCCAGGAGGGTCGCCGCGGTGATCAGGGCGGCCACGATCCCGGCCACCACCAGCACGGTGAGCACCGCCTGGCCCTTCCTGGCCCGCAGGTCGGCCTTGATCCAGCGGCTTCCGGCGAGAGCGGCGCTCACTGGTCGCTCACTCCGCGGAGCCCCTCCCCGGTCGGGCCTCCGGTCCGCTCGCCGCGTCGGGTTCGCTTCGCGCTCATCGGAGGTCGATCACCTCGCCGGCGGTGCGGGTGCGGCGGCGGGCGATGCGGCCGTCGTCGACGATGGCGCCGTCGAACAGCGACACCAGCCGGTCGGCCAGGCCGGCCACCCGGGCGTCGTGCGTGACCATGACGATCGTCTGCCCCTCTTTGTGCACGTCGCTGAGCAGGCGCAGCACGTCGCGCGTGTTGCGGCTGTCGAGGTTGCCGGTCGGCTCGTCGGCCAGCAGCAGGCTGGGCTTGTTGGCCAGGGCCCTGGCCAGCGCGACGCGCTGCTGCTCGCCGCCGGAGAGCTGGGCGGGCGAGGCTCCGGCGCGGTCGGCGAGGTTGAGCGCGCCGAGCAGGCTCTCGCGCCGCTCGCGCGCCACCTTGGGCGAGGCTCCGGCCAGCAGGGCGGGCAGCTCGACGTTGTCGCCGACGGTCATGTTGGCGACCAGGTTGAAGAACTGGAAGACGAAGCCGACCTTCTTGCGCCGCAGCAGCGCCCAGGCGCTCTCGGAGAGGGTGTCGACCCGCTGCCCGTCGAGCCAGATCTCGCCGCTGGTGCGCGCGTCGAGGCCGCCGAGCATGTGCACGAGCGTGGACTTGCCGGAGCCGGACGGCCCCATGATCGCGACGAACTCGCCCGGCTCGACCTGGAGGTCCACCCCGCGCACGGCCGGCACCGGGACCGCGCCGTCTTGGTAGATTTTAACCAGATTGACCGTTTTTAGGACCGAGCTCATGCCAGATCCTCCTGGCATCGCTCCAGCCAGTCAAGATCGGCCTGCAGGTGCAGCATGGCCCCTTCGATCAGCAGCAGCGCCACCCGGTCGGTGGGCGCCGTACGGGAGAGCAGCTCATTGAGGTCGCCCATGAGCGACAGGTAGTGGCGGCGCTGGCGGTTGATCAGCGCCATCCGGTCGGCGATGCCGGTGAGCGGCGCGAGCACGAGCTTCATGAAGAACTCGTCGCGCACCCGGGGACCTTCGGTGGGCTCGTCGACCCAGATGGTGAGCAGGTCGCGGCCCTTGGCGGTCAGATAGTAGACCTTCTTGTTCGGCCGGTTGGACTGTTCGACGTCGACGGCCCTGACGAGCCCGTCCTTCTCCAGCCGGCCGAGCGTCACGTATATCTGCCCGATGTTCGGGGAGGGGTAGGCGCTGCCGAACGTCTGTTCAAGGGCCTGTTTGAGCTCGTAGCCGTGGGCCGGTTCCTTGGCCAGGAGCGCCAGCAGGTGAAGCCGCACGCCTCACCTCCCCGCTTTGTGTTACGTGAGCGTTACGTAGGTATCCGTTGACCATCAGATTACAGGTGTGCATAACATGAATGCATCTACCTAACACGTATGTAACCCCGCTGAATGTGGAGGAAACAGAGTGCTGCGCCCGCTTTCGTTCGTTCTGGTCGTCCTGCTGGCGGCCGGATGCGCGGCGGCGGGTGACGAGGGCGGCGGCGAGACGGGAATGGGCGGCACAGGCCCGATCACCTTCGCCACCGGACGCGACACCACGGCGTACCTGCAACCCTTGCTGGACCGCTGGAACCAGGCCCACCCGGCCGAGAAGGTGACGCTGCTGGAGCTGCCCGAGGCCGCCGACGAGCAACGCGCCCAGATGGTGGCCAACCTCCAGGCCCAGAGCAACCGCTACGACGTGCTGGGGCTCGACGTGGTGTGGACCGCCGAGTTCGCGGAGAACGGCTGGATCATCCCCCTGGAGCGCGGGTTGTTCCCGCTCGACAGGTTCCTGCCGCCCGTCGTGGACACGGCCGTCTACAAGGGCAAGCTCTGGGCCGTCCCGTACACCAGCAACGCGGGACTGCTCTACTACCGGACCGATCTCGTCAAGAAGCCGCCGCAGACCTGGGCGGAACTTCGCGACGAAGCACGAAAAATAACGAAAAAGCGTGACATCGGAGGCTATGCGGCCCAACTCCTGGCCTACGAAGGCTTGACGGTGAACTTCTCCGAGGCAGTGCAGTCGGCGGGCGGGCAGATTCTCAACCACGACGGCACGGAAGTGACCCTCGATCCGGCCAAGGGGAAGATCGCGCTCGACTTCCTGATGCAAGGGCTGCGGGAGGGCTGGATCACCGGCGACTCCCTGACCTTCAAGGAGGAGGAGACCCGGCTGGCCTTCCAGGACGGGAAGCTGGCCTTCGCCCGCAACTGGCCGCACGCCTACGGCCCGGCCAGGGCCAAACTGGGTGACCGTTTCGCGGTGACCCGGCTGCCCGGCCTGAACGGTCAGGGATCCAGCTCCCTCGGCGGGATCAACCTGGCCGTCAGCGCCTACTCCAAGCACCAGCAGACCGCACAGCAGTTCATCCGCTACTTCACCAGCCTGGAGAACGAACGCCGCGTCCTCACCGAGGGCTCCTTCCCGCCCGTGTGGACCGAGCTGTACGACGACCCGGCCCTGATCAAGCGGTTCCCGTACCTGCCCGTGCTCAAGGAGAGCATCCTCGCCGCCAAACCACGGCCGGTGAGCGCCAACTACAACCAGGTGAGCCTGGTGATCGCCAGCTCGGTCGCCAAGGCCCTGGCCGCTCCCTCGAAAGAGTCCGCCGACGACGTCGCGGTCTCCATGAAGTCAGAACTCGAAGAGATCATCAGAACCCAGTGAGGCAAAGCCATGCGTAAAGCCAGAGCAGCAGTAGTCCTGGCAGGGCTCGCGGTCGCCGTCGCCGCCTGCGGCAACGCCCCGACGACGACCACCCCCACCGCCTCGGAGTCCGCGCCGGCCAGCAACGCCGGCGGCGGCAAGACCCTCGAAGGCGTCAAGCTGGAGGTGGCGGCCAAGTGGACCGGCGCCGAGCAGAAGAACTTCGAGCAGGTGCTCAAGGCCTTCTCCGACAAGACCGGCGCCACGGTCACCTACGCCTCCACGGGTGAGGACACCGGCGCCTACCTCGGCCCGCGCATCCAGGGCAAGAACCCGCCGGACGTCGCGATCCTGCCGCAGCCGGGTCTGGTGCAGCAGTACGCCAAGCAGGACGCGCTCAAGCCGCTGTCCGCCGAGGTCACCCAGGAGATCGACACCAACTACACGCCGTACTGGAAGGAGCTGGGCTCCGCCGACGGCAAGGTGTACGGCGTGCTGATCAAGGCCGCGCACAAGTCGCTGGTCTGGTACCGCTCCGACGCCTTCGAGGAGGCCGGCGTCCAGGTGCCGACGACCTGGGACGAGCTGATCAAGGCCGGCCAGACCATCGCCGACTCCGGCACCCCGCCCTTCTCCCTCTGCGGCGCCTCGGGCTGGACGCTGACCGACCTGTTCGAGAACGTCTACCTGTCCAGCGCCGGCCCGGAGAACTACGACAAGCTCTCCAAGCACGAGATCCCGTGGACCGACCCCAGCGTCGCCACCGCCCTGGAGAAGATCGCGCAGATCGCGGGCAAGAAGGAGTTCGTGCTCGACGGCGCCTCCGGCGCGCTGCAGACCGACTTCCCGACCTGCGTGACCAAGGTGTACGGCAACAAGAAGGCCGCCATGGTCATCGAGGCCGACTTCGTCGCCACCCAGGCCACCCAGGACGGCGCCAAGGTCGGCGAGGGCGCCAAGTACTTCCCGTTCCCGAAGGCCGGCGACACCGCTCCGGTCGTGCTCGGCGGCGACGTGGCCGTGGTCATGAAGGAATCCCCCGGCGCGATGGCCCTGGTGCAGTTCCTGGCCTCCAAGGAGGGCGGCGAGATCTGGGCCAAGCTCCCCGGCTACCTGTCGCCCAACAAGAACGTCTCCCCCGACAACTACCCCGACGAGCTGACCAAGCAGCTCGGCCAGACGATCGTCTCCGCCGGTGACGCCGTCCGCTACGACATGTCGGACCTGGCCCCGAGCGCCTTCGGCGGCACGGACGGCAAGGGCGAGTGGAAGGTGCTGCAGGACTTCCTGCGCGACCCCAGCGACGTCAAGGGCGCCCAGGCGGCGCTCGAGGCCGAGGCCAAGAAGGCCTGGAAGTAAAGAGGTAAGGCCGTGACCGAACGGTTGGACGGCCCGGCGGCCCCGCCCGCGAAGACCGCGGGCGGGCCCTCCGCAGGACCGGCTGAAACCCCCCGTACGAGACGACGCCTCGGCCCATCGCCGGCGGTCGCCATCGCCTTCCTCCTGCCGGCGGCCCTGCTGCTCGGCGTCTGGGTGGTCTACCCCATCGTCTACTCCATCTTCCGCAGCCTGTTCGACGCCTCGGGCAGCGGGTTCGTGGGGCTGGGCAACTACACCACGATCTTCAGCGACAACGGCATGCTCGTCACGATCCGCAACAACCTCATCTGGGTGGTCGTGGCCCCGATCGTGGTCACCACGATCGGCCTGATCTTCGCGGTGCTGACCGAGCGCATCCGGTGGGCGACGGCCTTCAAGCTGATCGTGTTCATGCCGATGGCCGTCTCGCTGATGGCCGCCGGCGTGATCTTCCGCCTCGTCTACGAGGAGGACCCCGACAAGGGCCTGGCCAACGCGGTGCTCACCACCGTGCACGACACGTTCTCCTCCTCGCAGGGCTACCCCGAGGCACGGGCACGCGGCGGCGACCAGTCTCCCGTGACCGAGCAGAACGGCGCGGTCGTCACCAAGCAGCCCGTCCAGGCGGGCACGCCGGTGCTGATCCCGATCGTCGGCGTCAAGCCGCAGATCATGCCGTCCAACGCCCAGCCCGCCCACGCCCCCACCGGCGGCTCGGCGGTGTCGGGGACGGTGTGGTTCGACTTCACGCAGGGCGGCGGCGGCCAGAGCGGCGCCGTGGACCCGACCGAGAAGGGGCTGCCCGGCGTGACCGTCGAGGCGGTCAAGGACGGCCAGGTCGCGGCCACCGCCACGACCGCCGACGACGGCAGCTTCAGCTTCGCCGGCCTGCCGGCCGGCTCCTACGTCGTACGGCTGCCGCAGTCGAACTTCCAGGCCAGCTACGGCGGCCTGACCTGGCTCGGCCAGACGCTCATCACGCCGGCCATCATCGGCGCGTTCGTCTGGGTGTGGGCCGGGTTCGCCATGGTGCTGATCGCCGCCGGGCTCGCGGCCATCCCGCGGGACGCCCTGGAGGCCGCCCGCATCGACGGCGCGACCGAGTGGCAGGTGTTCCGGCGGATCACCGTGCCGCTGCTGTCGCCGGTGCTGCTCGTCGTCTTCGTGACGATGATCATCAATACGCTCAAGGTCTTCGACCTGGTCTACATCATCGCGCCGGCCTCGGTTCAGCCGCAGTCGAACGTGGTCGCGCTGGAGATGTGGCGCGTGTCGTTCGGCGGCGGGAACAACCAGGGGCTCGGCAGCGCACTCGCGGTGTTCCTGCTCATCCTGGTTCTGCCCTTCATGATCATGAACATCCGCCGGTTCAGAAGGGAAGACACATGACGACCGCGAGCGTGAGCGCACCTCACGGACTGGAGTCGGGCGCGCCGCGCAGAGGCGTGGCGAGCAGGATCGTGGACCGCCTCGGCGGCGGCGCCGTCCAGGTGGTCATGATCGTGCTCGGCCTGTTCTGGCTGGTGCCGACGCTGGGCCTGCTGGTCGTCTCCCTGCGCACGGTGAAGGTGAACAACGCCGAGGGCTGGTGGACGATCTTCACCAAGCCCGCCGAGCTGACCATCGCCAACTACAAGAACCTGCTGGCCAGCGGCTTCACCTCGTCGTTCTGGAACACGGTGCTCATCACCGTGCCGACCACGATCCTGGTGATCGGCATCGCGGCCATGGCGGCGTACGCGTTCGCGTGGATGGAGTTCCGCGGGCGGGACACGGCGTTCCTGGTCGTGGTGGGGCTGCTGATCGTGCCCATCCAGATCGCGCTGATCCCCGTCGCGGCCTTCTACGGCGGCGTCGGGATCTTCGGCACGATCCCCGGCGTGGTGCTGTTCCACACGGCGTTCGGCCTGCCGTTCGCCATCTTCCTGCTGCGCAACTTCTTCGTCGGCATCCCGTCGTCGCTGCTGGAGGCGGCCAGGATGGACGGCGCACCCGAATGGAAGATCTTCGCCCAGGTCGTGTTCCCGCTGGGCAAGCCGGCCATCGCCTCGCTGGGGATCTTCCAGTTCCTGTGGGTGTGGAACGACATGCTCATCGCGCTCGTGTTCGCCAACACCGACAACCAGCCGATGACCAAGGCCCTGCAGTCTCAGATGCGGCAGTTCGGATCGAACGTCGACATCCTCTCCTCCGGGGCGTTCCTGTCGCTGATCATCCCGCTGGTGCTGTTCTTCGCCTTCCAGCGGTACTTCGTCCAGGGCATGATGGCCGGTTCCGTCAAGTAGGCCGTCCCCCGCGGGCGCCCGCCTCCCCAGGGGGGCAGGCGGGCGCCCGTAACACCTGCTCGCGGACCTCCGATGATTGTTCATGAAGCGTCTTCTCGCCCTCGCCGCAGCAGCCTTCATCTCCCTCCCCCTCGCCCCCGCCGCCGCGCTCGGCGGCACCCCCGGCGCTCCCGGGGCGGGTGATCCGTACTTCCCCGGTCAGGGGAACGGCGGCTACGACGCCGGCCACTACGACCTCGCCCTGGACTACGACCCGTCCTCGAACGTCCTGACCGGCGTGGCCACCGTCGCCGCCCGTGCCACCCAGGCGCTGAGCCGCTTCGACCTCGACCTGTCCGGCTCGCTGTCCGTGCGCTCGGTCACCGTGGACGGCAGGCCCGCCGCCGTCACGCGCGCCGGCGACGAGCTGGTCGTCACCCCCGCCGCCACGCTGGCCTCCGGGCAGAGCTTCTCCGTCGTCGTCCGGTACGACGGCAGGCCCACCCACGTCCTCGACCCCGACGGCTCCAGGGACGGCTGGATCAGGACCGGCGACGGCGTCTTCAACGCCAACGAGCCGCAGGGCGCGATGACCTGGTACCCCGGCAACCACCACCTGTCGGACAAGGCGACGTACCGGTTCACCGTGACCGTGCCCAGCACGAGGGTCGCGGTGGCCAACGGCGACCTGGTGGCCAGAACGTCGGCCGGCGGCCGGACCACGTACGTGTGGGACGCCCGCGAACCCATGGCGAGCTACCTGACCACGGTGTCGATCGGCAAGTTCCAGCTCACCGACGCCAGGATCGGCGGCTACCGCGTGATCACCGCCGTGGACCCCAAGCTCGCCGGCAAGGCGACGGACTTCGCCGCCCGCCACGCGCCCGTCCTCGACTACTTCGGCTCGCTCTTCGGCCCGTACCCGTTCTCCTCCACCGGCGGGATCGTCGACCACGAGCCGAACGTCGGCTACGCCCTGGAGACCCAGACCCGGCCCATCTACCCCGTGGCGCCCAGCGAGTCGCTGCTCGCCCACGAGCTGGCCCACCAGTGGTTCGGCGACTCGGTGACGCCCACCTTATGGCGTGACATCTGGCTGAACGAGGGCTTCGCGACGTACGCGGAATGGCTCTGGCTGGAGAAGACCGGCAGCCGTACCGTGCAGACGTCCTTCGACGGCGTCTACGCCAGGCCCGCCGGCGACGAGTTCTGGCAGACGCCCACCGCCGACCCCGGCGGCGCCGCCGCGCTCTTCCACGACCCCGTCTACGACCGCGGCGCGGCGACCCTGCACGTCCTGCGCCGGACCGTCGGCGACAGCGCGTTCTTCACGATCCTGCGCACCTGGGCGAGCGAGCACAAGTACGGCAACGCCGACACCGCCGCCTTCGTCGCCCTGTCCGAACGCGTGTCCGGCAGGCGGCTCGACGCCCTCTTCGACGCCTGGCTCTTCCAGCCCGGAAAGCCGTCGTTGTGATCATTCCGGTACGGCCTGCGTGCCCGTTTGGGCGGCAAGCCGTACCAGACCTAGATAAGCTTCACGGCCATGGCCGGTCGTCCTTTGCATGAAGTCGTCGAAGCCGGATGGGCTCAGGCTCTTGAGCCCGTATCCGAGCAGATCTCCTTGATGGGTGAGTTCCTGCGCAACGAGATCACCGAGGGCAGGCAGTACCTGCCCGCGGGTCCCAACGTCCTGCGCGCGTTCAACCAGCCCTTCGACGACGTCAGGGTGCTGATCGTGGGCCAGGACCCCTACCCCACGCCCGGCCACCCCGTCGGGCTGTCGTTCTCGGTGGCGCCCGAGGTGCGGCCGATACCCGGGAGCCTGCTCAACATCTACAAGGAGATGGAGTCCGACCTCGGCCTCCCCCGTCCCGCCAACGGCGACCTGACCCCGTGGGCCGAGCAGGGCGTGCTGCTGCTCAACAGGGTTCTGACGGTCATGCCGGGCAAGCCCGCCTCCCACCGGGGCAAGGGCTGGGAGCAGGTCACCGAGCAGGCCATCCGCGCCCTCGTGGCCCGCGACAAGCCGATGGTGGCCATCCTGTGGGGCCGCGACGCCCGCAACCTCGCCCCGATGCTGGGCAGCGTGCCGCGCATCGAGTCGGCGCATCCGTCCCCGTTGTCGGCGCGCAGCGGCTTCTTCGGCTCGCGGCCGTTCAGCCGCGCCAATGAGCTGCTCACCCAGCAAGGCGCCGCACCTGTCGAGTGGAAGCTGCCCTAGCATCGTCGCCATGAGTGATGAACCGAAGTACCTGCGCCTTACGGTCGAACTGACCGTGGAGGTGCTCGACGTGAACGCGCTGCAGGCGGCGGCGCTGGCCGAGATCAGGCACCCCGACGCCGACCTCAGCGACGAGGAGCGCTCCGAGCAGGCCGACCTCGTCAACTCCGACGAGACCGGAGCCTCGGCGCTCCAGTGGCTGATCGAGCCTGACCACGTGCTGCAGCTCGTGGAGCACATCACCGAGATCGAGCCGCGTGAGGCCGTTCTCGGGGTGGAGCCGTCCGAGGGGCCGAGCGAGGACGAGGACGAGGAAGAGCACGACCACGACCACGTGTGACGTGTGACGTACGGCGATCAGCCACGACGCCCCACCCGCGTCGTGGCTCTTCGCCCCGGCTACGATCGGTTCGTCCGGGCTGTTTCCGTCTGCTGAGGGATCTGTCGCCATGATCGTGGCCTTCTCCATCACCCCGCTGGGCGTCGGCGAAGGGGTCGCCGAGCCGGTCGCCCGCGCCGTCAAGGTGGTCCGCGAGAGCGGCCTGCCCAACCGCACGGACGCGATGTTCACCACCATCGAGGGCGAATGGGACGAGGTCATGGACGTCGTCAGGCGCGCGGTCGACGCCGTCTCCGAAGTCGCCCCGCGAGTCAGCCTGGTCCTGAAAGCCGACCTCCGCCCGGGCGTGACGGACGGCATGACCACCAAACTCCAAAGCCTCGAACGCCACCTCCCCTGAGCATCTGACGGCTCCCATGAGCCACGAAGCAGGTCAGAGGGCTACTACAGCAATCGGGGCGTGAACCGGGCACACGAATAGGGCAGAGCCACGTCCCCTGGCACGAACGCCCCCCTCCGCCGCCATGCAGGGCCGCATCGCCGTGTGGCACGCGCTGGGCGAGGCCGTCCAGCCGTGCATAACGCGCGCCTTTCAGGACGGTTCAGAAAGCCGTCTCCGCCAGCCTGAGCCGCGGGGCAGGCGGCCGCGCGCCGGCACGCGGCTCGGTTCCCCGTGCGGCGTTCTCGCGGCCAGAAGCTTGATGCCGACTACTCCTGCATTTTAAGGAAGGCGGTTCGGCCCGTGGCCGGCCCGGCGGCGCCGGTGGAGAGGTCCGACGAATGCGGGGATTCGCGACATGTCTTGACCATCTCCGTAGACGCGACATATCGTGTTGCGTGATCGACAAACGCGATACTACTCGTGCCCGGAGGTGGAGGCAATGAGACAAGAGCGAGTGCCCGTGCTGGTGGTCGGCGGCGGGTACGCGGGCCTGAGCGCTGCCGCGTTGCTGGCGTGGCGCGAAGTGCCCGTCATGCTGGTCGAACGGCACCCGAGCACGTCGATCCAGCCCAAGGCGTTCGGCATGGGGCCGCGAGCGGTCGAGCTGCTGCGCCCGCTGCCGGGCATTGAGCAGACGTTCGCCGACATCTGGACCGGCATCGGCGACTCCATGCGCATCGCGATCGCCAAGACCCTCGCCGACCCCGAGCCCCACATGATCTTCGAGGAATCGGACGAGTCCAACGCCCTCGCCGGCCTCACCCCCGTGCCCCGCGTGGGCGCCCCCCAGTCGGAGGTCGAGCGGGTGCTCCGCGCCTACGCCGACGAGCTCGGAGCGGACCTGCGCTTCTCCACCGAGCTGATCTCTTTCGACCAGGACGACGACGGCGTCACCGCCGTGATCCGCGCCGCCGACGGGGTCGAGAGCGTCGTACGGGCCGACTACGTGGTGGCGGCCGACGGCCACCGGAGCCCGTTGCGCGAGCGGCTGGCCGTGCCCACCTCCGGCAAGGGCGACCTCGTGCAGATGCGCTCGATCATGTTCGACGCCGACCTGACCGGCTTGGTGAACGAGCGCGAGGTCATCGTCTGGTACCTCCACAACGACGCGTTCACCGGCGTGATCGTGACCGGCACGGGCGTGGGCGCGCACGTGCTCGGCGTCAATCAGCCCCCGTCCGAGGAGGGCCGGGTCGACGACCTCACCGAGGAACGCTGCATCGAGCTCATCCGCGTCGGCACCGGCATCCCGGACCTGGACGTGCAGGTGCTCGACACGGCGACGTTCAGCCTGGCGCACGTCGTGGCCGACACCTTCCGCGCCGGACGCGTCTTCTTCGCCGGCGACGCCGCCCACACCATGCCGCCCACCGGCGGCCAGGGCGGCAGCACCGCCCTCCAGGACGGCTGCGACATCGCCTGGCGCCTCTGGCTGGTGCTCAGCGGGCAGGCCGGCCCCGGCTTCCTGGACACCTACGACGCCGAACGCCGCCCGATCGGCGCCCTGACCGCCGACGCCCAGCTCGCCAACCTCGGCGTACGGATGCCCGTGGACGAGCGCTCCGACTACCCCGAGCCCCTGGAGGACTTCCTGCAGGCGATGCTCGGCTACCGGTACCACTCCACCGCCGTCCTGGAGGAGCCCGGCGACGACGGCTCGCTCCTGGAGGACCCGCGCAGCCCCGACGGCCGCCCCGGCAGCCGCGCCCCGCACGTCGTGCTCGACTGGGAGGGGCAGCGCATCTCGACCATCGACCTGTTCGGCTCGGGCTTCGTGCTGCTGGCCGACAAGAGCGGCGGCCAGGTCTGGATGGACGCCGGCCGCCTGGTCAAGGAGCGTCTGGGCGTGCAGCTCACCCGCGTCCTGGTGGACGACGAGCTGGTGGACGTGGAAGGCCGCTGGCGGGAGCGGTACGGCGTGCGGGAAGGCGGCGCGGTGCTGGTACGGCCCGACGGGTACGTGGCCTGGCGAGCCCCTCGCCCGACCTCGGACCCCACGTCCACCCTCGACCAGGCCCTCACCCAGATCCTCCACCGCTAGACCGCCGCTGGACCACCTGCCTCTCCTGGGGGTCTGGCCGTCTCGCGGGGGCGGGGGTCAGGCGGCGAGAGCCGGGCGTGCGGCAGGGCCGAGGCTGGTCAGGTCGGCACTCCGGGTGGTGCAGAGCCAGTCGTTGAGCGAGCCGGTGAAGCCGGAAGGCGGCCCGACCTTGAGGCAGGTGAGCCGGCCCGAGCCGGGATCGGGACCGACCTTCAGATGGCGGACACCGCCCGCCCTGCCCGGCTCGCCGAGGTCCGCCTCGCACGGGGTCAGCCGGACGCCGAACGGCGGGCCGCCCCGGAAGGCGCCGGACGGCTGGATCCGCAGGAGGTCGTCGATCTCGTGGCAGGTGGCCAGCGGGTGCGCCTTCAGGTGGGCGAGCTGGTCGGTGACCAGGCGGTGGGCCACCGAACGCAGAAGGCCGGTCGCGCACAGGCTGTGGGCGCAGGCGGCGCCGTCGAGCGTGATCTCCGGCAGCGCGAAGCGGCTCAGGCCGCGCGAGGTGACGCGCAGGCAGTCGCAGGCCGCCGTCTCGGACGGGTCCCACGGCGGGCAGGTGGCGTCGTCGTGGATCCGCACGTCCCAGGTGAGCCAGTCGTCGCCGAGGCGGAAGTCGCGCGGCTCGCCCGGACACCTCGGGCAGGCGGGCACGGCCGAGGCGGTCAGCGGGTCGATCAGCAGGCCGCCACCCTGGAGGGCGAGGGCACGGGCGACGGCCCTGGCGGTCTGGACGTTGCCCGGCAGGCGGTGCGGCGGCGCCGCGGTGGACACCAGGACGTGCTGCCCGGCCCGGCGCAGGCGCCGGCGTTCGTCGCCCGCGAGGGCGAGCCCGGCCGGTCGCCAGGGGGCCGGTTCGAGGGAGACCGTCAGGCCCGGCGGGGTGTCGAGCGCGTCACGGGCCGCCTTCCGGTACGGCCCGGGGACCCGCCAGGGCACGAAGGTGCCGACGTCGAACGGCAGATGCTCCACGGCTACGACGAACAGGGAGGTCAGCGTGGCGGGGAGCGGCAGAACGATCTTCATGAGGTGCCTCGCCTTCGGAACGTGGTGAGGCACCCAGAATCCGGAACCCGACCGCCCCCGATGCCGCCGAACCCCGTTCTGGGGACAACTCCGCCGCCCCGCCCCCACCCTGTGGACGACTTAGGGGACGGTACGGGAGATGGCGAGGGTCTGGCCGGGAAGGCGCAGGCCGTCGGGCCCGGCGGAGACCGGGTCGTCGGAGGCGAGCAGGACGACCGCGCCCGCCGGAGGCAACGTCAGCGTCTCGGGGGAGAGGTTGACGCTGACGCACACCGTCCCGCGCCACATGACCAGCCACTTCCCGTCCGGGTCCGCCTCCACCCGCACCCGCTCCAGCCTCGGGTCCGACAGCTCCGGCAGCGCCTTGCGGAGGGCGATCAGGTCCCGGTACCAGCACAGCAGGGACCAGTTCTCCTCCTCCTTCAGTTCGCCCCAGTCCAGCTTGGACCGCAGGAACGCCTCCTCGTCGGACGGGTCGGGCGCGTCCCAGGCGTACCCGAAGCCGTCGAACTCGCGCTCGCGCCGCGCCCCCTCGCTCTCCCGCAGCTCGGGCTCCACGTGGTCGGAGAAGAACAGGAACGGCGTGCGAGCACCCCACTCCTCCCCCATGAACAACATCGGCGTGAACGGCGAGGTCAGCAGCAGCCCCGCCCCCAGCCTGAGCGCCGACAAGGGCAGCCGGTCGCCGCCGGGCCGGTTGCCGATCTGGTCGTGGTTCTGCAGGCAGGCGACCAGCCGGTGACCGGGCACGCCGGCGAAGGACTGGCCGTGGGCCCGGTCGCGGAAGCTGGAGTAGCCGCCGTCGTGCAGCACCCCTTGGGTCAGCACCCTGGCCAGCGCCGACGGGTCGGCGAAGTCCTCGTAGTAGCCGTGGCTCTCGCCGCTCACGGCGGTGTGCAGGGCGTGGTGGACGTCGTCGTTCCACTGCGCGGTCATCCCCAGGCCGCCGGCCTCCAGCGGACGGACCATGCGCGGGTCGTTGAGGTCGGACTCGGCGATCAGCGACAGCGGCCGTCCGAGCGAGCAGGCCAGCGCGTCGACCTCCTCCGACAGCTCGGCCAGCAGGTGACGGGCGCGTTTGTCGTGCAGCGCGTGGACGGCGTCCAGGCGCAGGCCGTCGACGTGGTAGTCGCGCAACCACTGGACGGCGTTGCCGATGAAGTACCGGCGCACCTCGTCGGACCCGGGCCCGTCCAGATTGACGGCTTCACCCCAATAACTACCAGCAAAGCCGGAAAAGTACGGACCAAAGGGGTGCAGGAAGTTTCCCGACGGCCCCAGATGGTTGTAGACCACGTCCAGGATGACGCCGATCCCGGCCCGGTGGCACGCGTCCACGAACGACTTCAGCCCGTCGGGGCCGCCGTACGTCTCGTTGACCGCGTAGAGGTCGACCCCGTCGTACCCCCAGTTGCGCCCGCCGGGGACGGGCGCGACCGGCATGATCTCCACGAAGTCCACGCAGAGCTCGACCAGGTGCTCCAGCCGCTCGACCGCCGCGGCGAACGTGCCCTCGCCGGTGAACGTGCCGACGTGCAGCTCGTAGATCACCGAACCGCGCAGGTCGCGGCCCTTCCAGTCGTGGTCGGACCAGGTGAAGCGGGCGTGCTCGTAGACCGCGCTCGGCCCGAACACCCCCTCCGGCTGCCGCCGGGACCTCGGGTCCGGGTAGGGCCCGCCGCCGTCGAGGACGAAGGCGTACCTGGTGCCGTGTCCGGCCTCGGCGACCTCGGCCCACCACCAGCCTCTCTCCCTGGGGGACATCGGCCGGCGTCCGTCCAGAACGTCGACCTCGACAGCCGTGGCCCTCGGTGCCCAGACCTCAAAGATCATGTCGCTCCAGTAGTGAGACGGGGTACTGATCGAGCAGCCGGGCCAGCGGAACCGTCCCCGAATGCGGCTCGCCCGTGAGCAGGTCGCGCCAGGATCCGCCGGGCAGGGTCAAGGTGGTGTCGCCCCACACCGAGTGGCCGGCGACCGCGGACCGGCGCGCGAGGCGTACCGGCAGCCTGGTGGCGACCGCCACCGCCCGCGGGCCTTCGCCCCTGGCGAAGGCGATCGCGTGCTCGGCCGCCTCCCCCTCGGCCCGCAGCGGCAGGTACGGCGCCGCGCCCCCGAGCCGCCTGCGCAGCCGCAACGCCTGCGTCGTGACCAGCAGCTTGGCCGCGTCCCAGGAGGTCTCGGGCTTGCGCGGATACGTCACGGGCCGCCGGTTGTCCGGATCGACCAGCGAGAAGTCGGTGGTCTCGTTGCCCTGGTACACGTCGGGCACCCCGGGCATCATGAGCTGCACCAGCTTGGCCCCGAGCGAGTTCGACATCGCGAACGGCTCGATGCGCTCGGTGAACTCCTCCACCGGCAACCGCACGGCGGCCTGCGCGAACTCCCGCAGCCGCCGCTCGTAGCCGGCGTCCGGACGCACCCACGAGATCGCGGTCTTGGCCTCGCGAGCCGCCTTGAGCAGGTATTCGGCGAAGCGTTCTGCGGAGATCGGCCAGGCCGCCATGAGGTTCTGCCAGGCCAGGTAGTCGAGGTGGGGGTCGAAGGAGAGCTCGCTCGACCATTCGCCCACCACGGACGCCCACTCCCTGGGCATCTCCGACAACACCGACAGCCGGGCGCGCACGTCCTCCGACCGCTTGGTGTCGTGCGTGGACAGGGTCGTCATCGTGTACGGGGACATCTCCCCGCAGAAGTCATGGAACTCCTCCACCGAGACGCCGAACGCGTCGGGCTCGCCGCCCACCTCGTTGAGGCAGGACAGCGGATACCACCGGTACAGCGCGGTGTCCTCCACGCCCTTGGCCATGACCGGCCCGCACGTCTGCTGGAAACGGACGATCGCCTCCGCCGACCCGTACAGGACCTCCTGGACGAGCGGCCGCACGGCGGGCGAGCACTCGGCGGCGGCCAGCTCGACGATCTCGACCGACTCGGGCGGCGGCTCCTCCCCCGGCACCAGGTAGGCGCGGTAGAGGGGCATCGCAGCCAGCAGCTCCGACACGGCGGCGGGGTCGCAGCCGGTGACCCTGGCCAGCCGGTCGATCTCCGCGCCGAAGAACAGGTCGAGCACCTCGCGCTTGGCCGCGACCATGACCGGACGGTACTCCTCCGGCTGCCCGGTCAGCTCACTGAACAGCCGGACCAGCGGTTCCTTGCCCGAAGGGTCCACGAACAGGCCGTTGACCCGGTTGAGCACCTCGTAGCCGGTCGAGCCGTCGCAGGCCCAGTCGGGCTGCAGCCGCTCGGGGCCGATGAGGATCTTCTCCACGACCGTCCAGGGGGCGCCGATCCGCTCGCGCAGCCGGTCGAGGTAGCCCCGGGGGTCGGCCAGGCCGTCGGGGTGATCGATGCGCAACCCGTCGACCAGGCCCTCGTCGAACAGCCAGAAGATCACCTCGTGCGTGGCGGACAGCACCGACGGGTCCTCCACGCGCAGCCCGATCAGCGACGACACGTCGAAGAAGCGCCGGTAGCCGGGGCCCTCGCGCCAGTCGACCAGCCGGTAGTGGCCGGGGTGGGGGAAGGCGTGCTCGTGGTAGCGCAGGACGTCGCCGTCCACCACGGGCTCGGTGTCGTCGCCGAGCACCGGCAGCGCCACCTTCCCGTCCACCCACTCGATGTCGAACCAGTTCGCGTACGGCGAGGCGGGCCCGTCCTTGAGCACCGACCAGAACTGGGCGTTCATCGTGTTCATGTGGTTGGGCACGATGTCGATGACGATGCCCAGGTCCTGGGCGGCCAGTTGCCGGGCCATCTCGCGGAAGCCGGTGGCCCCGCCGAACTCCTCCCTGATCCTGGAGTGGTCGACGACGTCGTAGCCGTGCCGCGACTCGGGCGTGGCCTGGAGGATCGGCGACAGGTAGACGTGGCTGACGCCGAGGTCGCGCAGGTAACCGGCGATCTCGGCGACCTGCGCGAAACCGAAGTCGGGGGTGAGCTGCACCCGGTACGTCGAGACCGGCCTAGACACGGCGCAGCACCCGAACGCTGCGTCCGGGGACCTCGATCGCCTCGCCCGCGCGCACCATCCGCACGTCGAGTCTGATGGGCATCGCGGTGTCGATCTCGGTGTGCCACATCTCGCCGTAGTCCTCGGGGATCGTGAACTTGATCGTGTCGTGGTGGGCGTTGAACAGCACCAGGAAGGAGTCGTCCCTGATCGGCCGGCCACGCCGGTCGGGCTCGGTGATGGCGTCGCCGTTGAGGAAGACGGCCAGCGACTTGGCGTAGCCGACGTTCCAGTCGCTGTCGGTCATCTCCTCCCCGGACGGGGTGAGCCAGGCGATGTCGCTCAGCCCGCGTACCGGCTTGCCGTAGAAGAACCTCCTGCGCCGGAAGACCGGATGTTTCTTGCGCAGCGCCGCCAGCTCCTGGGTGAACTCCAGCAGCAGCCAGTTCTCCCTGATGTCGGACCAGTCGACCCAGGTCAGCTCGTTGTCCTGGCAGTAGCCGTTGTTGTTGCCCTTCTGGGTGCGGCCCAGCTCGTCGCCGTGCGAGAGCATCGGCACGCCCTGCGACAGGAACAGCGTGGTGAGGAAGTTGCGCTTCTGCTGCTCGCGCAGCGACTCGATGGCCAGGCTCGCCGGGCCCTCCTCGCCGCAGTTCCACGACCTGTTGTCGTCGGTGCCGTCGCGGTTGCCCTCCTTGTTCGCCTCGTTGTGCTTGTTGTTGTACGCCACGAGGTCCTGGAGGGTGAAGCCGTCGTGGCAGGTCACGAAGTTGATCGAGGCGGCCGGGCGGCGGCTGTCGTCCTTGTACAGGTCGCTCGACCCGGTGAAGCGGGAGCCGAACTCCGGCAGCGTGGCGGCCTGCCCGCGCCACAGGTCGCGGATCGTGTCGCGGTAGCGGCCGTTCCACTCGGTCCAGCGCGAGGGGAAGTTGCCGACCTGGTAGCCGCCGGGGCCGACGTCCCAAGGCTCGGCGATGAGCTTGACCTGCGACAGCACCGGGTCCTGCTGCACCAGGTCGAAGAAGGCGCTCAGCCGGTCGACCTCGTGCAGCTCGCGGGCGAGGGTGGAGGCGAGGTCGAAGCGGAACCCGTCGACGTGCATCTCGATGACCCAGTAGCGGAGCGAGTCCATGATCATCTGAAGGACGTGCGGGGAGCGCATGAGCAGGCTGTTGCCCGTGCCCGTGGTGTCGACGTAGTAGCGCTTGTCGTTCTCGACCAGGCGGTAGTAGTTGCTGTTGTCGATGCCCCGGAACCCCAGCGTCGGCCCCAGGTGGTTGCCCTCGGCGGTGTGGTTGTAGACGACGTCGAGGATGACCTCGATGCCCGCCTCGTGCAGGCTGCGCACCATCGCCTTGAACTCCAGCACCTGCCCGCCGCGCTGCCCGGTGCTGGAGTAGCGGTTGTGCGGTGCGAAGAAGCCGATGGAGTTGTAGCCCCAGTAGTTGGACAGGCCGCGCTGCTCCAGGATGTGGTCGGTGACGAACTGGTGCACCGGCATCAGCTCCAGCGCCGTCACGCCCAGCTTGGTGAGGTGGTCGAGGATCTCGGGGTGGCCGAGCGCCGCGTACGTGCCGCGCAGGTGCTTGGGGATCTTGGGATGGCTTATCGTCAGCCCGCGCACGTGCGCCTCGTAGATCACCGTGTCGTGGTACGGCGTCGCCGGCGGCCGGTCGTGCCCCCACCCGAAGAACGGGTTGATCACGATGGACCGCGGCACGTACGGGGACGAGTCGGCGTCGTTGCGCGTGTCCGGCTGGCCGAACCGGTAGCCGTAGACCGCCTCGTGCCAGTCGACGCCGCCCTCGATCGCCATCGCGTACGGGTCGAGCAGCAGCTTGCTGGGGTTGCAGCGCAGCCCCCGCGCCGGCTCGTACGGCCCGTGCACCCGGTAGCCGTAGCGCTGGCCGGGGCCGATGCCCGGCAGGTAGCCGTGCCAGATGAACCCGTCGACCTCCGCGAGCGGCACCCGCGACTCGACGTTGTCCTCGTCGAACAGGCACAGCTCCACCGCCTGGGCCACCTCGGTGTAGAGCGAGAAGTTCGTGCCCGCGCCGTCGTACGTCGCCCCCAGAGGGTAGGGGTCTCCAGGCCAGATCTCGATCATCGAGGCTCCCTTGCGGTCTCTCCCCATGTTCCGTTCCCCTGCTCCGACGGACAAGGCCACCCTGTTCCTTCCCACCCGTCCGTCCGAGATACTCGGAAATGTGAGTGGGCCGCCTCCGACAGCGCGGTGTCGACGGCGGCCCACGTGTTCGGCCCGGTGGGGGGTGTGGCGGGGTTCACGGATCCGGTGCGCGGCCCCTGCGCACCGGATCCGCACCCGCGATCGGGTGACGCGACACTGCGTCCCCGATCCCCCTCGGCAGGACGGGCGCAGCGGCCGGCCCTGCCCGTCGGAGACGGACAATCATGGAGAACCGATCCTCACGCTCTGGCAGGAGCGAAAGATCGGGGAACCGGGCCGACGAGACGACATCGGCCCAGCCTTATGTGACGGACGGCCTCTGGTGAGCCTTCACGTCAGGGAATGAACGCGGCATTTCGATCTCTGGCGGTTTCGAGTGGATCAGCCCTGGGCATCCCCCTCTCTTACGGCTTGGTTGACTTTTACCCTCCAACGCCAGAAACCCACCTCTATTTGGCACTTGCCATAGGAACGTGCCGGTGACGATTACCTACCGCTCACGACTTCGAAAGAATGCAGCGGGGGTACGCTCCAGAGCAGCAGGCCGCGACGGTCGAAGGAGCGTGGCGATGTCCGTCCCCAATCCGACGCTCCGGCAACGACAGCTCGCCATGCGGCTGCGCGAGCTGCGCCACGAGGCGGGCCTGAGCATCGCCGAGGTCGCCGAACACCTGCTCTGCTCCCCGGCCAAGATCAGCCGCATCGAGACGGCCCAGCGCAGGGTGAGCCTGCGCGACGTCCGCGACCTGTGCAGGCTCTACGGCGTCCAGGACTCCTCGGAGCTGATGACCCTGGCCAAGGACGCCCGGCAGAAACACTGGTGGCAGGACTACGACAACCGCAGCTTCCGGCCCATGATCGGGCTGGAGGCCGACAGCGTGGCCATCACCGAATACGAGATCACCACGATCCCCGGGCTGCTCCAGACGGAGGACTACGCCCGAGCCGTCATCCGGGGCTGCCTGCCGCGCATCGACAACGACATCCTCCAGGACCGGGTGCTGGCCCGCCTGAAGCGCCAGGAGCTGCTGACCGGCAGGGAGCCGCCCGACTACTGGGTCCTGCTCGACGAGTCGGCGCTGCACCGCCACGTCGGAGGCCGGCAGACCATGCTGGAGCAGCTGCGCCACCTCCTCACCGTCACGGAGCTGCCGCAGGTCACCATCCAGGTGATCCCCTTCACGGTGGGCGCGCACATGGGGTTCGACAGCACGTTCCGGCTGCTGGAGTTCGACAAGAGGTCGGGCATCGCCGACACCGTCTTCGTCGAGCATCAGATGGGCCTGTTCTACCTCGAAGGCGACAAGGTCGAGCCGTTCAGGGAGACGATCAACCATCTCCGCGCCGAGGCCCTGAACCCGCAGGAGTCGAAGAAACAGCTGGCCGAAATGGCACGCAAATTCGCCTAGTTGCCGCGCTCTCCGGGCGACCTCCGGCAATCGCCTTTGGCAATTGCCGTTCGAGCGCTTTGCCCGGCACTCCATAAACCCGAAATATCCTATATATCGCCCGCCTGATGACACGGACACCCGGCCAAAAACCCATCGGCCAGAAAGGCGTCGAACGTCGGCGCGAGGGCTGCGGCGATCCGGATCCCGCCCTTGGCGTCCGGCAGCCGAATGGCCGACGGCCGGGTTTCCCGGCGCCCTTCCCGTCCGGGAAAAGAGGCGACCCCGTCCCGCGGTAATTCCGGCGAAATTCAGGCGGGCCGGAGAGCGCGTCCCTGCGCATCGCCGGAGAAGGAGAACCGGGCACCGGCGGCGCCGCCCGTCCCCGGCCCCCGGGTCCGCGGTCTCCCGGTGGGCGCGCCGCGGGAGAACCGTCCCGCGCCCGGCGAGATGCCCAGACCGGCAGGCTCCCGGGTGTAGGGTCGTGGCCTCGGGTGAAACGGTCCACCAAGACCGTCAGCGCCGAGCTCACATCGCCTGTGCACGCCGGTCCGCCCGGCGCCGCCGATGGCCCGTAGGGAGCGACAATGTCGAACGAACAAGACCTTGGTGCATTTCCTCGCTGGCGCGCCTCGTCGCGCTGCAACAATGGCGACTGCGTAGAGGTCGCCTATTTCTCGCGTGATTCCATCGGCATCCGCGACAACAAGAATCCGAACAGTCCCGTTCTCACCTTCGACGCCACCGAATGGAATGCGTTCATCGGGAAGATCCGGGAGGCCGGCTGAGCCGACCGGCCGGCCGTGTGAGGCGGACATCCCACGGGTGTCCGCCTTTTTTCATGTCCAGGATGATCCGGGGGGCGCGACGGCGGCCCGAGTGGCATCCGGCGATCGGGGTAATATCACATCGGCGCAATACCTCTACAGCCGACCTCCAGGAGGTAGTGCATGAAACGCCCACCTGCCCTTGACCAGGTTGCGTGGCATCGCTGCAACAACGGCGAATGCGTCGAAGTCACCATGCTCTCCGACCGGGTCTGGGTGCGGGGAAGTCAGGACGCCAGCGGTGCCGTCCTGTCGTTCACCATCGACGAGTGGAACGCGTTCCTCGACGGCGTGCGACGCGGCCTCTTCGATCTCGAACGGCTCGCGCCCCGGCTCTGACCGGCCACGACGTTCTCGATCGAGCTCTGTCGGGGGCCATCGGGGTTTCAGGCCGCGGCCCCCGGCAATATGCCGACTCCATGGGCGGTTTCAAGAAGTTCTTACTCCGTGGCAACATCGTCGAGCTGGCCGTCGCCGTGATCGTCGGGGCGACCTTCAGCGGGCTCGTCCAGGCGCTGGTCACCGACCTCATCACCCCGCTCATCGGCGCGGTGACCGGCGGCCGGCAGCCGAACTTCGCCGAGTACTCCTTCACGATCAACGGCAGCCAGTTCAAGTACGGCGACTTCCTCAACCACCTGGTGACCTTCATGGTCATCGCGGCGGTCGTCTACTGGCTGGTCGTGGCCCCCATGACGCGGCTGATCCACCTGTTCGACCGGGACAAGGCCGCGACGACCAAGCAGTGCCCCGAATGCCTGTCCGACATCCCGTCCGAGGCCAGGCGGTGCGCCCATTGCACGGCCGAGCTGGTGCCCGAGTCCGAGAAACCGCGCTGAACCGTACATCACGGACTCTTGACCCCAGTGGTGCGCCAGCATGGTGGACGTTCGGCAAGATGGACCGATGAGCGTTGAGTTGATGGTCTGGGACGAGCCCGTGCCGATCAGCAGGGATCAGGCCCGGGCCACGTATCTGGCGGTGAAGCGGAGCGACCCCGTCGAGGGGGACGTGCCCGACGTCGCCAAGGAGCTGCCCGGGGAGGTCACCCTGTACCCCGGGCACGTCCTGGTGACGATGGACCTGGACACGATGGACGAGACCTCGGCCCAGGTGTTCACCACCGCCCGCGCGCACGGCATGGTCTGCTACGACCCCCAGCGCGACCTGGTGCACAACGTGGCCCCGCTCGGCGTGTACGAGGGCATGCAGCTCCACACCGGCGACGGGATGGTCGTCCACGACCCCGACCTCGGCCTGGTCCACGACGTCCTGGCCACCCTGTCGCCGCAGAACCCGTTCGTGGCCCTGGTGAACTTCGGCCACCACTTCCTCCAGGTCTCCCCCGGCTACGAGCTGGAGTACAAGGAGGGCACGATGGTCCGGGCGGTCGTGCCCGAGCTGGAGGAGGTGCGGCAGGCGTTCACCGAGTACGCCACCGGCGAGCGCGGGTTCCTGACCCGCCACACCTGGGCTCAGGCGTAGACCTGGGCGAACAGCTCCGGATCGACGTTCCCCCCGGACAGCACGGCCACCGTGCGCCCGGCGGGGACGCGGCCCGACAGCAGGGCGGCCGTGGTCGCCGCGCCGCTGGGCTCGGCCACCAGCCGGGCCGTGCGCGCGATGTGCCGCACCGCCGCCCGCAGCTCCTCCTCCGACACCGTGACGATGCCTTCGAGGTGCTCGCGCAGGTGGGCGAAGGTGAGCTCGGACACCTTGTTCACTCGCAGCCCGTCGGCGATGGTCCGGAACGTGCGGGTGGTCTCCCAGGCCACCACGTGCCCGGCCGCCAGGCTCTCGGCGGCGTCGGCGGCCAGCTCGGGCTCCACGCCGTACACGCGAACGTCGGGCCGCAGCGCCTTGACCGCCGCCGCGACGCCCGCGGCCAGCCCGCCGCCGCTGACCGGCACGAGCACCACCTCGACGTCCGGCAGGTCCTCGACGATCTCCAGGCCGATCGTGCCCTGCCCGGCGATGATCGCGCGGTGGTCGTAGGGCGGCACCAGCGTCAGGCCGCGCTCGCCCGCCAGCCGCTCGGCCGTCACCTCGCGCTGGTCGGGAGGCACGACCACCAGCTCGGCGCCCCACCCCTCGATCGCCGCCGCCTTGACCGCGGGCGTGCCCTCGGGCACGACGACCACGCACGGCACGCCGAACTCGGCCGCCGCGAACGCCAGCGCCTGGCCGTGGTTGCCGGAGGAGTGCGTGACGACTCCGGAGGGACGCAGGGCGGCCAGCGCGTTGTAGGCGCCGCGGATCTTGAACGAGCCGACCGGTTGCAGGCTCTCGGGCTTCAGCCACGCCTCGCCCATCGGCAGGAGCGGGGTGCGCACCGCGATCCCCTTGATGCGCCCGGCCGCCGTGCGGATGTCGTCGATCGTCACCAGGTCCATGTGATGACTTTAGGCTTCAGAACGGCACAATTCGACGAGTGCCTGGTCCATGGCAGGATCGCAAGACATGAGAACTCTGTACCCGCCCATCGAACCCTACGAGTCCGGCCTGCTCGACGTGGGCGACGGCAACCAGATCTACTGGGAGGTCTGCGGCAATCCCGACGGGAAGCCGGCCGTCATGCTGCACGGCGGGCCGGGCGCCGGGTGCAGCGCCGATCACCGCCGGCAGTGGAACCCCGAGCTGTACCGGATCGTCCTGTTCGACCAGCGCAACTGCGGTCGCAGCCTGCCGCACGCCAGCGAGCCGGGCACGTCGCTGGCCGCCAACACCACCTGGAACCTGGTGGCCGACATGGAACGCCTGCGCGAGCACCTGGGCATCGAGCGGTGGCAGGTGTTCGGCGGCTCGTGGGGCAGCGCGCTGTCGCTGGCCTACGCCCAGACGCACCCCGACCGTACGACCGAGCTGGTGCTGCGCGGGATCTTCACGCTGCGCCCGCACGAGCTGCGCTGGTTCTACCAGGAGGGCGCGAGCTACCTGTTCCCCGACCTGTGGGAGTCGTACGTGGCGCCGATCCCCGCCGAGGAGCGCGACGACCTCATGGCCGCCTACCGCGCCCGGCTCGAAGGCGACGACGAGGCGGTCCGGCTCGCGGCGGCCAAGGCATGGTCCCAGTGGGAGGGCGCCACGATCACGCTGCTGCCCGACCCGAGCCTGGTGGCGGAGTTCGGCGAGGACAAGATGGCGGTGTCGTTCGCCAGGATCGAGAACCACTACTTCCACCACGGCGGCTGGTTCGGGCCCGAGCAGCTCATCAGGGACGTCGACCGCGTCCGGCACATCCCCGCCGTGATCATCCAGGGCCGCTACGACGCCTGCACGCCCATGGCCACCGCCTGGGACCTGCACAAGGCGTGGCCCGAGGCCGACTTCCAGGTCGTGCACGACGCCGGGCACGCGGCGAGCGAGCCCGGCATCGTCGACCGGCTCATCGCGGCGACAGACGGCTTCGCGCGAGCCTGACCGCGGGCGTGACCGCGCCGACCAGCAGCAGCGCGAACAGCGGCGCGAGCACCAGGCCGAGGAGGAAGCCGCCGGCCACGTCGTGCGGGTAGTGCACGCCGACGAACACCCGGGTGAAGCCCATCAGGGCGGCCAGCGGCAGCACCACCCAGGCCAGGGCGCGCCAGACCAGGATGAGCGTGCCCGCCGCCCCGGCGGCGATCACGGTGTGGTTGCTGGGGAAGGACCAGTCCGTCGAGGGCGGGCAGGCCGCGATCGTGGCGATCCCGCCACGGCACGGCCGGTCCTCCCGGACCAGCAGCTTCACGCCCTCGCTCACGATGTACGCGCCCACCACCCCGGCCGGCCCGGCGATGGCGAGCGCGAGGTCGCGGGCGGGGGCCTGGCGCGCCCGCCACCAGCACACGAGGAACAACGCCGCGAAGATGAACAGGCCGGCGTCCGTGCCGAACTCGGCGAGGGCGTGCAACCACCCGGGCGTGGTCAGGGCGAAGTCGACGATGTCGCGGTACACAGGTGTCCAATCCGTGAACGGGTAGTGGACACGACCTTATGAACTTTGATCGTCAAATGCTTCGACCGAAAGGGGGATTCCGGGTTTTACGCAAGATACTGGCGTACGAGCAGGCTGCGCTTCTGCTCCAGCTCGCCTTCGGTGATGAGCCCGCGGTCGAACGCCTCGGAGGTGGCGTCCCGCTCGGCCACGAAGTAGGCGGCCATGATCTCGCTGCGCAAGGGGGTGAAACCGCGCTCCACGCAGTCGGAGAAGACGGTGACCTTCTGCTCGACGACGCCGGCGGGGACGGTGCACGTCAGGTCGTGCTCTTTGAGTTGCTGAACCGCTTCACGAAGGGTGACGGGGCCGAGTGACCCGTTGAAACGGGTGTCAAGGGTGATCTTCACTGTTTTTACGCCTCCAATCGTTTCAAACGCATCGAGAGAGACCGCGTATTCCCAGGTCAGAGCGGGTAAGAGGGCAAACGTGATCGGAGAGCACGTGATCGTCGGCTACAGCAACGCCCCCGGTGGGCGCGATGCGCTCGCGCTCGGGGCCGCCATCACCCGGCTCACCGGGGGCGAGCTCACGGTGGCGTCGATCTATCCCCCGGGCAGCCCGGGGCTGGCCGTGGAGGCCCAGGCCAACCTGGCGCACGCGGGCGAGGAGCTGGGCGTCGTCCCGGCCGAGTACATGGCGTTCGAGAGCCGGGGCCCCGGGCGCGGGCTGTCGGTGCTGGCCAGCAGGATCAGGGCCGACCTGATCGTGGTCGGCTCGGCGAGCGGCGGCCAGTACGGCCGCATCGCCGTCGG
The DNA here is from genome assembly GCF_053596455.1 of Nonomuraea sp. NPDC001699. Taxonomy (NCBI): domain Bacteria; kingdom Bacillati; phylum Actinomycetota; class Actinomycetes; order Streptosporangiales; family Streptosporangiaceae; genus Nonomuraea; species Nonomuraea sp. NPDC001699. The sequence continues at coordinate 793,774 of NZ_JBSFGF010000001.1, read as the reverse complement.
CAGCACCGCCGACCACCTGCTGCACCTGTCGCCGGAGGCGGTGATGCTGGCGCCCTCGGGCTACGTGCCGCCCGACGGGCCCGCCCGGCTCACCCTCGCCTACGTCCACCGGCCGCAGTGCGACGCGGCGGTCGAGCGGGTGGCGCAGGCCGCGCTGCGGCTCGACGTGCCGCTCCGGCTGATCACCCTCGACCTGCGCACCGAGGACCAGGGCAAGCTGCGCGACGACCTCGCCCTGGCCGTGCGGCTGGCCTGGGAGAGCACCGGCATCGAGGCCGAGTCGGAGGTGGCCGAGGGCCACGACGTGCAGGCCGCGCTGAAGGACGTCGAGTGGCTGCCCGGCGAGCTGCTGGTGTGCGCCGCGGGCGAGGACGCCCAGCCCCACCGGGTGTTCCTGGGCGAGCTGGCGATGAAGGTGCTCAGGTCGTCGTCCTGCCCGGTCACCGTGCTGCCGAGGGGTTTCTCCTAAGCTTCTGGGCGTGCGTGTCGCCCGGTTGATCGTCGTCGTGGTGCTGGCCTCCCTGGCCGGCGTCTACGTGGTGGCCGGCGCGTGGGGGGCGCTGGCGGTGTTCGCCGCTCAGTGCGCCTTCACGCTGCGGGTCAGGAAGGGGTGGCTGCTCGCCGTCCAGGGCGTGCTGGTCTACGCGGTGACGCTGGGGCAGGGCGCGTCCGTGGCGATCCTGGGGTTCCTCGCCGGCTCGCTGCTGGTGACGCGCTGGTGGGCGGTCGCGCCCGCGGTGGCGTTCAGCGGCGTCGTGATCCACCACTGGCGGTACGCCGGTGACGCGGTCTCCACGACGGACCTCGCGATCACGACGATCCTGATGGCGCTGGTCGTGTTCGGCCTCAACCGGCTGGTCGAGCGGGTGGCCGAGATGGAGGCCACCCGTCCGGCGCTGGCCGCGGCGGCGGTGGCCGAGGAGCGGCTGCGCATCGCGGCCGAGCTGAGCGACGGCCTCGGGCGCGGCCTGACCGCGATCGGCGCGGGCGCGCGGCGGGCGCTGGCCGCGCCGCAGAACGCGGCGCGACTGCTCGGCGAGGTGGTCACGACGGCGCGGCTGTCGCTGGCCGACGCCCGCGCCGCGGCGGCGAGCTACCGCGCGATGTCCCTGGCCCCCGAGCTGACGACCGCCCGCGCCCTGCTGGAGGCGGCGGGCGTCGGCGTGGAGGTGCGGGCCGCCCACACCGAGCCGCTGGGCCCGGCGGGCGCGCTGCTCGCCTCGGTGCTGCGCGAGGCGGTCACGGACGTCGCCCGCCGCGGCACGGCCACGGTGTGCGTGATCGAGACCTGGGAGGAGCCCGAAGGAGCCCAGGTACGCCTGAGAGTGGCCGACGACGGCCGCCGTACGGCCGAGGACGACGGCCTGGGCGGGCTCGGCGACCCGGCCGGACTCACGCGCCAGGTGGCGGTGGCGGGCGGCACGCTCACCCGCGGCCTGTCCGGGCGGGGCCGCTACACGGTGGAGGCCGTGCTGCCCACGACCCGCCCGCCCGCGGCCGCCCGGCGCGAGCCGCCCGACGTCTCGGTGGTCCTGCTGGCCGCCGTGCTGGTCGGGTTCAGCGTCAAGGCGCTGCTGCAGATCCCGGTCGGCCTGCTGGCCCCCGCGGTCGCGGCGCTGGCCGTGATCGTGGTCATGCAGCTGCGGTCGGTCACCGGCCGCCACATGGTGGCGCTGGGGGTGATGGCGGCGCTCACCTTCGCCCCGATCCCGGTGTTCGGGCCGATCTGGCTGGGGACGGCGGGGTTCCTCGCCGGTCCGGTGCTGCTCGCCTTCCGCCCGCGTACCGCCTGGCCCCTGACGGCCGCGATCCTGGCCGCGGTCTGGACGGTCGCCTCCCTGTACGCGCTGCCCGCCCGGGTCAACATCACGGTGAGCACGCTGACGACCGGCCTGGTCGTCTACAGCCTCCTCCGGCTGGCCCAGCTCGCCAAGGAGCTGCACGCCGCCAGGGAGAGCCTGGCCCGCTCGGCCGTGGTGGAGGAGCGGCTGCGTGCCGCCCGCGACCTGCACGACCTGCTCGGCCACAGCCTGGCCGCCATCCTGCTCACCTGCGAGCTGGCCCGCCGCCTGCCCGACCCCGTTGCCGAGCTGGAGAACGTCGTCACCATGGCCGAGCACGCCCATCACGACCTGCGCTCGGTCACCGGCGAGCAGCGCGAGCTGTCCTTCGCCGCCGAGGCCGAGTCGGCCGGGAAGGTGCTGGCGGCGGCCGGGGTCGAGGTCACCGTACGGCTCGCGCACCCCGAGCTGCCGGCCGAGGTCGAGACCGTGCTCAGCGCCGTGCTGCGCGAGGCCGTGACGAACGTCCTGCGCCACAGCGCCGCCCGCGCCTGCGTGATCTCCACGTCCGCCACGGGCGACGAGGTCGGGCTGCTCGTCCGCAACGACGGCGCGGCCGCGGCGGCTCCCCGTCGCGGCTCGTCGGGCCTGGGCAACCTCACCACCCGCCTGGCCACGCTGGGCGGCCGGCTCACCACCGCCGCCGAGGACGGCTGGTTCCGGCTCGACGCGCGCGCCCCGCTAGATCCAGCCGGCCTCGGTGGCGATGCGCACGGCGTCGGTGCGGTTGCGCGCGTTTAGCTTGGCCACGATGGCCGTCAGGTAGTTGCGCACGGTCCCGGCGGTCAGGTGCAGCCGCTGGGCGATGTCGGTGGCCTCCGCGCCGCCCGCCACCAGGCGCAGCACGTCGGCCTCGCGCGGCGTGAGCGGGTTGTCGGCCAGGTCCCAGGCGGTGACGGCGAGCGAGGGGTCGAGCACCCGGCCGCCGCGCGTGACCTCCCTGATCGCCGAGACCAGGTCCTCCGGCGGGGCCGTCTTCAGCAGGAAGCCGTCCACCTGGGCGGCCAGGGCCCGCTTGAGGTGGCCGGGCTTGCCGTACGCGGTGAGCATGAGCGTGCGGCACGACGGCACCCTGGCCCGGATCTCCGCGGCGGCGGCCAGCCCGTCGAGGGTGCCGGGCATGTCGATGTCCAGGACGGCCACGTCCGGCCGGTGCACGGCGGCGGAGGCCACGGCGGCGTCCCCGGACTCGACGGCGGCCACGATCTCGAAGTCGGCCTCAAGGCCGAGCAGGGTCGCGAGCGCGTGCCTGATCACGGCTTGATCCTCGGCCAGAAGTACGCGAATCACGGGGACATGTCTATCAGTGTCCGAATCATGATGACGTCATGGGCCATCGGTGATCGTGTCTCTGGTGGGCGTACGCGCAGTTCAGCAGGCTTGGAGCCATGACGGACGTAGTGCGGTTGGACGCGGTGAGCAAGGTGTACGGGAAGGGCCAGGGCGCGGTGGCGGCCCTGCGCGAGGTGTCCGTGGGTATCCCGCGCGGCTCCTTCACAGCGGTGATGGGCCCCTCGGGCTCGGGCAAGAGCACGTTCCTGCACTGCGCGGCGGGGCTGGACGTGCCCTCCTCCGGATCGGTCCGGCTGGGCGGCACGGAGCTGGCCGGCATGGACGAGACCCGCCTCACCGAGCTGCGCCGGGAGCGGATCGGTTTCGTCTTCCAGGCGTTCAACCTGATCCCGGCGCTCGACGTGATCGAGAACGTCACGCTCCCGCTGCGCCTGGCCGGGGCCCGCGTGGACCGGGCCTGGCTGACCGAGATCCTGAGCCGGGTCGGTCTGGAGGGCAGGGCCGGGCACCGGCCCGCGCAGCTGTCCGGCGGCCAGCAGCAGCGGGTGGCCATCGCCAGGGCGCTGGTCACCAGGCCGGAGGTGGTGTTCGGCGACGAGCCCACGGGCGCTCTGGACACGATGACCGCCCGCGACGTGCTCAGGCTGCTGCGCGAGGTGGTGGACGGCATGGGCCAGACCGTGGTGATGGTGACCCACGACCCGGTGGCCGCCTCCTACGCCGACCAGGTGCTGTTCCTGGCCGACGGCAGGATCGTGGACGCCATGACCGCGCCGACCGCCGAGAAGGTCGCCGAGCGCATGACCCGGCTGGGAGCGTGGACGCGATGATGATCTCGCTGGCCCTGAGGACCCTGCGGCACCGCGTGGCCGCCTTCGCGGGCGCGTTCTTCGCCCTGCTGTGCGCCGCCGCGCTGGTGTGCGCCTGCCTGATGCTGCTGGAGACCGGTCTGCGCGGCGACGTCCTGCCCGAGCGGTACGCCGGCGCGCCCGCGGTCGTGGCGGCCGACCAGTTCGTCCGCCAGACCGTCGTCAAGGGCGACGGCGACGTCAAGACGAAGGCCAAGGCGCTGGGCGAGCGCGCCTGGCTGCCCGAGTCCGTCGTGGCCGGGCTGCGCCGCGACGGCCGCAAGGTGGTCACCGAGGTGACGTTCCCGTTCGGCGGCTTCACCGGGCACGGCTGGGAGTCGGCCGCGCTCACCCCGTTCACGATCGCCAAGGGCCGCGCCCCGCGGGCCGACGACGAGGTGGCGGTGGACGCCCGTGCCGGGCTCGACGTGGGCGCCAGGCTGCGCGGATACCGCGTCGTCGGGGTCACCGCGCAGGCGCTGCCGAGCCAGGACACCGTGTTCTTCAGCACCGCGCAGGCCCGCCGCCTGGCCGGGCACCCGGGCAGGGTGAGCGCCGCCGGCGTCTTCCCCGGCCTCGACCGGGCTCCCGAGGGCACCGTGCTGTACACCGGGGACGAGCGCGGCAGGCTGGAGTTCCTCGACGCCGAGCAGGCCCGGATCAAGCTGATCAGCATGGGCGGCTCGCTGGCCGGCACCTCGCTGCTGGTCGCGATCCTCGTCGTGATGGGCACGTTCGCGCTCTCCGTCCAGCAGCGGCAGCGGGAGCTGGCCCTGCTGCGGGCGATCGCGGCCACGCCGAAGCAGGTGCGCGGGCTGGTCGGCGGCGAGGCGCTGCTGGTGGGCGCCGCCGCCGGGACGCTGGGGGCCGCGGCGGGCATCGGGCTGGGCTTCTGGCTGCGCGGGCAGTTCGTCTCGCTGGGGGCGGTGCCGGCGAACCTGCACCTGGTGGTGAGCCCGTTCCCGCCGCTGGTCGCGCTGGCGGCCACCGTCGGAGCCGCCTGGGTCGCGGCCCGGGTGTCGGCCCGCCGCCTGACCCGGATCCGTCCGGTGGAGGCGCTGGGCGAGGCCGCTCTCGGCAGCCCGCGGCTGCCGTGGTGGCGGCTGGCGGCCGGGCTCGTGGCGGTGGCCGGGGCCGTGGTGCTGACGCTGGTCCTGTCGGGCCTGCGCACCGAGGCGGCGGCCACGCCGGTGACCCTGCTGACCACGCTGGTCTGGACGACGGCGTTCACGCTGCTCGGGCCCCTGGTGGCGCGGGTGACGGCGGCGCTGCTGTCGGTCCCGCTGCGGATCTCGCGAGTGGCCGGCTTCCTGGCCGCGCGCAACCTGCGCGCCGGGTCGGGGGCGCTGGCGTCGGTGCTCTCGCCTCTGACCCTGATGGTGGCGATGACGTGCACGATCCTGTTCGTCCAGACCACGATGGGGTACGCCGCCCAGGAGCAGGCCGACGCCGGCACCCGCGCCGATTACGTGGTGGCCGGGGCCTCCGGCCAGGCGGCCCGCGCGGTGCCCGGCGTGCTGTCGGTGACCGAGGTCCTGCGCACGTCGGTGCGGGTCGGCCTGGACAAGTTCTCCGCCCAGGCCGTCGCCCACCACTCCGGCACCCTCGACCTGGGGGTGGTCGCCGGTTCCATGGACGGCTTCGCCGACGGCTCGGCCGCGATCAGCCGGACCGCCGCCGACCTGCTCGGCCTGCGGCCCGGCGACCCGCTGAAGCTCACGCTGGGCGACGGCACCCCCGCCGCGCTCACGGTCGCCGCCGTCTACTCCCGCGGCCTCGGCTTCGGCGACGTGACGCTGCCGTACGCGCTGGTCGCCGGGCACGTGGACGACCCGTCCGCCACGCTGCTCGTACGGGCTCCGCAGGTGCCGAGGACCGCGCTGACCGCGGCGCTGCCGGGGGCGAGCGTGCTCGACCGGGCCACGGCGGCCGAGGTGAGCACCGCGAACCCGCAGGTCACCTTCGTGGCCCTGGGCCTGATCATCGCCTTCACCGCCATCGCCGTGGTCAACACGCTGGCCATGGCGACCTCGGCCCGGTCCGGCGAGCTGGCCGCGCTGCGGCTGACGGGCACGACCCGGCGGCAGGTGCTGCGGACCCTGCGGCTGGAGACGCTGGGCGCGGTGCTGGCCGCCTCGGTGCTCGGGTCGGCGGTGGCCGTGGTGACGCTGGCCGCGTTCGGCGCGGGCATGACCGGGTCGGCGGTGCCGCACATCCCGCTGCCCGCCTTCGCCGGGGTGATCGCGGCGGCGGCCGTCCTGTCCCTGGTCGCCACCGCTCTGCCGGCCCGGCTCGCGCTGCGGTCAGCCGTCTGAGCCCAGGAGCCGGCCGTACAGCTCCAGGTAGCGGTCGGCCATCACGGCGGGCGAGAAGCGGCGCCGGGCCTCGCGGCGGCACTCCTCCGGGTCGATCTCGTCCACCCGCTGGACCCACTCGGCCAGCTCCTCCTCGGTGTCGGCGAGGAAGCCGGTGCGGCCGTGGTCGATGATCTCGGGGAGGCAGCCGCGGCGCAGGCCCACCGGCGGCACCCCGAGCGCCAGGGCCTCGACGACGGCCGTGCCGCCGGGCTCGTCCCACTGGATGGGGAAGAGCGCGGCGCGGGCCGAGGCGTACAGCTCGTCCCTGGCCTGGCCGCCGACCGCGCCGACCCACTTGATCAGGTCGCCGTCGAGGTAGCGGGACAACTGGTCGAGGTGGTAGCGCACGTCGGGGTGGCCGTGCAGCGGGTGGTGGGGGTCCTGGAGGACGACGTCCAGCTCGGCCTGGCTGTCCCGGCCGCAGACCGGCCCGGCCACGACCAGCGGCAGGCCGAGCTTCTGGCAGATCCCGGCGGCCACGTGCTGGCCCTTGAGCCCGCAGATCCGGCCCATGATCACCAGGTGCTCGCCCCGCTCGGCCCGGACGTCCTGGTCCGCGAGCGGGGTGGCCAGGTAGACGGCGCCGAGCGAGGCCGCGCGCAGCGCCTCGGGGGCGCGGGCCAGCTGCGACTCCGACACCCCGTTGACCGCGATCGACCCCGGGAAGTCGCCGTAGAAGGCCGGATGTTTGCACAGGTCCCAGTGGAGGGTGTGCAACACCGGCGGCCCGCCCAGCGCCGACAGCACCGCCGGCCCGACGACCTCCAGGTGGTCGTGGACGAGGTCGATGTCGTCGCGGGCGCGCAGCTCGTCCGCCACCCGCGCCTGGTGCGCGTGCGCGATCCCCATGACCTGGTTGTACGGCTGCTGCAGCTCGGCGAACCGGCCCTCGTCGTAGACGGCGATCAGCTCGTCGGCCTCCAGCGTGCTCGACGCCACGGAGGCCAGCACGATGTGCACGCCGCGTTCGCGCAGCGCGGGCACCAGCGTCGCGACGACGTTCTCGATCCCGCCGTAGCCGGGAGGCGGGACCGCCAGCCACGGTCCCGCGTTGATCAGCACCTTCACGCGACGTCCTCCTCCAGCATGAGGGAGGCGAGCGGCGGTCGTTCCGCCACGCCCACGTCCACCAGACCGGCCCGCCCGTCGAGCCCGAACTGCAGCAGCGTGTGTCCCGGGGGCTGCGACGACACCACGCGGCCCTGGCGTTCGAGCCGGGACCACGCGGTGAGCATGATCTGCCCGGCCATCCGGCCGAGCGCGTTCACGGACTGGTGCCCGTGCGCGCGGGAGCCCAGGTCCACCTGGGCCATCGCGTCCAGTCCCACGAGGTGGAGGAGGTCGACGAGGAGGCCGAGCTCCACGCCGTACTCGGTGACGAAGGGCACCTGTTCGAGCACTTCGCGCCGGGCGGCGTACTCGCCGCCGAGGGGTTGGCCGAAGCCCGCCAGCTCCGGCCAGAACATGTTGAGCAGGGGCCTGGCCACCAGCTCGGTCACCCGTCCGCCCGCGCCGCGCCGCGGCACGCCGTCCTCGCCCGTGAAGGGACGCTCGTACGTCGCCTTGACGAAATGGGTGTCGGAGTTCACCAGCAGCGGACCGACCAGCCCCGACACGAAGTGCGAGCCGAAGTTGAGCAGGTCCGAGTCGACGAACGCGACGATGTCGCCGTGGGAGGCGGCCAGGCCCTTCCACAGCGCCTCCCCCTTGCCCGTCATGCGCGGCAGGTGGGGCAGCACCTCGTTCTGCGCCACGACCCGCGCGCCCGCCGCGCGGGCCCGTTCCGCCGTCGCGTCGGTGGAGTTGGAGTCGACGACGAGGATCTCGTCGACGAGTGGCGACTCCTCCACCAGCTCACGCCTGATGACGGTGACGATGTCCCCCACTGTGCGCTCTTCGTCGCGCGCCGGTAGGACGACGCTCACCGTCGTGTTGCCCTTGGCCGCGATTAAGGCGTCCACCGGCCATTCGGACGCCGTGCTGGAATGCGGGCCATACCACTCCTGTGCCCTGGCCAAGGCTCGCACATCTGTATCCATGCAGTCAGCCCCATCTCATAGGGCCACGACCCCTGCCCGATCTATGCGCCTCTGAACATCTTTGTTTGTTAACCCCTAGACGTGGCATATGTCGGGTTGTGTCCCCAATTACCCGTGTCGGCATCATTGGTGCCGGAAATGTCGCCGCTCGCCACGCAGATGTCCTGGCCGGCTTCCCCGATGTGACGATCGCCGGGGTGGCCGACACCGATCTCCACAAGGCTGAGGCGTTGGCCTCCGCGTACGGCTCCCCCGCCTACGGCGACCATGCCGGCCTGCTGGAGGCCGGCGGTCTCGACGCTGTTTACGTCTGTGTGCCTCCTTTCGCGCACGGTAAACCGGAGTTCGACGCCCTATCCTGCAATCTCCCGATTTTCGTGGAAAAACCCCTTTCCATGGATCTCAAAACCGCAGAAAACATCGCAGCCGAAATCGAACGGAGAGGGCTCCCGTCCGCCGTCGGCCACCACTGGCGCTACCTCGACGTCGTCGACAGGGCCAGGGAACTGCTCGACGGCCGGCCCGTACGGCTCGCGCTCGGGCACTGGCTGGACAAGGTGCCCCCGGTCGGCTGGTGGCTGAACGCCGGACTGTCGGGCGGCCAGATCCTGGAGCAGGCGGTCCACGTCCTGGACCTGGCCCGGCTGCTGGTCGGCGAGGTGTCGATGGTGCACGCCGTACCGGCAGGGAACCGGGTGGAGGGCGAGATCGACCGGGCCACGTCGGCCGTCATGAGCTTCACGGACGGCGCCACCGGCCTGCTGGCCACCTCCTGCCTGCTGCCCCGCAAGCACCGGGTGGGGCTGGAGGTGTGCGCCGACGGCATCGCCCTGGAGGTCAGCGAGACCCGGCTGCTCGTGGACGGCGAGGAGTCGATCGAGGACGCCGGGCACGCCAAGACCCTCGTGGACCGCGCGTTCATCGACGCGGTACGAGGGAAGGACGCCGACGTGCGCGCGCCGTACGCCGAAGCCCTGCGAACCCACCGCCTGGCCCTCGCCCTCACCCGCTCCGCCGCCGAACGCCGGCCGGTGATGCTCGATGAGTGAGCCGGTGAACACCATTCTCAGTATCGAGGCGCCCGGTGAGGTGCGGATGGTGGAGGAGGAGCTGCCGGGCCTGGCCGACGGCGGGTTCATGGTCGCCACCACGCACAGCGGCGTCTCGGCGGGCACCGAGCTGACCTACGTCAAGGGCGCCAACCCCTACCTCAGCTCGACCTGGGACCCGGCACTCGGCCTGTTCCTGCCCGGCACGCCGTCGGTGGGGTATCCCGTGCGCGGCATCGGCTACATGCAGGTGGGCCAGGTGGTCGAGACCCGTACGCGGGCCGTGGACGAAGGCGCGCTGGTCGCCATGGCGTACGGACACCGCACCGCGTACGCGGCCGACCCGATGACCGACCGGTTCGTCGTGCTGCCCGGCGACCTCGACCCGCTGCTCGGCATCTACGTCGCCCACATGGGCCCGATCTGCGCCAACGGCCTCCTGCACGCGGCCGCCGACCTGCACGGCCCGGCCGTCCAGCACCTGGGCGACGGCGTGCGCGGGCGGCGCGTCGCGGTGGTCGGCGCGGGCGTGGTGGGCCTGCTGACCGCGTCCTTCGCCCTGTCCTGCGGGGCCGCCGAGGTCGTGGTCGTGGACGAGACCCCGGCCAGGCTCGCGGTCGCCGAGGCGATCGGCGCGCAGGTCCTGGCCACCACCGACGACGACCCCGCGGTGACGTTGAAGCGCCGCTGGCGGCACGCCCCCAACGACCGCGGCGCGGACCTGGTCTTCCAGTGCCGCGGTCAGCCGAGGGCGCTGGCCCTGGGGCTCAGGCTGCTGCGCCCGCAGGGCACGCTGATCGACCTGGCGTTCTACACCCAGGGCGCCGACGAGGTGCGGCTCGGCGAGGAGTTCCACCACAACGGGCTGACGCTGCGCTGCGCCCAGATCGGCCGGGTGCCGCGCGGGCTCGCGCACTCCTGGGACCGCGAACGCCTCTCGTACGAGACGATCGGCCTGCTCAGGGAGCGCGGGAGGCTGCTACGCGAGCACGTGGTCACCGACGTCGTCGGCTTCGGGGAGGCCCCCGAACTTCTGGCCGATCTCGCGGCCCGACGGCGGCAGACCGTCCAGGCCGTGCTCAGCGACGACGTCGAGGATGAGGGCGGCTGACCAGCTGAAGTCCCCGCACCCGTGACCGCGCAGCGTGAACGGGTTGAAGTACTCGCGGAAGCCGGAGTGGGCGACGGCGTGGATCATGCCCTCGGCGAGCAGGTCGGCCAGGTCGGGGCGGCGGTCCCTGAGCCCCTGCCAGACGAGCCAGGTCAGGTTGATCCAGCTCGGCCCGCGCCAGTAGCGCGCCGGGTCGAACTCGGCCGTGGCCGGGGCGTGGCTGGGCAGCACGCCGTCCTTGAGCGAGAACTTGTCGACGGCCGTGCCGATCAGCGCCTCGGCGATCTCCGGCGGCAGCCCGGGCAGCATGAGCGGCACCAGGCCGGCGGCGCTGCCCGAGCGGATCAGGCGGCCCGTGCGCAGGTCGCGGGGGCGGAAGTGGCCGTCCTGGTAGAGGTGGTCGACCATGGCGGCGGTGACGGCGGCGGCCTCGCGCCGGTGGGGCCCGGGGTCCTGGCCGCACACCTCGGCGATCTCGGCGAGCGCCGACTCGGCCACGCCGTACGCGGTGTTGAACAGCGGGTCCTCGATCTCGAACGAGCCGGCCCGCTGGTAGCCGCTGTCACGGTAGGCGCTCGCGAGCGCGACGTACCGCTCGTAGTCGCGGTCGGTGGGGCGTTCGTCGGCGCTGACGGTGTTGAGGTCTCTGCGGACGAAGCCCGTCACGCCCGGCTCGACCGCGCGCAGCGGGAGGTCCCAGGCCGGGCTGTTGTCCATGCCCGACTCCCACGGGTGGACGATCGAGATCAGCCCCTCTGGCGAGCGCCGCGAGGCGCGCAGGAACTCCTGCTGGGCGACGAGCTTGGGATAGATCCTGGCCAGGAACGCCGGGTCGGGCTCGGCCTGGTGCACCTTCCAGGCCGCCAGCGCGTGCACGGGCGGCTGCACGATGCCGGAGGTCGCCGAGCCGGACGGCGCGCGGGCGCCCCAGAACTGCGGGCCGGGGAAGTAGGCGCCCTCGGGCACGACGGGGTTGAACACGATGTGCGGCACCCGGCCGTCGCGCCACTGGGCGCCGAACAGCGAGAGCAGCTCCGCCCTGGCCCGCCGCGGCGACCAGCGGGCGTTGCCGATCGCGATGAAGGCGGAGTCCCAGCTCCACTGGTGGGGGTACAGGCGACGGGAGGGAACCGTGTAGCTGCCGTCCCAGTTGGCGACCAGCACGCGTACGGCGTCGCGGAGGATCACAGGAATTTCCTGATGAAGGCCGCCGTCTGCGGGAGCACGATCTCGGGCTCGCCCCGCAACCGGCATTCGAGGGCGAGGTAGCCGTCGAAGCCGACGGCGTCGAGCGTGGCGAGCTGCGCGCCCCAGTCGAGGTGGCCGGTGCCGGGCTGGTTCCTGTTGGACTCGCTGATCTGCATGTGCGCGAGGTACGGCGCCGCCTCCGCCAGGGCCTGGCAGGGGTCGTCCTCCTCGATGTTCATGTGGTAGGTGTCGCCGACGATCCTGATCGAGTCCATCGAGCAGTACGACACCGCGTCGGCCAGGGTGTTGACCATGTGGTTCTCGTACCGGTTGAGGGGTTCGAGCATGATCAGCACGCCGTTGCGCTGGGCGTGCTCGCCGAGGATGCCCAGCGCCTCGGCCAGCACCTCGCGGTCCTCCTCGGCGGTGCGCGGCGGCTCGAACGGCGGCAGCCTGAGCGAGAACTGACCCCAGGAGGCCGGGGTCATGACGCCGATGCCGCCCAGCTCGGCGATCACCGTGAGCTGCGACCTGAGCTGCTGGATGGCGTCCTTGCGCTTGGCGGGGTCGAAGTCGCCGATGAAGTGCGGCATCTCGACGCACACCGTGGGCATGACGACGCCGTCGGCCAGCGCCCGCTTGAGCTCGGTCAGGCGGCCGGCGAAGTGGAAGTCGCCCTTGCCCCTCAGCTCGATGGCGTCGAACCCGGCCTCCACCGCGAACGCGAACTTCTCCTGCAGGCTCCGGCCGGGCAGAAGCTGCTCCTGGGCGGCGAGCTTCATCATGACTCCTCGAAGGTGAAGACGAGCTGGAGCACCTCGGACTGGTGCTTGTCGATCAGGTCGAACGCCTCGGCCGCCTGCTCGACCGGCACGCGATGGGTGACGAGGTCGGCGACCTCGACCTCGCCCCGGTGCACGAGCTCCATGAACGTGCGCTGGAGGCGTTCGACGTCCCAGCGGTGGGCCAGCCAGGAGGCGACGCCGCCGATCTGGGAGGAGACGAGCTGCACCTGGTTGTGGTGGAACTCCTCGCCCAGCCGCAGCCCGATGCCGTCGCCCTGGTAGAAGCCGGCCGCCACGACCCGGCCGCCCTTGCGCACGCTCCTGATGGCCTCCTGGAGGCCCAGGTGGTTGCCGCTCAGCTCGATCGCGGTGTCGGCGCCCTCGATGCGCTTGCGCAGGAACTCGGCCACCGAGCCGGAGCGCACGTCGAACGTCTCGGCGGCGCCGAACTTCCTGGCGAGTTCGAGCCGGTCGGGGATGGCGTCGGCGGCGACCACCCGGGCGCCGCTGAGCACCGCCATGCGGGTGGCGAGCAGGCCGATGACGCCCTGGCCGAAGATCACGACCTGGTCGCCCAGGTGCACGTCGGAGGCGTGGACGGCGTTGAGCGCGATGGCCCCGACCCGGGCGAACACGCCCGCGACGGGGTCGGCGCCCGGCGGCAGGATGTGGCCGGCCAGCTTTTCGGCGGGGACGACCGCCTCGGCGCGGTGGCCCCAGATGCCCCAGACGAGGCTGCCGACGGGCGGCTCGGCGACGTCGGGGGCCGCCTCCACCACCTCGCCCACCTCCTGGTAGCCCCAGCCGGACAGGGGGTAGGCGTGCGTCTGGCCTTCGAGGAAGATCCGGCGCTCGGTGTCCCACTTACGGGTGAGGTAGGGATTGGTGCCGCGATACGCGGTCAGCTCGGTGCCCGCGGAAACCCCGGAATACAGGGTCCGCACCCGGACGGAGCCCGGGACGAGTTCGGCGGGCGACTCCAGGCTGACGCTGACACGGCCTGGCTCTTGGAAGGTGATGACGCGCATACCCCACACTTACGCTTTTTGATCAAACAAAAGTCAGAGATTTAGTGTTTGTTTGCACACCATAGTTGCGCTCGAAACACGCGTAAGTCTACGACTTCCGTCGATCGCGGCCGATGGAATCCGGGTTTCCGGCAGGGCGCGTTCTGGAAAGAGATCTTATCGACATATCCCGCCCCGTCTGTCCACCTGGTCCGGAAGTGCCAGAAGTGCTTGGCCGGGCAGCATCCGGATGACCGAAATGACATCAGACCCGATCGTTTCGCGACGGGTGTCCGCGATCGGTTCTGGGGAAGATTTGCCGCGATGCCGACCAATCTTTTACGAAATCCCCCCAACTGGAGGAGCGTGCCATGCCGAAGAAGGTCACCGCCGTCCTCTCCGTCGCCCTGCTGGCCTCGGCCTCCCTCGCGGCGTGCGGCGACGGCGGCGAGCAGCGGTCCGGCCCGAACCAGATCACCGTCTGGACCGAGGAGAACCTCGGCGACCGGATGGCCGTGCAGAACCAGATCGTCGCCGAGTTCACCAGGAAGACCGGGATCAAGGTCAAGCTGGTCGGCGTCGGGGAGGACCAGTTCAGCCAGACCGTGACGGCCGCCGCCGCCGCGGACGACCTCCCGGACGTGATCGGCGCGCTGCCCCTCGCCTCCGTCCGCGAACTGGAGGCCAACGACCTGCTGGACACCGAGACGCCGGGGCGGATCGTCGATCGGCTCGGCAAGGACTCCTTCTCGCCGCGCGCGCTCGAACTGGACTCCTCCGGCGGCAGGCTGCTGGCCGTGCCCAGCGACGGGTGGGCGCAGCTCCTGCTCTACCGCAAGGACCTGTTCGGCAAGGCCGGGCTGGCGCCGCCGGACACGTACGAGGCGCTGGAGGCGGCGGCGGCGAAGCTGAACGCGGGTGGGGTGGCGGGCATCACGCTGGCGATCGCGCCCAAGGACTCCTTCACCGCGCAGAGCTTCGAGCACGTGGCGCTGGCGAACGGCTGCCAGCTAGTCGACAATTCCGGAAATGTCGCGCTAGACAGCCCACAGTGCGTGAAAGCCTTCGAGTTCTACGCGAAACTAGCGAAAAACTACTCAGTCAAGGGCAAACAGGACGTCGACTCCACCAGGGCCACGTACTTCTCCGGGAAGGCGGCCATGATGATCTGGTCGTCGTTCATCCTCGACGAGCTGGCGGGGCTGCGTAAGGACGCGCTGCCGAGCTGCGCCGAGTGCCGCGGCGACCCCGAGTGGCTGGCGAAGAACACCGGCGTGGTCACGGCGCTGAAGGGCCCCGACGGAAGCACCCCCGCCCAGTACGGCGAGATCGTCTCGTGGGCGGTCGTCCGCGGCGCCGCCACCGACCCGGCCGCCACGTTCGTCGCCTACATGATGGACGAGGGGTACGAGCGCTGGATCGGGATGGCCCCCGAGGGCAAGTTTCCCACCCGCGAGGGCTTCGCGGACAAGTGGAACAAGCTGCCCGCGGGCGTGGACTCCAAGAAGCCGCTGTCGGAGGTCTACCCGGCCGACGTGCTCGACGCGCTGCGCAGGAGCCCGGACACCTTCGCCCGCTGGGGCATCCCGCAGGGCCAGGGCAAGCTCGTCGGCGCCACGATGGGCGAACTGCCCGTGCCCAAGGCCCTGAGCCAGGTGGCCGACGGCTCGCTGACCCCGCAGGCCGCCGCCGCCCAGGCCAGGAAGGACGTGGAGACCATCAAGCGCGGGATCCGGCAATGAGCGCACCCCGGACCCTGCGGCAGCGGGAAGGGCGGGCCGGCCTGGCGTTGATCTCCCCCACGCTGGTCATCACGCTGGTCGTGGTGGTGCTGCCGCTGCTGTGGGCGATCATGCTGGCCTTCCAGGACGTCCGGCTGATCAACATCCGCCGGGCCGGCGTCTTCGGGCACTACACGCTGCAGAACTTCACGTACGTGATCTCCGAGCCGGGTTTCTGGACGTCGCTGGTCAACACCCTGGTCTACACGGTGGCCGGCACGGCGCTGTCGATCGCGGCCGGCCTGGTGACCGCGCTCGCCCTGCGCGACAGGTTCCGGGGCCGCACCCTGGTCAGAGCCTCGATCCTGATTCCGTACGTGGCGCCGGTCGTGGCCGTGGCCTTCCTGTGGGAGACCATGCTGAACCCCCAGTACGGCATCGTGAACACCTGGCTGAAGGAGCCGATCGCCTTCCTCACCCAGGCCCAGGGCGACTTCCTGGGCCTGAAGGTGCCGGTCGCGCTGCTCACGGTGATCGCGTTCGAGGCGTGGCGGTACTTCCCGTTCGCGTTCCTGTTCATCCTGGCCCGGTTGCAGGCGCTGCCCGCCGACCTGGAGGAGGCCGCGGTCGTGGACGGCGCCACCCCCACCCAGCGCTTCCGGTACGTGATCATGCCGCAGCTCTGGCGCATCGTGGCGCTGCTGGCGGTGCTGCGGTTCGTGTTCACCTTCACCAAGTTCGACGACGTCTACCTGCTGACCGGCGGCGGCGCCGGGACCGAGGTGGTCAGCGTGCGCGTCTACAACTTCCTGACCGCCCGCGACGACATCGGCGCCTCGGCCGCGCAGGCGATCGTGCTGGCCGTCTTCCTCGTCGTCTTCCTGACCGTCTACCTGCGCTTCTTCTCGGGAGGCGATCGTGAGCAGGGATAGGTTCGAGCGTGGGCTGTTCGCGGCGCTCAAGCCCGTGGTGATCGTGTTCCTCCTCGCGGTCACCGCGCTGCCGTTCCTCTACATGGTGACGTTGTCCGTGCGCGACATCCAGGAGCTCATCCTGGAGCCGGGGTCGGTGTGGCCGCGGCGTCTCACCCTGGACACGTACGTGAACGTGCTCACCACGCAGGGGTTCCTCACCTTCATCAGGAACAGCGCGGTCGTCGCGGCCGGCTCGGTGGCCGCGACGCTGCTGATCTCGATCCCGGGCGCCTACGCCGTCGCGCGGCTGCGCTTCTTCGGCCGGCGGCAGGTGCACTTCCTGTTCCTGGCGGTCTACCTGTTCCCGGCGATCGTCCTAGCCATCCCCTTGTTCGTGCTGTTCACCATGCTGGGGCTCAGAGGATCTCTCGCCGGACTGATCCTGGTTTATATCGCGCAGACCGTGCCCGTCACGGTATACATGCTGCGCAACTACTTCGAGACCGTGCCACGGAGCGTGGAGGAGGCGGCCGCGATCGACGGCTGCTCGCGGCTGTCGACCATCTGGCGGGTGGTGCTGCCCCTGTCCAAGCCCGCGCTCATGGCGACCGGACTCTACGCGTTCATGATCGCGTGGAACGAGTTCCTGTTCGCCCTGCTGTTCCTCGTGGAGCGGCGGGAGAGCTGGACGGTCTCCCTGGGGCTCTCGCAGCTGGCGGGGAGCATAGAGATCCCCACGACGGTGCTGATGGCAGGATCCGTGGTGCTGACGCTGCCCATCGTGATCGTGTTCTTCGCCAGTGAACGCCTGCTGACGGAGGGCCTCACGGCCGGCGCGGAGAAGGGATAGACATGCTGACGGCAGGGCAGGTCCTCCAGCTCGTCCGCGATGGCTCCTGCCGTACCCGCAAAGAGCTGATCGAGTTCACCGGCCTGTCCCGGTCGACCATCACCGACCGGGTCGACCGGCTCATCGCCGCCGGCTACCTGCACGAGTCCGGCGTCGGCGCCTCGGGCGGTGGCCGGCCGCCCTCCGTGCTCGACGTCGACGCCGCCCGGCGGCTGGTGCTCGTGGCCGACCTGGGCGCCACCCACGCCAGGGTGGCCCTCACCGACCTCGCCGCCCGGCCGTTGGCCGAGGAACGCGCCGAGATGCGCATCGACCGCGGGCCCGAGGCCGTGCTGACGTGGGTGTGCGAGGCGTTCCAGCGCATGCTGGACCGGGCCGGACGGCCGGCGAGCGAGGTGTGCGGCATCGGGCTCGATCTGCCCGGCTCGGTCGACCACACCAGCGGGCGGATGATCAGGTCGTTCCTGATGCCGGGCTGGGACGACCATCCGATCAGGGAGGCGATCGGGCGCACGTACGACGTGCCCATCCTGGTGGAGAACGACGCCAACGCGATGGCGCTCGGCGAGTGGTGGTCGTCCTGGCGGGAGACGGACTCGCTGATCCTGGTGAAGGTGTCCACCGGCATCGGCACCGGCATCGTCCTCGACGGGCAGATCTACCGGGGCGTCGAGGAGGCCGCCGGGAACATCGGGCACGTCCGCATCCGGGAGACCGACGACCGGGTGTGCACCTGCGGCTCCCGCGGCTGCGTGGCCTCCCTGGCCAGCGGGCACGCCCTCGCGGCCGACCTCGGCCAGGAGACCAGCCGCGACGTCGTGCGCCTGGTGCAGGCCGGCGACCCGGCGGCCATCGCGCGCACCCAGGAGGCGGGCCGCACGCTGGGCGTGGTGCTGGCCACCGCGGTCAGCCTGCTCAACCCCGGCGTGCTGGTGCTGGCCGGGGACATGGCGCAGACGCGGGAGCACTACCTGACCGGGATCAGGGAGGTCGTCTACCGGCGGAGCCTGCCGTACACGACGCGCAACCTGGAGATCGTCCCCAGCCGGCTCGGCGACCGGGCCGGGATCACCGGCATGGCGGTGATCGTCATGGAGCACGTGCTCTCGCCCGCGGCCGTCGACGGCGCGCTGGCCGCCGCCGTCGGGTGATCAGGCCAGGGCGGCGGGCAGGATGGTGGCGGCCTCGGTGAGCGAGGGGCCGTACCAGGTCAGCAGGCGGCCGCTGACCAGCGCGCAGGGCAGGCCGGGGAACGCCTCGGGGCCGTCGTCCGCGCTGAAGGCGTAGGGCTCGTCGGGCAGTACGACCAGGTCGGGGCGGTTGCCGGTCAGCTTGGGCAGCGGGATCTTGGGGTAGCGGTCGGCGTGGCCGGCGTACAGGTTGTCCACGCCGAGGTGCCGCAGCACGTCCCCGGTGAAGGTGTCGCGGCCCACGACCATCCAGGGGCGGCGCCAGATCGGGACGATCGCGGTGCGGCGCGGGCCGGGCGCGGGGGCGCCCCACGCCTCGCGGGCGGTTTCCAGCCAGGCCGGGCGGTCCGTACGGCAGGCGTGCGCGAACATGCGCTCCAGCGAGGCGAACGCCTGCTCCAGCGTCTCGATCCTGGTCACCCAGACCGCGACGCCCGCCTCGCGCAGGGCCTCGACGTCGGGCGCGCGGTTCTCCTCGACGTTGGCCAGGACGACGTCCGGTCGCAGGCGGAGCACGGCGTCGAGATCGGGGTTCTTGGTGCCCCTGACCCTGGCGACGTCCAGGCCGGCCGGGTGCGTGCACCAGTCCGTCGCCCCGACCAGCGCCTCCGGGACGGTCGCCGCCACGGACTCGGTCAGCGACGGCACCAGCGACACGATCCGCCGGACGTCGCGGGGTACCTTCACAGGCACCCCTGTGTCATCGTGGACCACGGCACCACCTTAGGTTGCGTTTTCCTGAAATATGCGTAGCACCACTCTTATGTCGGTATAGATCCGTAGAATCCCGGTAAAGATCGTTAAAACTCTGTGATCGGGGGCTCGACGGTTGGAGCACGAGGCATCGGATTTCGATCCGAACACGCCGAACGTGGCACGGCTCTACGACTACTACCTCGGCGGCAAGGATCACTTCCCGGTCGATCGGGAGGCGGCCGAGCGGATCCTCACGGTGGCGCCCGAGGTACGGGCGGCGGCGCGGGCCAACCGCGCCTTCCTCGGCCGCGCCGTACGCCACCTCGCCGAGGCCGGGATCAGGCAGTTCCTCGACATCGGCACGGGGCTGCCGACCCAGGGGAACGTGCACGAGGTGGCCGCCAAGATCGCGCCGGGCTCCCGCGTCGTCTACGTCGACCGTGACCCCGTGGTGCTGGTGCACGCCAGGGCGCTGCTCACCGGCCACGGCGACGACACCACGGTGGTCGAGGGCGACCTGCGCAATCCGGGCGACATCCTGCGCGACCCCGAGGTGCTGCGGGCCATCGACTTCAGCCGGCCGGTCGCCGTGCTGCTGGTGGCGATCATGCACTTCATCGAGGAGTCCGACGATCCCGAGGGGATCCTGAAGACGTTGCGTGAGGTCATGGCCCCGGGTAGTTACCTGGTCATGTCCCACGGCACCAGCGACGCCCGTCCCGACGCGGTCAGCACGGGCACCGAGGTCTACCGCAACGCCACCTCGCGGCTGGCGCTGCGCAGCCGGGCCCGGATCAGGGAGCTGTTCGAGGGTTTCGAGCTGCTGGAGCCCGGCCTGGTGTGGCTGCCCGAGTGGCATCCCGACCAGACGGACACGATCGACTTCATGGACCGTCCGGAGTCGTCGCTCATCGTGTGCGGCGTCGCCAGGAAGGTCTAGGACGCGCCCATGGACCTCGGCCTCGCCGTCCCGCAGTACGGCAGGTTCGCCGCGCTGCCCGCCGTGACCCGGGTGGCCCGCGAGGCAGAGGCGATGGGGTTCGCCGCCCTGTGGGCGGGCGACCGGCTGCTGACGCCGCTGCGCCCCAGGGACCGCTACCCCGGCGGCGACGGCAGCGTGCCCGAGGCCCATCGGGTGTTCCTCGACCCGTTCGCGGTGCTGGCGGTGGCCGCGTCCGTGACGTCGTCCGTGCGGCTGGGGACCAGCGCGCTCAACGCCTGCTGGTATCCCCCGCCGGTACTGGCCCGCTCGCTCACCACGATCGACCACCTGAGCGGCGGGCGCCTGGCCGCGGGCCTCGGCCTGGGCTGGTCCTCCGACGAGTACGCCGCCGTGGGCGTGCCCTGGAAGGGCCGGGCCGAACGCTACGACGCCACCCTCGACGCCCTGGAGGCGATCTGGGGCGAGGACCCCGTGACGTTCGAGCACGAGCTGTGGACGATCGCGCCCAGCCACATCGACCCCAAGCCGGCCCGCCGCCCGCCGCTGCTGCTGGCCGGGTTCGCCCCGGAGGCGCTGGCCAGGATCGGGCGCAGGGGCGACGGCTGGCTGACGGCCGCGCTGCCGATCCCCGCGCTCCTCGCGATGTGGAAGACGGTCAGGAAGAGCGCCGAGCAGGCCGGACGCGACCCGGACGCCCTGCGCATGATCCTGCGCTCCAACCCGGTCGTCACCGCCGACGGCAGCCCGCCGAGGAGCGGCACGGTCGCCGAGATCGCGGCGTACCTGTCGCAGGCGGCGGAAGCCGGGGTCCACGAGGTCATCCTGGACCTCCAGCACACCGCCGCCGACGTCGACCACCTGCTGGAGCTGGCCGCCGAGTTCGGCGAGCGCCTTCGCGCCGCCTGAACCCGGGGCCACGGCCGGCTGCCTGAGCGTCGGCTACTTGAGCGCGGAGAGCGCGCCCTCGTAGTCGGGCTCCTGGGTGATCTCGGGCACCAGCTCGGAGTAGACCACGTTGTCGTCGGCGTCGAGCACGACGACCGCGCGCGCGGCCAGGCCGGCCAGCGGGCCGGACTCCTGGGCCACGCCGTAGTCCGTGAGGAACTCACGCCCGCGCATGAGCGACAGCATGGTCACCTTGTCGAGGCCCTCGGCGCCGCAGAACCGGTTCTGGGCGAAGGGCAGGTCGGCCGAGACACAGAGCACGACCGCGTCGGGGTGCTCGGACGCGACCTGGTTGAAGCGGCGCACCGAGGCCGCGCAGACGCCGGTGTCGACGCTCGGGAAGATGTTGAGCACCTTGGTCTTGCCGGCGAAGTCGGCCAGCGTGCGGTCGGACAGGTCGGTGCCGACCAGCGTGAAGGCGGGCGCGGCGTCGCCGGGCTTCGGGAAGGCGCCGCCCACGGTGATCGGGTTGCCCTTGAAAGTGACGTCGGACATGAAAGCCTCCTGATAGCGATGTTCCCCGACCGCGATCCTAGCGGCGCGATCTCCCCCGCCAGGCAGCCCGGCCCGGCGCCACGCACCGCTCGACGTCACGCCGGTACCGGGCCCGCGCATCACCGGTACCGGCCGCGCGTGATCGCTAGACGTTGCGCCGGTACTGGCCGCCCGCCTCGAACAGGGCGTCGGTGATCTGCCCGAGCGAGCAGACCCGGGCCGCGTCCATCAGCACCGCGAACGCGTTGCCGTCGGACATCGCGACCTCGCGCAGCCGCGACAGCTCCGCGGGCGCCTGTGCCCGGTTGCGCTCGTGGAAGTCGCGCAGGCGGTCGAGCTGCGAGCGCTTCTCCTCCTCGGTGCCCCTGGCCAGCTCCAGCTTGTGCGGGTCGGACTGCTCGGCGCCGGGGTTGCGGAAGGTGTTGACGCCGATGATCGGCAGGGAGCCGTCGTGCTTGCGCATCTCGTACAGCATCGACTCGTCCTGGATCTTGCCGCGCTGGTAACCGGTCTCCATCGCGCCGAGCACGCCGCCGCGGTCCGACAGCCGCTCGAACTCGGCCAGCACCGCCTCCTCGACCAGGTCGGTCAGCTCGTCGATGATGAACGAGCCCTGCAACGGGTTCTCGTTCCTGGCCAGGCCCCACTCGCGGTTGATGATGAGCTGGATCGCCATCGCGCGGCGCACCGAGTCGGCCGACGGGGTGGTGACGGCCTCGTCGAAGGCGTTGGTGTGCAGGCTGTTGCAGTTGTCGTAGATGGCGATCAGGGCCTGGAGGGTCGTGCGGATGTCGTTGAAGGACATCTCCTGCGCGTGCAGCGACCGGCCCGAGGTCTGGATGTGGTACTTGAGCTTCTGCGAGCGCTCACCCGCGCCGTAACGCTCGCGCATGGCGACCGCCCAGATCCGGCGCGCCACCCGTCCGAGCACGCTGTACTCGGGGTCCATGCCGTTGGAGAAGAAGAACGACAGGTTCGGCGCGAAGTCGTCGACCCGCATCCCCCTGGCCAGGTACGCCTCCACGTACGTGAACCCGTTGGCCAGCGTGAACGCGAGCTGGCTGATCGGGTTGGCCCCCGCCTCGGCGATGTGGTAGCCGGAGATCGAGACCGAGTAGAAGTTCCTGACCGCGTTCTGGATGAACCATTCCTGGATGTCGGCCATCATCCGCAACGAGAACTCGGTGGAGAAGATGCAGGTGTTCTGCCCCTGGTCCTCCTTCAGGATGTCGGCCTGGACCGTGCCCCTGACCGTGGCCAGCGTACGGGCGCGCAGGTCGCGGGCCTCCTGCTCGCCGGGCTCGCGGCCCTGCTCGGCGCGGAAGCGGTCGAGGGCCTGGTCGATCGCGGCGTTGAGGAAGAAGGCCAGGATGGTGGGCGCCGGGCCGTTGATCGTCATGGACACCGACGTGTTGGGCGCCGCCAGGTCGAACCCGTCGTAGAGCACCTTCATGTCGTCGAGCGTGGCGATGGACACCCCCGAGGTCCCGACCTTTCCGTAGATGTCGGGACGCAGGTCGGGGTCGTGGCCGTACAGGGTGACCGAGTCGAAGGCCGTGGACAGCCGGGTCGCGGGCTGGCCCTCCGACAGGAGCTTGAAGCGCCGGTTGGTGCGGAACGGGTCGCCCTCCCCGGCGAACATCCTGGTCGGGTCCTCGTCGTCGCGCTTGAACGGGAACACCCCGGCGGTGAACGGGAACGACCCCGGCAGGTTCTCCGAGCGCAGGAACCTCAGCAGGTCACCGTGGTCGCTGAAGCGCGGCAGGGCCACCCGCGGGATGCGATTGCCGGACAGCGTCTCGCGCCAGAGCGGAGTGTGGATCTCCCGGTCGCGGATCTTCACGACCAGCTCGTCGCTGCTGTACGCCTCCTTGACCGCGGGCCAGCCGTCGAGCAGGCGGCGGCTCTCCTCGCTCAGCTCCCCCTCGGCCTGCTCGGCGAGCCCGGCCAGCCGGGCGTCCTCGCCGCCCAGGAGCTCCTGTACGGCGGCGAGCTGCTGACGGCGGCGCGCGACCTCCGCCTGGGCCAGCGTCTCGGCGTGGTAGGTCCGGACGGACTCGGCGATGTCGGCCAGGTAGCGGGCCCTGGCGGGCGGGACGATCGCCGCGGCCGCCTTGGAGGTGCGCTCGGTCACGACGGGCAGCAGCCCCGGCCCGACGTCCTCCAGCAGCAGGCCCTTGAGGTGCTGGTAGAGGGCGGTGACGCCGGCGTCGTTGTAGCGGGCGGCGATCGTGCCGAAGACCGGCATGTCCTCAGGCGACTGACCGAACGCCTCCCGGTTGCGCACGAGCTGGCGGCGTACGTCGCGCAGGGCGTCCTCGGCGCCGCGGCGCTCGTACTTGTTGATGACGACGGCCTCGGCGAAGTCGAGCATGTCGATCTTCTCCAGCTGGGAGGCGGCGCCGAACTCGGGGGTCATGACGTAGATGGGCACGTCCACGTGCGGGACGATGCCGGCGTCGCCCTGGCCGATGCCCGGGGTCTCCACGATCACCAGGTCGTAGCCGGCCGCGCGGCAGGCGGTGACCACGTCGTCGAGGCAGGCCGGGACCTCGTTGGCGGCCCCGCGGGTGGCCAGCGAGCGGAAGTACGTCTGGGGGCCCAGGCTGTTCATCCTGATGCGGTCGCCGAGCAGCGCGCCGCCGCCGCGCCGGCGGGTCGGGTCGATGGCGAGGATGGCGATGCGCAGCTTGTCGTCGTTGTCCACCCGGAAGCGGCGGACCAGCTCGTCGGTGAGCGACGACTTGCCCGAACCGCCCGTCCCGGTGATGCCGAGCACGCGCGCCGGGCGCTCCTGGACGGCCACCGCGGCCTTCAGCCCCTCGACCAGCTCGGCCGAGGCGCGTCCGGACTCCATGAAGGTGATCGCGCGGGCCAGCGCCGCCTGGTCGCCCGAGAGCACGGCCTCCAGGGGCGGCGGGTCGCCGAGCTCGTGGTCGCACTCCTCGATCAGCTTGTTGATCATGCCGGGCAGGCCGTACCGCTGGCCGTCCTCCGGCGAGAAGATGCGCGTGACGCCCCGCTCGTGCAGCAGCTCGATCTCCTCGGGGACGATCACGCCGCCACCGCCGCCGTACACCTTCACGTGGCCCGCGCCGCGCTCGCGCAGCAGCTCGACCAGGTAGGTGAAGAACTCCACGTGGCCGCCCTGGTAGGAGCTGATGGCCACGCCCTGGACGTCCTCCTGGAGGGCGGCCGTGACGATCTCGTCCACGGACCGGTTGTGGCCGAGGTGGATCACCTCTGCCCCCTGCGTCTGGAGGATGCGCCGCATGATGTTGATCGCCGCGTCATGGCCGTCGAACAGCGCCGCGGCGGTCACGAAACGGACAGGGTACGCCGGAACGTGCACGCCTGATCACTCCTTTGTGAGGGGACCCCTCCTGCGAAAGATACTAGGACGTCCAACTATTTCGATAGTAGGACGTCCTCGTAGCTCCTTCCGGTCTGGGTAAGGACTGCCCCAGGGGGTGACGCCGATGCGCGCGTTGACATTCGAGCCGGGCCGGCCGGGGACGCTTGAGGTGGAAGAGGTGCCCGATCCGGAACCGGGCCCAGGGGAGCTGCTCGTCCAGGGGCTGGCCCTGGGGGTCTGCGGGACCGACCGGGAACTGGCGGACGGCGAGTACGGCTGGGCGCCGCCCGGCCGTAGCCGCATGATCATCGGCCATGAGTCGCTCGGCCGGGTGCTCCAGGTCCCCGACGGGTCCGCCTTCTCCCCCGGCGACCTGGTCGTGGGCGTGGTACGCCGTCCCGACCCCGAACCGTGCGGCGCCTGCGCGCGCGGCGAGTTCGACATGTGCCGCAACGGCCGCTACACCGAACGCGGCATCAAGGAGATCGACGGCTACGCCGGTGAGCGGTGGACCATCGAGGCCGGGTACGCCGTGCGCCTCGACCCCTCGCTGGAGAGCGTGGGCATGCTCGTCGAGCCGACGTCCGTGGTGGCCAAGGCGTGGGAGCACATCGAGCGGATCGGCTCGCGCGCCTGGTTCGAGCCGCGCACGGTGCTGGTGACCGGCGCGGGGCCGATCGGGCTGCTGGCGGCGCTGCTGGGACGGCAGCGGGGGCTGGAGGTGCACGTCCTGGACCGGACGGCGGGCGGGGCCAAGCCCGCGCTGGTGGCCGACCTGGGGGCGACGTACCACGTGGGCAGCAGCCTGGACGCCTTCGCCAACGCCAAACCGGACATCATCATCGAGGGGACCGGGGTGGGGCAGCTCGTCATGGAGTCCATGACCTGCACGTCCGCGGCCGGGATCGTCTGCCTGGCCGGGCTGGCTGCGGGCGGGCGCACCCACCGGCTGGACGTGAGCGAGATCAACCGGGACATCGTCCTGGAGAACGACGCGATCTTCGGCACGGTCAACGCCAACCTCCGCCACTTCCGGGACGCCGCGACCGCCCTGGCCCAGGCGGACCGGACCTGGCTCGAACGCCTGATCACCCGCCGCGTCCCCCTCAGCCAGGCCAAGGACGCCTTCGTCCACCACCCGGGCGACGTCAAGGTGACCCTCGACCTCACCACCTGACCCACTTCGAGGGCGGCCCCGACGGTTGCGCCCCTGGGAGGGGCCCGTCCCCGGGGAGGTCAGTCCTTGGGGGTGTAGGGCTTGCGGCGGGTGGTGGGGGTGCGGCCGGCCGCCGGGCGTCCCGCGCCCGCCGCGACCCGCTGCCGGGGCGGGGTGGTGCCCACGCGGATGCGGGAGGCGTCCTGCGGCGCCTGATCGGGCGCGAGGACGGTCACGCGAGGCGCCCAGTCCTCGCCATCCCCGATGCGCGCGGCACGTGGGCCATCAACGGTACGGCGGTCGTCCAGGCCGGGGCGGCCGGCGCTGCGGTCTTCTGGCGCGTTCCAGGGGCGGGGCCAGCCGAAGCGGCGGTGGGTGCCGCGGCGGCGGCCCGTCACGCGTAAGGAGAGCACGACGGTCACCAGCACCATCGCGACCAGCAGCGCGGGCGGCGTCCCCAGGACGTCCAGAGGCGAGGACCGCCCCACCTCCGTGCGCGGCGCGGGCACGAACGGACGCTCGGTCGACCGGATCTCGGCCGCCTGGTCGGCCCCGGCCTTGACCAGCCGGGGAAGCCCGTAGCCGACGACCTTGTCGGTGTCCCTGACCTTGCGCTTGAGCCAGACACGGTCGACGTTGGCCTCGATGGTGTGGATCTTCTTGCCCTCGACCCGTTCCACGATCCCGACGTGGTCGACGCCCTTGTAGCTCTTGCCGCCGCTCCAGTCGTAGAAGACCAGAGCGCCGGGCTCGGGCCGCTGCGCCCAGGCCTTCTGCTTGATGAACCAGGCCGCGTGGGACGGCGTCCAGGCGAACTGCCCGACGTACGGACTGAGGCCGGTTCTGTCGGCTGCCCAGGCGATGAACATGTCACACCAGGGGGCGTTGCGGTATTGGGTGTCCTGGACGCGATCCGCGTACCACTGGCCGAACTTGGTGCTCTGGCCGCTCTTCTCCTTGTAGCCGACTTCCTGCCGTACCTGCTTCAGCAGCGCGTCCGCGATCGGGTCCAGGGTGACTCCTCCCCGAAAAACCGACAAATCACGATGGACTGTAGTAGCGCCATCGCGAATTTGCTCGAATCATTCAGAAAGTGTCTATCAATGGGCCCAAATTTCGGCATTGGGACGCATGTGACTGCTGTGACGAGCGGTATCGCCCGTCAGGCCCCCGCGCCCACGCGGTAGACGCTCACCTCACCCGCGCCCGGCGCCACCACGTCGGCCACGATCACGGTGACGTTGTCGGGCGAGCCGCCCTCGTTCGCCAGGTCGATGAGCCGCTGGACGGCGGCCGCCGGGTCTGCCACCGTGGTCAACACCTCGTGCAGGACCTCGGGCCCGAGCACGGTCGTGAGCCCGTCGGAGCAGAGGAGGTAGCGATCATCAGGCTCGGCCTCGCGCAGCGCCATGTCCGGCTCGGCCCTGCCCTCGCTGCCCAGGACGCGCAGCACCATGGACCGCCGGGGATGTACGGCGGCCTGATCCTCCGTTATCCGCCCTTCGTCCACCATCGACTGCACAAGTGTGTGATCCTTGGTCATCTGATAGAGCGCGCCATCACGAAGCAGGTATCCGCGGGAGTCACCGAGATGAGCAAGGGCGAACCGGTAGCCGTCCCACAGCAGGGCGGTGACCGTGGTTCCCATCCCCCGGCGGGCCGGGTCGATGTCGGCCAGCTCGACCAGCCTGCGGGCCGCCTCGTGCACGGCGCCCTCCAGGGCCGCCTCCAGGTCGGAGCCGGTCTCGGGAAGCGTGGCATCCAGCTCGCGCATGACGGCGATCGCCGCCGAGCTCGCCAGCTCGCCGGCCGCGTGCCCGCCCATGCCGTCGGCAACCACGAGCAACCGGCCACTCGCATAGCCGGAGTCCTCGTTCTGCTCCCTGCGGCGGCCCACGTCTGATCCGGCGGCATAGCGGATGTTGTGCTTCATACCCAGCAGTAAATCATTGGTTGAAAGACTTCACAAGCAGATGCGCTGAAGACTCTTGTGAACTACTGTGGGTTTCATGAGCCACGACCCGACCGTGAACGCCGGGGACATCGCCCGGCTCGCCGGTGTCGGGCGTGCCGCGGTGAGCAACTGGCGCCGCCGCCACGACGACTTCCCCCAACCGGTCGGCGGAACCGCGAACCAGCCGCTGTTCTCGCTGCGGCAGGTCGAGTCCTGGCTGCGCCGCTATGGGAAGTCCTACCAGGTCTCGCTGGCAGATCGGGTGTGGCAACGCCTGAAAGCCGCCGGCGATCTGCGGCTGGGCCATCTGGTCGCCCAGGCTGGAACGTTGCTGACCAGCGGAGAGAGCGAGCTGGAGCCCGAGCTGGCCGGGCTCGTGACGGAGCTGGCCGAGCGGCACGACCCGCTGACGGCCTACGAGTTCCTCTGCGAGCGTTACCTGGAGGCCCACTCCCGCCAGCTCTCGGTCACCCGCGACGACGTGGCCGAGCTGATGCTGCGGCTCGTCCGGGCCGACGGCGCCACCGTCCTCGATCCCGCCTGCGGGGTCGGCACCCTGCTCCTGCCGCCGTCCGCCGTGCCGGAACGCGCCGAAGCCGTTCCCGGCGACCCCGCGCCCGCCGACGGCGACCCGCCCGCGGGCCGGGGCGGCCCCGCCCGCGTCCTCGGGCAGGAGCTCAGCGAGACCTCGGCCGCCATCACCGCGGCCCGCCTGCGGCTGCGCGGCATCCAGGCCGACATCGTGGCCGGCGACTCCATGCGGCTGGACGGCTTCCCCGAGGTCAAGGCCGACGCCGTGGTGTGCGATCCGCCGTTCAACGAGCGGGCCTGGGGTTACGAGGAGCTGACCGGCGACCCACGCTGGGAGCACGGCCTGCCGCCGCGCGGCGAGCCCGAGCTGGCCTGGGTCCAGCACTGCCTCACCCACGTCAGGCCCGGCGGCCTGGTCGCGGTGCTCATGCCGCCGGCCGCCGCGAGCCGCAAGGCGGGCCGCCGGATCAGGGCCAACCTGCTGCGCGCCGGAGCGTTGCGCGCGGTGGTGGCGCTGCCGGGCTCCGACCTGTGGCTGCTGCGCCGGCCGAGGGCGGGCGAGCGGCCGCCGTCGGAGGTGCTCATCCTCGACGCGACGGCCGACCTGTCGCCGGTCGAGCCCGCCTGGCTGGCCTACCTCGACGACCGCTCCGACCAGACCGTGCGGATCATCGACCTGCTGGCCGACGAGGTCGACATGACCCCGGCCCGCCACCAGCGCCGCGACGACGTGGGCCGGGCCTTCGCGCAGGCGCGCGACCGCTTCCTCGCCGCCGCCGCCGTCCCGCCCGACCTGAAGGTGCTTGACCAGCCGCTCGACCAGCCGTCCACGACGCTGGGCGACCTGATCAAGGAGGGGCTGGTGAGCACGTCGCAGGCGCCGCCCAAGATGGCCGCCGACGGCGGCGACGTGGCCGTGCTCACGGCCGACGACGTGCTGACCGGCGGCGCGCCCTCCGGCCTGACCGGCATGCAGCCGGGCCTGATCGTGATCCGTCCCGGCGACGTGGTGGCCTCCTACTCGGGGGTGCGGGTGATCGCCGACGGCGGCGCGGTGCTCGGCCCCCACCTGACCCTCTACCGGGTCGACGCCCGCAGGCTCGATCCCGACTTCCTGGCCGGGTTCCTGCGGGCCGCGGGCGGCCGGGTGACCACCGGCTCCAGCAGGTTCGACGTGCGCCGCACCCGCGTGCCCAGGCTGTCGCTGAAGGAGCAGAAGGCGTACGGGGAGGCGTTCAGGCAACTGGCCGTGCTGGAGGACGCGCTGCGCGAGACCTCGACGCTGGGCCGTACCCTGATCAGGCTCGGCCTCGACGGGCTGGCCGACGGCCATCTGCACCCGCAGTCCTGACGGTGTAGTTTTTCCCGAAAGGCTGCGTGGAGGGGCGAATGGTCATCGGCGACCGCTATGAGCTCGACGACCTCCCCCTCGGGCAGGGCGGGATGGGCGCGGTCTACGCGGGCCACGACCGCCACCTCGATCGCAGGGTCGCGGTGAAGCTGCTCAGGCTGCCGAGCGGCCCCGACCACGAGCTGGAACGCCGGTTCATCCGCGAGGCGCGCATCCTGGCCAGGCTGGAGCATCCGGGCGCGCCCGTGCTGTACGACTTCGGCACCCACGAGCAGCGGCTCTACCAGGTCATGCAGTTCATCGAGGGCGTCACGGTGGCCGACGTGGTCAGCGAGCACGGCCCGCTGCCGGTGCCGTGGGCGGCGGCCATCGCGGCCCAGGCGTGCGCGGTGCTGTCGGCGGCCCACGCCCTGGCGATCTGCCACCGCGACCTCAAGCCGACCAACCTCATGCTCTGCCCCGACGGCAGCGTCAAGGTGCTCGACTTCGGGCTCGCGCTGCTGCGGGACGCCGACGTCACCACGTTCACCCGGATCGGCCAGATCCTCGGCACGCCGGCGTACATGGCTCCCGAGCAGATCCAGCACGGTGTGGCCGAGCCGCGCAGCGACCTGTACTCGCTCGGCTGCGTCCTGCACGAGATGCTGACCGGGCGGCAGCTGTTCACCGGGCCGACCGACTACGTGGTGTTCGAGCAGCAGGTCAAGGAGCGTCCGCCGGCCATCCCCGGCCTTCCCGACAAGCTGGGCGCGCTCCTGGCCGAGCTGCTGGAGAAGCAGCCGGAGAACCGTCCCGCCGACGCCGACGAGCTGTACGAGCGGCTGGCCCCCTTCGCCGTCGGGCTGCCGATGCTGCCCGGCTTCCTGACCGAGGCGCCGAGCCCCGGCCGCATGTACGCCCGCATGGTGGGCCGCGTGCTCAGCCCCCGGTCGTAGGGCCCCGGAATCCGGCGAAGGCGGCGATCAGGGCGTCCCCCAGGCGGTCGCGCCAGCAGTAGCGGTCGTGACCGCCCGCGAACTCCCGGTAGTCCGCCGCCGCGCCGAGGACGGCTCGCAGCCGTTCGGTCGGGCCGTGCATGGCGTCGTCCTCCAGGCTGCCGAGCTGGAGGTGCACGCGTGGCACCGGGCCCCTGGCCAGCTCGCCCGTCAGCCATTCGGGCTCGGGGCCGTCCGGCCACCAGAACGAGCCCGACTGCGACACCGCCGCGGCGAACCTGTCGGGATGCCGGTGGGCGGCGTAGACGGCGGTGAGCCCGCCGAGGCTCTGACCGGCGATCACGGTGAAGCCGTCGTGGGGCAGCGCGTCCACGAAGCCGGGATCGCAGGTGAGCCGGGCCACGCGGTCGGGGCCCGACTCGACCAGCCAGGCCCGGACCGGCGGGATGCGGCCGGCCGCGATGAGGTTGTCGAGGACGACGGGCAGGTCCTCGGTCCACTCCTCGCCGTCGAGCGCGACCAGCGAGGCGACCGGCGGGAGCGCGGGCTCGTACCGGAACCCGGCGGGCTCG
The DNA here is from genome assembly GCF_053596455.1 of Nonomuraea sp. NPDC001699. Classification (NCBI taxonomy): domain Bacteria; kingdom Bacillati; phylum Actinomycetota; class Actinomycetes; order Streptosporangiales; family Streptosporangiaceae; genus Nonomuraea; species Nonomuraea sp. NPDC001699. The sequence continues at coordinate 762,648 of NZ_JBSFGF010000001.1, read as the reverse complement.
CGGACGAGCTCGTGACGGCGCCGGCCGGGGACCAGCCACGGTGACGACGGGGTCGTCTCGGCGATCGAGAAACCGCGCCACCGGCGGGGGTTGAGCGGGTCGGCGACCTGCGCGCCGTCCACCTGGAGGTGGTAGGAGGCGCGCCAGCCGCGCCGCACGCGGAAGGTGCGGCTCCACAGGTCCGGCCCGAGCTCCAGCAGGGCGTCGGCGCCGTCGGGACGCAGCCTGCCGGCCAGGACGCGCACCTCGCCGGCGGGGCCGTGCCACCGGAACGTGACCGCGTCGTGCTCGTCGTCGAGCCGGCTGACGACGGGCGTGACGGTCGCGCCCGGGAGCGGAACCGGCAGGGTCTCGGGCGGAAGGTCGCTCGTCAAGGCGGGCTGCTCCTCGGTCCGGTCGGAGACGTTGCAGCACCCTACCCCACACCTCCAGGCCGCCCTGAACGCGCTCTCCTGGTAACACCGATCGTTATGCAGACCCCGTTGACAGGGCGGCACAGGGGCCGCGAATCTGGCGAGAGAGCGCTCTCTCACATCCCCCGTTCTACCCAGGAGGGTTTCCATGACCCCTCGTATCCGGCGGCTCGCCGTGCCTGTGCTCACCGCGTCCCTGCTCGCGCTGGCGACGGCCTGCGGCAGCGGCGGCGGAAGCCCCGCCACGGAGGCGAGCGCCAAGCCCGGCGAGAAGATCAAGCTGTCCGTCGGCCTCTTCGGGGACTTCGGCTTCAAACCGCTCTACGAGGAATACAAGAAGACCCACCCGAACATCGAGGTCGTGGAGGCCGTCACCCAGTTCAACGACCACCACAACAACCTGGTCAAGCGCCTGGCCACGAACGCCGGCGCGGGTGACGTCGAGGCCGTCGAGGTGGGCTACATCAGCACGTTCACCTCCCAGCCCGGCAAGTTCGTCGACCTCAAGCAGTACGGGCTCGACAAGCGCCAGGGCGACTACCTCGACTGGAAGTGGCAACAGGGCCTCAGCAAGGACGGGCAGCAGCTCCTCGGCCTCGGCACCGACGTCGGCGGCCTGGCCATGTGCTACCGCAAGGACCTGTTCAAGAAGGCCGGGCTGCCGAGCGGACGAGCCGAAGTGAGCGCTCTCTGGCCCACCTGGGAGCAGTACATCGAGACCGGCAAGAAGTTCGGCGCCGCGAAGGTCGCCGACGCCAAGTTCGTCGACTCCCCCGGCGAGATCTTCCGCGCGATGGTCAACCAGGCCCCCGTCGGCCTGTACGACGCCCAGGACAAGATCATCGTGGACAGCAACCCCGACGTGAAGAAGGCGTGGGACCTGTCCAACCAGCTCACCCAGGAGGGCCTGACCGCCAAGCTGGCCGCCTTCACCCCGCCGTGGAACACCGGTTTCGCCAAGGGCTCGTTCGCCACGATCATCTGTCCGGCCTGGATGACCGGGTTCATCCAGGAGCAGGCCAAGGACGCCTCCGGCAAGTGGGACATCGCGACCGTGCCGGGCGGTTCGGGCAACAGCGGCGGCTCCCACCTGATGGTGCCCAAGCAGAGCAAGCACCCGAAGGAGGCGGCCGAGCTGATCGACTTCCTGACCTCCAAGGAGAACCAGGCCAAGGTGTTCAAGGAGGAGGGCACGTTCCCGTCGATCCCGGCGCTGTACGACGACCCCTCGATCCAGAACTTCACCAAGCCGTTCTTCGGCGACGCCCCCATCGGCAAGATCTACTCCGACGCCGCCAAGGCGCTCAAGCCGCAGCACCTCGGCCCGAAGGAGGCCGACGTCCGGGTGGCGATCGGTAACGGGCTCGGCCGGGTCGAGCAGGGCAAGCAGACGCCGGAAGAGGCGTGGGCGCAGGTTCTCCAGGACGTCCAGAAGATCAGATGAGCACGCTCCCGCTGTCGGTGCCGACCCGGCGCCGGCGGCGTAGCGTCCGGCACACCCTCGACGTGAGGGTGTCGCCGTACGCCTACGTCGCCCCCTTCTTCCTGCTGTTCTGCGCCTTCGGGCTGTTCCCGCTCATCTACACGGCCTGGGTCAGCCTGCACGACTGGACCCTGCTGTCGGAGGAGCACACCTTCGTCGGCGCGAAGAACTTCCAGACGCTGCTGGCCGACGGCTACTTCTGGAACGCCACGTTCAACACGCTGTCCATCGGCGTGCTGTCCACCGTGCCGCAGCTCCTGCTGGCCGTCTGGCTGGCCCATCTGCTGAACCGGCGGCTGCGCTTCCAGACGCTGCTGCGCATCTCGATGCTGCTGCCCAACGTCACCAGCGTGGTGGCCGTGGTGGTGATCTTCAGTCAGCTCTTCGGCCGCGACTTCGGGCTGATCAACTGGGTGCTGTCGTGGTTCGGCATCGGGAACATCGACTGGGCGGCCGGCACCGCGACCTCGCACATCGCGCTCTCCGTGATGATCATGTGGCGCTGGACCGGCTACAACGCGCTCATCTTCCTGGCCGCCATGCAGGCCGTGCCGCGCGAGCTGTACGAGGCCGCCACCCTCGACGGCGCGAGCAGCTTCACCCAGCTCCGCCGGATCACCATCCCGATGATCCGGCCCACGATCATCTTCGTCGTCATCGTCTCCACGATCGGCGCGATGCAGATCATCGCCGAGCCGCTGCTGTTCGGCCAGAGCAGCGGCGCGGGCGGCGGCGCGGCCAGCGGCGGCCCGGACCGCCAGTACCAGACGCTCGCGCTGTTCGTCTACGAGCAGGGCTTCACCAAGTTCGACTTCGGGTACGCCTCGGCGGCGTCCTGGCTGATGTTCCTGGTCGTGGTGGCCGTCGCCGGGATCAACTTCCTGATCAGCCGCCGGGTGAAGGGCGGCACGACATGAGACTGCGCTACCTGACCCTCATCGCGGTCGCCTTCTTCTCCGCCTTCCCGCTCTACTACAGCGTGGTGGTGGCCTCGCGGCACAACTCGGCGCTGGCCGAGGTCCCGCCGCCGCTGCTGCCCGGCGGGAACTTCCTGGCCAACGTCTCCCGCGTGTTCGACACCGTGCCCTTCGGGCTGGCGCTGCTGAACTCGGTCATCGTGGCGGGCTCGATCGCGGTCGCGGTGATGTTCTTCTCGACGCTGGCCGGGTTCGCCTTCGCCAAGCTGCGGTTCCGGGGCAGGAACGCCATGCTGGTGATCACCGTGGCCACCATGATGGTCCCGGCCCAGCTCGGCATCATCCCGCTCTACCTGCTCATGGTGAAGCTGGAGTGGACCGGCACGGACTACGCGCTGATCGTGCCGGCGCTGGTCAACGCGTTCGGGGTGTTCTTCATGACCCAGTACCTCACCCGGGCGCTGCCCGACGAGCTGCTGGAGGCCGGGCGGGTGGACGGCTGCACGACGTGGGGCCTGTTCTGGCACGTCGTGCTGCCCGCCGCGCGGCCGGCGGCGGCCGTGCTGGGCATGCTGACGTTCATGTCGGCCTGGAACGACTACTTCTGGCCGCTGGTCGTGCTGAACCCGGACAACCCCACCGTCCAGGTGGCCCTGTCCACGCTGGCCAGCGGATACGTCAACGACTACGTGCTGGGCCTGGCGGGCACGGCGGTCGGCGTCCTGCCGCTCGTGGCGGTCTTCGCCCTGTTCGGCAGGCAAATCATCGGTGGAATCATGCAAGGAGCTGTTAAGGGATGAAGTTTCCCGAGGAATTCGTCTGGGGAGCCGCCACGGCGTCCTACCAGATCGAGGGGGCGGTCAAGGAGGACGGGCGGGGCCAGTCGATCTGGGACACCTTCTCCCACACCCCCGGGAAAGTGGCCGGCGGCGACACCGGCGACATGGCCTGCGACCACTACCACCGGTACAAGGACGACGTCGCACTGATGCGCGAGCTGCGGCTGCGGGCCTACCGGTTCTCGGTGGCCTGGCCGCGCGTCCAGCCGGACGGCAGGGGGCCGATCAACCCGCGCGGCCTGGCCTTCTACGACAAACTCGTAGATGAACTACTAGCCGCCGAAATTTCGCCTTATGTCACCCTCTACCACTGGGACCTCCCCCAAGCCCTCGAAGCCCACGGCGGCTGGACGGACCGCGACACGGCCTACCGCTTCGCCGACTACGCCCAGGCCGTGCACGACCGGCTCGGCGACCGGGTGACCCACTGGACGACGCTCAACGAGCCCTGGGTGTCGGCCTTCCTCGGCTACGGCAACGGCGTCCACGCCCCCGGCCGCCGCGACCCCGGCGAGGCCATGCGCGCCGCCCACCACCTCATGCTCGGCCACGGCCTGGCGGCGCGCCGGCTGCGGGCGGCCGGGGCGCGCAGCATCATGCTCGTGGTCAACTCCGCGCCGGTGCTCACGCCGGCCCAGGTCAACGACCCCGCGGCGGTCGCCGGCGAGGCGGACGCGGCCGCCGCAGAACGCGTCCACGCCCTGCTGACCAGGCAGTTCCTCGACCCGGCGGTGTACGGCACGTACCCGGAGGAGGTCCTCGCGGCGGCGGCGCGCAACGGCGGGACCGCGCACGTCCAGGACGGCGACCTGGAGCTGATCAACGCGCCGATCGACCTGGTCGGCGTCAACTACTACAACCCGTGCGTGGTCGAGTCGGGCCCGGGGCTGCCCGCCGACGCCGCCTGGCCGGGCTCGGAGGACGTGCGCTTCACCACGGCGGACGCGCCGGTCACCGCGATGGGCTGGCCGATCGTGCCCGACGGCCTGTCCCGGCTGCTCGTCCGGCTCTCGAAGGACTATCCGCAGGTCGGGCTCATGGTCACCGAGAACGGCGCAGCCTTCGACGACCGCGTCGAGGACGGGCGGGTGCACGACGACGAGCGCGTGGCGTACCTGGACGGGCATCTGCGCGAGGTGCACCGGGCCGTCGAGGCGGGCGCCGACCTGCGCGGATACCTGGTGTGGTCGTTGCTCGACAACTTCGAGTGGGCCGAGGGCTACCGGCGCAGGTTCGGCATCGTGCACGTGGACTACGCGACGCAGACCCGGGTGCCCAAGGACAGCGCCCTGTGGTACCGCGACGTGATCAGCAGGAACGGCCTGTAGATTTTTTCCGTGCTCTCCCTCTTGGTGCAGTCATGAGACGCCCGACGCTGGAGGCGGTCGCCGCCCGCGCGGGCGTCTCCCGCGCGACCGCCTCCAGGGTCGTCAACAACCAGACGACCGTCGCGCCGCACATCCGCGACGCCGTGCAGCGCGCGATCGACGAGCTGGGCTACATCCCCAACTCGGCGGCGCGCAGCCTGGTCACCCAGCGCACCGACTCGATCGCCCTGGTCGTCAGCGAGCCGGGCACCCGGGTCTTCTCCGAGGACCCGATGTTCTCCACGGCGATCAGGTCGGCCAGCTACGAGCTGGAGGCGGTCAACAAGCAGGTCGTGCTGATGCTGGCCTCCTCGCCCAAGAGCCACGCCCGGGTGGAGCGGTACATCTCGGGCGGCCACGTCGACGGCGTCATGCTGATCTCCATGCACGGCGCCGACCCGCTGCCGTCCGCGTTGTCGCGGCTGCGCGTCCCCGTGGTCTCGTACGGGCGGCCGGCCGTGCCGGTGGACATCCCGTTCGTCGACAACGACAACGTGGGCGGGGCCGAGGCGGGGGTGCGGCACCTGGTCGAGTCCGGGCGGCGCAGGATCGCCACGATCGCCGGCCCGCAGGACATGATCGCCGGCCAGGACCGCCTGACCGGCTACCGCAACGTGCTGCGCGACTCCGACCGCCGCTCGATCGTGGCCGTGGGCGACTTCACCAGGGAGTCGGGCGCGATCGCGATGCGCCAGCTCCTCGGCGACGACCCCGCGCTCGACGCCGTGTTCGTGGGCAACGACCTGATGGCCGTCGGTGCGCTCCAGGCGTTGCGCCAGGCCGGGCGGCGGGTGCCCGACGACGTGGCGGTGGTGGGGTTCGACGACATCGAGGCGGCCAAGTACACCGAGCCGCCGCTGACCACGCTGCGGCATCCGATCGCCGAGCAGGCGGCGGCCATGGTCCGGCTGCTGCTCGGGCTGTTCGAGGGCGGCTCGCGGGAACCGGTGATCCTGCCGACCGAGCTGGTGGTCCGTGAGTCGGCCTGAGCGTGCCGGGGCCGCGCGGGCGATCTCCGCGGGCGAGGCCGTGGCCGCCGCCGTCGCGGTGGCCGAGGAGCACGGCATCACGGTGCGCGAGCCCGTCGTGCTGACGGACTCCTACAACCTCCGAATCCACCTGCGGCCGGCGCCGGTCGTGGCGCGGGTGCCCACGGTCACCGCCCTGGCCCGGCTCCGGCCCGAGGAGGCGATGCGGCGGGAGCTGGCGGTCGTGTCGTTCCTGCACGGGCGCGGGGCGCCGGTCGTGCCGCCGAGCGACCTGCTGCCCGCGCGGGTGCACGAGCACGGCGGGACGCCGGTGTCGTACTGGCAGTACGTCGAACACGCCGAACACGTCGAGCACGACGGGTCTGCGGTGACGCCCGAGGCGTTCGGGCGGGCGCTGCGCGAGCTGCACGAGGAGCTGCGCGGCTTTCCAGGCGCGCTGCCGCGCCTCGGGCCCGTCCTCGACGAGCCCCGGCACCTGCTCGGGCTGCTCTCCGGCGAGCTGGAGCCGGACGTGCTGGCCCGGCTCGCCGAGGCCCGCGACGGGCTGGCCGCCCGGCTGCCCGACGGGGGTCAGGCCGTGCACGGCGACGCGCATCCGGGCAACCTGCTGGTCACGCCCGGCGGCCCGCTGTGGAACGACTTCGAGGAGACCATGTCCGCGCCCGCGGGCTGGGACCTGGCCTGCCTGCTGAGGACCGTCCGGCTCGACGGGCGCGCCGCCGTGCGGGCCTACGGCGCCGATCCCGACGATCCGGCCCTGGCGGTGTTCACGGAGGCGCGGACCTTGCAGGCCGTCCTGTGGACGCTGGTCAGGGCGCTGCGCTTCCCCGAGGAGCGGGCCGCCGCCCGCGCCACCCTCGACGGATGGCTGCGCGACCCCACCCGCCGCACCCGCTGACCGGCACCACGCCCTCCGCGGGGCCGGGGCGGGTCCGGGCGTGGTCAGGCGGGGATGATGGCGCGGGCCTCCTCGACGTGGGCGGCGATGCGGCCGGCGCCGCACGACTCGGCCAGCGCGCGGGCCTCGTCGGCCAGCGCCAGCGCCTCGGCGTGACGTCCCTGGGCGACGGCGATGCGGATCAGTCCGACCTGGTTGGACGCGACCCCCGCCGGATGCCCGAGCTCCCGCCGCAGCCGCGACGACTCCGTCAGCCTCTCGCGCGCCTCGTCGAGCCGCCCGGCCCGGTGGGCGACGATCCCCTGGTGCCTGAGCACCTCCGCGAGCGTGGCGAGGTCGCCCGTCTCCGCGGCCAGCTCCCCGGCGCGCTCGAACAGGGGAACGGCCCGGTCGAGGTCGCCTTCGACGACCTGGTGGAAGCAGCCCTCCCAGAAGGCCGCCTCGCCCTCCCCGCGCCGGTCGCCGAGCGCCCTGAACAGGGTCGTGGCCCGCTGGAACAGCGGCAGCTCGCGCGGGTCCGCCTCATCCCCTTGCAGCACGCGCCCGTGCAGGACCCGGCCTCTGGCCAGGCACAACGCCGCCTCGACCGCGTCCAGCTCGCGGTCGGACGTCGCGAGCGCCGCGTCGTCCCCGGCGTAGATCCCACGCTCGTAGAGCTCCTGGGCCCGCTCGATCCACATTTGCCCGAACCTAATGGAGGCCGACGCAGCAGACAACGACATCCGGGGCATATGCCTAGCGCGGGAGCGGTCAGCCGCGCGCCCGCGCCGTCGAGGCCCTGACCACCAGCTCCGGCTCGAACAGCAGCTCGTCGGCGGGCACGACCGCCTTGTCGATCTGCGCCACCAGCAGGTCGACGGCGGCCCGGCCCATCGCGTCGATCGGCTGGCGGACCGTGGTCAGCGGCGGCTCGGTGCAGTTCATCAGCGCCGAGTCGTCGAAGCCGATGACCGAGACGTCCCCCGGCACGGTGAGCCCGGCCCGCCTGGCCGCCCGGACGGTGCCGAGCGCGAGCAGGTCGCTGGCGCAGATCACGCCGGTCACCCCCTGCCTGACCAGCCGGGCCGCGGCCGCGTGCCCGCCTTCCAGGGAGAACATCGTGTGCTCGACGAGCCGCGGGTCGCCGCCCCCGGCCTCGAACGTCTCCAGCTTGCGCCGGGAGGGCATGTGGTCCTTCGGGCCGAGCACCATGCCGACGCGTTCGTGGCCGAGCGCGCGCAGGTGGGACAGGGCCATCTCGGCGGCCACCACGTCGTCGCAGGAGACCTGCGGGAAGCCCAGCCGCTCGACGGCCGCGTTGACCAGGACGGTCGGCAGCTTGCGCTCGTGCAGCAGCTCGTAGTGGTCGTGCGAGGCGTCGGCCTGGGCGTAGAGGCCGCCGGCGAAGACCACGCCGCTGACCTGCTGCTGGAGCAACAAGTCGACGTAGTCGGCCTCGGAGACGCCGCCGACCGTGCGGGTGCACAGCACCGAGGTGAAGCCCTGCTGGGCCAGGGCGCCGCCGACGACCTCCGCGAAGGCGGGGAAGATCGGGTTCTGCAGCTCGGGGAGCACCAGGCCGACCAGGCGGGCGCGGTCGCCGCGCAACTGGGTGGGACGCTCATAGCCGAGCACGTCGAGCGCGGTCAGCACGGCCTCGCGCGTGGCATCGGACACACCCGGCTTGCCGTTGAGCACGCGGCTGACCGTCGCCTCGCTCACCCCGACCTTCTTCGCCACCTCTGCGAGTCGTCGCGTCATGGGCAAACTATACGGCCTCCCACGCAAGCGCTTGCGATCACTTACGTAGCCCGCGCCCGGCGATCCCACTCCCGCCCAGGACGGCCTTCCCGGCAATTTCGGCGTATCGGCCGGACGAAATGCGGGGTGCCGCACGACAATTGCCCGTCAAATGTTTGCGCAATCACGTCAAGCCGTTGCGAAATTCTGCGTCACAGCTCCGCCCTGGTCGGCAAACCCTGCCAGTCGCTCACGCTCGTCATCGCCGCCGCGCCCAGCAGCGCGCCTCGCTGCAACCGCTCCTGCGGGGTCAGACCGTCGAGCGCGGCGCTGATGTAGCCGGCCGCGAACGCCTCGCCCGAGCCCGCCATGTCCACCACGGGAACCTGCGGGACGGTCACGTCGTAACGCATGCGGTCGGCGCGCACGCTGGCGCCCTTCGCACCCCGGTTGACGACGACCTCGCGCTCGGGGGTGAGGGCGGGTTTGACCAGGTCCAGCTCGTCCTGGGCGAGGAAGAGCAGGTGGGAGCGGCAGGCCAGCTCGCCGAGCACCTCCTCGGCCTCCCGGACGGAGGGCCACAGCTCGGGCACGTAGTCGACGGAGAAGGAGATCATGACGCCGGCCGTCCGCGCCGCGCTCATGGCGGCGTGCACGGCGTCGAGCGCGTCCATGCCCAGGGCCGCCGTGACGCCGGTCACGTGCAGCATCTTCGCCGCGCCCACCCGGTCCACCGGCACGTTGCCAGGCGACAGCCGCGACCCGGCCGAACGGGTGCGGTACTGGGCCGTCACCGGCTCGCGGCCGACGCGCACCTCCCTGAGCACCATCCCGGTACGCACCCCTTCGACCACCCGCACGTCCCCGACGTCCACGCCCTCGCCCTTGAGCACGGTCAGCGCCCTGGCGCCCAGCTCGTCGTCCCCCACCCGGCCGGCGTACGCGCAGCGGTGACCCAGCCTGGACAGGGCGATGACCAGGGTGAACTCGGGACCGCAGACGTCCAGCCTGGCATCGTTCTCGTGCCGCACCCGGCCGCTGGAGACGACGCCGAGCGGCTCGCCCAGCGCGTAGACGTCTGTCATGGGCCAGACTGTAGTTGGTCACGGCGGTGCTGAATGATTTTTTTGCATAAGTCCTGGTTAGGACCGTGATCAAATATTTTCTGTATCTTTAGCGAACCTTTTTCCCAACTCGTGCCTCAAAGTAGTAGAGGAAGCCGGCGCGCCCCGGTGCCGGCTTCGAGTCGATACGGGGAGAGGAATCAGCACCCTCATGAGAAAGATCGCAGTAGGAATCATCACCGCCTTCGTCGGCGGGGCCATGTTGGTTTCCGGCGCGGGCGCCGCCTCCGCCACCGCGACCAAGCACGCCACGGAGCTCAAGATCCGTGACATCACCCCCAACCCGGTCGTGGTGAAGGCCGGCAGCGAGACCACCGCGTACTTCGACATCGGGGCCAGCTCCGACGTCCAGAAGGTCACGCTGAGCGTGGCGCCGGAGGGAGACGTCCGCACCTTCCGCGCCAAGGACGTCAAGGACCTTCAGGGCTGGCGCTTCGCCGTCCCGTTCAACGAGGGCGACTTCGCCGGCAAGTGGAAGGCCACCGCTGTGGCCTTCGACAAGGACAACAAGCAGGTCGCCACCGACTCCGCGTTCTTCAACGTCGAGATCCAGAAGGGCAAGGCCGACACCCGCGTCTCGCGCTTCACGGCCGACCCCTACAAGGTCCGTCAGGGCCGCTCGATCTACTTCTCCGGTCGCCTTCAGGTCGATGACGAAGGCTGGGAGGGCCTGCGCGGCGAGAAGGTCAGCGTCTACTACCGCGCCGACGGCTCCAGCGGCTGGAAGTGGGTCGCCTCCACCACGACCAAGTGGGGCGGCAAGTTCTCCGCCAAGACCCGCGCCTGGAAGAGCGGCACGTTCAAGGCCGTCTACGAGGGCAACGACGAGCTCAACGGCTCCGAGAGCCGTCGCGACTACGTCAAGGTCTACCGTTCCTGGCACCACCGGTAATTGATCGTCTGAGGCCCGGTTCCCCTGGTGGGAGCCGGGCCTTCGGCTTTTCCGGATTCCTTTACCCGCACCGGGGTTTATCGATCACCGGATCGCCGCATGGACTGTCCCATTTGCAAAGGAGGCGGCACGCCGCCTCACGGACAGCGCGTCGATCCGACAGGAGCCCTTATATGCCCAACCCCCTGATCGCCCTCGTCCTGAGCCTGACGAGCACGCTGGGGGCGGCGCCTTCGGTGCGTTACGAACCCGCCGGCACGGCCCGCGAGCAACACGCCAGGAAGCTCCTGAAGGACAGCGGCGCGCTGCGGCCCCGGCTCGGCGGGGTCCAGGTCGTGGCCCGCGGCTGCGACGCCCCCCGCGCCCGCTGGGACGGCGGCAAGCGGCGGATCACGATCTGCTACTCCCTGGTCAACAAGATCGACCGGACGCTCACCGGCATCTCCGAGACCGAGGAGGCCGACCGGCGCACCACCGCCGGCCGCGTGGACGGCGCGCTGGCCGCCCTCTACCACCACGAGCTCGGCCACGCCCTGGCCGCGCTCAACGGCCTGCCCGCCGACGAGCAGCAGGCCGACCGGTTCGCCGCGCTGACGCTCGCCGCGCGCGACGGCGGGCACGTGGTGGCCGCCGCCGAGGCCCGCCACCTGCTGGCCGCCCACACCGACGCGGACCACCTGTCGGGGACGGCCGCCTCCGCCACCTTCGCCTGCCTGCTGTACGGCGCCGACCCCGTCAAGTACGCCCGCATCGCCAAGGGCGGCTGGGTTCCGGCCGAGCGCGCCCCTTCCTGCCGCGCCGAGTACGAGCAGGCCAGGTCGGCTCTGGGCTCCCTGGCCGTGAAAGTCGAGGCGTGAGGGGTACGTCCGGTGTATGGCTGAGGAGCTGCTCCGAGAGTTCGACCCGTTCGACATCTTCGACACCGAGGCGGCCCGGCTCGACCGGTTCTTCGACGGGCTCGACGAGGCGGGCTGGGCGCGTCCGTCCCGCTGTGCCGGGTGGTCGGTCCGGGACGTGCTCGCCCACCTGGCGGGTGAGGAGGCGTACAACCACGCTTGCCTCGACGGCACCGTGCAGGAGCTGCTGACCCGGGTGGCCGCCGAGGGGGTGACCGGGTTCAACGACTTCAACGAGTGGTCCGTACGGCAGCGTCGTGACGTGCCCGTCGAGACGGTGCTCCAGGAGTGGCGCACCAAGAACGGCGAGACGCGCGAACGCATGCGGGCACTCGGCCGCGACGCGACGATCGACACGATGGCGGGCCCGTACCCGGTGGGGTTGCAGACCTTCCACTACGACTCCGAGTACGCCACCCACGCCGATGACGTCGGCGCGCCGGTCTCGCAGGAGGAGATCGACCACCGGACGTTCTGGCGGGTGGCCGTCGGGCGGTTCGTGCTGGCCGAGCAGGACTCGAAGGCGCAGGTGGAGCAGACGGCCGAGCAGATCTGGGTGAGCGTCGACCAGGGCAGCGCGTCGCTGTCGTACCCGGAGTTCGTGGAGGCGACCGTGGGACGGCTGCCGACCGACGGGCTCGACCCGCGGGTCGCCGCCGCGCTGCGGTGCCTGGCCTGAGAGGAGAGCGGCATGTGGCTGCGTGACCGCGAGGGCTCCGAGCCGGTGACCGCGCGCAGTCCGCTGCGCGCCAGGCGCATCCTGTCGTGGATCGCCCTGGTGGTCGCCGTGGTCGCGGCGGTCTTCTTCGTGACCCGCGCGATGTCCACGGGACAGCAGGTGTGGGTCTGGGAGGCCGCCATCGCCGCCGCGGTGGCCGTGGTGGCCGCCGTGGACCTGGCGGTGCTCAGACGCCGCCGCGCCCGGCCGTCAGGTGGTGAGCACGGCCAGCAGGAGCAGCAGGATCACGGCGGCGGCCACTCCGAAGATAATCCAGACATGGGTCAGCGCCCACACTCGTAGCCGGTCACCGCAGGCATGCGGATAGTCGATTCCGTCGGACTCGATCCTGTTGATCGCCGCCACGCGCCGGGCCAGCTCGGGGTCGTCCCGTTCGAGGCCCTGCTCGATCTCAGCGAGGAGGCGGCGTTCCCTTCCAGAGAGACCCATCGCGATCACCATTGCTCCCACGCCGGTGAAAGCCTTGTACCCACCAGTAGCCCCAGCATGCCCGCCTCGCGCGTCCTTGGCACGACATGCCGAAACCCCCGGCCGCTCCGGCCGGAAGGCGGGGAGCGGACAGGGGCGGGTCAAGCTTCGGCTGTCATTTCCTGCCGTAGCGCTGGTTGAAGCGCTCGACGCGGCCCTCGGTGTCGAGGACGCGGCTGCGGCCGGTGTAGAACGGGTGGCTGGCCGACGACACGTCGACGTCCACGACCGGGTAGGTCCTGCCGTCCTCCCACTCGACGGTCCTGCTGCTCGTCAGGGTCGAGCGGGTGAGGATGGCGAAGCCGGCGCTCGGGTCGCGGAAGACGACCGGACGGTACGAGGGGTGCAGGTTCTTCTTCATGCCCCTCTCAACCGGGTGACAATGGTTTTCATTCCCTGGCTTCCGGGTCGATTCCGAGGACGGTCCGGCCGCCGTCCACGGGGATCGTCGCCCCGTTGACGAAGGAGGCGTCCGGCGAGAGCAGGTGCGCCACGACCGAGGCCACCTCGTCCGGGTGGGCGACCCGGCCCAGGGGGTGCACCCTGGCCATCTCGCGCTCGACGTCCACGACCTCGTCCGCGCTCCTGGAGGCCAGGAAGTCCTCGTAGCGTTCGGTGGCCACCGAACCCGGCGCGACGGCGTTGACCCTGATGCCGTACCGCCCGTACTCGACGGCCAGCGACCTGGTCAGGCCCTCGGTCGCGGCCTTCGCCGTGGCGTAGGGCAGGCTGCCGGGCACCGCCCTCGTGGCCTGGTGCGAGGTGACGTTGACGATCGCCCCGGGCGTGCCCGCCGCCAGGAACCGCCGGACGGCCACCGCGCAGCCCACCAGCGCCAGGTCCAGGTTGGCCGCGACCAGCTCCCTGACCTCGGCGATCGGGGCGTCGTGCACGGAGGCGTCACGGAAGATCGCCGCGTTGTTGACCCAGCCCGCCAGCGTGCCGGCCTCCTGGGCCCGGTCGGCGGCCCAGGCGGCCAGCTCCTCGTCGGCCGCGTCGCCCACCACGGGGATGACGCGGGGGCCCGTCCAGGACAGCGAGCCGCCGTCGCGGTCGATGACGACGACGGTGTCCTTCTCCCCCAGGAGCCGCTGGACCACGGCCTTCCCGATGCCACGCCCGCCGCCGGTCACCACGTAGGAAAGACTCATGCGTCCGACGCTACTCGGTCCCGGAGTGACCCTTGTCACCGTATTTCCGGCTGGTGAACGGGAACGAACCAGTGCGTGATCGCCGTACCCGGTCCGAGGTCGCCGGCTTTCGTGGTCGGGGCGCTCGCGATCACGCAGACGGCCGGCTACGGCGTGCTCTACTACGCGTTCTCGGTGCTCATCCCGCCGATGGCCCGCGACCTGCGGACCGGGGTCGCCCAGCTCACCGGGGCGATCACGGTGGCGGTGCTGGTGTCCGCCCTGTTCGCGCCGCTCGTCGGACGCCGGCTCGACCGGCACGGCGGTCGCGCGCTGATGACGGCCGGGTCCCTGCTGGGCGGGCTCGCGGTGCTCGCGTGGTCGCAGGTGCGCACGGTGACGCAGCTCTACCTGGTGTGCGCGGTGCTCGGGGCCGCCTCCGCCATGGTGCTCTACGAGGCCGCCTTCGCGGTGATCGTCGCCTGGTTCGACGCGGCCCGGCGGGCGCGCGCGCTGCTGGCCGTGACGGTGGTGGCCGGGTTCGCCTCCAGCATCTTCCTGCCGCTGACGGGCCTCCTCGTGGACCGGTACGGATGGCGGCGGGCGCTGATCGTCCTGGCCGCCGGGTACGCGCTGACGGCCGTGCCGCTGCACGCTCTCGCCCTTCGGGGGCGGCGGGCGTCCGCGCCGCGGGCCCGGCGGCGCGAGATCGTCGGCTCCGCGCTGCGCGAACGGCCGTTCTGGCTGCTCGTGGCCGCCTTCCTGGCCCAGACGGGGGCGGTGGCGGTCATGGGGGTGCTGCTGGTGACGTACCTGATCGCGCTCGGGCATCCGCCGGTGTTCGCGGCGAGCGTGGCCGGGCTGCTCGGCGTGCTGTCGGTGACCGGGCGGCTGGTGACGACGGGGCTGCGGAGCCGGTGGCCGGTGGCGCTGGTCACGGCGGCGATGTTCGCCGTCCAGGGGGTGGCCGCGCTGCTGCTGCCGCTGGCGGGCGACAGCGTCGCGGGGGCGGTCGCGGGGGTGGTGCTGTTCGGGCTGGGGTTCGGGGTGGCCACGATCGCCCGTCCCGCGCTGCTGGCCGACCGGTACGGCACGACCGCGTACGCGACGCTGAGCGGCGCGCTCGCGCTGCCCGTCACGGTGGCCAAGGCGGTGGCCCCGCTGCTGTCGGCGGCGGTGGCGCAGATCGCCGGATATCCGGCGGTGATGGCCTCCGTGGCGGCGGCGTGCGTGCTCGGAGCGCTCTCGCTGGTGGCCTACGATCGGTACGGGCGGGCGCCGGAGCAGGAGGCCGCGCTGCCCGCCGAGCCGGCCTGAGACCCGCGGTCCGCCGTCGGCGGAACTGACGGAACGTCGATCGACGACCACGTAAGGTAGCCGCATGGATACCCCCACCGAGGTTCTCCACCGCGTCTTCGGTTACGACTCGTTCAGGGCGGGTCAGCAGGAGATCATCGACCATGTCGTCGGCGGCGGCGACGCGCTGGTGCTCATGCCCACCGGCGGCGGCAAGTCCCTGTGCTACCAGATCCCGGCCCTCGTGCGCCCCGGGGTGGGGGTCGTCGTCTCGCCGCTCATCGCGCTCATGCAGGACCAGGTCGACGCGCTGCGCGCGCTCGGCGTGCGGGCCGGTTTCCTCAACTCCACCCAAGACTTCGACGAGCGCCAGCTCGTGGAGGCCGAGTTCCTGGCCGGCGAGCTCGACCTGCTCTACCTCGCGCCCGAGCGGCTGCGCGTCGAGGCCACGATGCGGCTGCTGGCCAAGGGCGAGATCTCGATGTTCGCCATCGACGAGGCCCACTGCGTGTCGCAGTGGGGCCACGACTTCCGCCCCGACTACCTGGCCCTGTCGGAGCTGCGCGAGCGCTGGCCGCAGGTGCCGCGCATCGCGCTGACCGCCACCGCCACCCCGGCCACCCACGCCGAGATCTCCACCCGGCTCGGCCTCGACGAGGCCCGCCATTTCGTGGCCGGCTTCGACCGGCCCAACATCCACTACCGCATCACGTCCAAGAGCGATCCCAAGCGGCAGCTCCTCGACTTCCTGCGCACCGAGCACCCGGGCGACTCCGGCATCGTCTACTGTCTGTCGCGCTCGTCGGTGGAGAAGATCGCCGCGTTCCTGGCCGATCACGGCATCGCGGCGGTGCCGTACCACGCGGGGCTCGACGCCCGCACCCGCGCCGCCCACCAGTCCCGCTTCCTGCGCGAGGACGGGCTGATCGTGGTGGCCACCATCGCGTTCGGCATGGGCATCGACAAGCCCGACGTGCGGTTCGTCGCCCACCTCGACCTGCCCAAGTCGGTCGAGGGCTACTACCAGGAGACCGGCCGGGCCGGGCGCGACGGCCTGCCCGCGACCGCCTGGATGGCCTACGGCCTCCAGGACGTCGTCCAGCACCGGCGCATGGCCCTGGAGGGCGACGACGCCCACCGCCGCCGCCAGGTCCTCCACCTCGACGCCATGCTGGCGCTGTGCGAGACGGCCGGCTGCCGCCGGGTCATGCTGCTCGACTACTTCGGGCAGAAGGGCGCCGAGCCCTGCGGCAACTGCGACACCTGCCAGAGCCCGCCCGAGTCCTGGGACGGCACGATCGCCGCCCAGAAGGTCTTGTCCACCGTGCTCCGGCTCAAGCGGGAGCGCGGCCAGAAGTTCGGCGTCGGCCAGGTGGTCGACATCCTGCTCGGCAAGAAGACGGCCAAGGTGCTCCAGCACGGCCACGACTCACTGACCGTGTTCGGCGTGGGCACCGACCTGGGCAACGCCGAGTGGCACGGCGTGGCGCGGCAACTGCTGGCCCAGGGCCTGCTCGCGGTGGAGTCCGACCACGGCACGCTGGTGCTCACCGATGCCAGCGCCGACGTGCTGCGCGGGCAGCGGGAGGTGCCGCTGCGCCGGGAGACCGCCCGTCCGGCGTCCCGGGCGTCCAGGTCGTCCGGGGCGTCCGGGGCGAAGGGGCAGCCGGTCGCCGAGCTTTCCGCCGAGGCGGCGCCGCTGTTCGAGCGGCTGCGGGCCTGGCGGGGCGCCGTCGCCAAGGAACAGGGCGTGCCCGCGTACGTCATCTTCCACGACGCCACGCTGCGGGAGATCGCCACGTCGGCGCCGTCCTCACTGGCGGAGCTGAGCCGGGTCAACGGGGTCGGGGAGAACAAACTCGCCAAATACGGTGACCAGGTTCTGGAGGTCGTCGGGGCGGCGGCCGCCGAAGACGCCTGACACCGTTTCCGCCTCCGGCCTCCGTGGAGGTGCGGTTCGGGGTGATGGCGACGGCCGCACGAAGAACGGTCGTCGCCATCACGTGGGCCGGCCCGGTCGAGGTGTCTGGCCCGCGACCGGCCGGACGGCTGTCGGGCCCCGTGTCCCTCTTTGATCGTACGGGGTGCCGCCACCGAGTGGGGGGCCGGTCATGCCGTCAGTTCGGGGCGCGGCCGAGGTAGGCGAGGAGGTGTTCCTGGGCGGTGGCCAGCGGGGGCGGCCGGAGCCGGGCGGCGAAGCGGAACGGGCGGTCCTCGTCGGTGACGAACAGGTGGGCCAGGTCCAGCAGTTCTTCCGCCAGGGCGTGCGGGATCGGGCGGTGTTCGCCGCAGGCTCGCGCGATGTCCCAGCCGTGCACGGTGATCTCGATGGCGCCCGCCGCGGCGACCATCGGCGTCGTCATCGGCACGTTCCCCACGGAGATCATCTCGGCCTGGATCGTACCCGTCCAGGTGCCGAGCACTTCGGTCGCGCCGTCCCTGAGCAGCAGGGCCGGGTTGCCGGGCGCGGGGCCGCCGACGGTGACGGGCCTGCGGGCGGGGGCGATGTGGCCCAGCGCGGCCTCGTTCAGGGCCTCGAAGGAGTCGTGCATGTGGTCCAGGAGCGCCTGGAGGCTCCAGCGGGAGCACGGGGTGGGGCGGCACAGCACGTGGGGGCTGACTATGCGGAGGCTGCCCAAGGTGTAGTCGATGGCCCGCTCAAGCAGCGCCACCCCTGCCGTCAATGCCCGTGCCCGTTCGTTCATGTCGCCTCCTCGGTCCATGCAGACCTTGGGGATGGCGGAAAATCATCGGCCGTCGAGGCCGGGAGCCGAGGGCCGGGAGCGCCGGGAGCCGCGGGCCTTCCGGTGCTTGGGGCTCAGGTGGCTCTTGGATGGGATGTGGGTGGCGCTTGTTTCGCTGGAACCTTTGGGCGGGTGGCGGGGTATGTGAGGGCATGAGGAAGATAGCGACGTTTTCGGTGGTGGCGCTCCTGCTGGCGAGCGGGTGTGCGGGATGCGGTGGTTCCGGAGGGTCGCCAGTCGCGAGTGGTGGTGGCGTTGGGGCTCTGTCCGGGGGCGAGGGGAGCTCATCCCCGGGGCTCACCCCGAGCGGGAGCACGCCGAGCGGGAGTGGAAGCCCGGAGACGGGTGGGCGGCCGGACGGAGGGCCGAGCCCGGAGACGGGTGGGCGGCCGGACGGAGGGCCGAGCCCGGAGACGGGTGGGCGGCCGAGCGGGGGGCCGAGTCTGAAGGTTGGTGGGAAGCCGGGGTCTAAGGGGGGCGGCGGCGGGGGTTGTGCGGAGACGCCTGTGGTGGAAGGGGAGGGGTTTCCGGAGGTGCGGGGGGTGTCGGGGGATGTCGAGGTGTGGGGGTTGTTGTTCGTGTCCGGGGTGCCGCTGCCGCGGGGCGAGACCGTCAAGATCGTGTGGCGGATGACCGGCGAGGGGCCGCTGACGGTCAAGGCGGCCCTTCCCGACGGCACCGCCGCCCGGCTCGCCTGGGGGCCCGAGGAGCACGGCGGGTCGACCTGGCACCGGCCGGGGGACGAATGGGGCACCGGGCTCGTCTTCCCCGAACGCGGCTGCTGGAGGATCGACCTCAGCCGCACCCACGGCACAGCCCACCTCTGGCTACCGGTCGCCTGACACACGACCGCCGAAACACCGTGCACGTGGACCCGACCACCGAAACACCGGCCGCGTCGCCTCCGCCCCCCGGAACTCCGGTCGCACGACAACCGGCCACTGACGCGTCGGCCACGCAGCAACCGTCCACCGAAATACGGATCGCACAGCACCCGGCCACCGACACGCTGGTCGCGTGGCGCCGGGTCAGTGGGGGTTCAGTGCGCGGTCCACGAATGCTTCGACGTCGGCGAGCACCTCGTTCTTGTTGGTTTCGTTGAACACCTCGTGACGGGCTCCGGCGTAGATCCGCTCGGTCAGGTCGCTGCCCTTGACCGCCTCCACCCCGGCCCGGCTCCCGGCCAGCGGTACGAGCTGGTCGTCGTCGCCGTGCACCCACAGCGTGGGCAGGTCGCCGAACGTGCCGCCCTTGGCGATCGTGTCCAGCATCGCGGCGAACGCCTCCACCGTGGCCCGCTTGAACGGCCCGTGCCAGACCAGCGGGTCTTCCGCGTACGCCGCCCCCACGGACGGGTCGCGGGAGAGCGTGGCCGGGTCGATGGGGACGTCGGGCAGCTCGTCGAGCGCCATCAGCGCCGGGATGACCTCCCACTCGCCGATCACCGGCCCCGACAGCACCAGCGCGGTCAGGCCCTCGGCGTAGCGCTGGGCGTACCGGGCGGCGATCATGCCGCCCATCGAGTGGCCGATCACCACGACCGGGACGCCGGGATGGTCGGCCCTGGCGCGTTCCTCGACGGCGTGCACGTCGGTGACGACGTCCTCGAAGTCCTCGACGAGCACGCGTTCGCCCGCCGACCTGCCGTGGCCCATGTGATCGAGTCCGTAGACGGCCGCGCCGTGCCGGACGAGGCGGTCGGCGACGTGTTCGTAGCGGCCGATGTGCTCGCCGTACCCGTGGACCAGGAGGGCGAGGTAGCGGGGCCGGGCGTGCGGCCATTCGCGGACGACGTTCGGCCCCCGCGTCCCGGTGAAGGTGTGCTCTCGCGATCCGGCCATGAACTTCCTCTCCTCCAGCCACGACGTCCGAAAACCGCTGACTTCCGCGGACGCTCCGGTGTTGTAGAGACTATGGACATCCACAACATCATCGACAGCCCGCTGGGCGAGATTCTGCTCGCCGGCGACGGCGAGGGGCGTCTGACCCGCGTGTCGTTCGACGTGGGCGCGCCGCCCGGACGCCGGGAGCCGGCCGCGTTCAGGGAGGCGGAGCGGCAGCTCGGCGAGTACTTCGCGGGCGAGCGTACCGTCTTCGACCTGCCCCTGGCCGCCCACGGGACGGCGTTCCAGCAGCAGGTGTGGGAGCAGGTGGCGGCGCTGCCGTACGGGACCACCGTGAGCTACGGCGAGCTGACCGCCCGCGCGAGCGCGGCACGGGACCGCATCCGCGCGGTCGGCGCGGCGATCGGCGCGAACCCGCTGCTCGTCGTGGTCCCCTGCCACCGGGTGGTCGCCGCGGACGGCGCGCTGACCGGCTACGCGGGCGGCCTGGAACGCAAGTGCGACCTGCTCACCCTCGAAGGCGTGCTCCAGCCGCAGCTGTGGAGCGTGCTGCCATGACGGGGTTCCCGCAGGTCGAAGGGGCCGACTGGAAGCGGCTGGCCGGGGAGCTCGACGCCCACGGCTGCGCGCTGACGCCGCAGCTGCTCTCGCCGGCGGAGTGCGCGGAGATCTCCGCCCTGTACGACGAGCCGGGCCGGTTCCGCGCCACCATCGACATGGCGCGCCACCGGTTCGGCTCCGGCCAGTACCGGTACTTCCGCCGGCCGTTCCCGCCGCTGGTCGAGGCGTTGCGGGCGGCGTTCTATCCCCGGCTGTTGCCGATCGCCCGCGACTGGGCGGCCCGGCTCGGCCAGCCGGCGCCCTGGCCGGACGACTTCGGCGAGTGGCTGGACATGTGCCACGCGGCGGGACAGACCAGGCCGACCCCGATCCTGCTGCGTTACCGCGAGAACGACTGGAACGCCCTCCACCGCGACCTGTACGGCGACCTCGTGTTCCCGCTCCAGGTCGTGATCGGCCTCGACCGGCCCGGCGAGGACTACACCGGGGGCGAGTTCCTGCTGGTGGAGCAGCGGCCGCGGGCTCAGTCGCGGGGCACGGTGACCGTCCTGCCGCAGGGTCACGGGCTGATCTTCACCACCCGCGACCGGCCGGTGCGCTCCTCGCGCGGCTGGTCGGCCTCGCCGGTGCGGCACGGGGTCAGCACGGTGCGTTCCGGGCTGCGGCACACCCTCGGCCTCGTCCTGCACGACGCGACATGACGGGCGAGCCGATCGCCGAGTTGGAGGGGGTGCTCGCGCTGGTACGGGCCCAGCGTCCGAGGGCGGCGGCGGTCGTGATCGGCCACGGCCGGGACGGCGTCCACCTGGCCGAGGCGTTCGCGGACGCCTGGGAGGGGACGGTGCTCGCGGTGGTCGCCTGGCCGGAGACGGCGGCGTCGTGGTTGCGTCAGGCCAGGCGGTTCACGGCGGGAGCCCCCGACGCCTGGGTGGTCGCGGGCACGCCGGCGGGATGGGCCGGGATGAGCGGGCGCCTGCGCCGCAGCACCGACTGGGACCCGAACCGGACGTACGGTTTCGCGGCCACGGCCCGCGCGGTCGCCCTGGCCGCCCCTGGGACACTGGAAGGCATGCGCGGAGCCGACACCGACGGCACACCATGGCGAATAGGACGAAACCTGATATATCGGGAAGAATTGTGATCCCTTTGCCCATGCGGGAGATCGCCCCCGGCGCGGTGCACGTCCCCGGCTGGCTGTCCCTCCGCGAGCAGCAGGACCTGGTGCGCGCCTGCCACGCCTGGGCCGCCGGCCCGGTGCCGATCCGGCACACCGTGCTGCCCGGAGGCGGCGTGATGTCGGTGCGGACGGTGTGCGTCGGCTGGCACTGGCAGCCGTACCGGTACACGCGGCTGGCCCACGACGTGAACGGGCAGCGGGTGGCCGCGTTCCCCGGCTGGCTCGGCGACCTCGGCCGCCGCGCGATCGCCGACGCCTACGGCCGCCCGGACGACGGCTACGAACCGGACACCGCGCTGGTCAACTTCTACGACGGCCAGGCCAGGATGGGCATGCACCAGGACAAGGACGAACGCTCCGACGCCCCGGTGGTGTCCCTGAGCGTCGGCGACACGTGCCTGTTCCGCTTCGGCAACACCGAGACGCGCGGGAAGCCGTACACGGACGTCGAGCTGGCCTCGGGTGACCTGTTCGTGTTCGGCGGCGCGTCCCGGTTCGCCTATCACGGCGTGCCGAAGGTCCATCCGGGCACCGGCGACCCCGCCACGGGCCTGGCCGCCGGACGCCTCAACGTCACGATGCGGGTGACTGGTCTTCGATGAAGTAGTCGAACTGGTCGTCGGTGAGGGTGCGGCGCAGGATGCGCAGGACCTTGCCGGGGTCGTCGTGCGGGCCCGGCACGTAGAAGGGCTTGCCCTCGCGGCCGAAGGTGATGGCCGAGCCGCCCTCCCACTTGCCCAGCAGGTCGCTGACCGGCGAGAAGTCCTCGTGGGGCTCGAAGCCGAGCGTGCGCGCGTAGTCCATCGAGCCGAAGACCAGGTTCTGGGCCAGCTCGATCGGCACCTCCTGGTAGCCCGCGTACTCGCCGAAGAAGTACTCGCGGAACCTGCGCAGGTCGCGGTCGTCGAGCACGTCGGGGCCGATGGTGTTCTTCACGCCGAGGCAGTAGACGTCGGCGAGGTAGCCGCAGACGGTCATCCGGTCCCAGGTGTGACGCCGGGCGACCAGCACGCACACCATGCCGCCCGCGCCGGACTCCGGGGCCTCGTCGGTCCAGCCCTTGGACGGGTCGACGCCCAGCCCGGCGCTCCAGCCGACGTTCGTCCAGCAGCCGACCACCTCGGCCTCGCCGGTCGTCACGTTCTCGGCGGCGATGGCGCGCACGAGGGGCGCGACGACCGACGGCGACACCTTGAGCGCCCGGGCGATCTCCTTGGGGGACCTGCCCTGGGCGCGCAGCTCGCGTACCTGATCCTTCAACTCCACACGCGGCAGCCTAGCGCCCGGCGTCCCGTCAGGCCGACAGGCGGCGGGCGAGCCACGCCAGGGCGAGGGGATAGCGGTACTCGATCGCGCCGTGCCCGGCGTCGAAGAGCTCGAAGTAGACCCGCTCGTCCGGTACGCCCGCCGCCTCCAGCGCGCGGCGGAACGCCGTGGCCCCGAAGTCCAGGTAGTACTCGTCGCGGCTGCCGGCGTCCACCCAGATCGCCCGCATCGAGCGCAGCGCCTCGGCGTAGCGGGGCTCGGCGGCCATGACCACCGGGTCGCGGGCCAGCCAGCGGCTCCACACCTCGGGGATCACCGCCCCGGTGTCGTCGAACGGGACGTGTACGGTGCCGTCGTCGTCGGCCGAGTAGGCCGCGGAGTAGGCGTACATCTCCAGGAGCTCGAAGTCGCCCTCCCTGGTGCCGGCCAGACGGCCGCGGAAGTCGGCGAGGAACGTGTCGTAGGAGCCGTCGTACATGTCGCGCAACCTGCGGGCCAGGCCCGGGAACGCGTTCCTGTTGCCGACCTCGAACAGGGCGTCGCCGGCGTGCGTGGCGAGCGCGCCGAACACGTCGGGGGCCAGCATCGCGGTGACCATGGCCCCGTAGCCGCCGCTCGACTTGCCGGTGACGGCACGGTGGTCGCGGTCGGCGATCGTCCGGTAGCGGGCGTCCACCCACGGGACGACCTCGTCGCGCAGGTAGGAGTGGTAGCGGCCGGTGCCGGGCGAGTCGAGGTACTGGCTGCCGCCGAGCGCGGTCCAGGCGTCGACGTAGACGACGATCGCGGGCGGCGCCTGCCCGGCGGCGAACACGGCGTCGGCCAGCTCAGGGTACGGCTGACGGAACGGCGTCCGGTTGAGCCACATGCCGACGTGCCCGGTGTAACCGAGCAGCACGTAGACGGAGGGGTAGCGGCGGTCGGGTTCGGAGTCGTAGCCGGGCGGCACGTACACCAGGAGTGGCCGTTCGTGCGGGTCGCCCAGGGGGTTGCCGCGCAGCAGGGCGCTGTCGACGACGTGGTGGTCGAGGCGTCCGGCCAGTTCGGCGGACCAGGGCAGCATGAATTCTCCTTCGGTTCAGCCGACCGACTCAGCCGACCGACGGGGTCACGGTGTCCACGTGCTTCTGGGAGACCGAACGCCCCGACACCAGGACGAGTTCGAGCGCGCGCAGGTCGGCCAGCCGGTCGAGCGGGTTGCCGCGGACCGCGATGACGTCGGCGCGCTTGCCGGCCTCCAGGCTGCCGGTCTCGGCCCCGGCCCCGCACGCGTCGGCGGCGCGTACGGTGGCCAGCTCGATGATCTCGGCGTTGCCGAACCCGGCCTCGGCGAAGACCTCCAGCCCCGACACGTAGTCGTCGGTGCGCTTGTCGAGCCCGGCGATGGCGAACCCGGTGTCGGTGCCGGCGACGAGCCTGATCCCGGCCTCGCGCATGGCGGCCAGGTTGCCCAGCCAGCGGTCCATCGGCTCGGCGCCGACGAGCGCGCGCAGGTTCCAGAACTGCCCGTGGACGGTGGGGCACACGTACGTGCCGCTCTCGGCGATGCGGTCGGCCAGCCGCGCGTCGTAGGCCGGGCCCGCCGGGGTGTGGAACGTGCAGTGCTCGATCGTGGTGACCCCGGCCTCCAGCGCGTTCCGGATCGACTCGGGGGCGTGGGCGTGGGCCGCGACGGTCCTGCCGCGCGTCGCCGCCTCCTCCACCGCGGCCCTGATCAGCGCGGCCGGGTACTGGGCCCGCCAGCTCGGCACCGAGCCGGGCGACATCTCGCCTCCCGAGGCCATCACCTTGAGGCAGTCGGCGCCGGCCCGCAGGTTCTCCCTGGCCACCCGTCGGACGGACGGCTCGTCGTCGGCCTCGCCGCCCATGTACCAGCAGTGGCCGCCGGTGACCGTGATCGGCCGGGTCGCGGCGATCAGGTGCGGGCCGACGGCGAGGCCGCCCTCGATCGCGTCGCGCAGGGTGAGGTCGAGGAAGCCGCGTCCGCCCAGGTCGCGGGCGGTGGTGACGCCGGCGGAGACGAGCTTGCGGGCGTTCTCGGCCATGCGCAGCAGCAGGTGGCCGTCGCTCACGGCGCTGCGGCCGGTCACCGGGTCGACAGTGCCGTCGAAGCCGAGGTGCACGTGCGCGTCGACCAGGCCGGGTAGGAGGGTGTGGCCGGGCAGGTCGAGCGTCTCGGGGGCGTCGCCCGCGCTGCCGCGGGGGCCCACAGACAGGATGCGCGAGCCGTCGATCAGCACCTCGCCGTCCGTGATGACCTCTCCGGGACGCCCGGTGAGCACCGTGCCGGCACGGATGATCCGCATGTCCTCCACCCTGTCACACACCCTGGACGCCGCCCACCCCACGCCGCTCCGACCGCGCTCGCGTGCGGGGCGAAGGGGTCCGGTGTGGGCCCGCGCCGGAACCCTTCTGATAGGAAGGTTTCCTTATTAGGGCATGATGGCCGTCCATGTGGACGCGCGACTTCGTGCTCTTCTTCACCGCCCGCACGGTGTCGATGCTCGGCTCGGCGATGATGCCGGTGGCCACCGCGCTCGGCATGCACGACGCCGGTTACGGCGCGACCGGCGTCGGCCTGGCGCTGGCCGCCTGGATGGTGCCGATGGCCGGGCTCATCCTGTTCGGCGGCGTGCTCATGGACCGTTTCACCCCCCGCCGCATGATGGTCGGCGCCGACCTCACCAGGACGGCGACGCAGGCCGGCATGGCGGTCCTGTTCGGGCTGGGCCGGCCGGAGTTGTGGCAGGTCCTGGCGCTGTCGGCGGCGGCAGGGGCGGCGGCCGCCATGTACACGCCGGGCGTCGCGGGCACGATCTCGCGGATCGCGTCCGACGTGCAGCGGGCCAACGCCACCCTGCGCATGTCCGAGGCGATCATGCAGTTGCTCGGGCCGGGCCTGGCCGGCGCGCTGGTCGGGCTGGCCGGGGTGGGCGTGGTGTTCGCCGCCGACTCGGCCGGGTTCGCCGTCAGCGCGGCCTGCCTGCTGCTCATGCGGGTGCGGGTGGCCGGCTCGGGTGAGGAGCCGGTGCTCGTGCGGCTGCGGGAGGGGTGGCGGGAGTTCCGGTCCCGGACGTGGATGTGGAGCGTCATCATGATCTGGGTGGTCTTCGGGATCACCCTGTTCGGGCCGCTGATCCCGCTGGGCTCGGTGATCGTGACCGACGCGTTCGGGGAGACCGCGTACGGGCTGGTCATGTCGGCGAGCGGGGCGGGCACGATCGTGGGCGGGCTGGTGGCGCTGCGGATCAGGCCGGCCAGGCCGCTGGCGGCGGGCGGCGTCGGCATGTTCCTGTTCGCGCTGGAGCCGCTGAGCTTCGCGGCCGGCGTGCCGCTCGGCGTGATCATGGCCTGTCACGTGCTGGGCGGGGCCGGATGGGCGTTCTGGTCGGTGATGTGGGCGACGAGCGTGCAGACGCTGGTGCCGGCTGAGGCGCTGAACCGGGTCAGCGCGTACGAGATCGGCGGCTCGACCATGTCGCTCCCGATCGGGCAGGCGCTGGCCGGGCCGGTGGCCGCCCTCGTGGGCTCCCGCGAGGTGCTGGCCTTCTCCGCGCTGGTCGCGGTCGCCGGCTGCCTGGTTCTGCTGTCCGTACGGCCGGTGCGGCAGATCACCGTAAGGCCGTGAGAAGAGGACCGTAAGGCCGCCCGCGCATCGTGGAGACATGACAACGACGCAGACCGCACAGTACGAGATCGTCCGCACCTTCGACGCCCCCCGCGAGGACGTCTACGCCGCCTGGACCGAGCCCGAGCGCTTCTCGCGCTGGTTCGGCCCCCGCATGCTGACCACGCCGGTCGGCCGGATCACCCTGGACGCCCGCCCCGGCGGCCGGTGGCGTGCGACGCTCGTCGGCGAGGACGGGTTCGAGGCCACGCTGGAGGGCTCCTACCGCGAGGTGCAGGCGCCCGCGCGGCTGGTGTTCACGACCGGCGACCCCGACAACCCCGGCGACGGCCCCGCCTCCGTGGTGACGCTCGACCTGCTCGACCGGGACGGCGGCACCGAGATGCGCTTCCACCAGTTCGGCGTCAACACCGACCAGGCCCACGCCGACCAGGCCAGGGCCGGCTGGGACGAGTTCTTCGACCGCCTGGCCGAGCATGTCGGGCGCTGACCGTCAGAACAGCCCCAGGGCGTCGTCCAGCTTGTACGTGCCGCCCCGCTCGTACGCCTCGGCGAAGGCCCGCTCACCGAGCGCGTCGCGGACCCGGGCCGTGACGCGCTCGTCCTCCTCGCGTTCGGAGGCGGTCGCCGGGGTCTGGATCTGCTCGCGGATCGCGGCGGCCAGGCCCAGCAGCACCGCCGCCGGCTCGGTCGGCCCGGCCGCCGACGCCGCGCCCGCGACGCACGCCGCCGCCGTGCGCGGGTCGCCGATCCTGACCGCCGCGGCCAGCGCCTCCCGGTGCAGTTCCATGGCCGCGGCCAGGTCGCCGCGCAGCTCGGTGACGTGGCCCAGCTCTACCAGCAGGTCGGGCAGGTGCAGCGGGGGCTCGACGCCGGGGTCGCGCGGCAGGCCCTCCAGCAGGTGGTGCAGGTGCGACTCGGCCAGGTCGAGCAGCCCTGCGCGGCGCGCGGCGAACGCCAGGCCCATCTCGGCCATCGTCTCGCCCATCTTGTAGCCCTGGCCGAGCGCCAGCTTCATCGCCCGTCCGCACAGCTCCATGGCCTGGTCGTACGCGCCGCTGTGCAGCGCCGTCCAGCCCAGCCAGGCGATGCGCCCGGCCACCTCGGGCCACAGGCCGAGCTCCTCGGCCATGCCCAGCCCCTCGGCGAACAGCCGGCGCGCCCGCTCGTGGTCGCCGGCCATCTCGGCCGCGCCCGCCAGCCACTCGGTGGCCTGCAACATGCCCCAGCGGTCGCCCAGCTCGCCGAACAGCCGCGCGCTCTCCCCCGCGTCGCGCTCCAGCGCCTCGGTGTCCCGCGTGGTGAACGCGTCCCGCGCCTGCCTGGCCAGCGCGACCGCGACGCCCCACGTGTCGCCGAGCTCGCGGCAGGTCGCCAGCGCCCGTCCGGTCAGCTCCTGGCCGGTGACCATGTCGGGCACGCCCATGCCGACGAACAGCTCGGCCCTCGCGCGCTCGCCCGGGTCGGCGATCCGGTCGATCAGCGGCTCCCACGCGACCTGCTCGCCCAGGATGAGCGCGAACCCGGCGTGCCAGGCCGCGGCCCGCTGCCGGGCCGGGCCGTCCGGACCTTCGACGGCCAGCGCCGCGCCCAGCGAGCGCCTGCCCTCGGCCAGCCGGCCGCGCAGGAACCAGTACCAGGCCAGCGCGTTGACCAGGCGCGCGGCGGCGTCGGCGGCCCCCTCGGCGAGCGCGGTGTCGAGCGCGGCCCGCATGTTGGCCGACTCGGCGTCCAGGCGCAGCAGGCGGTCCCGCTGCTCGCCGCCGTACAGGCCGGGTTCGGACTCGATCGCCAGGTCCAGGTAGTGGCGCAGGTGCGCGCGGCGGACGCCGGCCAGCTCACCGGCGTCGGCGAGACGGCCTGCGCAGTACTCTGACACCGACTCCAGCAGCCGGTACCTGACCCCGGTCGTGCCCTCGGCGACGACCACGAGCGAGCGGTCGACCAGCCGGGCCAGCAGGTCCAGCACGTCGAGGCCCGGCTCGGCGCACACCGCCTCGGCCGACTCCAGGGTGCAGCCGTCGGCGTGCACGGCCAGGCGGCGCAGCACCACCCGCTCCTCGTCCGACAGCAGGTCCCAGCTCCAGTCGATCACGGCGGTGAGCGTCTGCTGCCGGGCGGGCGCGCCCCGCCGTCCGGACGCCAGCAGCCTGAACCGGTCGTCCAGCCGGTCCACCACGCCCTGGACGCCGAGCGCCCGCACCCGCGTCGCGGCCAGCTCCAGGGCCAGCGGGATGCCGTCGAGCCGCCGGCAGAGCTGGGCCACCGCCTGCGCGTTGCCCGCCTCCAGGGCGAACCCGCGGGCGGAGGCGGCGGCCCTGGCGACGAACAGGCGGACCGCGTCCGAGCGGGCCATCTCGGTCAGGTCCGTGCCCGTAGGCAGGCCGAGCGGCGGGACGCTCCACAACACCTCGCCGTCCACGCCGAGCGGCTCCCGGCTGGTGGCCAGCACGGTCAGCCGCGGCGCGGCGGCCAGCAGCACCTCGGCCAGCTCGGCGACCTGCTCGATCACGTGCTCGCAGTTGTCCAGCACGAGCAGCACGCGCCTCGGCCGCAGCGCCGCGGCCAGCCGCTCGTGGACGTCGCCGCCCGACGGGTCCTCGCGGATGTCCAGCGCCGCCATGATCGCCTCGGCGGGCGAGTGGGTGGCCTGGTCGAGCGCGACCAGCCAGACGCCGTCGGCGAACCCGTCCAGCAGCCGGTGCGCCGCCTCCAGAGCGAGCCTGGTCTTGCCGACGCCGCCGGTGCCGGTCAGCGTGACCAGCCGCTCGGCGGTGACCAGCGAGCAGACCTCGGCCAGCGCCTCGTCCCTGCCGACGAGCCTGCTGACGGACGCGGGCAGGTTCGTCGTGGGCCGCTCGGCGGGCAGGCTCAGCGCCGGGTCCTGGCCCAGGATCGCCTGGTGCAGCGCGACCAGGTCGGGGCCGGGGTCGAGGCCCAGTTCGTCGGCCAGGCGCTCGCGCAGCTCGGCGAAGCCCGCCAGGGCGTCGCTCTGACGTCCGGCCCGGTAGAGGGCGCGCATGTGGGCGGCGCGCAGCCGTTCCCGCAGCGGATGCCGGGCCACCAGGTCGCCCAGCTCGCCCACGAGCAGCCCGTGCTCGCCCAGTTCGAGCCGGGCCTCGGCGCGCTGCTCCAGCGCCGTCAGCCGCTGCTCCTCCAGCCGGACGATGGCCGACCTGGTGTACTCCTCGTCGGCGAAGTCCGCGTACGCCTCCCCCCGCCACAGCGCCAGGGCGTCGGCCAGCAGCCCCGCCCTGGTCCGGGGGCTGTCGGCGGCCTCGGCGCGGGTCAGCAGGTCGGCGAAGCGGGCCGCGTCGAGCGCTCCCGGATCAGTGCGCAGCAGGTAGCCGGGCGCCCGCGAGACCACCAGGTTCTTGCCGCCCGGCTCGGCGTCCTCCAGCGCCTTACGCAACTGCGAGACCCGCACCTGGAGCGCGCCCGCCGGGTTGCCCGGCGGTTCCTCGCCCCACAGGTCGTCGACCAGCCGGTCGGCCGAGACCGGATGGCCCTCGTGGACGAGCAGGTCGGCGAGCAGCGCCCGTACCTTGAGCCCGGGGATCGTCACGGGCTCCCCCGCGTCGGTCCACACGGCCAGCGAGCCCAGCACCCCAAAACGCATGTCCGTCACCTTATGTGCCGCCGTAAGCCGGCGAGAAGCACACCTGAAGCGCCCTCCGGCACCGTGAAGCCATCGAAAAGCGGTGAAGCCCATGGAAGGGGCAAACGACATGAAGACCGGCACCCTCGCGGGACGGCGTGAATGGACCGGACTCGCGGTCCTGGCCTCGGTGGCCCTGCTGCTCTCCATCGACCTGAGCGTGCTCTACCTGGCGCTGCCGCACCTGAGCGCCGGTCTCGGGGCCTCCGCGCCGCAGCAGTTGTGGATCCTGGACATCTACTCGTTCATGCTGGCCGGCTTCCTGGTGACCATGGGGACGCTGGGCGACCTGATCGGGCGGCGCAGGCTGCTGCTGATCGGCTCGGTGGCCTTCGCCGCGGCCTCGGTGGCCGCCGCGTACTCGGTGAACGCGGAGATGCTCATCGTGTCCAGGGCGCTGCTCGGCATCTCGGGGGCGACGCTGCTGCCGTCGTCGCTGGCGCTGATCCGCACGATGTTCACCGACGGCCGGCAGATGGGGACCGCGATCGGCCTCTGGTACGGCTGCTTCATGCTCGGCATGGCGGTCGGCCCGCTGGTGGGCGGGCTGCTGCTGGAGCACTTCTGGTGGGGGTCGGCGTTCCTGATGGGCGTGCCGTTCATGGCGGCGGTGCTGGTCGCCGGACGGCTGCTGCTCCCCGAGTACCGCGACCCGGACGCCGGCCGCCTCGACCTGGCCAGCGTGGCCCTGTCCCTGGCGACCATCCTGCCGGCCGTCTACGGGCTCAAGGAGATCGCGCGCGGCGGCTGGCAGACCGGGCCCGTGGCCGCGCTCGTCGCCGGGACGGCCTTCGGCGTGGTGTTCGTCCGGCGGCAGCGCAAGCTCGCCAACCCGCTGCTGGACCTGCGGCTGTTCGGCAACCGCGCGTTCGCGGCGACGCTGGGGATCATGTCGCTCGGCGGGATCGTCATGGCCGGGACCACGCTCATGACCACCCAGTACCTGCAGACCGTGGAGTCGCTGTCGCCGCTGGGCGCCGGGTTGTGGCTGGTGCCGCAGAACCTGGCCATGATCGTGGCCCTGACGGTCGCGCCGCGGCTCGCCGCCCGGATCGGCACCGCGTACGTGATGGCCGCCGGGCTGGCGCTGGGCGCCGTCGGGCTGTTCCTGCACACCCTGGTCCCGAGCGTCGGCGGGACCGGGCTGGTCGTCACCGGGCTGGTCCTGGCCTCGGCGGGCATCGCGCTGCCGATGGGCGCGGGCAACAGCGTGATCATGACGGCCGCGCCCGCCGAGAAGGCCGGGTCTGCGGCGTCCCTGACCGAGACGAGCGGCGAGTTCGGGGTGGCGCTGGGGGTGGCCGCGCTCGGCAGCCTCGGCACGGCCGTCTACCGTGGCCGGCTCCCCGAGCACCTGCCGGTGGAGGCCGTGCGGGAGAGCATCAGCGCGGCGGTGACCGCCGCCAAGGACCTGCCCGACCTGCTGGACCTGGCGCGGGCGGCGTTCACGGCGGGGCTGAACACGGTGGGGGCGGTGAGCGCGGTGGTCTTCGCGGGGCTGGCCGTCTTCGCCCTCCTCACCCTCCGCGACCACCGCCCGACACCCTGACCGCCCCTCCCCCTCGGACCGCCGGCCCGGCCGGCGGTCCTTCGTGGTTCCGGCGGGTTCCGGCCGTACGCCGGTCAGGTGGACGGCGGCGCCTTGCGGGCCGAGCCGCGGTAGCCGGCCGCGTCGTAGCGGCGCTCGTTGTCCGCCAGCTTGGCCGTCGCCGCCTCCACCAGGTCGACCCCCAGGACGTCGGCCAGCCGGACCAGGTACAGGGTCACGTCGCCCAGCTCGGCACGGACGCGGGCGAGTGTGTCGGCGTCGGGGCTCGCGGACTCCTCGGCGGTCAGCCACTGGAACTCCGCGACCAGTTCCCCGGCCTCCCCCGCCAGCGCCATCGCCAGGTTCTTCGGCGTATGGAACCTCTCCCAGTCACGGGCCCGCGCGAACTCCCGCAGCCGTACGGCCAGCCCCTCCAGCTCCTCGCTCACGCCACCCGACCCTACTGGCCCCGCCCCCCGATTCATCACCACCGGTGATGACAGTGCGGACGAACCCCATCTGGTTCCCCCGCCGCTTCCGCGATCGACTGGCCGCCATGATCTCCCACCTCAGCGGACCGGCACTCATCCCCGGCGACCCCGGATACGACGACGAGACCGCCCGCTTCAACACCGTCGCCACCCCCGCCCGCCCCGCCGTGGTCGTCGGCGCACGGGACGTGACCGACGTCCGGAAGGCGATCGCCCACGCGCGGTCGGCAGGGCTCAGGGTGGCGATCCAGGCGACCGGCCACGGCCTGTCCACCCCCACGGACGGCGTCCTTCTCATCAACACCCGCCGGATGACCGGCCTGTCCGTCGACCCCGCCACCCGCACGGCCCGCGTCGAGGCCGGAGTGCGCTGGGGCCAGGTCGTCGACGCCGCCGCCGAGCACGGCCTCACCCCGCCGAACGGCTCCTCCCCTCTGGTCGGCGCGATCGGCTACACGCTGGGCGGCGGCCTGCCCGTGCTCGGCCGCACGCTCGGCTGGGCCGCCGACCGGGTCAGGTCGCTGGACCTGGTCACGGCCGACGGATCCCAGCGCACGGTGAGCCCGTACGAGAACCCTGACCTGTTCTGGGCCCTGCGCGGCGGCCGGCCGGGCGTCGGCGTGGTGACCGCGATGGAAGTGGAACTGGCCGCCGTCCCCCGTTTCCACGGCGGCATGCTGCGCTTTCCCGCCGAACGCGCGTCCGAGCTGCTGCCCGCCTGGCTGGAGTGGAGCCGCGACCTTCCCGACACGATGAACACCTCCATCGCCCTCCTCCGCCTGCCCCACGCCCACCTGGTGGCCATCCGCCTGGCCCACGCCGCCCTCTCGCCCCTCTCGTCCTCGCACCCGGCCCCCGAGACCCTGATCGCCCCTCTTCGCGCTCTGCGTCCGGTCGAGGACACCGTCAGGGACCGCCCGTGCACCGAGATCGCCGCCGTCCACGACGACCCCACGGAACCCGCCGCCTATCACGAGCTCTCCCTGATGCTGCACACCCTCGACCCCGGCCTGTTCGACCACGCCGACCCGGGCTTCGCGATGGTCGAGGTCCGCCGGCTCGGCGGCGCCCTGTCCGCCGCCCCGGACGTCCCGAACGCGATCGACCACCGCACGGCCGCCTACAGCCTGAGCACGATCGCACCCGCCACCACGACCGCCTTCACCACCCCGAACACCTTCACCACCCCGAACGTCTTCGCCGCCCCGAACCCGAAACCGCCCCTGGACCTCGCCGACCCGTCCAGCACGGGCCTCCGCTTCCGCAACTTCCTGGCCGGCCCGGAAGCCCCGGCCTTGGCCGCCGAGGCGTACACCCCAGCCACCTGGAACAGGCTCACCTCCCTCAAGACCACCCACGACCCCCACAACCTGTTCCTGTGACCGCGACGCCAAGAACTCGAAATGGGAGCTTGCCGGTTCTCCGAAAGGCATTACGGCCTGGGATCGGCCGACCGGGGTTACGGGCTGCCTCAGATGTAGCCGGGTGCTGACGTCCGGGCCTCGCATGGGCTGTTGGATGCCAGGCGTCGACGCCCCGCGAGGTCATTTGGCGGGCGGGGTTGGGCAGGAAAGGCGGGCGTAGAGGGCCGGCCGTCGCGCAGGGGTGGAGCCAGGGCGCCGCAGGCGCGGGGGGGTGCGCCGGAGGCACCGAAGGAAGGACGCCTGAGCCCGAAGGGCGAAGACCGTTCAGGCCGGGGTTACCGCTCCCGTCATTCCACAGCGGCCGTGCTCTCCCGGACGATCAACTCCGTGGCCAGTTCCACCCGCTTGGTCTCCGGCACCTCGCCCTTCCCCATGCCCAGCACCGTACGGGTGGCCAGCGCCGCCATCTCCTGCAAGGGCTGCCGTACCGTCGTCAGCGGCGGCCAGGCCGACTTCGACAGCGGCAGGTCGTCGAACCCCACGACGCTCAGGTCCTCGGGCACGCGCAGCCCCCGCTGCCGGGCGGCCTCGAACACGCCGAACGCCATCAGGTCGCAGCCGGCGAAGATGGCCGTGGGCGGTTCGTCCAGCGACAGGAGCGCGTGGCCCTGGTCGTGGCCGGAGTCGACGAGGAAGGTGCCGCGCCGGATGAGCTCGGGGGCGAGCGGCACGCCGGCCGTCTCCAGGGCGGCCCGGTAACCGTCCACGCGGGCCTGGCTGCAGAGCATGTCGGCGGGGCCGCTGATCATGCCGATGCGGCGGTGGCCGAGTTCGAGCAGGTGGCGGGTGGCGGCGAGGCCGCCGTTCCAGTTGGTGGCGCCGACCGAGACGACGCCGGGCGCCGGCTCGCCCTCGGGGTCGACCACGACGAACGGCAGCGACCGCGCGCTGAGCTGGGCCTGCACGCCGGTGGACAGGCGGGAGGCGACGATCACCACGCCGTCGGTACGGCGGGCGGCCAGCCGTTCGAGCCAGTCGCGTCCGGGGCCGGCGTGGGTGTGCAGCACCGAGATGACGACGCTGGCCCCGGCCTCGTGGGCCGCGCTCTCCGCGCCGCGCACGATCTCCATGGCCCACGGCGACTCGATCTCGGCGAACACCAGGTCGACCAGGCCGGCGGGGCTGTCGTCCTGGCTGACGCGCCGCTGGTAGCCGTGCTCCTGGAGCAGCCGTTCGACCTTGTGACGGGTCGCCGGCGCCACCTCGGGCCGGCCGTTGATGACCTTGGAGACCGTCGGGATGGAGACTCCGGCCTCTTCTGCGATCAGTGCGATCGTCACGCGCCTCTTAGCTGACACGTTCGGGAGTGTATCCGAAAGTTTCGGACTGGGATCGCTCCCACGACAGCTATTGACGCCCTGGGCAGCACATACCTATGCTCCGACCAACGAAATTATCGGGGGATATACGAAACTTTCATACCGCTCGTGCCCGATGAAGGGACCCCTGGATGAAACGCGGTCTGATCCTCATGGCCACCGCCGTACTCGTCGCCGGATGCGGCAGCGGCGGGAATGACGGCAGTGGCGCGCAGCCCGGCAGCTCGCAGCAGGGCCAGAAGCCCGCCAAGGTGACGCTGGAATGGTGGCACCTGTCCACCTCCGAGCCGCTGAAGTCCCTGTGGGCGCAGCGGGCCAAGGACTTCGAGGCCGCGCACCCGAACGTCACCATCAAGGCGACGGTGCTGGAGAACGACGCCTACAAGGCCAAGCTCACCACGATCACCCAGTCCGGCAAGGCCCCGGACGTCTTCGTCACCTGGGGCGGCGGCGTGCTCAAGCAGCAGATCGACGCCGGCCTGGTCAAGGACGTCTCCGGCGACGTCGCCCCCGTGCTGGACACGTTCACCCCGGCGGCGCTGAGCGCGTACCAGTTCGACGGGAAGACGTACGGGCTGCCCACGGACATCGGGCTGGTCGGCTTCTGGTACAACAAGAAGCTTTTCGCCAAGGCGGGCATCTCGGCCCCGCCCGCCACCTGGACGGAGTTCCTCGGCGACGTCAAGAAGCTGAAGGCGTCCGGCGTCACCCCGATCGCGCTGGCGGGCAAGGAGAAGTGGCCGGGCCACTACTACTGGGCCTACCTCGCCATGCGCATCGCCGGCCTGCCCGCGCTCCAGCAGGCAGGCGTGGACCACGACTTCAGCAAGCCCGACTTCGTGGCCGCCGGGCAGCAGGTCAAGGCGCTGGCCGACCTCCAGCCGTTCCAGAAGGGCTTCCTCGGCGCGGGGTACGGCACCCCCGACGGACAGGCGGCCACGATCTCCAACGGCAAGGCCGCCATCGAGCTCATGGGCCAGTGGGCGCCCGCCGTCCAGAAGGACGCGGGCAAGGGCCTCGGCGACGACCTGGGCTTCTTCCCCTTCCCCGCGGTCGAGGGCGGCAAGGGCGCGATCGGCGACGCCTTCGGCGGCGGCAACGGCCTGTCGGTGGGCGCGGACGCGCCCCCGGAGGCCGTGGAGTTCGTGAAGTTCATGACGCAGATGGACCAGCACACCAAGGCCGTGGCGGCCGGCGGCGTGCTGCCGGCGCTCAAGGGCGAGGAGAACGCGGTCAAGGACGCCAACCTCAAGCAGGTCGCGACCCTGCTGGCCGGGGCCTCCGGCTACCAGCTCTACCTGGACCAGGCCTACCCGCCGGCGGTCGGCCAGCAGGTCAACGACAGCGTGGCCGAGCTGATCGCCGGGACCAAGACGCCGGAACAGATCGGCCAGGACATCAGCGAAGTGGCCAAGAGCGAATGACGACCCTGACCCGAGGGCCGGAGGCGGTCACGCTTCCGGCCCCCGCCCCGGCGGGGCGGGGGCGCGGGCGGGCGGTCACGATCGCCCTGTTCCTACTGCCCGCGCTGGTGCTCTTCCTGCTGCTGGTGGTGGCCCCGATCCTGGTGGCCGGCTACGCCAGCGCGTTCAAGTGGAACGGATTCGGCGGGCTGCCCACCGACTTCGTCGGGCTGGACAACTTCACCAGGCTCTTCTCCTCCGACATCTTCGCCACCGACCTGGCGCACCTGGCGGTCCTGGTCCTGTTCTCGGTGGTGATCCAGCTTCCGTTCTCGCTGGCCGTCGCGATGCTGCTGAACCAGCGCATCCGCGGGCGGGCGGTCTACCGGCTGGTGTTCTTCGCGCCGTACGTGCTGTCCGAGGTGATCACGGGCGTGCTGTTCTCGCTGATCCTCGCCCCGGACGGCGGGATGGCGAACCAGTTCCTGGCGGTGTTCGGGCTGGAGTCGGAGTTCCTGGCCGACCCGGACACCGTGATGCCCGCCCTCTTCCTGGTCATGACCTGGAAGTACTTCGGGTTCCACATGATGATCTACCTGGCCGGACGGCAGGGCATCCCGAACGAGCTGATCGAGGCCGCGCAGATCGACGGCGCGACGCCCTGGGAGACGTTCCGGCACGTCACGCTGCCGCTGCTCGGGCCGACGATCAGGATCAGCGTGTTCCTGTCGGTCATCTACACCATCCAGCTGTTCGACCTGGTCTGGATCCTCACCGGCGGCGGCCCGTCGCACTCCTCGGAGACGATGGCCGTCACCATGATGGAGTTCGGCTTCAAGCGCTCCCAGGTGGGTTACGCCAACGCGATCAGCGTCGTGATGTTCGTGCTCAGCCTCGTCTTCGCCCTCGTCTACCAGCGCGCGGTGATGCGCCGGGACCTGGAGGGCGCGACCACGTCCATGGGAGGCCGACGATGAACCACGGAAGGCCGCCCGCGCGGCGGCGCCGTCCCACCCTGCCCCTGCACGTGATCGCCTGGATCGTCGGCGCGTTCATCCTGGTGCCGATCGTGTACGCGCTGCTCGGCGGGTTCAAGAGCAACAGCCAGCTCTCCGGCAACCCCTTCGGCCTGCCCGATCCCTGGGTGACCTCGAACTACACCGACGTGCTCGGCTCGGGGTCGTTCTGGCGGCAGGTGTGGAACAGCACGTTCATCGCGGTCGCCACGACCGTGGTGATGGTCGGGCTGTCGGCGCTGGCCGCGTTCGTCTTCGCCAGGTTCGCCTTCCGGGGCAGGGAGGCGCTGTTCACGCTGTTCACCGCCGGGCTGATGTTCCCGTTCGCGGTGGCCATCCTGCCGATCTTCGTGCTGCTGCGCACGTTCGGGCTGCTGGACGACCCGCTCGGCGTGATCCTGACACAGGCCGCCTTCGGGCTGCCGCTGACGATCATCATCCTGCGGGGCTTCTTCCGGAGCATCCCGGGTGAGGTCGAGGAGGCCGCGATCATCGACGGCTGCTCGCCGTTCGGGTTCTTCTGGCGGATCCTGCTGCCGATGGCCCGCCCGGCCATGGCGACGGTCTCCGTGCTGGCCGTCGTGGGCAGCTGGAACAACTTCATGCTGCCCCTGGTGGTCTTCAGCGACGAGACGAGCTGGACGCTGCCGCTCGGCATCCAGCAGTTCCAGGGCCAGTACGCCGCCGACACCGCACGCATCCTCGCCTACCTGATCCTGGCCATGCTGCCGGCGCTCGGGTTCTACGCCATCGCTGAACGTCACCTGGTCGGTGGGCTCACCGCAGGTGCGACGAAAGGGTGAACATGCTCCACGTCTCCGGAAGCCGGCTCCTCACCCCCGAAGGCACCCAGGTACGGCTCAGGGGGGTGGGTCTCGGGGGCTGGATGAACATGGAGAACTTCATCACCGGCCACCCCGCGAACGAGACCTCGATGCGCGCGGCCGTGAGCGGCGTGCTGGGCGAGGAGCGGGCCGAGCTCTTCTTCGACCGGCTGCTCACCTCGTTCTTCACCGGCGGCGACGCCGGCCTGCTGGCCGAGCTGGGCATGAACTGCGTGCGCATCCCGGTCAACTACCGCCACTGGGAGTCCGACGCCCGTCCCATGGAGATCGACCCGAGGGGCTTCCGGCACCTCGACCGGGTGATCGGCCTGCTGGGCGAGCGCGGCATCTACAGCGTCATCGACCTGCACGCCCTGCCCGGCTCCCAGAACCAGCACTGGCACAGCGACAACCCGACGCACGTGGCGGCGTTCTGGCAGCACCGCCACTTCCAGGACCGGGCCGTGCACCTGTGGGAGGCGCTGGCCGACCACTACCGGGGGCATCCCTGGGTGGCCGGGTACAACATGGTGAACGAGCCGGGCGACGTCTCGGGCAAGGTGGTCGGCCCGTTCTACGACCGGCTGGTCAAGGCCGTACGGGCCGCGGACCCGGACCACGTCCTGTTCCTGGACGGCAACACGTACGCCACCGATTTCTCGATGTTCCGGGAGATGTACGAGAACACGGTGTTCGTCATGCATGACTACGCCCTGGCCGGGTTCGCCCATGGCGGTCCGTATCCGGGGCTCACCAGGGGCGAGTGGTGTGACCGGGGCCAGCTGGAGGAGACCTTCGCCCGGCGGTCGCAGTTCCAGCGCGAGACCGGCACGCCGTTGTGGGTGGGCGAGTTCGGCCCGGTCTACACCGGCGACCCGGAGCGGGACGCGCAGCGCTACCAGGTCCTGCGCGACCAGCTCGACATCTACGACGCCCATGACGCGGGCTGGTCGCTGTGGACGTACAAGGACGTGGGCCTCCAGGGGCTGGTGCACGCGTCGGGGGCGTACCTGGACCGGTTCGGCGCGTTCATCGCCAAGAAGCGGCGGCTCGGCGCGGACCGGTGGGGCTCGACCATGGAGGAGTGCGCCGACGTGCTCGGCCCGCTACACCGGCTGGTCGAGACCGAGTTCCCGGGCTGGGAGCCCTACCCGTGGGGCGCCCGCTACCAGACCGACGACCTGATCAGGCACATCCTCTTCGCCCAGGCCCTGCTGCCCGAGTACGCCGAGCTGTTCAGGGGGCTCGGCGACGACGAGCTGCTCGCCCTGGCCGACTCGTTCGCGCTGGAGCGGTGCGTCCGGCGCGAGCCGCTGCTCGACCTGCTGGCCGGCAATCTCATGGGGTGACAAACCGCTCATACAGTCGGGTGCGTCACACCACCGGGCAAACTATCGCCATCACTGCTTGCGCTAGGTATGCTTCGGCTGCCCTAATTTAGGTAAGCCTTTCCTCAGCGAGCGGGAGTGACGGTGTTCGCCAGCTACCTCATCGGACTGCGCGAGGGACTGGAGGCGACTCTCGTCGTCTCCGTCCTCATCGCCTTCCTCGTCAAGAGCGACAGGAAGGACAAACTTCCCCAGGTCTGGACGGGAGTCGCCGCGGCGATCGCCCTGTCCGTCGGCTTCGGCGCACTGCTGACCTTCACCGCCGCCAACCTCGGGCACACCGGGCAGGAGCTGTTCGACGCGATCACCTCGCTGCTCGCCGTCGTGTTCGTCACCTGGATGATCTTCTGGATGCGGCGCACCGCCCGCGCGCTCTCCGGTGAGCTGCGGGGCAAGCTCACCGACGCGCTCCAGATGGGCTCGCTCGCGGTGGTCGTGATGGCCTTCCTGGCCGTGGCCCGCGAGGGGCTGGAGACGGCGCTGCTGTTCTTCGCCGCCGTCCGGGGCGCGACCGCCACCGCCGAGCCGCTGATCGGCATCGCGCTCGGCCTGCTCACGTCCGTGGTCATCGGCTGGGGGCTGTACAAGAGCGCGTTGAAGATCAACCTCACCAAGTTCTTCACCTGGACCGGCCTGCTGCTGATCCTGGTCGCCGCCGGCATCTTCAAGTACGGCATGCACGACCTCCAGGAGGCCAACATCCTGCCGGGGCTGAGCACGTACGCCTTCGACATCAGCGCCGCGCTGCCCGCCGATTCCTGGTACGGCGCACTGCTTTCCGGCATGCTCAACATCACGCCCCAGCCGAGCGTCGTCGAGGCCGTGGCCTGGATCGTCTACCTCGTGCCCACTCTCCTTTTCTTCCTGCTGCCCCAGCGGGTGAAGACCACTCCCGCCGCCACCGCACCCGCGGCCTGAACAGGAGCATCATGCGTACCGCCATCAGCCTGTCCTTCGGCGCGCTCGCCCTGGCGACCCTGACCGCGTGCGGCTCGGGCACCACCGCCACGGACACCGGCAAGGGGTCGGCCGCCGCGCCCGGCAAGATCAATGTGGCCGCGTCCGACACCGAGTGCAAGGTCGCGACCGCGGAGATCACAGCGGGCACGAGCACGTTCACGATCACCAACGGCGGGTCCAAGGTGACCGAGTTCTACGTGTACGCCCCCGGTGACCGGGTCATGGCCGAGGTCGAGAACATCGTGCCCGGCCTGACCAGGGAGCTGGTCGCCGAGCTGCCGGCCGGCGCGTACGAGACCGTGTGCAAGCCCGGCATGGTGGGCAAGGGCATCCGCAACGCCCTGAAGGTGACCGGCGAGCACAAGGCGCTCAGCTCCGACGCGCAGCTCGCCGGCGCGGTCACCAGCTACAAGCGCTACATCAAGTCGCAGAGCGACACGCTGCTGGTCAAGACCCAGGAGTTCGTGGACGCCGTCAAGGCCGGTGAGATCGCCAAGGCCAAGGAGCTGTACCCGGTCGCGCGGACGTACTGGGAGCGCATCGAGCCCGTCGCGGAGATCTTCGGCGACCTCGACCCGGCCATCGACGCCCGCGAGGCGGACCTGGCCGACGGCGAGGAGTGGACCGGTTTCCACCGGATCGAGAAGGATCTGTGGATCAAGAAGGACGTCAGCAAGGACGGCCCGGTCGCCGACAAGCTGATCGCCGACGTCAAGACCATCGTCGAGAAGTCCAACACCGCCGAGCTGACCCCGCTCAACCTGGCCAACGGCGCCAAGGGGCTGCTCGACGAGGTGGCCTCCGGGAAGATCACCGGCGAGGAGGACATCTGGTCGCACACCGACCTGTGGGACTTCGACGCCAACCTCCAGGGCTCCAAGGCCGCCGTGCAGTCGCTCCGCCCGGTGCTGGAGGAGCGCTCCCCCGACCTGGTCAAGACGCTGGACGAGAAGTTCGCCGCCGCCGACGCCGCGCTGGGCGCGCACCGGAAGGGCGACGGCTGGAAGCTGCACGACGAGCTGTCCAAGGCCGAGCTGAAGGCGCTGTCCGACGCGATCAACGCGCTGGCCGAGCCGATCAGTAAGATCGCTCCGGTCATCGCCAAGTAACGGGAGGTGGGGGCGATGTCGCAGGCCGGCGGGCGGATGAGCCGCCGCAAGCTGTTCGGGCTGGGGGCCGCGGGGGCGGCCGTGCTCGGGGCCGGGGCGGTGACGACCAGGTCGCTGCTGGAGGAGCCGCCGGTCGCGCACGCCGCCTCGACGTCCGATCCGTACCCGTTCTACGGCGGGCATCAGGCGGGCGTCGTCACGCCCGCCCAGGACCGGCTGCACTTCGTCGCCTTCGACGTCATCACCGACAAGAAGGCCGAACTGGTCGACCTGCTCCAGGAGTGGACGGCCGCGGCGGCCCGGCTGACGCAGGGCAAGGAGGCCGGGGCGTTCGGCGCGGTGGGCGGGGCGGCCGAGGCGGCCCCTGACGACACCGGCGAGGCGCTGGGCCTGCCCGCCTCGGGGCTCACGCTGACGATCGGGTTCGGCCCGTCGCTGTTCGACGACCGGTTCGGGCTGGCGGGCAAGCGTCCGGCCGCCCTCGCCGACCTGCCGAAGTTCCCCGGCGAACAGCTCATCCCGGAGATCTCGGGCGGGGACATCTGCGTCCAGGCCTGCGCGCACGACCCCCAGGTGGCCGTGCACGCCATCCGCAACCTGGCCAGGATCGGGTTCGGCAAGGTCTCGGTGCGCTGGTCGCAGCTCGGCTTCGGCCGTACGTCGTCCACCTCGCGGGCCCAGGCCACGCCGCGCAACCTCATGGGCTTCAAGGACGGCACCAACAACATGAAGCTGGAGGACGCCGACCTGCTGCGCGACCACCTGTGGGCCGCCGGCTCGGACGGCACCGCCTGGATGGCGGGCGGCACGTACATGGTCACCAGGAAGATCCGCATGACGGTCGAGACCTGGGACCGCGCCCCGCTCGCCGAGCAGGAGCAGATCTTCGGCCGGGACAAGGGCGAGGGCGCGCCGCTGGGCAAGAAGGCCGAGTTCGACGCCGTGGACCTCGCCGCCAAGGGCCCCGACGGGCAGCCGGTGATCAAGGAGAACGCGCACGTCAGGCTGGCCCACCCGACCAGCAACGGCAACGCCCACCTGCTGCGCCGCGGCTACAACTTCGTGGACGGCTCCGACGGGCTCGGCCGCCTGGACGCCGGGCTGTTCTTCATCGCCTACCAGCGCGACCCGCGCAGGCAGTTCGTGCCGGTGCAGATGAACCTGGCCCGGCACGACGCGCTCAACGAGTACATCAAGCACGTCTCCAGCGGCCTGTTCGCCTGCCCTCCCGGCGTCCAGGACGCGGGCGACTACTGGGGACGCACCCTGTTCGCCTGACCTTGCCCGGCGCCCGCCGTCAGCGGTGGCGGGCGCGGGAGGCCTGGGCGTGGGCGCGGTTGGCGCAGCGGGTCGAGCAGAACTGCCGCTTGCCCGGCCGGCTGCGGTCGATGAAGGCGTCGGTGCACGGCGTGGCCGCGCATCGGCGCAGCCGTTCCCAGTCGCCGGACGCGGCGATCTCCAGCAGCTCGGTGACGGCCCGTACGGCGAGCCGTCCCGCCGGCGCCGCCCCGTCCGGCGCGACCAGCCGCAGCCGGGGCACGCCGCCCGCCGCGGTCACCGCCGGCCGCGCGGGCAGCCCGGCCACCCACTCCGCCAGCACCCGCGCCCGGTCGCCGGGCTCGGCGGCCAGCACCGCCCGCAACCGCCCCCGCACCTCCCTGACCTGCCGCAGGTCCTCCTCCCCGACCCCGCCCTGACCGCGCGGCGCCTGGTCGTTCTCGACCGGTTCGCCCAGTTCGCGGCAGAAGCGGTGCAGCTCCGCCACGTCGGGCAATCGTTCGGGATCGTCCAGGTACTCGTCCCACGTGTTGGCCAGATCGACGGCCACGAGACCCGTCTCGATGAACTGGCGCATCCCTCACCCTCCTGCTACTGTCACGACTATGAGCACTATAACCCCTGACAGAAACCTGACCATCCTCGACGCGCCCTCGAACCTGGGCCTGCGCCCACTCGCCGAGGATGTCATCCCCGGCTGCTACAAGGCCCCCTGGGCGCTGCGGAACAACGGGCTGGTCGCCCGGCTCGGCGCGGCCGACGCGGGCACGCTGATCCCGCCCCGCTACGTGGCCACCTGGAAGCCCGGCGACGGCGTGCGCAACGGCGAGGCGATCGCCGCATACACCCGGCGGCTGGCCGACCGCGTGGCCGGGATCAGGGCGTCCGGCGGGTTCCCCGTCCTGCTCGGCGGCGACTGCTCGATCATGCTCGGCCCCGCGCTCGCCCTGCGCAGGACGGGCCGCTACGGGGTGGCCTACCTCGACGCCCACACCGACTTCCGCCACCTCGGCAACTCGCCCCACGTCGGCGCGGCGGCCGGCGAGGACCTGGCCCTGGTGACCGGCCGCGGCGACGACTACCTGACCGACATCGACGGCCTGCGCCCGTACGTCCGGGACGAGGACGTCATCGTGCTCGGCGTCCGGGACGACGACGACGTCCAGGAACTCGCCGCCGAGGGCATCGCCTTCGTCGCCGGGACCGACATCCCCCTGGAGGCCGCCGAGCGCGTGCTCGTACGCGACGACCTGGACGGCTTCTGGATCCACGTGGACGCCGACGTGCTCGACCCGTCCGTGCTGTCGGCCGTCGACTCGCCCACCCCCGGCGGCCTGACCGGCGAGCAACTCGCCGACCTGCTCCGCGGGCTGGTCGCGCTGCCCGGCGCGGCCGGGATCGAGATCACCATCCTCGACCCCGACCTCGACGAGGACGGCAGCCAGGCGGCCACCCTGACCGACA
Source organism: Nonomuraea sp. NPDC001699 (assembly GCF_053596455.1). Lineage (NCBI taxonomy): Bacteria > Bacillati > Actinomycetota > Actinomycetes > Streptosporangiales > Streptosporangiaceae > Nonomuraea > Nonomuraea sp. NPDC001699. The sequence continues at coordinate 718,396 of NZ_JBSFGF010000001.1, read as the reverse complement.
TCCTTGTCTCAGCCCTGAGCTGACCCGTGGCCTTCGGGGGCGGAGCCGTCCGCCCTGAGGATGCGGAAGACGGGATGGCGAGGTGCGATCCGCCGGAAACCGTCCAGCGACGCCTTCGGGCCGAGGCCGAGATGGGGGCGCGCGCCGGGCGCGACGGCGGCGTAGCGGCGCAGGATCTCGGGGCGGCGCTCGACCGGCACCTCCTCCAGCCTGATCGGCACCCCCCGCCCGCGGCGGCACAGCACGGCCCGGCCACCGGCGGCCCGGACGTTGCGCACCCAGTTCGCCTCCGGCCCCAGCATGGACACGAGGAACTCGCCGCCCTCGTGCCCCGCGACCACGACGGGCACCGACGTGCGGGCCCCGGTACGGCGTCCCACCACCTGGAGCACGGCCCCCTGGGGCAGCGGCAACCAGCGGGACGCGTACGTCAGCGCGTCGAGCCGGTTCATCGCGCGCATGAGCGCGTTGGGCCGCCCGCCCCGGTACATCAGGCGTTTGAGCGCCGCCAGCCGCCGGACGACGCCCGTCCACGCCGGGGTCACCGCACCCTCCTCCACAACAGCACGACCGCCGCGAGCCCCGGGACCAGCGGAAGGACCTGCGACCAGCCCAGCAGCGGCACGAGACCGACCTCGCCGTTGGTGTCCCGGACGGTCAGCGCCGCCAGCACCAAGCACAGGGCCACCACGAACAGCCCGGACCCCAGCCACCGGGCCCACCCCTTGCCCGCACGGGCCCCCAGGACGGTGACGAGCCAGCCGAGCAGCCCGAGCGCCCCCATGACGACGAGGATCACCGTGTACGCGGTGACGCCCTCGTCGATCTTCGCCGGAGCAAGCGCGGGGTAGCCGGTCCGGAGGTGTTCGGCCAGCCCGGACCGGTAGGCGAACACGAAGAGCGTGACGAGCAGCGTGAGCGCGGCGCCGCCGTACAGCAGGGCGAGGGCGCCCCGTGACTTCCCTGTCATGACATGGGTCCTTTCGTCGGCACAACATTCTTACAACGTATGTTTCTACTATACTTACGCGGTAAGAATCGAGAAAGGGCACCATGTCCCCGAAGCGCACCCGCGGCCAGAACGCCGGCCTCACCCGGCAGGCCATCCTGCGGGCGGCTCTGGCGCTGGCCGACCGCGAAGGGCTGAAGGCGCTGTCCATGCGCCGCATCGGCCAGGAGCTCGGCGTCGAGGCCATGTCCCTCTACCAGCACGTAGGCAGCAAGGACGACCTGCTCGACGGCCTGGTCGAGCAGCTCGTCACGCAGGCCGCGCCGCTGCTGACCGAGGCCGCCTCATGGCAGGAGGGCCTGCGCGAGTACGCCCACACGCTGCTGCGCGTCCTGCTCGCGCACCCGAACGTCCTGCCCCTGGTGGTCAGCCGGCCCGCGATCACCCCCCAGAACCTGCGCCTGATGGAGGAGGGGCTGCGCGTGCTGCGCTCGGCGGGCCTGCCGCCGGACCGCGCGCTGGACATGCTCTACGCCGTGACCGGCTTCGTCGTCGGCCACGTCGCCCTCCTGGCCGCCGGTGGCGGGCCGGCGCCGGGCGACGGGATGCGGGACATCCCCGAACCGGACCTGCTGGAGACCCCACTGCTGGCCGAGGCCACCCGGGCGCGGCGCGCCCAGCCGTCCTCGGGCACCGACCCCCGCTTCGTCTTCGCGCTCGAAGCCATGCTGCGCGGCTTCGGTGAGCCCTAGCGGAACACGTACCCGCTCGTGCTGGTCTGTCCGGCGGCGTTCGTGGCGGTGACGGAGGTCCAGGGGCCGGGCGGGACGTAGGGGGCCCACGCCGACTCGGGGCGGCCCGGTCCGTGCCACTGCTGGGCGACGCCGACCTCGCGTCCGCCGGGCGAGGTGAAGCGCAGGGTGCCGCCGCGCAGGTTGTAGCCCTCGACCACGACCCCGGGCCGTCCGTCCCGGTTCTTCCGGTACGCGTTCACGATGATCGGCTGCCGCCTTCCGTCGGCGATGTCGTCGGCCAGGGAGGGGGTGGCCGGGCTCGCCTGGCAGGTGAAGAAGGGGTCCCAGCCGTAGGAGAGGATCTTCGCGGCGAGCCCGCCGGTCGCCATGATCTGCTGGTCCAGCCGGGCCTTGCTGGTACGCCCTCGGAACGGCAACGGCTCGACCCGGCCGCACTCGCCGTCCACCGGGGCGGGCTCGAAGCCCTCGACGTTCACCCACAGCTCGACCCCGGCGGGCACGCTCCGGGCCGCCGCCTCGATGTAGTCCCTGGTGGGCCCGTAGTAGCCGTCGGCGTTGCGCACCCGGCCGACCACCGGCACCAGCCTGGGGGCGACCATGGAAGCGCCGTCCTCGATCCCGTGCACGGGGACCTTGCCGGTGCCCCGCCCGTCCTGCACGGCGACGGCCATGGGGGCGCCCGCGCGGGTGGCGGCGATGTCGGCGAGCCCGCCGGGCACCTGGCCGGGCGGGAATCCGCGCCCCCTGCGGGCGTCGATGTAGGGGCTGACCAGGATCTTCCTGCCGGGCAGTGCGGCGGCGACCACGGCGTGCTGGGCCGCGTACAGCGCGAGCACGGGATCGCGCGGCCCCCGCTCGCGCATGGCCAGCTCGAACGACTGGTAGACCCCGCCGAAGGCCGACGACCCGCCGAACCGCTCCCGGTAGGCGGCCAGCACCCGCGCGGTGAAGGCGTTCAGCGCGGCGAGGTGCGCGAGGTCCGGCTCCCACGGCTTGCCGCGCCGCTGCGGCGCGGCGGGCAGCCCGGGGAACACCTTCATCCCGTACGCCGCCGCCTCCTCCACCAGGTTGCCCACCCCGTCGCCGTCCGTGGAGACCAGCACGAGGTCCTGGACGCGATCGGCGCACGACGCGGCCAGCGACACCCGGTAGAAGACGCGGTCGCCGGCGTCGATCCGGCGGTCCACGCCGGGACAGCGCAGCAGCGAGCGCCCGAACTCCTCGCTGGTCACGTACGTGTACACGTGCCGGACGCGCTTGCCCGGCAGCCGCGCGCAGGGCCGCCCGTCCACCCGGCAGGCGGCGAACTCCGGTTCCATCGGCCCGGCCTCGAACCGGGGCCCGAACGTGACGAGCGTGTCACCGCCGAGCGAGTGGATCGCCTCCACCATCCGCCGCGTCACGCACACGTCGGCCCGCGGCATGACCCAGTAGCCCGTGATCGCGTACGGGGAGCCCGCCCGCGTGTCCCTGGGCGGGCACCCGTCGTCGCCCGCGCCCGCCCCGGCCGGGACCGCGACGAAGACCGCCAGGACCGCCACCACGACCAGCCACCGTAACCGGCGCACCCGTGCTCCCCTCGACGTACCGACCACAGTAGGCACCTACCCGATCCGCGGCCGTACGTGCCCCGGTGCCGGGCGGCCGGGAGGCGGCACGGACAATGGAGTCATGGTGAGCATCGACCTCAGTGGGAAGACAGCGCTGGTCACGGGCTCGACCCAGGGCATCGGGGCGGCCATCGCGGCCGGTCTGGCGGGGGCGGGCGCGCGGGTCGGCGTCAACGGCCGCAGCGAGGGCTCGGTGGCCGCCGCCATCGAGCGCATGGACCACGGCGACCTGGTGGCGGCGCCCGGCGACGTCTCCACCGACGAAGGGCTCCAGCGGATCCTCGGCTCGCTGCCGCGGGTGGACATCCTCGTCAACAACCTGGGCATCTTCGGGGCCAGGCCCGCGATGGAGATCGACGACGCGGAGTGGCGGCGGTACTTCGAGGTCAACGTCCTGACCGCGGTGCGGCTGACGCGCGCCTACCTGCCGGGCATGATCGAGCGCGGCTGGGGCCGGATCCAGTACATCGCCAGCGACTCGGCCATCGTCACGCCCGCCGAGATGATCCACTACGGCATGAGCAAGACGGCGCTGCTGGCCGTCTCGCGCGGGTTCGCCAAGAAGGCCGCCGGGAGCGGGGTGACGGTCAACTCGGTGATCGCCGGGCCCACGCACACCGGCGGCGTGGAGGAGTTCGTCTACCAGCTCGTGGACCGGGAGCTGCCGTGGGAGGAGGCGCAGCGGGCGTTCATGCGCCAGTACCGTCCGCAGTCGCTCATCCAGCGGCTGATCGAGCCCGAGGAGATCGCCAACATGGTCGTCTACCTCAGCTCGCCGCTCGCCTCGGCGACCACGGGCGGCGCCCTGCGCGTGGACGGCGGCTACGTGGACGCCATCCTGCCCTGATCCCGGCCGCCCGCCCGCGCTCAGTACGACTGGAGCTCGATCAGGTTGCCCTCCGGGTCGCGCAGGTGGGCCGTGCGCAGGCCGGGCCCCCAGGCGGGACGGTCCTGGGGCGGCGCGGCGACCGTGGCCCCGAGCCGGACGAGCCGGTCGGTCTCGCCGTCCACGTCGTCGACCTTCATCACCAGCATCACCGTGTCCTGGGCGGCCGACGCAGGCAGCCCGGCGGTGCCGACGACCTCGGCGACGCGGTCGCGGCCGAAGAGCACCAGACCGGCCTGGCCGTCGATGTCCCAGTTGGCGTAGGCGGCCTCCGTCAGCACCTTGACCGGCTCCACGCCGAGGGCGGCCCGGTAGAAGGCGACGCTCGCCGGGAAGTCGCGCACCAGCAGCCGAGGGTAGAGGGCGTCCATCCTGGACCTCCAATATTAATGGGTGACTACCAACTATTGGCAACAACCTACACTTCTGGATGAGATGGAACTGCCACCCACCCTGCTCGGGACGACCACCTTCGTGCTGCACAAGGTCGGCGTCGCCAACCGGCGCGCCCTGGCCGCGCGGCTGACCGCCGACACGGGGCTGAGCCTGTGGGAGTTCGCGGCGCTGGCCACGCTCGACGACTTCGGTCCGGCCGCCCAGCGGGAGGTCGGCGACCGGCTGGGCCTCGACCCGAGCGACATGGTGCGCCTGATGGACGGGCTCATGAACGAGGGCCTGGCCGCCCGGGAGCGCGACCCCGCCGACCGCCGCCGCTACCGGATCTCGCTGACCGCCGCCGGCCGCGACACCCTCGAACGGGCCCGCGCGGTGGTGGCGGACGTCGAACGAGAGACCCTCGCCCCGCTGACGGACGCCGAGCGCCGCCACCTCCACATTCTCGTCACAAAACTCTTCTCCCCTTGACAAATTCCATAACCCACGTCAACTGAATAACAACAGTCACAACAACTGCCCTCTTTGCACAAAGAATCAGATCATGTTAGATGGAGGGCAAGCTCCGGGAGAGAGGACCGGGCATTGTGACGCTGATTCTCGATGGCGTCCGCGTACGGCAGCGCGGGGAGACCTGGCTCGACGACATCCACCTGGAACTACCCAACGGACTGACCACTCTCGTCGGCCCGATGAACTCGGGAAAGACCACGCTCATGCGGGTCGCCGCCGGGCTGCAGCCGCCTGATTCGGGGCGGGTGCTGGTCAACGGAAATGACGTCACCTCGATTTCCGTGCGAAAGCGCTCGGTCGCCTTCGTCTATCAGCAATTCATCAATTACCCGTCCCTCACCGTCCGGCAGAACATCGCCTCGCCGCTGCGGCTGGACCGGTCGTACCGGAAGGACGACATCGACCGGCGGGTGCGGGAGGTGGCCGCGATCATGGGCCTCGGCGACCTGCTGGACCGCAGGCCCGCGGAGCTGTCGGGCGGCCAGCAGCAGCGCACGGCGATCGCCCGCGCGCTGGCCAGGCCCGTGGACGTGCTGCTGCTCGACGAGCCGCTGGCCAACCTCGACTTCAAGCTGCGCGAGCAGTTGCGCGAGGACCTCAAGCGCATGTTCGCCGGCGCGCCTGGCGTCGTCCTGTACTCCACGGCCGACCCGAACGAGGCCCTGACCTTCGCCGCGCCCGCCGTGGTGCTCGGCGAGGGCCGGGTGCGGCACGTCGGCGACCCGGCCACCATGTACGCCGAGCCGCCCACGCTCGACGTCGCGGCCACGCTCAGCGACCCGCCGCTCAACCTGCTGCCCGGCACGGTACGGAACGGCCGGATCGAGGTCCTGGGCACGTCCTTCCCCGCGCCGCCCGTCCCCGCCTCGGGCCACGACGTCGTGCTGGGCATCCGCCCCCACCAGGTCACGATCACCAGGACCGGCCCCGGCGCGCTGGAGCTGCCCGCCGAGATCAGGCTGGCGGAGGTGACCGGCGGCGCGACGTTCCTGCACCTGCTGCTGGACGGACGGCGGCACCTGGTCGCCCACCTGCCGGGCACCCGGCAGTTCACCCCGGGCGAGCCGACCACCGCGTACGTGGACCCGCGGCACATCTTCGTGTTCGACGAGGCCGGCGGCCGATTACCGGCGGTCCCGGCGGCGGGGACCGGCCCGCATGGCTGACATCCGCCTGGAAGGCGTGGGCCACAGCTACGACGGCGGCCGCACCTGGGCGCTCAGGCCGACGACCTGGACGTGGCGCGGCGCCAGGGCCTACGCCCTGCTCGGGCCGAGCGGCTGCGGCAAGACGACGCTGCTCAACATCATCTCGGGACTGCTCACGCCCACCGTGGGCCGGATCTGGTTCGACGACCGCGAGGTGACCGGGGTCCCCACGGCCGGCCGCGACATCGCCCAGGTCTTCCAGTTCCCCGTCCTGTACGAGGAGATGTCCGTCTACGGCAACCTGGCCTTCCCGCTGCGCAACCGGAAGGTCCCGGCCGAGGAGGTCCACCGGCGCGTCCTGCGGGTCTCGGCCATGCTGGGCCTGGACGACGTGCTGCGCCGCCGGGCGCGCCGGCTCGACCCGGGCCGCAAGCAGATCGTCAGCCTGGGCCGCGGCCTGGTACGCGAGCAGGTGGCGGCCGTGCTGCTCGACGAGCCGCTGACCGTGGTGGACCCGGCGCTGAAGTGGACGCTGCGCAGCAAGCTCAAGGAGATCCACCGCGACACCGGCCACACCCTCGTCTACGTCACCCACGACCAGACCGAGGCGCTGACCTTCGCCGACGAGGTGGTCGTCCTCAACGACGGCCGGATCGTGCAGGCCGGGGAGCCGGCGGAGCTGTTCCTGTCGCCCGCGCACGAGTTCGTCGGCCACTTCATCGGCTCGCCCGGCATGAACGTGCTGCCCGCCGAGATCGGCGGCGACGGCGTGGTCAGGATCGGCCCCTCGGCGGTCGGCGCGGCCGGCGCGATGGGGGGTGGGTTGCCGCCCGGGCCGGTGCGGATCGGGGTGCGGCCCGAGTTCGTCCAGGTCGGCGGCCCGGCGTGGGGCCCCGGCGCGGCGGGCAGGGTGACCGGGGTCGACCGTATGGGCTCCCACGACCTGGTGCGCGCCGAGATCGGCGGCCGTCCGCTGATCGCCAGGACCGAGGCCGGCTCTCCCTGGACGCCGGGCACGGTCGTGTTCCTGCATTTCCCCGCGGACCGCACGTTCCTGTTCCGCGACGAGGTCAGGTGCGGCTCGCTCGCACCCCTGGACGGAAGGGGCCAGGCATGACCGACCGGACCGCCGTCGCGGGCAGCCAGACAGGCGGCGAAGCAGCCGGCGAGGTCGTCCCGGACGCCGCGCCCGCGACCCCGGCCGAGGCCGCCGGGTCGCGGGCCGATCCCCGTCCGCGGAACAACCGGGCCTGGCTGCTGGTGCTGCCGGTCGTGGTGTCGGTGGCCTTCACCGCCGTGATCCCGCTGATGACCGTCGTGAACTTCTCCGTCCAGGACGTCTTCAGCCCGGTGGACCGGGTGTTCGTCGGCCTGGACTGGTTCCGGCAGATCGCCCGCGACCCCGAGGTGCGCGCGGCGCTCGTGCGCACGCTGCTGTTCTCGGCCCAGGTGCTGCTGGTGGAGATCCCGCTCGGCGTGGTCATCGCCGTGTGCATGCCGCGCCGCGGGTTCTGGGTGTCGGTGGCGCTGGTGCTGGTGGCGCTGCCGCTGCTCATCCCGTGGAACGTCGTGGGCACGATCTGGCAGATCTTCGCCCGCGGCGACATCGGGCTCGGCGGCTGGGCGGTCAACAACGTGCTGCACGTCAACTTCAACTACACGCTCGACTCGGCCGACGCCTGGATCACCGTCCTGGTCATGGACGTGTGGCACTGGACGCCGCTGGTGGCGCTGCTGGCCTACGCGGGGCTGCGGTCGATCCCGGAGCCGTACTTCCAGGCCGCGCAGATCGACGGCGCCTCGGCGTGGGCGACGTTCCGGCACATCCAGCTCCCGCGGCTGCGCGGCGTGCTGACGATCGCGATCCTGCTGCGGTTCATGGACAGCTTCATGATCTACACGGAGCCGTTCGTGGTGACCGGCGGCGGGCCGGGGAACGCGACCTCGTTCCTGAGCATCCTGCTGTCGAAGATCGCCGTCGGCCAGTTCGACCTGGGCCCGGCGGGCGCGTTCTCGCTGCTGTACTTCCTGCTCGTCCAGGTCGCCTGTTACGTCTTCTTCACCGTGCTGACCAGGGCGGGGAGGTGAGCCCGATGCGCCACCGGCTGCCGTGGGCGCGCACGGTCTTCTGGCTGTACGCCGCCACGCTGATGTTGCCGCTGCTGTGGATGTTCGGCATGTCCATCCGCCCGAACGAGGACATCCTGGGCAGCTTCTCGCTGATCCCGCAGCGCGTGACCTTCGACAACTACGCCACGTTCTTCACCGATCCTTCGTGGTATTCGAGCTACCTGAACTCGATCGTCTACACCTCCATGAACGCGGTCATGTCGCTGGTGGTGGCGCTGCCGGCGGCGTACGCGTTCTCGCGGTTCCGCTTCGCCGGGGACAAGCACCTGTTCTTCTGGCTGCTGACGAACCGGATGGCGCCGCCCGCGGTGTTCCTGCTGCCGTTCTTCCAGATCTACCAGGCGGTCGGGCTGTTCGACACGCATCTGGGCGTGGCGATCGCGCACATGCTCTTCAACGTGCCGCTGGCGGTCTGGATCCTCGAAGGCTTCATGTCGGGGATCCCGCGGGAGATCGACGAGACCGCGGCGATCGACGGGTACTCGCTGCCGCGCTTCTTCGTCCGGATCTTCCTGCCGATGATCCGGTCCGCGCTCGGCGTCACCGCGTTCTTCTGCTTCATGTTCAGCTGGGTGGAGCTGCTGATCGCCCGGACGATCACGTCCGTGGACGCCAAGCCCATCGCGGCCACCATGACGCGGACGGTGAGCGCGGCGGGCGTGGACTGGGGGCTGCTGGCCGCGGCCGGCGTGCTGACGATCGTCCCCGGGGCCGTCGTCATCTGGTTCGTGCGCAACTACATCGCCAAGGGGTTCGCCCTGGGGAGGGTCTGACCGTGCAGTGGATGGTGTGGACCGCCCCCACGGCCCTGGTGTTCGCCGGGCTGGCGCTGCTGCTGTGCGGGATGGCCGTGTGGGCCCGGATCTCCCCGCCCGTGGCCCGGCGCGGGTTCCTGCGCATCGAGACCGACCGGGGCGACCGGCTGTACATCGGCCTGATCAGCGCGGCCGTCGTGCTGGCCCTGTGGATTGCAGTCACCGACCTGTCCATGTGGGCGGCGCTCGGCGTCGCGCTGCTGGTCGTGGTCGTGATCGGGATGTGGGGCTGAGAGGAAGGAGCCAGGCGATGAGGCATGCGATGGGTGCTGCGGCGGCGGTCGCGGCGGCGCTGGCCCTGGTGGTGGCCGGTTGCACGAGCGGCGAGGAGAAGCCGAGGAGCGACTTCAAGGAGGCCGACGGCAGGGCGGCGGCGCAACGCTGGGTGGCGGAGGAGTTCACGCCGAGCACGTTGTCGAAGGATCGGCAACTGGCGGAGATGGACTGGTTCATCAAGGCGGCGGCGCCGTACCGGGGCATGCAGATCAACGTGGTGTCCGAGACGATCACCACCCACGAGTACGAGTCCCAGAAGCTGGCCAAGGCGTTCACCGAGATCACCGGGATCAGGATCAAGCACGACCTGATCCAGGAGGGCGACGTCATCGAGAAGCTCCAGACGCAGATCCAGGGCGACCAGAACATCTACGACGCCTACGTCAACGACTCCGACCTCATCGGCACCCACTCGCGCGGCACGTACGTGTTCCCGCTGTCGGACTACATGGCCGGAGAGGGCAGGAACGTCACCTCCCCCACCCTCGACCTGAACGACTTCATCGGCATCAGCTTCACCACCGGCCCCGACAAGAAGATCTACCAGCTCCCCGACCAGCAGTTCGCGAACCTCTACTGGTTCCGCTACGACTGGTTCACCGACCCGGCGATCAAGAAGCAGTTCAAGGACGCCTACGGCTACGACCTGGGCGTGCCGGTCAACTGGGCGGCCTACGAGGACATCGCCGACTTCTTCAGCAACAAGGTCAACGGCGACGGGACCGTCGACGGCAAGAAGGTCTACGGCCACATGGACTACGGCCGCAAGGACCCCTCGCTGGGCTGGCGTTTCACCGACGCGTGGCTGTCCATGGCGGGCAACGGCGACCCCGGCATCCCCAACGGCCTGCCGGTGGACGACTGGGGCATCCGGGTGGAGAACTGCCGCCCGGTCGGCTCGTCGGTCACCCGCGGCGGCGACACCAACGGCCCGGCCTCGGTGTACGCCCTCACCAAGTACGTGGACTGGCTGAAGAAGTACGCGCCCCGCGAGGCCGCGGGCATGAACTTCAGCGAGGCGGGCCCGGTCCCGGCCCAGGGGAACATCGCCCAGCAGATCTTCTGGTACACCACGTTCACGGCCGACATGACCAAGAAGGGCCTGCCGGTCGTCAACGACGACGGCACCCCCAAGTGGCGCATCGCGCCCAGCCCGCACGGCGTCTACTGGAAGGACGGCAACAAGCTCGGCTACCAGGACGCCGGCTCGTGGACGCTGCTGAACAACACCCCCAAGGACCGCAGGGCCGCGGCCTGGCTCTACGCCCAGTTCGTCACCTCCAAGACGGTGTCGCTGAAGAAGTCGATCACCGGCCTGACCTTCATCCGCGACTCCGACATCAAGAGCGACTACTTCAAGGACAACGCGGCCAAGTACGGCGGTCTGATCGAGTTCTACAACTCCCCCGCCCGCAAGCAGTGGACCCCGACCGGCACGAACGTGCCCGACTACCCCAAGCTCGCCCAGCTCTGGTGGCAGAACGTGGCCACCGCCGTCACCGGCGAGACGACCCCGCAGCAGTCGATGGACAACCTGGCCAGGCAGCAGGACGAGATCCTGGCCCGGCTGGAACGCCTGTCGCGCGAGCGCCAGGGCTACGGCGGCCAGTGCGCGCCCAAGCTGAACCCCGAGCGTCCGGCCCAGTACTGGTTCGACCAGCCCGGCGCGCCCGCGCCGAAGCTGGCGGACGAGCGCGGCAAGCCCGCCACGCTCGACTACGACAAGCTCATTGCCCAGTGGAAGGCCGGCGGCTGACCAGCCCCCGCACCGCCCCGGCACCGGCCCCGCACCGGCCCCACACCTTCCCCGCGCCAACCCCCGCACCGGCGCGGGGCCGGTGCGGGGCCGTCAGGCCAGGCGGGTGCCGGTGTCCGACAGGCGTACCGGGGCGCCTGACGCGGCCGACAGGTTGGCGGCGACGCCGGTCAGGACGCTGCGGATGCCGTCCCGGTAGCCCGCCTGCCGGGCCAGCGGGTCGTCGGCCGGGCCGCGGAACACGTCGTCCAGCAGCAGCCGGTCGCCGCCGCCGTGCCCGCCACCGTGCCCCCCACCGTGCCCGCCCGCGCCCGACTCGATCGGCACCTCCCGAGGCTCCTCCCAGTGGGGGCGCAGGGTGAGCCGCTCCCAGGCCCCGGCGGCGTGCTCCTTGGACGCGGCGCTCGGGTCGATCGCCGCGTGCGGCGGCGTCCACGCCCGTTCGACGACCTCCAGCTCCAGCCGTCCCGCCGTCCCGTTGAACGCCACCCGGTAACCCTCGAAGGGCGCGTGGGCGTTCAGCGAGTACGTCAGCAGCGCCCCGCTGTCGTACCGGACCAGGACCGCCATGTTGTCGTCGATGGTGACGCCGTCGCCGAAGACGTCCTGGTCCCGGACGTAGCCGTCCTCGTGCTCGGCGTCCAGGTAGAGGCGCTTGAGCCGGGGATCGGCGGAGATGTCCAGGATGAACGGGTCGCTGCCGAGGCCGGGCGCGCCCTGGCCGCGTTCGGGACGGTCGGCCAGCCCCCGCGACCGCGCGTTGGCCGAGCCGTAGAACCGCAGCGACGTCTGCGCGAAGACGGTCTCCGGCGCCGCCCCGAGCCACCAGTTGACCAGGTCGAAGTGGTGGGTGGACTTGTGCACGAGCAGGCCGCCGGAGCTGCCCCGGTCGCGGTGCCAGCGGCGGAAGTAGTCCGCGCCGTGGATGGTGTCGAGCGTCCACTCGAAGTGCACGGACGTCACCTCGCCGACGGCGCCGTCCATGAGCAGGCGGCGCACGGCCGAGTTGCGCGGCGAGTACCGGTAGTTGAAGGTGACGATCAGCCTGCCGGTGCTGCGCCGGGCCGACTCGGCGATGGCCGCGCAGCTCTCGGCGTCCACGGTGAGCGGTTTCTCCACGATGACGTCGCGGCCGGCGTCCAGGGCCGCGCACACGTACCGGGCGTGCGCGGCGTCCACGGTCGCGACCACGACCGCGTCGGCGAGTTCGAGCACCTTGCCGAACTCGGCGGGGGCGAAGCAGGGCACCTCGTGGCCGATCCGCTCGACGTAGTAGTCCATGCGGGTCTGGTTGCCGTCGCACAGGGCGACGACGGTGCCGGTGTCGCGCCACTCACCGAGCAGGGCGTCGACGTACAGCTGCGCGCGGTGCCCGAGCCCGACGAACGCGTACCTCATGGTCGTCCTCTCAGCCGCCGAGGGCGGCGTTGGCCTCGGTCAGGAACTTCTGGGCGGCGGCGTCGGGCGCCATCCGGCCGAAGATGACCTCTTCGGTGTACCGCTTGAGCATGTCCTCCAGGGCGCTGGCGCCCTTCGGCGGCGCGGCGGGCGGGTCGGACAGCTCACCCTTGATGGAGTCGACGAACTCCAGCGTCTTCTGGTCCGCGGGCGGCAGCTTGTCCTTGACCGCGGCCAGGACCTTCGAGCTGGCGGGCAGGCCGCGGTCGCTGAGGATGATCCCGCCGACCTCGGCGTCGTTGATCATGAAGTCGATGAACTTGGCGGCCTCGGCGGCGTGCTCGCTCTTGGCGGAGGCGGTGTAGAACATCGCCGGCTGGAGGAACATGCCGCCGCTGCCGGCGCCCTCCGCCTTGGGCAGGCGCAGCAGGCTCATCTCCTTGCCCGACGCCTTGACGACCGCGCCGAGCTGGTTGCTCCACCACATGCCGGACGCGCCGGTGTTGGTGGCCAGCAGCGACTGGTCCACGCTGGTCGCGCCGACCTCGGCGGTCTTGGCGGCGTCGGGGCTGCCCTTGGCCTTGATCGTGTCCAGCATGACCTGCCACCAGGCCACGATCGTCCCGGGCGTGACGGCGATCTTGTTGCCCTGGTAGAAGGGCTCGCCGCGCTGGGCGGCGAAGATCTGCAGGAAGGCGGGGTTCCAGTTGAGCTGGGTGCCGTAGACCGTGCCGCCGCCCTTGGCGGTGATCTTCGAACTGAGGTCGACGTAGTCCTTCCAGGTCCACTTGGTGTCGTCGGGCACCTTCTCCCCGGCCGCCTCCACCACGGACGGGTTGAGCACCACCGAGAAGACGTTCGCGCCGGTGGGGACGGCGAACTGCTTGCCGTCGATGCCGCCGGTGCCGAGCAGCTTGGGGTCGATGTCGCCGGTCTGGACCTTGCCGGTCAGGTCGGCCAGCGTGCCGCGGTCGGCGTACTCGCGCAGGCCGCGGATCTCCAGCGTGATGACGTCCGGGGCGTCGCTGGCTGCCACCTTCGTGGACAGCGTCTCGTAGTAGCTGGCGAAGTCGGAGAACTCGCCCTCGACGTCGATGCCCGGATTCTTGGCCTCGAACTTCTTGATGGCCTCCTCGGTCATCTTCTGCCGAGCGTCGCTGCCCCAGTAGGAGAAGCGCAGCTTGACCTTCCCGCCGGCGCCCTCGTCGCCGCCGCTGCCGCAGGCCGCGGTGACCGCCAGCACAGCGGTGGCGAGCAGGGCCGCCGACCACATCTTCTTGCCAGAGCTCACGGCTCTACCTCCTGTGGGATTTCTCTGTGTCGGGGGGTGGGGGAACTACTTCAGGCCCGTGGTGGCCACACCACGGATCAGGTACTTCTGACCGGCCAGGAAGAAGCCGAAGATCGGCCCGAGCGCGACGATCGACATGGCGAACATCGGGCCCCAGGACGAGTCGCTGCTGGCGTCGAGGAAGGTGCGCAGAGCCACCGGAGCGGTGAAGTTGTCCGGGTTGTTGAGGTAGAGGAGCTGGCTGAGGAAGTCGTTCCACGTCCAGATGAACGTGAAGATCGCCGTCGTGGCCAGCGCCGGGGTGCAGAGCGGGATGATCACCCTGATGAACGTCCGCCAGTAGCCGGCGCCGTCGATCTCGGCGGCCTCGTCCAGCTCCCGGGGAAGGGAGCGGATGAACTGCACCATCAGGAACACGAAGAACGCGTCCGTGGCCAGCACCTTCGGCATGACCAGCGGCCAGATCGTGTTGATCAGCCCGAGCTTGGAGAACATGACGTACTGCGGCACGATCAGCACGTGGTGCGGCAGCATGATCGTGCCCAGCATGAGGGTGAACCACAGCTTCTTGAGCGGGAAGTTCAGCCGGGCGAAGGCGTAGGCGGCCAGCGAGCAGGCCACCAGGTTCGCCACCACCGACAGCACGGTGATCACCGCGGAGTTCCACAGGTAGTAGCCGAACGGGTGCTTGAGCGCGGTCCAGCCCTCGGTGTAGTTCTCCAGCGTCACCTCACTGGGCCACAGGCCGGGCTGCCGGAAGATCAGCTCCTCCGGTTTGAGCGAGCTGGAGATCATCCACAGCAGCGGATAGAGCATGACCAGGCCGAACCCGATCAGCAGCACGTGCTTGACCACCCGGCCGCCCTTGAGCGGGCGGAACAGGACGGGCAGCGGCCTACTTGGTGTCGCCATAGAAGACCCAATACTTGGACGCGAGGAAGTTCACCCCGGTGAGACCGGCGATGATGAGCAGCAGGACCCACGCCATGGCGGCCGCGTAGCCCATGTCGAAGCTCTTGAAGCCCTTGAGGTAGAGGTAGAGCGTGTTGAACATCGTGGAGTCGGCCGGTCCGCCCGAGCCGCCGCTCACGATGAACGACTGCGTGAACGACTGGAACGACTTGATGATCTCCAGCACCAGGTTGAAGAAGATGATCGGCGTCAGCAGCGGCAGCGTGATCGAGCGGAACCGGCGGAACGCGCCGGCGCCGTCCACCGAGGCGGCCTCGTAGTAGCTGGCGGGGATCTGCCGCAGCCCGGCCAGGAAGATGATCATCGGGGCGCCGAACGTCCAGACGTGCAGGATGATCAGCGTGCCGAGGGCGGTGTCGGGGTCGCTGACCCAGCCGGGCCCCTGGATCCCGAAGACCGACAGCACGGCGTTGACCAGGCCCTCGGCCCCGAAGACCTTGCGCCAGAGGATCGCGATCGCCACGCTGCCGCCCAGCAGCGAGGGCAGGTAGAAGATCGACCGGTAGAGCGACAGGCCGCGCAGCCCGCGGTCGAGCACCAGGGCCAGCACGAGCGCGAAGGCCAGTTGCAGCGGCACCGAGACGACCACGTAGATCGTCGTCACCTTCAGCGAGTTCAGGTAACGGGGGTCCTCGGTGAACATCTTGACGTAGTTGTCGAACCCGACCCACTTGGCCTCCTCAAGGAGGTTGTAGTCGGTGAACGACAGGTAGAGCGAGGCGACGATGGGACCGATCGTGATGACGAGCAGACCGGCGAACCAGGGCGCCAGGAACAGGTAGGCGGCCCGCGCCTCGCGGCGGGAACGTCTGGACGCACGGCGGTCTCCGCGCTCGGGCGGGGTCGCGGCGTCCGGGGGTCTCACCGCCACCGAGTCAGCCATGACGGAACTCATTCGTCATCACGGACCTTCCGGCGAGATGTGAACGGATAGCGCTTTCCTATAGCTGGCAGGAAAGTTCCGTCAACCCTTTGCAGACGTTACATCGCCGTTATCGATATATCGACATCGTGTTTTACCTGGTGACAAGCGCTTACCACGCAGAGGTAGGACGAATATTGCTGCGATTTAGTACAACCGTTTGCAGGTCATCGGGGCGGCGCCGTCGACTCCCGCAGCACCAACCTGGTCTCCAGCGAGGTCGTGGCGCTCACCTCCTGGATGAGCAGGTCGACCGCCAGCCGCCCGGCCGCCGCGGTGGGCATGGCGACCGTGGTGAGCTTGGGACGGTTCAGCCGCCCCGGGACGATGTCGTCGATGCCCACCACGCTGACGTCCTCCGGCACGCTGAGCCCGAGCTCGCCCAGCCCCTCGATGAGCCCGATCGCCATGAGGTCGTTGTAGGCCAGCACCCCGGTCACCCCGGCCTCGCGCACCGCGGACGCGGCGGCCAGGCCACCCCGCTCGGTGGGTGCGTTGGGCCCGATCACGACCAGGTCGACGCCCGCCACCCGCTCGGCGGCCGTCCGGATCTCGCCGCTCGTCCACGAGCCCGCCGGGCCCGACAGCAGCGCGACGCGGCGGTGACCGAGCGCGGCCAGGTGCTCGACCGCCAGCCGCGCGCCGTGCCCGACGTCCATGAGGACCGTGGCCGCGCCGCGCAGCCGGCGGTTGATCACCACGAACGGCACCCGCTCGGCCAGCCGCTCCAGCGCCTTGTTCGACGAGCGCGGGCTGCACAGCACCACGCCGTCCACCTGCTTGGAGAACGCCTGGATCAGCTCCTCCTCGGCGGCCGGCTCCTCGTCGGTGTCTGCCACGAACAGGTGGTAGTCGCGCTGCCGGGCCGCGGCGTGCGCGGCCTTGATCAGCGGCGGGAAGAACGGGTTGGCGATGTCGGCCACGATCAGGCCCAGGTTGTGGGTACGCCCGGTCGTGAGCGCCCTCGCCGCCCTGTTGGGCCGGTATCCCAGCTCCTCGGCCACCGTCAGCACCCTGGTACGGGTGGCGGCGTTCACCATGTGCGGCGCGGAGAACGTCCGCGACACGGTCGATACGTGCACACCGGAAGCGCGGGCCACATCACGAATCGTCACTGTCACAGTCGCCCACCCTAACGCAACCGCTTGCAGGAACCAGGGCGAGGATGAAAGCGCTTGCCGACCAGGCCGCTTCCAGGCGACCTGGCATATTCCCAGGTAGATGGTGTTGTCGGAAATCGGCTCTTGACGTCACTCCCTGCGTGACCCATAGGTTTAGTGCAACTGTTTGCAGTCCTGAAGGAGTCCCCCACGGTGAGCAGAGTGCTCGTCACCGGCAGCGCCGGACGCCTCGGCCGCAGCGTCGTCACCACGCTCGCGGCCGCCGGGCACGAGGTGATCGGCGTGGACCAGGCCCCCGGCACGCCGGTCGAGGCCGCCGCGACGTCACCGGCCGACCTCACCGACACCGGCCAGGCGTACGAGGTCGTCGCCCGGTTCCGGCCGGAGTCGGTGATCCATCTGGCGGCCATCGCGACGCCGTTCAGCCGGCCGGAGTCAGTGATCTTCCAGGTGAACACGCGGCTCGCGTTCAACGTCTGCGCGGCCTCGGTGGAGCTGGGCGTGGCCGGCGTGGTGGTGGCCAGCAGCCCCACGGTCATCGGGTACGGCGCGCCCGGCGGCTGGGCGCCGGCGTACCTGCCGATCGACGAGGAGCACCCGGCGCTGCCCTGGAACGCCTACAACCTGTCCAAACAGGTGGCCGAGCAGACCATGAAGGCGTTCGCGCGGGCGGGCCGGACGAGGATGGCGGCCGTCCGGCCGTGCTTCGTCATCCCGCCCGAGGAGTGGGCGGGCGCGCCCACGCAGTCGGGCCACACCGTCAGGGAACGGCTCGACCAGCCGGAGATCGGCGGCGTCTCGCTGTTCAACTACATCGACGCGCGCGACGCGGCCGAGCTGTTCGCCGTGCTGATCGCGGCGCTGCCCGAGCTGCCGGGCGGCGAGGTCTTCTTCGCCGGCGCGGCCGACGCCCTGGCCAGGGAGCCGCTGGCCGATCTGCTCCCGCAGGCCGTGCCCGGCACCGGGGAACTGGCGGCCGGGCTCACCGGCAGCGCTCCCGCCTTCTCGACGGACAAGGCGCGCCGCCTGCTCGGCTGGGAGCCCCAGCGAAGCTGGCGAACCGAACTCAAGGAATCCGAATGAATCTCAGCGGTGTGCTGTTCTTCCCCGTCACCCCCTTCGACGCCGACGGCGCCCTCGCCGAGCAGGTGCTGGCCGAGCACATCCGGCAGGGCATGGCCCACGGCCCCGGCGGCGTGTTCGTGGCCTGCGGCACCGGCGAGTTCTCCGCCCTGTCGGAGGCGGAGCACGCGCGGGCCGTCCGGGTGGCCACCGAGGTCGTGGGCGGGCGGGTGCCGGTGTTCGCCGGGGCGGGCGGCCCGATCGGCGCGGCGCTGAACCAGGCGCGGGCGGCCCGCGCGGCCGGCGCCGACGGGCTGCTGCTCATGCCTCCGTACCTGACTCAGGGGCCGGGCAGCGGTTTCGCCGCGTACGTGGCCGCCGTCGCCGCCGAGCTGCCGGTGATCGTCTACCAGCGCGGCGCGGTCGTGCTCGCTCCGGACGCCGTGGTCGAGCTGGCCGGCGTCCCCGGCGTGATCGGGCTCAAGGACGGGCTCGGCGACATCGACCGCATGCAGCGGACCGTCCTCGCGGTGCGCGAGAAGCACCCGGACTTCCTGTTCTTCAACGGCCTGCCGACGGCCGAGCTGACCATGCCCGCCTACCGCGGCATCGGCGTCGACCTGTACTCCAGCGCGGTCTTCGCCTTCGCCCCCGAGATCGCCGTGGCGTACCTGAAGGGCGACGAGCGGCTGCTGACCGAGTTCTACGCGCCGCTGGTCCGCCTGCGCGACAAGGTGCCGGGCTACCCGGTGGCCCTGGTCAAGGCCGGCGTACGGCTGCGCGGCCTCGACGTCGGCGCGGTGCGCCCGCCGCTGGTCGACGTGGCCGAGGACCACCTCGCCGAGCTGGACGCGCTGATCAGGTCCGGGCTCGCCCTGGCGGCCTCGTGATCACCGGCCTGCGGACCGAGCTGCGGACGGTCCCCCTGCCCCGCCCGTGGGGCCCGGACGTGCCGGCCAACCACGTGATCGTCTGCCACGTGACGCTGGCGGACGACCGCACCGGCACCGGGTTCTCCTGGACGCCGCAGATCGGCGCGCATGCCGTGCGGGCCCTGCTGGAGCACGACCTGCGTGAGGCGTTGATCGGGCTGCCCGCCCACCCCGAGCTGGTGTGGGACCGGCTGTGGCGGCACCTGCGCGAGGCCGGCCCCGGCGGGATCACCACGGTCGCGCTGGCCGGGATCGACCTGGCGCTGTGGGATCTGCGCTGCGGCGACACCGGGCTGGCCGACGTGCTGGGCCGGCGGCGCGAGCACGTCCCGGCCTACGGCAGCGGCGTCAACCTGCACTACTCCCTGGAGGAGCTGACCGGGCAGGCGCGGCGCTGGGTGGCCGCCGGGTACCGCGGCGTCAAGATCAAGGTGGGCCGTCCCGACCTGGCCGAGGACGTCGCCCGGGTGGCGGCCGTCCGCGAGGTGATCGGGCCCGACCGGCTGCTGATGATCGACGCCAACCAGCGGTGGGACCTCCACCGGGCCAGGCGCGCCCTGGCCGCGCTGCGCGAGTTCGACCTCCACTGGATCGAGGAGCCGCTGCCCGCCGACGACGTGGCCGCGCACGTCGAGCTGCGCCGCTCGACCGACGTGCCGGTCGCGGTGGGCGAGAACGTCTACACCGTGTACGGCTTCCGCGACCTGCTCACCGCGGGCGCCTGCGACATCGTCCAGCCGAACGTCGTGCGCGTCGGCGGCGTCACGCCGTTCCTGCGGATCGCGGAGCTGGCCAGGACGTTCGGCGTGCCGGTCCATCCGCACCTGCTGAGCGAGGTGTCCGGGCAGCTCGCCCTGGCGCTGCCGCTGCCGCCGCTGGCCGAGGACGTCGAGGACGCCTCGTTCGGCAGGCTGGGGCTGCTGGCCGAGCCGTACCCGGTGGAGATCGCGGACGGCGTGCTGCGCGTGGGCGGCCACGCGGGACTGGGGTTGCGATGGGCGTGAGGACGGACCCCGTCAAGGTCGTCCTGGCCGGGGCGCACGGGCACGGGCGGCATCACCTGGACGACCTGCGCAGGCTCGCGGCCACCGGGCTGGTCGAGCCGGCCGGGATCTGCGACGTGCGGCCGGTGGAGCTCGACGGCGCCCCCCTGCCCTGGTCGCCGGACCTGGGCGAGCTCGTCGCGGCCACGGGCGCGGAGATCACGATCGTCTGCACGCCGATCCACACGCACGCCGACCTTGCCGTCACGGCGCTGCGCGCCGGGTCGCACGTGCTGCTGGAGAAGCCGCCCGCGGCGAGCCCCGAGGCGCACGCGCGGATCGCCGCGGCGGTGGCCGAGACCGGGCTGGCCTGCCAGGTCGGCTTCCAGAGTCTCGGCTCGCGGGCCGTCCCCGCGCTGCGGGAGCTGATGGCGAGCGGCGCGCTCGGCCGTGTCCGCGGCATCGGCGGCGCGGGCGCGTGGGAGCGGCCCTCGTCGTACTTCACGCGCTCGTCCTGGGCCGGACGGCGTCGGCTGGACGGCGTGGACGTGGTGGACGGCGCGCTCACCAACCCCTTCGCGCACGCCGTCGCGACCGCGCTCGCCCTGGTGGACGGCCCGGTCGAGACGGTCGAGACCGAGCTCTACCGCGCCCACCCGATCGAGGCCGACGACACCTCCTGCCTGCGCGTCCGGATCGCGGGCGGGCCGGTGATCACGATCGCGGTGTCGTTGTGCGCGACCGGCCGGAGTGAGCCGTACCTGGTGGTGCACGGGGAGGCGGGGCGGGCGACGCTCACGTACACGCTGGACGAGCTGCGGGTCGAGCGGGCCGACGGCTCGGTCGAGACCACCGTGCACGAGCGCGCCGGGCTGCTGGAGAACCTGGTCGCGCACATCCGCACGGGGGCCGAGCTGCTCGTCCCGCTGGCCCGTACGGAGACGTTCACCCGGGTCCTGGACGCGGTGCGGCTGGCCCCCGAGCCGCTGCCCATCGCCGCGCGGCACCAGGTCGTGGAGCGCGACGACGCGGGCGAGGTCACCCACCGATTCCTGCCGGGCCTCGCCGAGCTGACCGCCCGCAGCGCCGAGGAGCTGGCGCTCTACTCCGAGCTCCGGGCCCCCTGGACGGAGGTGGAGCTGCGGGTGGCCGGCACGCCGGTCGCGGCCTACGAGTGGCGGCCCGACCTGCCCGTCACCGACTCACCGCGGCCGTACCTGCATCCGGTGCGCACGCTCGGCGGCGTCACCGTCACCCAGGTGCGCCCCGACGACCACGTGCACCACCTCGGCGCCGGCGTGGCGATCGCCGACCTGGGCGGCGCGAACTTCTGGGGCGGCCGCACCTACGTCAGGGGCCGGGGACCGGCCTGGCTGGACGACCACGGAAGGCAGCGGCACGTCGCCTTCACCCGGCTGGACGACGACGGCTTCACCGAGGAGCTGGAGTGGATCGGCCCCGGCGACCGGCTGATCGCCCGCGAGCGGCGCACGGTCGCCGCCCGGCCGGTCGGCGGCGCGTGGGCCCTCGACCTCACGTTCACGCTGACCAACCTCACCGGCTCGCCGCTGGAGGTCAACAGCTCGGCCACGAAGGGCCGGCCCGGCGCGGGCTACGGCGGGTTCTTCTGGCGCGCGCCCGGCTCCTCCTCCGGCCGGGTGACCTTCCCCGGGGACGAGGGGTCCGTGCACGGCAGCCGGGGCCGGTGGGTGGCCATGGCCGGGACCGAGCCGGACGGGCGGGACTGGACGCTGGTGTTCGTTCAGGCCGGCGACGATCCCTGGTTCGTGCGGGTGGCGGAGTATCCGGGGGTCGGGCAGGCGCTGGCGTGGGACCGTCCGCTCGTCGTCGAGGACGCGCTGACCAGGCGGGTGGTCACGGTCGTGGCCGACGGGCGGCTCGACGGGCCGTCGGCGTCGGCCCTGGCCGCCACCGTCGAGGCGATGATCTGAGGCGGTGATCTGAGGCGGTGATCGGGAAGCGCGCCTGACACCCGCTCTTCGGTAAGCCCTCATTCCCGGTTTCCCGGCGGTTCGGCGGGCCGCGGCTAGGGTGCGGAATCTGTGAACGCACCCGTCATCGCCCGCCCCGCCACCGCCAGGGACCCGTTCTTCGACAACGCGAAGTACCTGGCCATCGTGCTGGTCGTGTGCGGTCACCTGATCGAGGACCAGCGCGACGCGCCGCTCGCCCACGCGCTGTACTTCTACGTGTACGTCTTCCACATGCCGCTGTTCATCGTCCTAAGCGGCTATTTGTCCCGAAATTTCACGTTTTCGGGGGGCAAGGCGCGCAAACTCATCTCCACGCTCGCCGTCCCCTACCTGATCTTCGAGCTGGCCTACTCGCTCCCCCGCCCGATCCTGTACGGCAAGTTCGAGCTGAGCCTGCTCGACCCCTACTACCTCACCTGGTTCCTGCTCTCGCTGTTCCTGTGGCGGCTGTCCACGCCGGTGTGGCAGCAGCTCAAGTGGCCGCTCGCGGTCGCGGTCGCGCTGTCCCTGCTGACCGGGCTCGACCGGTTGCCCGGCGAGCTGGCCATGAACCGCACGTTCGCGCTGCTGCCGTTCTACGTGCTCGGCCTGATGGTGCGGCCCGAGCACTTCGCGTGGCTGCGGCGGCCTCCCATGCGGCTGGCCGGGTCCTGCGTGCTGGGGCTGGGGCTCGCGGTCGCGCTGCTGGTGCACGAGCGGGTGCCGACCGAGTGGATCAGGTGGCGGCACTCCAACGCGGCCATCGGCGTGGACGACCTCACCGGCACCGCGATCAGGCTGGCGCTGCTGGCGGCGGGGGCGGTGCTGGTGGCCGCGTTCCTGGCGGTCACCCCGTCCCGGCGTACCTGGTTCAGCGGGCTGGGGTCGGCCACCATGTACGCGTACCTGCTGCACGGCTTCGTGGTGAAGGGCGCCGAGCGGCTCGGCCTGGGCCTGCCGCTGTCACTCCTGCTGGGCGTCGTCACCGCCACCCTGCTGTGCGCCCCCTGGGTGCGCCGGCTCTTCCGCTGGGCCGTCGAACCCCGCATGACCTGGGCCTTCACCCCGCTGCGCCGTCCCGGCTGACTCGTGCCTGAGCAGGCGCAGCGCGCCCCTGGACAGCGCGACCAGGATGTCGGCGCACTCGTCCAGGTCGGGGTAGCGGCCCTCCAGGTGGCCCATGGCCAGCGCGTTCGTGGCCGCGTTGACGCCCTCGGCGATCATCTCCAGGCGCCGCCGGTCGCGCTCGTCGCCGGCGGTGTAGCCGAGCGCGGCCAGGTCGGCCGCGTGGTGCTCGCGGTAGGCCGCGGCCGTACGGGCGGCGAAGTCGCGCAGCGAGGAGGACGGGTCGTGCCGCGCGCGCAGCTGGATGCGCAGCAGCTCGGGGTGGCGGCAGATCGCCTCCAGCGGGATGCGGAAGGTGTCGCGGTGGCGTTCGAGGTCGTCGGGCGCCTCGCGGGCCCTGCGCCGCGCCTCCCGCATCGCCCGGCGCAGCCGGTCGCCGCCCTCCTCGCCGAGCACCCGCAGCAGCTCCTGCATGTCCTTGAAGTGCACGTAGAAGCTCGACTGGGCGATTCCTGCGGCCTTGGCGACCTTGCCGGTGGTCAGGCCGGCCTCGCCCTCCTCGTCGAGGAGCGTCAGGGCCGCCCTGATCAGCCTGCGCCGGGTCAGGTCCTTCGCCTCGCTTCTGCTGCGCGGTGTGCTGGTCACGATCGCCTCACGGGACTTGTGTGTGCTTTCACCGATAGTACTATCGGTGAAATCGCCGAAGGAGAGTCATGGCCATCGATTTCACTCTCGCTCCCGAACACGAGGAGATCCGCGGGCGGGTCAGGTCCTTCATCCAGGAGACCGTGATCCCGACGATGTCCGGCGTGGAGGAGGGCGACCGGGACGCCTACCTCCGCACGATCTTCGAGCTGCGCCGCCGGGCGAAGGACGAGGGGCTGTGGCTGCCGCACATGCCCGAGGAGTGGGGCGGCATGGGCCTCGGCCACGTCGAGCTGGCCATGGTGCAGTCGGAGGCGGCCAAGACCCGCATCGGCCCGTGGGTGCTCAACTGTCAGGCCCCCGACGAGGGCAACATGCACACCCTGCTCCACTGGGCGGACGACGAGCAGAAGGAGAAGTACCTGCGGCCGCTGCTGGACGGCGTCCAGATGTCGTGCTTCGCGATGACCGAGCCCGAGGTGGCCGGGTCCGACCCCACCCTGATCCGCACCGAGGCCGTCAAGGACGGCGACGAGTGGGTGATCAACGGCCACAAGTGGTTCATCTCCAACGCCCGCCGGGCGAGCTTCGCCATCCTCATCGCGCGCACCGAGAAGGATGTGCCCGACGGCTCCCGCGGCGCGAACACGGCCTTCCTGGTCGACCTGCCCAATCCGGGCTGGAAGGACGTGCGCGAGGTCGAGACCATGCACGGCTCGACCGGCCACAGCGAGATCGTGATCGAGGACCTCCGGGTGCCCGACAGCGCGGTCCTGGGCGGCCGGGGCAACGGCCACCGGCTGGGCCAGTACCGGCTGGGCCCGGCGCGGCTCGCCCACTGCATGCGGTGGATCTCGCAGGCCGAGACGGCGCTGGACATGATGGTGGACCGGGCGCTCAACCGCTACAGCCACGGCTCGCTGCTGGCCGAGAAGCAGGGCGTGCAGTGGCTGATCGCCGACTCGGCCATGGAGCTCTACCAGTGCAAGCTGATGGTCCTGCACGCCGCCTCGAAGATCGACAGGGGCGAGGACTTCCGTACGGAGGTGTCGATGGCCAAGCACTTCGTGGCCAACAGCCTCAACCGGATCGTGGACCGGGCGATCCAGGTGCACGGCGCGCTCGGCTACTCGACCGACACTCCGCTGGCGAGCATGTTCCAGCACGCCCGCTGGGCCCGTTTCGCCGACGGCGCCGACGAGATCCACCAGATGCGCATCGCCGAGCGCACGATCGCGGCCTACCAGGTGACCGGTTCGACGAGCGCGGCGACGGGCGGCCTGCCGCTATAACGCGAAATATCCCCGCATGGCGGGGTGCCAGCGGTTGGCCGGGACGCCCCTCAACGCGGCCACCCCCAGGCAGTACTTGCTCACGCTGACCGGCCGCACCCCCAGCCCGCGCAGCACCCGGTCCACCGGCGCCCGCCCGTCGGCCGACTTCGACTCCAGCAGCACCCGGTCGCCGCGGGCGGGCACGCTCCGGCCGCCGTCGCGGCAGAGCAGGCCGGTGTCGCAGGTCAGCCGGGTCTGCCCGGCCACGAGCGTGACCCGCTGGTAGTCGGTGGACAGCACGGGCCCCAGCGCGTCGGGCACGGCGACGCTCAGCTCTCTGCTCAGCGTGTCACCGACGAACTCCATGGCCTCCGTGGTCAGCTCGCCGGCCGGGGCGGCATCGTAGGGGATGCGGCGTTTGTCGGTGTTGCCGCGCGCGCCGTTCAGCTTCAGCTCCAGCCACCGGCCGCCGCCGTCCAGGTACGTACGGGTGCGCAGCTTGAACCGGCGTCGCCGGTCCTGCCGGTGGTGGCGGAAGGTCAGCAGGTCGGGGGTGTCGAAGTAGGTCGAGGTGTAACGGAACTGGCGAAGGGCCCCGATCCGCAACACCGAGAACCGGTCGCCCAGCTCGGCCGCGAGCCTGGCCATGACCGGGACGCTGACCACGTACTTGTGGTCCGTCCGGCTCATCAGCTCGGGCACCTCGTCCAGCCCGACCGGCGGCAGCCCGGCGGCGACACCCGCCATCAGCGCGCTCGCGTCCCTCATCGGGCCACCTCGGCGAGCTGGAAGCGCACGTCCACCACGGTCACGTCGCGCACGTAGTCCACCTGGGTGACGACGCAGTGCAGGACGCGGCCGCGCAACCGGCTCTCCAGGTCGGCCCTGAGCAGCTCGGGGTCGGCGTGCACGACGTCCAGCGTCACGAGCTGCTGCCGCGTGCGGCCGAGCAGGCGGGGATGGTCGGCGACGTACACGACGGCCAGGAGCACGCCGTCCAGGAAGAGCGCGGTCAGCGGGAGCTGCGAGGCGATGCCGTTCACCAGCCCGAGGACGATCGCCACGAAGTAGTAGGCGATCTCCTGCTGGGTGATCTCGCTGGACCGCAGCCGGATGATCGACAACACCCCGAACAGCCCGAACCCGACCGCCAGGTCCACCCGCTGGACCAGCAGCAGGGAGACCACCGCGAAGATGCCCAGGTTCAGCGCCACGTAGGCGAACAGCAGGTCGCGCCGGTGATGTCGCCGGTAGTACAGGCCGTAGGCCAGGACGGTGATCGCCGCCAGGTCCATCGCCAGTCCGGCCGTCACGGTGTCTTGCCCCTCGTTCTCATGTCCACCAGCCTGCGGCCCGCCGGTGAGGGAGCCGTGAGCCGCCCATTAGGCGGCTCTCATCCGGTAGCCCGTGCCGCGCACGGTCTCGATGCGGTCGGGGCCGATCTTCCTGCGCAGGTAGCGGACGTAGACGTCCACGACGTTCGAGCCGGGGTCGAAGTCGAAGCCCCAGACGTGGCTGAGGAGCTGCTCGCGGGTCAGCACCTGGTCGGGATGCCGGCAGAAGATCTCCGCCAGCGCGAACTCCCTGGTGGACAGGTCCACCACGCGGTCCCCGACGTGCGCCCGCCTGGTCCGCAGGTCGAGTGCCAGGTCCCGGACGCGCAGGACGGTCGGCTCGGGCGTGCGGTCGGCCCGCAGCCGCAGCCTGACCCGCGCGAGCAGCTCCTCGAAGGCGAAGGGCTTGGCGATGTAGTCGTCGGCGCCCCCTTCGAGCCCGGCGACCGTGTCGGTCACGCCGCCCCGGGCCGTCAGGATGATCACCGGGATGGCCACCTTCGACTCCCGCAGCCGCCGCAGCACGGTGAACCCGTCGCTGAGCGGCAGCCCGATGTCGAGCAGGAGCAGGTCGAACCCGCCCGAACTGGCCAGGTCGTAGGCCGCCACGCCGTCCGTCACCACCGCCGTGACGAAGCCGTTGCCGCGCAGGCCCTTCTCCAGGAAGGCCGCGATCCGGCTCTCGTCCTCGGCGATCAGGATCCGGTTCATGCCCTGGCCAGCGGCAACGTCATCACGAAACAAGCGCCCCCCGCCGGGACGTCCGCCACTCTCACACCGCCTCCATGCGCCTCGGCGATCGACCTGACGATCGCCAGCCCCAGCCCTGCCCCGTCGTGCCCGCCCGTCCGTCCCGCGCCCCTGACGAACCGGCGGAAGATGCGCTCGCGGTCGGCGGGCGCGACGCCCGGCCCGCTGTCCCGCACCCACAGCTCGGCCCGCCCGTCCCGCACGGCCGACCCGACCGCGATGAGATCGTCGTCCATGGTGTGGCGGACGGCGTTCACCACGAGCTGCATGAGCGCCTGCGTGAGCCGCTGCCGGTCGGCCGGGATCCGCGCCTCGGCCACCTGGTCCACCCGCCACCGCCGGTCGCCCAGCGGCCGCGCCTTGGCCACCACGCTCACCGTGAGGTCGGCCAGCTCGACCTCCTCGACCGCGAGGAACCCGGGCTGCTCGGCCTTGGCCAACGTGAGCAGGTCGTCCACAATCCGGTTCATGCGGTCCAGCTCGTCGGTGACCAGGGCCAGCGTCTCCGCCCGCTCGGCCGGATCGTCCCCCATCAGCTCCAGATGCCCCCGGATGACCGTGATGGGGGTACGCAGCTCGTGCCCGGCGTCGTCCACGAACGTGCGCTGCACGGCGAAGGAACGTTCCAAACGGTCGAGCATGTGGTTGAACGTGGCGGCCAGCGCGGCCACGTCGTCGTCGCCGGTGACCTTGAGCCGGCGCGTGAGGTCGGCCGAGTCGCTGATCTGCTCGGCCGTCTGGCTCACCAGCCGCACCGGGGCCAGCACCCGCCCCGCCACGAACCATCCCGCCGCCCCCGCCAGGGCCAGCGCGGCCAGCGCCGACAGCCCGAGCACGCCGACCGCGTCCACGATCTCGCCCCGGTGGCGGTCGTAGAAGACGGCGGCGACGAAATGGCCGGGACGGGGGTCGGCCGCCACCCTGACCGGGATGACGGCGTACCTGACCGTGCCCTCGACGCTCTCGGTGTCGCCGTAGGCCGGTCTGGTGGCCGCGGCCAGGACCTTGACCAGCTTCTCGTCCGTGTCGAGCCGGGCCGGGGGCGTGACGGCGGTGATCCGGTCGGCCCTGCCGTCCACCATGCTGAAGAAGGTCTCCCATCGGTCGGGCGAGTTGATCGCCAGGTAGCCGGTGAGCAGTTCCCGCACGTCGGAGACCGGCCGGCCGGTGCGGGGATCGTGGGCGGTGGCGGCGTACCGGCGCAGCTTCTCGGCCTCGTTGGTGAACTCCAGGTTCATCCGGTCGTCGAGGCGGGCGAGCAGGACGGTCCAGGTCGCGAAGATCGAGACCGCCAGGGCCAGGCCGACCACGGCGAGCATCCAGCCCACGATCCGGGCGCGGGCGCTCACCCGCATCCGACCCCCCGCTCAGTCGTCTTCGTCGTCGTCATCATCATCGTCGTCGCCGCTTTCGTGAGCGTCGTCTTCGTCGTCATCGTCGTCTTCGCCGGCCCAGGCGCGATGGGGGTCGTCGTCGCCATCATCATCGCCGCCTCCGGGCTTCGGCGCGGGCGGCTTGACGGGTTCCGCCTCGGTTCCCGGCGACGTGACCGGCCGTACGTCGCCGGCCGACGTCCCCGGCGAGGACGAGACCGTGACGGAGTCGCCCAGATCGGGCCCGTCGTCGGCCGCCCGCACCCATCCGGCCGAGAGGAAGCCCGCCGCCGTCAGCGCCACGAGAATGAGCATCACGCGTTTCATGAGGTTGAGCGTGCGCCCGTCCGAGGAGACCACTCTGAGCCCCGGATGAGGAACCTCTCATCCCCCGCGCCGTCCTCCCCCACCGGAATGTCGGACTCCGTCACCGCTTGAGAGAGGTGGGACCGCTCAGGAGGTGGGGGTTCAGGCGGGCCACGAGGGACGGGGGAAGGGCGGGCAGGCCGTCGCGGATGCGTCCGCCCGCCTCGTCCCCGAACCGCGCCCGATGTTTGAGCACGAGCTGCGCCGCCCTCCCCTGCACCTCGTACGACGCGTGCTGGAACCCCAGGACCAACGCCCCCGCCAGGTCGTCGGCCAGGGCGGGGGACGCGCGTACGGTCTCGTCGAGCCAGCTCAGCCCGGCGCGGGCGAGCTTGACCTCGGCGCGGAACACCAGCCCCTCCACGGCCTCCACCACGTCGGCGGGGTCGGGGTGGTCCAGGTGGCGGACGCGTCTCTGCGCCAGCTCGGCCACCAGGCCGGGAGCGGCGGGCAGCAGGCGCAGGTAGTCGAGGCGGCGCGCAACGACCTCGTCGGCGGCCGGGTCGAGGGCTTCGTGGAGCCGGACGAAGAAGCGCAGGTCGTGGAGCGGCCCGCCGCGCAGGAAGCGGCGTACGCAGCCGTCGAGCAGCATCCCGCGGTCGGCCGCGCGGATCAGCGGGTCGGTACGGGCCTCGCGCAGGAGCCGCCCGGCCCCTTCCGCCTCGAAGATCCTGGGCAGGAGGGCGGGGAAGAGCGGGTCGGCGGGGCGTAACGCGCCGTCGGAGATCCAGGCCAGCACCAGGGGATCGTGCGCGGGCGGCTCGGCCCGGGTGTGCCGGAGCATGGCCAGGGCCAGCGGGGCTCCCGGGTCGGCGGGGCCGCGCAACCTGGCGGCCAGGCGTACGGCGAGGTCGGCCTGCCAGGCGGCGGGACGGTGACCGAACAGCCGCACCATCGGCCCGGGGGCGCCGAAGTGGGGACGGGCGGAGAAGCCGTACCAGGACTGGAGGTCGCGGCGGTTGACCCAGGCGGCCACGGCGCCGACGGCGCCGAGGGTGGCCGCCCCGGCCAGGCGCAGCAGCTCGGCGGGCGGTGTCCAGCCGACCTCGCCGATCTCCTCCCAGTCGGGGTCGGCGAGGTCGTCGCGCCGGAGGGCGACGTGCTCGCGGAGTGATCCGGCGACGAGCTCGCGCTCGTCGGCGTCGAGGGTGAGCAGGCGGGAGACGAGCGTGTCGGTGTGGCGCGCGTCGATGAGGTCGCGGATCTCGTCCCAGGCGGTCGGCACGCGGGCGAGTCTATTGATCACCTACGACAGATCCGCCGGACGTGGCCGGATGAGGTCAGGGCACTGCCGTTGGGGCGTCCCAAGGAGGAGCATCGGGCTGACGGTGGCACGGGGAGGGGTGGGGATGAAGCGGAAGCGGTCCAAGGGGCAGGGCGGCACGAAGTCGGAGAGCAGCAAGACGAACTTACGCAAGAAGAACAAGGGTGACTCCGAGGAGGAGGTCACGCCCGTCGTCCGGCTGGAGAAGCGGAAGAGCGCGCCGGTCCTGTCCCTGGACCGGGGCGAGGCCATGGAGACCGACGCGCGCCCGCGCACCATCGCCATCTCCAAGCCGCGCAGCGAGGTCTGGGGCGCGGTCACGTTCGCGGCACGGGAGCACGACCTCCCGGCGGGCGCCGTCGTGCACCTGCGCCCCCTGGTGGACCTGCGGGGCGACGCGGGACCGAAGAAGATCGCCGGAGTGCTCATCAGCCGGCTCCAGCGCACGCCCTCCCCCTTCGGCAACCGCATGGGCGACCACACGACCTCGTGGCAGGGGGTCGTGGACTCGGTACGCGCCTCGCTGTACGGCCTGACCGTCAAGGAGGCGGCCACGGCGCTGCTGTCGATGCAGGCCGCGGCGCAGGCCCAGGTGAGCGACCCGGACGGCACGGCACGCGACCTGCTGATGCGCCTGGAGGCGGTCGACGCCGACGACGCGACCAGCCGGGTCGAGCCTCTGGAGAACTCCGCCCGTCTGGTCGCCGAGCAGTGCGCCCTGGCCCTGAGCGAGAAGAACGAGAGCAAGGCGGCCCAGGCGCTGGCCACGGCGGTGGCCCAGCATCTGAACTTCCTGAACCACCTGCCGTTCAGCACGGTCCCGCCCGCCTCGGCCAGGGGCTCGACGGGGTCGGGTGAGGGCACGTACCGGGGAGCTCTGCTGGCGTACGAGGTCAAGGCGGCGAAGCTGGCCGCCGAGAAGGGCACGGGCGCCTCCAAACCCCGCCAGTCCGAGCAGAACGAGATGAGAACGGCTCTGTGGAAGATGTTCGCGTTCGACGCGTCGATGCGCGAGTCGTACGTCGAGTACGCGCTCAACCCGCAGTCCTACGGGGACGTGGCCAAGCAGTACGCCGAGCTCCAGTCGATCAACACCGAGCTGGACAAGGCGCTGACGGCGGTCGCCACCAACAAGGACCGGGTCACGGCGTTGCAGGGTATCCCGGCCCTCCTCGACCGGATCGAGGACGTGCAGAAGGCACCCGGGATCTACCAGGGCATGCACCGCGCGGCCGGCGCGCTCAGGGCCAAGGCGGAGGACGCGCGCACCCGGCTCCAGCAGCCGCACACCGCGCGCCGGGCGGCGAGCGCCAAGGAGGCGATCTCGTCGGCCAGGAACGCCCGCATCCTCGCCGAGGCCGGCCAGGTCGCCACGGACCTGAAGAAGATCGGCGACGGCGCGCCGGAGTACGCGGTCGTCGTCCTGTCCGACCTCTTGGACAGGCACCTGCGGGTGATGGCCGCCGCCTACCCGCACGCGGTGACCGCGGCCGGGCTGCCCGAGCCGGTGGACGGCAAGCTCGGCCGGGCGGCAGCGGAGATGATGGTCAAGCAGTTCGAGGGCGCGCTGCGCAAGGAGTACCCGGAGCTGTTCCCCAAGAGGGCGGTCCCGGACGCGCTCCCGCCGCTGATCGAGAGCATCACGGCGCGGCTGGCCGACCAGCCGCCGATCACCGTCGAGCCGAAGCGCACCACCTGGGCGTCGGAGGCCGCCGACACGAACCTGGTGGTGGACTTCGACCCGTCGCTGAAGGAGTCCCTGGTCATCAACGGGCGCGCGCCCGCCCCGCCGGGCGTCACCGGGATGGGCTGCCACACCACCGCCTGGGCGATCGAGACACA
Organism: Nonomuraea sp. NPDC001699; assembly: GCF_053596455.1. Classification (NCBI taxonomy): domain Bacteria; kingdom Bacillati; phylum Actinomycetota; class Actinomycetes; order Streptosporangiales; family Streptosporangiaceae; genus Nonomuraea; species Nonomuraea sp. NPDC001699. The sequence goes on along the minus strand of NZ_JBSFGF010000001.1, from coordinate 686,598 downwards.
GCACGCCAACCACCTCGTCTCGGACGCCACCACCGGCCCCCAGGCGGTCAGGGCGCTGAAGGAGGCCGTGCGCAAGGACCTCCAGTCGCGGATCATGGAGCTGGCCGCGCTGCTGCCCGTCGAACAGATCGAGGGACGCCAGCTCGCGAGCATGTTCGACGAGGCCGCCGCGGTGCTGAACGCCTCCGACGCGCCCACGGCCGCGATGGCCTACCTGTCGTTCCGCAACCTCATGCCGTTCGCGACGGTCAACGAGGGCGACCGCGGCGGCCACGCGGAGAAGAAGGACGGCGGGGTGGACGTCACGTTCGACCGGACGGCGATGAAGCTGGCCGCCGACCACAAGCAGGAGGAACTGGTCAAGAACGCGAAGTCGGTCGCGGACAAGCTGCTGGCCGAGCGCGACCTGCTCGCCGCCGACCTGGACCGCTGGGAGGACGACGACACGCTGTCCACCGCCGTCGAGACCGTCCGCACCCGGCTCAAGGAGCAGGCCGACTTCCTCAAGCGCGCCAAGAGCGGCGAACTGGCCACGTACGCCAAGGAGGCCGGGACGAAGGTCTTCGACACCAGGCTGGTCGAGCACAAACGGGTGTGGAAGGAGGTTCAGGACTTCAGAAAGGGCTGACCTGGGCAAGCCGTGACGTTACCGATACCCCGCCGGGGGAAGACCGCCGGACATGTCAGACACACCACCACCGCAGACCCAGCCGTACCCGGGCCGTACGGGCGACATGTCCCCCGAGCCGCGCGACGAGATGCGCGGCTACGAGGGCAGGAACCTGCTGGCGGGCAAGAGGACGCTGATCACCGGTGGTGACTCGGGCATCGGCCGGGCGGTGGCGGTCGCGTTCGCCAAGGAGGGCGCGGACGTCGCCATCGCCTACCTCGACGAGCACGACGACGCCAACCACACCCGCGGCCTGGTCGAGCGGGAGGGGCGGCGCTGCGTGCTGCTGCCCGGCGACCTGGCCGACCGCGACCACTGCGTGGCGGTCGTGGAGCAGGCCGTCGCCGAGCTCGGCGGCCTCGACGTGCTGGTCAACAACGTGGCCTACCAGGCGCCGGTGGACTCCCTGGAGGAACTGCCGGACGAGCAGTGGGAGCACACGTTCGCGGTCAACATCCACAGCTACTACCGCGTCACCAAGGCCGCGCTGCCGCACCTGCGGGAGGGCTGCGCGATCGTGAACACCTCCTCGATCAACGGCCTGCGCGGCAACAGGAATCTCATCGACTACGCCGCGACGAAGGGCGCGATCAACGCCTTCACCTACTCCATGGCCCAGAACCTGGTCGAACGCGGCATCAGGATCAACGCCGTCGCCCCCGGCCCGGTCTGGACGCCGCTGATCCCGGCCACGATGCCGGAGGAGAAGGTGGAGACGTTCGGCGCGCAGGTGCCCATGAAGCGGGCCGCCGACCCCGACGAGATCGCCCCTTCGTACGTGTTCTTCGCCGCCGACCGGCTGTCCTCGTACTACACGGGTGAGGTGCTGGCCCCGATCGGCGGCGAGACGCTGCCCGGCTGACCGCGGCGGGCTACAGGTAGATCGTGCCGCCCTTCCGGGTGAACTCGGCCGCCTTGTCGGCCATGCCCGCCCGTACCTCGTGGCTGAGCTTCATCGAGCAGAACTTCGGGCCGCACATCGAGCAGAAGTGCGCGGTCTTGGCGGGCGCGGCGGGCAGGGTCTCGTCGTGGAAGGCGCGGGCGGTGTCCGGGTCGAGCGACAGGTCGAACTGGTCCTCCCAGCGGAACTCGAACCGGGCCTCCGAGAGCGCGTCGTCCCATGCCTGGGCCTGCGGGTGGCCCTTGGCCAGGTCCGCCGCGTGCGCCGCGATCTTGTACGTGATCACGCCGGTCTTGACGTCGTCCCGGTTCGGCAGGCCCAGGTGCTCCTTGGGGGTGACGTAGCAGAGCATGGCGGTGCCGTACCAGGCGATCATGGCGGCGCCGATGCCCGAGGTGATGTGGTCGTAGCCGGGTGCGATGTCGGTGACGAGCGGGCCGAGGGTGTAGAACGGCACGTCGTCGCAGAGCTCGCGCTGCAGGTCGACGTTCTCCTTGATCTTGTGCATGGGCACGTGGCCGGGGCCCTCGATCATCACCTGCACGTCGTGCGCGTGCGCGACCTTGGTCAGCTCGCCCAGGGTGCGCAGCTCGGCGAACTGGGCCTCGTCGTTGGCGTCCGCGATCGACCCCGGGCGCAGGCCGTCGCCCAGCGAGAACGTCACGTCGTAGCGGGCCAGCAGGGCGCACATCTCGTCGAAGTGCTCGTACAGGAAGCTCTCGCGGTGGTGGGCCAGGCACCAGGCGGCCATGATCGCACCGCCCCGCGAGACGATGCCGGTCCTGCGGCGGACGGTCAGCGGCACGTGCGCCAGCCGCACGCCCGCGTGCACCGTCACGTAGTCGACGCCCTGCTCGCACTGCTCGATCAGCGTGTCGCGGTAGACCTCCCACGACAGCGCCTCCGGACGCCCGCCCACCTTCTCCAGCGCCTGATAGATCGGCACGGTCCCGACCGGTACGGGCGAGCTGCGGATGATCTGCTCGCGGGTCTCGTGGATGTTCGGCCCGGTGGACAGGTCCATGACCGTGTCGGCGCCCCAGCGGGTGGCCCAGGTCATCTTCTCGACCTCCTCCTCGATCGAGGAGGTGACGGCCGAGTTGCCGATGTTGGCGTTGATCTTGACCAGGAAGTTCCTGCCGATGGCCATCGGCTCGGACTCGGGATGGTTGACGTTGGCGGGGATGACCGCCCGGCCGGCCGCGACCTCCTGCCGTACGAACTCGGGCGTCATGCCCTCCCGGACGGCCACGAACTCCATCTCCTTGGTGACCACCCCGCGCCGCGCGGCGCCGAGCTGGGTGACCGGGGACCCCCACGCCGAGCGGTCGGTACGCGACGGCCCTGAGGTGTCGTAGAGCCGCACCGACGTGCCGTTCGACAGCCTGACCTCGCGCATGGGCACCTGGAGGTCACCGATGTGGATCTTGGAAAAGCGCGCGTCGCTCATCGCGCAAACTCCCTTCGCCGGCATTATCCGGAGCAGGTTCTGGCGGTCGGCGGCTGGCAGCCGTCCTCTCAGCCCGGTCCACACCGGGCTCCCGCGTTGGTCACCGCGATCATAACCTCGCGCGTGGCAGGATCAAGGGGATGTCTGATCCCATTGCGCACACGACCGCCACCTACGACGTCATCGCGAACCAGTTCGACGAGCGGTTCACCGTCCCTCTTCCTTCGTTCGCGGCCTTCCGCGAACGGTTCGCCTCATCCCTTCCCGCCGGAGCCACGGTCGCCGACCTGGGGTGCGGCCCCGGGCGCGAGTCGGCCTGGTTCACCGGACGCGGCCTGTCCACCGTGGGCGTGGACCTGTCGATCGGGATGGCCGCTCTCGCCGCCGGGCGAGGCGTTCCCACCGTCCTGGGCGATCTGCGGCACCCGCCGCTGGCGCCCGCGTCCCTGGACGGCATCTGGTCGGCCGCGGCCCTCGTGCACGTGCCGTCCGAGCAGACCGAGTCGACGTTGCGCGCCTGGCACGCGACACTGCGCCCCGGCGGGGTGCTCGCGCTGACCACCGCCCTGGGCGACGGCGAGGGGTGGGAGCCGGTGCCCTACCGGACCGAGTACGAGCGCTGGTTCGTCCACCGCGACGCCGGCGACCTGCTCACGGCGCTGGACTCGGCCGGGTTCGCGGTCGCCTGGCACGAGTCGAGCGTGACCCACCGCACCTGGTTCAGCGTGCTGGCGACAGCGCGTAGCTCTCCCCTGCCCTAGTCTCCAGGTCGAGCGCGAACCCGGGGCCGCGCAGCCGGGCGGTCCCGCCGCGCGCCGACGTCAGCCTGACCTCGGCCGGCACGCCGTCCCTCCAGGTCGCGCCCACCGTGAAGCCGCCGCGGGCGCGCAGCCCGTCGAAGGAGCCCGCGCGCCAGGCGGACGGCAGCGCGGGCAGCAGCTCGACGACGCCGGCGTGGCTCTGGAGCAGCATCTCGGCCACCCCGGCGGTCGCGCCGAGGTTCCCGTCGATCTGGAACGGCGGATGCGTGTCCCACAGGTTCGGCAGCGTGCTGGACCGCAGTTGCCCGCTCAGCATGCTCAGCGCGTGGTCGCCGTCCTTGAGCCGGGCCCAGAAGTTGACCTTCCAGGCCATGCTCCAGCCCGTGCCTCCGTCGCCGCGGGCTTCGAGGGTCGTGCGCGCCGCCGCCAAGTGCTCGGGAGCGGTGAGCTGCGTGCCGGGGTGCAGGGCGTAGAGCTGGGAGACGTGCCGGTGCCGGTCGGCGGGGTCGTCGAGGTCGGCCTTCCATTCCTGGAGCTGCCCCCAGGAGCCGACGCGCAGCCCGGGATCGAGCCGGTCGGCCGCCGTGCGCAGCCGTCCGGCGAACTCGGCGTCCACGCCGAGCGTCCGCGCGGCCTCGGCCGTGCAGGCGAACAGGTCCCGGACGATCTGCTGCGGCATGGCCGCGCCCGCGGTGAAGTCGCCGTGCTCGGGCGAGTAGGCGGGCGAGACGACCAGGCTGCCGTCGCGCACGTCGGGACGCAGGTTGGCCAGCCAGAACTCGGCGGCCTCGCGCATCGCCGGGTAGGCGTGCCCGCGCAGGTAACCCTCGTCGCCGTCGAACAGGTAACGCTCGTAGAGCTGGCGCACCAGCCAGCCGGCCGCGTCCGGCATCCAGAACGACGTGGGCCAGTCGTGCACCCCCGTGAACCCGAACGGGTTGGTGTTGGAGTGCACCACCCATCCCTCGGTGCCGAAGATCGACCTGGCGGTCTCGCGTCCGGGCGCGCGCAGCCCCGCCACGAACTCCTGGTACGGCACCGCCGTCTCGGCCAGGTTCGCCGGCTCGGCGGGCCAGTAGTTCATCTGGAGGTTGATGTTGGTGTGGTAGTCGGACTCCCAGGGCGGCGAGTTGCACGCGTTCCACACCCCCTGGAGGTTGGCCGGCAGCGAGCCGGGTCGGGAGGAGGCGATCAGCAGGTACCGGCCGTACTGGAAGTACAGCGTCTCCAGCGCCTTGTCGGACGGGCTCGCGACCCCTTCGTAGCCGGCCAGCAGGCGGTCGGTCGGCAGGTCGGGCATGATCTGGCCGAGGTCCAGGCGGACCCGGCCGAACAGCGCCCGGTGGTCGGCCTCGTGCTCGGCCCTCAGCTCCCCGTACGGCCGGCGCGCCGCCGCGTCCACGGCCGCCGTGACCCGCGCCGCCGGGTCCGGGCCCCGGTAACCGGGATGGACGGGCGCGTGGTCGGTGCCCGCCGAGAACACGAACACCGCGCTGTCGGCGCCGGTCACGACGACGCGGTCGCCCTCGTCCGTACGGGTGCCGCCCTCGGTCAGCACCTGGACCTGGCCCTCGTACACCAGGCCGTTGTCGGCCAGCACACCCCGGACGCGCAGCCGTCCCGCCTCGGCGGTCACTTCCTCCCCGCCCGGGTGCGCTGTGCCGAACCGTAACGTGAACCCCACCCGCCCCGGGCGTGCCGCCGTCAGCCGTCCGACGATGACCTTCGCCGGGTACGAGGCGAAATATTCCCTGGTGAGCACCACGCCGTCGGCGTCCTCGTACGTCACGGCGGCCACCGCCGTCTCCAGGTCGAGCGTGCGCCGGTAGCCGCCCGAGAAACCACCGGTCACGTCGAGCAGCAGCTCACCGAAGTTCTGGTACGCCCCGAACCCGGGGATGTGCCCCACCGTGCTGTAGGACGGGTTTCCGAGGATTCCGGCCACTTCCTCCGGCGAGGCCGAACCCCGCTCGTCGATCATCCGGCGCACGGCGTCCAGCGCGCCGGGCCGCTCCTCGGGCCAGTTGCCCGACGCGCCGGGCCCCGCGCTCCCCGGACCGCCGGTCCACAACGACTTCTCGTTGAGTTGGACGCGTTCCGTCCCGAGGGTCCCGAACACGCACGCGCCGAGCGCTCCGTTGCCGATCGGAAGGACGTGTCCTTCCCAGTCGGGGGCGGGCTCGTCGTACCGGAGCGTCAGCATGGCGATCAGCCTAAGGTTTGACGATCGCCCCTGGCGGTACGGACCCCCTCAGGGGAACTATGATGAAGATCGCCGCTGTGGCCGCGATCGTGGCTCTGACCACGATCGGACCGGCTGCCGCCTCTGGGGACGGCATCGAGCAGCAGGAAGTGAGCAAGCAGCAGTACCGGATCCTGACCGCCCAGTGCCGCTACGCCGACACGCAGGCCCTGCGCGCCAAGTGCAGGCAGGCGGTCCAGGAGAACTACCGCATCGGCCGGCGCAACCGTTCACTCGACTGCCGGACGTACTCCGGCGTGACGGTCTGCGGCGAACTACTCCTCAGCAGGACCGAGCGCGCGTGCATCGACGAGTCCACCAGACAGGGCTTGGCGTACCGCCGCGCCGAAGTGGAATGTTACGTGGCCTGACCATGATCGTCGCAGGTGTCGACGGCTCGCCGACCGGACTGCTGTCCGTCGACTGGGCCGCCAAGGAGGCAGTGCTGCGCGGGGTGTCGCTGACCGTGGCCCACGTGGTGCCCGACTGGGTCTGCCACCCGATCTCCGGCCGGTACGCGGAGGTGGGCAAGTGGATGCGCGACGGCGCCAAGGAGGTGCTCGCGGCCGCCGAGCGGCACGCCCGCGAGCAGGGCGCCGAGGTGACCACGGAACTCGTGCCCGGCGATCCCCGCGCCGCGCTCATCAAGACCGCCGAGCAGGCCGAACTGCTCGTCGTCGGCAGTCGTGGCCTGGGCGGCGTCCGTGGGCTGCTGCTCGGCTCGGTCGCCCACGGGGTGGCCGCGCACGCCCACACGGACGTCGTCCTGGTCCGCGACCCGCCCGCCGTTCCGCGCGGGGAACTGGTGGTCGGTGTGGACCGCTCCGAGGGGAGCCTGCGCGCGCTGAAGTTCGCCTTCGCCGAGGCCGAGCTGCGCGGCGCCCGCCTGCGCGCAGTGGAGGCCTGGGCCTGGCCGCGCGCTTCGGGCTTCGAACCCGCCGATCCTGAGGCCGAACGCGAGACCCGCGAGGCCCTGCGGACGTTCCTCGCCATACCCCGGCAGTGCCATCCCGGCGTGGAGGTGATCGAGGACGTCGTGCACGGCCATCCCGTCGAGGTGCTGCGCGAGGCGGCGTCCGGGGCCGACCTGCTGGTCGTCGGCAGCCGGGGGCACGGCACGCTGAAGGGCATGCTCATCGGCTCGGTCAGCCAGGGCATGCTGCACCACGGGCCCTGCCCGCTCGCGATCGTGAAAGTCACATCGGTGTAGGGGACGTTCCCGCAGGTCGCCGCCTTCCCCGTCTCCCCCGCCCGCTCCTACCATCTGCGCAGGCCACGCGACGGGGACATGCGCAGGATCAGCGCCTTACTGACGGCGATGCCGGCACTGGCCGGCGCGGTGCTCGTCCTCACCACGTCGCCCACGACGGTGACAACGAGGGTCACGGCGGCTACCTGGCCACCAACCCGGCTGGCTCTCGGCCACCAGGCCCGACATCGTCGTCATGCACCTCGGCACCGACGACGTGTGGAGCAACATCGCCCCCGCGACGATCCTGGGCGCGTTCACCACCCTGGTGAACCAGATGCGGGCGAGCAACCCCGCCATGAAGATCCTCGTCGCCAAGATCATCCCGATGAACCCGCCCACCTGCGGTGGACCAGTGGACGGGCTTCAGCACGGGCACCGACACCTACGACGGCGTGCACCCGAACGCCTCCGGCGACCAGAAGATGTCCGACGCCTGGTACCCGGCCCTGACCGCCGCCCTCTCCGCGCCTTCCTCCCCCACCCCCACCTCGGGGAGCGGTGACTGCGCGGCGGCCTACCGGATCACCGGCCAGTGGCAGGACGGTTTCCAGGGCGAGGTGACCGTCACGAACACCGGCGCCTCCCCGGTGACCGGCTGGGACGTCGGCTGGACGTTCGCCGACGGTCAGGCGGTCAGCCGGCTGTGGGGTGGGCGGCTCACGCAGACGGGCTCGTCCGTGCAGGTCAGGAACGAGACCTGGAACGGCGCCCTCGCCCCCGGCGCCACGACCACCTTCGGCTTCCTCTCCTCCTGGACCACCACCAACACCCCACCGACCGCCACCTGCGCCCGCGCTTGAGGCCCGGTTGGTTGCCGGTACCCACACGCGGTCTTTGTCGGCGGGCGGTACCCCCGCAGGGGCTCAGTTGGCGGCCGGCACCGGCGCCGCCACGATGGTGGCCACGCGCGGCGCGGCCAGCCGGACGTAGTCGTCGGTGGCCAGCACCAGCGACCGGTCGAGCCGCGCGGCGTTGAAGTAGATCTCCGGCAGCTCCAGCAGCGAAGGATCGACCACCAGCTCAAGACGAGGGTCGAAGCTGAACGGCAACACCGTCCCGCTGACGCTCCCCGCCAGCTCCTCCGCCCTGTCCTTGTCGGCGAAGGCCACGTACGTGCCCTCCAGCAGCCCCTTGACCGCCTGCAGATCCAGCCGCGCATCCCCCGGCACGACGGCCAGCACGTGCCGGGTCACCTTCTTGCCCACCTTGACCATCACGATCAGGCACTTGGCCGCCTGCTCCACACCGTGCCCCCGCAGGGCGCTCACCAGCTCGGTACGGCCCTCCGCCGGATGGTCGATCACCCGGTAGCGTGCCCCGCCGGCATCGAGATCGGCGATCAGACGTTCGTAGGCGTCGGCCGAGTCACCAGTCACTGCTCAACATCTCCTTGACCTTGGCGATCCGGTCCTCGTCGCGCTGGTAGAAGACCCATTGCCTGATCTTCGTGCCCCGGATCAGCCCCGCCTTGGCCAGCACCTTGAGGTGCTCGCCGCAGGTGGGCTGGCTCACGCCCAGCTTCTCGGCGATGAACAGCGAACAGACGCCGTCCCGTACGAGGTCGCCGTCGCGCTGTGGGCGGAAGTGCCGCTCGGGGTCGCGCAGCCACTCAAGGATGAGCAGCCGTTTGTCGCTGGCCAGCGCCTTGACCAGATCCACATCCACCGAGCCAGTATGGCAATTAGCTAATTACCTGTCCACGCCCGAACCGCCACCTGACGTAGAACCGGCACCTGCCCTCGGCGCCCACACGCACTCCCCTGCCGCCGCAGGCCACTGCCTCCTCGGCAACCGCACAAGCGTCCCGGCAGCCGCAGGCCACTGCCTCCTCGGCAACCGCACAAGCTTCCCGGCAGCCGTACAAGTCGGCCGGACAACTGCACCACCGTCGGCCGGACATGCACCACGGCCGCGCATGCCTCACGACGCCTGCACCACCGGCGCCCCTTCGCTGGCCTGCACCAGCACGAATCCCTGCCCCCGGAACGCCAGTTGCATGGCCTCCCCGCTCCCCCGCCCGATCAACGCCCCCGCCTTCATCGTGCGGTTGACCCCGACCTGCAACCCCGTGCTCCAGCACACCGCCGCCTGCCCGTCCACGAACGTCGGCATCCTCGCCACGTCCAGCAGCACCGGCGTGCCGTGCGTGGTCACCGCCACCCACCCGGTGCCGGTCACCGTGGTGTTGAACAACCCGCCGGCCGCGACCCCGGCCCCCTGAACCCGCTGGATGTCCCACCTGAGCTCCGGCCCGAACGCCAACAGGTTCCGCCCGTTGACCGTCAGCCCCTCGTTCTCCAGGTAGAAAAGGTGGATGTCGTCGGCATTGTCCGCCAGATAGAGCAGCCCCTGGCCGCGTACCCGCATCAGGGAGGTGCCCTCCCCCGTCACGGCCTTCTTGAGCAACCGGCCGATCCCGCCGGCGCCCTCGTAGTCGAAGTCCATCTGCCCCTGGAAGGCGACCATGGACCCCTGCTTGGCCAGCACCTCGTGCGGCAACTGAACCCGCAACATCTTGCGGTTCTCCAGCGCGAACCCGCCGGGAAGCGGCTGGGCATCGAGGTTGCCGAAGATCGAACTACGCACGTCGCACCTCTCACGTCGATGGTCGTCGCCGCCGACGTGCACCCGGACGCGGCCCGAGCGGCGCCACCCCGCCGCTCTCCACCACCTCCGGCACTCCGCCCCAGCGCCTTCTACAACCCCATCAACTCGGAGCCCCGGAAGCGAGTTCCCGTACCACCTGAATGAGCTCGGCCGGGTCGAACGGCTTGGTCAGGTACGCGTCGACCCCGATCCCCAGCCCCCGCCTCCGGTCATCGTCCTGCGCCCGCGCCGTGATCAGGACGACCTTGATGTGACTGGTCGCCTCCTCCGTACGCAACTTCTCCGCCGTCGCCCACCCGTCCAGGCAGGGCATCATCACGTCCAGCGTGATCACGTCCGGCATGACGTCCATCACCCGATCCAGACAGTCCTGCCCATCGGTGGCGGTCGACACCTCGAACCCCTCCAGGTTCAGGTTGACCGCGATGAGCTGCCGGATGACCTCGTCGTCATCCACGACCAGTACTTTGCCAAGAACGTCGCTCACGGGCGCAAAGTTAGCCCGTAGCGGGGCGGTCACGTGGGGTTTTCGCGGGATGCGTTCAGGGAGCGTTATCTGGTGCCGAGTGGTCTCCAGATGCTGATAGCCTTATCACTCGTCGCCCCCTTAGCTCAGGGGATAGAGCACCGGCCTCCGGAGCCGGGTGCGTAGGTTCGAATCCTACAGGGGGCACACAATCTTGATCAGCGACTCAGGTCGCTGACCAGCGCAAACATCACAGGAACGGGCGGGCCTCCAGTCTCACGGAGTCCCGCCCGTTCTCGTTGACGCTAGCTGGTTGTGGGCCAGTTGTAGGCCACGACAGGTAGCTGTCAGCCCCTTGCTGGCACAGGGGCACACGGCGGGGAGGCGGTCGATCAGCCGGGAGACGGTGAGGTCGGAGGCGACGTGCCCGACCAGGTCGGGCTGGGAGCGCAGCCGTATGATGTCGGCCAGGCAGATACCGCCGAGAGCCAGGCTGAGGGCCAGGTCGGCGATGACCTTGCCGCGGTCGTGGACGGCCCCGGGCAGGTCGCCGGCGCTGCAGCCGGGTGGACAACGCTTGGTCCAGGCCGGTGACGCGGAGGGTGCGGAGCAGTTGCAGGGCGCCTGCGTGGGAGGCGAGCCCCGAACCGTCTGCGGACACCACGATCTTGCGCTGGGACGCGATGGTCTCCACTCCAATGGTGCCTTCTAATCTGGCGTGGACAGGACTCTGGACAAGCCCCGTCCTCCCAGCTCAAAGGCACGTTTCTCATGTGAACGATCAGCTCGGCTCAACTTCCCCGCGAGCGCCCGGGGCTAGGCCGTGTCTCAAAGGATCGTGAGCCAGTCGTTGATGGCAGCGATGTGGACGGTGGCTTCGTAGCGGACGGCGAGTTTGTTGTACCGGTGGCGATGCCGCGATGGCGTTTGAGCCGATTGATGCCGCACTCGACGGCTGAGCGGGCGCGGTAGTCGGCCGCATCGAAGGACGGAGGACGTCCACCGCGGCTGCCGCGCCGTTGCCGGGCGGCGATGCGGTCGGCCGGTTCGGGAATGGAGCACCGGATCTTGCGAGCGCGCAGCTGCTGCCGGATCGCGCGGGAGGAATACGCCTTGTCGGCGCGGACCACGCCGTCCACCCTGGTCGCGATCGGGGCGATGGCTACGTCCTGTGGGAGCCTGTCCCGTGAGGCGGGGTGCGGCGGTTGTTCGGGGAGGGGCAGGTGGGAAGGTGGCCGGGTGCAGATTTCCCTCCTTGGTCCTGTTGCGGCCACGTCCGACGACGCCTCCCCGATCGACCTCCCCGGCGCGCGGCTGCGGATGTTGCTGGCGCGGCTCGCGCTGGAGGCCGGACGGCCGGTGCCGGCGGACGTTCTGATCGACTGCATCTGGGGCGAGGAGCCCCCGGCCGGGGTCGCCAACGCGTTGCACGGGCTGGTCTCGCGGCTGCGCAGGATGTTGGGCGGGCCGGAGTCCGTGGAGCTGGTGGCCGGTGGATACCGGTTGCCGGTGCGTCCCGAGGACGTGGACACGCATCGGTTCGAGCAGCTTGCCGGGCAGGCCAGGCGGGAGCTCGCGGCCGGCAGGCCGGAGGAAGCCTCGACCTTGCTCCGGACCGCTCTGGACCAATGGCGGGGCGACGCGCTGGCGGACGTGCTGGAGGCCGCGTTCGCCCGTGATGTGGCGGCCCGGTTGGAGGAGTTGCGCGCCGCCGTCGCCGAGGACTTCTTCGACGCGGAGGTGCGGCTCGGTCGCCACTCCGAGGTGCTGGCCGACCTGCGCGTCGCGGCCGTCGCCCGCCCGCTGAGCGAGCGCCTGGCCGAACTGCGTATCCGGGCCCTGTCGGCCGCCGGGCGCCAGTCGGAGGCGCTGGCGGTGTACGACGAGGTCCGCGGCAGGCTCGGCGACGAGCTGGGCGTCGATCCCTCGCCCGAGCTGCGCGCGGTCCACCTCGCCCTGCTGCGCGGGGAGCTGAACCGTCCGTCCGTACGGCCACCGTCCGCGCCCAGCCGGCTCCCGGCCAGGCTGACCACCTTCGTCGGCCGGGAACGTGAGCTCGGCGAGCTCGCCCGGCTGCTGGCCGGCGCGCGGCTGGTGACGATCGTCGGACCGGGTGGCGCGGGCAAGACCAGGCTGGCGATGGAGGCCGCCGACCACGTCGAGGAGCGCACGTGGTTCGTCTCGCTCGCCGGGGTCACCCAGCCGGACCAGATCGCGGACGCGGTGCTCAGCGCCTGCGGCGGCCTGTTCGAGGGCGGGTTCAAGCCGCAGGCTCCCGCCACGGCCCGGCTGGCGGCCCAGCTCGACGTCGGCCCGGCCGTACTGGTGCTGGACAACTGCGAGCACCTGGTGGAGGCGGCCGCGCAGCTCGCCGAGCAGCTGCTCGGCCGGCTTCCGCAGCTGCGCGTCCTGGCCACCAGCAGGGAGGCGCTGGCGATCAACGGCGAGGCCCTGTGCCACCTCGGCCCGCTCGACCTGCCCGTGGCGGACGCGGACCTGGCCGAGGCCGCCGAGTCGGACGCCGTGCGGCTGTTCGTCGAGCGGGCGGGCAGGGTGCGCCAGGGGTTCGCGCTCGACCAGGCCACGCTGGGGCACACGGTGGAGATCTGCCGCCGCCTGGACGGCATGCCGCTGGCGCTCGAACTGGCCGCGGCCAAGCTGCGGGCGATGAGCGTGGCGCAGATCGCCCGGCGCCTGGACGATCGGTTCCGCCTGCTCACCTCGGGGAGCAGGACCGCGCTGCCACGTCAGCGCACGCTGCTCGCGCTGGTGGAGTGGAGCTGGGACCTGCTGGAGGAGCCCGAACGGGTGCTGGCCGCCCGCTTGGCCGCCTTCCCCGGCGGCGCCGACCTGGCCGCGCTGGAGGAGATCTGCTCCGACGCGTCCCTGTCCGCCGCCGACATGGTGTACGTCGCGAGCGCACTGGTCGAGAAGTCCATGATCCAGCAGGACGGCGACAGGTACTGGATGCTGGAGACCGTTCGCGCCTACGCGGCGGACCGGCTCGCCGAGCCGATCAACGACCGGTTCCGCGACTACTTCCTGGCGCTGGCCGAGGAGAACGAGCCGCTGCTGCGTACCCGGGACCAGCTGCGGGCCGTCGAGGTCTTCGACGCCGAGCACGACAACCTGGTCGCCGTGCTGCGGACGGCCATCGAGGCGGGCGACGCGGCCACGTCCGCCCGGTTCGTCAGGTCCATGATCTGGTACTGGGGCATGCGCGGGATGTCCACCGAGTCCGACGCGTTCCTGGGCGAGGTGCTGGCGTTCGGCGAAGAGCTGCCGGCGGACGCGCGTACCGCCTTCGAGGTGGTGCGGTCGACGGCGGGCCGGCGAGGCGGGCAGGAGGTCCGCGAGAACCTCAGCCGTCCCGGGGTGACGAAGTACCACAACGCGCTGCCGTTGCTCCGCCTCTCCAAGCTCACCACCCAGGACGCCGGAGACCTGGAGGCCCTGGACTCCCCCGACCCCTGGGTGCGCGCCAGCGCCCACTGGGCCTACGACTTCCGCCTCACGGAACAGGGCGACCAGGAGACCGGCGCCGGCCACAGGGAGGCGGCGTTGCGCCTGTTCCAGCAGGTCGGCGACCGCTGGGGGCTGGTGATGAGCCTGGTGCGGCAGAGCCGCGTCCACGGCCTGCGCGGCGAGCACGACAGCGCGGTCGCGGCCTGCGAGCGCGCCGTCGCGATCGCCTCCGAGCTCGGCACCGAGGAACACCTCTTCATCACCAAGTCGCACCTCGCCCAGAACCGCATGCGCGGCGGCGACCTGGACGGCGCGCTGCACGACGTCCACGCCGCGCGGCGCCAGGGACGCGAGCACGGCCACCGGAGGCTGGAGGCCAGCATGCTGTTCCCGCTCGCCGAGGTGCACCGCCACGCCGGCGACCTGGACCGGGCCCATCAGGCCGTGGACGAGCTGGAGGCGGTCGCCCACCGGCTGCCCGGCCCGCCCGCGCTGAACGGCGACGTGATCGTGTCCTCCCGGATGGCCGTCCTGGTGACCGAGGGGGCCGCGGAGCGGGCGCGCGAGCTGCTGCCCCGGGCGCTGCGCGGCGTGCTCGGGAACACCAACGCCAACGCCATGGCCCGGGGCGCGGAGCTGGTGGCCAGGCTGCTCGGGCTGGAAGGCGACCATGCGGGGGCCGCGACGGCGCTCGGCATGAGCCATGTGATCAGGGGCGTCTTCGACGAGGGCGACCCCGATCTGGGCCGGCTGGTTCCCGTCCTGACCGGGCGGCTCGGTGACGCAGGCTACCTGGAGGCGTACCGGCGCGGCGCGGACCTGCCGCGGCAGGAGGCGATGGACCGGCTCCTGGCGCTCTGCGCAGACCCGTCGGGGGTTGACGTGGGCTGAGCGGATCTGTCCGGGGTTGAGCGGGGAGGCGGGTCCGTGAGGTCGTCATTCGTGCAGGAAGGTCAGCAGGGAGGCGGCGAGGGCGTCCGGGGCCTCTTCGGCCACGTGGTGGCCGCTGTCGATCGGGTGGCCGGTCACGTCGTCGGCCCAGGTGCGCCAGATCGCCAGCGGGTCGCCGTACAGATCCTCCATGTCGTCCTTGGACGTCCAGAGGAACAGGGTCGGGCAGGTGAGGCGGCGGGCGGCGGCGCGGTCGGCGTCGTCGGCCGCGCGGTCCACGGTCAGGCCGGCGCGGTAGTCCTCGCACATCGCGTGCACGGTCTCCGGGTCGTGGACGGCCCGGCGGTAGTCCTCGTACGCCTCCTGGCCCATCTGCTCGGCGGTGCCCTTGTACCAGGCGTCGGGGTCGGCGTTGATGACGCGTTCGGCGGGCTTGGCGGTCTGGCCGAGGAAGAACCAGTGCCACCAGGACGCGGCGAACCGGGCGTCGGCCCTGGCCAGCGCCTCGCCGATGGGGATGCCGTCCATCACGACCAGGCGGGTGACGGCGTCGGGGTGGTCGGCGGCCAGGCGGTGGGCCACGTAGGCGCCGCGGTCGTGGCCGGCGACGGCGAACCGTTCGTGGCCCAGCGAGCGCATGACGGCGACCATGTCGCGGGCCATCGCGCGCTTGGAGTAGGGCGCGTGGTCGGGGGTGGTGGGCGGCTTGCCCGAGCGGCCGTACCCGCGCAGGTCGGGGCAGACCACCGTGTGGTGCGGGGCCAGGAGGGGGGCGACGCGGTGCCAGGTCGCGTGGGTACGGGGGTGGCCGTGGAGCAGCAGGACGGGCGAGCCCGAGCCGCCGTACCGGACGAACAGTTCAGTCTCGCCCACGTCGATCATGCCGGTCGCGAAGTCGTCGAACATCGGCCGCCTCTACCCACGGCCGCCGCCGATCAACGCGGCCCGGGTCGCGACGCCCGGCAAGCGACGGACGGTCACAGGTGCCGAACCGGCGACCCGCCGCATACGGGGACGTTCTAGGATCGGGCCATGCCTTTGACCGCGGACGACGTCGACCGGTTCGTGACCGCCAGACCCCGCCTGGAGGCCATCGCCTATCGCCTGCTCGGCTCGGCCGCGGAGGCCGAGGACGCCGTGCAGGAGACGTTCCTGCGCTGGCAGGCCGCCGACGCCGGGCGCGTCGAGGTTCCCGAGGCGTGGCTGACGAAGGTGCTCACCAACCTGTGCCTCAACCAGCTCGGCTCCGCGCGGGCGCGCCGCGAGACGTACGTGGGCCAGTGGCTGCCCGAGCCGCTGCTCGCCGGGGACCCGATGCTCGGCCCGGCCGACACCGCCGAGCAGCGCGAGTCGGTCTCGTACGCCGTCCTCACCCTGATGGAACGCCTCTCCCCCAACGAGCGGGCGGTCTACGTGCTGCGGACGGCCTTCGACCACTCCCACCGGGAGATCGCCGAGATCCTCGACCTCACCGAGGCGGCCAGCCAGCAGATCTTCCACCGCGCCAAGAAGCACGTCGCCGACGGCAGGGCCCGTACGGAGGTCGACGAGGCCACCGCCCGGCGGATCGTCGAGGAGTTCCTGGCCGCCGCCGGCAACGGGCAGACCGAGCCGCTGGTACGCCTGCTCACCCAGGACGCCATCGCGATCGGCGACGGCGGCGGCAAGGTCCCGGCCCGCGCCAAGGCGTTCGAAGGCGCCGTCGCGGTCGCGAAGTTCCTGTGGGGCCTGCTCAAGCCCGGCAAGGCCAAGCGCGCCCTGGTCGGCGGCTCACCCGAGATCCACGTCTGGACGGCCAACGGCGAGCCGGCCGTCGTCGCGGTCGTGGACGGCCAGGTCGTCGGCGTCATGTGCATGGAGATCACCACCGAGGGCATCGCCGCGTTCCGCAACCAGGTCAACCCCGACAAGCTCGCCCGCGCGACCGCGCAGTGGGCCGCCACGGACCACGGGGAGCCGCTGCTCAGAGCCTCCTGGTGAGAGGTGTGACGCGCTTCACATCGTGATCCTGTCAGGAAAGCGCGGGCCGTCCGGTTCAGGTGGCGAACCCGCGTCAGACAGGAGCGAGGAAATGCAGCACCGCATCATCGTCCTCGGAGCCGGCTACACCGGAGCCGTCGTCGCCGGCCGTCTCGCCAGGCGGCTGCGCCACGAGGACGTCGCCATCACCCTCGTCAACGCCGAGCCCGACTTCGTCGAACGCGTCCGCATGCACCAGGTGGCCACCGGCCAGGACCTCAGGCCCCGGCCGTTCCGCGAGATGTTCGCGGGCACCGGCGTCGAGCTGCGGCTCGGGACGGTCACCGGCCTCGACGCCGACCGCCGCACCGTCACCGTGACCAGCACGGGCACCAGCACGGGCACCGGCAGCGCCGGCGGCGCCGAGGAGCTGGCCTACGACACGCTGGTCTACGCGCTCGGCAGCGGCTGGGACGCCGAGGCCGTGCCCGGGACCGCCGAGCACGCCCACGACATCGCCGGCCGTCCGGGGGCGCTGCGGCTGCGCGAGCGGCTGGCCGGGCTCGACGCGGGGCAGAGCGTGGTCGTCGTCGGCGGCGGGCTCACCGGGCTGGAGACCGTGGCCGAGATCGCCGAGGCCCGTCCGGACCTCGACGTCGCCCTGGCCGCCCGCGGCGGGCTCGGCGACTGGCTCTCGCCGAAGGGCCGCGCGCACGTGCGGAAGGTCCTGACCGGGCTCGGGGTGAGCGTGCACGAGCACACCACCGTCACCGCGGTCGAGGCCGACCGCGTCATCACCGCCGGCGAGCCCATCCCGGCCGCGGTGACCGTCTGGACGGCCGGCTTCGCCGTGCACCCGATCCCGCGGGCGACCACGCTGGAGGTCACCGAAAGCGGCCAGATCGTGGTCGACCGGACGATGCGCTCGGTCTCGCACCCGGACGTGTACGCCGTCGGCGACGCCGCCATGGCGATGGGCCCCGGCGACAAGCCCCTGCGGATGTCGTGCGCGTCGGGCATCCCGACCGCCTGGCAGGCCGCCGACTCGATCGCGGCGCGGCTGACCGGCGGGAAGCTGCCGAACACGCCGCTGCGCTACTTCAACCAGTGCGTCTCGCTGGGCCGGGACAACGGGCTGATCCAGTTCGTCACCGCCGACGACCGCACCGTGCCCACGGTGCTGACCGGGCGGACCGCCGCCGTCTACAAGGAGCTGGTCTGCAAGGGGGCGGCGTGGGGGGTCGCCAACCCGATGCTGGGCCTCCCGGCCCGCCGCCGCCGGGTCACCCGCCCGAGCACCACGACGGGCCCGGCCGCCAAGGCACGGGCATAGAACGCGACGGCGGCGGGTCCCGCCGACAGAGCGCGGGCGTAGAGCGCGGCGGCGGGTCCCGGCGCCGAGGCGCGGGGCTGGACAGGGGCGGGGGCGCGTCAGGAGGTGGTGAGGATGACGAGTTGGCGGGTCGCCCGGGTCATCGCGACATAACGGTCGACCGCCCCTTCGACGCCCTCGACGCCCCCGCCGAACCTCTCCGGATCGACCAGGACGACCAGGTCGAACTCCAGCCCCTTCGACAGCTCCGGCGTCAGCGACCGGACCCGGGGCCGCTCCCGGAAGCCCGGGTCCCCGATCACGCACGCGATCCCCTCGGCGTTCGCGGCCAGCCAGGCGTCGAGGATCGCCGCCAGCTCCGCGACCGGCCCGCGCGTGACGGGGACGCCGCTCTCCCGGATGGAGCTCGGCACGTTGGCGTCCGGGAGCGCGGCCCGGATGACCGGCTCGGCCTCGGCCATGATCTCCGCCGGGGTCCGGTAGTTGACGCTCAGGGTGGCCAGTTCGACGCGGTCGATGCCGACCCGGCCGAGCCGTTCCTCCCACGACTCGGTGAACCCGTGCCTGGCCTGGGCGCGGTCCCCGACGATGGTGAAACTCCTGGACGGGCAGCGCAGCAGCAACATCTGCCATTCGGCGTCGGTCAGCTCCTGGGCCTCGTCCACGACGATGTGCGCGAACGGCCCGGCGAGCAGGTCCGGCTCCACCGTGGGCAGCTCGGACTCGTCCACCAGGTTCCGCTGGAGGTCCGCCCGGCGCAGCTGCGTCACCAGGCCCTCGCCGTCGTCGTCGGCCTCGATCAGGTTGTCCACGACCTGGGCCATGCGCTCGCGCTGCACGGCGAGGGCGGCCTCCTGCCTGCGCATGCGGCGGGACGCCTCCGGGTCGCCGAGGCGCTGGCGGGCCGCGTCCAGGAGGGGCAGGTCGGAGACGGTCCAGGACTGGGCGTCGGCGCGCTGGAGCCGGCGGATCTCGTCCGGGCCGAGCCAGGGGGCGCACAGCCGCAGGTAGGCGGGGACCGTCCACAGGTCGCCGACGAGGTCGGTGGGCTCGATCAGCGGCCAGGCGCGGTTGAAGGCGGCGAGCAGCTCCCGGTTCGCCCGCAGCGACCTGCGCAGCAGGTCCGGTGAGACCTCGTCGGACAGGTCGTGCTTGTCGATGAGGATCGTGAGCAGTTCCTCCCAGATCTGGTCACGCGCCTCGTTGTGCGGCGTGCCGGGTTCGGCGGCCTCGAACGCCTCGGCCCAGTCCTCGGCGCTCAGCCGGACGTCGGCCCAGTGCGTGGTGACCGTCATACCCTTGGCGGGCGGGTTCTCGTAGAACCTGACGGCCGGCTCGATCGCCTTCACCAGGTCCGCGGACGCCTTCAGCCGGGCCACCTCCAGGTCCCGCTCGGGGGCCGCCGCCGCCCCCTCGGGCACGAGGTCCCGCAAGGTGCAGGTCCGCACGCCCTCCTCCCCCAGGCTGGGCAGGACGTCGGCGACGTAGGCCAGGTAGGGCTGGTGCGGGCCGACGAACAGCACGCCGCCCCGGGAATGGCCGAGCCGGGGGTCGGAGTAGAGCAGGTAGGCCGAGCGGTGGAGGGCGACGACGGTCTTGCCCGTGCCGGGGCCGCCGTCCACGACGAGGGCGCCGCGGGAGCCGGCCCGGATGATGGCGTCCTGGTCGGCCTGGATGGTGCCGAGCACGTCCCGCATCCTGGGCGAACGGTTGCCGCCCAGGCTGGCGATGAAGGCCGACTGGTCGTCGAGGGCGGCGTGGCCCTCGAAGCCGTCGGCGGTGAACACCTCGTCCCAGTAGTCGCTGATCCGGCCGCGGGTCCAGCGGTATCTGCGGCGGCTGGTCAGGCCCATGGGGTTGGCGTGGGTGGCGCCGAAGAACGGCTCGGCCGCGGGCGAACGCCAGTCGAGCAGCAGGCGGCGTCCGTCGCGGTCGGTGAGGCCGAGGCGTCCGACGTACACCGGTTCGGGGTGGTCGGGGGTGACCATGTGGCCGAGGCACAGGTCCAGGCCGAAGCGGCGCAGCGTACGCAGGCGGGCGGCCAGCCGGTGGATCTCCAGGTCCCGGTCGAGCGCCTGGCGGCCCTTGCCGCCGGGGTTCTTGCGTTCGGCGTCGAGGCGGGCGGACAGGTCGGCGATCGACTGCTCCAGGGTCTCGGCGAGCGCCGCGAAGTGCCGCTCGTCGACGGCGATCAGCGCCGGGTCGGCCTTGGCGGCGAGGTTGCCGGGCAGGTCGAACACGCTGGTGGTCAGGGGATTCATATCTGTGGCTCCGCAACGAGGTCGGTCTTCGCATGGCAAGGCTTCTGGCCTCGGCGGACGATTCTGCGCCACGACGGGGGTCTTGCCGCAAGCCCCCGGGTGCGCTATACGTTGAGAGTGGAAAGGAGTAGAAGCTCCTTTCTCCAACTTCCGCTCCGCAATGCAGGAGCAATCCCCCACAAGGCGACGCACGGCTCAGAGCCTCGACGCGTGGGGCGTCCACCAGGATGCGTGACCGGCGGAAGCCGGTGACCCGCCCCTGACGGGCGGATCACCGGCGCGGGATCACCAGTCGCCGTCGCCGCCCTCGTCCTCGTCGCCCTCGAAGATCTCCTCGACGATCTCGCCCGCCACCAGTCCGCCGACCACGCCGGCGGCGCCGGCCGCGGCCACCGTGCCCCAGCCCGGCCCGCCGCGGTGCTCCTCGTGGTGGCCGTAACCGTGGTGGTCGCCGTGACCGTGATGGTCGCCGTAGCCGTGGTGGTCGCCGTGCCCGAAGGACGAGTGGGCGTGGGAGGCCAGGCCGGACAGCCAGCGGTCGAGCTCGCCGGGCCAGTCGGTGCGCAGGGCGTCGGCGTGGCTGACGGTGAAGCGGCCGATCGCGTCGCCGGAGTAGCGGCCGGCGCGCTTGTCGGCCTCCAGGACCACCTCCAGCCCCGACGGGTCGGCCACGAAGGTCACTTCGAGCTCGCCGAGCACGCCGGCGTACCGGCCGGCCGGGTAGAACTCGATCTCCTGGTAGAACGGCAGCGTCTGGTGCACGCCGTACAGGTGGCCGGCCTCCAGGTCGGCGGACTTGAACGCGAAGCCGAGCTGCAGCAGTGCCTCCAGGATGCGCAGCTGGGAGGGCAGCGGCTCGACCGCGACCTCGTCGAGGTCGCCCTTGTCGACCGCCTTGGCGATGGCGAGCTCGGTGCGCACGCCCAGCGCCATGCCGTGCAGCGGCTGCCCGCCGATCCGGCTGATCGGCGCCTCCCACGGCACGCCGATCTCGAAGGGGATCGTGCGCTCCTCGCCCTGGCGCAGCACGAACGGGCCGGACACCTGGACGCGGGAGAACTCCCCCGCCCCCGCGTGCTCGCCGTCGCCGTGCTCGAACTCCACGCGGGCGACCAGGCCGAGGGTGACGTGCTCGATCTCGGCGTCGAAGTCGCCGCCCTTGAGCCGTACCTCGCCCGACAGCGTGCCGCCCGGCTGGACGCGCGGGGTCGCCAGGACGGTGTCCACGGAGGGCGCGCCGACGCCGAAGGCACCCAGCATGCGTTTGAAGACCACGGCTTTGTTCTCCCTGTCGAAGATCGAAATGTGTGCAGCCGACCCGCACAACGATCTCCGGCGTGCCCCGGTTCCGGACATAGCGAAAACGCATGCCGGGGCGTCGGCGAAGGGGCGGGAACGGCGGGATCCCGGAGCGCGGCGCGTGTGCCGCCCTCCGGGATCCCGACGTGTCCCGGTCTACCTGACGCCGCGTCTGCCGTAGAGGCCCGCCGCCAGGGCCACCCCCAGACCGGCGAGCACCACTTGGATGACCAGTTCGATCCAGTCGATGCCGCGGGTGTCCGCGACGCCGACCGCGGCGGCGACCGCGGTGCCGATGAGGGCCGCGACGATGCCGATCACGATGGTGAGCCAGATGGGAATGCTCTGACGGCCCGGCACGACCAGCCGGCCGAGGACGCCGATGACAAGCCCGATGATGAGGGCGGAGATGATGCCGGTGACTTCCACGCTGCACGCTCCCGTTCTGCCGCGCCGGGTGTCGCCGCCCCTCGTGGGGGGAGGAGCGGCCCCCGGCCTGACAGCGCCATTGCTTCCCTGCCTCATCTCAAAGAAACCGGATGGCTCAGCCTGATATCGGTTCATGGCGGACAGGATCGACGGGTTTGTGCCGTTCACGGTGGTGGCGGGACGGGCCGCCGATGCCTACACTGCGGGCACACCCCACGAACAGCAGACGCGAACGAACGGCGCACCGAACCCCCTCAGGAGCCCTTTGTGACCGTCAGACGAATCGTGCTGCACGCCCTGCTCGCCGTGACGACCGCGGCGACCGCCGCGACCGCGGCCTCACCGGCGTCCGCCACCGCCTTCACCCTGACCAGCGCCGCCTTCACCGAGGGCGGCCTCATCCCGAAGGTGCACGAGTGCACCAGCGGCGGCCAGACCGACCCCGGCCGCCGCAACGAGTCCCCGCCCCTGACCTGGAACGGCGGCCCGGCCGGGACCCGCGGCTACGCCCTGGTCATGAGAGACCTCGACAACAACAACCTCATCCACTGGGTGATCTACGACATCCCGGCGGGCGTGACCTCGCTGCCGCAGAACGTCGAGCACGCCTACCGGCCGGCGACCCCCGCCGGAGCCCGGCAGGTCTACTACCGCGGCAGCGCGAGCCTGTACGGCTACCAGGGGCCGTGCTCGCCCTGGTCGGTCAACACCTACCAGTTCACCGTGCACGCCCTCGACCGGGCCGTGCTGTCGGAACTGACGTCCTCCTCGTCCACGACGACCGCGGCGAGGGTGATCTCCGGCGCGTCCCTGGGGACGGCCGTGCTGTCCGGCGAGTCCTGACCCCCTCGGGGATCAGGCGGAGGTCATCCGTCCCGCCGGCGGCTCGTGTCCGCGGGCGGGACGGGACCGCACGAAGGTCAGGATCCGTTCGGCGACGACGTCCGGGGCGTTCAGGTCGGGGGCGTTGTGGTCGAGCCCGGCGACGATCTCGTGGCAGGCGTCGGGCATGACGTGGGCCAGGCGGGCGAGCACGCCGGTGAGGTAGCCGGGGGACCTGCCGCCGCCGAGCAGCAGCGTCGGGGAGTCGACGCCCGTGTACCTGGCGCCGTCGGAGTCCAGCCGGAGGATCTCGCCGATCTCGGCCGGGGTCGTCGCCATCATCGCCCGCGCGTCCCGCCCTTCGGGCCCGCGCAGCAGCAGGAACGCCAGCGCGTGGAACACCGGCGCCGGGGCGTCGCCGACGGGGGTCAGGCGGGTGCCCTTGAGGAAGGCCGCCATCGCCGCCGTGCGCCTGCCCTCCTCCAGCAGGCGGTTGAACGCCGGCACCCAGTGGGCGGGGAAGGAACCGTCGATGCTCACGCCGGGTTCGTGGACCATGAGCGCGTCCACCCGCCGGCGCAGCCCGAGGTGCAGGGCGACGAGGCCGCCGTAGCTGTGCCCGAAGACCAGGCGCGCACCCGTGTGGTTCATGACGGCGAGGGCGTCGTCGACCTCCGTCTCCACGCTGTAGGCCGGGCCCTGCGGGCCGCTGGAGCCGCGTCCGCGCCGTTCGATCACGTGCACGCTGTGTGCGCCGGACAGCTCCCGCGCCAGGGCCCCGTAGTGGTGGGCGCGCCGGTTGTTCCCGGGGATCACCAGCAGCCCGGGGCCTCGCCCGGCGCTGAGCAGGGCGATCGTCGTCCCGTCCCGCGAGGTCACTTCCGCCGGCTGCCACTGCGTCGCCATCCTGCCGCCCATCCCGTCCTGCCTTCACGTCGGTGGAGACAGCAGCATGGCCGCCCGCACTGGTACCCGGCTGTCAGGACGCTGGCAGGTCAGCCGAGGGCGCGGTCGAGGTTGAAGGCGGCGCTGATCAGGGCCAGGTGGGTGAACGCCTGCGGGAAGTTGCCCTGCTGCTCGCCCGTACGGCCGATCTCCTCGGCGTACAGGCCGAGGTGGTTGGCGTAGGTCAGCATCTTCTCGAAGGCCAGGCGGGCCTCCTCCACCCGGCCGGCGCGGACCAGCGCCTCGACGTACCAGAAGGAGCAGATGGAGAACGTGCCCTCCTGGCCGCGCAGGCCGTCGGGGCTGGCGTCGGGGTCGTAGCGGTAGACCAGCGAGTCGGACACCAGGTCGGCGGTGAGCGCGTCGAGGGTGGACAGCCATTTCGGGTCGGTGGGCGAGACGAACTTGGCCAGCGGCATCATCAGCAGCGCCGCGTCGAGCACGTCGTCGTCCTCGTGCTGGACGAACGCCTGCCGCACGTCGGACCAGCCGTGGGCCATGATCTGCCGGTAGAGGTCGTCGCGGGCCGCGCGCCAGTGGGGGATGTCGGCGGGCAGTCCCCGGTGGGCGGCCATGCGCATGGCGCGTTCGATGGCGACCCAGCACATCAGCCGGGAGTACAGGAACTTCTTGCGCCCGCCCCTGGTCTCCCAGACGCCCTCGTCGGGCTGGTCCCAGTTGTCGCAGACCCAGTCGACCAGGGCGCAGACGGCGTTCCAGTGGTCGCTGGAGATGGGCTTGCCCCATTTGTCGTAGAGGTAGACGGAGTCGAGGAGGGCGCCGTAGATGTCGAGCTGGAGCTGGTCGGCGGCGGCGTTTCCGACGCGTACGGGGGCCGAGCCGCGGTAGCCCTCCAGGTGATCGAGCTGCCGTTCGGGCAGGTCGGTGCGGCCGTCGATGCCGTACATGATCTGGAGGGGGCCGTTGGGTCCGGCGCCGCGCAGGCTGACGTACCGGGTCAGGAACGACATGAACGCCTCCGCCTCGCCGGTGAAGCCGAGCCGGAGCAGGGCGTAGACGCAGAAGGCGGCGTCGCGGATCCAGAGGTAGCGGTAGTCCCAGTTGCGCTCGCCGCCGATCAGCTCGGGCAGGCTGGTCGTCGGCGCGGCGACGATGGCGCCGGTCGGCGCGTACGTCAGCAGCTTGAGCGTCAGCGCCGAGCGGTGGACCATCTCCCGCCACCTGCCCCGGTAGCGGGAGGCCGACAGCCATTTGCGCCAGAACGTCACCGTGGCGGTCAGTTGCTCCTCCGCCTCGACGTGCGGGCACCCGAGCGGCGGGACCTCGGCCTCGACCCGGTCGAGCGCGAACACCTCCGACTCGCCCTCCGCGAGGGTGAAGGCCGCCCACACGTCGCGGCCGTCGGACTCGACCGGCACGGTGGCGCTCAGCGCGAGCGTCAGGTGGGCCGACTCGAAGACGGTCAGGCCGTCGGCCTCGCGGACGGTGTGCGGGTCGGCGCCGTAGCCGAAGCGGGGGGCCACCCGCGCGTGGAAGGGCAGCGAGCCGCGCACGCAGAGCACCCGCCGGATCAGCCGCTGCCGTCCGCGGCCGCCCGGCTCGCCGATGATCGGCATGAAGTCCTGGATCTCGCCCACTCCGCTCTCGGTGAAGAAGCGGGTGATGAGCACGTTGGTGTCAGGGAAGTAGAACTGCTTGGTCCGCGCCGGCACGTCGGTGGCCAGCTCGAACGCCCCGCCCCGGTCGGCGTCGAGGATCGCGGCGAAGACGCTGGGCGAGTCGAAGGCCGGGCAGCAGTACCAGTCGATGGTCCCGTTGGTGCCGACGAGGGCCACGCTGCGCAGATCGCCGATGAGGCCGTGCTCGGCGATCGGCAGGTAGCGGTCACCGTCTGCTCCACCCATCGCAGCAGTTCTCCCAGGTCAGGGCGGTACTCAAACCTCGGGCACGGCTTCCTCCGCCGCGGCCAGGCGGCGGCGCAGGTAGGCGCGTCCGGGCTCGCTGGTGGCCGCCCGCAGCGCCGTCCGGTACGCCTCGGCGGCCTCGGGCAGGCGGCCGAGCCGGTGCAGCAGGTCGGCGCGGGCCACCAGGTAGGGGTGGTAGTCGCGCAGCCGCCGCTCCCCCGCGAGCTCCTCCAGCAGTGCCAGCCCGGCCTCGGGCCCGTCGCGCATGGCCACGGCGACAGCCCGGTTCAGCGCCACCACCGGGGAGGGGTCGAGCGCGAGCAGCACGTCGTACAGGGCCACGATCTGCGGCCAGTCGGTCGTGGCCAGGTCGGGGGCCTCGTCGTGGAGCGCCGCGATCGCGGCCTGGACGGCGTACGGGCCCGGCGGGCCGCCGCTGAGCGCGGTCACCACCAGCGCCGCCCCCTCCTCGATCATGGCCCGGTCCCAGAGGCCGCGGTCCTGCTCGGCGAGCAGCACCGGCTCGCCCCCAGGCCCGGTACGGGCCTCGCGCCGCGCGTGCACCAGCAGCAGCAACGCCAGCAGCCCGGCGACCTCCCGCTCGGCGGGCAGCAGCCGGCGCAGGATCCGGGCCAGCCTGATCGCCTCCTCGGCCAGGTCGAGCCGCTGGAGGTGGGGGCCCGAGCTGGCCGCGTAGCCCTCGGTGAAGATCGAGTAGATGACCTGGAGCACGCCGGGAACCCGTTCCGGCAGCTCGTCGGCGTCGGGCACGCGGAACGGGACGCGCGCCTCCCGGATCTTCTTCTTGGCCCGGACGATGCGCTTGGCCATCGTCTGGGCCGGCACCAGGTAGGCCCGCGCCACCTCGGGGGTGGTCAGGCCGGCCAGGCAGCGCAACGTCAGCGCGCCCCGGTCCTCGGCGGGCAGCGCGGGGTGGGCGCAGGTGAAGAAGAGCCGCAGGCGTTCGTCGGGCAGGCCGCCGTCCTCGCCTGCGGGGGCCTCGGGGCCGGCCCGCTCGGCCTCGGCCGCCAGGACGGCCAGCCGGGTGGCGAGCGCCTGCTCGCGCCTGAGCCGGTCGACCGCCCTGCGCCGGGCCGTGGTCATCAGCCACGCGCCCGGATTGGGCGGCACGCCCTCGGCCGGCCAGTGTCTCAGCGCCGCCTCGACGGCGTCGGAGGTGACCTCCTCGGCCAGGTCGAGGTCGCCGAAGCGGCGGACGAGCGCGGCCAGCAACCGGCCGCGCTCCTCACGGAAGACGTCCTCGATCTCACGCACCGGAGACCCCGAAGCGCTCACGCACCGGAGAACTCACGCGTCGAAGTCGGCGACCGGGCGCACCACCACCGAGCCGCCGCCGCGCGCCCCCGGGCAGCGGACGGCCCAGTCGAGGGCGGCGTCGAGGTCGGGCACGTCGATCACGTAGAAGCCGCCCAGGACCTCGTGCGTCTCGGCGTACGGGCCGTCGGTCACGGTGGGCGTGCCGTCGCCGCTCACCCGGACGGTGGTGGCGGTCACCAGGTCGGCCAGCGACTCGCCGGAGACCAGGACGCCCGCCTCCCGGACGGACTTGTCGTAGGCCACCCACTCCTGGAAGTCGCCCGGCTCCTGCTCGTCGGAGGTGCAGGAGTTGATCAGCAGCATGTACTTCACGGTGTTCCCTTTCCGCGGTCGGCGTACGGCGGGGCCGCCGTACGCCATCACCACGAACGGGACCCGCCCGGATGGACATGTCGCGGCGATGAGTTTTCCGACGGCGGCCGGTCATTGCCGGGACACGTCACTTCAGGAGGACCGATGAGCGTACTGGAACAGCGGCTGCGGGGTGTGCTGGGCGGGTTCGTGGAGCGCGGTGAGGTGCCGGGGCTGGTGGGGCTCGTCCACCATCGGGGCGAGCGACCAGCACCTCACCCCATTTTCCGGCAGATAAGGTGGGTATGCGGCGCTTCGGGGGATTTCGCCGCTCACCAGCATGAGGGGGACGGGTGGCGGAATCGTTCGGCACGATGCTGAGGAGCCTGAGACACGCCGCCGGGCTGACCATCGAGGAGCTCTCCCACGCCTCCGGCGTCAGCGTGCGGGCCATCGGCGACATGGAGCGCGGCGCCAGCCGGGGCCCCCAGCGGCGCACCGTCGAGGCCCTGGCCGAGGCGCTGCGGCTGGACGAGCCGCGGCGGACGGCGCTGTCGGACGCCGCCCGCGCCGGCCGTCCCCGCCAGGAGGCCGCCGCGCCGGGCGCCTGCGAGCCGCCCCGCGGCGTGGGCGACTTCACCGGCCGGGAACGGGAGCTGGACCTGCTGCGCGACCTGGCCGCCCGGACGGCCGAGGACGCGCCCGCCGTCGTCGCCGCCGTCTCGGGGACCGCCGGCATCGGCAAGACCGCGCTGGCCGTACGCGCCGCCGCGCACCTGGCCGACCTGTTCCCCGACGGCCGCTTCTACCTGGACCTGCGCGGCATGGACCCGGTCCCGCTGGACCCGGGCACGGCGCTGTCCAGGCTGCTCAACGCCCTGGGCGTGGCCGAGCGACGCATCCCGGCCGACGAGGAGGACCGCGCCGGCCACTACCGCGCCCTGCTGCGCGAACGGCGCTGCCTGGTCATCCTGGACAACGCCGCCCACGAGGCCCAGGTGCGCCCGTTGCTGCCCGCGGAGGGCCCGGCGATGACGCTGGTGACCAGCCGCCGCCCGCTGGCCGGGCTCGAAGGCGTCCACCAGCTGCCGCTGGCGCATCTGGCCGCCGGGGAGTCGGCCGCGCTGCTGCGCGCGATCGTCGGCGCCGAGCGTGCCGAGGCCGACCCGGACGGGGTGGCACTGGTGGCCGACCTGTGCGGGAACCTGCCGCTGGCGCTGCGCATCGCCGGCAACCGGCTGCAGAGCAGGCCCGGCTGGACCCCCGGGAATCTGGCTGCCCGCCTCGGCGACGAGGGACGCCGGGTGGAGTCGCTGGCCGCCGGCGACCTGTCGGTGGCGGCGGCCTTCGCGCTGTCGTACCGGCAGCTCTCGGCGCCCGCGCGGCGCGCCTTCCGCCGTCTGGCGCTGGCCGCCGCGCCGGACTTCGGGGTGCCGATGACGGCGGTCCTCGCCGAGCTCGGCCCGGACGACGCCGAGGACGCCCTGGAGGAGCTGGTCGACCTGGGGCTGCTGCAGTCGCCGTATCCCGGCCGCTACCGCTTCCACGATCTCGTACGGCTGTTCGCCCGCGCCCGGCTGTCCGAGGAGGAGTCCATGTCGGCTCAGCGGCAGGCGCGGCGGCGGATGGACGACTGGCTGCTGGAGGTGGCAACCGTCGCCGGACGCTGGTTCGAGCCGGACTACGGCGCGCCGCCGCCCGGCTGGAGCTCGCTGATCGAGCTGGACAGCGCCCGGCAGGCGCAGGAATGGCTCCAGGCCGAGGGCACGGCATGGCTGGCGGCGCTGCGGCAGGCGGCCCGCGTCGGCGAGCACGCGCGGGTCGTCGAGGTGGCCGAGGCCATGCACTGGTTCTCCGACCTGTGGATGCACTGGGGACACTGGCCCGAGGTGTTCGAGCTGTCGTCCGCGGCCGCCCGCGCGACGGGCGACCGCGCGCAGGAGGCGGTGCACCTCAACTACCTGTCCTGGGCGCGGACGTACTGCCAGGGCCGGTACGCCGAGGGCGAGCGCACCGCGCTGCGCGCGCTGGAGCTGGCCCGCGAGGTCGGCGACGTGCGCCAGCAGGGCTGGGCACTGACCTACGCCACCTGGGCGCTGTGGGGTCGCGACGACCGGCCCGCCCTGGAGACCGGCCTGGAGCACGCGCGGCGGGCGGCGGAGTGCTTCCGCCTGGCCGGCGACCCGGAAGGGTACGCCCAGGCCGTGCTCAGCGTCGGGAACGGCCTGCGCAGGCTCGGCCGCATCGAGGAGGCCGTACGGCACGGGCTGGAGGTGCTGGAACGGCTGCGCGACCCGGCGTTCGGCGGCACGCCGGTCATCGTCGCCCACGCCGTCGGCGCGGCGCTGGACCTGCTGAGCGACGGCTACTTCGCGCTCGGCCGCTGGCAGGAGGCCGCCGACCACTATCGCGAGGCGCTGGTCGAGCTGCGCAAGCGTCCGATCAACCGGGCCACGGCCCATACGCTGACGAACCTGGGCCGGGCGCTGGTCGAGCTGGGACGGCTGGAGGAGGCCCGCGAGGCGTTCCAGGAGGCCCAGGAGCTGTACGAAGCCTCCGCCGACACCGTCCGCGCCGCCCGCGTGGCCGCCGAGCTCGCCCGGCTCAGCCCGGTCGCGACCCCGGGGGCCACCGGCTGAACCAGGCCGGGCGCGCGCAGGTCAGGGCTCCACGAAGCGTTCGACGAAGGTCAGGGCGGTGCCGCAGACCTCGCGCCAGCCGCTGTCCACGGTCATCGAGTGCCCGCGCCCCGGCAGCTCGACGATCTCGGTCAGGTGGTGCCGATTGCGCGCCTGGCGCAGGTAGGAGGCGTGCGCGGCGGCCCACGGAACCCTGCGGTCCATCTCGCCGGTGATCAGCAGCAGCGGCCCCCGGTCCGGCGCCGTGCCGTCGAGGCTCCACGGGTCTGCCGCCTCCCCCGCCGGGACGGCGTACGTCTCGTACAGCCGCCTGGCCTCCTCCTCCCCGACGGCGTTGGCCACGGCGTGCCGGAACCGCCCGTACGTGAGCGTCCCGCGGAACGGCGCCGGGCTGATCGCCACGCAGGCGCAGGCCAGCCCGCGTCCGGCGAGGATCTGCGCGACCAGGCCGCCGGCGGCGTGGCCGACGACGGCGGGCCGGCGGGTCAGCCCGCGGACCAGCCCCGCGAAGTGCCCCGCCGCCTCGCCGTCCGCCGGCCAGGCCGGGATCACGGGGACGAACCCCGCCTGTCCGAACACCTCGGCCCAGGGCTCCCAGCTCTCGGCCAGCAGCCACGGGTCGTGCACGAAGACGACCGGGACCCGGCCGGTGGCGTTGGCGTGGTGTACCTGGTCGAGGTCGTAGGCGGAGGACATGGCGCGGCGGGTCAGCTCTCGTGCAGGGCCCGGCGCAGCGTGCCCACGGCCAGCTCGATCGCCGACTCGGCCGCGTACGTGCCGCGCAGCGCGTTGAGCATGACGAAGTCGTGGATGATGCCCTGGTAACGCACGGCGGTCACGGGCACCCCGGCCTCGCGCAGCTTGGCGGCGTACGCCTCGCCCTCGTCCCGCAGCACGTCCGCCTCGCCGGTGATGACCAGCGCCGGCGGCAGGCCGGTCAGCTCCTCGACGGTGGCCCGCAGGGGGGACGCGGTGATCTCGGCGCGCTCGGCGGCCGAGGTCGTGTACTGGTCCCAGAACCACTGCATGCCGTCGCGGCGCAGGAAGTAGCCCTCGGCGAACTGCCGGTAGGAGCCGGTGTCGAAGGAGGCGTCGGTCACCGGGTAGAAGAGCACCTGCCCGCGCAGCGACAGCCCGCCGCGCTGCTTGGCCATGATGGTCAGCGCGGCGGTCATGTTGCCGCCGACGGAGTCGCCGGCCACCGCCAGGCGCGTGGCGTCCAGGCCCTTGGAGGCGCCGTCGGTGACGATCCAGCGGGCGACCGTCCAGTTCTGCTCGATGGCGACCGGGTAGCGGTGCTCGGGCGACAGGTCGTACTCGGGGAAGACCACGGCGGCGCCGGCGCCGGTCGCCAGCTCGCGGACCAGCCGGTCGTGGGTGTGGGCGTTGCCGAAGACCCAGCCCGCGCCGTGGATGTAGATGATCACGGGAAGGTCGGTGGTGCTGCCGGCGGGCCGCACGATGCGGGCCCTGACCTCGCCGGTGGGGCCGCCGGGGACCGTCACCCACTCCTCGTCCACGGCGGGCAGCTCGACCGGGCCGGACTGGACCTCGTTCACGGCCTTGCGGCCCTTCTCCGGCGGGAGCTGGAACAGGTACGGCGGCTCGGCGGTGGCCTCGGCGAACGCCTGGGCGGCGGGTTCCAGGACAGGCTTGATCATGATCACTCCAGGAAGAAGGGGCGGGAAGCAGGGGGGCCGTCATCCATCAAAGCGACCGTCCCGGGGAAAGACGAGGCGGAACCACAGGCAGAAGTACGTTTCCGCCTCGTGCGCGCGAGCGGCCGGGCTGTTGGATCGCTACCGGGGCCGACCGGTCCCCTTTGCCCAGAGAAGGAGCCCTTCCCATGACGGAGAGCATCACCCCGACGGTCGTCCTCGTGCACGGCGCGTTCGCCGACGCGGCGAGCTGGACCGGCGTCATCGCCGAGCTCCAGCGGGACGGCATCCCCGTGGTCGCGCCGCCCAACCCGCTGCGCGGCCTGGCCTCCGACGCCGCCTACGTCGCCTCCGTGGCGGCCCAGATCGAGGGCCCGGTCGTGCTGGTCGGCCACTCCTACGGCGGCGCGATCATCACCGTGGCCGGCACGGCGGACAACGTCGTCGGCCTCGTCTACGTCGCCGCGTACGTCCTGGAGGAGGGCGAGAGCCTGGCCGAGCTCCAGGGACGCTTCCCCGAGCCGCCGCTCGGCGCGAGCCTGCGGCAGGCGTCCTACCCGCTGGCCGGCGGCGGCACCGCCGTGGAGCTCACCATCGCCGCCGACGCCTTCCCCGAGGTCTTCGCCGCGGACGTGCCCGCCGACGTCACCCGCGTCCTGGCGGTGGCGCAGCGGCCGCTGGCGGCCGGGGCGTTCACCGAGCCGGCGGCCACGACGGCCTGGCGGGCCAAGCCGTCGTGGGCCGTCGTCGCGGACGCCGACCAGGCCATCAACCCCGACGTGCAGCGGTTCGGCGCCGAGCGGGCCGGCGCGACCGCCGTCGAGGTCGCGGGCGCCTCGCACGCGGTCGCGGTGTCCCGGCCGAAGGAGGTCGCCGACGTGATCCGCGCGGCCGTCCGCGCCACCTCCTGACGGCAGCCAAGGCCGCCAGGAGGCGGGTGGAGGCCGGGTGGTCAGGACTGCTTGCCGAGGCCCTGGAAGCGGCTCTCGATGAAGTCGCCCCAGGTGGAGTTCAGCGTCATCAGCTCGCCGTCCACCATCTTCCACTGGCGGGCCTTGTGCTGCGGGTAGGCGAAGAGCACCGACGACAGGCGCTCGTAGCCGGCGGGCATCGGCCTGGTGTGCACCCGGTGCGTGGACGGCCGGAACCGCCCGTCGGAGGCGCTGGTGAGCATCCGGCCGATGTTGCAGAGCACGACGTCGGTCCCGGCGATCACCGGCTCGACCCAGGTGCCGTCGTGCAGCACGTACTGCAGGCCCTGGTCGGACGGGGGAAGCTGGAGGCCGAGCATCTGGATGCCGGAGTGCTCGTGGGCCAGCACCTGGCGGTCGCCCACGTCCCGGTAGTGGATCACCCGCAGGTTCGTCGCGTCGTGCGACAGGTCCAGCTCGGGCGTGCCCGGCGGCATCATCCCCCGGACGACCTCGCCGAAGAGCGAGATCAGCCGGAAGGCGATGTCGAACACCTCGGCGGCGCGGGTGCCGAACGCCGGGAAGGCCCGCAGCACGTCACCCGCCCCGGGCGGCTGGTCGCCGATCATGGCGCCGCTGACGTGGATGAACTCCTTCGGGTCGGGCACGCCGTTGGCCAGGCGCGGGATCTCCGAGTTGTACGGGAAGAACCCGTGCGTGCCGCCGACGGCGAGCTGCGGGACGACGTCGTAGGCGTAGTCGGACAGGGCGGGCCCGGTCGCCCGGCAGGCCGCGGCGAAGTCGTTCATCATGGCCGCGACGCGCTCGCCGATGCCGGGCACCTCCGCGGCCATGAAGCCCCATCCGGTCAGCTGCGACCTGATGGCGTCGGTGGCGGCGGCCATGTCCGCCTCGATGTCGTGCAGCCTGACGACGGGAGCGCGGCCGCTGAGTTCCATGAGAGGGACGTCCATTGTCACTCCGTTTCTCGATGACCGATCGGGATGGTTCGTCGTACGTGCTACGTGCCGGTGCCGCTCAGGTGGCTCGGGATGCGGGCGGCGGGGTCGAGGCCGAGACGCTGGGCGACCAGGGCGACCTCGGTGCGGTTGGAGCAGTTGAACTTGACGAGCAGGTTCGAGATGTGGCGCTTGACGCCGTGGATGGAGATGCCCATCGCGCGGGCGATCTGGTGGTTGCTCATGCCGCGCAGCAGCAGCGCCAGGACCATGTGCTCGCGTTCGGTCAGGCGTCCGAGCAGGTCGGGGCCGCCTCTGGACGGGGCGGGCGCGTCGCCGCGCAGCAGCCGATCGAAGGTGCCCGACAAGCCCGCGACATTGATCTCGTCCCACAGCAGGCAACCGGCCAGGCCGTACCGCTGGGCGACGCAGGGCGCGAGCTCCTCCCCCTGCCGCACCATGGCCAGGATGCGCGGACGGGCCCGGCAGGGGCGTCCGCCGAGCACGTCCGCCAGGACGGCGAGCGGGATCACCGCCACGTCGAAGTCCTCGCCGGCCAGCAGCAGCCTGGCCTCCGCCGAGCTGCGCACGACCGCGACCCCGGCCACGTTCGACACCTTCATCAGCAGCGGCGGGAGCCCGTAGAAGGAGACCTCGTCCTCGGCGAGCCAGAAGACGGACAGCCTGGAGCACCTCGCACGGAGGCTGGAAGGGGAGGCCGGGATCGGCTGGCCGGCCTCCAGCGTGATGGCACTCATCGCATGATCCTCTCTGCGTCGGCGAACGGCGGTCGGTCGGTACGCGGCGGCGGCTCTCTCGGTCGTGGGGACTCGTCAGTCTCGGCGTCTCACCAGATGGAAGGAGAAGTCGGTGCCCCTGTGGTAGTCCTGCGAATACAGCAGCGGCCGTCCGGCGCTGTCGTGGTGGGTCTGGAGCAGCAGCAGCCAGGCGCCGCCGTCCTCGGGGGTGCCGATGCGCTCGGCCTGGGCGTGGCTGAGGGTCACCGCCCTGACCTGGGCGACGGCGTAGGCGATGGTGTGGCCGTACTCGGTGAGGAGCTGGAACAGCGACCCCGTCCAGTCCACCTCGTCCATGGGGCGGCCGATGAGGGAGCGCGGGAACAGGTCGATCGAGTACAGCAGCGCGTCGTCCCGGTGCCGGCGCAGGCGTTCCAGCCGGACGATGGCCTCGCCGGGCGGGAGTTGCAGCAGCTCGCGCTGGTGGCGGTCCGGCTCGGTGGCCACGACGTCGAGGACGGTGTTGTCGGCCGTGAACCCCCGGCTGGCCAGCATCTCGGTCACGCCTTCGAGGCGGGTCAGCGGCCGGTCCAGGCTGGGCTGGGTGGTGAGGTAGCGGCCGTCGCCGTGCCTGGCCTGGATGAGCCCTTCCTGCTCCAGGAGCTTGAACGCCTCCCTGATGCTGGTGCGCCCGACGTCGAACAGGGTCATGAGCTCGTTCTCCGACGGCAGCCTGTCACCGGGGCGCAACCCCTGTTCGACGATCAGGGCGTGCAGCCGGTCACGGATCTGGATGGCCAGGGTGGGATGACGTCGTGTCACGCGGGTCTCTCCTGCACGGACGGACCGCGGAGCGGGGCGATGCCGAGCTCGGCGGCCGATGGGTAGCTGGGGGCACAGAACCGGCGCGTGACCGAGACGGTCGCTACCTGGCAGGCGAGCCGGACGCCGCGCACCAGGCCCGCGCCGGCGCAGAGGGCGGCCGCCAGGGCGCCGGTGAAGGCGTCACCCGCGCCGGTGGTGTCCACAACGCGCACGCTGGGGACGTCGATCAGCATAGTGCCGCCGTCGTCGGCGATCTCGGCGCCGTGCTCGCCGCGGGTGACGACGACGGCGCGGCCCCTGGTCCGGCCGCGCAGGTCGTCCAGGTCGCCGGGGGTCGGCCCGGCCAGGGCGGCCAGCTCGCCCTCGTTGAGCACCAGCAGGTCGGCCCGGGCCAGCAGCTCCTTCCCGGTCCCTTCGCGGAACGGGCCCGCCGGGCTGGGATTGAGCAGGACGCGCACGCCCGCCGGGGCGGCCGTCGCGGCGGCGTAGGAGATCTCCAGCGGGATCTCGCCCTGGAGGACGAGCACGGACCCGGTGGGCAGTCCGGCGGCGACGGCGGCCGCCTGGGCGGGCGGCAGCAGGTCGGCGGCCCCCGGCCAGGTCATCACCATCTGCCTGCCGCCGGAGTCGACGTAGACGAAGCTGCGCCCGGTCGCCACGCCGACGGCCGTGGTGCAGTCGCCGACCTCGATGCCCTCGGCGCGCAGCTCGGCCAGCGCCACCGGCCGGGCGGCGTCGTCGCCGAGGCAGCCGACGAACCGGGCCGGTGCGCCCAGCCGCGCGGCGGCCACGGCCACGTTCGCGGCCTTGCCGCCGTGCGCGGTGGCGTAGTCGGCGGCGTTGACGCTCTCGCCCGGCTCCGGCAGGTGGTCGCCGAACATGTACAGGTCGACGATGTAGGCGCCGATCGCGACGACGGTCACGAGCCCAGCCCCAGGGCGCAGGGCGCGATGCTGTCGGCGTCGACGGTCACGCGCACGTCGGGGTGGCGGTGCGCGAAGGTGACCGGGAGCAGCACGTCCGGCTCGGTGGTGAGCAGGAGGACCCGGACGATGTAACGCTTCCAGGCGCCGCCGTCGGTGACGAGGTGCAGCCGGCGGGCGGAGAGGATCTCCGACATGCCGACGGTGATCGCCATGCGCGGGATCGCCTGCGTGTAGCCGCCGGTCACACGGTGGGAGTGGGCCACGATCGTGTCGTCGAGCAGGGGGACGACGCGCGTGGTCGAGGCGGCGAACTCCTCGGCGGTGTACTGGTGCCAGCGCGTGGACGGCGGCTCGTTGAAGGCCAGGTGCCCCCGGTAGCCGAAGCCCGCGAAGCAGGTGTCGGCGCCGCCCGCGCCGCGCAGGCGCTCGCCGAACGCGTCGGGGTCGAACACGTCGGGGAAGACGACGTTGTCGGGGTGGGGCCGCAGGTCGGGGTCGAGGAGCTCGTAGAGGTTGCGGTCGCAGTAGCCGCGGAAGCTGAAGGGATGCGAGGGGTCCACCGGCCGGCCCTGCCAGTCGAGGAACTCGTCCATGTGGAAGGCGAACACGTCGGCCCAGCTGATGCGCTCCTCGTTGCAGATGCGCGCGAGGATCGGGTACTGCGCCTTCGGTCCCACGGGCAGGATCCAGCGGGTGGGCTCGCCGCGCATGTTGCGGGCGCGTAACTCGTCGGCCATCTCGCGGGCCAGCCGGTAGTAGAGCTCGGTCGTGTCGGGGTAGACGGTCAGCGGGTGGCGGGCGATGGCCGCCACGTCCTCGGCGGGCATGGACAACAGCTCGTCGGTCAACTCGGCCGACGTGCGGGGATAGGGGTAGTCGAGGTGCCTCGCGCTGGCGGTGGTCACGTCACTCCTCACTCACAAGCTGCGGGAGAGCAGGAATCGGGACAGGACGTTGCGGGTGATTCGCCTGATGTCACCGTCACAGCAGGCGAGACTGGTCACCCAGTTGACGGATCCGGCGGCGAAGACCGCGCCGCCTGATCCGAGCCGTCGCAGGGTCATGTCGGCGCGTACGGTCTCCGCGCCGGTTCCGGCCTCCTCGGTAGGGGGCCGGTAGTGGTGGCTGTGGCCGCCCGCGGAGGTCGCGAGCAGCAGGGTGTCCGGTGGGGTGCCGAGCTCGGGCGCGGCCCGGTCGATCTCGTCCCCGGCCGCCCCGCCGAGCGCGAGCCCGCAGCAGCCCACCGGGTCGGTCCCGACGCCCTCGAAGACCCAGGACGCCTCCTCCCGGTGGCTGTCGGGCAGCCGGGTGTACCCGGGTGCGGGCCCCCACCCCTGGGCGGCGAAGCCGACGCCGAGCAGCTCCTGCGGCGCGAGGCCGCGGTGCCGCCAGAGGCCGCCCGGCTCGCCGGTGGAGGTCAGCACGTCCTCGCCGGGCTCGTCGTCCCACCAGTCGCCGACGTGGCCGCGGCGGACCTCGATGGCGTGCGGGTGACGGGGGTCGACGCCGGTCACCCAGTAGAACCCGTTGCCGCCCAGGTACATGAGCCGGCCGCCGCCCGACACGTACGCGCCGAAGGCCGCGCGGCCGGGGGCGGTGACGTACTCGGGGTGGCTGCCGGTCAGGACGACGCGGTAGGCGGACAGCAGGTCGGCGCCGCCTTCGTGCACGTCCTCGTCGGCCAGCACGTCGAAGGCGAACCCCTCCGAACGCAGCCAGCGCAGCAGCAGCAGGTCGGCGGCGAAGTGGCGTGGCGCGCCGGTCATCCACCAGCGGTAGCCGGGGGTGAGGTTGAGCACCGGGCGGAGTCTGGAGGAGTGGGTGACGTGACCGCCCTCCCTCCGCTGGTCGTACAGGGACAGGCCGAGCTCGCGGTGCTCGTTGAGGTAGGCGTCCACCGGGGAGAGCGTGATCACGCGGTCGGTGACCCGCTTGTAGTCCCCGAAGTACTCGGCCTCGCTGGACTGCCGGTGGTTGGCGTAGGCGAGGTAGGTGAACGTGGGCAGGACGACCGCGACCGGGCTCCTGCGCGTCCCGTCCGGGCGCACCACCACGGGGAGGACGCACGACTGGCCTCGGGTGCGCAGGCGCACGCCGAGCACGGTGGAGCCGGCGTCCTCGGGGACGGTCAGCTCGCACGTCACCGGCCAACGGGCGTCGTCGAGGTCCTCCGGGCTGACCTGGAGCGCGGTGCGGGCGACGCCTCCCGGCCCGATCAGCCCGGCGAGCGGCCGGTTGACGGCGTTCGCGTGGCGCCCGTTCCCGCTGACGTCCGGGACGACGGGGGCGCCGGGCCCGGCGGAGGGGTCCCAGAGGGCCAGCAGGTCGGGGCCGAGGTGTTTGACCAGCTCGGGAGCGGTGGTCAGGTCGCGCAGCGGGGCGTGTCCCCGGGCGGTGAGCAGGCCGTCCGTCACCATCGGGAGGGCGATCCGGCCCGCGTACGGGTGCTCGTCGCCGGCCCCGATCCGCAGCTCGCCGGACGTGGACGGCAGCGGCAGGCGGGCCCGGCCGGCGCTCACGCCCGGGGTGCGGAAGTCGTTCAGGTGCAGGACGGTCATCAGCGGCGCCGCGTCCCACGCCACGGCCAGCAGCGACCACTCCCCCGCCGGGACGGCCGCGCGCAGGCGGCAGCCCATGCTCCCGGACGGCGTCAGCACGGTCGCCTCCGGCCGGCCCTCCTCGTCGAGCGCCAGCAGCAGCCGCCAGCCGGAGGCGCCCAGACGGGCCACGACCTGGCGCGACCCGAGCCGCTTGGGACGGATCCACAGGGCCAGGCCGCCCCTGGGAGGCGTCGGCACCGAGGCCGCCTCCAGCCGGGAGCCGGGCCGCAACGGCCGGGGCTCGATCGTCACGGGCACGGCCGGGGTCAGGTCGCCCTCCCGCACGAGGTCCACGAGGGCGACGTCCGCCTCCCCGGACGGGCCCGAGGCGTGCACGGTCAGCCGCTCGCCGGGGGCGGCCGACCAGCGGTCGGCGTACCCCATCAGGCGAGGCTCCCGGTCGATGGCCATCACGCGTCTCCTCGCCGGTAGGGGATGCCGACGTAGGCCGGCATGCGGAGCCGTTGGGCGACCGTGACCAGCACCAGGAGCGTGGTGAGGTACGGCGTGGCGTACACGAGCTGGGTGGGGACCGAGTCGGTGCCCTGGAAGAGCGCGAAGGCGGCGGCGCCGAGCAGCGCCAGCGTCGCGGCCGGGCGCAGCCGCGTACGGACGAGCACGATCGCCGCGACCCAGGCCAGCACGGCCCCGAGGAGCAGCAGCACGTGCACCGCGCTCGCCTGGCGCAGTTGCAGCGCGTCGGCGTAGCCGAACAGCAGGGCACCCGCCGCCGTGCCGGTCGGGCGCCAGTTGCCGAAGATCATGGCGGCCAGCCCGATGAAGCCCCGGCCGCCGGTCTGGCCCTCGCGGTAGACGGTCGAGGAGACGGTGACCAGATAGGCCCCGCCGAGCCCGGCCAGCCCGCCGGAGACCAGCACGCCGTAGTACCGCATCCGCAGCACCGGGACGCCGAGCGAGTCCGCCGCCGCGGGATGCTCGCCCGCCGAACGCAGCCGCAGCCCGAACGCGGTCCGCCAGAGCAGCACGAAACTCAGCGGGACCAGCGCGACGGCGACCACGGTCAGCAGCGAGACCTCGTGCAGGAACCCCCGCACGATCCCGGCGAGGTCGGACACCAGGAAGAACCGGCCGCGCTCCAGCCCGCCCAGGAGATCGGGCGAGCCCCCGCCGCCCGCCAGGACGGGCACGCTCACCGTGCCGATCGACCCGCGCACCGGCGGCGACTGGGTGGCCCCCGCCCCCGGCAGGCCGCTGAAGGCGATGACCGACATGAACCGGGCCACGCCCACGGCCAGGATGTTGATCGCGATGCCGCAGACGACCTGGTCGACCCCGAACGTCACGGTGACGACCGCGTGCAGCAGCCCCGCGGCGACCCCGCCGAGCGTGCCGGCCAGCACCCCGGCCCAGACGCCGTACGCGTACCCGGCCCAGGCGCCGCAGACCGTCCCGATGATCATCATGCCCTCGATGCCGAGGTTGGCGACGCCCGCGCGCTCGCTCCACAGGCCGCTGAGCCCGGCGAGCCCGATGGGGACCGCCAGCCGCAGCGCCGCCCCCATGACGCCCGACCCGGTGAGCTCGTCGGCGCCGGTGAACGCCCTGACCGCCGACATCACCAGCAGCAGGACGAGCGCGGCCCGCCACCACCGGTACCGTGCCGCGCTCACGCGGACGGCTCCAGCGCCGGGGAGGCCTGCTCCCGTACGAGCCGCTCGGCGCGTCTGCGTTCCACGCGCCGCGCCACCTCGTAGGCGACCACGACGCTGAGCACGATGACGCCCTGCATGATCGTGACGATCTCCTTGGGGATGCCCTCGATGTCGAGGATCAGCGCCGACCGTTCCAGGAACCCGAAGAGCAGGGCGGCCAGCGCGATGCCCGCCGGCGTGTTGCGGCCGAGCAGGGCCACGGCGATCCCGGTGAAGCCCGCGCCGGAGGGGAAGTCCATGCCGTACCGGTAGGTCTGGCCCAGCAGGTCGGGCAGCCCGGCCAGGCCCGCCAGGCCGCCGGACAACACCATCGTCACCAGGATCATCCGGCGCGGGTCGATGCCCTGGACGCGCGCCGCCACCGGGTTCAGGCCGCCGGCCTTCAGCTCGTAGCCGTAGCGGGTGCGGGTGAGCATCAGGTGCACGGCCACCCCCAGCACGACCGCGGCGAGCGCGGCCGAGCCGAGCTGGTCGCCCGAGGGCAGCGTGAGCTGGGGCAGCCGGGCCGACGGCGGCAGCTCCGGCGTCGAACCGGAGGTGCTGCCGGCGGCGAAGACCTCGGCCAGCAGGTAGGCGACGACGGCGGTGGCGACGTAGTTCAGCAGCAGCGTGGACAGCACCTCGGAGACGCCGCGCCACACCTTGAGCACCGCGGCGATCCCCGCCCACAGGGCCCCGGCCAGCACGGCGACCAGGCAGACGAACGCCAGGTGCAGCGGGCCCGGCAGCCGCACGGCCGTCCCGGCGACCGCCGCGAACAGCGCGGCCACGTGGTACTGGCCCTCGACCCCGATGTTGAACAGCTTCATCCGGAAGGTGACGGCCACGGCGAGGGCGGCGAAGAAGTAGACGGCCGCCCGGTTCACCGCCGAGACGAGCGAGTCCGGCCGGACCCCGAACTCCAGCATCGTCAGGTACGTCCGCCCCGGCGCGGCCCCCACCGCGGCCAGCAGCGCGGTGGCGACCGTGAGCGCGATCAGCAGCGCGAGCGCCGGCACGGCGAGCACGCCCACCGCCTCCCGGCCCGCCGCCCGCGCCCGGCTCACCGGCTCTCCGCCGGCCTGACGGGCACCTTGATCTGGCCCGAGACGATCTGCTTACGCAGCTCCTCCAGCCGCGGCTGGATGTCGGTGAGCTCGCCGCCGCTGGTGGCGTAGCCGACGCCGCCCTCCTTGAGCCCGAACTCGCGCACCCCGGCGATCGGCCGGCCCGCCGCCGCGTCCCGGACGATGCTCAGCACCGCGAC
The DNA here is from genome assembly GCF_053596455.1 of Nonomuraea sp. NPDC001699. Classification (NCBI taxonomy): domain Bacteria; kingdom Bacillati; phylum Actinomycetota; class Actinomycetes; order Streptosporangiales; family Streptosporangiaceae; genus Nonomuraea; species Nonomuraea sp. NPDC001699. Next base: position 645,177 of record NZ_JBSFGF010000001.1, on the reverse strand, counting down.
GTCGAGCTGCTTGGTGGCGCTGGTGAGGATCACCCCGGCGAGCCCCGGATCGACCGTCTTCCGCTGGTCGACGTCGACGCCGATCGCCCACTTGCCGGCCGCCTTGGCCGCCTGGAAGACGCCGAGCCCGGACGCGCCGGCGGCGTGGTAGACGACGTCGGCGCCGCCGTCGTACATGCCGCGGGCCGCCTCCTGGGCCTTGTCGGGCGCGGAGAAGCCGCTGAAGTCGGGCGGCTGGGACATGAACACGCTGGAGAGCTGGATCGCGGGTTTCACCGCGCGGGCGCCGGCCTCGTACCCGGCGAGGAACTTCTCCTGCGGCGGCGTCTGCACCCCGCCGACGAAGCCGATCCTCCCGGTGGCGGACTTGAGCGCGGCCGCCGCACCGACCAGGTAGCTGGCCTGCTCCTCGCGGAACACCACGTTGGTGACGTTGGGCAGCTTCACGGTGGCGTCGTCGATGATGACGAACTGGGTGCGGGGGAAGGCGGGGGCGACCTTCGCCAGCGGCTGGGCGTAGAAGAAGCCGACGGCCAGCACCGGGTTGTGGCCGGTCTGGGCCAGCAGCCGCAGGATCTCCTCCAGGTCGGACCCGGCGGTGTTGGGGCTGAGCTCCTTGGCGGTGACGCCCAGCTCGGCCTTCGCGCGGTCGACGCCGGCCCCCACCGAGTCGTTGAAGGACCTGTCTCCGCGTCCGCCGCGGCTGAAGGCGACGCCGACCGAGGTGGCGCCCTTCGTCCCGGCGGCGGGGCCGCCGGCGGAGTCGACGGCGGTGCAGGCGGCGAGCGAGCACAGCGCCGCGCAGAGGGCGAGGACGCGGACGAGCACAGGGGCAGCGGCTAATCGGGGCACTGGGGCACCTCTCAGACGGGACGCCCGCGCCTGGCGCGGGCCCTGGCGGCCTGCCTCCGCAGGCCGATCCTGGCCGGTGCGTTCCCGGCTCCAGCGCCCATCATGAATACTCGTCAGACAAGCGTCAATACTTCTCTGAGAAATCGGCCATGGCGTGCCTTTCCAGCCACGCGGCCACCCCGTCGTCGTCGTGGGAGAAGGTCACCTCGCCGACCGCGCCGAGCACGGCGGGGTGGGCGTTGGCGACCGCCACCGCGGTTCCGGCCCAGGTCAGCATGGGGAGGTCGTTCGGCATGTCGCCGAAGGCGATCACGTCGGCGCTGCCGAGGCCGAGCCGGGCCGCCATCGACTTCAGGGCCGCCGCCTTGGTGACGCCGGCCCGCATCACCTCGCAGAACACGTCCGCCGAGATGGTGACCTCGCAGCCGGTCAGGAGCCCGCGCACGGTCTCGTAGTACTGGCGGGCGGCCCCTTCGAGCTGGACCATGAGCTTGCCGACGTCGTGCCGGCCGATCTCGCCCTCCAGGCGGGGGACGCGCCGGGCGTCGCGGGCCAGCGGCTCGGGCAGGTGGAAGGCGTCCTCCAGCAGCAGCTCAAGGCGGCACTCGGCGCCCAGGCGCACGCCGGGGAAGCGGTCGCGCAGCACCGACAGCGCCGCGGCGAGCGGCTGCCGGTCCAGCGGGCGGAAGTCGACCACCTCCTCGCTGCCGAAGTCGAAGGTGATCGAGCCGTTCCCGCAGACGGCGACGGCCGCGTGGTCCAGGGCCGCGGCCACCGGACGGGTGTCGCGCACCGGCCGGGCGGTCGCGATGACGAACACGTGCCCGGCGGCGCGGGCGCGGCGCACGGCCGTCCTGGTGCGCTCCGAGACCTGGCCGCGGGAGTCGAGGAGCGTCCCGTCGAGGTCGCACACGATCATCCGCCGGCTCACGCGGTGACGTCCTTCCCGACGCCCGACCCGATGACGTCGAGCGCCCCGGCGGCCAGGAGGCCGCCGATGGTCTCGGCCAGGCCGCGCCGGGCGGCCAGCCCCTGCACGACCACCAGGCCCTCGGTCAGGCCGGTGCCGGCCCGCCAGGACCGCTCCGGCATCGACCCGGCCACGCGCGGCAGGTCGCGCGGGGAGGTGCGCACGGTCAGCAGCACGTGCGCCGCTCCCCCGTCCACCGAGGTGAGCAGCCGGGCGATCCGCTGGATGGCGGCGCGTCTGCCGGCGTCCCGCCAGGCGGCCGGGCTCGCGACGAGGTGCGGGGAGCACGTTCGTAACGTGGCGATGACCCGCAGGTCGTGGTCGTCGAGGGCGGAGCCGGGCCCGTCGGCCTCGACGACGGCGTCGGCCAGCTCGGGGACCTTGGCCTCCGTGGCCCCGAAGGACGGGACGATCCGTACGGGCAGCGGCACGCTCTGGAAGAACTGCCTGACGATCTTCGGGTACTCGGTGGCGATCCGGGCCCCGGCCGGCAGGCCGGCGGCGTCCACGGCGGGATGCCCGTCGGGGACGGCGAGCACGAGCCGCCAGGGGGGCACGCACCCGCTCACCTCGACGAGCTCGACCTTCGCGCCGGTCTCCTCGATCCAGTCGGTGCCGGTCACGCCGAAGTCGAAGACGCCTCTCTCCACGGCGAGCGGGATCTCCCGCGGTTTGTGGAAGACCACCTCGACGCCGCCGTCGTAGGCGATGGCGGCCCGGTAGCCGCGCTCGGACGGGCGGCGCACCTCCAGCCCGGCGGCGGCGAAGAGGTCGAGGACGGGACGCTCCAGGAACGTGCCCTTGGGCAGCGCGAGCGAGACCATGCAGTCCTCCTCGGAACAGGGGGACCGGCCCCCGGCGACTGGGCGTGCGGCGCGCACCGGCAAGCGTCCCCGTCCGGCCGGGCGGCGGCAAGTGAACCATGGTGGTGGCCGAAGGTTGACTTCGATTTCTGACCATTGTTGGCGATGATGGAAAAGGGGGGTACACGGGAGAGGAAACGACGAGTGTCCACATGCCTGACCCTCCTGCCCGCCGTCGACGTGCGCGGCGGCCGGGCCGTCCGCCTGGTGCGCGGCGAGTCCGGATCCGAGACCTGGTACGGCGACCCGCTCGACGCGGCGCTGGCCTGGCAGGACGCGGGCGCCGACTGGGTGCACCTGGTGGACCTCGACGCCGCCTTCGGCACCGGCTCCAACCGGGCCCGCCTCGCCGAGGTCGTCGGTGCCCTGGACATCCCGGTCGAGCTGTGCGGCGGCGTGCGCGACGACGCGGGCCTGGCCGCCGCGCTGGCGACCGGCTGCGGCCGGGTGGTGCTCGGCACGGGCGCGCTGGAACGTCCGGCGTGGGTGGCCGAGGTCATCGCCCGGCACGGCGACCGGGTCGCCGTCGAGCTGGACGTCTGGGGCACCACCGTACGCAGCCACGGCTGGACCCGCGACGCCGGCGAGTTGTACGAGACCCTGGCCCGCCTGGACGCCGCCGGCTGCGCCCGGTACGTCGTCACCGACATCGCCAGGGACGGCACGCTCGGCGGCCCCAACCTCGACCTGCTGCGCAAGGTGTGCGCCGCCACCGGCAGCCCCGTCGTGGCCTCCGGCGGCATCTCCTGCCTGGACGACCTGCGCGCCATCTCCTCCCTGACCTCGCTGGGCGTCGAGGGCGCGGTGGTCGGCAAGGCGCTGTACGCCGGCAGGTTCACCCTGCGCCAGGCCCTGGACGCGGTACGCAAGCCGGAGCCCTAACCCGACCGCATGGCCAGCGCGCGCAGGGCCAGCTCGACCATGCCGGAGCCGGGGGAATCGGCGGCCAGGCGGCGCAGGGCGTCGCCGTCCAGCCAGCGGGACTCCTCGAACTTGTCCTGTTCGATCCGGGGCCGGGTCAGGTCGCCCTCGACCGTGGCCAGCACGTCGATCTCGCGCCGGAGGCCGCCGTCGCCGCCGGTCCAGTCGAAGACGTCCACCAGGCCGCCCACCCGCAGCAGCCGCCAGCCGGTCTCCTCCTCGATCTCCCTGGCCAGCGCCGCGCACAACGTCTCGTCCTGCTCGACGTGCCCGCCGACGATGTCCCAGCAGCCGGGGAAGAGCCGCACGTGGGCCGCCCGCCGCTGCAGGAACACCTCGCCGCCCGGGTTGACCAGCACCGCGCCCACCACGCAGCGCACGCCCGCCGCGGACGCCTCCCGCTGGATCGGCTCGAACTCCGGCGGATGGGGTGCGCAGGTCATGCGGTCTCCTGGTGGGCGTAGTAGGTGGCGTAGAGCGCGGCGAACGGGCCGTCGCGGCGCAGCAGCTCGTCGAACCGGCCCTGCTCGGCGATCCTCCCGCCGTGCAGGACCAGAACGCGGTCGGCGCGCCGGATGGTGGACAGCCGGTGGGCGATCACCAGCACCGTGCGGTCGGCGCACAGCCGCGACAGGGCGTCCTGGATGCCGCGTTCGGTCAGCGGGTCGACGCTGGCGGTCGGCTCGTCCAGCAGCAGGATGTCCGGTTCGCGGACGAACATGCGGGCCAGGGCGATGAGCTGCCGCTGCCCGACCGACACGCCCTGACCGCCCGCGGCCAGGCGGTCGTCCAGGGACATCGGCATGCTGCGGTCCCACACGCGGTGGCCGATCCGCTCGACGGCCCGTACGACGTCGTCGTGGCCGGCGCCGGGGCGGCCGTAGGCGATGTTCTCGGCGAGCGTGCCGGCGAAGATGAACGGGTGCTGCGGGACGACCCCCACCCGCCGCCGGTAGTCCAGCAGGTCGAGGCCGCGGATGTCCCGGCCGTCGACCAGCAGCTCGCCGCCCTGGAAGTCGTAGGCGCGGGCGATCAGCTTGGCCAGCGTGGACTTGCCGCCGCCGGTGTGCCCGACGACCGCCACCGTCTCGCGGGCCGCGACGCGCACGTCGAAGTCGCGGAACACGGTGGCGCCGGAGCCGTACCGGAAGTGCAGGCCGCGGGCCTCGATCGCGCCGGTCAGCCCGGTCACCGGCGCGTTCCCGCTCTGGACGACGGCATGATCACTGTCGATCAGCGCGAACACCCGCTCGGCGGCGGCCAGCCCCTGCTGGAACAGGCTCCAGAACGAGGCGGCCTGGGTGACCGGCTGCCAGAGCATGCCGAGCGCCTGGAGCGCGAAGTACCACTCGCCCGCCGAAAGCCTGCCGAACACCGCGAACCGCCCACCCTGGTACAGCACGACCGCCGTGGCCAGCCCGGCCAGCAACGTCAGGACCGGCAGGATGACCGCGTAGATGAGGCCCTGCCGGACGTAGACGCGGTACGACAGCCGGTTGACGTCGTCGAAGTCGCCATGGACGGCCTGCTCGCGGCCGAAGCTCTTGGCGACCGCGATGCCGAGCATGGTCTCGTGCACGTTGGCGTTGACCTTGGCCATCACCCGCCGCGTGGCCGCCGCCGCCGTACGGGCCACCCGGCGGAAGGCCAGGGCCGTGCCCAGCAGGAACGGCAGCGCCGCCACGATGACCAGGCCGAGGCCCGGGTCGATCCAGAACACCACGCCGCCGAGCAGCACCACCAGGAAGAGCTGGCTGATCAGGTTCAGGGTGAGGGTGAGCACCGAGCCGAAGCCCTCGGTGTCGCCGGTGACCCGGCTGAGCACCTTGCCGACCGAGTTCTCGTCGTAGAAGGCGACGTCCTTGGCGAGCGCGGCGTCGGCGGCCTCGCACTGCAATTGGTACACCATGCCGCCGACCAGCCGGGCGGTGATCGCCTGGCGGGCCCAGTTCATCGCCCAGGCCAGCACCGCCGCCGCGACCACGAACAGGCACAGCAGCAGGCCGGGGCCGCTGCCGCCGCCGGCCTGGTCGATCAGGCGGGAGACGACCACCGGCACCGAGGCGGTCAGCAGCACCGAGCCCGCGACGAGCAGGGCCGAGCCGATCATGCCGGCGCGGTGGGCGCGCAGCTGGCGCAGGATGCGGGCCAGCAGGCGGCGGTTGCCGTACACGCGGTCGTAGGCGTCGGCGTGCAGGCCGGCGAACAGGTCGCTCACGGCCGCCGCCGATCCTGGGCGTCATCCACTGTAGATCTCCCGGTAGAGCGCGCAGCGCGCCATCAGTTCGTCGTGCGAGCCCTGGTCGACGACCTGGCCGCCGTCCAGCAGCAGGATGACGTCGGCGCGGCGGATCTGGCCGGGGCGGTGCGAGACCAGCACCGTCGTGCGGCCCGCCGTCGCGCGCTCGACGGCCTCGGTGATGGCCGATTCGGTACGGGCGTCCACCGCGCTGGTCGCGTCGTCGAGGGTGAGGATGCGCGGGTCGGTCAGCAGGGCCCTGGCGATGGCCAGCCGTTGCCGCTGCCCGCCGGACAACGTCGTGCCGCCCTCGTTGAGCACGGTGTCGTAGCCGTCGGCCATCCCCTGGACGAACTCGTCCGCGCACGCCTGCTTGGCGACGCGCAGGACGTCCTCGTACCCGGCGGCGTGCGGCGCGCCGAAGGCGACGTTGTCCAGCACGCTCTTGGAGAACAGGAAGATCTCCTGGTCCACGTGGCCGATCTGGCGGCGCAGCGCGCCCGGCTCCCACTCGCGCACGTCACGCCCGTCGATCAGCACGCGGCCCTCGGTGGCGTCGTACATGCGGTTGACCAGTTTGATCAGCATGCTCTTGCCGCTGCCGGTGGGGCCGACGACGGCCAGGGTGCGGCCGGCGGGCAGGTGGAAGGAGACCTCGCGCAGGATGTCCCTGCCCTCGTGGCGGAGCGAGACCCGGTCGAAGGTGATCGAGCCCTCGACGTCCGCCGTCGTGCCGCGCGTGTCCTCGCGCTCGCCGGGGGCGCCGTCGATGATCTCCCGCATGCGCGCGGCGGCGGCGAAGCCCTCCTGGATCACCGGCACGGCCTGCTCGGACATGGTGACGGGCTGCGCGAACAGCAGCAGCCAGCCGAGGTAGGTCACCACCTGGGACAGCGCCAGCTCCCCCTGCGAGTAGAGGTAGAGGGAGTGCAGGGAGCCGGTCACCATGGCCAGCGCGAAGCTCAGCGCGGGCAGGTAGACCGCCTGCGCCCGGCCGCGCCGGACGAAGGCGTCCCGGTAGGCGGCGGCGGCCGACCGCAGGGCGCGCCGCTCGAAGTCCTCCTGCGTGGCGGCCTTGACGGTGGCGATGCCCGACAGCGTGGCGGAGAAGCGTTCGTTGAGGTCGGCGAAGGTCTCGCGGGTGCGCATGACCAGCGGGTAGAGCCGGCGCAGGTGGTAGCGCAGCGCGTAGGCGAACACCAGCACCAGCACGCCGGGGGCCAGCAGCAGCCGCGGGTCCAGCGAGGCGATGAACAGGATCGGCACCAGCAGGGCCAGGACGCCGTTGGCGGCGGTGGCCGCCCCCGGGCTGAGCATGTAGTCGACCAGCCTGGCGTCGTTGATCGCGCGGGCCAGGATGTCGCCGATGCGCTGCTGGTCGTGGAAGGCCATGCGCTTGGCCAGCAGGCTGCGGTACAGCTCGTCGCGTACGTCCCGTTTGACGCGCTGGGCGACGACCTCCATCGAGCCGTTCGACAGCAGGTCGGCGACGAACCGGCCGGCCGCCAGCAGCGCGGCCGCCAGCGCCGCCACCCCGACCGCGCCGAGGTCGTGCCGGGGGCCGGTGGCCTCGGCGAACGCCGTGCCGATCTGGACGGGCACGAGCGTCGAGCACAGGCTCGCCGCCACGGCCGCCAGGGTGAACAGCAGCAGCGAGAGCCGGTGCCGGCCCAGATGACCGGCCACCCACCGGCCCACCCCCCGTGACGCGACCGGCCGCCCCTCGCGCGTGCCTGGGCCGGTCCGCCGGTCGGCCTGATCGTGCGACGCGACCGGCCGCCCGCCCGCGGCCGGTCGCGCCCGTTCAGTCATGCCTCCCCCTCCTCGTCAACGGCCCCCGCCTAGGCCGAGGCCCGGACGGAGCCGGTCAGCAGGCCGAAGCCGTTCGTCGCGGCCGAGTTCAGCTCCGCCATCACCCGGTCGCACAGGGCGGAGGCGGCCAGCGCGTCGGAGACCGACGGCACGCCCTTGACCGCGGGACGTGCGCCCGTTCGGGCCTCGGCCGACCGCTGCGCGCAGACGTCCACGAACGCCTGGAGCTCGGGCCCGAAACCGCTGCGCGCCCACCCGTGGTCCAGGTTGCGGGTGCTGTGCAGCTCCTGGCCGTACGGCACACCGTCGGACAGTTCGAGCGTCACCCGCTCCAGCGACGGCGCGCTGTACCGGCTGCCGTCCATGCCCTGCACGGTGACGCCCACCATGAACCGCTTGACGTGGTTGCCCATGCGCAGCGTGGACAGCGAGCCGTCGTGGTGCCGCAGGAACAGGTTGACCTGGAACCGGTCGGCGTCACTGGCGATGGCGTGCGCGTCCACCTGGACGACCGGCGACGGCACGAACCAGCGGGCCAGGTCGAGGGCGTGCACCCCGTTGTGCCGGATCCACGCCTCCAGGGTGGTGTCCACCCCCCACTGCGGCGCGGACGGGTGGCGGCTGTAGAAGTCGATGGTCACCGAGCACGGCGTGGCCCGGATCTCCTCGCTCAACTCGTGCAGCCGTTGCAGCGTCTCGGCGTAGCGGAAGTTGAAGCCCACCTGGACGTGCCGCCCGGTGCGCCGCACCACGTGCTCCAGATCCTGGAGCGAGGGCGTGGACGGCCCGGCCGGCTTCTCGACGAAGCAGTCGACCCCGCGCTCGGCGAGCTGCCGGACCAGCAGGTACGACGGCTCCGGCGGGACGGCCAGCACGGCGGCGTCCACCATCTCCAGGTCGAGCTCGTCCACCGACGAGACGCAGGTCGCGCCGCCGGCCAGCGACTGCACGTCGGCGGCCAGCGACAGGTCGGGGTCGACGCAGGCCACGACCTGGTGGCCGCGGATGCGTTGCAGGAACGGGAAGAGGTTCTGCTGCATCTGGCGGCCACAGCCGACCAGGGCGAGCCGGAGGAGGTCAGCCACGGCCGGCCTCCGCGGGCGCGCTCCACGCCTCGAACGCCTGCCGCGCCCGGTCGCGCAGGTCGTCCCAGTCGAGGTCGCGGTGGGCCAGGCACACGAAGGACGGGTGCCCTTCGAGCAGCAGGATGCCGACCCCGGCGAGCTCGGCCAGCAGCGACTCGCGCCGCTCCTTGTCGCCCAGCAGCCCCACGTCGTGGTAGACCAGCTCGAACATGCCGCCGCCGAGCACCGGACGGGCGCCGACCAGGGCCTCGACCCCGGCGTCCGCGGCGCCCGCGGTGAAGGCGGCGGCCACCTGCGTGCCGATCCGCCCGATCTCCGTCCAGCCGTCGGGCGAGTCTCCGACGGGCTTCTCCAGGACGTCGCGGGTGGCCAGCGCGGCGTAGACGGCGATCATCTCCTTGGAGAAGGTGCCGCTCAGCCGGGCCTTCTCGGCCAGCGCGAGCAGGTCCGCGTCACCGGCCAGGATGCTCAGCGGGGCGCCGTTGGCCAGCGCCTTGCCGATCACGATCAGGTCGGAGCCGAGGGCGTTGTCGTGGTCGTAGCCGAGTGCCGAGATCCGGCCGCCGGTCTTGGTCTCGTCGAAGACGGTGAGCAGGCCGGCCTCGCGGCACATGGCGACGGCCTGGCGCAGCACGTCGGCCGTGGTGAAGGAGGCCAGGTATGCGTCGAAGACGAAGCAGCCCAGCCGGCCGCGGTGCCGTTCCAGCAGCTCGGCCAGGGATTCGAGGCGCAGGTCCACCCAGTTGGCCACCGGCTCGGAGTCGCCGACGCCGCGCATGGCGTCGGTGTAGCGGAGCTTGTCCCGCAGCGGCGAGTGCAGCGGCTCGTGCCACTTGAGCGAGTCGGCGATCTGGGCGTCGTGCCAGCCGACGTAGCCGCTGCGGATGACGCCGAGCCTGCCGGTGCGCATCGCGGCCAGCCGGAAGGCGGCGGTGACGGCCTCGGAGGCGGTCTTGAAGAACGCGCCGCGGTCGCCGGGCCGCTCGCCGAGCAGCCTGTTCAGGTATTCCTGGTGGAACGTGGTGTAGCCCGGCAGCATGACGCCGTTGCCGAGATAACCGCAGAGAATTTCGTTGAACTGGGCGTCCGCGTGGCCGATTATCACTGGCCCATAACCCATGACGAAATCGATGTACGGTACGCCGTTCGCGTCGGACACCTCGCCCCGCCGCCCCCGCGAGAACAAGAGCTGCTGCCCCGCCGACCTGAACTTTCGCGTGATCTTCGAGTGAGCTATGCGCTCATATTCCGACAACGATCCTCCCCCCATTGGGATTTGAATTAAGATCGGAATTCTCAATTTCAGAAGACAGTACCGTCCGGTCGCCGGGCCCCGTCAAGTACTCTTTCTTCCAGGACCCCGGGCACGGTCGGACGACATATCAAGACCGCGAGACGGACGTCAAGTGCTCCTTTTTCCAGGGTCACACCGCCTTGACAATCAGGTGCCCGCAATATCAAGTTGTGTGGGCCATTGTCGGCGGATGGAGGCCACGTGGATAACGGAACCGAACCGGGAAGTCCGGCCGGCCGCGGAGAGCCGGATATCGTCGGGCGCAGTAAGCGTCTGTGGCTGCTGCCGGAGGGGCGCTGCCTGGTGCAGATAATCCCCAGCCTGCGCAGTTTCACGTACCACCGCGATGAAATCGTCGAACGCACCGGGCCGCTCCGGCTCGATTTCTACGAAAGGGCGGCGGCCCGGCTGGCCGACGCCGGGGTGCCGTGCGCGTTCCGGGAACGGGTCTCGGCCGACTCGTACGTGGCCGACTACTGCCCGGCGCCGCCGTTCGAGGTGATCGTGAAGAACCGGGCCACGGGATCGACCACCCGCAAATACCCCGGCCTGTTCGAGGACGGCGCCCCGCTGCCGCGCCCGGTCGTGAAGTTCGACTACCGGACCGACCCCGAGGACCAGCCGATCGGCGAGGACTACCTGCGGGCGCTCGACCTGCCGGTGGAGGAGATGCGCGAGCTGTCCCTCGCCGTCAACGACGTGCTGCGGTCCTGGCTGCGCCCGCTGGAGGTGTGGGACTTCTGCCTCATCTTCGGGCAGACCGCCGACGGCGGCCTGACCGTCATCTCCGAGATCTCCCAGGACTGCATGCGCCTGCGCCACCAGGACGGCTCCCCGCTGGACAAGGACCTGTTCCGGGACGGCGTGGCGGGCGAGGAGATCGTGAACCAGTGGAGCCGCGTCCTCGATGTCATCACATGAGACCCCGGCCGCGCTGGTCACCGGCAGCAACCGAGGCAGCGGGCTGGCCATCGCCGAGGAGCTGCGCGAGCGCGGCTACCGCGTCTTCTCCCTGAACCGCTCGCTCGCCGGCGAGGACTGGCTCGGCGAGCACAAGTGCGACCTGTCGGACCCCGCGCAGATCGCGGAGGCGACCGCCCAGGTGCTCGGCGCGGCGGGCCGGCTCGACGTCTGCGTGTCCAACGCGGTGGACCGGGTGCTCGACCCGATCGCCGACCTGCGCGGGGAGGACTGGGAGCGGCTGGTCGCGATCAACCTGAGCGCCTGCTTCCACCTGCTCAAGGCCGTCCTGCCGGCGTTGCGGGCCGCCCGCGGGATGTTCGTCGCCATGGGCAGCCACGCCGGGACCCGGTACTTCGAGGGCGGGGCCGCCTACAGTGCCACCAAGGCCGGGCTGAAGGCGCTGGTCGAGACGCTGTTGCTGGAGGAGCGGCGCAACGGGGTGCGGGCCTGCCTGGTCTCGCCGGGCGCCATCGCCAACCTCGACGGCGACGGGTCGCCGCACAAGATGAGCACCCGCTCGGTGGCCCGCTGCGTGGGCACCATCGTCGGCTCCTGGCCGGACGACCTCGTGGTGGGCGAGATCGAGGTGCGGCCGTCCAGCCTGCCCGAGCCGCCCGTCGTCGGCATCGACCGGCTGCTGCACGTGTGACCCCGCGCCCCCCTCGTCGCCGCCGTGCTCGCAAGGAGGAACCATGATCTCGCTCGCCCTGCCGAAGGGGTCGCTGGAGCGGCGGGCCCTGGAGCTCTTCGCGACCGCGGGGCTCCCCGTACGGCGGCGCTCCGAACGCTCCTACCGCGGCACGGTGGACCACTCCGGCGTGTCGCACGTGGCCTTCTACAAGCCGCGCGAGATCCCCCTGGTCGTCGGGGACGGCACCTTCGACCTCGGGCTGACCGGCGCCGACTGGGTGGAGGAGAGCGGGGCCGAGGTCGAGGTGGTGGAGTCGTTCGACTACTCCAGGAACACCGAGCGGCCGTGGCGGCTGGTGCTCGCGGTGCCGTCCGGCCACCCCGCCCGCAGCGCGGCCGACCTGGACGACGGGGTCAGGGTGGCCACCGAGTACCCGAACATCGGCCGCCGCTTCTTCCGCGAGGCGGGACGGCGGGCCGAGGTGGTCGTGTCCTACGGCGCGACCGAGGCCAAGATCCCCGAGCTGGCCGACGCCCTGATGGACGTCGTGGAGACCGGCCACTCGCTCCGCCAGAACGACCTGCGCGTCATCGAGACCGTCCGGACCTGCGGCGCGCAGCTCGTCGCCAACCCGGCCGCCTACGCCGACCCGGCCAGGCGCGACGTGATCAGGAACGTCGCCCTGCTGCTGCGCGCCGCCTGGGTGGGCCCGGCCCACGTGCTGCTGACGGTCCGCGCCCCCGCCGACCGGCTGGCCGAGGTGGTGCCCGCGATGCCGGGCCGGTCCTGGCGCTCGGGCCCCGACCTGGCCGACGGCGCCATGGTCGTCGTCCAGGGCGTCCTGCCCAGGCGGGACGTGCCCGAGACGATCGACGCGCTGCTGTCGGCCGGGGCCGTCGACGTCACCGAGTCGGCCATCGGCATCCTCGCCACGGGAGAAGCGGGTTGATCGAGGCCGCCGGCATGGCGAAGATCGGACGTGGGAACCCTGGCCCGCGGAACGCAGTGCGAAGGAGACTCATGGACCCCCGGTCGGCGGCGAAGATCACGGAGGCGTCCCCGCCACGCTCCCCCTGGCTGACGATCCTCATTGTCTACGTCGGCGGGGTCGTCGCCGCGATGAGCCTCGGCAAGTTCTCCTCGGTCGGACCGGCGGTGGCCGCCCAGCTCGGGCTGTCGCTGTCGGAGCTGGGCTGGGTGATCTCGGCGGTGGTCGGCGTCGGGGCCGCGGTCGGCCTGCCGGCGGGCTACCTCGTCCGCCGCTTCGGCACCGGGCGGTCGCTGGTCACCGGGCTGGCCCTGATAGCGGCGGCGGGCGCGGCGAGCATGGCCGCCGACGACTTCGCCTGGCTGCTCATCGCCCGCGGCGTCGAGGGCGTCGGCTACGTCCTGGTCACCATCTCCTGCCCGGCGCTGATCCTGCGCCTGGCCCAGGAGCGCGACCGGGGCACCGCCCTGTCGGTGTGGGCGACGTTCGTCCCGGTCGGGCTGGGGGCCAGCACGCTGGCCGGCGGCGCGGCCGGCGACGCGCTGGGGTGGCGCGGCTGGACCGGGCTGATCGCCGGGCTGACGCTGCTGACCGCGGTGGTGACGTGGGCGCGGCTGCCGCGCGGCGCGGCGGCGCAGGCCGCCGGGCCGGTCCCCCGGGCGCGGGCGCTGGCCTGGCCGGGCGTGCTCGCCGCGGCCTTCTGCCTGACAGCGCTGGTGACCATCCCGGTGATCGTGCTCCTGCCCACCCTGCTCATCGAGCAGTACGGCCGCTCGGCCGCCGCCGCGGGCGCGCTGACCTCGGTGATCTCACTGCTCGGCGTGGCCGGCGGGCTGGCGGTGGGCGTCCTGCTGCGCAGGGGCGTACGGGTCGGCGTGCTGGCCCTGTCGGGGTTCCTCGTCGTGCCGGCCGCCTGGATCCTGTACTCCGGCGGCTCCTCCGCGGGCGCGCTCACCGGCGCCGGCGTCATCTCCATGGAGAACGGCTTCCTGGGCGCCCTCGTCTTCGCCGCGCTCCCCCTGATCCTGGAACGCCTCGACCACGCCGACGTCGGCAACGGCGTCATCGCCCAGGCCGGCAGCCTCGGCTCCCTGCTCGGCCCCCCGCTGTTCGGCCTGGTGGCGAGCGACTTCGGCTACCCGGCACTGATCCCCGTCATCGCCGTCGGCATCGTCGCCGCCGTCGGCGCCCTGCTGCTGATCGGCCGGCGGGCGGCAGGGCCGCTCCCGGCCGCGGACTGAGCCGGCCGCCGGAGCCGGCGAAGGGCCGGGCAGCCCATCGCGGAGTACGCAGGAAGGTGCGACCATGCGCGGAGACGACCCGCTCGACGACACCGAACAGGCCCTGCTGCCCCTCCCGGCCCGGGGCCTGGCGGTCGCGCTGCTGCTGATCGCCGTGGCCGGCGTGTCACTCCTGCTCGTGTTCGGGCCGGGCGCGCAGGAACCGGGGCATCCGGCGGCGCCGGCCGCGCACGCCGGAGTGCCGCCCGCCCAGTCGATCCTGCGCCTGTTCCTCGCGGTGGCGGTCATCGGCGGGCTGGCCTCGCTGGGCGGCGTCCTGGCGCGCCGGGCGGGCCAGCCGTCCGTGGTGGGGCAGATGGTGGCGGGGCTGCTGCTCGGGCCGTCGGCGCTGGGCTCGCTGGCGCCGGGGGTGTCCGCGCTGATCCTGCCCGGCTGGGTGGCGCCGCAGCTCGAACTGCTGGCCCAGACCGGGCTGGCGATCTTCATGTTCACGGTGGGACGGGAGTTCGACCCGGCCGCCCTCGGCCGGCAGCGCACCGTCGTGGGCGTCGCCGCGCTGGCCATGATGGCCGTGCCCTTCGCCCTGGGGACCGTCGCGGCGCTCCCGTTCGCCGACGCGCTGGCCGGGCCGTCGGCGTCGGGCACGGCGTTCGTGCTGTTCGTCGGGACCGCGCTCAGCGTCACCGCGTTCCCCGTGCTGGCCAGGATCCTCCAGGAGGCCGGGCTGACCGTCACCCGGCTGGGCTCGCTGGCGATCCTCTGCGCGGGGCTGGCCGACGTGCTCGCCTGGTGCGCGCTGGCCGCGGTGATCGCCCTCGCCCACGCCGGCTCCCCGGCGGGCGTCCTGACCTCGCTGGCGCTGGCCGCCGCCCTGGTGCTCGCCGTGACCCTCGCCGTACGTCCCGCGCTCGCCGCCCTGGCGGCCCGGCACGCCGACCGGCGGCTGCCCGCCCCCGCCGCGCTCGCGCTCGTCCTGGGCCTGATCTTCGCCCTGGCCGCGGCGACCGACGCCATCGGCGTGCACGCGATCTTCGGGGCGCTGCTGGCGGGGGTCGCCTTCCCCCGGGAGGCGCCCGTGCTCGGCGCGGTGCCCGAACGCCTCGGCTCGCTCAACCGCGCGATGCTGCTGCCGGTGTTCTTCGCCTCGATCGGGCTGCGCACCGACGTGCATCTGGCCTTCGGCCACCCGGCGGTGCTGCTGGGCGGGGCGGTGCTGCTGGTGGCCGCCGTCCTCGGCAAGCTGGGGGCGGCCGGGGTGATCGCCTGGGCGGGCGGCATGCCGGGACGGCTCGCGCTCGGGCTCGGCGTGCTGATGAACGCCCGCGGCGTCACCGAGATCGTCGTGCTGAGCACCGGGCTCGGCATGGGGCTGATCGCGCCCGGCACGTTCACGGTGCTCGTGCTGATGGCCCTGGTCACCACCATGATGACGGCGCCGGCCCTGCGCCGGCTCGGCCTCTACGCCCCGGCCAGGGCCGAGCCGCGGACGCCGCAACCGGCCTGAACCGGCCACCGTGCCGGGCAGCGGCGGCTACCCGGCCCTCCGAACTGCGGTGAGCACCAGGACGTCGTAGTGGACGGTGAAGGCGCCGCCGACCGCGTCGATCGCGGCCCCGACGCCCTCCAGCAGTTCGCGGCGCCGCTCCGGCGGCAACCCGGTGGCCGGGCCGTGCGTGGGCACCTGCTCCAGCCACTCGTCCCGGGTGTAGACGCGCTCCCATGCGTACTGCCGGCGCTCGGGCTCGCCGAACGCGTCCGCCGCGCGTACGCCGTCGGTGATCTTGTCGAGCAGCGACGAGTACAGGTCCACCGCCGGACCGGCCTGGCCGAGCGCCGGCAGGTCGGGCAGGATGCGGCGGTAGACCTCGGCGAAGGCGTCGCGCAGGACGTCCGGGGGCTGGAAGACGTTCCAGAACAGCGCCAGCACGCCGCCGGGCCGCAGCACCCGGGCCGCCTTGTCCGCGCCCGCGACCGGGTCGATCCAGTGCCAGGTCTGGCCGGCGACGACCGCGTCGAACGTGCGCCCGGCCGGGTCCCAGGACTCGAAGGCGGACACCTCCACCTCGATGCCGTCGCGCCGGGCCAGCTCGGCCATGCGGGCGTCGACGTCCACGCCGGACACCCGGCAGCCGGCCGCCTGGAACTGGCGGGCCGCGATGCCGGTGCCGATGCCGACGTCGAGGACGTCCGGGCCGGGGGCGGCGGCGGCGATCCCGGCGATCATCTCCTCGGGGTAGCGGGGGCGGGTGCGGTCGTAGCGGTCGGCGTCCGCGCCGAAGGACTCGGCCATCCCCCGATGGCGGTGCGGCTCGTTCTCGGAGCTGTTAGTGGGCATGCGCCCACTCTAGTGGGCATGTGCCCACTCGTCTACGCTGAACGGGATTCGCGAACGAAGGAGACCGGCCCGGTGCCCACAGGCGTAGCCCTCCGCGACGTACGCGAGCAGCTCTTCGACGCCGCCGAGCGCGTCCTGCTCCGAGACGGCCCCAACGCTCTGACCAGCCGGGCGGTCACCACCGAGGCGGGCTGCGCCAAGGGTGTGCTCCACCGCCACTTCGCCGACTTCGACGCCTTCCTCGCCGACCTGGTGACCGACCGCATCCGCCGCGTCGAGGCCCAGTCCGCCGCCCTGCGCGAGAGCGCCGGCACCGGCACCGTCGCCGGGAACCTCACCCTCGCGCTGCTGGAGCTGTTCGGGTCGGTCGCCGTGGCCGTCGTCGGCCTCGTCATCTCCCGCGACGGCCTGCGCGCCCGCCTGCGCCAGGCAGGGTCGTCGGGCATCCCGCTCCTGGCCGAGGCCACGACCATGATCGCCGCCTACCTGACCGCCGAGCGCGAGATGGGCCGCATCGCGGTCGACGCCGACGTCGACGCCCTCGCGCTCACCCTGATCGGCAGCGGCCACCTGCTGTTCGCCGGCAGCGAGGGCGACCCGCCCGGCGCCACCGCCGTCGAGTGGATCGTGACCACGGCCATCGCCGACGCGGTACAACGCCGCCTGCTCTGACCCCCCGCCTCACGCCGGTGTCGGCGACGCGGGCCGCTGGTCCCGGCCCGAGGCCAGGCGACCGCGCTCGGTCTGCGGATTGTTGTGCTCGCGCGCCCACCGCTGGATCTCCGACGACTTGTCGGGCAGTCCCGTCTCGTCCGCGACTCCGACGCCGAGCCTCGCCGCCGCGTCCGGCCCGGTCTCCACCGGCCAGACGGTCACCCGGTAGAACTCGAACGGCACCTTCGGCACCGCGGCGGGGGCGATGTCCCGGCCGCGGGCCTGCACACGCATGCCGTAACGGCCCGGCCCCTGGGGCGTCAGGACGGGCAGGGCGTCCGGCGGGGAGTGCATCATGCCGGACAGGCGTACCTCGCCGGTGAAGGTGACGAGCTCCACCTCCTCGGTCTCGTCCCAGCCCTCGGGGTCGGGGGGCGGCGCGGTCTCGGCCAGCCGGACGGTCACGTCCACGACGCCGGTGTGGATGCCCGTCCGGATCACGGCGGCGCCGGGTGCGGCGGCGACCAGCCCGTTGGGGACGGTTCCCGGATGGTCGCGGCCCGGCTCGCCGACCAGGAGGCAGTGGTAGGTGACGTGCACGTCGGCCCTGGCATGGGCGAGAGGTGGGCGGCTCACCCCTGGAACCTTAGACCCGGCCGGGCGGGCGTGGCCCGCGGAAGGATCTTGGGGCTACGATCTCCCACATAGCCCCCTTTCGTCCGGAAGGCGTCGCGATGAGCGAACGTTCGCTGAACACCGATGTTCCGAGCCCCGCCCGCATCTACGACCTGTGGCTGGGCGGCAAGGACAACTACGAGATCGACCGCATGGTGAGCGCGCAGATCCTCGCCGCCGTGCCCGACCTGCCGGTGCTGGCCCGTACGAACCGGGAGTTCCTCGGCCGCGCGGTGCGGTACATGGCCGGGGAGGCGGGCATCCGGCAGTTCCTGGACATCGGCACCGGCATCCCCACAGCCGACAACACCCACCAGGTCGCCCAGGCGGTCGCCCCCGACAGCCACGTCGTGTACGTCGACAACGACCCCATGGTCCTGGCCCACGCGCGGGCGCTGCTGCGGGCCGCCCCCGCGGGCACGACCGCCTTCGTCGACGCCGACCTGCGCGAGCCCGACAAGATCCTGGCCGCCGCCGCCGAGCATCTCGACTTCGACCGGCCGATCGGGCTGACCCTGCTCGGCGTCGTGGACTTCATCCCCGACACCGGACAGGCCCGCTCGATCATCGCCGAACTGCTGGCCGCGATGGCGCCGGGCAGCCATCTGGCCGTCTCCCACGGGCTCGTCGGCAGGCAGCTCGAAGAGGGCGTCCGCCACTGGAACGAGAGCGGCGGCGCGCCCATGACGCTGCGCACCCTGGACGAGGTCACGAGCTTCTTCGACGGGCTGGAGCTGCTGGAGCCGGGCGTGGTGGCGCTGCCGCGCTGGCGTCCCGTCCCCGAGACGTTGTACGCCGACCGCGAGGCCGTCTACTACGCGGGCGTCGGCCGCAAGGGCTGATCTTCCCCGGCTTCGTACCGGTCCGGTGGATGCCGCCTTCCGGACCGGCGTACGCCGCCTGGCGGGCGCGCGTACCCTGAGTCCCCGATCGACTTCGCTGGGTGACGAGATGCGGTGCGGGATGGACGACGGGTTCGGCGCGGGGCTGGGGAGCGAGCGGGACCGGTGCGCGCGGGATCCGTGCCCCTGGCCCTCCGGGCCGTTCACGGCCGGGGACGCCAGGTGGCTCTTCGGGCGTGAGCGGGTGGTGTCGGAGCTGGTGGGGCTGCTCTCGGACCCCGGCCGTCCCGGCCATCCCGTGGTGCTGACCGGGGCGGCCGGGGTCGGGAAGACGTCGGTGCTGGCGGCTGGGCTGGTGCCGGCCGTCCTGGAAGGGGCGCTGCCGGGGGGCGGCACCGGGGTGTTGTGGCGTACGCCGGGCTCGCCGGTCGGGGGCGGCGGGCGGCCGGTGGAGTCGTGCGCGCTGCTGGTGGTCGACCGGTTCGAGGAGCTGTTCACGGCTCGGGCCGAAAGCGAGCGGGCGGCGTACGTCGAGGAGCTGTGCCGGCTCGCGGCGGGCGGGCTGCCGGTGGTGATCGGGATGCGGGCCGGCTGCTACGAGCGGTGCCTGGGGTTTCCACCGCTGGTGGAGGCGTTGCGGGCACGGTCGCTGCCGCTCGGCCCGATGACCGGCGCCGAGCTGCGCCGCGCGATCATCGGACCGGCCCGGGTCGCGGGCCTGTCCCTGGAGCCGGGGCTGACCGAGACGATCCTGCACGACCTGGGGGCCCGCGACGACGCCCCGGCGGCGGCCGACGCGCTGCCCCGCCTCTCCCACGCGATGCGCGCCACCTGGCACCACCGCGACGGCGACGCCCTCACCCGCCACGCCTACCGCCCCACCACCACCGCACCACCACCACCGCCTGCCGACGACGCCCTCTCCGTAACGGCGCGGCCCACCGAGGGCCTTCTCGTGGAGGCGTCCCCGGCCCTGGAGGGGGGTGGGGGCGGGGAACCGTCGGGTCCGGTGCCTGGTTCGCCCGCCCGCGGCGGGGGGTGTCCGGTCCGGCGGAGGGTGCGGGGGCTGGTGGTGGCGTTGGTGGTGCTGGTCGTGGTCGCCGGGGTGGGGGCCGGGCTGGCGTGGCAGAAGAGCGGCCGGGCGAGCGACGCCCGCGTCACCGCGCTCGCCGAACGGGCCGCCGCCCAGGCGCGGGCGCTGCGGACGACGGACCCGGCGCTGGCGATGCAGGTGGCGGTGGCCGCCCAGGGCCTGGCCGACACCCCGGGCACCCGGGGCACGCTGCTCGACACCGCCGAGCCGTACGCCACCCGGCTGCGCTCCACCGGCGACCGCCTGCGCGCGATCGCCTACAGCCAGGACCACGCCCTGCTCGCGACCGGCGCCGACAACGGCGTGGTCGAGCTGTGGGACGCCGCCGACTCGCGCCGCCGCACCCCGCTCGCCACCCTGCCGCGCACCGCCGGGCCGGTCGGCGCGCTCGCCTTCCGCCCGTCCGGCGGGGACCGCGTCCTGCTGGCGGCCACCCGGGACGGCGTCGAGGTGTGGAACGTCGTGGACCCGGCCCGCCCCCGGCACGTCGCCGCCCTGCCCGGCGCGTCCACGGCCGCGTTCACCCCGGACGGCCGCACGGTGCTCGCCGCCGCGGCGCACGGCGTCCGGCGGTGGCGGCTGGCCGGCCGGCCGGTCCCCCTGCCCCCGGTACGCACGTCCGCCCAGGTCACCCGCTTCGCCGTCGGCGACGACGCGGTGGTCACCGGCCACGACGACGGCAGCGTGCGCCTGTGGGACCCGGCGGCCCCCGCCTCCCCCGCCGACACGATCGCGACCGGCCTCCAGGACGCCCCCGCCGCGCTCGCGATCAGCCCCGACGGCAGCGCGCTGGCCTGGTCCGCCCCCGACCGCGGCACCTGGCTCTGCCGCCTGGACGCTCGGCGCTGCCACCGTCCCACCCGGTACGGCGACCCCGCCGGCGCCCTGGCCTTCAGCCCGGACGGCACCGTCCTGGCCGCCGCGGGCGACGACCGCACGGTCCGGCTGTGGAGCCTGGCCACCCGCGCGGAGGTCACCTCGTTCCCGCATCCCGACCGCGTGCTCGGCCTCGCCTTCACCGCCGACGGTCAGGCGCTGGCCACCGGGTCCGCGGCCGGCGCCTTCTACCAGTGGCGCCATCCGGTACGCGTGCCCGACCCGGTGACCGAGCTGGCCCTGAGCCGGGACCGGACGCTGATGGCCACGACCGGCGCGCGCGGCGGCGCGCTGTGGGACGTCCGCGATCCCCGGCACCGCGTGCTGCTGTCACGCTGGAACGTTCCACGGGCCGCCGGTCTGGCCCTGAGCGGCGACGCCCGCCGCCTGGCCACCGTCGAGCGCGGCGTGGCCGTGACCGTGTGGGACATCCGCGACCCCTACCGCCCGGCCCGGCACGTCCGGCTGCCGGTGCGCGGCCTGGCGGTCGCCGCGCTCAGCCCCGACGGCCGCACCCTGGCGACGGGCGACCACGGCGGGCGGCTGCTGCTCTGGGACGTCACCGGCCCCCCGCGCCGCCTGGCCGCCCGCGACGGCTTCGGCGACGTCGGCGCGCTCGACTTCAGCCCCGACGGCGGCCGGCTGGCCAGCGGTGGCGCCGACCGCGGCGTACGGCTGTGGGACGTGCGCCGCCGCGCCCTCGACCAGGTCGCCCACCACGAGGAGCACGCCGACGCGGTGGCCGCCGTGCGCTTCGGCCCCAAGGGCGACGTGCTGGTCAGCACCGGCCACGACCGGACCGCCCGGGTCTGGAGGATCGCCGACCTCCGCCGCGTTCCCCGTCCGGCGGTCCTGCGCGGGCACGACGACACCGTCCGGATCGCCGGGTTCAGCCCCGACGGCGCCGCCCTGGCCACCACGGACGCCTCCCGTACCACCCGCGTGTGGGACCTGCGGTCCCGCCGGTCGATCGCCGTGCTGTCCCATCCCGACCTCGGGACCGTCCTGTACGCCGACGACCACACCCTCGTCTCGGCCGCCGGCCACGACCTGCGGCTGTGGGACCTGCGGCCGGAGGCGGTGGCGGCGGTGGTCTGCGAGGCCGCCGGGATGCCGCTCACGCGGGCCGAGTGGCGGCGGTACTTCGACGACCTGCCCTACCGTCCGCCCTGCCTGTGACCCCGTGGCAGGGCGGTGACAGAGATCCGGCAGCGGCCGCTGGCACGGTCGCCGCATGACAGACAGGACGGACGTGCTCATCGTCGGCGCCGGGCCCACCGGCCTCACCCTCGCCGTGGAGCTGGCCAGGCGCGGGATCGCGCACCGCGTCGTCGAGCGGGCGGCGGCGCCCTCGGCGGGCTCCAAGGGCAAGGGCCTGCAACCGCGCACGCAGGAGATCTTCGACGATCTCGGGATCATCGACCGGGTCCTGGCCGGGACGACGCCCTACCCGCCCATCCGGGTCAGGATCGGGCGGCTGCCGGTCTACCAGGGCCGCATGCACAGGCCGGCGGCGGCGAGCGACGAGGTGCCGTACCCGATGGTGCGGATGCACCCGCAGTGGCGCACCGAGGCGGTGCTGCGGGAGCGGCTGGCCGAGCTGGGCGGCGAGGTCGAGCACGGCGTCGAGCTGACCGGCTTCGCGCAGGACGCGGAGGGCGTGACGGCCCGGCTCGGCACCGGCGCGACGCTGCGGGCCGGATACCTGGTCGCCGCCGACGGCGGCCGCAGCACGGTACGCAAGGCGCTCGGCGTCGGCTTCACCGGCGAGACCCGCGAGGAGGAGCGCATGGCCCTCGGGGACGTGCGCGTCGAGGGACTGGACCGGGAGCACATCCACGCCTGGGTGCGGCCGGGCAGGGGGATGGTGGCGCTCTACCCCATGGCCGGCACCGACTGCTTCCAGTTCATGGCGCCGCTGAGGCCGGGCGCGACGCCGGACCTGACACCGGCCGGCTTCCAGCGGCTCTTCGCCGAACGCTCGATGCTGCGCAGTGCCCATGGTGTCCGCATCACCGAGCTGCTGTGGTCCTCCCTCTACCGGGTCAACATCCGGCTGGCCGACGCCTACCGCGCCGGACGCGTCCACCTGGCCGGGGACGCCGCCCACGTGCACTCCCCGGCGGGCGGCCAGGGGCTCAACACCGGCGTCCAGGACGCCTACAACCTGGGCTGGAAGCTCGCCCGCGCGCTGACCGGCGGGCCGGCGTCGCTGCTGGACACCTACGAGGAGGAGCGCCGCCCGGTCGCCGCCCGCGTGCTCGGCCTCAGCACGGACCTGCACGACAGGAAGTCGTACAAGCGGGACGCGGAGACCTACCAGCTCCAGGTCGGCTACCGGGGCGGCTCGCTGGCCCGCGCGGGCGGCGAACGGGTGCCCGACGGGCCGCTGCGGCTGGCCGACGGCTCCCGGGCGCGCATGTTCGACCTGCTGCGCGGCCCGCACTTCACGCTGCTGTCACCGGACCCGGCGCCCCGCGTGCCGGGCGGGCCCGAGGTGCGGGCGTACGCCCCGGCCGAGCCGTACGGCGGGGTGCGGCACACGCTCGTGCGCCCGGACGGCCACGTCGGGATCGCCACGGACTCCGCCGCCGAGCTGGCCGGCTACCTGACGCTGGTGTGACGGCGCGATCACCCGCAGACGGGCCGGTAGGGCAGCGCGGGCACGTACGTCCGCCATTCCCGCTCGGTCAGCGCCCGCCCGGCGCGGGCGCAGACCGTCCGCGCCACCAGTTCGGCGACGGCCGGGACGCGTCCGATGGTCCCGCCGGCGTCCACCGTCAGGACGTGCGACCCGTCGGGGGTGAAGGCGACCGACAGCAGCTCGCCCTCGTCGCGGTCGAGGCCGCCGCCCGGGTCCGCGGACAGCCCGAGGTCGACGCCGGTCCTCGGGTCGATCAGGCGGACGCGGCCCTGCCCGGCGTCGGCCGCGACCAGGTCCTCGACCGGCGAGTACGCCGCCGTCCCGGCGAAGGAGAACCCCTCGGTGTCCTCGACCAGCCGCCGGCCGCCCGCGTCCCACGTGCTCAACCGCCCGCGCGAGTCGAACACGACCACCCCGTCCCCCGCGTGGGTGAAGCGCACCCAGGCGCCCAGGACGTCCTTGCCGAAGACGCCGAACGGCGAGCCCGCGGCCCGGCCGTCCGATGCCCGCAGCAGGCGGACGTCCAGGCCGGTCACCGCTAGCCGCCCGCCGTCGGGCGCGAACGCCAGGTCCACGACCCCTCTCACGCGCGTGCTCCACAGGCGGCGGCGGGCCCGCCAGTCCCAGAGCTCGACCGCGTCCTCGCCGTTTCCGGGGCCGTCGAGCACGAGCGCGAGCCGGCCGCCGTCGGGGCTGAAGCGGACGAGCTCGGGCTGCGCCTTCCCGGTACCGGCAGGGAAGCCGCCCACGGGCTTCCGCGTCGTGGTGTCCAGGACGGTGACGTCGTGGCCGGACGCCAGCGCGACGTCGTGCCCGTCGCGGCTGAAGCCGAGCGCCTGCGCGGCGGGCAGGCGGCCGGACGTGCCGCCCTGGACCTGGCGCAGGGTGCCGTCCACGACGAGGTGCAGCCCGTCCTCGCCGAGGTCGGCCCGCTCGTACGGCGGCCCTTCGCTCGGCTCGTTCAGCAGGTCGGCGACGTCCACGGCGAACACCTGGTCGCCGACGAGGTAGCGGAAGGTCGTCCCGTCGAAGGCGGCGGCCGGACGGGTGCCCGCCTCGCCGTCGCCGCGCACCGGGACGACGCTGAGCAGGTGGCTGTCGGGCAGGCGCCAGAACTGCACGGTGGCGTCGGTGACGGTGGCCAGCAGCCGTCCGCCGCGGTCGAAGACGGGATCGCCCTTGTTCCAGGCGCCTTCCGTGCCCTCGCCGATCTCCTCCGTCCAGCCCTCCTTCGTCTGGGTCAGGGTCAGGGTGCCGTCGCCCGACGTGGCCAGCCACCGGCCGTCGGGGCTCAGCGTGCCGCGCCTGGCGGCGGGGTCGGCGGCGTCGGCGACGGTCCACTGCTCGCTGTTGTCCGGCTCGACGATCACCTTGCGGCCCTCGTGCCGGCGGACGGCGTTCTCCCAGCCTTCGACCAGGTCCTTGACCCGGTTAACCGGCCAGGTTCCGACCGGCCGGCCGGTCCGGGCGTCCCACGCGCGGGCGCGGCTCTCGGTGGCGGCGACCAGCGTGCGGCCCGAGGGGGACAGCCCGATGTCGGACACCGGGCCGCCGCCGAGGCCCAGGCCGGAGATCAGCGCGATGCGGCGGCCCGTGCGCACGTCCCACAGCCGCGCCTGGTCCTGGCCGACGCTGAGCAGCGTGTGCCCGTCGGCGCCCAGCGCCCGCAGGGTGCTGCGGGCGGCGGCGGGGTCGCGGAACATGCCGCGCTCGCGCTGCGCGAGCGCGGCGGTCATCGCCGCCCTGGCCTGCGGCGTGGGCCGCAGCCGCCAGGCGGCCACGGCGAGCAGCCCGGCGAGCACGGGATCGCTGCGCCCGGTCGCCTCGGCGCGGGCGGCCAGGCGGGTGGACTCCGACGTCATCAGGCGGTCCTGCAACTCGTCGGCGCGGGCGGCGGCGAGCCTGCTCTGCTGGATCGCCAGGCCGCCCGCGACCAGCGCGACGACCAGCAGCCCCGCCAGGCTCAGCGTCAGGAGCCGGGCGCGGCGGGCCCGCCGCTTGGCCAGCCGCGCCGAGGACTCCAGGAACTCGCGCTCGGCCTGGGACAGCCTGATGTCGCGGCGGGCGGTCGCGGCCCAGCTCAGGGCGTCGTCGAGCATCGTGCCGTGGAACAGGCCGCCGTCCCTGCGGCCGCCCTCGTCCCAGCGCCGGACGGCGGCCAGGATCGGGCCGTGGACGACCAGCCCCTCCTTGTTGGCCTCGATCCAGCGGCGCAGCCGCGGCCAGGCGTGCGGCAGGGCCGGACGGGCGAGCCAGACCTCGCGCCCGTCGCGGCCCAGCAGGTACGCGAACACCTCCAGGATCCTGGTGACCGCCGGCGTCTCGGCCGCCGGCCTGCCGGCGACCAGCTCGTCCAGGGCGGCCTTCCGGGTGGCCAGCTCGCCCTGCGCGTCCACGGTGAACAGGCGCAGGAACACCTCGGGCGCCAGCTCCCGTTCCGCCGGGGCGAGCAGCGCGTAGGAGTCCTCGGCCAGCGTGCCGAGCGCCGGGTCCGCGGCGGCCTCGGCGACGCGGGCGGCCTGTCGCCCGCGTTCGAGCAGCCGCGCGGTGTCGAGCCCGCCGTCCCCGCTGACCAGCGCGAGCAGGAGCTGACGGGCTTCGGGACGCCGGCCGGGCTCCTTGCTCAGGGCCGCCGACACCAGCGGGCGCAGCGAGTCCGGCAGCGCGGCCAGGTCGGGGGTGGCCGACAGCACCCGGTGCATCACCCCGCCCAGGCTCTCGGCCTCGAACGGGTCGGCGCCCGTGGCCGCGTACAGGACGACGCAGCCCCAGGCGAACACGTCCGCGGGGGCGCCGGCCCGCTGCCCGCCGAACACCTCGGGCGCCATGTACGTCGGCGTGCCGGTCACCAGACCGGTCGCGGTCAGCGACATCTCGGCCGTCCGCGCGATGCCGAAGTCGATGACCCGCGGGCCGTCCGGGCCCAGCAGCACGTTGTCCGGTTTGAGGTCGCGGTGCACCACGCCGGCCTCGTGGATGGCGGTGAGCGCCGTCGCCACCGCCGTGGCCAGTCGGTGCAGGTCGCCGCCCGCGAAGCGGCGTCCGGCGGCGATCGCCTGGCGCAGGCTGGGCCCGGCGACGTACTCGCTGACGATGTAGGGACGCGGGCCGTCCAGCTCGGCGGCGAGCACGCGGGCCGTGCAGAACGAGGCGACCCGCCCGGCCGCCTCGGCCTCCTTGGCCAGCCGTCCGGCCTCGTCGCCGTGCAGCACCTTGATCGCGACCCGGACGCCGTCCTCGGCGTAGGCCTCGTAGACGACGCCCTGGCCGCCGGCGCCCAGCCGTCCGGCGAGCCAGTAGCCGCCCAGGCGCTGGGGATCGTCGGCGGTCAGCACGTTCACGGACGGTTGGATGCGGTGATCGTCCGGAAAGTTGTGACCATTTTTTCCGATTTATCGGGCCTTGACATTCCCTCGATGACAGGACCTAAGATCGCCGCCGTGCTCATGACCTTGACGCTCAGCGCGGCGCTCGTCCTCACCGGAACCCCCGCGCAGGCCACCAAATCCGTGTCGTTCCAGGGCTTCACCATCCAGGTACCGGTCTCATGGAAGGTGAAGAAGGACCCGGTCGGAGGGCTCGACGTGGTCACCGGCGCCTGCTCGAAGCAGGCGATGGAATGCCCCGGTTTCTCCATCGGCGGCCGGCAGGCCATCGCCTACGCCTCCGAGGGCGGCCCCTACCGGGCGGGGCAGCCGTACCACCCCAGCAGCGGGGTCATGGAGTGCGTTCCCGACAAACGTTACGTGGAGGGCGTCGCGCCCCTGAAGCCCTCGCGCGCCGCGACCGTACAGGTGGGGAAGGGGCATCCGGCCCGCTTCACCGAGTGGAAGCTGACCTGCCAGACGAAGACCAGCAAGCCGACCTCGGTGGCCTACACCCAGCGCATCTGGTACCTGCGCAAGGAGAAGGTGCTCGTCGTCGACCAGTGGAAGACCCCCGGGCTCGGGGACATCCTGGCCAAGGCCGTCTGGCGGTGACCCGGTTGCCCGCGCGCCCTGCGGGCAGGAGATCGTCATGCGCAGCAAGCGGCTCTCGACCAACGAGGAGCAGACGTACGCGGTCGTCCTCGACCCCGGCGACGAGGTGGTCCGGAGCCTGACGGAGTGGGCGGCCGGCAACGGCATCCGCGCCGCCCGCCTGACCGGCATCGGCGGGTTCCGGCGGGTCACGCTGGGCTTCTTCGACCCCGAGGCGCTCCGCTACGACCCGATCCCGGTGGACCGGCAGACCGAGGTGCTCTCCCTGATCGGCGACTTCGCCATGCCCGACGACGACGTGGGGCCCCACCTGCACGCCCATGTGGTCGTGGGCCTGCCGGACGGCACGACCCGCGGCGGCCACCTGCTGGGCGGCGAGGTGTGGCCGACGCTGGAAGTGATCGTCACGCAGTCACCGCGCTACCTCAGGCGCCGCCACGACCCCGCCACCGGCCTGGCCCTCATCGACCCGGACTGACCCGGGCAGACCCGGCCCACCGGCCGGTGGCCGGTCCGGTGGTGGCCGGTCCGGTAGTGGCCGGTCCAGGGGCGGCCCGGCGGTCACTCGAAGTCGTCCGGGTTCAGTTCCTTGAGGCGTTCGAAGCGCTCGCGCTCCTCGTCGTAGGGCTCGTCGTTCTCGGGGCCTTCGAGGTCGGCCGCGGGCGTCTCCTGGTTCTCGGACTCTTTGCGTCGCATCGTCATCCCCCCTCAGGAAGACGAGGCGCGGGGCTCCCCCGCGCCCACCCCTCCGGCTACCCCTCCGACCTGCGGGCAAACGGGCGCCGACATCGGATGTTGACCGGCTCTTGTGCAGGCTCGTGGGGGCCCTTGGCGCGTCCATGGGGAGGTTTCCGGGCGATTGTTCCGCCTTTCTGAGGAGATGTACGTGCCCACCAAACGTTCCACCAAGCCGACCCGGTCGAAGCCCGACAGCCAGCCGTGGCTGCACGTGAACGGCGTGGAGATCCAGGAGTACGGCACCGTGCGGATGTTCCCGCTCGGCCTCTCCCGCGACGCGCGCGAGTACTCCTGCCAGCGCCTCAACCAGATCCTGGCCGACACCCAGATCCTCTACAGCCTCTACAAGAAGCACCACTGGC
This sequence comes from Nonomuraea sp. NPDC001699, assembly GCF_053596455.1. NCBI lineage: Bacteria > Bacillati > Actinomycetota > Actinomycetes > Streptosporangiales > Streptosporangiaceae > Nonomuraea > Nonomuraea sp. NPDC001699. The sequence goes on along the minus strand of NZ_JBSFGF010000001.1, from coordinate 617,119 downwards.
TGATGCGCGGCCCGACCTTCTACCAGCTCCACCTGCTGCTGGACAAGCACGCCTCGGAGCAGATCGCGCTGGTGGACGAGATGGCCGAGCGCGTGCAGACCCTCGGCGGCGTCGCGGTGGGCGATCCGCGCCACGTGGCCGAGATCACCGTGATCCCGCGCCCGCCGAACGGCTGCGAGGAGGTGCCGGCCATGCTCTCGCGCCTGATCGAGGCGCACGAGACCATCCTGGTGGCCGCCCACGACGCGGCCAACCGGGCGCAGGAGATGGGCGACGACGGCACCAACGACCTGCTGGTCTCCGACGTCATCAGGACGAACGAGCTGCAGACCTGGTTCCTGATCGAGCACCTGGTGGACACCCCGCTGGTGGAGAAGCCGGACAGGTGACCGGGGGCCGGGCCCGGTAAGCCGGGACTCGATCGCAGGTGAAGGAAATGTCTGGATTTAGGTGGACATCGCCGTACGGGCGTAACAGTTCATTCCGGGCGCGGTAAGGCACCGCATCGAGCCTGCGCCCCCGGGTACGGGAGGAATCGCGGGCCCTCGGGCCCGCCGGCGACCCGCCAGAGCGCGCCGCCACGAAAGCGCGCCTCACCAGCGGGACGCCCCCTGACCAGGGCCGGCCCCGACCGGGCCGCCCTGACGGGGGCTACTTCTGACCGGGAGCGACGGAGAACGACATGACCGAACCGCTGACCTCACGGCCCGCCCCCGCACACGGCGTCGCGGGACGGGAGCGGCGGCCATGAGCCTGTCGGACCGCGAACGCCGCATCCTGGCCGAGATCGAGCAGGATCTGCGCTGGCAGGACCGCGACTTCGCCTGCCGCATCGACGCGCTCAACGCCAAACCGGCCCGCCGCCGCCGCTGTCCGGTGACGCGGCGGGAGATGGCCTTCATCCTGATCATCGTGGTCGCGATGACGCTGCTGTCGGCGGTCGTGTTCGTGGCGGCGGGCCGTCCGCGCACCCCGCCCGCGCCGCGCCCCACGCGCGAGGTGGTGACCACCTCGCCACAGGTCACCCACCATTGAGCGGGTGATCGACGGCGGGGCCGCTCAGGACGGCGGCGGGGCGACCGAGGCGCGGGTGACCAGCCGCGAGCGCAGCGTGTGCACGTCGTGCCGCGGCTCGCCGCCGTCGAGCACGTCGAGCAGCACCTCCGCCGCCTTCGCGCCGAGCTGGTGGACCGGCTGCTCGATCATCGTCAGCGGCGGGTCCATGACCGCCGCCCACGCGCTGTCGTCGAAGCCGATGAGCGAGATGTCGGCCGGGTAGGACAGCCCGGCGGCGCGTACGGCCCGCAGCGCCCCGGTCACGGCGTCGGTCTCGGTGCAGAACAGGGCGGTGGTGCGGTCGGGCAGCGCCAGCATCCGGGACACCTCCTGGGTGGCCCACTCCTCGGTCTTCGGGCCGGTCATGACCAGCTCGGGGTCGAAGGGGATGCGGGCGTCGTCGAGCGCGTCGAGGTAGCCGCGCAGGCGCTCGCCGTCGGTCCACACGTTGCGCGCCTTCTCCAGCAGCGCCCGCCTGGTCACGGGCGGGTCGACCGAGGACGGCCCCCACACGAACCCGATGCGCCGGTGGCCGGCCGCGATCATCACCTCGACCGCCTCGCGGGCCGCGCCGCGGTTGTCGATGACGACCGTGTCGAGGTCGAGCGGCGTGACCGCGCGGTCGACGAGCACGATCGGGATGCCCCGGCCCATGGCCGCCCTGATGTGCTTGACCTCGTCGCGCCCCACGGCCGCGGAGGCGATGATCACGCCGTCGACCCGCTTGTCGATGAGCACGTCGGTGGCCGCCACCTCCTCGTCGAGCCGCTCGTACGTGCTCAGCACGATCGTGTCGAACCCGCGGGCGCGCGAGGCGTCGGAGATGCCGCGCAGGACGCCCGCGAAGAACGGGTTGCCGATGTCGGCCAGGATCACGCCGAGGGTGTGACTGACCCCGGTGGACATGCTGCGGGCCAGGGCGTTGGCGCGGTAGCCGAGCTTCTCGGCCGCCGCCAGCACCCGTTCGCGCAGCTCGGGGCTGACGTAGCCGTAGCCGCCGAGGGTGCGGGCCGCGGTGGCGCGGCCGACGCCGGCCTCGGCGGCCACCTCCGAGATCGTCGGCCGGCCCGACTGGCTCCGGTCGGCTGCCATCGAACGGGTTCCTCGTTTCTGGGGGGTCGCGGGCACGCCCATGCTAGTCGCGCGGGGCGGGCCTGCCGAAGCCGAACGCGCCTTCGACGAAGCACTGCTCGTAGGCGGTCTCCGCACCGGCCAGCAGCGCCCGCTCGATCCTGCCGCAGCCGGGCGCCACGCCCTTGCGCCAGCCGTCGCGCAGCAGCGAGACGGCGAACCCGGCCAGGAACGCGTCCCCGCAGCCCATGGTGTCGACGATCTTGCCCGGGTCCTCGACCAGCCGGGCGGGGGCGGCGACCAGGTCGCGGCCGTCGTAGGCCATCGCGCCGTCCACGCCCCTGGTGCCGAGGGCCAGGCGGGCGCCGCTCGCCACCACCCGGGCCAGCAGGTCGCGGGTGCCCGCCTCGTCCAGGTGGGAGCAGGACAACAGCACCAGGTCGGCGTGCGGGCAGACGCGGTCCAGGTAGGCGGGGGCGCGGTAGTCGTCCTCGCTGGACAGGTCGAAGCTGACCAGGGGACGCAGGCCGGCGAGCCCGGCCAGCTCGTCCTCGCTGCCGGAGTAGACGCTGGAGTGCACCAGGTCGAACGAGCCGGCGTAGGCCAGCAGGTCGCCGGCCAGCGACAGCGGCTCGCGCACGGTGACGCCGCCGCCGTTCCAGCCCAGGAAGACCCGGTCGCCGTCGTCGACGCGCAGCCGGGAGACGCCGCTCTCGCCGGGACGCACCACGCAACGGTCGACGGCGACGCCCTGCGCGGCGACGGCCTCGCGCAGGAAGCCGCCGAGGTCGTCGTCGCCGAAGACCCCGAGGTAGGCGGCCTCGACGCCGAGGCGGCCCGCGTAGACGGCGACGTTCACGCTGTTGCCGCCCGGATAGTCGATGCCCCGATCGACGAACCGGTCGACGATGTTGTCGCCGAAGCCGAGGACTCTCATGTTTCTCCTGTGCCGGGGGGTTCGGGGTGGGCAGGCCGTGGCCGCTCCCGTCCCGGCGGGCGGGAGCGGAGCGGCGTGGCGGTGGCCTAGTAGTCCATGACCCGGTAGTAGCGGCGCAGGTCGAGCGAGTGGTCGCGGACCCGTTCCAGGTGCTTGCTGACCCGGCCCATCACCGTGTCGAGCACGAGCGGCGCGAGCAGGCCGCGGAACTCGGGGCTGATGCCGTCGAGCGGGTAGTCACGGGTGTCGAAGACGGTGACGTCCTTGGAGACGCGCCGGGCGAACGCCTCCGCGCGGTCGGTGAGCGGGCGTGTCTCGTCCTCGCCCTGGAAGATCAGCACGCTCGTGTCCTCCTCCAGCAGCTCCAGCGAGCCGTGGAAGAACTCTGCGCTGTGCACCCTGGTGGTGCGCAGCCACTGCATCTCCTCAAGGATGCACATCGAGTACAGGTAGGTGAATCCCCACAGGTTCCCGCCGCCGATGAGGAAGTGGTAGCCGGTGTCCTTGTGTGCCTCGGCGAAGGCGGACGCCACCGGATCGGCCTGCCGGGCGACCTCCAGCAGCACGCCGGGCAGCCCGGCCAGCTCGCCGGCCAGCTTCTCGTAGCCCTCGAACTCGCCGCGGCGCGACAGCAGGCGGCCCATGAACAGCAACATCTGCTGGTCGAACGGCCATGCCTTCGGCTCGGAGACGAGCACGGCGTCCACGGCCTTGGCGATCGGCGAGTCGGGGTAGCCGGTGAAGCCGACCGTGTAGGCGCCCTTGTCCTTGACGTACTCGATCGCGCGCAGGCTGTCCTCGGTGGTGCCGGAGACCGAGGTGAAGATCGCGACCGTGCGCTCGCCGAGGCGGGCGTCGCCGGAGACGACCAGCTCGGCCGCGACGGCGGCGCGGACGTCGAGCGTCGAGCTCCGCCTGGCCAGGTGCTCGTAGGGCCACATCTGGGCGTACGTGCCGCCGGCGCCGACGAGCAGGAGGGTGTCGAACCCCTGGTCCACGAGCCGATCGACGAGTTCCTCGATCTGGGGGCGCAGGGCCACGGTGCTGGCCAGCTGCGACAGGAATTCCGGCTCGTTGAATCCGAGCATCTTCGCGTCCTTTCGGGAATGCTTGCGGGCCGGCGCCGCCCAGCGGCCTGATACCGGTATCACGCGGAGGTCACGGTGGCACAGGATCCGGCCACGCGTCAACACCCCACCTGCGAGAACCCGAAGCAGCCTGCTGTTTCATCTGGGCGAAAGGCCCGCCGGGAGCCGCCTGGAAAGAAAATCTTCCTCTGCGCTCTGGTACCGGTATCAGTTCATCTGTACAGTCAGCCAACACCCCCACCGCGGACCGGCAGGTCCCCCTCTCCCTCCGAGAGAAAGGAAGCCCATGCGCCCTCGCGCAATGACGTCGTTCGCGGCGCTCCTCGGGACGCTCGCCCTGGCCGGCTGTTCCGGCGGCGGCGACGGAGCGGCCAAGGCCCCCGCCGCCGACCTGTCCGCCACGCCCGACTTCTCCGGCACGCTGAGCGTCCTCACGAAGTTCGCCGGCGACCCGCTGCAGCCGTACTTCGAGGACCTGGCCGCGGCGTACCAGAAGAAGCACCCGGGAGTGAAGGTCGAGCTCATCCAGGAGACCGACCAGAGCGTCAAGGACAAGACAAAGACGCTGACCGCCTCCGACGCGCTGCCCGACGTCTTCTTCACCTGGAGCGGCAACTGGGCGGAGAACTTCGTGCGCGGCGGCCGGGCCGCCGACCTGAGCAAGGTGATCGGCCCCGGCACCGAGTGGGGCGGCACGTTCAGCCCCGGCTCCCTGTCGGCCTTCGCCTACGACGGCAAGTACTACGGCATCCCGCTGTACGGCAACGGCAAGTTCATGGGCTACAACAAGACCGCCTTCGACAAGGCCGGCGTCAAGGTGCCCGGCACGTTCGAGGAGCTGGTCGGGAGCTGCGCGGCGCTGCGCAAGGCGGGCTACGAGCCGATCGCCTTCGGCAACAAGGACGGCTGGCCCGCCCTGCACTACCTCCAGCAGCTCTTCGCCTACGACGTGCCGGCCGACGTCCTGCAGGCCGACTTCAGCCCGAAGACGGCCAAGCTCGACAACCCGGGTTACGTGACCGCGCTCAACCGGTTCAAGACCCTGGTCGACACCTGCACCGACACCGGCAAGGGCACCAACGGCGTGCTCTACAGCTCGGCCCAGCAGGCCTTCCACGACGGCAAGGCGGCCATGTACTACCAGGAGGTCCTAGAGTTCGACAACGCCACCGACAAGAACGGCCTCAAGCCGGACGACTTCGGCATCTTCCAGCTCCCGGTCCCCCGGAACGCGGCCGGCGACCCCAAGACCATCGAGGGCGCTCCCGAGGGTTACCTGATCAACGCCAGGTCGCCGCGGGCCGCGCTGGCCGTCGACTTCATGAAGTTCGTGACCTCCACGCAGAACGCCAGGACCCTGTCGGCGCCCCCGTACGGGCAGCCCAGCACGGTCGTCGGCGCGGTCACCGCCGAGACCTCCAGCAAGGCCGTCTACGAGGGCATGGAGCAGGTCAACAAGGCGCCGCGGCTGGCCGCGTGGCTCGACACCGTCACCGTGCCCGAGGTCGCCGACGCCTGGCTGGCCGGCGGCGAGGCGCTGATCAGCGGCGGCTCGACCCCCGACAAGGTGCTGGCGAGCGTCCGCGAGGCGTCGGAGTCGGCGAAGTAGGCCGGGCGGCCGGAGGGAGAGCATGCCGGTGCGTGCCATACGTCAACGGGCGCTCGGCCTGGCGTGGGTGGCCCCCGCGCTCGCGCTGGTCGTGGTGTTCGTCTACCTGCCGCTGGTGCAGAACTTCCAGTTCAGCACCCTCAAGTGGGACATCTACAGCGGCACCCAGGAGTACGTCGGGCTCGACAACTACCGCAAGCTGGTCGACGACCCGGTCTTCTGGTCCTCGCTGGGCAACAACGTCCTGTACGCGGTGGTCTCGATCGTCTTCCAGGTGTTCGGCGCGCTGCTGCTGGCCGCGCTGATCGAGGGCGTGCGCAGCGAGCGGTGGCAGCGCGGCCTGCGGGCGGTCTACTTCATCCCGTCGGCGATCTCCATGACCGTCGCCGGCCTGCTCTTCTACTTCATCTACGAGCCCAACCTGGGCCCGCTCAACCACCTGCTCAGGGCGATCGGCCTGGACGGCCTGGCCCAGGCGTGGCTGGGCCAGGAGAGCACCGCCATGTCGGCGATCATCGCGATGAGCCAGTGGCAGGGATTCGGCTACTCGACGCTGCTGTTCGCCGTCGCGATCCAGCGCATCCCCCGCGAGATCTACGGCGCCGCCGCCATCGACGGCACCGGCCCGGTCCGGCGGTTCTTCCACGTGACCGTGCCGCTCGTGCGCGAGATGACCGGGCTGATGATGATGGTCACCGTCTCGGGCGCCTTCCAGGTGTTCAACGAGGTCATGGTGATGACCAGCGGCGGCCCCGACAACTCCAGCCAGGTCCTGGGCACCTGGCTCTACCGCAGCGGCTTCGTGCGCAACAACTTCGGCTACGCCGCCGCCATCGCGACAGTGATCTTCGTCATCACGCTCGGCATCGCCGTGGGACAGATGTGGGTCACCCGTAGAAGAAGGGTGGAATGGTGAGTCGCCGTGGCTTTCTCGGCGTGATCGCGCGCGTGTTCCTCTGGGCGTTCCTGCTCTGTCTCGCGGTGGTCGTGCTCTATCCCCTGCTGTGGATGGTGCTCAACGGGTTCAAGTCCAACAGCGAGCTGTTCGGCAACCCGTTCGCGCTGCCGTCGAGCTGGAGCTTCGAGAGCTACCAGAAGGCGTGGAACCGGGGGGTGAGCGACTACCTGACGACGAGTGTGCTGGTCACGCTCACCTCCACGGTCGCCACCGTGTTCGTCAGCGCGTGGGCGGCCTACGGGCTGACCCGGGTGAACCTCCCGTTGAACCGGTTCGTCACGATGGGCATCCTGGGCGGGCTCATGCTCGCGCCGACCGTGGCGCTCGTGCCGCTGGTCAAGATGTTCCAGGCCATGGGGCTGTACAACAGCTTCTGGGCGCTGCTGATCCTCTACACCGCGTTCCGCGTCCCGTTCACGACGTTCCTCATCCGGGCGTACATGATCGACCTGCCCCGCGAGGTGGACGAGGCCGCCGAGATGGACGGCTGCGGCCGGTGGACCGCGTTCTGGCGGATCATCCTGCCGATGTGCAAGCCGATCCTCACCTCGACCGTGCTGCTGCACATCCTGTTCGCCTGGAACGAGTACCTGTTCGCGATGGTCTTCACCAGCGGCGCCGGCGTGCAGACGCTGCCGGTCGGCCTGACCAGCCTGATGAGCAAGCACGGCACGGACTTTCCCGTCGTCTTCGCCGGGATGGTGATCGCGGCGCTGCCCGTGGTGCTGCTGTTCTTCCTCGGCCAGCGCTACATCGTCAAGGGCCTCGCCGACGGGGTCGGGAAGTGAGTCTGATGTCTTTGTCACTGCGGCAGGTCACCGGTTCCAACTTCGCCTACCAGCACCTGCCCTTCGACCGCTTCCTCGACGACGCCGCCGCGCTGGGGCGCGAGCGGCTGGAGCTGTGGGGCGTCGCGCCGCAGCTGCACGTCCCGTGGCTGAGCGACGCCGAGGCGCGGGCGATCCGCCGCAGCGCCGCCGGGCGCGGGCTCACCGTCCGCTGCCTGACGCCCGAGCAGGTGGCCTACCCCGTCAACCTGGCCTCGCCGGACAGCCGGCTGCGGGCCGGGAGCGTGGCGATGTTCCGCCGGGCCGCCGAACTGGCCGCCGAGCTGGGGGCCGAGCTGCTGCTGCTGACCCCCGGCCGGGGCTTCGAGGACGAGCCGGTCGCCGGCGCCTGGCGGCGCTCGGCCGACGCGATCGGCGAGATCTGCGCGTACGCCGGGACGCTCGGCGTGTCATGCGTGCTGGAGGCGTTGCAGCGGGTGGAGTCCAACCTGGTCAACGACGCGCCCACGCTGGCCCGCATGATCGACGAGGTGGGCGCCCCCAACCTGGGCGCGGTGCTGGACACCGTGGCGATGGCGGCGGCCGGGGAGGGCGTGGACGACTACTTCGACGCCCTCGGCGACCGGGTCAGGCACGTGCACCTGGTCGACGGCTCCCCCACCGGGCACCTGGCCTGGGGCGACGGCGAGCTGCCGCTCACCGCGTACCTGGCGGCGCTGGACCGCAGGGGATACCGGGGAGCGATGACGTTCGAGCTGTTCGGGGCCGGGGACTACGCCTTCGACCCGCGTCCCGTGGTGGAGCGCTGCCTGGCCTCCGTACAGGCAGCGCTCCCGGGAGCCTCATAGCCCGCCGGCGGCTCCGGGCAGGACCAGCTGTCCCCAGGACCGGCCGGGATACTTGGCCACCGGCCTGGCCCGGCCGGTGCGGACGTCCACCGCGTACGCCCGGGTGTCCGGCCCGACCTCGACGGCGAGCGTGACCTCCGACGGGCTCTGCCAGATCGTCGCGTCGTCGATGCCCGCCCTCTTCGGCAGGCCCTTCACGGAGACCTTCCGCAGGGTGCGGCCGGTCCTGGTGTCGAGCACGGTGAGCCTGCGGGTGACGTACTCGGGCTGGGCCTTCTTGCCGGGCGGGAACTCGAAGGCGACCACCGTGCGGCCGTCCGGGGCGAGCTCGCTGAACATGATGAAGACGCCGTCGAAGCGCACCGGCCTGCCGCCGCCGGTGACCGGCATGAACAGCAGGTCGGTCCTGCGGTAGCGGACCAGCTCGGCGACGCCGTCCTTGATGGCGACCGGCTCGTACACGCCGGGGACGGGCACCGTCCCGCCGGTCCGCACGTCGATCAGCAGGCCGGGGTCCTTGGTGCCCTCGCGCGGGTCGAAGGCCAGGTGGCGGCCGTCGTCGGAGACCACCAGCATGGAGCCGACGCCGAGGCGTTCCTCCTTCACCTTCGCGGCGGAGACCGTCTCCACGCCGGTCACCATGTCGCGGACGACGTGCGCCCCCGCGTCTTTGTCGTAGTAGGCGAACATGCGCCCGTCGCGGCTGACGGCGACGGGCACGCGGCGGTTCCGGGTGGTCGTCCCGAGCGCCTGGGGCACCCGGTACGTCTTGCCCGCGCTCGTGACCACCCGCCACTCGTCCGGCACGCAGTCGGGCAGCGGGTCCTTTCCCTTGGGGGGCAGGCAGGTCTCCAGGTAGGCGTGGCTGAGCGTCCCCACCTCGCCCGCCGGCAGCACGGGCACTGGTGCCTCCTGCGGCGCGGCGGCCGGCGTCCGCCGCGGCCCGGCCATCAGCACGGTCGCCGTCACCCCGGCCAGCACCGCGATCGTCGCGACCGCCGCCAGCGTCGCCGTGGACCGTCGCCTGCGCCGGTACCCGACCACCGCCAGGTCGGCCAGGTCGGCCAGGTTCGCCGGGGGAGCCTCCTCGGCCAAGCCGTTCAGTGCGTCACGCAGTCTGGTCATCGGGCCGCCTCCTGAGCGATTCGCGAGTCCATGAGGTCGGGAGCGAGTTCGCGCAGGCGCGCCAGCGCGTGGTGGGTCTGGCTCTTCACCGTGCCGACCGCGCAGCCGAGCACGTCGGCGGTCTGGGCCTCGGTGAGGTCCTCCCAGAAACGCAGGACGATCACCGCCCGCTGCTTGCGCGTCAGCTTGCCCAGCGCCTGCCGCAGCACGATCCGGTCGAGCGCGTCGTCGTCGTAGGTGACCGCGCGCTCGGGCGGGTCGGCGCTGGGCAGCTCGGGGTCCGGCCGGCGCCGCCACGAGATGTACTGGTTGACCAGCGCCTTACGCGTGTACGCCTCGGGGTTGCCCTCGCGCGCCAGCTTGTGCCAGTGCCGCACGACCTTGACCAGCACGCTCTGGAGCAGGTCCTCGGCCAGGTGGGGGTCGCCCACGAGGAGGTAGGCGGTCCGCATCAGCGCCTGTTGCCGGGCGATGACGAACTCGCGGAAGCCGTCGTGAGCGTCCAATGTGGTGTTCTCCCTTCGCCCGTTCCCAACGCGGCCGGCCGGGCGGAGGGTTGCAGGGTTCGTCCCGGAATTTTCTGCGAAATCACCGGGCCCGCTGGGCGGGACGGCGTCCCCAGGTGGCCCAGCGCCACAGCCACTCCAGCGGGCCGAAGCGGTACCGGCGCAGCCAGAGGGTGGACCACACCCACTGGACGGCCAGGATGACGGCGGCGATCCCCACGATCGTGCCCAGCGACCAGTGTTCCGACCGGCCGCCGACCACCTTGCCGATGACCAGGACCAGGGCGGTGGCGCTCAGGTAGTTGGTCAGCGCCATGCGGCCCAGCGGGGCGAAGACGGCCCGCAGCAGCGGGCGCACCGGGGTCCTGAGCAGGACGAGCAGGACGCACACGTACAGGCCGGCCATGAGCAGGCCGGACGTGGCCATCGGCAGGGGGACGCCCGATGCGCCCGCCTGCCACGACAGGGCCGGGACGGTGGCCGCGGCGAAGAGCAGGGCCAGGAGCGCCGGGACGCGGGTGGAGCTCTCGATCCGGTCGATCACGCCGTACCTGGTGAGGGCCGAGCCCAGCAGGAACAGGCCGGGGACCAGCATCGTGCCGCCGCTGAAGACGACCATCGCCGCGACGACGAGCACGGCGGCGAGCCCCGCCACCGTCCAGCGCGGCAGCCACGTCGAGGGCAGCAGCACCACCAGGCCGACGACCGCGTAGACGGTCAGGATGTCGCCGCGCCACAGCAGGAACATGTGGACCAGGCCCATGCAGGCCAGCAGGAGGAGCCTGCGCAGCAGCAGCGCCCGCGGGTGGGGGACGCGGGCCGAGGCGGAGTCCAGCAGCAGCGAGAACCCGACGCCGAACAGCAGCGAGAAGATCGGGAAGAAGCGCTGCTCGACGAGCAGGCCCAGCCAGCGGGCGGTGTCGTCGAGCACCACCTCCTGCTGGGTGACCGCCTCGATGCCGACGTGCGAGATCGGCTGGACGTTGGCGAGCAGGATCCCGCACAGGGCGAACCCGCGCACGACGTCGAGCGCGATGATGCGCGACCGCCGGGGAGCGGCGGGCGGTGTTTCGTCATGGGGCAGGGGGCGGGCGGGCCGCGTGTCGTCGTAGGGCATGGGGCCTCATCCTGCGGCGGGCGGCGGGGCGCCGGGAGGGTCGAAAGCAGGGTTCGGACCGCCGCGACCGTACTTTCGGCCGGTGTGCCGGGCGGACCCGCCTCCCTAGCCTGGATGTCGTGAACGTGCGGAACGAGGCTGCGCCCGCCTGCCTGGCCCGGTTGGTGTGAACGTGCGGGACGGGGCTGCGCCCGCCTGGCCCGGCGGACGGGCCGCGGCCGTGTCGGCGGAGGTCGCGCTGGGGGGCGCGGCCGTCGCCGTGCTGGTCTTCTGGGCCGGCCTGATCGCCGACAGCTGGGGCGGCGGCTACTGGGTGCTCGACTGCGCGGCGGGGGCGGCGGTGTGCGCGCTGGCCCTGGCGCGCCGCCTCGCCCCTGCCTGGACGGCCGCGGCCGGTCTGGCGGTCGCGGTGGCGGCCGTCCTGGCCGCAGCGTGGGCCGACCTGCCGAGCGAGCCGGGGCCGGCCATGGCGCTGGGCCTGTCCGTGCTGGTCGGATCGGCGGTCAGGACGCTTCCCGCGCGGCCCGCGTGCGCCGTCGCGGCCGGTGGGCTCGCGGTGGCCGCCGCGAGCGTGCCTGCCGCGCACAACTCCTCCGTGGTGGCGCTCAACGTGGCCGGCTGGCTGGCCGCCCTGGCCGTCGGCGGCGGCCTGAGGCTGCTGGCCGGGCGCCGCCTGGCGGTCGCCGAGCGCGTACGCCACGACGAGCGCCGCAGGCTGGCCAGGGAGCTGCACGACGTGGCCGCGCACCACATGACCGGCATCGTCCTCCAGGCCCAGGCCGCCCGGCTGCTGGCCCGCAGGGGGTCCGGCCCGCTGGAGGAGTCCCTGGAGGACATCGAGGACGCGAGCACCGGGGCCCTGGCCGCGCTGCGCCGCGTCGTCGGCCTGCTCCGCGACTCCGCCGACGACGTCCCCGGCCCGCCCGGGCGTCTCACCGACCTGGTCGGCCGCTTCGACGGCCCGCCCGTGACCCTGCGCGGCCCCGGCGAGGCGGAGAGCTGGCCGCCGGAGGTGACCAGCACCGTCTACCGGATCGTCCAGGAGTCGCTGACCAACGTCGCCCGGCACGCCCCCCGCGCCCGCGCGGTCACCGTCGACGTCACCGTGGAGGTCACCGGCGGGGAAGGCGCGGTCGTGGTCGAGGTCGCCGACGACGCCCCGCCGGTGACGACGTCCCGGAACCGCGGCGGCTACGGCCTGCTCGGCATGCGCGAACGCGTCGAGGCCCTCGACGGCACCCTGCGCGCGGGCCCCCGGCCGGAGGGCGGCTGGACGGTCCACGCGACCCTGCCTCTCACGGGGCCGCTCGGGAGGCGGCGATGACGATCGGCGTGCTGCTGGCCGACGACCAGGCGATGGTCCGCCGGGGCCTGCGGCTGATCCTTGAGGACCAGCCCGACATCCGCGTGGTGGCCGAGGCCCGGGACGGCGAGGAGGCCGTGGAGCTGGCCCGGCGGCTGCGCCCCGACGTGTGCCTGGTGGACATCCTCATGCCCGGCATGGACGGCATCGCGGTCACCCGCGCCCTGGCCGGCGCCGGCGTGCCCGACCCGCTGCCCGTGGTCGTGGTCACCACGTTCGACCTCGACGAGTACGTCTACGACGCGCTGCGCGGCGGCGCGGCCGGCTTCGTGCTGAAGGACGCCGGCCCGGCCCTGCTCGCCGAGGCCGTCCGGGCGGCCAGCACCGGGGACGCGCTGATCTCGCCGTCGATCACCCCGCGCCTGCTGGGCCGGCTGGCCGGACGGGCGCCGCGCGCGAAGGGCGCCGTGCACCCGCTGTCGGAACGGGAGACCGACGTGGTGCGCGCCGTGGCCGCCGGACGCACCAACCAGGAGATCGCCTCGTCCCTGCACATCTCGCTGAGCACGGTGAAGGGCCACATCTCGGCCGTCCTGGACAAGCTGGGCATACGCAACCGGGTCGAGATCATCGCGTGGGCCTGGGAGAACCGGGTGGCGGGCTAGCTCCGGGGTACGGCACTCAGCGCGTCTCGTCGCCCAGCCGGACGCTCGCGCGGGCGATGTCGGCCAGCGTGATGTCGGCCAGCATCATCTCCTCGTGGTCGCGCAGCGCGCTCCACACCTCGGCGAGCGGGCTGGCGACCCCGGGATACCCCCCGTGGTCGCCGCCCTCGGAGACGCCCTCCACGATCACCACGATGTCCGCGAGGGTGATCTCGCCGGCGGGCCTGGCCAGCCAGTAGCCGCCGTCGGGGCCGCGCTGGCTGTGCAGCAGCCCCGCCCGGCGCAGTTGCAGCAGGATGTTGTCGAGGAACTTGCGGGGGATGCCCTGGGCCGTGGCGATCTTCTCGGCGGGCATGGGGCCCGGCGGCGCCGCGGCCAACTCGGCCGCGGCACGCAGGGCGTACTGGGTTCTGGCGGAGATCCGCATGACCGTCTACTGCTCAGGCGCTCACCTGGTGCAGGCCCCAGCGGCGGCGCAACGCGTCGTCCGCCAGGCCGAAGACGCGGTCCACCACGATGCCGATGACCAGGATGACGATCATGGTGGCGAGCAGGCCGGGCGAGTCGGCCAGCTCGCGGGCGTAGTGGAGCTGCTCGCCCAGCGAAGCCTGGTTGGCGATGATGACCAGCAGCTCACCGGCCATCAGCGAGCGCCAGGCGAAGGCCCAGCCCTGCTTGAGCCCGGCCAGGAACGACGGCAGCGAGGCCGGCAGGATGACGTGCCGGTAGAGCGCGATCCGGCGGAAGCCGAGCATGTGCCCGGCGCGCAGCAGGATCGGCGGCGTGTAGTCCACCCCGGTGATCAGGCCGTTGGCGATGGACGGCGCCGCGCCCAGCACCACCACGAACAGGATCGCGCTCTCCGACAGCCCGAACAGCAGGATGGCCAGCGGGAACCAGGCGATGGACGGCATCGTCTGGAGCCCGGTGATCAGCGAGCCCGTGGCGCGGCGCAGCGGCCCGATCCGCGAGACCAGCGCGCCGACGACCAGTCCGACGGCGATGGCCAGGGCGAACCCGGTGACCGCGCGGCGCATGGTGACCGTCAGCGCGGTGTAGAACTCGGGGTCGCCGAGGCGGTGCCCGAGTTCGGAGAGCGTGGTGACCGGGCCGGCGAAGACGTACTCGGGCCACCAGCCCGCCCACACCACCGCCTGCCAGACGGCCAGCACGATGACCACGGCCGAGGCGATCGGCCACAGCCCCGCCCACAGCCGGGAGGCCAGGCCGGCGCGGTGGCCGGCGCCCAGCTCCAGCGCGTCGAGCCCGGCGAGCTGCTGGGCGTGGGTGTCCGTCGTCGTCATGCGGGCTCCTCCTGACGGGCGTGGCGCAGGACCTCCTGGCGGAGGCGGCCGGTGATCTCCCCCGCCAGCTCGGCCACCTCGCCCGAGTCGGTACGGCGGGGCCGCGGCAGCTCGACGGGGAAGTCCTCCACCACCCGCCCCGGCCGGCTGGACAGCAGGACGACCCGGTCGCCGAGCCGTACGGCCTCGCGCACGTTGTGGGTGACGAACAGGACCGACAGGGAGCGTTCCCGCCAGATGCGTTCGAGCTCGTCGTGCAGCAGGTCGCGGGTCATCGCGTCCAGGGCGCCGAAGGGCTCGTCCATCAGCAGCACGTCGGCGTCCTGGGCGAGCGCCCTGGCCAGGGCGACGCGCTGGCGCATGCCGCCGGACAGCTCGTGCGGCCGCTTCTTGCCGAACCCGCCCAGGTGGACGATGTCGAGGAACTCGGCGGCCCGGTCCCGGCGTTCCTGCTTGCCCACGCCCTTGGCGCGCAGCGCCATCTCGACGTTGGCCGAGACGGTCAGCCAGGGGAACAGCGCGGGCTCCTGGAACATCAGCGCGACGCGGCTGTCGTCCACGTCGATGCGGCCGGCCGAGACCCGGTCGAGCCCGGCCACCAGCGACAGCAGCGTGCTCTTGCCGCACCCGGACGCGCCGAGCAGGCAGACGAACTCGCCGGGGGCCACCGACAGCGAGACCTGGTCGAGGGCCTGCAGGGCCGTCCGGCCCTGACCGTAGAGCTTGGAGACGGCCTCCAGCCGGACCGCGGGGCTCTGCCCCTCGACCCGGCCGGTGGCCTGCTCCGTGAGCGGAGCGGACATCGCGTGCGCCTCCTACTTGTCGGAAATGGCCTGCTGGCCCTTGGCGGCGAGGACCTCGTTGAGGACCGTGAGGTCGTAGATGCCGTTCAGGTCGACCGGGTCGAGGAGGCCGACCTTCGTCGCGTGCTCGGCGCTGCCCACCAGCGACGAGGCGATCGGGTCGTTGGTGAAGGTGATGTTCTTGAACGCGCTGTCCAGCACCTCGGGCTTGAGCGGCTTGCCGGTCAGCTTCTGCAGGGCGGCGTTGGCGGTCTGCGCGGCGCCGGCCGGGTCCTTGGCGATGACGTCGTTGGCTTCGACGTGCGCCTCGATCAGCTTCTTGAGCAGGTCGGGGTGCTCCTTGGCCCACTCCTGGCGGACGATGAGGTGGGTGATCACGAACTGCTTGTTCGGCCACAGGTCGCGCTCGTCGACCAGCACCTTGCCGCCGCTCTCCTTGATCAGGCGGCTGGCGAACGGCTCGGGCACCCAGGCGCCGTCGATGTCGCCGGTGGCGAAGGTCTGGATGGTCTGGGAGTTCTCCTGGGGCACGATCGAGACCTCGCCACCGCCCTTGGTGTCGGTCTTGATGCCCTTCTCGGTCAGCCAGTAGCGCAGCGCGACGTCCTGGGTGTTGCCGAGCTGCGGGGTGGCGATCTTCTTGCCCTTGAGGTCCTCCACCGAGTTGATCCCGGGCTTGACCACGAGGAACACGCCGCCGGACGCCGCGCCGGCGACGATCTTGATGGCCTGGCCCTTCGACTTCGACCAGGCGTTGATGGCCGGGTTGGGGCCGACGTAGGTGGCGTCGATGGCGCCGGAGAACACGGCCTCGATCGCGGCCGGGCCGGCGTTGAACGTGCTGGTCTTGGGCGCGGTGCCGAGGTGCTTGGCGTAGATGCCCTTCTCCACGCCGACCAGGGCGGTGGCGTGGGTGATGTTGGGGAAGAAGCCAAGACGCACCTGCGTCGTGCCGGCTCCCCCGCTCTTCGCGCCGCTGTCCGCAGGGCTGCCGCTGCCCCCACAGGCGGCCGCCATGGTCGTGAGCGCCAGGGCGGCCAGGGTGGCCACCGATACGCGAACCCTGCGAGCGTTCATCTCTTCTCCCTATTTCCCACTTATTTAGTGGCTTTAGAGTGTTTATAGGAGCAAGAGAGGGCGCCCGTCAATCCCACGCTGGGTCACAGACTCTTCACGAAAGGCAGCGGGCCGCGCTCCGGACGGTCGTCCGGGTCGAACCGCGGGGTGTAGCCGC
The DNA here is from genome assembly GCF_053596455.1 of Nonomuraea sp. NPDC001699. Classification (NCBI taxonomy): domain Bacteria; kingdom Bacillati; phylum Actinomycetota; class Actinomycetes; order Streptosporangiales; family Streptosporangiaceae; genus Nonomuraea; species Nonomuraea sp. NPDC001699. Next base: position 600,707 of record NZ_JBSFGF010000001.1, on the reverse strand, counting down.
CGGCCAGGTACAGGGCGACGGCCTCGGGCTGGCGGGGGCCGGTGCTCAGGTGGATCCGCAGGTAGCCGCGGCGGGCAGCCTCGCGTTCCAGCTCGCGCACGACCACCGCGCCCAGGCCGCGCCTGCGGTGTCCGGGATGCGTCCACACCCGCTTCAGCTCGGCCGTGTGCGCGTCGTAGCGGCGGAACGCGCCTCCCGCCACGGTCTCGCCGCCCACCACCAGGACGAGGAAGGCCCCGTCCGGCGGCGCGAACTCCTCGGCGGGGTACCGGCTCAGCTCGTCGTTGACGCCGTACCGGCTCGTGTACTCCAGCGCGAGGTCCGCCAGCAGCGGCCGGACGGCGGGATCGTCCGGCGCGACCAGGCGGACCTCGAAGGCGGGCGCGCTCAACCGTTATGCCTCGGCAGGCCAGGCGGGTTGACCCTGGACTCGGGGACCGCCTCGTTGCCCAGCCCCCACCGGTCGAGCACCTGCCGGTACGTGCCGTTCCCGATCACCGTGTTCAGCGCGTCGTGGACCGGCCCGACCAGGCCGTTGCCCTTCTTCGTCATCGCCGCGATGAGCCCCTGCAGGCCCGGCCCGGCGCCCGAGGCGGTGCCCACGATCCTGGAACCGCCGCTGACCGCGATGTTGTAGGCGATGGACGGATTGGGGCCGAAATACGCCTGCACCCGCCCCGACCGCAGAGCGAGCAGCACGTCGCCGTACTTCTGGTAGTAGAGGATCTCGACCGGTTTCAGGCCTGCCCTGCGGTTCCGGGCGTCCCAGTCGAGCAGGATCTTCTCCTGGTTGGTGCCCGGTCCGACCGAGACACGCAGCCCGGCCACGTCGGCCGGCTGGGAGATCTTCCTGATCGGACTGGACGCGGGCACCTGCCAGCCGAGCTGGTCGATCCGGTACGTCGCGAAGTCGTAGACGTCCTTGCGCTCCTCGGTGACGGTGACGTTGTTGAGCACGACCTCGTACTTGCCGGACCTGGCGCCGAGGAACAGGTTCTCCCAGGACGAGCTCTCCGGGGCCAGTTCGAGGCCGAGCACGTCGGCCACCAGCTGGGCGAGGTCGGTCTCCACGCCGATCAGCGTGGTGTCGTCACTGGCCGGGAAGACCAGCGGCGGCGAGCCCTGGCCGCTGAAGCCGACGGTGAGCCGGCCGTCCCGGGCGATCTCGGCGGGCACCCGGGCGGCGATGCCCGCGACCTTGCCGGTGCGCACCCGCTTCTGGTCGGGGCCGGTGTCGATGACGCGGCCGGCGCCCGCGGGGGCGGCGGCCCCCGGGCCGGCCTTCGGGACCAGCGCGGGCTCGGCGGCGCAGGCGGTAACGGTGGCGGACAGGAGCAGCAAAAGGGCGGGCACGGCGATCAGACGCATGAGGGTTCCTTGTGATCAGAGGACCTTGCCGAGGAAGGCGCGCGTGCGCGCGTGGCGCGGGGCGTCGAGGACCTGCGCGGCCGGGCCCCGCTCGACGATGCGGCCTTCGTCCATGAACACGACGGTGTCGGCCACCTCCCGGGCGAAGCCGACCTCGTGCGTGACGACGATCATGGTGGTGCCGCTGCGGGCCAGGTCCTTCATGACCTCCAGGACCTCGCCGACGAGCTCGGGGTCGAGGGCGGAGGTGGGCTCGTCGAACAGCACCACCTTGGGCTCCAGGGCCAGCGCCCTGGCGATGGCGACGCGCTGCTGCTGGCCGCCGGAGAGCGTGCGCGGGTAGGCCGCCGCCTTGTCGGCCAGCCCGACCCGGTCGAGCAGGCGGGCGGTCAGCTCGGCCACCTCGCCGCGCGGCCGGCGCCGGGCCGACAGCGGGGCCTCGGCGACGTTCTGGCTGACGGTCAGGTGCGGGAAGAGGTTGAAGTTCTGGAAGACGAAGCCGATGCTGGTGCGCTGGCGGAGGATCTCGCGTTCGGGCAGCTCGTACAGCCTGTCGCCGGCCCGCCGGTAGCCCAGCAGCTCGCCGTCGACCGTGACCGTCCCGCGTTCCACCTTCTCCAGGTGGTTGATCACGCGGAGCAGGGTGGACTTGCCCGAGCCGGACGGGCCGAGCACCACCGCCACCTCGCCCTGCCGTACGCGCAGGTCGATGCCCTTGAGGACGTGCAGCGCGCCGAAGCTCTTGTGCACCCCGGCCAGTTCCACCATCATGAGCGGCCCCTGCCGTAGTGGCGTTCCAGGAAGTGCTGGACGACCGAGAGCGTGGTGGTCAGGACGAAGTACCAGACGGTCGCGACCAGCAGCAGCGCCATCACCCTGCCGTTGCGGTTGTAGATCACCTGCACCTGGTAGAACAGCTCGGGCAGGGCCATGATGTAGACCACCGAGGTGCCCTTGACCAGGCCGACGATCTCGTTCCCGGCGTTCGGCACGATCGTCCGCATGGCCTGCGGAAGGATGATCCGGAACATCCGGCGGACCCTCGGGATGCCCAGCGCCGCCGCGGCCAGGCGCTGCCCCGGATCGACCGACAGCAGGCCGCCGCGGACGATCTCGGCGGCGTAGGCGGCCTGGTGCAGCGCCAGCCCGAGCGCGGCGGCCGTGACCGGCCCGATCAGGTCCATCGTGCCGACGTCGAAGAAGGCGGGCCCGAACGGCACCCCGAACGACAACCTCGGGTACAGCAGCGCCAGGTTGTACCAGAACAGCAGTTGCAGGATCAGCGGCACCGAGCGGAACAACCACACGTACCCCCACGCCACCGACGACAGCAGCCGGTTGGACGACAGGCGCATGAGGGCGAGCAGGGTGCCGAGCCCGAACCCGAGCCCGATGCCCAGCCCGGTCAGCTCCAGCGTCAGCAGCACCGAGCGCACGACCGAGGGCGCGAACAGGTACGTCCCGACGACGTCCCAATCCCACGCCGGGTTGGTGACCAGGGCGTTGGCCGCCATCGCCAGCAGCACCAGGACGCCGAGCGCGGCCGCCGCCCGTAACGGGTGGCGGGCGGTCACGACCTTCGGCGCGGCCTCCTGCCGCCCGGCGGCGGGCACGGCCGCGGCCGTGTCATGCAGCGTCATGGTCCGCACGCCCGGCTTCGCCGCGGCCGGTGCGCGCGGCCTCGTCGTGGTCGGTGCGCGCGGCCTGGTCGCGGGCGGCGCGCTCGGCGTCGCGTCTGGCCACTTCCGCGCGGACGAGCGGGATGACGTGCCGGCCGAAGTCGACGGCGTCGTCCAGGATCGCGTAGCCGCGCGCCGAGAGGATCTCCACGCCCAGGTCGTAGTAGTCGAGCAGGGCCCGCGCCACCGTCTCCGGGGTGCCGACGAGGGCGGTGGAGTTGCCCGCGCCGCCGGTGGCCGCCGCGGTGGGCGTCCACAGGGCGCGGTCGTGCCGCTCGCCCCTGGCGGCCACCTCCAGCAGCCGCCGCGACCCGGCGTTCTGCGGCGGGCCCGAGGGACGCCGCCGCGGGCTCGACCCGCCCTGGCGCAGCTCGCCCAGGATCCGGTGCGCCTTCTCCCAGGCCAGTTCCTCGGTGGGCGCGATGATCGGCCGGAAGGCCACCTGGATGCGCGGCACGTCGGCCCGCCCGGCCGCGCGGGCCGCCTCCTTGACCGAGGCGATCTGCTGCGCGGTCTCGGCCAGCGGCTCGCCCCACAGGCAGTAGACGTCGGCCTCGGCCCCGCCCGCCGCGTACGCCGCGGGCGACGAGCCGCCGAAGGAGACCTGGGGCCGCGGCCGCTGGACCGGGAAGACGTCGGAGACGAAGTCCCTGAAGGAGTAGTGGGCGCCCTCGTGGTCGAACGGCTCCCTGGAGGTCCACCCCTTCTTGACGATCCGGATGTACTCCCCGGTCCTGGCGTACCGCTCGTCCTTGGTCAGGCGGTCGCCCTCCCTGCCCTGCTCGTGGTCGTTGCCGCCGGTGATGAAGTGCACGGTCAGGCGGCCGTCGCTGATCTGGTCGAGGGTGGCGAAGGTCTTGAGCGCGTACGTCGGGTAGGACACGTTCGGCCGGTGGGCCAGCAGGATCCCCAGGTCCTCGACCCTGCTCGCGACGTACGCGGCCACCTGGGCCGGGTCGGGCGAGCCGGAGCCGTAGGCGAACAGCACCCGGTCCCAGCCGTGCTCCTGGTGGGCCCGCGCGAGCCGGAGCGTGTACTGCTTGTCGAAGGACGGGCCCGAGCGGGGTGAGGTCTCCGAGCCGTCGTTGGTGCCGCCGATACCGAGAAACTCCACAGGCATGCCGAGTCCTTTCTGGCGTCCGTGAAACGTCTTTCAGCCCAGCACGGTGATCGTATTCCGTCAAGCCCTACCAATTTAGTTGGTTTTTATCTACGGTGGAGGCGTACGGAAGGAAGGACGCCATGCCATCCCTGCCATCCCTCACCATCACCCCCGTGGCCGGCCGTATAGGAGCCGAGATCACCGGTGTGCGGCTCGCCCCCGACCTGCGCCCCGACGTCGTGGCCGAGCTCCGCCAGGCCCTCCTCACCCACAAAGTGATCTTCCTGCGCGGTCAGGAGCACCTCGACGAGCAGGGCCAGGTGGGCTTCGCCCGGCTGCTCGGCGAGCCGACCGCCGCCCACCCGACCGTGCCCGCGCTGCACGGCAACGCCCACATCCTGGACCTCGACTACAGCAACGGCCACAAGGTCGACCGCTGGCACACCGACGTGACCTTCGTGGACCGGCCGCCGCTCGCCTCGGTGCTGCGCGCGGTCGTCGTGCCGGAGGCCGGCGGCGACACGTTGTGGGCCAACACCGTCAGCGCGTACGACAATCTGCCCGCCGAGCTGCGCGACCTGCTCGACCGGCTGCGCGCCGTGCACACCAACCAGTACGACTACGTCCGCGCCGCCACCGTCGACGAGCGGGCCCGCGAGCACGCCGAGGCGTTCACCTCCACCCTGTTCGAGACCGAGCACCCGGTCGTGCGCGTGCATCCGGAGACCGGCGAGCGCTCGATCCTGCTCGGCGACTTCGCCAAGCGGCTGAGCGGCCTGTCGGGGCACACGTCCGGCTCGATCATCCGGCTGGTCCAGGAGCACGTCACCGAGGTGGAGAACACCGTGCGCTGGCGCTGGTCGCCCGGCGACGTGGCGATCTGGGACAACCGGGCCACCCAGCACCGCGTGGTGCACGACTTCGGCGACCGTCCCCGCCGCCTGCACCGGGTCACGATCGCCGGCGACCTGCCGGTGGGCGTGGACGGCCGGACCAGCACCGCACTGAGCGGCGACGCCGCGACCTACTCGCCGATCGCCGCCTGACCCTCCCCGGGGCCGCCCCGGCCACGAACGTCGCCGTGGCCGGGGCCTCGCGGATCGGCCGAAGCCAGTGCGGGCGGGGTTGGCTGGGCCCCGCCCGCACGTCCCACCCCTGATGTGAAAGGCACCTGACCACGCCTTTCACGTCTCACCCCCCGATGTGAAAGGCACGCACATGAGCACCGACGAATCTCCCACCGGGCGCGAGAGCCGCGTCGCGGTCAACGAGGACTGGGCCGCCACGGCCGTCGGCCTGGTCCTGCTCGTCCTCGTCCTCACCGGCGTCATCCCCGTCGGGCTGGTGCCCTGATGAGCACCGTCACCGACACCCGCGCCACCTGGCACGGGACAGCGCTCGGCGTCCTGGTCGTGCTCGTGCTGGCCGCCGCCACCCGTGTCCTGGAGAAGGGCGTCCCCGGCTGGTTCCCCGGGTCCGGCCTGGCCAAGGCCGTCGAGTTCCCGGTCTACGCGATCGCGCTCGGGCTGCTCGGCAACGCGCTGCTCACCGCGTCCGGGCTGCGGGAGCGGCTGTCCGGCGGGTTCCGCACCGAGTTCTTCATCAAGACCGGGCTGGTCCTGCTCGGCGCGTCCATCAACCTCAAGGTGATCGTGACCGCCGCCGGACCGGCCGTGGTCCAGGCGATCGTGCTGATCAGCACGGTGTTCCTGTTCACCTGGTGGCTCGGCGGACGGCTCGGGCTCGACGACCGGCTGCGCGCGCTGCTGTCGTCGGCCGTGTCGATCTGCGGGGTCAGCGCGGCCATCGCGGCGGCGGGGGCCGTCCAGGCCAGGAAGGAGCAGCTCGCCTACAGCGCCAGCCTGGTGATCGCGTTCGCGCTGCCGTCGATCTTCGTCCTGCCCGCCCTGGCCTCGCTGCTCGGGCTCCCGCCCGAGGTGGCGGGGGCCTGGATCGGCGGCAACATCGACACCACCGCCGCCGTCACCGCCGCCGGGACGATCGCGGGCGAGGACGCCCTCGCCATCGCCACGATCGTCAAGGTCACCCAGAACGCGCTCATCGGCGTCGTCGTGGTCGCGCTGACCGCCTGGTTCGCCTTCCGGGTCGAGCGGCGGGCCGACGCCGAACGGCCCGGCCTGATCGAGTTGTGGCGGCGCTTCCCGAAGTTCGTGCTCGGGTTCGTCGCCGCGTCCGTGGTCGCCACCTGGTGGCTGACGACGGTCGCCGCGGGCGAGGGCAAGGCGGTCATCGGGGTCGCCAACGACCTGCGGACCTGGTTCCTGATCCTGGCGTTCGTCAGCATCGGGCTGGAGTTCCGGGTGTCGGCGCTGCGTGAGGCCGGATGGAGGCCGGTCGCCGTGTTCGCCGCCGCGACGGTGGTCAACGTGGTCGTCGCGCTGGCCCTGGCCCTGGCGCTGTTCTCCGGCTTCACGGCCGGCTGAGAGCCCCGCCCCCCGGGGGCGGGGCCGTCCCGCTAGGCGACGGGCAGCTCGGCGGGGTCCGCCACCCGCACGATCGAGCCGCTGATCTGCTGCGGGTTGCGGATCAGGTTGAGGATCGGGCACACCCGCTCGACCTCGGCGTGCAGCCCGGCCAGCTCCTCGTCGGAGGCGGGCGAGCTGATCTGCACCTCGTAGGTGAAGTTGTGCGGGGACACCGGGACGCCCTGGTCGCCCGGGAGCTGGGCCTTGGGGTCGTACTCGGCGCGGACGTCCACCTCCAGGGAGTCGATCGGCACCTCCAGCTCGGCCGCCTTGATCAGGAAGATGTGCGTCACGCAGCTGCCCAGGACGCCGGCCTGGAGCTCGGGCGAGCCGGGGCCGAGGTCGTAGCCGGCGAAGTCGGGGCCGCTGTCGCTGATGATCTGGAAGTCCCTGATCCTGATGCGCCGGATCCCGCTGCGGCCCTCGGCCGTGACGTGGGCGTGCAGCGGCACCGGGCCGCCCGCCGGGGCCTCCCAGCGGGCCAGCAGGGCGGCGCGCTTGTGCGACAGGTACTCGCGAAGGGTGCTCATGGGTCTTTCTCTCCGGAAGGGGGTCAGCTCAGGGTCACGTGGCCGAGCGGGGTGTCGATGACGGCCCGCAGGGCGGGCTCGGGCCCCTCGGTGACGTCGAGCGTCACGTCGAGCGCGGCCAGGTCGCGGCGGAGCGCGCCGGGGTCGGGGTGGACGGCGGCGAAGGAGACCAGGCCGACCAGCGGCAGGTCCGTGGCGGCCGGATGGGTGGTCGAGCCCCAGTCGATGAGGAAGGGCACCGGCCGGACCGCGGCCGGGTCCTCGCGCCGGGTGAGCCGCCACTCCAGCAGCTCCCCGGACGGGGTGCGCCGGGACAGCGGCTGCACGTCACCGGGGTCGTAGCCACGCTCGCGGGCCAGCTCCACGGTCTTGTCGAGGTCCCGCGGATGCACGGCCCAGGCGGCCAGGCGGGGTTCGGTCAGCGTCTCCAGCCCGAACGCCCTCGGCCGCACCTCCGACTCCGGGTCCGGCCCGATGATCTCCAGGTACGCGTCCGGCCCGAAACGCACCAGGTAGTTCGCGGTGCCCCCGGGATGGCTGCCGCCCCGGACGGGCCGCACGCCGGTGCGCGCGGCGAAGTCCTCAACCCCCTTGAGCAGGTCGGGAACGGCATAGACGAGGTGGTCGAGGTGACGGTCGGTCATCGGTGGTCCTCCGGTTCGCCGAGTGAGAGCATGAGCCGGTTCGCCCAGTTGAAGAAGGCGGCGGCGTGGATGGTGTCGCTGATCGCCAGGTCGTCGAGCCCGGCCGCGCGCAGCGCCGCGAGGTGCTCGGGCCCGAACTCGACGGGCGTGGCGGCCAGCGCGACCGAGGCGTCGACGACCGCCCGCCAGGTGTCGTCCTGCGGCGCGTCCACCCCCTCGTCGAGCAGGCGCTGCACGTCCTGCGGGCGCTTGGAGTGGTGGGCGGCGAAGCGGGCGTGCACCGACGCGCAGAACACGCAGCCGTTGCGCCGCGAGGTGGCGGTCGCGGCCAGCTCGCGCTCGGCGCGCGGCAGCCCGCCGTCGGCGTTGTAGAAGATGTCGTTGTCGGTCTTGGTGCGCGCGTGCAGGATCTCGGGGTCGCGGGCCAGCAGCAGGAAGTACGGCGACGACGCCCGCGCCCGGTCCACCAGCGCTTCGTGGTGGGTCTCGGTCAGCTCCTCCGGCGCGAGCGGCGGCAGCCAGGGCTTCCAGCCGAGCTGTTCCTGGGTGAATCCGGTGCTCACGCGGCCACCTCCTGGCCGAGCAGCCGGAGCCCGCCGACCACCCTGACCTGGAAGGCGAGGAAGGCGACGAGCTGCGACAACGTCACCACGCCCGTCGGGCTCCAGCCCGCCGCGGCCAGCGCGTCCAGGGCCTGCCGGCTCGCCTCGCGCGGCCGGAAGACCAGCAGGTGCGCGTGCTCGAACGCGGCGGCGAGCCGGACGCCCAGCTCGTCCGGGTTCCGTACCCGGTAGCGCAGGCCCTCGTCGCTCTCGGCGGCCAGCGGCGCGGCGTAGACCCCGTACGGGCCGGTGGTGACGCCCGCCTCGACCTCCGCCTCGACGGTCTTCAGCAGGCCGGGGGCCAGCTCGGCGAGCCGGTCGGCGTAGAAGCCGGCGACGACGGCGTCGCGGTGCAGCCCGGCCACGAAGGCCGCGACCGCGTCCCGTTCGACGAGGGTGACCTCGCCCTCCTCGTCGGGGACGAAGAGGGCGTCGAAGCCGCGCTGGGCGTGCTCGCGGGCGGCGGGCCGCAGGTCGCGCAGCTTGTCCAGGCGGGAGCCCGGTCTTATCCCGGCCAGGTGGTCGATGACGTCGTTGATCATGTGGAGCTCATTTCGGTGGAGGGGAGCCAGCCGAGCGCGGGCGCGACCTCGGTCGCCAGCAGCTCGATCGAACGGAGGACGAGCGGATGCGGCGGGTCCACCGAGTGCACCTGGAAGACCAGGTCGGTGACCCCTTCGAGGGTCGGGTCGGCGCGCAGGCTGTCGATGACGTCCTGGGGGGTGCCCACGTGCACGTCGAAGGCGGCGATGCGGCTGTCGAGGTCGCCGCCGGGCAGCTCCCACGGCAGCGGACGGCGGCCGAGCCCCGCTTCGGCCAGGCGCAGCGCCTCGGCCCTGTTGTCGGCCACGAACGCGGTCCGCGAGGCCACGATGCGCGGGACGGCGCCCGCCGGCAGGTTCTCGTGGTAGGCGTCCACGATCGGCTGTTGCAGGTCGGCGAGCGTCGCCTGCGGGTCGTCGGCCGGCCGCGGCTGCGTGCGCGAGAGCATCAGCCCGTTGCCCGCCCGGCCGGCCCGCGCTCCCCCGGAGACCGAGAACGTCGCCTCCCAGACGGCGCCGGCCAGCCGGGGCGCGGGCGGGTAGAGCCGGTTGCCGCCGCCCAGGTCCTCGCCCGACCAGGCCCTGAGCAGGATCGACAGGTGCTCGGCGTACAGGGTGGCGCGGTCGCCGCTGTCGTGCCCGAACGGCCCGAACGACGATGGCGTCCCGCCGCTGCCGACCCCGACCTCCAGCCGCCCGCCGGTGAGCAGGTCGAGCACGGCGGTGTCCTCGGCCACCCGGACGGGCTGCTCCAGCGGGAGGGTGATGATGCCGGTGCCGAGACGGATGCGGCTGGTCCTGGCCGCCACGTGGGCGAGGAACACCAACGGCGCGGGGAGCCCGCCCTCCTCGCCGTCGAAGTGGTGCTGGGCCACCCAGGCGGTGTCGAACCCGAGCGACTCCGCGTGCGCGATCTGCTCGGCGGCCAGCCGGTAGCGCTCGGCCGGAGGCGCCTCGTCCAAAACCCGGGTGAAGAAGCCGAGCCTCATCGCACCGGCTCCGGGATGGCGGCGAGCAGCTCGCGGGTGTAGTCGTCGGCCGGGTCGGTGAAGACCCGCCGGGTGGATCCTGATTCCACGATGCGTCCTTTGTTCATGACGGAGACGGTGTGTGAGATCTGCCGCACCACCGCCAGGTCGTGCGAGATGAAGAGGTAGGTCAGGCCGAGGTCGCGCTGGAGCTGTCCGAGCAGGTCGAGGATCTGCGCCTGGACGGTGACGTCCAGCGCCGAGACGGCCTCGTCGAGCACGAGCACCTCCGGTCCGGCGGCCAGCGCGCGGGCGATGGCCACCCGCTGCCGCTGCCCGCCCGACAGCTCGCGCGGCCTGCGGGAGCTCACGTCGGCGGGCAGCGCCACCCGGTCGAGGAGTTCCGCGACGCGGGCTCGGCGGGCGGCCCGGTCGCCGAGCCCGAAGTTGCGCAACGGCTCCTCCACGATGTCGGCGATCGACTGCCTCGGGTCCAGCGACCCGTACGGGTTCTGGTGGACGAGCTGGACGTGACGGCGGAATCCGCGGCCGTCGGGGGCCCCGGTGACGGTGACCGTTCCCGACGTGGGCTCGGCGAAGCGCACCACCATGCGCGCGGTGGTGGTCTTGCCCGATCCCGACTCCCCGACCAGGGCGTGCGTGGTGCCGCGCGGCACCTCGAACGAGACGCCGTCCACGGCCCGGAAGGCCCGCCGGCCCGAACGGAACTCCTTGACCAGGTCGCGCACCACGATCGCGGGCTCGGCGGCCACCGGCTCGCGGAAGGGACGGGCCGACAACGCGGGGGCGTCGTGCAGCAGCCGCCGGGTGTAGTCCGCGCCGGGCGCCGCCAGGATCTCCCTGGTCGGGCCCTGTTCCTCGACGCGGCCGTCCTTCATGACGACCAGCCGGTCCGAGCGGCTCGCGGCCACGCCGAGGTCGTGGGTGACCAGCAGCACGGCCGTGCCGAACTCGGCGCGCAGGTCGTCGATGAGGTCCAGGATGCGCCGCTGCACGGTGACGTCCAGGGCGCTGGTGGGCTCGTCGGCGATGATCAGCCGGGGTTCGAGCGCGACGGCGATGGCGATCAGCACGCGCTGGCGCATGCCGCCGGACAGCTCGTGCGGGTACTGGCGGGCCCGCGTCTCGGGGTCGGGCAGGCCGACGCGGGTGAGCAGTTCGACCACCCGGCGCCGGACGGCGGCCCGGTCGCCGCGCTTGTGGATGCGCAGCACCTCGGCGATCTGCGCCCCGACCGTCTTGACCGGATCGAGGGAGTTGGACGGATCCTGCGGCACCAGCCCGATCTGCGCCCCGCGTACGGACTCCATCCGCCGCGGCGACCAGGTCGCCAGGTCGTTCTCGCCCAGCAGCACGCTGCCGCGCTCCAGCGAGGCGTTGCCCGGCAGCAGGCCGATGATCGAGTGCGCGGTCGTGGTCTTGCCGGACCCCGACTCGCCGACGACCGCGACGACCTCGCCCGGCTCGACGGTGAAGGAGACGCCGTGCACCGCCGGGCGGCCGTCGTAGGAGACCGCGAGGTCGCGGACGTCGAGCAGGCTCACGAGGACTCCTTGGCGATGGACCGGCTGATCCGGCCGGCGGCGAGCACGACCGCGACCACCACGGCCCCGGGCAGCGTGGTCAGCCACCAGGACGTGGCCAGGTAGTTGCGGCCCTCGGCGATGAGCAGCCCCCACTCGGGGGTGGGCGGCTCGGCGCCGTAGCCGAGGAAGCCGAGCGTCGAGATGGCCAGGATGGCCACGCCGAACTGCAGGGCGGCCAGCGCGACGACGGGACCGAGCGAGTTGGGCAGCACGTGCCGCCACAGCACGGCGGTGAACCGGCCGCCGCTGCCGAAGGCGGCCTCCACGTAGTCGGTGCGGCGCACCCGGACGACCTCCGAGCGCGACAGCCGGGCGAACGCGGCGACCGAGCCGACGCCGACCGCGACGGCCACGTTCACCGTCCCCGGGCCGAGCAGGATGATCACGACCAGGGCCAGGAGCAGGCCGGGGACCGACAGCAGCACGTCCACGACCCGCATGACGGCGGCGTCGGTCACCCCGCCGAGCGAGCCGGCCAGCAGCCCGAGCAGCGTGCCGAGCAGCAGGCCGACCGCGACGGCGACGAACGCCCCCGACAGCGAGTTCACGGCTCCGTGCACCACCCGCGCGAACACGTCACGCCCGACGGCGTCGGTGCCGAACAGGTGCTGCCCGCTCGGGGCCTGGAGCTTCTCGACCGGCACGCCGGCGATCGGGTCGTACCCGGTGAACAGGCCAGGGACGACCGCCCACAGCAGCACCACGGCGATCACCGTCCAGGACAGGATCAGGCCGGCCCTCACGACGCCGCCTTCAGCCGCGGGTCGAGCACCGGGAACAACACGTCCACGACCAGGTTGACCAGGACGAACACCGCCGCGGCGAGCACCACGACGGCCAGCATCACCGGCGTGTCCTGGGCGGTGACGGCCTGCTCGGTGAGCCGCCCGATGCCGTTGCGGCCGAAGACGGTCTCCGTCACGACCGAGCCCGCGATCAGCTCGCCGAACGTCAGGCCCGCCACGGTCAGCGTCGGCAGCACGGCGTTGCGCGCCACGTGCCGCCACAGGATCCACCAGCGGGTGGCGCCCTTGGCCGCGATCACCGGCACGAACGGCTGCGCGTACACCTGGTCGATGCCGCGCGCCAGCACCTGCGCGATGGGCGCCGAGATCGGCACGGCCAGCGTCACCACCGGCAGGACGAGCTGCTGGAGCTCGCCGCCGCCGATGACCGGCACCAGCCGCAGCCGGAAGGAGAAGACCTGGATCAGCAGGATCCCCAGCCAGAACGCCGGGACCGAGATGAACAGCGACGGCACCGACAGCAGCGCCCCGCGCAGCCACGACGTCCTGCTGTAGCTCGCCACGAAGGCGATCACCACGGCGAGCAGCACCGCCAGCGCGAACGCCGCCGAGGCCAGCCGGGCCGTCTCGGGCAGCGCCTCGCCCAGGCGCTCGACCACGGGGGTGCCGGTGTCGATCGAGTAGCCGAATCCGCCGGTCAGGAAGCCGGACAGGGTGCGCAGGTACTCGCCGATCGGCGAGCCGCCGCTGTAGTACGCCCGGATGTCGGCGATCTGCTGCGGCGACAGGCCGAGCTCAGGGTTCTGGAACTTGATCAGGATCGAGTCGCCGGGCAGCAGTTGCAGCAGCACGTAGCTCGCGGTGAAGGCGGCCCACAGCACGAGCACCGCCTGCCCGGCCCTCGTCAGGAGGTACCTGGTCATTGCTGCGTCTTCCAGGCCGAGTAGAACCACGGGCGGGCGACCGCCTCGAAGGCCACGCCCTTGACGTACGGCGCGCCGCCGTACACCTGGGGCTCCTCGAACAGGGGGATGGCGTAGCCCTGGTCGATCACGTAGCGCTGGATCTCGGCGACCTTGGCGTTGCGCTCGGCGTTGTCGGGCTCGGCGGACTCCTCCTCCAGCAGGGTGTCGAGCTTCTTGTCCTTGGAGAGGATGACGTCGCGGTTCTGGCTGTGGAAGTGGCTCTTGATGACGTCCTGGTCGGCGCGGCCGACCATGCTGTGCGCGACGGCGGTCTTCTCGGCGTCCTTGATGTCGACGGCCTGGGTGCCGGCGTCGGCGGGGCGGATCTCCAGTTGCACGCCGAGCTTGGCCCACTGCTGGCCGACGAGTTCGAGCGTCTGCTTGGACAGCGGCTGCGGCCCGGCCACGAAGACGCCCAGCCGCAGCTTGACGCCGCCCTTCTCGCGCACGCCGTCGGCGCCCTTGGTCCAGCCGGCCTTGTCGAGCAGCTCGCCGGCCTTGACCGGGTCGTAGGCCAGGTCCTTCGACAGATCGACGTAGCCCTGGGCGAGGTGGCTGAGCACGGAGGTGGCGCGCGGGTAGCTCGCGGTGAACAGGGTGTCCACGACCTCCTTGACGTCGGTGCCCGCCTGGAGCGCCTTGCGCACGTCGAGGTCCTTCAGGATGCTGTTGGACGGCCGCAGGTACAGGCCGTTGTTCACGCCCCTGGTCGGCTCGGCGTAGATCTGGAAGCCCGCGTCCTTGACCGTCTTCTCGTCGTAGGCCTGGACGTAGCGCACGAAGTCGGCCTGGCCGGAGGTCAGCGCGCCGACCCGGACGTTGTCCTCGGGCGTCACGATGATTTTGATCTCGTCCAGGTACGCCCGTCCCTGGTGCTTGGAGGAGGGCGGCGCCCAGTCGTAGTCCTTGCGCGCGGCCAGGTCCACCTCCTTGTCGACGATCTGGTTCTTCAGCGTGAAGGGGCCCGAGCCGACGATGTTCTTGAGCTGGCACTGCTGCTCGTACGGCAGCGAGATCGTCTTCTTCGACACCAGCCCGGCCCCGATGACCGAGGTGCCCTGGAGGAACCCGGGCGAGGGCTTCTTGAAGTGGAACTTGACGGTCAGCGGGTCGACGACCTCACTGCGCTCGTAGTTGTTGACGAACTCGGCGACCGGCAGCTTGAGCTCGGTGTTCCCGAGGCCGTACACGTCGAAGTTGGCGGCGACGGCGGCGGCGTCGAGGGGGCTGCCGTCGCTGAAGGTCACGCCCTGGCGCAGGTGGAAGGTGTACTCGGTGGCGTCCTTGTTCACCTCCCACTTGGTGGCGATCCAGGGCTCGATCTCCAGGGTCTGCGGGTTCTGCCAGGTCAGCTTGTCGGTGATCTGGTTGAGGATGCCGCCGTTGGGATAGAAGCCGGCGGCCGGCAGGTAGAGGCAGGTGGGCGGCTGGTGCTCCAGGTAGGTCAGCGTGCCGCCGTAGACCGGCTGATCGCTGGACGGCGCCGCGCCGGCAGCACCCCCTTGACCACCACAGGCGCCGAGGAGCCCAACGACGGCGAGCATGACGGCTGCGGTGCGCAGGTTGGATGAGGACATGGGGGTACTGCCTTTCAGACAAAACATACCTAAAAAGTAGGAAAAGGCTACAGCAAACGCGGCACCGAAGCCACCAGGGCCTCGGTGTAGGCGTGACGCGGGCGGGTGAACACCTCTCCGACCTCGCCCTCCTCCACGACCTGGCCGTCCTTCATGACCAGCACGCGGTGGCTGACGTGGTGCACGACGCCCAGGTCGTGGGAGATGAACACCATCGCCGTGCCGTCCTCGGCCTGGATCCCGGCGAGCAGGTCGAGCACCTGCGCCTGGATCGAGACGTCGAGCGCGGAGACCGGCTCGTCGCAGACCAGCACGTCGGGGCGGGGCCCCAGGGCCCGCGCGATGGCCACGCGCTGACGCTGGCCGCCGGACAGCTCGCGGGGACGGCGGTCGGCCGTCCCCGGCGGCAGGCCGACCCGGGCCAGCAGGTCGAGCACGCGGGCCCGGCGTTCGCCGCGCGGCAGCCGCAACGGCTCGGCGACCAGGCGGCCCACGGTGTGGCGGGGGTCGAAGGAGCCCAGCGGGTCCTGCGAGACGAGCTGGATCCGGGGCCGCAGCGGGCGGCGGCGGCTCTCCGGCAGGTCGCTCCAGGGGCGTCCGTGCAGGCTGACCCGGCCCGCGTCGGGCTCCAGCAGGGCCAGGACCAGCCGGGCGAGCGTGCTCTTGCCGGAGCCGGACTCGCCGACGACGCCCAGCGTCTCGCCCTCGTGCAGGGTGAAGGAGACGTGGTCGACCACCACCCGCCGCCCGTACGCGCGGGTGAGGCCCGTACCGGCCAGCACCCGGGCATACGGGTTCGGCTCGCGTACGGCGATGGGCGGGCCGGCGGTGAGCCGGGAGCCCCGGGAGGCCGCCGACGGCACGGCGGCCAGCAGCGTGCGCGTGTACGGGTGGGCCGGGGTGCCCAGCACGTCCCGCGTCCGGCCCTCCTCGACGACCCGGCCCTCCTTCATCACCAGGACGCGGTCGGCGATCGAGGACACGACCGCCAGATCATGGCTGATCAGCAGCAACGCCGTGCCGGCCGCCTTGCGTTCGGCCAGCAGCCGCAGGACCTGGGCCTGCACGGTGACGTCGAGCGCCGTCGTGGGCTCGTCGGCGATGATCAGCTCGGGGTCGGCCGCGATGGCCGAGGCGATCAGCACGCGCTGCCGCAGCCCGCCCGAGAGCTGGTGCGGCCGCTGCCCGGCCCGCAGGGCGGGCTCCGGCACGCCGACCGCCGCCAGCAGGTCGAGCACCCGCTCCGCGCGCCGGGCGCGGGGCACGACGTCGTGCGTGGCCAGCACCTCGGCGATCTCCGCGCCGACGGTGCGCAGCGGGTCGAGCGAGACCAGCGCGTCCTGGAGCACCAGCCCGGCGAACCGGCCGCGCAGCCGCCGCCACTCCCGCTCGCCGAACGCGAGCGCGTCCCGCCCGGCGACCGTGAACGCCGAGGCCGTCACGGACGAGCCCGGCCCGGTCAGCCCCAGCAGGGTGCGCGCGGTGACGCTCTTGCCCGACCCCGACTCCCCCACGATCGCCACGCACTCCCCGGCCGCGACCGACAACGAGATCCCGTGGACGACCTCGGCGTCGCCGAAGCTCACCCGCAGGTCCTCCACGGCGACCAGCGCGGAGCCGGCGGGCCGGGCCACGGCGGGCGCGGTGCCTTCGTCCCGGACGGCGGTCATGGGGTCCTCCCTTCGAAACGGCGTTGCAGCCGGCGTCCGACGACGGTCAGGCAGACCACGGTCAGCGTGATCGCCAGGCCCGGGAACAGCGCCTCCCACCAGGCGACGCGCAGGTAGTTGCGGCCCTCGGAGAGCATCGCCCCCCATTCGGCGGCCGGCGGTTGCGGCCCCATGCCGAGGAAGCTGAGCCCCGAGCCCGCGATGACCGCCGTGCCGAGCCCGATCGTGGCCAGCACGGGGACGGGCCCGAGCACGTTCGGCAGCACGTGCCCGAACGTGATCGCCGCGGGCGGGCGACCGGACGTGCGGGCCTGCTCCACGTACCCCGATCGGCGCACCACGAAGGTCTGGGCGCGGACCACGCGGGCGTAGTTGGGGATCTGCGCGACGGCGATCGCGAGGATCACGTTGACCGTGCCCGGCCCGGTGATCGCCACGACGAGCAGCGCGAGCAGCAGCTCGGGCAGCGTGGACAGCACGTCGAACGAGCGGGCCAGGGCCTCGTCCAGCCATTTCGGCGACAGCCCGGCGGCCAGCCCGAGCAGCGCGCCCGTCACGACCGCGAGCAGGGTGGCCCCGACGCCGATGCTGATCGAGTGCCGGGCGCCGTGGACGACGCGGGCGAGCACGTCCCGGCCGAGATGGTCGGTGCCGAGCGGGTGCGCGCCGCCCGGCGGGGACAGCGCGCCGAGCGGGTCGGCGGCCAGCGGGTCCGCCCCGGCGAGCAGCCCCGGCGCCAGCACGGCCAGCGCGAGCAGGGCGAGCAGCAGGAGCGGCAGCAGGACCGGCGCCGCCGTCCGGAGCGCGGCGGCGGACGGGCGGCGGCGCGGGAGCGCGAGAACCGGCGCGCTCATCGCCGCTCAGCCCCTCATCCGCGGGTCGATGACGCGGTAGGCCAGGTCGAGCAGGGTGCTGATGGTCACGTACGCGATCGCCGACAGCAGCACGACGGCCATCACCACCGGCATGTCCTGCCCCGTGACGGCCTCCATGGCCACCCGCCCGAGCCCGGGACGCCCGAACAGCACCTCGGTGATCACCGTCCCGCCGAGCAGCGTGCCGGTGAACCAGCCGGCCAGCGTCACGGCGGGGATCAGCGCGTGCCTGAGCGCGTGCCTGGCCACCAGCGCCCGCTCGGTCAGCCCGCGGGCCCTGGCGGTGACCGCGAACGGCTGCTCCAGGGCCCGTTCCAGCCCGCCGCGCAGCACCTGGCCGAGCACGCCCGCGATCGGCAGCCCCAGCGAGAGCGCGGGCAGCACGAGCGCGAGCGGCCCCGCCGCCCCCGACACCGGGAACCAGCCGAGCGTGAACGAGAACACCGACAGCAGCACGATCCCGATCAGGAACGGCGGCACCGACACCGACACCAGCTCGGCCAGCGAGGCCACACCGCGCGGCAGCCGCCCGCGCCCGGCGGTGACGATCGCGATCACCCCGGCGAGCGCGACGCCGACCCCGGCCGCCGCGAGCGTGAGCTGCGCGGTCGGCAGGATCTGCGTGGCCAGCACCTCGCCGACGCCGA
Organism: Nonomuraea sp. NPDC001699; assembly: GCF_053596455.1. NCBI lineage: Bacteria > Bacillati > Actinomycetota > Actinomycetes > Streptosporangiales > Streptosporangiaceae > Nonomuraea > Nonomuraea sp. NPDC001699. Next base: position 582,699 of record NZ_JBSFGF010000001.1, on the reverse strand, counting down.
GCTGGAGCCGGTACGAGCGCCCGAGGTCGCCGTGCAGCAACCGCCACAGATAGGACAGGTACTGGACGACCTCCGGCCGGTCGAGCCCCCATTCCTGGACGATCCGCGCCCGGATCTCCGGCGTGTCGGCCCCGTCGCCGATCAGGATGTCCACGGTGTCGCCGGGGGCGAGCAGCAGCGCGAGGTAGGAGGCCGTGGCCGCCGCCCACAGGACGGCGAGCCCGGTCCCGAGTCGTCGGATCACGTCCCGATCCGTACGTCGTAGGCGCCGGCCGGCGTGCCGGACGCGGGATCGAAGCCGAGCCCCTGCACGCTCCTGCGCGCGGCGAGCTGGTCGGCGGGCACGTAGAGCGGGAACACGATCGCCTTCTCCCGCACCACCGCCTGCTGGACCTTGGCGTAGAGCTCCTTGCGCCTGGCCTGGTCGGAGCTGGCCGACGCCTGCGCGAGCCACTTGTCCACGCGCTCGTCGGTGAAGTGGGTCCGGTTGATCGCGCCCTGGCCCGGCAGGATGAGGTTGAGCGCCGCGCCGACGTCGGAGTCGCCGCGCGAGTTCTCGAAGATCTCGTACTCGTTCTCCTCCACGGCCTTCTGCGCGCTGCCCTGATCGACGATCTTGACCTGGAAGTCGATGCCCGCGCTCTGCTTGACCTGGGCCTGAACGGCCTGGGCGAGGATGTCGCGGCGGTCGCGGACGAACGGCGCCGAGGCGACCGTGCGCACGGTGAGCCGCCTGCCGTCCTTGACCCGGAAGCCCTCGGCGTCGCGCTGCCGCCAGCCCGCCGCGTCGAGCAGCGCGTTCGCCCTGGCCGGGTCGCCGGCGTAGGCGTTCTCCAGGGTGGCGTCGTAGAACGGGCTGCGTTCGCCGACGACGCTCCACGCCCTGGTGGCGGTGCCCTGGTAGACCGACCTCAGGACGGCGTCCACGTCCACGGCCTCGCGGAAGGCCTCGCGCACGCGCTGGTCGTCGAAGGGGGCACGGCCGGTGTTGAAGTAGTAGGAGAAGGAGGTGCCGGAGTTGAGCGACGTGCGCAGGGCCAGGTCGGGGTCCTTCTTGATCAGTTCGACGTCGGTGGCCGGGACGCCCTCGATGACCTGCACCTGCCCCGAGGTGAGCGCGCCCACCCGGACCGCCGCCTCCGGCAGGAACCGGTAGGTGAGCTCGGAGAGGTAGGCGGGGCCCTGGTGCGCGGCCCCGGCGGGCGGCCACTTGTAGGCGGGGTTGCGGCGGTAGCGGATCTCCTGGCCGGGCACGTACCGGTCGAGGATGAACGGCCCGGTTCCGACCAGGTCCGTGCCGCCGAACTTGAGGTCCTTGGCGTGCTTGAGCGAGGCCGGCGAGACCTGCCCGGCGTACGGGGAGGCGAGGAAGTCGAGGAACAGCCCGTCGGGCTCCTTGAGCGTGATCCTGACCGTGTACGGCGAGACCACCTCGGCCTGGTCGAAGGCGCGTAACTGGATCGCCGAGACGGCCGGGTTGTAGCCGGGCACGCGGAACTGGTCGAGGTTGGCCTTCACCGCGGCGGCGTCGAAGCGCGTGCCGTCGTGGAAGGTCACGTCCTGCCGCAGGTCGAGGGTGTAGGTCAGGCCGTCGTCCGACGCCTTCCACGAGGTGGCCAGCCAGGGGCGGAAGGTGCCGTCCTCGGCCCGCGAGAGCAGCGCGTCGAACTGGTTGAACACCAGCAGCCGGACCTTGTTCTGGGCCCACTGCTGGGGGTTGAGGGTGATCGGCTGCGTCTCGATCGCCCAGGTCAGGGAGGTGCCGGGGGCCTGCTCGGCGGGCCGCTGGGCGCCGCACGCGGCCAGCGCGAGTGCCAGCAGGACGGCGGGCAGGCGCTTCACGGGCGTTCCCAGGCTTCGGCGAGCAGCTCGTAGGAGCGCACGCGGTCGGTGTGGTCGTGGGTGATGGTGGTGACCAGCAGCTCGTCGGCCCCGGTGACCCGGCGCAGCACGCGCAGCCGCTCGGCCACCGTCTCCGGCGTGCCGACGAACTGCGTGTCGATCCGGTCCTTGACCAGCGCGCGGTCGGCGTCGGTCCAGACGTGCCGGGCCGCCTCCGCCGGCGTCGGGTACGGCATCGCCCCCTCCCCGGTCCTGATGCTGCGCACCCACAGCCCGTACGGCGAGGCCAGCTCGCGCGCTCTGGCCTCGTCCTCGGCCACCACCGCGTCGGCCGACACGATCACGTACGGCTCGGCCAGCTCGTCCGACGGCTTGAACGCCTCCCGGTACGCCTCCACGGCCTCCAGCACGCTGGACGGGCTGACGTGGTAGTTCGCCGCGAACGGCAACCCGCGCTCCCCCGCGACCTGGGCGCTCTGCCCGCCGCTGCTGCCGAGGATCCACACCCGCAGGTCGGCTCCCTCGCCCGGCACGACGTGCGCCTCGTGGGTCCCCTTGAGCAGCGCCAGCACCTCGTCGATCTGGTCGGCGAAGTCAGGCGTCACGGCTCCGGGCTGCTGGAGCAGGCTCGCCTGGAAGGCCAGGCGGGGCACCTTGGCCAGCCGCGACCAGTCGAAGGGCGGCGGGATGAGCAGCCCGTCCACCACCCTGGCCTCCTGGCCGGGCGGCCGCGCGGGGGCCGGCTCGGTCCTGCGCTGCCCTGACCGCCCGATCCCCAGATCGAGCCGTCCCGGATGCAGCGCGTCGATGACCCCGAACTGCTCGACCACCGACACCGGCGTCTGGTGACCGAGCTGCACGGCGCCCGAGCCGACCCTGATCGTCGCGGTGGCCGCCGCCACCAGGCCGATCAGCACGGCGGGGGCCGAGCCGGCCACGCCCCGGGCGAAGTGGTGCTCGGCCAGCCAGTAACGGACGTAGCCGAGTTCCTCCGCGCGGCGGGCGAGGTCGATCGTGTTGCGCAGCGCCTCGCCCGCGGTGCCGCCCGAGCTGATGGGGGCCAGGTCGAGGATGGACAGGCTCATGACGCGCTCCCCGGGAACGGACGGCTGGGGATCTCCTTGCGCAGCGCCGGCGCGATCTCGGCCTGGAACAGCTCCAGCGTCTCCCGGTGCTGCCCCGGCGTGAGGCCGTCGGCGTCGGCCTGCAGGTGCATGACCTCGTGCCCGAACCGCTTGTGGTAGCGCAGCACCTTGTCGATGATCTGCTGCGGGCTGCCGACCAGGATCGAGCTGCGCTCGATGGCGTCCTCCAGGGTGGGGAAGACCGGCTCCACGCCGACCCGCCGGAACGTCTCCAGGCGGGCTTCGTAGATCGGCCGGTAGACGGCGACGGCCTCCTGCGAGGTGCGGGCCGCGTAGTAGCCCGCGGTGCCCGCCCCGACCAGCGCGTCGGCGGGGTCGTGGCCGTAGTGCGCCCAGCGTTCGCGGTAGTGGTCGATCAGCTCGGCGTAGGGCTCGATGGGGTTGGTGACGTTGGCCGAGAACAGCGGGTCGCCGTAGCGGGCGGCCAGGTCGACCGACTCCTTGCTGGTCGCGCTGCCGTGCCAGACCCTGATCGGCTTCTGCAGCGGACGCGGCCAGGTCTCGGCGTCGGTCAGCGAGGGTCGGAACCTGCCCTCCCAGGTGACCTTGTCCTCCCGCCAGAGCCGGCGGAACAGCTCGTACGACTCGCGGTTGCGCTCCCACTGGTCCTCGGTGGTGACGTGGAAGAGCTTGGCCTGCGCCGCGCCGTTACCCTTGCCGACGATCAGTTCGAGCCGGCCGCCGGACAGGTGGTCGAGCGTGGCGTAGTCCTCGTAGGCGCGGACCGGGTCGAGCAGGCTCAGCGTGGTGACCGCGGTGAACAGCCTGATCCTGGACGTCCGGGCCGCGATGTGGCTGAGCACGACCGGGGGCGAGGAGGAGATGAAGGGCCGTTCGTGCCGCTCGCCCACGCCGTAGCCGTCGAAGCCGAGTTCCTCGAAGAGCACGGCGTTCTCGACGACCTCGCGGAAACGTTCCGTCGGTGATCTGCCGTCGTTATGGACGATCAAGGTGATGCCGAGAAATTTCATGACACCTCCGCGTACCTGCTCGCCGGGCGCGGCAGGCCGAGGAGCCCGCGTAACGTCCCGGCTTCGTACCTGCTCCTGAAGGCCCCGCGCCCGCGCAGCTCGGCCGTCAGCTCCCGGCTGATCCGCTCCAGGTCGTACGGCACCGCCCCCGGCCGCAGCCGGAACCCCTCGATCCCGGCCCGCCGCCACTCCAGCAGCAGGCCGGCCAGCTCCGCCACGCTCCCGGTGAAGATCGCCGCGTCGGAGGCCAGTTCGGCGCCGTCCAGCTCGTCGAGCCGCGCCTTGCGCCGGGCCGCGTCCGGGCCCAGGAAGACGACCAGGTCGGCGAAGATCTTGATCGTGCCGGACAGGCCCCGGACCTCCTCGACGATGTCCCGCGCGTGCTCGGCCGAACGCGGCGTGACGAAGACGACGTCGGCGCTCGCCGCGGCGAACTCGTACGGCAGCCGCGCGTGGGCCAGCGCGGCCACCACCGGCTGCCCCTGAGGCGACCTGGGCGTGATGGACGGCCCCTTCACGGAGAAGAACCCGCCTTCGAAGTCGATGTAGTGGAGTTTGTCCCGGTCGATGAACCGGCCGGTGGCCACGTCCCGGATCTCGGCGTCGTCCTCCCAGCTGTCCCAGAGCCGCCGGGCCACCTCCACCGCGTCGGCGGCCTCGGCGAACAGGGCGCGCACGTGCGGGTCGGCCGACAGGTCCACGCCGCCGGGCCGGTTCAGCACCTGGTCGATCGGGGGGAACCGGCGGCGGCCGAAGTGGGCGGCCTCGCTCGCCCGCGCCGAGATCTGCGGCCGCCAGCCCGCCCGGCCGCCGCTGACGTGGTCGAGCGTGGCGATGCCGATGGCCACGTGGAACGGCTCGGTGTGCGTGGTGGTGGCCGTCGGCACCAGGCCGATCCGGGTGGTGAGCGGCGCCAGCCGGGCCGCCAGCAGCACCGCGTCGAACCGGCCGCGCACCTGGTCGGTGCGGTCGTCGGGGCCGTCGGGCAGGGTGGACTGCGGTCCGAGGGCGTCCTCGACGGTGACGAAGTCGAGCAGCCCGCGCTCGGCCTCGGCGACCAGCCCCGCCCAGTGGCCGGCCGAGAAGAGCCGCTCGCCGGGGGTCTCGCGCCAGGCGGCGGGGTGCCAGCCCGCGCCGTCCAGCGCCACGGCCAGGTGCAGTGTCATGACAGCTCCAGGTGTTCGCGCAGGGTGGTCCCGGTGTACTCGGTGCGGAAGACGCCGCGTTCCCGCAGCACCGGCACCACGCGGTCCACGAACTCGTCCAGCCCGCCGGGGGTCAGGTGCGGGACGAGGATGAAGCCGTCGGCCGCCTCGGCCTGCACGTGCTCGTCGATCTGCCGGGCCACGCTCTGCGGGGTGCCGACGAACGTCTGCCGTCCGGTCACCTCGATCACCAGCTCGCGGATGCTCAGCCCCTTCTCCCCGGCCAGCGCCCGCCATTTGGCCGCCACCTCGGCACGGTCCTTGATCGGCACCCGTCCCTGGGAGACGCCTTCGGACAGGTCCGGCTCGACGTCGGGGAACGGTCCATCGGGGTCGAAGGCCGACATGTCCCGCCCCCACACCTGCTCCAGGAACGCGATCGCGGTCTGCGGCCCGACCTGCTGCCGCCGGATCAGGGCCGCGTTCTCGGTGGCCTCCTCCTCGGTGTCGCCCAGCGCGAACGTCACGCCGGGCATGATCTTGAGCTGGTGGGGTTCGCGGCCGTACCTGGCCAGGCGGCCCTTGACGTCGGCGTAGAAGCGCCTGCCGTCCTCCAGCCTGCCGTGCGGGGTGAAGATCACGTCGGCGTGGGCGGCGGCGAACTCGCGGCCGTCGTCCGAGTCGCCGGCCTGGATGATCACCGGGTGTCCCTGCGGGGCGCGCGGCAGCGTGAACCGGCCCTCGACGTTGAAGTGCCTGCCCCGATGGCTGACCGTGCCGATCGCGCCCTCCCTCAGGAAGCGGCCCGTGTCCGCGTCGGCGAGCACGGCGTCCGGCTGCCAGGAGTCCCACAGCTCGCGCGACAGCCGGACGAACTCCGCGGCCCGCTCGTACCGGTCGGCGCGGTCGAGGAAGCCGCCGCGGCGGAAGTTCTCGCCGGTGAAGGCGTCGGAGGTGGTCACCACGTTCCAGGCGGCCCGGCCCTCGCTCAGGTGGTCGAGCGTGGACAGCCGCCTGGCCAGCTCGTACGGCTCGTTGAAGGTGGCGTTGACGGTGCCCGCGAGCCCGAGCCGTCCGGTCACCGCGGCCAGGGCGCTGAGCACGGTCAGCGCCTCGGGCCTGCCCACGACGTCCAGATCGTGGACGCGGCCCTTGAGCTCGCGCAGCCGCAGCCCCTCGGCCAGGAAGAAGAAGTCGAACGTGCCGCGCTCGGCCGTCCTGGCGAGGTGGACGAACGAGGCGAAGTCGATCTGGCTCCCCGACCGGGGATCGGCCCACACGGTGGTGTTGTTCACGCCGGGGAAGTGCGCGGCGAGGTGCACCTGCCTCTTGCGCGTCACCGGCCCCGCCCGTGCGGCGTGTGCCAGGCGTCGGGCAGGCCCTCGATGGTCTCGCCGAACGCCGGGCGCTGGTAGAGGTCGCGGGCGTAGCCCCACAGGTGCTCGAAGTCGGGCAGCTCGCGCTCGCTGACGAGGTGGTCGCGGTTGTGCAGCGCGTCGAACCTGGCCAGCGTCACCCACAGCCGCACGTCCGCCTCGGTGATCGTGTCACCGGTCAGGAAGCGCTGCTCGGCCAGGCGTTCGTCCAGGCGTTCCAGGGCCGAGACGACGCGGTGGCGCTCCTCCTCGCGGGCGGCCTCGGTGCCGGCGGGGGCCACCCGCGTGACGCCGGTGTTGACGTCGTGGTAGATCCACCCGTTCAGCTTGTCGATCTCGGCGCGCAGGTGCTCGGGGTAGAGGTCGACCGAGGTGTCGGCCCACTTCTCGAACTGGGTGGCCAGGTCGATCGTGATGTCGGGGAAGTTGTTGCTGACGATCCTGCGCCGCGCCCTGTCCCAGAGCACGGGCACCGAGATGTGGCCCGGGTAGCCCTTCTCGGTGGCGTCGTACGCCTGCTCCAGCAGGGTGAACCCGTTGACCGGGTCCGGGCCCCTGCGCTCCCTGAAGGCCCAGCCGCGGCCGTCGCGCTCGTCGTCCACGTACGACAGCGTGACGACGTCCTCCAGGCGCTTGAGCTTGCGGACGATCACGGCGCGCTGGGCGTAGGGGCAGGTCCAGGCGACGTAGAGGTGATAGCGGCCGGGCTCGGCGCGGTAGCCGCTGGTCCCGTCGGCGGTGACGCGGTCCTGGAAGGGGTAGATCGGGCGGTCCCAGCCGGACGACAGGTGCAGGCGGCCGGGGCCGTACTGGCCGTAGGCGGTGCGGTCGAGCGGGCCGGCGTAGACCGGCGTGCCGGTGGTGGCGGTCACAGGTTCTCCTGGTGGGGTAGGAAGCGGCCGAACCGGCCCTGGTGGTAGAGGAGCGGACGGCCGGCGTTGTGCGTGGCCGCCTCGGCCACCAGGCCGACGACCAGCACGTGGTCGCCGACCTCGACGGTCTCGTACGGCAGGCAGATCAGGTGCGCGGAGACGTCCTGGAGCAGCGGCGCGCCCAGCGGCCCGGCCCGCCATCGCGTGGGCGCGGCGAACCGGTCCACCCCCTTGCGCGCGAACCGCGCCGCCAGCTCGGCCTGGTCGCTGGCCAGGATGTTGACCGCGAAGTGGTCGGCTCCGCGCAGCCACGGCCAGGTGGTCGAGGACTGGTCGACGTAGAAGGAGACGAGCGGCGGATCGAGGCTGACCGAGGAGAACGAGGTGGCCGTGAGCCCGACGGGGATGCCGTCGCTCTGCGCGGTGATCACCACCACTCCGCTGGCGTGCACGGCGAGCGCCTGGCGGAACACGTCCGCGCCGACGGCCTGCTGGTCGGGCAGCGTGTCGGTCATGCGCCGGCCCTCGCTCGGGACGGGCGGACAGGTCGGAATGCGATCACGGAAGGCTCCTCACGGGAGAGAGGGCGTGCTCACGCCGCTCCCGGCGGCGGGGCCGGGAGCGCCGGGAAGGGGGCACGGAGAGGGGGATTCGTCAGCGGAGGCGTGGACGGCGTCGGCCACGCTGGAGCGCTCGGGGGAAGGCGGGCGGCTGCTGGTCCGTGATCAACGACACTGGGCGCTGGCGACGTGGCCGAAGTCCACGTGTGGACGCCTGGTCAGGAGAGTGCCCTGGCTCATGCCCACGACGCTAGGCCGCCGCAAGCCGGAAGTCAATATTCCCTACTGGTTTTAAAGGGAATACCTATTGGGATGAATCGCGAAGTTTGGCGGACGGCACCGGGATCGCCGGGAAGGGGTTGTCCGGCAGCAGGATGACCCGGCGCGCCTGCCGGGACTGCAGGGCCGCGTCGAGGTGCAGCAGGGCGGCCCCGATGCCGGCCGCGCCGACCATGTACCCGGTGTCCGCGCTCACCTCGCCCGGACGCAGCCGCCGGTACGCCTGGTACCAGCGGAACCCCTGGCCGTCGTGGTTGTCGCCGCGTCCGATGAGGTGCTCGGCGAGCACCCGGGCGTGCTCAAGGCGGGCCTCGTCGCCGGTCGCCGCCCACAGGCCGACGAACAGTTCGAGCAGCCCGGCCGCGCCGCAACACTGGCAGGCCACGTTCCAGAAGCCGTCGGTCTGCCGGTGGGGGGCGCCGCTCTCGACGACGCCGTGCGCGAGCCGTTCGACCCAGTCGAGGTGACCGGGGTCGCCGGTCACCCGGTACAGCTCGTAGAACATCCGGGCCACGCCCGCCGAGCCCGAGCAGAAGCCCAGGTAGTGCAGCTCACGCCCCTGCGGCACGTGGTGGGGGACGACCGCGCACCTGCCCGCCACCGCGCTCACCTCGCGCACGAAGCCCGCACCACGGGCGGCCGCCTCCAGGAAGCGCCGCTCCCCCGTGACGCCGAAGAGCCTGGCCAGCAGGAAGGCGGTGCCCGCCGTGCCGGACAGAAAGCCCGGGGTGACGGCGTCGAGGGGCAGGTCGGCGCAGTCGCCGAAGCGGTGGCCGGGCACGGCGAGCCCGGCGATGCGCTCGCCCGCCGCCACGGCCGTCTCCGCGTAGCCCGGCACGCCGAGCGCCGCCGACGCCTGGAGCAGCCCCAGCACGATCCCGCCGTCGCCGCGCTGTGCGGGCTCCCGCGTCCAGCCGGGCCCGCCGTCGAGCGGGCGCGCGGCCCGGACGATCGCGTCGGCCACCGCGACGGCCTCCTCCTCGAAGACGCCGTCGCCGAAGGCCCAGCCGGCCTCGATGAGCGCGACGAGGGTGCCGGTCAGGCCGTGGTAGAGGGACAGGTCGGCGCGTTCGCGCCAGGTGGCGGCCAGGTAGCGGGCGCCCCTGCGGGCGTCGTCCAGGTACGCCTCGTGGCCGGTCGCGGCGGCCAGTTCCAGGAAGAACAGCACGATGCCGGCCGCGCCCGCGTACAGGGAGGCGGAGTCGCCGGCGGCGGCCGACCTGCCACGGGGGTCGGGGTTGGCACGCCAGTGACGGCCTCGGCCGTCGTCAACGGCGGCGGTGCGGATCCAGCGGCCCGCCATGATCGCGGCGGTCAGCGGAGTCTCGGCGCGCTCACTCGGCGAGCGGGTCCGGTCCAATCCCATGCTCCATTCTCCCACACTTCCGGTAGGAAAATTGGTGTTTTGCCAAGGGTTCGCCTCCATCATGACGGGTAACGGAACGATGACGGTGTGTACCGAACGGGGAGGGCGTCGTGAAGCGTCCCATCAGCTGTGCCGCGCTCCTGGCCCTGCTCGCCACGGGCTGCACGAACACCGGATACGACACGGGGCAGCACCTGCCGCAGAACGACGGCGCGAACGCCGACGCCAAGGGCGTCCTGCACGTGCGCAACGCCCACCTCCGGGCCGCCTCCGGCCAGGCGGCCTCGCCCGTCTCGCCCGCCTCCGAGCAGACCCTCTACGCCGTGCTGATCAACGACGGCCACAAGCCCGACCAGCTCCAGCAGATCACCGTCGACGGCGGCGGCTCGGTGCAGCTCTCCGGCGCCGCCACCGACATCCGGCCCGACCAGCCCGTGGGCGCCAACGAGCAGCCCCTCGGCACGGTCACCGGCGTACGCGGACCCTCCGTGCCCATGACCTTCGTCTTCCGCGACGCGGGGGCCGTGCGGGTGATCGTGCCGGTGAAGCAGAACGCGTCCCAGCCCCCCGCCGGCCCGGCCACCACCACCACCCCGGCGGCGCCGGGACACGCGCCCAAGCACGCTCCCCGGCACTCACCCGGCCACTGACGCTGACGGCTGCCGACCGCCACGGCCGTCAGCGCATGCCCGCGAGCACGCCGCGCGCGACGGCGTCGCGTTCGGCCGCCTCCTCCGCCGCCGCCTCCTGCTCGCCCGCCACGCGCACGTCGTAGGCGGCGCGGGCGGCGGCGATCTCGCCCTGATGCTCCTCGGTCCAGGTGACCAGGGCGCGGATGGTGGCGTGCAACGTGCCGCCCAGAGGCGTCAGCGCGTAGTCCACGCGGGGCGGCACGGTCGCATGGACCGTACGGCTCACCAGGCCGTCGCGTTCCAGGTGACGCAGGGTCCTGGTCAGCATGCGCTGGCTCACGCCGTCGATCATGCGGCGCAGCTCGGTGAAGCGCAGGCTGCGCCGGTCGAGCAGCGCGATCACCTGGAGCGACCACTTGTCGGCGATCCGGTCGAGGATCTGCCTGACCTCGCAGTCCTCCCGCTGGTCCCATTGCAGCACGTCGTAGTCGGTATCCCCGCAGTGACCGGGTGACATCGAAGTTCCGTCTTCCATGAGTCCCAATAGTCACCAAAAATGCTGCTGGTTACAAGAAGGAACCGACTGTTGTGGAAGGAATGCATCATGTCTCCCATGTCTCCCTCGAACGAGCGCATGGGCGCACGCGCGTGGAGCGCGCTGTTCGTCCTGGCGGGGGCCGTCTTCCTGGAAGGCATCGACGTGGCCATGCTGAACGTGGCGCTGCCGTCGATCCGCGCCGACCTCGGCCTGTCCACCGGCACGCTGAGCGGCGTGGTCAGCGCGTACGTGCTGGGCTACGGCGGGTTCATGCTGCTGGGCGGACGGGCCGCCGACCTGCTCGGGCACCGCCGCATGTTCCTGACCTGGATGACGGTGTTCCTGCTCTTCTCCGGCCTGGGCGGCCTGGCGACCGAGGGGTGGATGTTGCTGCTCGCCCGGTTCGTCACGGGGGTCGCCGCCGCGTTCATGGCGCCCGCCGGGCTGGCGCTGGTCACCGGTACCTTCCCCGAGGGCCCGCAGCGCACCAAGGCCCTCGGCGTCTACGCCGGGACCGCGGCCGGCGGCTTCTCGCTCGGCCTGGTCGCCGGCGGCCTGCTGGCCTCGATCGGCTGGCGCTGGGTGTTCTTCGCCCCCGTGGTGCTGTCGGCGGTGATCCTGCTGGCCGCCGTCCCGCTGGTCAAGGACTCCGGCGAACGGGCGCGGGGCTCGTTCGACCTGGCCGGGGCGCTGACCATCACCGGCTCGATGTTGCTGCTCGTGTACGGCGTGGTCCGCCTGGAGGCACCCGCCGACGGCTCCGGCGTCACGCTCGCGACGTTCGCCGCCGGGCTGCTGCTGCTCGCCCTGTTCGTGCTGATCGAACGCCGCTCGGCCAACCCGCTGGTCCGGCTGGACATCCTGCGCTCGGGGCCGCTGGTCCGGGCCAACCTGGGCGCGCTGCTGTTCCTGGCCTCGTTCGCCGGGTTCCAGTTCCTGGCCACGCTCTACCTCCAGGAGGTGCGCGGCTGGAGCACCCTCCAGACCGGCCTGGCCATGCTGGTGATCGGCATCGACACGGTCCTGGCCCCCACGCTCACGCCGCGCCTGGTGAACAGGTTCGGCAACGCCCGGGTGCTGTTCGGCGGCATCGTGCTGTCGGCGCTGGCGTACGCGCTGTTCCTGCCGGTCGGCCCGGACTGGACGTACGCCGCCATGCTGCCCACCATGCTCCTGCTCGGCCTGGCCTTCTCGCTGACGTACGGCCCGCTGACCATGGCCGCGACCGAGGGCGTGGACGAGGACCGGCAGGGCCTGGCCGGCGGCCTGCTCTACACGGCGATGCAGTTCGGCACCGCGCTCGGCCTGTCGGCGGTGACCGCCGTGAACGTGGCCGCGCTCGGCGGGGGCACCGCGCCGACCCTGGACTCGCTCCGGATCGCGCTGGTCGTCCCGGTGGCCGCCGCGGTGGTGGCCGTGCTGGTGACCGCGTGCGGCCTGCGGGCCCGCGCCGCCGCCGCGCCCGTCGAGAGCCCGGTGCCCGAGACCGTCGGTTAGGACGATCCCCTGCGCAGGAACCGCCACGGCCGGACGATCTCCCGGCCGGGTGGCGGCTCCTCGGCCTGGAGCCGGTCGAAGAGCAGGCGTACGACGTCGGTGTAGTCGTGCCTGAGCGGGCCGACGGTGCTGAGCTGCGGGTTGCTGATGAGCCCCTCGTCGATGTTGCCGACGCCGACCACCGCCAGATCCTCGGGGACGCGCAGCCCCGCGTCCCGGGCGGCCCAGATGACGCTGATCGCGGCCCGGTCGGAGGCGGCGAAGACCGCGTCGGGACGGTCGGGCGAGCGCAGCAGCTCGGCGGCGGTCTGGTAGGCCGAGACCCGGTCGTCCGCGCCGGAGGTGATGATCCGGTCGGAGACGCCGTGCCGGTCGAGGGCCTTGGTGTAGCCCAGCAGGCGGCCGACCGGCCGGTCGCGGTAGAGCTCGTAACGCTGGCCCATGAACGCGATCCGCCGCCGTCCCCCGGCCACCAGGTGCTCGACCGCCTCGGCGCACGCCTCCGTCTCGGGGGTGCGCACGACGTCGCAGCCCTCGGGCACCTCCTCGTTGCGCAGCGCCACCATGGGCAGCCCGGCGGCGGCCAGCTCGGCCAGCAGGTCGCCGGTGAGATGGTCGCCGGTGACGTTGAACAGCGCGCCGTCGGCGATGCCGCCGAGCAGCACGTCGACCGCGGAACGGGCGCGGGCCGGCGAGTAGACGGCCAGCGTGACCACCGAGTAGCCGCGGGCGTCGGCCATGTCGTGCAGGTCGGCGGCCAGCCGCTCGTCGGCGGGCACCCCGCCGAGCGAGCCGAGCACCAGGCAGACCCGCTGCGTGCTGCGCCGGCGCAGGCTGCGGGCGGCCTGGTTGGGGGTGTAGCCGAGCTGTTTGGCGGCGTCGAGCACCCGTTTCCTGGTCTCCGCGCCGACGGGACGGTCCCGGCCGCTGAGCACGTAGGAGACGGTCGCCACGGACACGTTCGCCAGTTCGGCCACCTGGCGGGCTGTAGGTCTCACGCCTAGATCATGGCTCCTTCCGCACCCTGGAGAGCTTGTCGGGGTTGGCGACCGTGTAGATGTCGCGCACCTGCGACCCGTCGGGGGTCAGGTCCACGACCATGACGGCGAACGGCGCGTTCGCCACGAACACCACCGCCGAGGGGTCCCCGTTGGTCTCTCTGTACTGGATGTCCAACCCTTCCATCGGCTGGGCGGTGCGCGCGACGAGCAGCCGGGCCACCTTGTCCCGGCCCCGGACCGGACGCGGGCCGCCCACCACCGACTTGCCGCCGCCGTCGGCCCACAACGTCACCTCCGGCGCCAGCAGCTCCATCAGCGCGTCGAGGTCGCCGCCGAACGCCGCGGCCACGAACCGTTCGGTCACCTCCTGCTGGACGTGCGCGTCCACCCGGTTGCGCGGCCGTCTGGCCTGGACGTGCTCGCGGGCCCGGTGCGCGACCTGCCGTACGGCGGCGGGGCTGCGGCCGAGCATGCCGGCGATCTCGGTGTGCTGGAAGGCGAACACCTCGTGCAGGATGAACACGGCCCGCTCCAGCGGGGTCAGCGTCTCCAGCACCACCAGCAGCGCCAGCGACACCGACTCGCCCCGCACCACCTCCTCCGCCCCGTCGGCCGCCCCGTCGGCCGCCCTGTCGGCGGCTCTGTCAGCCGCGGTGACCAGCGGCTCGGGCAGCCATGGCCCGACGTAGGTCTCGCGGCGGCGGCGCAGCGCCGACTGGTGGGCGAGCGCCTGGTTCACCGCGATGCGCACCAGGTAGGCGCGCGGGTTCCCGATCTCGTCCGGATCTCTCGACGACCACGACAGCCAGGTCTCCTGGAGCACGTCCTCGGTGTCGGAGACGCTGCCGAGCATGTTGTAGACGATGGAGAACAGCAGCTCCCTGTGGCCGGCGAAAACGTCCGTCATTCCAGGCATCATGTCCTCTGAGAGCGTTCGCGGCCCCCTGGTGTGACATGAGCCGCGTCACACCAGGTAGCGCAGCCACAGGTACGGCGTGGCGAGCGCGACCGTCGTCACCGTGACGACCAGGCCGTACTTCGTGAACTGCCAGAAGCTGATCGGGGTGCCGTTGCGGGCCGCGATGCCGAGGATGACCACGTTCGCCGCCGCGCCCACGGCGGTGGCGTTGCCGCCCAGGTCGGCGCCGAGCGCCAGGGCCCACCACAACACCTGCGCCGGTCCGTTGCCGCCGTTGGCCTGGACGAGGTCGGCCACGATCGGGCTCATGGTGGCCACGTACGGGATGTTGTCCACGATGGCGGACAGGCCCGCCGAGGCCCACAGCAGCACCATCGCGGTCAGCCCGAGCTCACCGTGCGTGGCCCGCGCGGCGGCCTGGGAGACCCGGTCGATGACCCCGGTCTCCACCAGTGCCCCGACCATGACGAACAGGCCCGCGAAGAACACCAGCGTGGGCCACTCGACCTCGGCGATCGCCTCCTCGGTGGTCACCTTGGTGAGGGCCACCAGCACGCCGGCGCCGAGCAGCGCCACCACCGACGGCTCGTAGTGCAGCACGGGATGCAGCACGAACGCCGCCATCACCAGCGCGAGCACGGTCAGCGACTGCCACAGCAGCCTGCGGTCGGCGATGGCCTCCCGCTCGTCGAGCGCCATGATCTCGGCCGCCAGCCCGGGATCGTAGGTGAACGACCGGCGGAACATCACCCGGCACAACCCGATGAAGACGACGATCAGCACCACGATCAGCGGGGTCAGGTGCACGAGGAAGTCGTTGAAGGTCAGCCCGCCGCGGCTGGCGATGATGATGTTGGGCGGGTCGCCGACCAGGGTGGCGGTGCCGCCGATGTTGGAGGCCATCGCCTCGGCGATGAGGAACGGCGCCACCGGCAGCGCCAGCCGCTCGCAGACCAGGAACGTCACCGGCGCGATCAGCAGCACGGTGGTCACGTTGTCCAGCAGCGCCGACGCGCCCGCCGTGATCAGGATCAGCAGCACCATGAGCCGGAACGGGCGTCCCCTGGCCCGTTTGGCGGCCCAGATGGCCAGGAATTCGAAGACGCCCGTCTGTTTCAGCACGCCGACGATGATCATCATGCCGAGCAGCAGGAAGATGACGTTCCAGTCGATGCCGGTGTGCTCGTCGAAGAAGGCCGCGCCGCCGTCGGTGGCGTGCAGCACCAGCATGATCCCAGCGCCGCCGAGCGCCGCGGCGACCCGGTGCACCTTCTCGGTGGCGATCAGCGTGTACGAGACGAGGAAGACGGCGACCGCCAGCCACGCGGTGACGGTCACGGCGGACCACCTGGGAAAGCCTTCAAGGAGAACTCCACGATCGACGGCAGAATCGCCGACCAGACTTCCCGGCACACCTCACGACAACTTACCAAACAGACGCGATCGGGCGGGACCGGCGGACTGGCCGCCCGTACGGGGGCCAGGCGCCGGTCGCACCCTGTGGAGTGGCGGTCAGGCGACCTCGAACTCGCCCCTGAAGTCCGCGTTCAGCACGCTGCCGGACGCGCCCGAGACGCACGAACCGCCGAGCAGATGGCTGCCGAACCGGCCCGTGAACGTCTTGCCCCTGAACGGCCCGGACTGGATCGTCCCGGACACCTTGGCCGTGTCGTGCACGACGTCGACGATGCGCGCGCTGACCCTGCTGGTCTGCTTGGTGCCCCTGATGGTCCAGTCGATGGTGACCGTGCCGATGCCCCCGGGCGCGGTGCTCCCGGCGGAGGCGGCGCGGTCGCGGACGACCCCGTCGGAGGCCCCCCAGCGCTCGCGGTCGTAGACGATGCGGTCGGCCATCTCGCGCTCGTCGCGGTCGTGGATGATGCGGTCGGCCAGGTTGTGGCCCTCGCGGTCGTAGATGATGCGGTTGGCGAGGTTGCGCCGCTCGTAGTCGCGGGTGCCGAACACCTGGTCGAACGCGTTGCCGCCGCCGGACGGGCGCCCTCTTGAGGTGAACGCCCTGCTCCCGTCGCAGTTGGAGTGCACGCCGTTGAAGGTGGCGTGGAGCTGGGCCGCCGTGACCCCGGAGCCGCTGCGGTCCACGCAGTTCCACGCGCCCCTGTCGGAACGTTCCGTCTGCGAGAGCCGGCCCGCCCCCGGCAGGTACTGGGCCTTGCCGGACACGGTGCACGAGATCGCGGCCGCGGCGTGCGCGGCCCCCGGGACGACGACCGGAGCCAGGACGGTCAACCCGGCGGCGGCCAGAGCGGGCAGTGACGTGGCGAGAGTGGGCATGACTGCTCCTTTTCGAGGCAGGACGGGTCGGCGCATCACAACGGGATGGGCCGACCTGTCACGACAGGACAGGTCGACGCGAGCCGCCGGCCGGGCCCGCCATCGCTCTCCGGTGAGAGGTCCCGATCTCGGACGCTACGAGGCGAGACGCAAACGTCGCCCCAAATGGCCGCACGTGGCGTCCCAGATGTACGGACTCACCCCTGCCTGTCCCGCCAACGGGCCTGCTCGGCCCGGCCCAGGTGCCGTAGCCCATCGGCCCCCCTGCCGGAGAACTCGACCACCACGCCCGACCACCGCGCGGCCTCGTTCAGCGCCGCGATCACACGAGCCCGTGCGTCCGGGCGGCGGCGGCCGCCTGGGTACGGGTGGAGACGTCGAGCTTGCTCAGGATGTTGGAGACGTGCACGCTCACCGTCTTCTGCGCGATGAACAGCCGCCCGGCGATCTCCCGGTTGGTCAGCCCCTCGGCGACCAGCCGCAACACCTCGACCTCGCGCGCGGTCAGGCCACCCTCGGGCTGCCCGCCGCCGAACCGGGCCCGCCTGCCGAACTCCAGCAGCGCGGCCTCCAGCGGCGAGGCCCGCAGGCTGCCGGCCGCCTCCTTGGCCAGGGCCCACTCCGCCTGCGCCGCCTCCCGCTCGCCGGCCGCCAGCAGCGCCTCGGCCAGCCGCCAGCGCGCCCTGGCCACCTCGTAGACGAAGCCGAAGTCGAAGGCCGCGACCACCTCGCGCCACAGCTCGACGTCGAGCCGCCCGTGGAGGCGGTGCCAGTCGGCCTCCACCCGCAGCGTCCAGGCCTGGCCCTCGGGACCGAGGTGGCCACCTTCGCCGGTCGGCCCCTTGGTGGCGGCGAACCGGGCGCGGGCCAGCAGGTCGTCGGCCCCCTCCGTGGTGCCCAGCTCGGCCATCGCCCACAGGCCGACGGCGGCCAGCCGCAACGCGCCGGACTCGCCCTCGTCGAGCGTGGCCATGGCCGCGTGGACGTGGTCGAGCGCGGCGGCCGGGTCGCCGTTCCACAGGGCGTGCTCGGCGGCCATGCCCCGCGACATGTACGTCGCCAGCGGATCACGCCAGAACGGACGCAGCCACCCCAGCCGCTCCTCGACCACCGGCAACCCTCGCCCCACCTCGATGAACAGGGCGAACGACGACAGGATGGCCTCCGACAGCGTGCCCACCCGCGCGCCGAACCCGGCGGCCACCGCCTCCGCGGCGTCCCACTCGCCGGCGACGTAGTGGATGAGCAGGCGCAGGAAGCGCAGGTCGGTGCCGTAGGTGCTCCAGTTGAGGCCGGTGCTGACGGCCAGCTCGATGCCGTTGTCGGCCACCTCGGCGGCCTGGGCGAGCAGGCCCTGCTCGTAGTGGATGCGGGCGTGGTGGAAGCGGGCCCGCAGGTCCATCGCCAGGTCGCCCGTCTCCCGGGCGGAGGCGCTCTCGACCAGCGAATGGGCCCGCGCCACATCACCCCGCTGCTCGACGTAGCTGGCCAGCGTGAGCAGCGCGCCCACCTCGGCGTCGACGGCGCCGCACGCGCGGGCCGTCTCCAGGGCGCGCGCGGTCAGCGGCTCGACCTCGTGGTGGCGCGCGGTCCACAGCAGCGTGCGGGCCTGGGTGGCGAGGGCGCGGGCGAGGCTCGGCTGGTCTCCGGCCTCCTCGACCGCGCGCTCGGCGGCGGCGATGGCGCCGGGCGGGTCGTTGGTCTCGAAGAGGTAGTAGGCCAGCCGCTCGTCGACCTCGGAGGACGACGGCAGCGCCCGCAACCGGTGGACCGCCCGGTGGTTGTCGCCGCTGTCGGCCGCCGCGACGGCGCTGCGGAAGGCCAGCGCGACCCGGCTCTCCCCGGCCAGCTCGTCGGCGCCCTCGACGCGGTCCCACAGGGCGAGCGCCTGGTCATAGTGGTTGTGGGCCTCGGCGGGCGCGCCCAGCCGCTCGGCGTCCCGGCCCGCCTGGGCCGAGGCGGCGAGCGCACCGGCCAGGTCGTGGCTGGCGAGGTGGTGGTGGGCCAGCTCGGCGGGCGAGGTGAGCAGACGGGTGAAGTCGGCGTGGAGCCTCGTGCGCTCGCCGGGCAGCAGATCGGTGTAGACCGCCTCCTGCAGCAGGGCGTGACGAAAGGTGTAGCCGTGGCCCTGCACCTTGAGCAGGCCGCGCGAGACGATCTCCCTGACCGCCTCCTCGAACTCGGCCAGCGGCAGCCCCGAGACCTCGCGCAGCAGCTCGTCCTCCACCCGGCGGCCGGCCACCGCGGCGGCGCGCAGCACCCGCTGCCCGGCCTCGGACAGCACCTCGACCCGCGACAGCAGCAGGCTGGCCAGCCCGTCGGGCAGGCTGTCGCCCTCGGACATGGCCGCGAACAGCTCTTCGGCGTAGAACGGGTTGCCGTCGGCGCGCGAGACGATGACCCCGAGCTCCTGCGCCCCCACCTCTCCCAAGGTCGTGACATAGTCCGACATCTCGCCGGACCCCAGCGGACCCAGCTCCACGTTCGTCACCGATGGCAGCCGCTTCAGCTCGGCCAGCACCCCGCGCAGCGGATGGCGGCGGTGGAGGTCGTCGGTGCGGTAGGTGCCGGCCACGCAGACGCGCTCGCTCTGGAGCATGCGGCTGAGGAAGACCAGCAGGTCGCGGGTGGAGCGGTCGGCCCAGTGGAGGTCTTCGATCACGAACAGCACCGGCTGGACGTCGGCCAGCAGCCCGAGCAGCGAGCCGAACAGCCGCTGCTGGGTGAGCCCGGCCGAGGGCGCCCCGCTCTCCTGGCCCGGAAGGAGCTGGCCCAGCATGGGATGGGCGGCGACCGCCTCGCGCACGCCGGGCTCGGCCCCGCGCAGCGCGTCGGCCAGCGGCAGGTAGGGCAGCGCGTCGCCCAGCTCGGCGCACTGGCCGACCATGACGTGGAAGCCGCGCTCGCGCGCCTCGGCCACCAGCTCACCGGCCAGACGCGTCTTGCCGATCCCCGCGTCGCCGCCGATGAGCGCGACCCCGGCCGTGCCGCCGGCCGCGGACTCCAGCACACGCACGAGCTTGGACAGCTCGGCCGAGCGCCCGACGAGAAGACCGTTCACGCCAGCAAGTGTGCCACGCTCCTGCGACATTCCATTGGTCCGCCCGACCGCCGCGGAATTGGCCCTCATCGTCATACCAAAGTCACTCTACGCTGCTCTTTCGTGATCTCCTTGACGACTTTCGTCCTCTTCGTGATGGCCTCGCTCACCCTGGTGGTCGTCCCCGGGCCCAACCACCTGTACATCGCCGCCAGGGGCCTGGCCCAGGGCAGGGCCGCCGGGCTGGCCAGCGCGCTCGGCGTCGAGACCGGCACGCTGGTGCACATCGCCGCGGCCGCCGCCGGGCTCTCCTACGTCATCTCGCGGTCGGCGACGCTGTTCGCGGTCGTCAAGTGGGCGGGCGTGGGCTACCTCGTCTACCTGGGCGTGCGCGCCTTCACCGGCAAGGACGCGCAGGCCGGGACGCCGCCCGTGCAGCCGCTGTCCAAGGTGTTCCTCGAAGGGGTCCTGGTCAACGTGCTCAACCCCAAGGTGGCGCTGTTCTTCGTGGCGTTCCTCCCGCAGTTCGTGAACCCCGGCGCCGGCTCACCGGCGCTCCAGATCGTCATGCTCGGCCTGACGCTGCTGCTCCTGGGGTTGGCCTCGGACATCGTGTACGCCCTCACCGCCGGCACCCTCGGCACCCGCCTGACCAGGGCCGCCAAGGCGATGCGGTACGTCAGCGGCGTCGTCTACCTGGGGCTCGGCGTCGCCATGGCGTTCGCCGGGAGAAAATGACCTATGGCGCCGAGGAAGCAGCAGGAGATCTTCGACGCGACGCTGTGGATGGTCGCGGAGAAGGGCTATGACGGGCTGACGGTCGAGGGGGTCGCCGAGCGGTCCGGGGTCAACAAGACGACGATCTACCGGTGGTGGCCGTCGAAGGCGGCGCTGCTCGGGGCCGCGCTGGTCGAGTCCGACGTGCTGGCGTTCGAGCCGCCGGACACCGGGTCGTTCCGGAGTGACCTGGTGGCGCTGGTCGAGCAGGTCGAGCGGCTGCTCACCGAGCCGCCCGGCAGCGACATCGCGGTCGCGGCGCTGGCCGCCGCCGTGCGCCATCCCGAGCTCGACGCCCGCCGGTTCTTCGCCGACCGGTTCGCGCGGGAGCGTGTGGTGTTCGAGCGGGCGGTGCGGCGGGGTGAGCTGAGCGGGTCGGCCGATCCGTTGCTGATCATGGATCTGCTGGCGGGGGCCGTGTGGATGCGCACGGTCCTCCGCGGGATGCCCCTGCCCGACGGCTTCGCGAAGAAGGCCGTCTCAGCCCTGCTCGACGCCTTCTGAACGGGCGGGGTCAGCCCGCGGCGGCGAGGGCGGCCGGGATGCGGTCGAGCACCGGGTGCGGCACCAGGCCGTAGGCGTAGAAGTCGACCGCCAGCGCGCCCGCCGCCTTCGCCCCCCTGGCCTTGGCCACCAGGCGGTCGGTCGAGTCGCTGTCGGGGTAGCCGGGCCGCAGCACCGCCCGCACCTCGCGGTCCTTGCCCACCGACCGCAGGTACGCGCCCACGTCGTCGGCCACCCGCGCCGCGTCCCGCGCGTACGCCAGCACGCCGAAGGCGGGCACCAGGTCGCCCAGCGCCACCAGGTCCACGCCGAGCTGCCAGGCGTCGTGGGCGGCCAGGCCCGGGGTCGGCAGGCCGTCCCGGTAGCCCTTCACCGCGCCGGTCGAGTCGACGAAGACCAGCCTGGAGCCCTCTTCGGCGACCGCCGACGACACCTCGGAGACGAGCGTGGTGACGGTCTCGGAGCGCGCCCGCGCGTACGCCACCACCTCGGGCCCGGCGTAGGCGGTGAGCGCCGCCCTGGTCACCTCGCCCTGCGCGGCCGGGTCGCCGTCGAAGACGCCGCCCACGATCCGCGCGCACTCCTCACGCGCCACCTCGGCGTTCACGCCCAGGTCGGTGGCCCGGCGCATGCAGTAGTCGCAGAAGCAGAGCCCGAACAGGTACGTGTCCATGGGCCCGAGCTGCACGAAGGAGCGCTGCGGCTCGACCGGCGTGAAGTGCAGCGCCTCGGCGACCACGCTGTCGACGCCCAGCCTGGCCACCGCCCTGGCCAGCGCGACGGAGTACTCGCGCACGTCGGGATGGGCCGGGCACAGGTCGATCAGCGAGCCGCGGTCGCCGAAGCAGTCGCGGACGGTCACGTCGGGGTGCTCGTTGCCGAGCGTGGCGTTGCGCAGGAAGACCGTCCAGCCGTGGAGCTTCAGGCCGCGTCCGGCGCACGCCTCGCGCAGCCCGTCGAGGGCGTGGACGTGGCCGGGCACGGGAGCGAGCCGGAGCCCGTCGAACAGCCCGGCCGGCGGGGTGAAGTGGGCGCCGTCGTGCCTGACGGTCAGCCTGGACAGTCCGTGCGGGGTGACGTCGCGCGCGGCGTGGTGGACGGCGCCGACCGTGACCCCGCCCACACCGTACGCGCTGACCCTGTCGAGCACCCGCTCGACGCCCTCACCGTGCAGGTCCTCGGCGAAGACGTATACCGAACTGTCCACGTGCAGACCTTACGCGCTCTTGTGCGCGACGAAGTCGATCTCCACCAGGATGTTCATGAGCTGCGAGCCCACCGTCGTCCGCACCGGGTACGGCTGGGTGAAGTACGACTTGTACACCTCGTTGTAGGCGGCGAAGTCCTCCTTGACGTTCTGGAGGTGGACCGTCGACTTGATGACGTCGTCGAAGCCCAGGCCGTGGGCGGCGAGGATGGCCCCGAGGTTCTTCATGACCTGGTGGGTCTGGGTGGCGACGTCGTCGCCGACGATCTCGCCGGTGTGCGGGTCGAGCGGGCCCATCCCGGAGGTGTAGACGAAGTCGCCCACCACGAGCCCCTGGGAGTAGGCCCCGACCGGAGCGGCACCCTCGGTGGTCTTGAGCTCTTTCTTCACGAAATCTCCCTAGAAATCGGTGTGTATCGTGCCGACGACACGGTAGTCCCGGTCCACCAACGGCAGAACGCGCCACTTGTCGAACGCGGTGCACGGATGTGAGATCCCGAAGGCCAGCAGGTCGCCCGGCTTGAGCCCGTCGGCCCGTACGACGGTGTGCTGGTCCTGCATCTTCGTGATCGTGACGCCGCTCCGGCGCGGCACCGGCAGGCCCTCGTCGTAGGGCGCGTCGCGCTTGCCCATGCCCACGACCGCGAGGCCCGGCTCGGGCGTGGACAGCACGTGCGCCCACACCTCAAGGGCCGGTCGCAGCTCGCCCTCGATCCGGTTGAACGGCGTGCGCTCGCGGTAGTAGCCGTCGTCGTGGGTGACGTACGCGCCGCTGCGCAGCAGGATGCGGGCGTGCGTGGTGACCAGCTCGCGCCCGATCACGTCGAACCACTGGCTGCCGCCGATCGTCAGGATCGGGTTGCGGACGCGGACGTGCTCGACGGCCTCCTGAAGCCCTGCCAGGTAACGCCGGACCTCGTCCGCGCTCTTCAGCGCCCCCTCGTACCCGGCGACGCCGGCCAGCTCGACGCCGGGCGTCTCCTGCACGTAGGCGGCCACCTTCAGCAGCTCGTCGAGGGTGCGGCAGCCGGCTCGTCCGCCTTCGTGCCCGAGCTCCACGAGCACCCGGAACGGGCGGGTCGAGGCGTGCCGGGCGAGAATGTCCACCCCGGCCTCGGAGTCGACGAAGCTGAGGAACTCGAAGGCCGGGTCGCGGTCGAGCTCTCCGGCGGCCCATGTCAGCCCGGCGGAGTCGACGACCTGGTTGGCCACCATGATGCGGTCGCCGCCGTAGCCGCGGGCGATCCTGGCCTGCCGGGTCGTCGCGACCGTCAGCCCCCACGCGCCCGCTTCGAGCTGCATGGCGGAGATCTCCGGCGACATGTGGGTCTTGACGTGCGGAGCCAGCTCCATGCCGTGGTCGCGGGCGAACGCCGCCATCGTGGCCACGTTGTGCTCCAGCGCGTCGCGGTGCACGATCATCAGCGGAAAGCCGAGCTCGCCGTCGAGGACCGACTGCCCAAGGATTACCTGCACGACACCCCCTTTATCCGCGTCTGACCTTATCCCAGGCGGGATCAGCGTGATCGAAGTGCCCGTCCCGGACGGGCCCCGGTCAGCTCGCCCCCGGCCAGCACCCGTACGCCGGACACGAGCACGTCGTCGACGCCGTGCGCCGGGCTGCGCGGATCGGCGTACGTCGCCCGGTCGGACACCGTGAGCGGGTCGAACACCACCAGGTCGGCGACGCACCCGCCGCGCACCAGCCCGCGCCGGTCGAGCCCGAACCGCCGGGCCGGGTGGGAGGCCAGGTGCACGACCGCCTGCTCCCACGTCCAGTCGCCCAGCTCGCGGACGTGCCGGCCGAGGAACCTGGCGAAGGCCCCGAACCCGCGCGGATGCGGATGACCGCCCACGTAGATGCCGTCGGAGCCGCCGGTGTGGGACGGATGGCGCAGGATCCGGCGTACCGACTCCTCACCCGCGGGGCCCTCGTCAGGACGCGCGGAGACGCACCCGGCCTCCAGCCGCGTCTCCACCAGCAGGTGGCGGCAGAACGCGGCGGGCGTCATGCCGGCCCGCGCGGCGGCGTCCGGCAGGGCGAGCCCCTCGGCCCATTCCAGGCCGGGCGCGTGGGAGACGGTCAGCCGGGGGTAGACGTCGCCGAGCCCGGCCCACCAGTCGTCCAGCTCGGGCGAGGTGATCATCTCCAGCGCCGCGTCGGTCTCGGCGCCCGGCACGGACGGCGGCAGCACCACCATGGCCAGGATCGTGCTGCCGCGCAGGTAGGGGTAGGTGTCGAAGGTGAGGTCGACGCCCTCGTCGTGGGCCCTGCCGACCAGCGGCAGCAGCACGTCGGCCGGCCCGTGCAGATGGGAGACGTGCACGGCCGCGCCGGAACGCCCGGCGATGTCCACGACCTCCGCCATGCCGACCCCGGCGTTCACGCCGTAGGCCCGCATGTGGGTGACGTACGGCAGGCCGCCGAGCGGCGCGCACAGGGCGGCCAGCTCCGCGGCGTCGGCGTAGCGGCCCGGCAGGTACTCCAGCCCGCTGGACAGCCCGACCGCGCCCTCGGACAGGCCGCGCTCGACCCGCTCGACCATCGCGGCCAGCTCCGCCCGCGAGGCCTGCTCCGGCGAGGCCCCCAGGACGTCGTAGCGGATCGTGCCGTGCGGCAGCAGGTAGGCCGTGTTCAGCGCCACCACGCGGTCGTAGCCGTCGAGCAGCTCGGCCACGCTCAGCGGGCCCTCGTGCAGGGCGCCGTTGACGGCGGCGAAGTAGCGGGAGGCGTAGGCGACGGTCTCGGCCGACCCCGGCGCGAAGGACAGACCATCCTGTCCCAGGACGAACGTGGTCACCCCCTGCCGCAGCGCCGCGAGCTGCACGGCCGGGTCGAACACGGCGGCGTCGCCGTGGGCGTGGCAGTCGACGAAGCCGGGCGCGACGAAACGCCCGGTCGCGTCGATCACCGTCTCCGCCTGCCCGCCGTCCAGCCTGCCGACCGCCGCGACCTCGTCGCCCGCGATCCCCACATCCGCCCGGTACGGCGGCGCGCCCGTGCCGTCGAGCACCCGGCCGCCGCTGATGACTACGTCGAACCTCACACCAAGATTCAATCAGAGCCGCGCGAGGACGCCGATGGGCACGGTGACCAGCGGTCGACGGGCCGCTCGGCCAGCAGGTCCCTGGCCCGGGCGCGGGCGAGGTTCCAGCCGTTCCACGGGTCGGCGCGGTCGAGGCCGTTGGCGCGCACCACGTCGGCGAGCACGCAACTGCGCTGCGGCTCGGGCAGCCGGTCGAGCGCGGGCACGGCCTCCGCGCCGAGGTCGCCCAGGTAGTCGGAGTCCATGTTGGTCACGCCGCGCACCTCGACCTGGGTCTGCGCGACCTGGAGGTCGGGGTTCACCAGCGAGAACACGCCCAGGCCGAGCCCGGTGACCAGGACGACCGTGCGCGGCAGCCAGCCGGAGCCGCGGCCCGCCAGGCGTACCGCGCCGGCCAGCAGCACGAGCGCGAACAGCGCGCCCAGCCACCACACGGTCGCCTGGACGGAGATCCGCAACCGTGACAGGCCGTAGGCGTCGGTGTAGAGGTTCATCCGGTGCAGGGCCGAGGCCAGCACCACCATGGTCAGGCCGCACAGCACGCCGAGCACGACCGCCAGCAGCCAGCGCTCGCCGCGCTCGGTCCGCAGCAGCCCCCCGGCCACCGCGACGATGCCGAGCACGAACACGCTGACCACCACGAGCTGGAAGAATCCCTGCCTGGCGTACTCGGCGTAGGTCAGGCCGGCCGTCCGCAGCACCCAGTCGGCGCCGCCGAACAGCGCCCTGATCTGGACTGCCACGAACGCCGAGAACAGCAGGTTCACCGAGACCAGCGGCACCAGCCACACGCTCCTGCTCACGCCGAACTTGTGCGCGGGACCGACCGGGTCGATCACCGGCCGCAGCGCGACCAGCACCGTGGCGGCCAGCAGCACGGCGACGAACCCGAAGACGAAGATCCGCGAAGGCACCGAGTCGGCCCAGGCCGGGGTGCTGGTCAGGCGCTCGACGTACGCGGCGAACACCGCGTCGGCCGAGGCGAACAGCAGCCCGAACACCAGCACCAGCACGACCGTGATGCCGAGCCCCGCGAGCACCGGCATGATCCGCCGCCTGGCGGTCAGCTTCCTGATCGGCCCGGCGAGGAACCACGGCACCGGACCGAGCGCGAGCACCACGGACACGCCGCCCCTGATCACGCCGAGCCATCCCGCCCCCGCGCCGGACACCGCCAGCGCGCCCAGCCCGGCCCCCGCCACGAGCAGGATCGCGACCAGCCAGTCCGCGTCGCGCACGGCCGCCATGGAGATCAGCCAGTACGCCGTCACCCCGAACGCCAGCGTCCAGGGGGTCATCCTGCGCAGCACGGCCGGCAGCGCCGCCGCGCCGAGCACCATGGCCACGAGCACGATCCCCAGCCCCACCTGGGCCTCGGGCAGCGCCACGGCGGCGAACACGCCCGCGCCCGCGGCGGCCGGCAGCAGCCAGCGCGGCGCGACGGGCAGCTCGGGCCTGGGGAAGAGCGGCGGCGGCACGTACGCCGGCCCGCCCCCGCCCGGCCCCCGCCCCGCCACCTGGTACGCGGCCTGGTACGCCGCCGCCCTGCGCCCCGACCCCGCCCCCAGCGCCATTCCGAGCGCGCCGCCCAGCGCGGTCACCATGACCAGCGTGACGAGCGCGAGGCCGTCGCCTACGGTCACCGAGGCCAGCACGGCCGCGAACAGCCCGCCCAGGAAGCCGACCACGACCCCGAGCACCCCGCCCCCGACCATCCTGGCGAGCCCCCCGCTCCCCGCCTGGGTAACGGGCGGAACCGGGGCCCCCGCGGGCATCCCCGCCCCGGCCCCCACGGACGCGCCGACCCCCGGCGCCATCGCCCCGGCCCCCACAAGCGTGCCGCCCCCCGCTGCCGTCGCCCCGGTCCCCACGAGGGTGCCGGCCCCTGGTGCCGTCGCCCCGGTCCCCACGAGGGTGCCGGCCCCTGGTGCCGTCGCGTCCGGGGGGAGCGGCGCCGGGTCCCCGGCGGCGCCCGGTCCGGCGGGCGGCTGCGGGCCCGCCCTGCCCGGGGTCGCCGTGCCAGGGCCCGCCGTGCCAAGGGACGCGGGGGGCGGAGGCGGGCCGTCCTCGGCCGCGGGGAGCGCGTCGCCCAGGGGAGGCGAGTCCGCCGGACGGCCCTCGTGCACCCTGTTCGCCCCCTTGTCGAACGGTGTCTCCGTCATCGTCGTCCTTCCTGGTAAGTCGACGACCATGCGGCACCCCGCGCAGTCGTCGATGCGGATCGACCCCCCGTGCAGCTCCACGATCTCCTTGACGATCGCCAGCCCCAGCCCCGCGCCCCCGGAGTCGGCCGCCCGCCCCGCGTCCAGCCGGGAGAACCGTTCGAACACCCGTCCCCTGGCCGCCTCCGGGATGCCCGGCCCCTGGTCGGCCACCACCATCCGCGCCCCGTCCCGCCCGGCCGAGCACGTCACCGTCACCACGCCCCCGGAAGGGCTGTGCCGTACGGCGTTGTCCAGCAGGTTCGCCAGCACCTGCGCCAGCAGGTCGGGATCGGCCCGCACCGCCGGCCCGCCGGGCGCCGACGCCGTGATCGTGACGTCCTCGCGCGCCAGCGACGCCTCCCGCACGGCCTGCTCGACCAGCGGCGCCAGCTCGACGACCTCGGGCTCGATCAGCCGTACGCCCGAGTCGAGCCTGGACAGGTCGAGGAGCTGGGCGACCAGGCGGCCGAGCCGTTCGGTCTGGGCGAGCGCGGTCCTCATGGTGACCGGGTCGGGCGCGGAGACGCCGTCCACGACGTTCTCCAGCACCGCGCGCAGGCCGGTGATGGGGGTGCGCAGCTCGTGGCTGACGTTCGCGACGAGCTCGCGCCGCTGCCGGTCCACCGCGCCGAGGTCGGCGGCCATCGCGTTGAACGCCCTGGCCAGCTCGCCCACCTCGTCCCGCGAGGTGGCGCTGACCCGCAGGCCGTAGCTGCCCTTGGCGATGGTCTGGGCGGCCCTGGCCATCTGGCGCAGCGGCTTGGTCATGCCCATGGCCAGCACCTGGACCATGATCAACGCGAGGATGACCGCGACCACGATGCGAACGTCCCGGGTGAACCCGGCGTTGAGCCCCACCTCGTTCACCACGAACGCGGTGCCCACCGCCAGCACGATGACGATGCCGAGCTTGACCTTGATGCGGCCGAGGAAGTCGAGCGGCCTCATTGCCGGACCAGGGCGTAGCCCACACCGTGGACGGTGCGCACCACGTCGGAGCCCAGCTTGCGGCGCAGCGCGCGGACGTGGCTGTCCACGGTCCTGGTCGCGGCGGCCTCGGAGAAGCCCCACACGTCCGACAGCAGCCGGTCGCGCTCGAAGACCTGCCCGGGGCGCTCGGCCAGCCGTCGCAGCAGGTCGAACTCGGTCCTGGTGAGCTGGGCCTCGACCCCCCGGACGAACACCCGGCGCGCGGCCGTGTCGATCTCCACCTCGCCCACCCTGATCACCGTGTCCTCGACCGCGAGCTGGGCGGCCCGCTCGACCCGGCGCAGCAGC
Organism: Nonomuraea sp. NPDC001699; assembly: GCF_053596455.1. Taxonomy (NCBI): domain Bacteria; kingdom Bacillati; phylum Actinomycetota; class Actinomycetes; order Streptosporangiales; family Streptosporangiaceae; genus Nonomuraea; species Nonomuraea sp. NPDC001699. The sequence continues at coordinate 554,207 of NZ_JBSFGF010000001.1, read as the reverse complement.
GCGTGGATCCTGGCCACCAGCTCGCGCATGCTGAACGGCTTGGCCAGGTAGTCGTCGGCCCCCACCCCCAGCCCGACCAGCACGTCGGTCTCCTCGCCGAGCGCGGTCAGCATGAGGACGGGCACCGGGCGCGCCGCCTGCATCCTGCGGCACACCTCCAGCCCGTCCAGACCGGGCAACAGCCGGTCGAGGATCACCAGGTCGGGCTCCGCCTTCCCGTACTGGACCAGGGCGTCGTGCCCGTCGCCCGCCACCCGGACGTCGAAGCCCTCGGCGGCCAGCCTGTTCCGTACGGCCAGGGCGATCGTCACATCGTCCTCGACCACGAGGACGCGCCGCTGCTCTGCCACGTACGAAAGAGTAGAAGTGCGCCGTGCAGACGACACTCCATAATTTGTGCACATCTGGTGCAGACTTGGCCGGTGAACACCGCTGGCTACCTCAGCCGTCTGGGCCTGTCCCGCCTGATCGACGCCCCCGCGAGCGCCGAGGGCCTGCGCGCGCTCCACGTCGCGCACGTCGAGAGGGTCGCCTACGAGGCGCTGGAGATCTGGCTGAACCGTCCCACCTCCCTTGATCCCGTCGAGTCCGCCGAGCGCATCATCAGGGGGCGCGGCGGCTACTGCTACCACCTGAACGGCGCCTTCTCCGAGCTGATCAGGAACCTCGGCTACGACGTCACCAGGCACGTCGGCGGCGTGCAGAACCCCGGCAGCGAGCCCGGCGTCACCGGCAACCACCTGGTGCTGACCGTGCGCGGCCTGCCGAGCGAGGACAACCCGGGCGGCGAGTGGCTGGCCGACCTCGGGCTCGGGGACGGCCTGCACGAGCCGCTGCCGCTGGTCGCGGGCGCGTACCGGCAGGGGCCGTTCACGTACGCCCTGCGGCCGTCGGAGGTCGCGCCCGGCGGGTGGCGGTTCGACCACGATCCGAGTGGTTCGTTCGTGGGCATGGATTTCGAGCGGACCTCCACAGACATGTCCGCCTTCGCTGATATGCACAACCATTTGTCGACGTCACCGTCGTCGGGGTTCGTGCGCACGGCCGTCGTCCAACGGCGGGACGCCTCCGGTGTGGACTCGCTGCGCGGGCTCGTCCTGTCCCGCGTCGGCGCCGGCAGCCACTCGATCACCCTGGACACGGCGCGCGACTACTACGCCGCGCTCGCCGACGTGTTCCGGCTGACCTTCGACGACCTGGGCCCCCACGACGCCGAAGGGCTCTGGAGCAGGCTGAACGACGCCCACGAGGCGTGGCTGACCGGCCGGACCGCATGATGGCCGGGCAGTGCGGGCGAGCGCTATCGTGCACTCGACATGGCTGAGACCAGGAAGCTCGCCGGGCGCTATCGGCTGCTCAACCCCCTGGGCGCGGGGTCCGTACGGCTGGCCTTCGACGAGACGGAACACCGCGACGTCGCGGTCAGGGAGCTGCGCATCCCGCCCGAGCTCCGCGAGTCCGCCCTGCACGAGGCGCGCAGGGCCGCCGGGCTGCGGCACGCCTCCATCGCCCGGGTGCTCGGCGTGCTGGTCGAGGACCGGGTGCCGTGGCTGGTCATGGAGTTCGTCTCGGGCGTGTCCCTGGAGCAGGCCGTACGCGGGCGGCAGCCGCTGCCCGTCGTCCAGGTGGCCAGGATGGGCGTCTGCGTGTTGTCGGCGCTGGACGCCGCGCACGCGGCCGGGATCGTCCATGGGCAGGTCAGCCCCGGGAACGTGCTGCTGACCAGCACCGGAAGGGCGGTGCTCACCGGGTTCGGGGTGCCGAGCCTGAGCATGCGGCCCTCGGCCGACCTGTGGTCGCTGGCGGCCACGCTGCACTTCGCCGTGGAGGGCCGCCCGCCCGGCCAGGTGCCCGCCGAGGGCGCCGACCCGCTCAGGTCGCTGATCCGGGCCATGTTGCATCCCGCCGGATCGCCGCCGGTGGAGGTGGTGCGCGAGACGCTGGAGCGGCTGGCCGTGGACCAGCCGCTCGACCAGGTCGTCCACGCCCTTGGACCGCTCCCGCCCGCCGAGGTGGCCGAGATCGGGCTCGCCGTGCTCGACCAGCTCCAGGCCAGGGGCGGCCACCACGGGGCGGTGCAGCCGGGCGGCATCCTCATCTCCGACCAGGGGCGGGCCACGCTGGTCCCCCCGCTGCGGTCGGCCACCGTCCCGGCGTACACGGCTCCGGAGGGGGGCGCGGGCCCGGCCGCCGACCTGTGGTCCCTGGGCGCGACGCTCTTCATGGCCGTGGAAGGTGTGCCGCCCGCGCCGGGGGCGTCGCTGGCGCGGGCGGGGGCGCTGGCTCCCGTCCTGGTCCGCCTCCTGTCCGGCGTCCCGGCCGACCGTCCCACCCCCGAGGCCCTCCGTCAGCAGCTCCTCGCGGTCATGGGCCCGCGCCGATGACCGGCGCGACCGTCCTGCCGCGTCCGGCCGAGGCCGGAGCCGCCGGGCGGGGCGCCGGCCGGTGGTGGCCCGCCGGGCCCGCGCTCGTCGCCGCGGTGGCCGGGTTCTGGGGGCTCCCGGTGCCGTCGCTGTGGCGGGACGAGTCGGTCAGCACGCTGGTCGCGCGCATGTCGTTCGACGAGCTGCGCCGCTTCCTCGCCGACCTCGACGCCGTCCACGCCCTCTACTACCTCCTCCTGCGGCCCTTCGCCGCCCTTCCCTGGCCGCCGGAGATCGCCGTCCGCCTGCCCTCGGTGCTCGCCTTCGTGGCCGCCGCCTACGGGGTCGCGGCCCTGGGCCGCCGCCTGGCCGGCACCGCCGCCGGTCTGTACGCCGGTCTCCTGTACGCCCTCACCCCCATGGCCGCCCGGTACGCCCAGGAGGCCCGCTCGTACGCCCTGGTGAGCGCGGTCGCCGTGCTGGCGACGTGGCTGCTGGTCAGGCTGCTCGACCGTCCCGGCCGGGCCGCCCTCGTGGCCTACGGCGCGAGCGTGGCCCTGCTCGGCTGGCTGCACCTGTACGCGCTGCTCCTCGTCCCCGCCCACCTGCTCACCGCCTGGTTGCCGGTGCTCCGCCGCACGCTCGCCGCGAACCCGGCGCCCGCCGTCGTGCGCTCGCTGGTCGCCGTGGCGGCGGCGGGGGTGGCGCTCGTCCCGCTCCTCGCCCTGGCCGCCGGTCAGCGGGATGCCCAGGTGTTCTGGCTCAGGTCACCGGGCTGGGCCGAGCTGGCCGCCTTCCCCGGCGAGGTCGCGGGGGCGGGCGCGGCCGTGCTGTTCGCCGCCGCCCTGTGGGGGGCCGTACGCGCCCCGGCGGTGGCGGTGTGGGCGGCGTCGCCGGTGGCGCTCTCGTTCGCGATCTCCCAGGTCCAGCCGGTCTACCATCCGCGTTACGTGCTCTTCGCGGTCCCGCTGCTCGCTCTGCCGGCCGGGATCGGCCTGGCCGGGGTGCGGTGGCGTCCCGTGGCGGTCGCCGCGCTGGCCCTGTACGCCGTGCTCGTCCTGCCCGCGCAGGTGGCGATGAGGCAGCCCGCCGCCCGTCCCGACGACCTGCGCACGCTGGCCGCCACGCTGGCCGCGGAGGAGCGTCCGGGGGACCGGGTGTTGTTCGTGCCGCAGCGCTTCCGGCTGTTCGTGGCCGTGTACGGCACCCCGTACGACCGCCTGACGGACCTGACCCGCGCACCCGGCGCGCCCGGCCCGCGGACGGCCGACGAACTGGACGCGGCGCTGAAGGGCGTCGACCGGGTCTGGCTCATCTCCCCCAGGATCGGGACGAAGTACGCCGACGACGAGCGCTACCGCACCCTGAAAAGAACGCTCGTACCAGGACAGACACGCACGTACGGCTCGATCCACCTGACCCTCTGGTCCCGCAACAATTGAGATACATCGCGTCCTGGAACCCAGGGCACGGGTCCACTCGTTGGAAGGGCGACGCAGAATGTGGGAGAGGCGGGGCACGGGCTCCGCGTTCGGAGGAAGCCAGGGATGTCGCCAGTTCAGAAGTACGTCATCGGCGCAGGCGCCGCGGTTCTGCTCTCGCTGATCTTCTTGCCGGGCTGGATCACGCTGCTGGTGGTCCTCGGCGCGGTCGCGGCGCCGGTGGTCGGCTACCTCATGCTCGACCCGTCGCAGCGCGAGCGGCTCAAGCGGGCCCGCAGGCGCGGGATCGGCGGCTGAGGCCCGCGAGCCGCGGCGGGGGCCGTCGTCAGGCCCTCGCCGCGCTCAGCTCGGTGCGCACCCGGCTGTGCACCCGGCGCTCCACGTAGAACGACAGGAACGGGATCGTGCCGCCGAGCATGACCCCGAGCATGTAGGGCCAGCTCCAGCGCGCCTTCATGCCCAGGTTCATCACGGTGATGAGGTAGATCATGTAGAGGCCGCCGTGGATGGGCGCGATGATCTTGGACATCTCCGCGGCGCCGAAGCCGTAGCGCAGCACCATGGCGACGCACAGGATGAGCAGCATGACGCCGACCACGTAGGCGAGCACCCGGAAGGGCTTGAGAGCCGATTCCACCGTTAACCTTCCAGAACCATCTCGGGGGACTTGTCGCGGTCCCGATCCGCCCGTACGGCGTCGCGTACGAAGTGGAACCACATGAAGACGGCGAATCCAGCGAAGATCCACCAGTTTGCGGCATATGCCAGATTACGCCAGGTCAGTGTGCCACCGACCTCCGGCGGCCGGATCTTCACCTGCCCGAGCGAGCCGGACGGCGGCTGCGCCACCATGAAGCCGGTCCGCAGCTTCTGGCCGGTCCACAGGTTGATCAGCTCTCCGGTGGACACCGTCTGGACCTGACCGGGAGGCAGCCCCTCCACCCGCCGCTGGACGCTGTCGGTGCCCTGCTGGCCGCGCAGCCGCCCGATCACCGCGACCCGGCCCTCGGGCACGACGGAAACGCCCGGGTCGTCCGCCTTGGCCGCCCAGCCGCGCACGACCGGCATCAGCGTGCCGTCGTCGAGCCTGATCGGGGTGAGCACCCAGTAGCCGTGGTCGCGCGAGACGTTGCCACCGGGGGCGTCGACGTCGGGGCGACGGTCGGCAACCAGGAGCTGGCGCGCGGCCTCGTACGTGCCCTCAGCCGTGACCCTGCGGCCGACGGCCTCGCCCTCCATCTGCCCGCCCACGGGAGCCAGCGTGGCGACCCCCACGGGGGCCGGGTCGACGGCGGCGTGCGGCCTGCCGGAGTCCTGGAACACACCGAGCTGCCAGCGGCCGAGCAGGATGAACGCGATCAGGACCCCGATCGTCAGCAGATGCAGCCCCACGACGCGGGGTGAGAGCAGGGTCCGGAGCATGACTCAAAGCTATCCGCCGGGTGGAGTGGTCCCCCCATCAGCCCATGCCTATAGATAGTGGCAAAGGGTGCAAATGGACCATGTCATCACGCTAGGCTGCTGGCCATGTCTGACCAGCATATCGACCCGGCGGGCAACACCCAGCAGTTCCGCGCCTTCGCGCAGCGCCAGGAGCAGGAAGCCGAGGCGGCTCCCAAGAAGTCGCCGCTGCTGCCGATCCTGGCGGTCGCCGTGGTGATCGTGATCATCGGCGTCGCCGCCTTCCTGCTGCTCCGCTAGCACACAACCCCATACGGACCACCCACCCGCCCCGACGCCGTGGCGGGTCTTCGTCGTTTCCGCACAGTCGTTTCCGCACAGGCCGGGCGTACCGCCTCCCTGGACCGGCGGTGGCCGGCCGACTACATTGGACGATACGTCCAATACATCGGACCGCGCTGGTCGCGGTCGTCGTGGAGGTTCAGTGGCCGAGCCAGGATTGGTGATCGTCGGCACCGGCTTCGCCGGGATCGGCATGGCGATCAAGCTCAAGGAGGCGGGCTACCACGACTTCGTGATCCTGGAGAAGGCCGCCGACCTCGGGGGCACCTGGCGGGACAACACCTACCCCGGGTGCGCGTGCGACGTGCCGTCGCACATGTACTCCTACTCGTACGAGCTGAATCCCGGATGGTCGCGGATGTTCGCCCCGCAGGCCGAGATCTGGGACTACCTGCGCACGTGCGCGGACAAGTACGGAGTAACGCCCCACATCCGCTACAACAAGCACGTCACGGCCCTGGAGTACGACGACGACCACCGAGGCTGGTCGGTCACCACGGACGACGGCGCCACCATCCGGACGAACGCGGTCGTCTCCGGCATCGGCGCCCTCCATATCCCGAAATTTCCGGCAATTGTGGGGAGGGAGTCCTTCGCCGGCCCCTCCTTCCACTCCGCCGAATGGGACCACTCGGTCGATCTCACCGGCAAGCGCGTCGCGGTCATCGGCACCGGCGCCTCCGCCGTGCAGTTCGTCCCCCGGATCGCCCCCCAGGCACGCGAGCTGACCGTCTTCCAGCGCACGCCGCCGTGGATCCACCCCAAGCCCGACCTCACCTTCTCCCCCGCCGCCCGGCGCGTCCTGCGCCTGCCCGGCATGGCCCGGGCCCTGCGCGGCGGCATCTACTGGGCGCTGGAGAGCCGGGCGCTCGGCTTCGCGGTGCACCCGCGCCTGATGAAGCCGCACGAGTCGCTGGCGCTCAGGCACCTGGCGGCCCAGGTGCCCGATCCGGACCTGCGCAGGAAGCTGACGCCCGACTACACGATCGGCTGCAAGCGCCTGCTCGTCTCCAGCGACTACTACCCGGCCCTGACCAGGCCCGACGTCACCCTCGTCACCGACGGCATCGCCGAGATCCGGCCCAGCTCGATCGTGACCGCGACCGGCGAGGAGCACGAGGTGGACGTGATCGTCTACGGCACCGGCTTCAAGGTCGTGGACGCCCTCCAGACCCAGCGCATCACCGGCCGGAACGGCCTGAAGCTCCAGGACGCCTGGCAGGACGGCATCGAGACCTACCTCGGCATCACGGCCTCCGGCTTCCCCAACCTGTTCTTCCTGCTCGGCCCGAACACCGGCCTCGGCCACCACTCGGTCGTCTTCATGATCGAGTCGCAGGTGCGCCACGTCGTCGAGTGCCTGCGCCTGCTGTCCAGGACCGGGGCCAGGGCGGTGGACGTCAGGAAGGACGTCCAGGACGCCTTCAACCGCCGGCTGCGCGCCCGCCTGGACCCGCTCGTGTGGAACGCGGGCGGCTGCACCTCCTGGTACCTGGACGAGCACGGAGTGAACCGGACGATCTGGCCGGGCTTCACCTTCGAGTACTGGGCCCGTACGCGGAAGGTGCGCCCGGCGGCGTACGAGCTCATCTACTGAGGACGGCGGGTCACCTGCGGCCCAGCGCCTTGAGCTGGACGGGGGTGAGGGCGGAGACGTTCTGGTCCACCGGCGCGTCGGCGTACTGGTGGATGGTCCAGGTCTTCCAGTCGGCGGGGGCGGCCACCTGGCCGGGGCCCTGGCCGTAGCGGGCCACCCACAGCGGGTACTGCTGCAGGCCGTGGCCGTACTCGTCGGCGAAGTTCCAGCCGCTGTAGAACAGCGGCGTGATGCCCGTCCTGGCCTGGACGTGCGCCAGCCACTTCTTGGCCCAGGCGTTGACCGCGGTCACGGATTGGCCGTCGGTGGTCTCCAGGTCGAGCGCGAGCAGGTCGCCCTTGGCGGCCGGCTGCCGGTTCACCACGGACAGGAAGTGGTCGGCCTCGGCGACCGGGTCGTTGGACGGGTGCCCGTAGTGGTAGGCGCCCCGCACCTTGCCCTTCGTGCCCAGGTCGGCCCAGTGGCGGGCGAAGGAGGCGTCCACGTGGGTGGCGCCCTCGGTGGCCTTGACGATGCCGAACGAGGCGCCGCTGGCGGCCCAGTCGTGGTCCGGCTGGTAGCTGGAGACGTCCTGGCCGTAGGTGAGGCCGTCGGCGTGGGCCGGGGCGGACGTCAGGCCGAGGGCCGACACGGCGGCGGTGGCGGCCAGCAGGGCGCTCGCGTACAGCTTCTTGGCGTTCACAGGGTTCCTCCTGAGGGCAGGCCGGGGCAGCCCACGGGTGTCTCTCGGGATCCGGCTCGAACGACGGCGGCTGAATGAGGGTGCGGCCGGCGGATTCCGCTCGGCGGCACGGCGCCACGACCCGTCGCGATGCCCGTTACAACCCTGTGACCTGCGCAAACATTCCCTCATGCGGCAGTCAAGCCGTGACCTCGGTCACCCCGCGAGGGCGGCGGCCCGCCGGGGGCCGCCGCCGTGCGCGCTCAGCGCGGGTTTCAGCGCGGGTCGAGCACCAGGGCGCTGCCGCCGCCCCGCCGTACGGGCTCGGCGACGGCCTGGACGAGGCCGTGGCCGCGCAGTTCCAGGGCCGTGGCCGCGCCGATCTCGGGGTTCAGCACGAAGCTGTGCCCCTTGGCCTCCAGCTCGGTCCGGTACTTGTCGAGGAACGCCTGCTCGGCCTGCGTCTGGGCGGTGTTGCGTTGGGTGGCCCGCGGCGCGGCGAGCGCGTCGGGCAGGCTCATGCCGAACTCGTACCGGTTGACCAGGATCTGCAGCACGGTCGTGATGATCGTCGAGCCGCCCGGCGAGCCGGCGGCCAGCACCGGCCTGCCGTGGTCGAACACCAGCGTCGGCGCCATCGACGAGCGCGGCCGCTTGCCGGGGCCGGGCAGGTTGGGGTCGCCGGGGGCGGGGCCGAAGGTGAAGTCGGTCAGCTCGTTGTTGAGCAGCACGCCGCGGCCCGGCACCACGATGCCGTTGCCGCCGGTCGACTCGATGGTGAGGTTGTAGGCGACCACGTTGCCCCAGCGGTCGGCGACGACCAGGTGCGTGGTCTCCGGCCCCTCGTCCGCGATCGGGGTCGCGCTGCCGGTCGGGGTGGCGCAGGCGCCGTACGTGCCGTCGGGGCTGCCGGGGGCGGCCGGGCTGCTCAGGGCCCGGTCGCCGATCAGGCAGGCCCGCTCCTTGGCGAAGCCGTCGGACAGCAGCTCGCGCAGCGGCACGCCGGGCAGGTCGCCGACGTAGGCGTTGCGGTCGGCGAAGGACAGCCTCGACGCCTCCAGGTACTCGTGCAGGCCCACCTTGGGCAGGGCTTCGAGGATGTTGAGCGCCTCGCCGACGGTCGAGCCGCCCGAGGACGGCGGCGCCATGCCGTACACGTCCATGCCGTTGTAGGAGATCTTGGTGGGCTCGCGCAGGAGGGCGCGGTAGTCCCGCAGGTCCGACAGCTCCATCAGGCCGGGCCGCACGTTGCGGGTGCTGCCGGGGGTGACCGGCGGCTTCTTGACGGTGGCCACGACCTCCTGGCCGAGCCGGCCGCCGTACAGCCAGCCGGGGCCGCGCCGGGCCAGTTCCCGGTAGGTGTTCGCCAGCTCCGGGTTCCTGAACACCGAGCCGACCGGCGGCGGCGCGCCGTTCGGGAGGTAGAGCCGGGCCGTGGAGGCGATGTCCTTGAAGCGGTCGACGTTGGCGGCCGTCTGGTCGTGGAACGTCTGGTCCACGACGAAGCCACGGGAGGCCACCTCGATGGCCGGCTGGAGCGCCTGGCCGAGCGAGAGCGTGCCGAACCGGCGCAGGGCCAGGTCCCAGTGGGCCAGCGTGCCGGGCACGCCCGCCGACAGGCCGCTGGTGACGCCCTCGTCGAACGGGATGCCCTCGAAGCTGGTGGCGGTCATGGCGCGCGGGGCCGTCTCGCGGCCGTCGATGGTGAACACCTTGCGCTGCCTGGCGTCGTACAACACCATGAAGCCGCCGCCGGTCAGGCCGGCCGAGTACGGCTCGGTGACCCCGAGCACGGCTCCGGCGGCCACGGCCGCGTCGACGGCGTTGCCGCCGCGTCTCAGCACGGAGAGCGCGGCCTTGCTGGCGTCGAGGTCGACGGTGGCGACGGCGCCTCCGTACCCCTCGGCGACCGGGGACTTCTGCTGGGGGCCCGCGGACGCGGGCGCGGCGGGCAGGAGGGAGATGAGGACTGCTGCTGCGGAATAGATCACACGGCGCATGGTGTCCACCATGACCCAGCTACGCCCGTCGTGGTAGGGCCCCCTCGCACGAGGGGAGGATGTCCTGCCCTCCGCCGGTGGCCTAGCGTGGTGGGGTGCGCAGGAAGTCCGGTTTCGACCCTTATCTCGCCCTGATCGTGGCGGTCGCCCAGTTGGTGATCGCCCAAGGCGCGACGTGGGGCCAGCGTCTCCTCAGGGAGCAGCTCGACCCGTACGCGTACGCGTTGCTGCTGATCGGGCCGCTGGCCATCCTCTTCCGCAGGCGGTTCCCGCTGCTGACGGTCTCCGTCGCGCTCGCCGCGATGGACCTGTTCCTCATCGGCGGCTACGCCTACGGCCCCGCCTTCCTCAGCCCGGGCGTCCTGCTGTTCCTCCTGGTCACCGGGGGCAGACGGCTGATGGCCTGGACGATGGCGACCATGACGGTGACCTCGCTCCTCAGCTACGCCTGGTGGGTGGGCAACCGCGACCTGTTCCACAGCCTGTCGATCCTGGCCTTCATCCTGCTGTTCATGGTCGTGGCCGAGCTGGTCAGGATCGTCAGGGAACGCCGGGCCGAGCGCGAGCGCATCCTTGAGGAGGAGGCCAGGCGGCAGGCCAGCGAGGAGCGCCTGACCATGGCCCAGGAGCTGCACGACGTGCTCGCGCACAACATCTCGCTCATCCACGTGCAGGCCAGCACCGCGTTGCACCTCATCGACGCCAACCCCGAGCAGGCCCGCTCGGCCCTGGCCACGATCAAGACGGCGTCCAAGGAGGTGCTGGGCGAGATGCGCTCGGTGCTCAACGTGCTGCGCGAGGGCGCTCCGCGTTCCCCGACGGCCGGGCTCGACCGCCTCGACGACCTCGTCCAGCGTTCGGGGATGGAGGTCTCGCTCAGGCGGGTGGGCTCGCGGCCGCTGCCGCCGCAGGTCGAGCGGGCCGCGTACCGGATCGTGCAGGAGTCGCTCACCAACGCCGCCCGCCACGCGCCCGGCTCGCGGGTGACGGTGCGCCTGGAGTACGGCGCGGCGCAGCTCGTCATCGTGGTCGCCGACACGGGGGCGACGACCCCCGCCGTGCTGTCGGAGGAGGGCAGCGGCAACGGCATCCCCGGCATGCGCGAACGCGCCTCCGCCCTGGGCGGCACGCTCGTCGCCGGCCCGTCGGGCGACGGCTTCCAGGTCGAGGCCCGTCTGCCCCTACCCGAGGAGAACCCAACGTGATCAAAGTGTTGCTCGCCGACGACCAGGCGCTGGTCCGCGCGGGCTTCAAGGCGTTGCTGGACGCCCAGCCCGACATGACCGTGGTGGCCGAGGCGGCCGACGGCGCGGAGGCGGTGCGCCTGGCCGGCGAGCACGCCCCGGACGTCGTGCTGATGGACATCCGCATGCCCGGCACCGACGGCCTGACCGCCACCCGCCTGATGCCGCCCGGCCCGCACATCATCATCCTGACCACGTTCGAGCTGGACGAGTACGTCTTCGAGGCGCTGCGCGGCGGCGCGTCCGGCTTCCTGGTCAAGGACACCGAGCCGGCCGAGCTCATCCAGGCCGTACGGGTGGTGGCGGCGGGCGAGGCGCTGCTGTCGCCGAGCGTGACCCGGCGGCTGATCGCCGAGTACGCCTCGCGCGCCAAGGAACCGGTCGCCACGCAGGGCCTCGACCAGCTCACCGACCGCGAGCGCGAGGTGCTCTCCCTGGTCGGCACGGGCATGACCAACGACGAGATCGCCGCCAAGCTGTTCATGTCGCCGGCCACCGCCAAGACCCACGTCAGCCGGGCCATGATGAAGCTGCACGCCCGCGACCGCGCGCAGCTCGTGGTCATCGCCTACGAGTCGGGCCTGGTCAAGCCGGGGTGGCTCTGACGGCGGGCGGCTCCGCGCCGAACCACGCCCGCGCGGCCCCGGCCAGGCCGTCGGTGCCGGCCCAGGCCACGTACCCGTCGGGGCGGATCAGCAGCACGTCGGCGGGCGGCTCGGCGCACCGCGCCCTGACCACGTCGATCCAGCCGCCGCCGGGTGACGCCGGGCCGGTCTCGTCGCGGAGGTCGAGGAGCACCGGCCGCCCGGCGCGCATCAGTTCGGCCACCCGCCGCTCCCCTTCCGCCGTGCTCAGCCGCAGGTCGGGGACGAACCGGCCGACGAGCGGATGCGGGTGCTCCGGGCCGGGCGCGTAGCGGGTGTCGGAGCCGTGCAGGATCGCGGCGAGGTGGCGCAGCGGCTGCTCGTGGGCGAACAGCTCGGCGAGCAGCGCGCGCAGGGCGTCGCCGTCCTCGCCGGGGGCCCGTTCCAGCGCCGCCTGGGCCCGGGTCTGCGCCAGCGCCCGCCCGGCCACCGGACGGCGTTCCTCCTCGTAGGTGTCCAGCAGGCCCTCGGGCACCCGTCCGAGCAGCACGGCGGCCAGCTTCCAGGCCAGGTTGACCGCCTCCGTCATGCCGACGTTGAGCGCCGTCCCGCCCGCCGGGAACAGGTGGGCGGCGTCCCCGGCCAGGAACACCCGGCCGGCCCGGTAGCGGTCGGCGAGCCGGGCCTGCGCGACCGTGCCGGACAGCCAGAGCGGCTCCCCGAGCGGCAGGTCCCGCCCGATCACGCGGCGCACGGCGGCGCGGAAGTCCTCCGGCGTGACCGGGCCCTCGGGCGCCGCGCCGCGCTCGCGCACGCCCGCGACGAGCACGCCGGGCCGGAGCGAGGTGAGCAGCAGGCGGCCGGCGGGGGTGCGGTTCCAGCCCGGTCCCAGGCCCTCGGCCCGCGGCGCCTCGAACGGGCCCTGCCCGTCCCAGGCGAAGTGGCCGAGCCGCAGCACCTCGTCGTCGGTGGTGCCGGGGAAGCCGATGCCCGTCAGCGCGCGCACGGTGCTGTGCCCGCCGTCGCAGCCCACCGCGTAGCGGGCGCGGGCCCGGCCGGTGGACAGCTCCAGCGTGACGCCCTCCTCGTCCTGGACGAGCCCGAGCACCTCGTGGCCCCGCCTGATCTCGGCTCCGAGCCGTCCGGCCCGCTCGGCCAGCAGCCGTTCCAGCCGCGGCTGCTGGATCAGCAGCAGCCGCAGCGGCATGTCGTCGTGCCCGGCGAACCGCAGCGGCACCTGCCCGAACGGGAACCCCGGCGCGGGGCCCGCGAAGCCGCTGCCCTCGGAGAGGGGGCCGAGCAGGCCGCGGTGGTCGAGCAGCTCGACGATCTGGCCCGCGAGCCCGTTCGCCTTGGGCAGTTCGCTCGGTTCAGGGCGTTTGTCCAGCACGATCGGGCGTAATCCGGCCAGGGCCAGTTCGCCCGCGAGCATGAGCCCGACCGGGCCCGCTCCCACGATCATCACGTCGTCCATGCCTGTCAGGCTAGATTGACAAAACCCCGTCTGTCAATCTAGCCTGACGGCGTGGACATGGAAGAGCTGTCTCAACGCATCAGGTCGAACGACCCCGCCCTCGGCCTGCGGGCCGTGGGCGCGCTGCACCGGCTGGCCGAGCAGGTCGAGGCGACGTCGGTGGCGCTGGCCAGGGAACAGGGCTGGACCTGGGAGCAGATCGGCGACGCGCTCGGCATGTCGCGGCAGTCCGTGCACGCCCGATACGGAAAGTGAGGATCGCCATGTTCGGCAAGGAGAAGAGCCCGTTCGCGGCCGTCGTCAGCGCGGCGCTCGACGAGGCCAGGCAGCGCGGCGACCGGCGGCTCGGCACCGAGCACCTGCTGCTCGGCCTGCTGCACGACCCCGCCGCCGCCCCGGCGCGGGCGCTCGGCGTGGACCTGGCGGGGGCGCGGGCCGCGCTCGACGAGCTCGACCGGGAGGCGCTGCGCTCGATCGGCCTCGACCTCGGCCAGGCACCGCGCGCGACGCCGCGCCGGCACCCGCCAATCCCCGGCACCTCGCTCACGTCGAGCGCCCGCGCGGTGGTCAACGCCGCCATCGGCGCCACGCGGCGCAAGACCAGGCAGGAGGTTCCCCGGCACCTCCTGCTCGCCCTGCTGGAGCGGGACCGCCACGACCCGGTGGCCGGGCTGATCGACCAGCTCGGCGTCGACCGCGCCGCCGTGCGCGCCCGCATCGCCTGATCCGCGACACGGGAGAAATCCGGTTGAAGCCACCCCCGGGCGCTGACATGGTCGGAGGATGCGGCGTACGTACGATGACCTGGTCGAAGAGGCCGACACCGTGTCCGTGGACGGCTGGGACTTCTCCTGGCTGGAGGGCAGGGCCACCGAGGAACGACCCTCATGGGGCTACTCCCGCCTGCTGGCCGGGCGGATGGCGGCGGCCGAGGCGGCGCTCGACGTCCAGACCGGCGGCGGCGAGATCCTGGCCGGGCTGCCCACACTGCCGAAGGTGACGGTGGCGACCGAGTCGTGGCCGCCCAACCTGGCACTGGCCGCCGCCCGGCTGCGCCCGCGCGGGGCGCGGGTGGTGGCCGACGACGACGAGCCGCGCCTGCCGTTCCGCGACGGCGTCTTCGACCTGGTGGTCAGCCGCCATCCGGTGGAGACCTGGTGGGCGGAGATCGCCAGGGTGCTGCGTCCCGGGGGCGCGTACTTCTCGCAGCAGGTCGGCCCGCGCAGCGTGTTCGAGCTGACCGAGTTCTTCATGGGCCCGCAGGACGGCTCGGCCCGCGACCCGCGCCAGGCCGTGGCGGAGGCGGAGGCGGCCGGGCTCGAAGTGGCCGACCTGCGGGTCGAGCGGCTGCGGATGGAGTTCCGCGACATCGGCGCGGTGATCTACTTCCTGCGCAAGGTGATCTGGATCGTGCCGGGCTTCTCGGTCGGCCGCTACGGCGCCAAGTTGCGCGAGCTGCACGAGCTCATCGAGGCCGAAGGGCCGTTCGTCGCCTATTCGTCCAGGTTCCTCATCGAGGCCCGGCGTACCGACGTCCGGGGCGTGATTGCGGGCGCAACCACCTAAACGTCACTAAGGGTACAAGAACTGTCACTGGCCGCATCCGGCGTGCCGCGTTACGTTTCCCCCAGAGCTTCGCGAGAGAGCCGGGAGGGGCTGGACGTGGAGGCCGTCACCCTGTTCGCCGGGGGCGTGGCCGCCGGGCTGGTGGGCGGCACCGCGTCCTGCACCGCCGCGCAGGGCGGGCTGCTGGTGGGCCTGGTCGGCCGGCGTCCCGGAGGCGACCCCGCGCTGGTGGCCTGGTTCCTGGGCGGGCGGTTGGCCTCGTACACGCTGGTGGGGGCGTTGCTCGGGCTGCTCGGCTCGGCCGTCGGCCTGCCGCCGCGGGCGCGGGCCCTGCTCCTGGTCGCGGCGGGCTGCGCGGTGATCGGGTTCGCGATCCGGCTCCTGCGCGGCGGGGGCCACGCCTGCGCCGAGCCCGTCCGGACGTCCGGTTACAAGGCGCCGCTGCTGGGCGCGGCCACCGTCCTGGTGCCCTGCGGGGTGACGCTCGGCATGGAGATGCTCGCCGTGTCCAGCGGCTCGCCGCTGTCGGGCGCGGCGGCCATGGCAGGCTTCGTACTCGGCACCGCGCCCGCGTTCGCGCTGCTCGGGTACGTGCTGCGGCGGATCTCCCGCACCAGGCTGGCCAGGCTCGCCGGGGTCGTCGCCATGGCCGCCGGGCTCTGGACCGTCGTGGCCGGGCTCAACCTGGGCGGCTGGACGGGGGACGCCGCACCGGCCGCCGCCGGACCCGCCACCCAGATCGTCACGGTCTTCGCCACCCGCGACGGCTACCGGCCCGCCACTGTGTCCGCCCGCGCGAACGTACCGGTCGAGGTCATCTTCAAACTGGTCGATCCGGGCTGCACGAGCACGGTCACCATCGACGGGCGCGACGTGGCCCTGCCCGCCACCGTACGGCTGCCGCCCCACCGCCCCGGCTCGCTGCGTTACGTGTGCGGGATGGGGATGTATTCGGGGTTCATCAGGTTCTCCTAGGCCCGTTGTCGGCGATTACGGTTCGCGATCGTATGATCACGTGCCAGTCTGTCGCCATGGCCTGGTGGCAGGGAGAGGTGGCGACACCGGCCGTTCCGGCGCCACGGGCGGGGGACGAGCCGGAGCTGCTGGCGGCCGCGCGGCAGGGCGACGCCCAGGCGGCCCACCGGCTCGGCAAGCTCTACGCCCAGCACGGCGACCGCGCGGCGGCCCGGCTCTGGTGGGAGCTGGCCGCCTCGGGAGGCAACGTCGACAGCGCCTACAACCTGGGCGTCTGGCACGAGAAGCACGGCAGCCTTGAGGAGGCGGTCGGCTGGTACGAGACCGCCGCGGCCACCGGCGACGCCGAGGCCGCCGCCAACCTGGCCACGCTCCTGCTCGAACAGCGCGGCGACGCCGGGGCCGCCAGGGCCTGGTTCGAGCGCTCGGCCCTGGCCGGGTCGCGCACCGCGGCCCGCCGCCTGGCCCTGCTGTGCGAGGACACCGGCGAGACCGGCGTGGCCCGTGAGTGGCACCGCAGGGCGGCCGACGAGGGCGACATGACCTCGGCCCACGACCTCGGCTTCCTGGCCTACTCCGCCGGCGAGGACGAGGAGACCGTGCGCTGGTGGGAGTACGCCGCCAGGGGCGGCCACGCCGACTCCGCCCACTGCATGGGCCTCTACCTGCACGCCAGCCGCGATCCCGAGGGCGCCGAGGCCTACTACCGGCTGGCCGCCAAGAACGAGCACCCGGGCGCCGCCTCCCGCCTCGGCGCCATCGCCCTGTCCTGCGGCGACCTGCGCACGGCCCGCGCCTGGTACGAGCGGGCGGCCGCGGCCGGGCGGCTGGAGGACCAGCGCATGGCCGGGTTCGTCTGCGTGGAGCTCGGCGACACCCCGGCCGCCAGCCACTGGTTCGGCAGGGCGGCTGCGGGCGGCGACGCCGAATCGGCCTTCAACTACGGCCTGCTGCTGATCGCCGAGTTCGGCGACCTGGCCGGCGGCCGCCACTGGTTCCGCCAGGCCGCGCGGGCGGGCCACCACGGCGCGGCGGTCGAGCTGGGCGGGCTGCTGACGGTCGCCGGCGAGCTGGGCGAGGCCGAGGAGTGGCTGGCCGACCCGCCGCCTCCGGCGTGGGCGCGCACCGCCGAGCCGGAGCTGGCCGCCCGCGCCGAGCTGGCGGCCGCGGCCACGGGCCGCCGGGGCGGCGTGCCGCTGTCCGTGCCGGACCTGACCGAGGTCCTGGGCACCTGGGACCTGGTGACCAGGCCGCTGCACGACCACTCCGACGTGATCGGCTGGCTGGTCGAGCGGAGCGGGGTGCACCGCAGCGCGGTCGAGCACCTGGCGTCGGTGCGCGGCACGCTGCTGCGTCCCGGCAGCGCGCCGTGGCCGGGCACGGGCGAGATCCACCACGTCCTGGCCACCGCGCGCGACCTGCGTCGCCGCCTGGGAGTGAGTTAGGGGCGCGACCTCGTGCCGCGCCCCTTCAGAGGTTTCAGAGCACGTCGGCGACCGGCGTGTACGCCAGCCCCAGCGCCTGGGCGACCGGCTCGTTGGTGAGCTGGCCGTCATGGGTGTTCAGACCGCCCGCGAGGCCCTGGTCGGCCTTCAGCGCGTCACGCCAGCCCAGGTTGGCCAGCTTGACCGCGTACGGGAGCGTCGCGTTGGTCAGGGCGTAGGTGGAGGTGTTGGCCACCGAACCGGGCATGTTCGCCACGCAGTAGAAGATCGACTCGTGCACCTTGTACGTCGGCTCGGCGTGCGTGGTCGGCCGCGAGTCCTCGAAGCAGCCGCCCTGGTCGATGGCGATGTCCACAAGCACCGAGCCCGGCTTCATCCGTGAGACCAGGTCGTTGGAGACCAGCGTCGGGGCCTTGGCGCCGGGGATCAGCACCGCGCCGATGACCAGGTCGGCCTGGAGGACCTCCCGCTCGATCGCGTACGAGGTGGACACGAGGGTCTTGAGCCGGCCCTGGTAGATGGCGTCGATCTGGCGGAGCCGGTCGATGTTGGTGTCGAGCACGGTCACGTCCGCGCCCATGCCGACGGCGATCTGGGCGGCGTTCAGGCCCGAGACGCCGCCGCCGATGACGACGATCCTGGCCGGGGCCACGCCGGGCACGCCGCCGGGCAGGACGCCGCGGCCGCCGTTGAAGCGCATGAGGTTGTAGGCGCCCACCTGCGGCGCGAGCCGGCCCGCGACCTCCGACATCGGGGCGAGCAGCGGCAGCGTGTGGCCCACCTGCACGGTCTCGTACGCGATGCCGGTCGTCCTGGCGGCGAGCAGGGCGTCGGTGCACGGCCGTGAGGCGGCCAGGTGCAGGTAGGTGAACAGGACCAGGCCCTCGCGCAGGCGGTGGTACTCCTCCGCGATGGGCTCCTTGACCTTGAGGACCATGTCCGCCCTGGCCCATACGGCGTCGGCGTTGTCGAGGATCTTCGCGCCCGCGGCGAGGTATTCCTCGTCAGTGATGTGTGAGCCGAGGCCGGCACCCCGCTGGACGGTGACGTCGTGACCGTTCCGCACCAGCTCGTGAACACCGGCGGGGGTGACCGCCACACGGTATTCGTGGTTCTTGACCTCGGCAGGGACGCCGATCTTCATCGTAGGGATCCTTTCGGAGACCGCGGCACTTCGTCGTACCGGGTGGGGAGGGTGTTAGAGGCGCGCCCACGCTTCCGAGAGCACGCCCCTCAGGATGGATCCGATCTCGTCGAACTCCCTTGGCCCCGCGATCAGCGGGGGCGCGAGCTGGATCACGGGGTCTCCGCGGTCGTCGGCCCGGCAGTAGAGTCCGGCGTCGTACAGCGCCTTGGACAGGAACCCGCGCAGCAACCGCTCGGACTCCTCGGCGTTGAACGTCTCCTTGGTGGCCTTGTCCTTGACCAGCTCGATGCCCCAGAAGTAGCCCGAGCCCCGCACGTCGCCGACGATCGGCAGGTCGCGCAGGTCGTCGAGGGCCGCCTGGAAGAGGGGTTCGTTCTTGGTGACGTGGCCGAGCAGGTCCTCGCGCTCGAAGATGTCGAGGTTGGCGAGGGCCACGGCGGCGGACACGGGGTGGCCGCCGAAGGTGTAGCCGTGGGCGAACATGGTGTCGCCCTCCTTGAACGGCTCGAACAGCCGCTCGTGCGCGATCATCGCACCGATGGGCGAGTAGCCGCTGGTCAGGCCCTTGGCGCAGGTGATGATGTCGGGCACGTAGTCGAACTTCTGGCCGCCGAACATGGTGCCGAGGCGGCCGAAGGCGCAGATGACCTCGTCGGAGACGAGCAGCACGTCGTACTCGTCGCAGATCTCGCGCAGGCGCTGGAAGTAGCCGGGGGGCGGCGGGAAGCAGCCGCCGGCGTTCTGGACGGGCTCGGCGAAGACGGCGGCCACGGTGTCGGGGCCCTCCATCTCGATGGCGCGGGCCACGCGGTCGGCCGCCCAGATGCCGTATTCCTCGGGCGACATGCCGGGAACGCCGCTGATTTCGTCGGCGCGGTAGTAGTTCGTGTTCGGAACGCGCACCGAACCGGGCACGAGAGGCTCGAACATCTGCTTGAACGCCGGGATGCCGGTGATCGACAGGGCGCCCTGCGGGGTGCCGTGGTAGGCGATCTGGCGGCTGATGACCTTGTGCTTGAGCGGCTTGCCGACGAGCTTGTAGTACTGCTTGGCCAGCTTCCACGCGGTCTCGACGGCCTCGCCGCCGCCGGTGGTGAAGAAGACCCGGTTCAGCTCGCCCGGCGCCTGGGCGGCCAGGCGGGCGGCCAGCTCGGCCGCCTTGGGGTGCGCGTAGGACCACAGGGGGAAGAAGGCCAGCTCCTGCGCCTGCTTGGCGGCGGCCTCGGCCAGCTCGCCACGCCCGTGCCCGACCTGGACGACGAACAGCCCGGCCAGGCCGTCGAGGTAACGCTTGCCGTGAATGTCGTAGATGTAGGACCCCTCACCGCGCACGATGGTCGGGATCTCGTTCTTCTGGTAGGCGCTGTGCCTCGTGAAGTGCAACCACAGGTTGTCCTGCGCGGCCTTCAGGACGTCGTTTTCCGGCTGCGTCATGGTTATCTTCCCTTGTGTCGAACTCCCCACAGTCTGCATCTTCACCTGCGGTTTGCCAAGCGAATCGGTCGCAGCACTATGCAAGAAAATCGAGATCCGCAGAACCGTTGTGTAACAGCAACGAAATCCGCAGGTAGATTAACGCGCGGGTCATGCCTGTTTCCGTACTGTGGAACGTTCTGTGATCCAATGAGACCAAACTGTCGAGAACGACCCCCGGGGGACCGTCCCGTGACTCCTGACCAGATCGAGAGCGCTGTCGCCGCCGCGATGCCCCAGGCCATCGAGGAGCTCAAGCGGCTCGCCGCCATTCCTTCCGTGGCCTTTCCGGGACACCCCGACCAGCCGGTCCTCGCCGCCGCGTCGGTGACGGAGGAGCTCGTCCGCTCGGCCGGCCTGCCGCACGTCCAGCAGGTCGCCGTCGAGGGCAGCTTCCCCGCGATCTACGGCGAGGCCCCCGCCCCTCCCGGCGCGCCCACGGTCCTGCTCTACGCGCACTACGACGTGCAGCCGGCCGGCGACCTGGCCGCCTGGCGCACGCCGCCGTTCGAGCCGACCCTGATCGACGGCAAGCTGTACGGCCGAGGCTGCGCGGACGACAAGTCGGGCATCATCTCGCACGTCACCGCCCTGCGCGCCTTCCAGGGCCGGTTCCCGGTGGGCATCAAGGTCATCATCGAGGGCCAGGAGGAGTACGCGGGCGAGCGCCTGGAGTCCTTCGTCGAGCGCAACCCCGACCTGCTGCGCGCCGACGCGATCGTGGTGGCCGACAGCGGCAACCCGCGCGTCGGCGACCCGGCGATCACGACGTCGCTGCGCGGCATGGCGGCCTTCACCATCGAGGTGCGCACGCTGCGCGAGGCCGTCCACAGCGGCTCGTTCGGCGGCGCCGCCCCCGACGCGCTGGCCGCCCTCATGCGCATGCTGACCGCGCTGCACGACGAGAACGGCGACATCCGCGTCCCCGGCCTGCCGCGCGGCAGCTTCCTCGGCCAGGGCCCGTCGGAGGAGGAGTTCAGGAAGACCGCCGGCGTGGCGGACGGCGTGTCGCTGGTCGGGTCCGGCTCGCTGGCCGACCGGCTGTGGGCGTCGTACGCCATCACCGTCACGGGCCTCGACGTGCCGAGCGTGTCGGGCGCCGTGAACGCGGTCCAGCCCGCGGCGCGGGCCAGGGTGACCGTCCGGATTCCTCCGTCCGGCGACCCGAAGACCACGGTCAACGCCGTGGTGGAGTTCCTGCGCCAGGTGGCGCCGTGGGGCGTGCAGGTGTCGTTCGGCGACTTCACCGTCGGGTCCGGCTTCCAGGCCGACTCCGGCGGCAAGGCTCGCGCGGCGCTCAACCGGGCGATGGAGCGCGCCTTCGGCCGCCCGCCGCGCGACGTGGGCGCGGGCGGCTCGATCCCGCTGGTGAACACGCTGCTCAAGCAGTACCCGGCGGCCGAGATCCTGCTGTTCGGCGCCGAGGACGAGGACGCCGCCATCCACGCCCCGAACGAGCGGGTCGACCTCGACGAGCTGCGCCGCGTGGCCACCGCCGAGGCGCTGTTCCTGCAGGAGCTGAGCCTGCCGTCGGCGCTCGGCATCTGAGCCGGTAAACGCGTTGCCCTTCCGGGGCCCGGTTCGCCAGACTGCACGGCGTTCACCGGAGTCCGTCAGGAAGGGCGGCGCATGTTGACCGAAGAGCAGGTCGAGTCGTTCGTCGAGGACGGGTTCGTCCGGTTGCCCGGCGCGGTTCCCCGGGAGACGGTCGACCAGTGCCGGGCCGAGCCTGCGCTCGCGCGGCCGTGCCCTGCTCATGCTGTTCCTGTTCTCCGAGGTCGGCCCGGACGACGCCCCCACCCGGGTACGGGTCGGCTCACATCTGGACGTGCCCGCTCTGCTCGCCGGTTCCGGGGACGAAGGGCGTGAATGGTTCCCGCTGTGCGGGGAGGCGGTGCCGCTCAGCGAGGGGCGCAGGGAGGTCACCGTCACCGGCTCGGCGGGGGACGTCTACCTGTGCCACCCGTTCCTGATCCACGCCGCCCAGCCGCATCGCGGCAGCGTGCCGCGCTTCATGGCCCAGCCGCCGCTGGTGCCGACCGACCTGCTCGACCTCACCGGCACCACCCCCACCCCGGTGGAACGCGCGGTCCTGAAGGGCCTGAACGGCGGCTGATCCCGGCGGGAGGGTCAGGCGTGGCGGTCCACCAGGCGGGGGCCCTTGGCCGCGCCGCGGCACACCAGGCGCAGCCCGGTCTCCACGAGGGCCCAGCCGAGCCGCCGTTCCCAGGAGCGGGCGCCCCTTAGACGGCGCGCCCGTCGGGGGGTCCGGGCCGCGGCGCGCAACTCCTGGCCGCGTACCTGCTCTACAAGTAGGTATAAGTCGGGATACATCCTGCTCTCTCCTCACGTCGTGAACGGGAACCCGTACAGGTGCACGGCGACGTTCTCGCGGCCCTTGGCGTCACCCGCCTCGGCGGCCGCCTTGCCGCGGGCCGTCCACCTCAGGACCACGTCGTCGATCTCCTGCCTGAGGCCGCGCAACTCCTCGGCGGTCAGTGTGAGCAGGAACTCCGAGCCGAAGGAGGAATCCTGCCAGTCCTCGCTCCAGGCCCACTGGGCGTCGAGGTAGCCGTCGTACATCTCGGTGAGCTGGCGGGCGTGCAGGCGCGAGATCGCCTGGTGGGCCACGGCGCCCTCTGGGTTGTCGCGGAAGTCGGAGTTGCGGGTGGAGAAGCTCTCCGCGGACGTCCGCCACCAGCGCTCCCGACCGTCGCCCCGGCCGCTCTCCGCCTCCTCGATGAGGCCGTGGGAGGCGAGTTTGCGCAGGTGGTAGCTGACCAGGGAGACCGCTTCGTCCACCTGCTCGGCGAGCTGCGAGGCCGTCGCCGAGCCGGCCACCTTGAGCGCGCGGTACAGCTTCATGCGCAGCGGGTGCGCCAGCGCCTTGAGGGTGCCGACGTCCTGGACGCGCTGCCGCTCGTGCCTTGCCATGCCTCCATCCTAGATGCGAAAGAAAAATTGCGCAATAAAAGTTGCGGACTTCGCTTTTCTGTCTGCCCCGGGGCGTAGAACTACTTCCGCACCACCGACGAAGGGAGCAAGAGTATGAGCGAGGCGCCCCAGGGCCGTCCGGCCACGTTCGCGCTGATCCACGGCGGCGGCAGCTCGGCATGGGACTGGCACCTGGTCGAGGCCGAGCTGCGCGCCAGGGGCCACCGCACGGTGGCCGTCGACCTGCCGATCGAGGACGAGTCCGCCGGCCTGGCCGACTACGCCGACGCCGTGGCGCGGGCCGTCGGCGAGGCGGACGAGCTGGTCGTGGTGGCCCACTCGTGGGGCGGCTTCGTCGCGCCGCTGGTCTGCGACCGCCTGCCCGTCAAGCTGCTCGTGCTGGTCACGGCCATGATCCCGGTGCCGGGCGAGCCGCCGGGCGAGTGGTGGGCCAACACCGGCCACCGCAGCGCCGAAGACCTGGACACGATCGCCCAGTTCATGCACGACGTCCCGGCGGAGCTGGCCGCGGAGGAGCTGACCCGGGGGCGTCCACAGGCGGAGAAGTCGTCCGTCGAGCCGTGGCCGGGCGCGGCGTGGCCGGACGTGCCGACGAAATTCCTGCTCTGCCGGGACGACCGGTTCTTCCCGCCCGAGTTCGTGCGGCGGGTGGTCCGGGAACGGCTCGGTGTCGTGCCCGACGAGATCGGGGGCAGCCACATGGTCATGCTGTCGCGGCCGAAGGAGCTGGCCGAGCGGTTGGAGGCGTATCTCACAGTGTGACGCACCGCATCACGAGGTAATCTTTTGTACTGACCAGTCAGTTCAAGAGATGGGGTTGTGGTGATCGTCGCGGAGGGCTTGTCGATCGAGGGGGTGTACCCGGCGGTCTCGCTGAAGGCGGGCCCCGGGACGCTCACGGCGGTCGCCGGGCCGGCGGGCAGCGGGCGTACGAGCCTGCTGCTCACGCTGGCCGGGCGGATGAAGCCGACGACGGGCACGCTCTCCGTCGCCGGGCACGCCAGGCCGCGGGCCATCCGCAAGGTGGCGGCCCTCGCGCTGGTGGACGGCGTGACGGATCTCGACAGGGCGCTGACGGTCAAGGAGCACCTGCGCGAGCGCAGGCGCAAGCCGTACCAGGAAGTCCTGAAGCGGGCGGGGCTCGCGGCGCCGGACACGACGCCGGTGAGCGAGCTGGACCGCGAGCAGCAGGTGCGCCTCGGCGTCGCCCTGGCCCTGCTGGACGAGCCCGCGCTGATCCTCGCCGACAACGTGGACGCGGGCCTGCCCGACGACCGCGTGGGCGAGCTGTGGGACCTCCTGCGCGGCCTCGGCACGGCCGTGGTCGCGAGCTGCGTGCGCCCGCCCGCCCGCTACGACCACCTCGTGGAGCTGTGATGAAGGGCATGCTGCGGTCCCGGTTGACCCGGGCTGCGCTGGCGGCGGTGATCGTGCTGCCGCTCCTGTACGCCGGACTGTACCTGTGGTCGTTCTGGGACCCCCAGGGCAACCTGGACCGGGTCCCGGTCGCGCTGGTCATGGAGGACCGTCCGGCCACGGTCGACGGCAAGACCCTGCACGCGGGCCAGGACCTGGCCGACGAGCTGCGCGAGCGCAGGACGTTCGCCTGGCACGAGGCCACGCCCCGGCAGGCGGCCGACGGGGTCGCCGACGGCAGCTACTACCTGTCGCTCACCGTGCCCGCCGACTTCAGCGCCCGCCTGGCCTCGCCGTCCGACGACACGACGACCCCCACCCCCGCCCAGCTCGGCCTGCGCGTGGACACCGGCCGCAGCTACATCGTCGGCAGCATCTCCGACGCGGTCTTCAACGAGGTGCGCGCCGCCGCCGAGCGCACGGCCGTCCACGACTACTTCGACAAGGTCTTCGTCTCGATCGGCGACATCCACGACGCCACCACCGAGGCCGCCGACGGCGCCGGCAAGCTGCACGACGGCGCGGTCAAGGCCGGCGACGGCGTCTCCCGGCTCAACTCCGGCCTCGGCACCGCCGAGAACGGCGCCCAGCAGCTCTCGGTCGGCCTGAACAGCGCCAACACCGCCACCGGCAAGCTCCGGGACGGCTCGGCGCAGGTCACCGGCGGCATCGGCAAGGCGCAGCAGGGCATCGGCGAGCTGCGGGACGGCCTGGCCAAGCTCCGCCGCGAGGGCACCTCCGAGCTGCGCAAGGGCACCCGCAAGGCGGCCGACCAGGTCCACACCCAGACGCGCGCGGTCAACCAGCTCGCCGACAAGTACGTACCGGTGCTGGACGAGTGGGGCCCGAAGGTCGCCGACGCCGCCGAGCAGGTGGCCGACGCCGCCGACCGGCTCGCGGACGGCTCCGGCACGGGCACCGGCGCGACCCGCGCCGCGGGCAGCGCCCGGGAGGCCGCCTCCCAGGCCCAGGCCGCTCTCGACCGCCTCGGCGCGGACGCCGACCCCGAGCTGCGCTCCCTGCTGCGCAGCGCGGCGAACGCCGCCGAACGCGCCGCCGAGCAGGCCGGCTCGGCGGGCACCGGCGGTTCCGGCGGCGCCTCCGCCCTGTCCGCCCAGGCCCGCGAGCTGGCCAGGAACGCCCGGAAGATCGCGGCCGTGGCCCCGCAGATCGGCCCCAAGGTCGACCAGGTCAGGAGCCAGGTGAACGCCCTGGACGACGGCCTGGCCAAGCTGGCCGCCGGCGCGGCGACCGTGGACGCGAGCCTGGCCAAGGCCGGCACCGGCGCGGGCACCCTCTACCAGGGCGCGACCAAGCTGCACGACGGCTCGGCCAAGGTGACCAGCGGGCTCGGGCAGCTCGGCGGCGGCCTGGTCAAGCTGAGCGACGGCGCCGGCACCCTGTACGCCGGGGTCGACCGGCTGCACGACGGCGCGGGCCAGGTCGACAAGGGCATGGACCAGCTCGCCAAGGGATCGAAGGACCTGGCCGGCGGGCTCGGCGAGGGCGCGGAGAAGATCCCCGACTACGACGCCCGGCAGCGGGCCGCCCGCGCCGACGTGATGAGCGACCCGGTGCGGCTGGCCAAGACGGTCGACAACGAGGTCCCCAACTACGGCACCGGCTTCGCGCCGTTCTTCCTGCCGCTGGCGCTCTGGGTGGGCGCGATGATCACGTTCATGGTGCTCAAGCCGTTGAACCAGCGGCGGCTGGCCGGGACGCAGGGCGGGGTGCGCATCGCGCTGGCGGGCTGGCTGCCCGCGGTGGCGCTGGGCGCGGCCCAGGTCGGGGTGCTGGCAGCGGTGCTGCGGTTCGCGCTCGGCCTGGAGGCGGCGCACTGGCTCGGGGTGATCGGGCTGCTGCTGCTGGCGGCGGCCGCGTTCCTGGCGGTGGTGCAGGCGGTCAACGCGCTGCTCGGGCCGCCCGGCCGGGTGGTGGGGCTGGCGCTGCTGATGCTCCAGCTCACCTCGGCGGCGGGGACGTACCCGATCGAGACCTCGCCCGGGTTCTTCCAGACGATCTCGCCATGGTTGCCGATGAGCTGGGTCGTCTCGGCCCTGCGCAGGCTGATCAGTGGCGGCGATCTGACCGTGGTGTGGCAGGCTTGCGGCGTGCTGTCCGCATTCCTCGTGCTCGGGCTCGCGCTGACCACCCTCGCGGTGGAGCGCGGCCGCGTCTGGTCCATGAAGCGCCTGCACCCCGAGCTGTCGCTGTGAGCAGGCAGGACACCCGGGCGAAGGTGTTCACGGCGGCGGTCGAGCTGATCGCCGAGCAGGGCTACGCGGCCACCACGGTCGACGCGATCGCCGAGCGCGCCGGGGTGGCCAAGGGCACCGTGTTCTACAACTTCGGCAGCAAGGAGGGCCTGTTCTCCGCGCTGCTCGACCACTCGATCGAGCGGCTGGCGGGCGCGCTGGCCGCCGCCGACACCGGGGAGAGCGGCGTGGCCGCCCTTGACTCGGTCGTGCTGGGCCAGCTGCGCTTCTTCGAGGAGCACGGGCCGTTCGCCCGGGTGCTGCTGTCCGAGATGTGGCGCACCGCCTGGCAGGAGGCGGTGGCCCGGCTGCGCGAGAGCGCGCTCGGCGTGTACGCGGGCGTCCTGCGCAGGGCGGCGGCGAGCGGCGAGATCCGCGCCGACCTCGACGTGGAGACGGCGGCGACCGCCCTGTTCGGCATGGTCCTGACGGTCGCCATCGAACGCCGCGCCCTCTACCCCGAGCGGCCGATCGAGCAGACCCACCAGACCCTGGTCGAGCTGCTCCACGGCCGCATCAGGTGAGGCGTCAGCGCACCGGCAGCTCGTAGACGCGGCGCACGCTGCTGCCGAGCTTGCCCACGTCCGCGCCGTACACGTGCAGCGACACCCCGACCTCGTCGCTGGTGTTGAGGACCATGTGGATGTCGCCGGGAGGGGCGAACCCGCTGACCTCGCCCGGCCGGTTGTCGGCCCGTCCGATCTCCACCAGGTGGTCGCCCATGTCGCGGTAGAGGGTCTCGTGCTCGATGCCGCTGAGGATGCCGAACGTGCACCACGAGACGTGGTCGTGGATCACCGTGTACTGGCCGGGACGCCACACGACGGCCACGATCGAGAACTCGTCCTGGGCGTGCAGCAGGTGTGAGGTGTAGCGGTCGGGCGTGCCGAGGCGCTCCTCGGGGGTGAGGACGTCCATGCCGGGCAGCCGGTCGCGCAGCAGGTCGGCCACGGCGAACGCGGTCTCGCGGGCGGGGAGCTTTCTGGCCACGATCTCGGAGATGCCGGACACCAGCACGTCGAGCCCTGGCCTGGTGGTGGTCGCGACCATGTTCACGGTGTCCCCCTAGGGAAAATGTGGCAATTTGTCCTCCCTCTCTACGGTGTCTCAAGTGAATCGATAGGTCCAACAGAAGTCTTCTGGCCCATCGATAGATACGATTGATGAATGCTCGACGTCGCCCGGCTCCGCGTCCTCGTCGCGGTGGCCCGCAAGGGGTCGCTCACCGCGGCCGCCAAGGAGCTCCACTACTCCCAGCCCTCCATCAGCCACCACCTGGCCCGGCTGGAGGCCGAGACCGGCGCCAAGCTCGTCCAGCGGGTGGGCCGCGGCATCCGGCTGACGGAGGCGGGCCGGCTGCTCGCCGACCGGGCCGCCGACATCATCGGCCGGATCGACGCCACGGCCGAGGAGCTGGCCGCCCACGTGGGCCTGCGCGAGGGGCGCGTCCGGCTGGCCGCCTTCCCGTCAGCGCTGGGCACGTTCATCCCGTCCGCCGTCCGCCGCCTGTCGGGCGCCCATCCGGGGCTGCGCATGCAGCTCACCGAGACCGAGCCGCCCGAGGCCCTCAGGCTGCTGCGCGCCGGCCGCGTCGACGTCGCGGTCATGTTCCGGTACGACGACACCGCCCCCGAAGAACCCGGCCTGCACCTGATCCACCTCTTCGACGACCCCAGCTACCTGGTCTCCATCGGGCCCGGCGGCGAGCTGGCCGACCATGCCGACTCCCCCTGGATCGCCGGCTGCGACCGCTGCCGCAGCCACCTGCTCGACATCTGCGCCAAGGCCGGTTTCGAGCCGCGCATCTCCTTCACCAGCGACGACATCGTGGCCGTGCAGGCGCTCGTGGCGGCCGGCATGGGCCTGACCGTGCTGCCCGGCCTGGCGCTCACCGCCCACCGCAACCCCGACGTCGAGGCGACCCAGGTGCCCGGTTCCACCAGGCACGTCTACGCCGCCGTCTACGGCGAGCCGCCCCATCCGCCGGCCACCGGCGCCCTGCTCGAAGCGCTGACGGAAAGCCTGTCACCCGCCCGGGAAAATCGTTGACGACGTCCCTACGATGAGCACATGCCGGACATCACGCATCTCGCACTCTTCTGCGCGGCCACACTCGGGTTGCTGCTGGTCCCCGGACCGGCGGTCCTCTACATCGTCACCCGGAGCGTCTCCCAGGGCCGGTCGGCCGGGATGGTCTCGGTGCTGGGCGTGCACACCGGCTCGCTGGTCCACATCGGCGCGGCGGCCCTCGGCATCAGCGCGCTGATCGCGGCCTCGGCGACCGCGTTCACGGTCGTCAAGTACGTGGGCGTGGCGTACCTGCTCTGGCTCGGCCTGCGCAAGCTGATGAAGCGCGGCGGGGAGTCCGAGGAGGTCGTCGAGCTGAAGGTGCAGTCCAGGCGGCGGCTGTTCTGGGAGGGGTTCGTGGTCAACGTGCTCAACCCGAAGACGGCCCTGTTCTTCCTGACCTTCCTGCCGCTGTTCACCGACCCGGCGGCAGGGCCGGTGGGGCCGCAGATCCTCCTGCTCGGCGCGTTGTGGCTGGTGCTGGGGATGGCCAGCGACGGCATGTACGCGCTGCTGTCGTCGGTGCTGGCCGCGCGGCTGCGCGGGTCCGTACGGGCCCGGCGGCGGCTGGACGTGAGCAGCGGCCTGGTGTACCTCGGGCTGGCCGCCTGGCTCACAACTGAGAAGGCATGACAAGCCGGGAAATTTTGCGTCCATGATGCGATAGTGAGATCAATCGGGGGACGAAAAGCCGGGACGTAGCAGCTAGGCGGACCCATGGACGCGCCACCGCACCGCCTCGGCCTCGAACGAGTCGTCGAGGTCTACTCGGGTCACGACGACGTGGTCGGCGTGACCGGAACCGGCCATGTGGTCGGCCCGGAGCTCGTGCTGACCTCGTCCCTGGTGGTGGCCCCCGGAGCGCCCTGTCACGTGCGCCCGCCGTGGTCGTCCCGGTGGGCGGCGGCCGAGCAGGTCTGGCGCGGGCACGGCGCGGCGCTGCTGCGGGTGCCCGGACCGCCGTGGGCCGACGTCCCCGGCATCGGGCACGTCCGGTGGGCCGTTCTGGCCGGGGAGCGGGTGCCGTGCCTGGCCATGGGGTTCCCGCGGGCGCGGCGGAGGGCGGGGTTCAGGGACGTCCGGGTGCTGTCCGGCCTGGCCGACGCCCCCGCGGGTCCGGCGTCGCGGACGCTCTCCATGGACGTGCTCAGCCCCTCGCCTCCCATGGACGTGCGGGCGGGTCTGACCGGGGCCGCGGTGCTGGCCGAGCCCGCCGGGCAGGTCGCCGCCGTCGTCGTCGCCTCGGCCGCCGGGCCCGCCGGGACGCGGCTCGACGCGGTGCCCGTGCGCGTGCTGCTGGGCGACGACCGGTTCCGCGCGCTCACCGGGACGCCACCGGGCCCGCTGGAGAGCGTTTCCGCCGGTGACGGGCGGGTGGTCCTGTCCGGGCTGCTGCTGCCGGCGCGTGAGCCGTTGCCGTCCGACTGCCCCGACTGGCGGCTGCTGCTGCCGCGGCACGCCGTGGTGCCGTACGCGGGGCGTGGCGGGCAGCTCGCGGCCCTGCGCGCCTGGGCCGCGGAACCGGCCGCGCTGTCGGTCGCGGTGGTGACCGGGCGGAGCGGCACGGGCCGTACCCGGCTGGCAGGGGAGTTGTGCGAGGAGCTGCGGGAAGCGGGCTGGGACGCCGGTTTCCTGGCCCTGGACGCCGCGCTCGCCGCCCTGTCCGGGCCCGAGGGCGTGCCGCTGGAGGCGGTACGGCCCTCGCTCGTCGTCGTGGAGTCGCCGGAGCCGTCCGCTCCGCTGGTGGGCGAGCTGATACGGCGGCTGGCCAAACACGGGCACAACCCCCGCGTACGGGTGCTGTTGCGGGCCCGCGAGCCCGGCGACGCGGAGTGGTGGCGGCGGCTGGACACGGCGGCGGGCGGCTGGCTGCGCCGGCTCAACACCACGACCGTGCAGCTCAACCAGCATCCGCTCACTTTGAACGAGCGCACCGAGCACGCGTTCACGGCCATGAAGGCGTTCGCGCCGAGCCGGGCCGCGCTGCCCACTCCCCCGCGCCTGGACGACCCCGAGTACGGCCTGCCACTCCGCGTCCACCTGGCGGCCCTGCTGCGGCTGCGCGGCGGCGAGACGGAGGTCCTGCCCGCGCCCGCCGTCCCCGGCACCCTGCCGGGCGGCGGCCTCGGCGCCCCGCCCTACCGGACGGCGCCGGAGCCCTGGAACGCCTTCCGTCCCGGCGGCCGGGGCGGGACCCGGACGCGTCCGTTGGCCGGCTCCGGCGAGGAACTGCTCGGCCGCTTCCTCGACCGCGAACGCGACCAGTGGGCCACCGTCTGGCCCGCCGGCCGCGAACAGGTGGACGAGGTCACCGCCCGGCAGGCCGTCGCCCTGCTCACGCTCACCGCCCCCACCCCCGCCGAGCTGCCCGGCCTGCTGTCGGCCGTGCCCGCCCTGCACGGCGATCCCCATGCCGCGGAGGTCGTCGCCGACTGGCTGGGGCGCGTCTTCCCCGGCGTGGACCGGCTGTGCCCGCTCGGGCCCGACCTGGTCGCCGAGCAGGCGCTCGCCGAGACCGAGGACCTGGACGCGCTGGTCCTGGCCGTGCACGACCACGAGCGGCGCTCGCCGGGGCACCTGGTGCGGCTGCTCGACGTGCTCCGGCTGGGCGCGGGGCGGGAGGAGGTGGGGCGGGCGCTGCGGGTGCTGGTGACGTCCAGGATCGGGGCGCTGGTCGCGGAGGCGGCGGCGAACCCCGCCACCCGGCTCGGCGACCTCCTCAACGCCGCACTCACGATGCTGCCGGACGACCACGCGACGGTCGCGGCCGTGGCCACACTGCCGGGCGCGGCGGTGGCCGCGCTGCCGGATGCGGCGCGGGCGGGGGCGCCGCTCGGGCTGCGGGCTCTTGATGTGACGCTGGCCGACCTGGCCGTGCGGCATTTCCGGGAGGGGGGCGGGCGGACCGCGCTGGCGGGTGCGCTGTCGCGGCTGTCGGCCCGGCTGGCGGCCGTGGGACGGGTGGGTGAGGCGGTGGTGGCCGCCGCCGAGGCCGTGGAGATCTTCGCCGCCGCGCCCCCGTACGAGGAGGCGGCCGGTCAGGCGGAGGCGCTGTTCGTCCTGGGCGCGTGCCTGCTGCTCGCGGGCGAGTCCGGCAGCGCGCTCAGGCCCGCCCAGGAGGCGGCGACCCGGTTCCGCATCCTGGCCGAGGACGACCCCCGGTACGCGGCGCGGGCGGCTCGGGCGTACCACAACCTGACGTGCGCGCTCCTGGACTCGGGGCGGACGGGCGAGGCGGTGGAGGCGTTCGCGGCGGCGGGCGGGGACGACGAGGTCGCCGCCGCTCTGGCGGGCGTCCTCACAGTGAGTGTCTTCCCGACGCTCCCCCTCCCCGAGCCACCCACTCCCGTCCGAGCCCCGACACCCGACCCCCACGAACAGCCCCCCACATCCGGCGCCCTCGAACAGACCTCCACATCCGCCGCCATTGGGCAGCCCTCCACGCCCGGCGTGCCCGGACGGACCCCTACACCTGGCGCCCTCGACCAGTCCCCCGAATCCGGCACCATGGGACAGTCCCCCACGCCCCGCATCTTCGGACAGACCTCCGCCCCCGGCCTCCTCGGGCCAGGCACCATGCCCGGTGTCGTCAGGCGGGCCCCCGCCCCCATCCCGCCCCTCGACTTCGGCGGCCCCGATGCTGAGGCGATGGCCGAACTGGCCGCCTGTCTCGTCGTGGCGGCCACGGCGGCCGTGGCGGGGGCGGCTCCGACCGATCGGGACCTGGCTCAACGGCTGTGCCTGCTGGCCGCGTGGCTCGGGGAGCACGGCAGGGCGGCCGAGGCCGTCGCCCCCGCCTCCGAGGCCGTCGTACGGCTGCGCGGCCTGGCGGGCGAGGAGCCGGGCCTGCGGCAGCTGCTGGCCGAGGCCGCGGGCCTGCTGGCCGGCTTCCACCGCGACCTGGACGACCTGGACCAGGCCGAACGGTTCGCCGCCGAGGCCGTGCGCAGCCTGCGCGCGCTGGTCGCGCTCGAACCCGACGAGCACCGCCCGTCCCTGGCCGCCCAGCTCCTGGACCTGGGCGAGCTGCTGCTGACCGACGGCCGCCCGCACGAGGCGCTCGACCCGCTCCAGGACGCCGCGATCCTCGCCGCCGCGCTGGACGGACCACGGCACACGGCCGCCAGGGCCCGCTCCAGGCACCTCCTCGGCCTCTGCCTGGCCGAGCTCGACCGTCCCGCCGACGCCCGTGCCCACATGGAGGCGGCGGCCGGGTTCTATGACGTTCTGAGCGCCGATGACCCGTCCTGTCGGCGGCACCGGGACGAGGTCCGGGCCTGGCGGGAATCGACGGACGACCCCGCCACCGCCACCGGGGAGGCCGAGCAACCCTGGATGCTGACCCTGATCACCCCGCCTCCCGACGTGGCCAGAGCCGAACGACACCTCGCCGAACGCCGCGCCGCCGTGGAGAGCGCGGAGGGCGCAGAGGGCGCAGAGGGCGCGGACGGGCCGGAGATCGCGCAGGTGCACGCGTACGTCGCCGCCCAGGCGGCGCTGGCCCGCGCCTGGGCCGACACGGGACGCCCCCGCGACGGGTTCCTGCTCGCGACGCAGGCCACCGACCTGCTGCACCGACCGCCGCCGGTCACGTACGCCCCGAAGGCGGACGTCCGGGTGACGGACGGCCAGGTGACGAGCGCCCCGACCATGGGGGACTCGAAGGCGATCAGCTCTGAGGCGAGCGGTCCCGAGATGGGCCGTCCCGAGACGGGTGGTCCGACGGCGGGGGGTTCGGTGGCGGGTGGTGCGGGGGTGGGCGGGAGTGTGGTGGGTGGGGTGGTGGCGGGGGCGCTAGGGCGGGCGCTCGTGGGGCTGGGGCGTCACCGGGAGGCGTTGCCGTGGTTGCGGGCCGCCGTCGAGTCGTACGGGCCGCAGGCCGAGGTCAGCTTCGTGGTGCAGCAGGAGCTGGCGAAGCTGCTCGTCCTGGAGATCGTCGCGCTGGACCGCACCGGCCACCTGGACGCCGCCGACGCCGAGGCGGAACGGCTGGTCGCGGTGTGCGAGGGCCTGGTGGCCGAGCGCCTGGAGTCCCCGATCGCGCTGGCGGGCGCGCTGCGCCTGCACGCCGGCCTCCGCCGGTCGCGCGGGAACGTGGAAGGAGCGCTCCAATCGGTCACCCGCGCCCTGGACATCCTCGTCCCGGAGCCGCCCGAGCGCACCCGCCTGCTGACCGCCACCTGCCTGGAGCTCAGCGGCCTGTGCCACGCAGACCTGGACGAACGTGACCTCGCCGCCGACGAGCTGGCCAAGGGCATCGCCCTGACGGCCGAGGACGGCCCGCTCACCCGTGACCTGACCGGCGTGCACGTGCAGGCCCTGGCTCGCCTGGCCAGACTCCGCGTGACCGGACACGGCCCGTCCGCCGGGATCGACCTGTACGCCCAGCTTCTCCGGGTACGTCCGCTGCCTCGCCCCGACGTGCTCACGACAGTCGTGGACGAGCTGTCGGCCCACCTGCGCACGGCCACCGCCAGGACGGCTGTCAGGCTGCTGCCGCAGCTCACGGCGTTCGCCGAGGCGTTGGAGCACTGGGCTCCGGTCAGCGAGAACCCGCTGCTCCACGAACGGTTCGGCCGCTGCCTGATGCTGAGCGGCGGGACGGCGGCCCCGGCCGTACGCGTCCACAAGGGGCTGGCCGCGATCGACCCCCGCCACCGGCGCTCCCTGGGCCTGGCGCTGGCCGCGCTCGGCGACGCCGACCTGGCCACCTTGGAGCAGGCCGTCGACCTGCTGTCCGAGGACGGGAGGGCGCTGACCGAGACGCTGAACAGGTACGCCGTCAGACTGCTGGAGGCCGGTCGGGCCGTGGAGGCGCTGGCCCACGCCGAACGCGCCGCCGACCTCTGCGACGAGCTGGACGAGCCCGCCGTCGCCGCCGTCACGTACGCCCAGCTCGGCGCGGCGCTGGCCGCCCTGGACCGCCCGCAGGCCGCGTTGGAGGCGGTGACCTGGTCCCTGGCCGAACAGGAACGCGCCACGCGGGAGGAGAGCGGGCAGGGACGGGGTGGTGAGGCCGGGCTGCTCGGGGTGCGCGCGCAGGCGATCCAGGTGCGCGGGCAGGTGCTGCGCGCGTCCGGCAGGACGCAGGAGGCGCTGGCCGACCTGACGGAGGCCATGCGGCTCCACGTCCGGCTCGCCCGGCCCGCGGCGGCGGCCGAGGTGGCCGGGACGATCGCCGACGACCTGCTGGCCGCCGGGCGTCCCGAGGAGGCCGCCGAGTACGCCAGGATCGCCGTCACTGGCCATCCGCCGCGCACGCTCAGGCACGCCCTCGCCACCCAGCGCCTGGTCAGGTGCCACATGATGCTGGGCGAGGCGCGGGAGGCGGGCGTGCTGGCCGAGGAGCTGATCCGGCTGGCCAGGCGGACACCGGGCGACCTGACGTACCGGGCGATCCTGGCCGATTCGCTGGCGCAGAGCTCGGAGCTGCTGCCCCTGCTGCGGCCCGGCGCGGCGGCGGAGGCCGAGGCGCGGGCCCGCGAGGCCATCGCGATCTACGACGAGCTGCTGACCACGGGCATGAACGCGGAGGCGCTGCACGTCAGCCGGGCGGGCGCCGGGCTCACGCTGGCCGCCGCGCTCCGGCTCCGCGAGCAGCCGGCGGAGGCGGTGGGGCCGCTGCGCGAGGCCGTCGCCGTGCTCGAACGCCATGCCCCCGCGAACCCCCTGCTCGGCGGCATCCTTTCCCGGGCGATGCTCATGCTGGGCGACGCCCTGATGGAGTCGGGACGGGCGCTGGAGGCGAGCCTGGTCTTCCATCGCGGCGCCCAGGTCATCGGCGACGAGCCGGCCGCCGCCGTCGCCCACGCCCGGCTCGGCTTCTGCCAGCAGGAACTGGGCAGGGACGACGCGGCCGACACCGCGCTCCGGGTCGCCCACGGCCTGCTACGCGGCCTCCTGACCACAGGCGACCCCACCACCGGCGCGAACGACGGACACCTCGAAGGTCGCGAACACGACGAGAACCGCGAGCTGACCGAGCTGCTCCGCGACGTGCTACGCGGCCGGCTGGGGCTTCTGGAGAAGTCCGGCAGGCGCGAGGAGGCGTCCCAGGTGGCTGCCGAGCTACGAGCGACCTAGCAGCCCCCGCGCGGAACGCGCCCACAGCGACGGCACCGCGCCCGGCGAAGGACAGGCCGCGGGTGGCGGCGCCGAGCCCTAGGGAGGGGTGGTCAGGGGGTGGTGGCGGACTCGGCGGTTTGTCTGGCCCAGCGGTAGTCGGCCTTGCCGGCCGGGGAGCGCACCATCTCCTCCACGAACGCGTACGAACGCGGCACCTTGTACCCCGACAACGACGCCCGGCAGTGGACGTCCAGCTCGGCGGCGGTCAGCTCGACGCCGGGGCGCGGCTCGACCACGGCCGCCACCCTGCTCCCCCACCGGTCGTCCGGCACACCGGTCACCACCGCGTCGAACACGGCCGGATGCCCCTTGAGCACGGCCTCGACCTCCTCCGGGAACACCTTCTCGCCCCCGGTGTTGATGCACTGCGAGCCCCGGCCGAACACGTGCACGGTGCCGTCGGCGTCCACGGTCGCCAGGTCGCCGGTGAGCAGCCAGCGGGTGCCGTCGGGGTCGGTGACGAACGTGCGTGCCGACTTGTCCGGGTCGTTGTAGTAGCCGAATGCCACCCGTCCCGACCTGGCCACCGTCCCCATCTGCCCCGAACCCGCCGGAACGGGACGTCCCCGCTCGTCCAGGACGCTGATCCTCGCCGACGGGTTGGGCTGGTAGCGCAGCCCGGTCTCGGGCGTGGAGCCGGGCAGCGCGGAGGCGGTGTAGCCGGACTCCGTCGAGCCGAAGCTGTCCACGATCATGACGCCGGGCAGCAGGCTCTGGAGCCGGTCGCGGACCGCGCCGCTCAGGATCGCGCCGGTCGAGCTGACCACGAACAGCGACGACAGGTCGTACGTGCCCGTCTCCAGCGCCTCGGCCAGCGGCCGGGCCATGGCGTCGCCCGTGATGCTGACGGTGAGCACGCGCTCGCGCTCGACCGCCCGCCACACCTCCTCGGCGTCGAACCTGGGGACGAGCACCATCGTGCCGCCCGCCCACCAGCTGATGAACGTGGCCATCTGCGCGGCCCCGTGCATGAGCGGCGAGGTGGCCATCATGACCATCGGACCGGCCTTGACGGCTTCGTCCACGACCTCCTGCGGCGTGGCGCGCGGGTCGCCGTACGGGTTGCCGCCGCCGAAGGCCATGAACAGGTCCTCGACGTGCCACATCGCGCCCTTGGGCATGCCGGTGGTGCCGCCGGTGTAGATGATGTAGACGTCCTGGCCGGTGCGCGGGGCGAAGCCGCGCTCCGGCTTGCCGCGCTCCAGCGCCGCCGCGTACGGCACCGCGGAGGCGATCGACGACTCGCCCCCGACCGCGATCAGATGGTCCAGCAGCGGCGCCTGGTGCGCGACGGCGGCCACGCGCGGGTCGAACTCGACGTCGTAGACCAGCGCGCGCAGGTCGGCGTCCTGGTAGAGGTAGAGCAGCTCGGCCTCGACGTACCGGTAGTTGACGTTGATCGGCACGGCCCGGATCTTGAGCGCGGCCAGCAGCCCGGCCAGGTACTCCACGCCGTTGTACAGGTGCAGCCCGACGTGCTGGCCCGGCCCGACGCCCAGGTCGGTCAGGTAGTGGGCGAGCCGGTTGGCCTCGGCGTCCAGCTCGGCGTAGGTGCGCCGGTCGGCGCCGCAGATGACGGCGGTGCGGTCCCCGATCGCGTCGGCGAGCGCCTCGAACAGGTCCGCGTGGTTGAACTCCATCAGGGCTTCTCCCGTCCGACGATCCACATCGCGAAGAACTGGGCTCCGCCGCCGTAGGCGTGGCCGAGCGCCGTGCGGGCGCCGTCCACCTGGTGCTCGCCGGCCTGGCCGCGGACCTGGAGGGCGGCCTCGGCGAACCTGATCAGCCCCGAGGCCCCGATCGGGTTGCTGGACAGCACGCCGCCCGAGGCGTTCCACGGGATGTCGCCGTCGAGGGCGGTGGCGCCGGACTCGGTCAGCTTCCAGCCCTCGCCTTCCGCCGCGAACCCGAGGTTCTCCAGCCACATCGGCTCGTACCAGGAGAAGGGCACGTACACCTCGGCCACGTCGATCTCGCGGCGCGGGTCGGTGACGCCGGCCTGGCGGTAGACGTCGGCGGCGCAGTCCTTGCCGCCCTGGGGGCTGACGGTGTCGCGGCCGGCCCGGAAGATGGGCTCCGAGCGCATGGCGGTTCCGTGCACCCAGGCGGGGGTGCCGGTGACCTTGTGCTCGGCGGCCAGGACCATCGCGCAGGCGCCGTCGCTGGACGGGCAGGTCTCCAGGTAGCGGATCGGCTCCCAGAGCATCGGCGTGGACTCGACCATCTTCTGGTCGATGCCGGGGATCCTGAGGTGGGCGTAGGGGTTCTTCAGCGCGTTCAGCCGGTCCTTGACGGCGACCAGCGTGCCGACGTGGCCGGGCGCGCCCGACCTGCGCATGTACTCGCGGATGTGCGGCGCGAAGTAGCCGCCCGCGCCGACCACGAGCGAGGCGCTGAAGGGCAGGTGGGTGGAGAGCGCCCAGGTCGCGTTGGACTCCGACTGCTTCTCGAAGGCCACGACGAGCACCCGTTCGTGCACGCCGCCCTGGATGAGGCTCGCGCCGACCAGCGCCGTCGAGCCGCCGACGCTGCCCGCGGTGTGCACCCGCATCATCGGCTTGCCCGCCGCGCCGAGCGCGTCGGCCAGGTACGCCTCGGGCATCATCACGCCCTCGAACAGGTCGGGCGCCTTGCCGACCACGACGGCGTCGATGTCCTTGAACGTCAGCCCCGCGTCCTCCAGGGCCCGCAGCGCCGCCTCGCGGACCAGGCCCGCGATGGAGACGTCCCTGCGCTTGGTGGTGTAGTGCGTCTGCCCGACCCCGATCACCGCGCACCGGTTGCCCATGATTCACGCCTCCAGGACCGTGACGAGGTTGTGCTGAAGGCAGGGGCCGCCGGCGGCGTGCCCGACGGTGCGGCTCGCGCCGCCGTCCAGGATGCGCTGCGCGGCCTCGCCGATGCGGATGAGCCCCGTGGCCATGACGGGGTTGGCGGCGAGCGGGCCGCCGGAGGGGTTGATCACCGTGTCGCCGCCCAGTTCGAGCGCCGATCGGAGGATCAGCTCCTCGTGGGGGAACTGGGCGTGCAGTTCGGCCACCTCGACCGGGCCCTTGCCGACCCCGGCGGCTCGGGCGGCGTCGGCGGCGGAGGCCGAGCGGGCCAGGTCCCGCATGCCCAGGTAGTGGGGCTCGATGCGATGGGCGATGCCCCTGATGAAGGCGGGACGGCTGGTGAGCCGCCGGGCCAGTTCGTCCGTGGCGAGCACGATCGCCGCCGCGCCGTCCGTGATGGGCGGCACGTCCGTTCTTCTGAGGGGTTCGACGGCGACGTCCTCGCCGTCCGGTTCGGGCAGGTCGAGCGCGTACGGGTTGCTTCTGCCGTCCGCCCTGGACCTGCGGACGATCTCGTCGAGGTGCTTCCTGTCCGCGTCGAGCGCGTTCGCCTGGAGTGCGGCCAGGGAGAGCTGGTCGAGACCGAGGGGTTCCAGGTAGTAGGGGTCGAGCTGGAGGGTCATGATCGTGCGGAGGTCGCCGAGCGACGACTTGCCGAAGCCGTAGACCAGGGCCGAGTCGATGTCACCGTGCTGGAGGCGGACCCACGCCTCGTACAGGGCCCAGGCGCCGTCCATCTCGACGTGGCTCTCGGAGACGGGCGGCCAGGCGCCGAGCGCGTCGAGGGCGCTGACGAACGAGAACGGGGCCCCGGCCAGGTAGTCGCAGCTTCCCGAGCAGGTGAAGCCGAACCTGGTCAGCCCGGTCCGCTCCTTGACCTCGCTGATCACGGGCAGGATCAGCTCGGGCTCGGTGAGCCCGGTGTCGTGGTCGGTGTGGACGGTCTGCGCGAACGCGACGATCGCGACCTCTCTCATGACAGCTCCACGTCGGGCTCGCCGGTGGGGGCGAACCAGCGGATGTTCGCCATGGACTTGCTCCGCTCCTCCTCGGGCACCCAGACGGCCCTGACCCGCATGCCCTGGCGCACCTCGTGCGCGGGTACGTCGCCGATGAGCGCGATCATGGGGATGTCGGCGTGGTCGAGCAGGATGTAGGCGGAGACGAACGGCACTTCCGGAGCGCGCGGATCCGGCAGGTTGTTGATGGCGAACGTGGTGATCGTCCCGGTATCGGGGAGTTCGAGCGTCTCCGGGATGAGACCTCCGCATTGGGGGCAGGACATCCGGTAGGGCACGTACACCTGGTCGCACTGCTCGCAGCGTCCGCCGAGGAAGACGCCGCGCTCGACGCCCTCCAGGAAGACGCGGAGCGAGCCGCCCGCCTGGAGGCGGTACTCGGCGCGGACGTTGGACACGATCTTCGTGACCTCGGGCGCGAAGTGGGCGATGTCGGTGATGTGGCCGGTGGGCAGGTCGCGCCACACCGGCCAGACGCGGGAGCCCTTCGACAACGCCTTGGGATTGTCGGCGGCGACGGCGTGCACGAGCGCGGTGTCGGCGCCGTCCAGCAGGATCGTGGCCCAGGCGAAGGGCTGGTCGAGCGGGTGGTTCGCCAGGGGCTCGGGCACCCAGGCCCAGGAGGTGACCGTGCCGGCCGGGCCGACCTCGACGTACTCGGAGGTGACGGGTTCGCCGGTGGCGGGGTCGTATTCGAGGGGCGGTACGAGGACCTTGCCCTCTTTCGTACGCACTCCGACGATGCGGCGGCCACGTAGCTCGGTGAGGAAACGCCCGATCACCGGCCCGGTCGTCCGGGTGTAGCCGCCGGGGAACTCCAGGACATGCTGGGCGACCAGCGGGTCGTCAGATGGCACGGTCGTGACCCTCCCAGTACGGTGCGCGGAGCTTGCGTTTGAGCAGCTTGCCGTTGGGCTCGCGGGGCATCTCGGCGATGAAGTCGATGCTCTTGGGCCACTTCATCCGGGCCAGGCGGCCCTCCAGTGAGGCGATCAGCTCGGCGGCGAGCCCGGGCCCCGGCGGCACGCCCGGCGCGGGCTCGACGACCGCCTTGATCTGCTCGCCCCACTCCTCGTCCGGGATGCCGAACACGGCCACGTCCGCGACCTTGGGATGGACCATGAGCTCGTTCTCGATCTCGGCCGGGTAGATGTTCGTCCCGCCGGAGATGATCATGTCGGCCTTGCGGTCGCAGAGGAAGAGGAAGCCGTCCTCGTCCAGGTATCCGATGTCGCCGACCGTGAAGTAGTCCTTGAGCCGGTTCGCGGCGGTCTTCGCGGGGTCGCCCTTGTACTCGAAGGGCACGCCCATCATCTTCATGTAGATCGTCCCTGGCGTGCCGGTCGGGACGGGTTCGCCCTGGTCGTCCGCGATCAGCAGCTCGCTGATGGGCCAGGCGGAGCCGACCGTGCCCGGGTGCGACTTCCAGCCCTCGGGCGTGGCCAGGGTGCCGCCGCCCTCGGTGGCCGCGTAGTACTCGTAGATGCAGTCGCCCCACCACTCGAACATCGCCCATTTGACCGGGACCGGGCAGGGGGCGGCGGCGTGGATCATCCACTTGAGCGAGGACAGGTCGTACTTGGCCCTGGTGGCCTCGGGGAGCGCGAGCAGGCGCTTGAAGTGCGTGGGGACCAGGTGGGAGTTCGTGACGCGGTAGCGCTCGCACAGCCGGAGCGTCTCCTCGGCGTCCCACTTGTCCATGTAGACGAGGGTGTGGCCCATGTGCAGGGCGCTGCCGCCGAACTGGGTGACGGCGGTGTGGTAGCTCGGCGAGGTGACCAGGTGCGCGTTGGGCGGTCCGGCCGTGATGCCGAACAGGCCGAGCAGGAAGGTCATCAGCTCGGCGCCGTCGTCGGGGTCGAGGCCGCTCAGCGTGCGCCTGACGCCCTTGGGCCGGCCGGTGGTGCCCGAGGTGTAGTGCATGGTGGCGCCGGCCGTGCGGTCGGGCGGCGCGGTGTCCGGCTGCCCGCCGGTCAGGTCGTCCGCCGGGCGGAAGCCGTCCTGCCGGCCGTCCCCGAGGAGGAAGCGGCGGTGCGGCTCGATCGCCTCGGCTCCCCTGGCGCCCTCCTGGAGGAACCGGGGATGGACGAAGAACGCCTTGGCCTCGCTGTCGGACACGATGTAGGCGATCTCCGGGCCGGTCAGGTGCCAGTTGATCGGCGTGTAGTACCAGCCCGCCTGGAGCGCGGCCAGATAGAGGACGAGGCCGTCCGCGCCGTTCGGCACCAGGCCGCAGATGCCGTCGCCCGGCTGGAGGCCGAGCTCGCGTAATCCGTGGACGAGGCGGTTCGAGCGGGCCAGGAGGTCACCCGCGCGGTGCTCCGTGCCGTCGGGGTCGACGGCCGCGATCCACTCGGGATCCGCCTGCGCCAGCCTCCAGAAACCGAGCGTGCCCATCTGATCTCCTCAGCTCAGGCGTAGCAAAACAGGAACTTGTTCTCGTTTGCTGTGCGGAGCGTATCCCGCGGGTAAAGTCCGTAGCAAGCGCTTGATTCTGTAGCTTCTGGGACTTGGGAGGCGTACATGGAGCTTCTGCCGATCAGCACCCCGCACTGCCGGGTGGAACGCGACGGCCACGTCCTGACCGTCACGATGAACCGGCCGGAGGCCCGCAACGCCCTCTCCTCGGACATGCTGATCGGACTGGCCTCGGCCTGGGCGTACGCGTCGGCCGAGCCCTCGATCCGGGTCGCGATCCTGACCGGGGCGGAGGGGACGTTCTGCGCCGGGGCCGACCTCAAGGCCATGGGCCAACCCTCGACCGATCCGGACGTCCAGGCAAGGGCCGCCCAGATCCCGAATTTCCACTGGAAGGGGCTCCTGAGGGAGGACCTGCCGACGAAGCCGATCATCAGCGCCGTCGAGGGTCACGCGGTGGCCGGTGGCACGGAGTTGCTGGTCGGCACCGATCTGAGAGTGGTGGCGGAATCGGCCACCCTGGGGCTCTTCGAGGCCAAACGTGCGCTCTTCCCGATGGGCGGCAGCGCGATCCGGCTGCCGCGCCAGATCCCGTACTGCCACGCGATGGACCTGCTGCTCACCGGCCGTTCCGTCACCGCCGCCGAGGCCCT
The DNA here is from genome assembly GCF_053596455.1 of Nonomuraea sp. NPDC001699. Lineage (NCBI taxonomy): Bacteria > Bacillati > Actinomycetota > Actinomycetes > Streptosporangiales > Streptosporangiaceae > Nonomuraea > Nonomuraea sp. NPDC001699. Next base: position 511,751 of record NZ_JBSFGF010000001.1, on the reverse strand, counting down.
GGCGATGGGCCTGGTCAACCGGGTCGTGCCGGACGGCCAGGCGCTGGCGACGGCTCGTGAGCTGGCCGAGGACATCGCCGGTTCCGGGCCGTTGGCGGTGCAGGCCATTCTGCGGACGTACCGGGACACGCTGGGCATGCCGGAGCCGGAGGCCCTGAAGGTGTCGGACGAGCTGGGCTGGCCGGTGATCGGCTCGGAGGACGCCAAGGAGGGCACCCGGGCGTTCCGCGAGAAGCGCCCCGCCCGGTACGAGGGCCACTGACCCCGGCACACGGAGAGACACACGTCACATCCATTCCTGTCACGTGCGGCCGGGCTGTCCCGTCGGAGAGGTGGAAGCAATCAGCCACGGCAAGGAGCGCGTCATGGAAGCTCGCATGAACCTCTTCCAGAACCAGATCACGGCCAAGGTCCTCAAGCACCTCATCACGTCCAACAAGGTGATCATGGACTCGGCTCTCCCCCTCGCGACGCAGGAGCTGGTGAAGATCCGGGCCAGCCAGATCAACGGCTGCGGCTTCTGCACCGACATGCACACCAAGGACGCCGCGCACGCCGGGGAGACCCCGATCCGGCTCAACCTGGTCGCCGCCTGGCGGGAGGCCAAGGTGTTCACCGAGGCCGAGCGGGCCGCGCTGGAGCTGGCCGAGCACGGCACCCGCATCGCCGACGCCGCCGGCGGCGTCCCGGACGAGGTCTGGGCGAACGCCGCCAAGCACTACGACGAGGAGCAGCTCGGGGCGCTCGTGTGCCTGATCGCCCTCATCAACGCCTTCAACCGGGTGAACGTCGTCACCCAGCAGCCCGCGGGCGACTACGTGCCCGGCATGTTCGACTGACGGGGAACCTCACGCCGGGAGGCACGCCCTGCGGGGTCAGCCCGCGCTGTCCCGCAGGTCGGCGAGGATCGCCGCGACCAGGCGCTCGCGGACGCCGCCGGGGTCGTCCCGGCCCGGGTGCCACGTGCAGGCGAGATTGAGCGCGGCGAGCCGGCCGCTGCCCAGCACCACCCGTACGGCCCGCAGCAGCGCCGGGACGTCGGGCCCGCCGGCCGCCGGGTAGCGCAGGCCGGGCAGGCAGGACGGGTCGAGGACGTCCAGGTCCAGGTTGAGCAGGAGAGGGCCCGGCGGCAGGCTCTCGGGCGTCACCTCGTCGAGGCCCGCCCGGGTCACGCCCGACGAGGCCAGGTAGCCGGCCTCGGGCGGGTCGAGGTCGCGGGCGTCGACGAGGAGCACGCGGTCCTCGGGCGGCGGACGCAGGGCCAGGCGGTCGGCCACGTCGCGGGGGCGGTAGCCGAGGAGGAAGCGCAGCGCCATGCCGCCGAGATAGCCCGACGTGGTCGTCTCCAGCGTCTGGAGGTCGCCGTGGGCGTCGATCCAGACGATCGAGGGGTCGAGCCCGGCTCGTTGCAGGCCCGCCGTCATGCCGATCGACACCGTGCAGTCGCCGGAGACCACGACGGGCCTCTCCCCCGCCCGCACGGCCCGCTCGACTGTGGTGGCGACGGCGTCGTAGAGCCGCCCGAGCCGCGACCAGACGTCCGGTCCGGGCAGCTCCACGGCGAACTCGGCGACGGGCACGCCGCCGGGCAGCGGGACGTTGAGATCAGGCTGGTGCTCATCGAGGTGGTACGGCACGTATAAGACCGACACGTCCCCACGGTAACAGCCGGACGATCAGTCCTCGGTGATGCGGCCGAGGCGTTCCAGGGCGTCCGCGTACTCCTCCACGAGCCCGAACACCACGTCCTTCGTCGAGCGCACCTGGTTGGTGAGGCCGATGACCTGCCCGGCGGGGAACGTGGCCAGCTCGGAGGCGTCCGACCGGCCGATCCGGCGCAGCGCGTCCGAGACCAGCATGAACTGCAGCGGCATCGGCAGCGTGCCCGGCGACTCCTGCGACTCCCACGCCTCGGTCCACTCGTTCCTGAGCAGGCGGGCCGGCTTGCCGGTCCAGCTTCGCGAGCGCACGGTGTCGCGCGAGGTGGCCTCCAGGATGCGGCGCTTCGCCATCTCGGGGGTGTCGGCCTCCTCGACGGTGAGCCACAGGGAGCCGGTCCAGACGCCTTCCGCGCCCAGGGCCAGGCCGGCCGCCATCTGCCGGCCGTTCCCGATGCCGCCCGCCGCGAGGACGGGGACGTCCACGGCGTCCACCACCTGCGGGATGAGCACCATGGTCGAGATCTCGCCGGTGTGGCCGCCGGCCTCGGTGCCCTGGGCGACGACGACGTCCACGCCGACCTCGACCTGCTTGAGCGCGTGGCGCGGGGTCGAGGCGAGGGCGGCGACCTTGACGCCGTGCCGGTGGGCCAGGTCCACGACGTCGGCCGGTGGCGGGCCGAGGGCGTTGGCCAGCAGGGCGATGGGATGGCGGAGCGCGACCTCGACCTGGGGACGGGCGGTGGCGTCGGTCCAGCCGAGCAGGACCCTGCCGGGATCGGCGTCGGACGACAGCGCCGGGACGCCGTGCTTGCCCAGCAGGTTCTCGACGAACGCGCGGTGCCCCTCGGGGATCATCGCCTGCAGGCGGCCGACCAGTTCCTCGGGGGCGAAGTCGGCGCCCTCGTAGGAGGCGGGCATGACCACGTCCACCCCGTACGGTTTGCCGTCGACGTGGTCGTCGATCCACTTGAGCTCCATTTCGAGCTCTTCCGGGGTGAAGTAGAGCGCGCCGAGCACTCCCATGCCGCCCGCGCGGCTGACCGCGGCGACCACGTCCCGGCAGTGGCTGAACGCGAAGATCGGGAGCTCGATTCCGAACATGTCCGTGACACGTGTCCGCATGGCCCGACGATAAGCCGCGGCGCAGCCGAACTGCAACGCGTTCTACTCTAGAACCTTTGGTCGGTCGGCCCCCACGCGTGGAACGCGTCCTAGCGCGGCAGCCGGCGCCAGAGCGGCCTCGGAAGCAGGCGCAGAAGGCCGAACGCCGGGCCGAGCGCCCGCGGCACCCACACCGACGACGCGCCCTCGCGCAGCGCGCGCACGGCGGCCAGGGCCACCTGGCGGGGCGTCGAGGACAGGGGGGCGGGCGGCAGCCCCTTGGTCATCCGGCCGACGACGAAGCCGGGACGGACGATCAGCACGCGCGCGCCCGACCCGTGCAGCGCGTCGCCGAGCCCCTGCGCGAACCCGTCGAGCCCGGCCTTGGCCGAGCCGTAGACGAAGTTGGCCTTGCGCACCCGCGCGCCGGCCACCGACGAGAGCACCACGAGAGTGCCGTGTCCCTGCTCACGCAGGACCCTGGCGGCGTGCAGGTCCACCGAGACGTGGCCGCCGTAGTTGACCGCGACGGCCTCGGCGGCGGCGGCCGGGTCGGCGTCGTAGTCGTCCTGGCTGCCGAGCACGCCGAACGCGGAGATCACCACGTCGAGGTCGCCCACCAGCTCCACGGCCCGGTCGAGGACGGCGGCGTGCGAGCCCACGTCCAGCGCGTCGAACGGCAGGACGTGCACCTCGGCGGCGAGGTCGGCCGGCGGCGCGAGCTCGCCCCGGACGGCCAGCACGACCCTGGTCGCGCCCAGCCCGACCAGCAGCCTGACCATCTCCAGGCCGATCTCGCTCCGGCCGCCCAGCAGCAGCACACTGTCCACGGCCCCGAGCGCGTTCCTCACAAGGCCCTCCGGCCCGAAGCGACGGTCCCGGGGCGCGAAGCGGCGGCCCTCCCGAGCGCGGCGCCGGCCGTCGAGGGCGAAGCGGTGGTCACAGTCGTAGTCTCCTGGACAGGTCCGAGCGGAACAGGCCCTCCGGGTCGGCCTCGTCCCTGATGCTCCGCCATCGTTCCAGTTCGGGGTACATCGCCGCCATCATGTCGGCGCGCAGGCGGGCGTCCTTGGCCAGGTACACCCGTCCCCCGGCCTGCGCGACACGCTCGTCGAAGCCGCGCAGGAGCCCGCTCAGGCCGCGCTGACCGGCCGGGATGTCCAGGGCCAGGGTCCAGCCGGGCACGGGGAAGGACAGCAGACCGCCCGAACCGGGACCGAACCGCTTGAGCACGGTCAGGAACGACACCGTCCCGTGCGCCGACAACGCCCCGACGATGCCGCGCAGCGTCTCCTCCGCGCCGAACGGCACGACGAACTGGTACTGGACGAAGCCGCGCGAGCCGTACATGCGGTTCCAGCCCTCGACGAAGTCGAGCGGATGGAAGAACGGCGCGAGGCCCTGCGTGACGGTCGCGCTCCGCGGCGCCCTGCGGTACCAGAGCTCGTTGAACGCCCGCACGCTGAGCCCGTTGAGCAGGCCGTCCGGCGCCCACGGCGGCGCGTGCAGCCGCGCGCGCGGCGCGAAGGCCAGGGCGTCCTCGCCGCCGGGCGCGAAGCCCGGCGGCGGCTTCTCCGGGTCGCGCGGCGCGTGGTCGCCCCTGGTCAGCACGCTGCGGCCCATCCGGCGTCCCCGGGCGAGCAGGTCGATCCAGGCGACCGTGTAGCGGTAGCGGTCGTCGGTGCGGGCCATGACGTCGAGGGTCTCGTCCAGGTCGGCGGTGCGCCGGACGTCCACCCGCATCAGGGACGTCTCCACGGGCACGCAGCCGAACGTCGCCTCGGCCACCACCCCGGTCAGCCCCATGCCGCCGACGGTCGCCCGGAAGAGCGGTTCGCCGGGACGCAGCACCCTGGCGGCGCCGTCGGCGGTCACCAGGGTGAGCGAGCGGACGTGGGCGCCGAAGGAGGAGTCGCGGTGGTGGTTCTTGCCGTGCACGTCGGCCGCGACGGCCCCGCCGACCGTGACGTGCCTGGTCCCGGGGCTCACGGGCACGAACCAGCCCTGGGGCACGAGCGCCGTCATCACCTCGTGCAGGCTGACCCCGCCCGCCGCGGTCACGACGCCGGTGTGCTCGTCGAAGCTCCACGTGTCCAGGCCGGTGCAGTCCAGGACGAGGCCGCCGGCGTTCTGGGCGGCGTCGCCGTACGAGCGGCCGAGCCCGCGGGCGACGACGCCGCGGCCCGGCGCGGCCACGACCAGGTCGCGCAGCTCGTCCAGGGAGCGCGGGCGGCGCAGCACGGCGGGGGTGGGCGCGGTGCGGCCCCAGCCGGTGAGGAACGTGCTCACGCGTAGATCCCGAGCCCCACCAGGACGACCAGCGCGGCGGCGAAGACGAGGGTGTGCCGGTCGCGGATCACCAGCTCCTCGGGCTCCTCCCCGGCGCCCCGCTCGACGAGCAGGTTGTGCCGGAGCACCAGGAGCAGGAACGGGACGATGCTGAGCCCGTAGAACAGGTTCTCGTGCGCGTTCAGCGCCCACAGGCAGTACGTGACGATCATCGCCCCGGACGCCATGACCCGCACCTGCGTCAGATAGGCGGCCGGGTACGCGGCGAGCGTGGCCCGCGTCCCCGACACGCCCCGCGACCGCAGCTCGGCCTCGCGCTTGCCGGCCACGAGCTGGAGTGCGGCCAGCGAGACGACCACGAGGAACCAGCCGGTCACCGGCACGCCGACGGCGACGGCCCCGGCGTAGGCCCTGATCACGTGGCAGCCGGCGACCGCGATGAGGTCCACGACCTCCTGGTGCTTGAGCCACGTCGTGTAGGCCAGGGTCAGGGCGACGTACCCGGCGACGACCGCGGGCGGCTGCCAGCCGCCGGTGAGCGCGGCGACCGCGGGCCCGAGGACCAGCAGGACGACCCCCGCCACCCGGGCCGTGCGCACCGACACCGCGCCGGAGGCGACGGGACGGCGGCGCTTGCGCGGGTGCAGCCGGTCGGCCTCGACGTCGGAGGCGTCGTTCAGCAGGTAGGAGCCGCTGGCGGCCAGGCAGAAGGCGGCCAGGACGAGCAGCGCCGACAGCAGCCGGCCCGGCTGCCCGAGCACCCCGGCCGCCATGGGGGCGGCCAGGACGAGCAGGTTCTTCAGCCACTGGCGCGGCCGGGCCGCCCTGACCAGGGCCAGCGCGGGCGCGGGCGACCAGGGCCGGGCGACCACGCCCTGGCTCATGCGGACCGGCGGCCGCGCAGGGCGAGCAGCAGGCCGCCCAGGAGCAGGACGACCCCGACCACGCCGAGCACGATCGGCAGCGTGGTCCTGATCAGGTTGATCTGGCTCTTGCCGTCGGCGGCGCTGTCGACCAGGCTCTTGACCGTGTCGTCGGTCATCTTGGCGGTGGCCACGAACGCCTTGGAGCGCTCGATGCCGTCCTGGCTCTTGAGCACCTCGTTGCGGACCTGCTCCTGCTTGACGGGCGCGCCGGTGGTGGGCTCGATCCAGTAGGTGACGGTGCCGGAGTAGAACCGGTTCAGCTGCACGTCGCCCGTGGTGCCCATGCCGAACCAGGCGGCGGGGGCGTTCAGGGTCTGCGTCCTGGTCTCGGGGACGGTCTGCTCGAACTTGTACGTGGCCAGCCCGTCGACCTGCTCCTCGCCGACGAACTTGGCGTCGAACGCCTTGCCCGCGCTGGCGTTGAACACCAGGTAGGTCTTCTTCTCCACGTCGAACGGGAACTTGTAGATCTGCCCCTGGAGCTGCACGGGGGCCTTGTCGATGCTGACGCCGCAGCAGTTGAGCCCGACGCCGGTGCGCTTGTCGAAGGCGCTGCGCCGCTCGCTGAAGTTGATGCCGGGCTTGCTGTTGGTGACGTCGTTGACGGCGGTGAACTCGTCCCAGACGACGCGGTCGTCGCTGGCCTCCTTCACGTCACCGCGGGTGGTCACGATGATGTCGAGGTCGGCGGTCAGCACCTTGCCGTCGGGGATGCTGAAGTACTGGGCGCCCGTCGCGTGCAGCTTGCTGATGCTGTACTGGTCGCCCTTGGCGGCCATGAAGGCGGGCGCGACCTGGAGACGGACCAGGGGAGCCAGAACGATGAGGAATGCCCCGACGGCGATGAGGACGCTGCCAACGACGACCCGGTTCATGGACCCTCCATGTGTGCAGGTGCACGGACGCCTGTTTGGGTGGTTAAGTACTGAAACGAACTACCTACTCGCCGGTATGTTATTGCGATGAGTGACCGACGTCACCAGGGATGCGGAAACGTGACCGAAACAGGTTCTACTTCGAGCGGGGTTCCGGTGGTCTCAGGACACCAGACCTCGCTCGACGGCGTGCGCGCCGTGGCCGCCTTCGCCGTCCTGCTCTTCCACGTGTCCATGGAGGCGGGGACGGCCCTGGACCCGGGGTTCCTGGGCGGCGTGCTGTCCAGGGGCGAGATCGGCGTGCCGATCTTCTTCACGCTCTCCGGCCTGCTGCTGTACCGGCCGTGGGCGGCGCAGGTGCTGCTCGGCGACCGGGCCCCGGACACCCGCCGCTACCTGTGGAAACGCTTCTTCCGGATCATGCCGGCGTACTGGCTGGTGGTCGCCGTGGCGCTGCTGCTGTGGGGCGAGGCGCACCGGGCCGACCCCTGGACGTGGGCGCAGATGTTGTTCCTCGTGCACACCTACGACATCACCCCCTGGTGGTACGGCCTCGGCCCCAAGGGGCTGGGCCAGATGTGGAGCCTCGCGGTCGAGCTGACCTTCTACCTCACGCTCCCGCTGATGGCGGCCGTGCTGCGCAGGTTCGCCCTGCGCGGCGACCCCGACCTGCGGACCAGGGGCCGGCGGCTGCTCGTCGGCCTGGCCGCCTTCGGCGCGCTGTCGTACGTGTACACGGTCTTCGAGTACTTCCCCGACTACCGGCCCTGGATGAACATCTGGCTGCCGCGCTCCTGGACGTTCTTCGTGCCCGGCATGGCGCTGGCCGTGCTGACCGTCTGGGCCAGGGCCGAGGACGGCCGCGCACGGCGGCTGAGCGCCGCGCTGGCCTCCTCCTGGGGCACGCTGTGGGTCATCGCGGGCCTGGCGTACCTCATCGCCTCGACGCCGGTCACCGGGCCGCGCGCGGTCGGCCTGGGCAGCATCTGGACCGCGTTCTACGAGCAGGGCCTGTACACGCTCGTCGCCTTCTGCCTGGTCGCCCCGGCCGCGCTGGAGCCCGGACGGTCCACGCGGGTGCGCGAGCTGCTCGGCGGACGGGTGATGAGCTACCTGGGCCAGATCTCCTACGGCGTCTTCCTGTGGCAGTTCGTCATCCTCTACCTCTGGTACGACTTCACCGGACAGAAGCCGTGGACCGGCAACCTCCTGGTCAACCTGGTCGCCGTCACCGCCATCACCGTCACCATGGCCGGGCTCACCCACCGCTACGTCGAGGAGCCCGCCAGGCGGCTCGTCCGCCTGGTGCCTCAGCGCGCCGCCGGACCCGGCTCGCCGAAGGCCACCGCCCTGAGGCAGAACGCCTGACCCTGCGCCCCGGCCGCGGTGATCCGCATGCCCTTGCCCGGCCCGTCGTGCGGCACGTAGAACAGCGCGCCCATGGCGCCGGTCGCGGGCAGCGTGGCCGCCCGCTGGGCCTCGCCGACCTCCACCACGACCTGCACGGGCCGCGGGCTGACGTACGACATGGCCACCACCACGCCGGCCCCGCCGAAGGACTCGACGGGGAACTCCTTGCCCGCCGGGTAACACCTGCGCCCCTTGACCGCGTCGAAGAACGGCGCCACCCGTCCCACCAGGACGAGCTTGCCCGTGTCGTCCAGCACGTACGGCTCCGACGACGGCCGCGGGTCGCGCATGCGCTCCCGGGTCTCGGCGTCGACCAGCGGCGCCAGCACGTACGAGGTCATCCGGCGCTCCCCGTTCCACGGCAGGACGATCTCCGGCGGCACGGGACGGGCGTAGATGTCGGCGTCCCCGGCCGCCGCGGCCAGCGAGGTCCTGGCGTTCTCCAGGTACGTCCTGACCCGGTCGCCGGTGAGCGTGTCGCCGAAGGTGTTGATCGAGATCAGCGACACGACGAGGAACACGGCGGTCAGCCCGGCGCCGACGGCCGGCATGCTCGACGGCGCCGGCCTGCGGACGACGTCGGGCTCGTCCTCCACCGGCATGACGGCCAGCGCCAGGCAGAGCGCGAAGAGCACGGCGGCGTCGGCGACGTACCGGGTCTCGGCGCCGACCAGGTCCCAGGCGGTGGCCCGCGCGATCACGGTGGGCACCGCGTCGGCGACCACCACGTAGGCCGCCAGGATCGCCCACGCCCGCCAGGCCCGCCTGCGGTACACGCAGGTCACCACGACCAGCGCCGCGAGCACCGCCCACGCCACGACCACGGTGACCGGGGCCGGGTCGGCCAGCCCGCCGGTCGAGGTGACGCCGCCCCAGCGCAGCGGGCCGCCGACGGCCCCGGTGGGGAAGGTCTCGCCCAGCAGCCTGCGCAGCAGCCCGGGGACCACCTCGGCCTTCGGGCCGGTCAGCGCGTCGGCCCCGGCGGTGTCGCGGCGCAGCCAGTAGAGCAGGGCGTACCCGGCCAGCAGCAGGCCGTGCGCCCACCAGACGGGCCTGCGCAGCTCGGCGAGCAGGGCGCGGGCCCACAGGCCCCGGCCGAGGTAGGCGCTGCTCACCCCGAGCACCACGAACGGGATGAACACCCCCTTGGTGGAGAAGGCCATCCCGACGGCGGTCCAGGCCAGGGCCCGCCAGCGGCCCTTGCCCTCGCGGACGTACCGGACGTGCGCGGCCAGCGCCGCGACCAGCGCGAGCTGCAACGGCACGGCGTTGAGCGCGGCCGACCACCAGCTCATGGCGGGCGCGGTGAGCGGCGCGAAGGCGTAGACGGTCAGCGCGGCGAGCACGGCCGCCCGGTCGCCGAACAGCCGCCGCAGCAGCACCAGGAACATGACCGAGGCGGCCCCCTGGATCGCGACGGTCACGAACGACACCAGCGCCCAGCTGTACGGCGCCACCGACGTGAGCAGCCACACCAGGCCGAGCGCGCCCGGCATGAGGTGCCCCTTGTGCACCCTCATCAGGTACTCCCAGGTCGGCCCGCTGTCGCCGGCCCCGGCCACGAAGAGGAAGTCGTCCTCGACGAAGTAGGCCTTGCTGAGCAGGCTCGCCCGGAACACCAGCGAGACCACGATGATCAGCAGGCCCACGCCGATGACCGGCCCGGTGCGCACCGCCGGGATCGTGATCTGGAAGGGCTCTGCTCGCTTGAGGTCTTCAGCCATGGACGTATCCCTCCACTGCAGTAAGCTCCGCGCCGTGGACACCGAACCGTTCCGAGCGGATCTCGGCAGATCCGTCCGTTTGCTGCGCGCCTTCCGCCTGGAGCAGAGCGACCCCGACTTCTTCTACGGCACCCTGGCCAGGGACACGGTGGCCCAGCTCGCGACCTACACCGACCTGGCCGGCGCGACCGTGGCCGACATCGGCGGCGGCCCCGGCTACTTCGCCGACGCCCTGCGCGCGGTCGGCGCGCGTCCCCTGTGCGTCGACTGCGACGCCGGTGAGATGCGCCTGCGCGACGGCGTGCCGCCCCGCGACGCCGTGCTCGGCAGCGCGCTCGACCTGCCGCTCGCCGACGGCTCGGTGGACGTGTGCTTCTCCTCCAACGTGCTGGAGCACGTCCCCGACCCGCTGCGGATGGCCTCCGAGATGGTCCGGGTGACCCGGCCGGGCGGCGTGGTGTACCTGTCGTACACGATCTGGTTCTCGCCCTGGGGCGGCCACGAGACCTCCCCCTGGCACTACCTCGGCGGCCACTACGCCGCCCGCCGCTACGCCCGCACCCACGGCAGGCCCCCCAAGAACGTCTACGGCGAGAGCATGTACGCCATCGGCGTGGCCAAGCCCCTGGCCTGGGCGCGCGGGCGGCGCGACGTGGAGATCCTCGACGCGATTCCCCGGTACCACCCACGCTGGGCCAGGCACGTCGTCCACCTACCTGGCATCCGCGAGCTGGTCACCTGGAACCTGCTCCTCGTCCTGCGCCGCAGGTGAGCGCCGCCGCGACAACCACAGGGCGGCCACCACGCAGCCCACGCCGAGCAGGCCGCCGCCGATCGGCGCCACCGTGCCGAGCAGCAGGATCCAGCGCCGGTAGGCCGCAGCCGTCGCCAGGGATGCGGCGACGTCCGACTCCGAGGTGCGGAGGTCGGCGTCGAGGGCGGTCAGCCGGCCCCGGCCGTCCGCGGTGACCAGCGTCTCGGTCACCTCCTCCTGCGTCCTGACGGGCAGGCCGCTGACCGGTTCGACCCAGTACGTGCGCCGGATCTCGGCGTAGCGGCCGAGGCCGACGTCGCCCTTGCCGGGCAGGCCGAGCAGGTGGCGCGGCAGCGGCGGCGTCTCCCCGGGCACGAGCTGGCGCGGCGTGCGCTGGACGTAGCGGTACGTCTCGACGCCGCGCACCCGCTCGACCCCGTCGAAGGCGGCCGTGACCGGGCGGCGCAGGCGCAGGTCGAACAGCGGGTAGTCGCGGCGTTCGGCGTTGAAGGGCCAGCGGAAGGCCTGCCCGGTCTGCCGGACGGAGACGTCCTCGTCCAGGTACTCGCCGCAGCAGTTCACGATCTCGCCGGTACGCCGGTCGAAGGCCAGGCGGCGCTCGTGGTAGTCCAGGCGGCGGCCGTCGCGGGTGGCCAGGGAGACCGACTCGCCCCACACCGCCCGGTCGTCGTCGCCGGCCAGCACGTCGCCGATCAGCCACCGGGTCTGGACCAGGTCGCCGGTCGTCTGCCGCATGGTCGCCGGGTCCACGTACGTGGCCGACGATGCGGTCGCCCTGGTCATGCTCTGCTGTTCGAGGGGGGCCTTGAGCACCTGGTCGTAGACGTACAGGCGGGTCAGGGGGATGAGCGTCAGCAGGAAGGCGCCCACGCCGGCCAGCACCGGCGCGAGGCTCCTGCGGCTCAGGGGGGTCACGGCCGGGGCACCGCCTGTCCTGGCGTCACGTCGCCCAGGCACAGGCCGGGCGGCATGTCGTGCACGACGATCCGGTCGGCCCCCGGCGCGGCGAGCACGAAGACCCTGCCGAAGCCCGCGCGCAGCTTCACGTCGGTGGCGCGGTCGCCCATCCACAGGGTGACCGTCGTGTCGGAGCGGGCCGCGTACCCCAGCCTGACCAGGGTGCCCTCGACGCGGGTGACGCGGTTGTCCAGCGGCACCTGGACGGTCCCGCCGGTGACCGGCCAGCACCGGTCGCGCGTGGTGGGCACGAGCGGGATGCCCTGCACGTCCACCGGCTGCAGGCGGCCCTGGTCGTCGAAGACGAGGCCGTCGAGCGCGGCGGGCGGCGCCTGCATCCTGGCCCTGAGCGCGGGCGTGGCCATCGCGCCCAGCACCCGCGAGGTCAGGCTGTAGGTCCGGTACGAGTTCGGCAGCACCTCGGTCGGCACCAGCCGGTCGTAGATCACGCTGTCGGGGGCCGCCCTGGCCAGCTCGGCGCGGGCGGTCTCGATGTAGTCGTGCCGCCGTTCGGCGCCCATGTACCCGGCGAAGAGCGTCACCGTGACCAGCGACGCGCCCGCGAACAGGCCGAGCATCGCGCCGGCCGCGCCCGTCACCCGCTCCCGCGCCGGCAGCGCCCTGCGGTACGGCTCCTCCTCGCCGCGCAGCGGCAGCAGCACCAGGCCCACGACCAGCGCGAGCAGCGGGACGGCGTCGGCGACGTACCGGGTGTCGGTGCCGACGAACGAGCCCAGCAGGTGGACGCGTCCCCACAACACCGGCAGCGCGTCGGCGACGAGCAGGTAGCCCAGCAGCGTGGCCCAGGCCAGGAGGGCCCGCCTGCGGTACCGGCTGGTGATCACCACCAGCGCGGCGAGGACGGCGAGGGAGGCGATCACCAGCGGCAGCGGCGGCGAGGCCACTCCCCAGTCGCCGCCCGCGAACCACCGCCACGGCCCGCCGAGCACGGTGGTGGCGAACGTCCTGCCCAGCAGCTCCCACAGGAAGCCGAGGGCCTGGTCGAAGATCGGCAGCGCCCCGGTGTTCGGCGCCGCCGACGACCGCTGGACGTAGAGCGCGCCGAAGGCCACCAGCACGGTGAGGTACATGCCCCAGGCGGCCAGGTGGCGGCGCAGCGCGGCGCGCAGCCCGCCGTGGTAGATCGCGGTGAGGGCGAACAGCAGCAGCGGCAGCGCGAACCCCTTGACGAAGCCCAGCAGCCCGACCAGCACCCACAGCGCCGCGGCCACGGCGTGCCGCAGCCTGCCCGTGCGCAGGTGATGCCAGTGCGAGGCGACCGCCATGGGCAGCGCGACCTGGAGGAAGACGGTGTTGAGCCCGGCCGCCCACCAGGCGAGCGCGGGCACGGTGACCGGAGCGAGGAGGAAGACCAGCAACGGCACGAGCGTCGCCGGCCGCCGGCCGAAGACCACCCGCAGCATGCGCAGCACGCCGAGGGCGGCCACGGCGTGCAGCGCCAGCACCGTGCCGGCCGCCCACCCCCAGTCGAAGGGGTGCAGCCGGGAGACCAGCCAGGCCAGCAGGAAGCCGCCCGGCATGAACTGGCCGAAATGGATCCGGGTCAGGTAGTCGAACGACAGGTCGCTCTCCATCGCCCTGGCCACGAACTCGTAGTCGTCCTCCTTGAAGTACGCCTCCTGGACGACGGCCGCCTTGCCCGCCATCGCCACGGCGATGAGCACGAGCCCGGCCAGCAGGACGCCGTGGCGGCGGATCCGGCGGGCGGCCCGCGCCACCGGGCCGGGAACCGTGATCACGGTCCCCGGACGCGGCTTGATCGTGTCGGTCACGGAACACTCGTCATGGTCGGGCCGCCTGCGGCGACGGTGATCGGTACGGTCGTCTGCCTCACCGGCGCCCGCCTGGCCGCCACCTCGACGATGAGCTGCCCGAGCAGCGGCAGGCAGAGCAGTTGCGTCCACAGGCCGCCCGCGCCGAACGCCGTGGCGACCGTGACGGCCAGGTAGAGCGCGATCCCGCCGGCCGGCCCGAGCAGCAGGGTCCAGCGCCGCCGCCCGCGCAGGTGCTCGGCCTCGCGCAGCGGACGCGACCAGGCGCCCAGCACGAACGCCACTCCGGCCACGCCCGCGCCCGCCGGCCCGCCGACCCAGTAGCCGAGTGCCACGGCGAAGACCGCGACGTGCCGGACGCGCGGCCGGGCGGCCAGGACGGGCGCGAGATGGCGTCCCGGCCTGCCCCTTCCCACCAGGGCCAGCCCGGCGACGAGCAGCGCCAGCGCCCCGCCCGCCGCGAGCCCCGCCCGGTACGGCTCGTCCGGCTCGTACGTGAGCGTCACCGTCCCGGCGGTGAACGCGGGCAGGAACCACGCCTGCCGCCAGCCGTCCAGCCGGACCGGCTTGAGCGCCGCGGCCCCCAGCGTGGCCTTCCAGCCGGCGTTGAAGTTCTCGTTGACCACCAGGTAGGAGTCGTCCTGCACGCTGACCTGGACGACCCGCTCACCGGCCGCCCACTTGCCGACCGGCGTCGGCCGCATGACGGTGGGCCCGGCCGCCGGGCTGCCCGGCTCGTGCCGCACGACGGCCGACTCGACCCGGTACGACTCGCCCGGCCGCACCGACAGCCGGGTCGGACCGGCCACGAGCTGCAGCCGCTCGCAGGTCTCGAAGGTCACCGGCCGGCCGGTGACCACGTCGTGCAGGGTGCCGCCGGTGATGGCGGTGTGCACCTCGTTGCCGTCGATGGTGAGCGTCGGCCCGAAGCCGCACGGCAGCGTGAGCTTGAAACCGGTCAGCGCGCCGAGCGGCCGTACGCCGGGGAAGGCCACGTCGCTGATCTCGATGGGCCGCCCGCCCGACGCCCCGAACTCCAGCGCGACCTTCTTGGCCCGCATCTCCGGGAAGCGGATGAGACCGTCCGTGCCGACCCAGCTCTGCCGCACGCCGCCCTCCGCGCGGATGGTCACCCGGACGGGAGGGGCGCCGAGGTAGGAGTCGGGCGTGATGACGCGGAGCTGCGACAACTTCGTCTCGCGGGCCAGCTCGACGGTCAGCGTGGGCCTGGGGTCGAGCGGGTCGGCGAACCAGGCCGTCTTCGGGTCGCCGTCGAAGGCCCAGCGCCCGCCCGCCGCGCCGCCGTCCACCGAGGTGGAGGAGGCGCGCACGCTCAGGGGGTCGCCGGGCAGCGTGCTGAGGCGTTCGACGGTGGCGCGGTCGGTGACGGTGGTGCGGCCCGAAACGCCGTACGCGCCGTCCTTGCCGGTGACGAAGGTGCGGTCGAAGCCGTTGCCGTCGTCGCCCAGCACCTCGTGGCCCTTGGCGCAGCTCCAGGCGGCCGAGCCCCTGACGCAGCCGGGCACGTCGCCGGTCCTGGCCAGCGCGATCGTGGCCGGCTCGCCGGTGTCCTCGCGCGGGTCGGGCACGACGATCGACCGTCCGGGCTGGACGCCGGGGATGGTCAGCTCGGTGATGCCGACCCGGCCGCCCAGGCGGTTGGCCGGTTGGTAGGCGGTGGCGACGACCTTGACGCGCAGCCGCTCGACCGGGCCCTTCGGCACGGCCAGCTCCTGCGGGTCGGCGGTCGCGCGCACCTTCTGGCGCAGCGAGCCGGCACCGGTTTCCACGACGACCTCGCTGGGCGGCGGGCCGATCGGCGAGTTCTCGAACGCCACCTGGATCGTGGGGATCGTCAACGGGTCGGCGAAGGTCACCTCCAGCCACTCGCCCACCGCGCCGTTCCAGCCGGTGGAGCGCCAGCTCGTGCGCCGGTC
Organism: Nonomuraea sp. NPDC001699; assembly: GCF_053596455.1. NCBI lineage: Bacteria > Bacillati > Actinomycetota > Actinomycetes > Streptosporangiales > Streptosporangiaceae > Nonomuraea > Nonomuraea sp. NPDC001699. Next base: position 496,303 of record NZ_JBSFGF010000001.1, on the reverse strand, counting down.
GCCGTCCAGGGCGGCGAAGGGCTGGTGGGCGGGCTCGCGGCTGTTGGGGGCGGCCCCGACGTCGGCCTCGGAGCTGGAGGCGGTGACGCCCGCGACGCCGGTGAGGCCCGCCGTGGACACGTACCGCGCCCAGCCGGGGTCGAGCAGGTCGTTGGAGGGCGAGCTGCCGCGCAGGGGCTCGTCGGCCGTGAGCGTGGCGCTGGCGTTGCGGCGCAGGTCGGCGAAGGCGACCTCCCGGCGGCGCAGCGTGTCGGTCAGGATCGTGTCGTGCGCGGGCACCTTGACCACGCCCGCGTCGTCGTTGAGCAGGACGGGCCGGTCGTCGCCCAGGAGGCCCTGCTCGGCCAGGGAGAGCACGGACTCCGGCGCGCCGCCCACGCGCAGCGGGCGGGTGGCGTCCACGGTGCCGACCAGCGGCGCGGCCCCGGCCACGCGGTAGATCTCGACGGCGGGGTAGGGCTGGTCCAGCCAGGCGGCGGCTCTGCCGTACTGGCCGATGCCGACGCCCGGTCCCATCTGGGCCACGAGCGAGACGCCGGGCGAGTCCTCCAGCGCCTGGTGCACCCGGACCGGCCAGGCCGTGCCGATCGTCGCCCGGTCCAGGTCGTTCCTGACGACCAGGTACGACACCCCCATCCGGCGCAGCGTGGCGGCCAGCCCCGGCGAGCCCTGGCCGGTGGCCAGGCGGTCGTCCACGGCGGCCATGAGCCGCGAGATGCCGGCCGAGCCCCACGGCACGATCGTGTGCGTGGACCAGCGGGCCTGCGAGAGCGCCTGCAGCGGCTCGTCCAGGGGGCGGCCCCAGAGGTACTCCCCGCGTTTGGCGCCCGGCACGGCCAGCACCATGCCGTCGCCGGCGTTGCGGTTGAGCCAGGTGATGGCCTGCCGCCAGTAGTCGGGAATGGCGGCGAAGCCGCCGGCGGGGGCGAGGCCGGCGTACAGGACGGGCAGGCCCGACAGGGCCACGAGCCCGGCGGCCAGCGCGGTCAGGGGCGTGCGCAGGCGCGGACGCGCCAGGGAGAGCAGCCCCGCGAAGCCGAGCGCGACGGGCAGCCGGATCAGCGCGTCGAACTTGTGCAGGTTGCGGAAGGCGGCCAGCGGGCCGTCGAGCAGCCCGACCATGAACTGCTCGTGCGGCGTGCCCGGATGGCCGGTGGTGATGATGGCGATCCCGCACAGCAGGCTGATCAGCAGGAACGGCCGCTCGGGCAGCCGGCGCAGGGTGAGCCCGGCCAGGCCGAGCGCGGCCACGGCGGCGGTGACCACGATCAGCCACGGGACCGTGGACTGCTGGTGGGCGTCGGGCAGCCAGGTCTGGCCGTCCACGGTCAGGAAACTGAGCCAGCTCGACGTGCCGCGCAGGGCGTTGACCAGGGACGTCACGCCGGTCGTCGCGGTGGCGGTCTCGATGTAGGGCAGGAACGAGAAGATGTAGCCGCCGAGCGTGAGCAGCGGCACGGCCCACCACATCGAGGCCAGCGCGACCAGCGGCAGCCACCAGGCGATCAGGCGGCGTTTGACCGGCCCGCCGCGCCTGGTCAGCAGGTACACCATCGGCACCACGAGCACGGCCGCCTCGGCCACCGCGTTCACGCCGCCGCAGAACAGGAAGGCGAACGCCGACAGCGCGGCCGACCGGCGCGGCGTCAGCCCGCCCTTGGCCCCCTTGACCAGCGGGAGAAGGATCCACGGCAACACGGCGCTGGGCAGGAACTCCGAGGAGTTGATGCCGATCAGCGCCTGGGCGTGCGGCGCGAGCGCGTACACGAATCCGGCCAGGACGCGGGTGTGCGGGCCGCCGATGCCGAGCGCGCGGGCGAGCTGGACGACGCCGAGGAAGGCGGCGCACAGCACGAGCGACATCCACAACCGCTGGACGGTCCACGACTCCATGCCCAGCTTGAGGAAGATCGCGTAGAACGGGCCCATCGGGAACAGGTAGCCGTACGCCTGGTTCTGCAGGTGGCCGAAGTAGGCGCCGTCCCACAGGTGCAGCGCCCGGCCGAGGAAGCCCAGCGGGTTGACCGCCATGTCGAGCTTCGTCTCGGGGATGATCTTCTCGGTCGAGGTGTTGAACGCGATGGCGCCGAGCAGGAGGCAGGCGGCGAGCAGCCGCAACCTGTGCCTGATCCGGGCCTCGTAGCTTTCGACGGCGCTCTCGACGATGGAGTCCCCGCGTTCCCCCGGGGGTCCAGGCGAAGCTTGGGTCACTGAGGGGCTCCGCCGCAATCTTGGAGTTTCGCCAGGACAAGTCCGGTCATGCTAGCCCCAGTTCGGGCCCACGTAAATTCCCTGGCCCAGGCGCGGCAGGCCGCGGCCACCTCCGCCCGCCGCCGCGGGTCGGCCAGCTCCTCCAGCGCGCGGCCGGTCACCTCGGCCAGGCTCTCCCCGTCCCGTACGAGCCACCCGGTGACGCCGTCCCGTACGGAGTCGCGCAGCCCCGCCACGTCGTAGGCCACGGTGGGCACGCCGAGCGCGGCGGCCTCGATCACGGTCAGCCCCCAGCCCTCGAACTCCGAGGCCGTCACGTTGAGCCTCGCCGCGGCCAGCAGGGCGTTCTTGCGCGGTTCCGGCAGGAAGCCGTGCAGCTCGACGCGTCCGTCCAGGCCCTGGTCGGCGACCCGCGCGGCCAGGGCGTCGCGTTCGGGGCCGCGGCCGACGACGTGCACCCGCAGGCCCGGCCAGGCGTCGCCGAGCTCGGCGGCCAGGTCCACGACGCGCTCGATGCGCTTGTGGCCGATCAGGCGGCCGGCGTACACGAGGGCGGGGTCGCCGGCCGCGTCCGGCGGCTCGGTCCGCGCGGGCTGGGCGCAGCCGTTGGGCACGACGGTGACCGGCGCGAGCCAGCGCAGCTTGTCGGCCAGGTCGCGCCTCGACGACTCCGAGACGGTGATCGTCAGGCAGCGCCGGTAGACCAGCCGGGCCACCTCCCCCTCCACGAAGCAGCCGATCCGGGCCAGCCAGGCGGGCAGGAAGGCGTGGAACTGCCGGTCGTGGACGTGGTGCACGAGGCTGATCACGGGCGTGCGGCGGCGGACGACGAGCGGGGAGAAGAAGGGAATGCCGTTCATGGTGTCGATGACGACGTCCACGCGCCGCCGGTGGACCAGCAGCCAGAGCGGGACCAGCAGGTAGACCAGGTACGGGTTGCCCATCCTGCGCAGCTCGACCCCGTCGAGCACCTCGGCGCGGCGCTGCCCGCGCTGGCGGCCGGTCACGAACACGACCGAGGCTCCCTGGGTCAGCAGGAACCGGCTGACCTGCCAGGCGTACTCCTCGGCGCCGCCGGCCGTGGACTGCCGGGGCTCGCGGAAGTTGAGCATCGCCACGCGGACGCCCGCGAGTGGCCGCTCGTCCGCCGTCCTGTCGCTCGTACGCGGCTCGGCCAGCCGTGCCGGGTCCGCCTTGCGCTCACCGGTAAAGACCACCGTCACTCCTCGTCGGCCGGCATGCGGGCATGGCGGAGCCACACTCCGTGCTCGCTGTGCATGGCCCCGCGTCAAGCGGGATGGATCACCTGGTGCCGTAGTTGTAGAGCGGCTGGTTGGGTGGGGTGAGCGAGGGTGAGGCCACGTTGACCACCGCGACCGAGGCTCCGACCGCCAGCAGGGCTCCTATTGCCAGGGCCACGAGAAGTCGCAACACGAAGCACTCCCTTCCTTCCGGTGACGCGGTGTGCCGAGACTAGAACGTGTTTCGTCTTGAATCCATAACATTGGTCAAACCGTGATAAAGCAAGTTACCCTCCGGTACATCATGAAACAGCCGGTCAATGCCGCAGCAAGCGCAGCTCTTCGCCGTCGAAGACCGTTCTCCACCCGGGCGGCGCGGACGGGAACCCGTTCTCGCCCGCGGCCATGAGGAGGTATCTGGCAGGCAGCTCGCCGTAGGCGTGGGCGGCCAGCAGGTCGCCGGCACGGCGGTTCAGCGGGTCCTCGCCGCGCACCCGCAGCCGGCCGCCGCCGGGCAGCCCGACGAGCAGCGTGTCGTCCCAGAGCACCCGGCGCCTGAACAGCTTGGTCGCGGGGTCGAGCACCACCCGCCCGCCGTTCCAGGCGAAGGCCCGGTGGGCACCCCAGGGCAGCGACACCAGGGCTCCCGGCGCCGGGTCGCCGTCCACGATCCGCCGAACCGCCGTCCATTCCGCCGGGTACGTCACCGCCTCCAGCCGGCCGAACGCCCCCAGCGCGAACGTCGGCAGCGCCAGCACCGGGGCCAGCACCCCGACCAGCGCGAGCGCCCCCGACCGCAGGACCGAGGCCAGGCCGACCGCCGTCAGCAGGGCCAGCGGAGCCAGGTAGACCTGGCCGTCGCGCAGCGGCCCGAACCCCGGCCACAGGGCGATGAGCCACTTGAGCGCCTCCCGCCCGCCCTCGAACGCACCCAGCCCCGCGACGCAGAACCCGGCCGCCGCCGCCACCGCCAGTCCGCCCCACCACGCGGGCCGTACGGGGGCCGAGCGGAGGCGGGCGTAGCCGTACAGACCGGCGAGGACCAGGAGGAGGCGGGCGGTCGCCGTCCACCACGACTCCTGGCCCGGCAGCCCGGCCTCGGCGTTCCAGATGCCGCCGAGCGAGAGCAGGCTGCCCAGCACGCCGAAGGGCCCGTCGGCGCGGGCCGCGAACGCGTCCACCCCCGCCGGGTCCGTCACCGCGCCCGAGCCGAGCGCGGGCACCGCCCACGGCAGGCTGAACGCCACCAGCACCCCGGCGGCGACCGGCACCCTGCGCCGGGCGACGGCGATCGGCATCAGGGTCAGCCAGGAGACCAGCATCGCCTGGAACCCGCCGACCGCGGCGGGCAGCAACGCCGCCGCCAGCCGCCCGCACCGCACGAATCCCGCCCGCGACCGAGAGGCCGGGGGGAGGGCTTCGCGCGCGCCGTCGCCGGGGTCGTCCCGCGTGAGCGCGCGGATCGCCCACGGCAGTCCGGCCACGCCCAGGAGCAGGGCCCACTGGCCGAGCATGAGCCGCTGGGCGAGGTAGATGTTCCAGGCGTAGAACGCGGCGGCCACGAACCGGGCGAGCCTGCGCTCCCCCGGCACCAGCGCCGCCGCCCCGCTCGCGGCCAGCACGAAGACGGCGACCAGGGCCGCCTTCTGCACGATCTCCACGGGCAGCGCCCTGGACAGCAGCGCCACGACCAGGTCGCTGGGCACCGCCCGGGGGAACCCGCCACGGTCGGGCCAGAGCGGCGGGTCAGGCACGAAGAGCAGGTCGTACCGGAGCATCAGCCCCCACGCCAGCGCCGGTCCGAGCGCCAGCACCGCCAGCCCGAGCCCCAGCGCCGCGGGCCCCCAGCGGCCCGCACGGCCTTCGCGCACCGTGACACCGCCTCTCCCTCGCGCCGGGACGGGCAGTCCGGGCACAAGGGAGAGTAGCCGCCGAAACCTCACATGTGTTACTTGCCCGGCTCGGGGTCCCGGGGCAGGCCGAGCATCCGCTCGCCGATGATGTTGAGCTGCACCTCGGTGGTGCCGCCGTAGATGGTCATGGCCCTGGTCGCGAGCACCGCCCGGTTCCAGTAGCCGGCGTCGCCGAGCTTCATGTCGGCGGCCACCACGGCCTTGGCGCCGAGCAGGCTCACGGCCGTCTCGGAGACGTGCTGGGCGTGCGAGGTGGACAGCAGCTTCCGTACGGAGGCGTCGGCGCCCGGCTCGGTCCCGGCGAGCTGCTTGAGCGTGACCCGCAGCGACAGCGCGTTGATCGAGTGCCCCTCGCACACGACCCCCGCCACCTCCTGCTCCTCGGCCGGCGTGAGCTCGCGGCCCAGCCGCCCGATCAGCCCGAGCAGGTCGGGCACGGACGCGCCGGTGCCGCCCGACCCGGACGAGAGCGACACGCGCTCGTTGGAAAGCGTGTTGCGGGCGACCTTCCAGCCGTCGCCGACCTCACCCACGACCAGGTCGTCCGGGACGAAGACGTCGTCGAGGAAGACCTCGTTGAACAGGTTCTCGCCGGTCATCTCGGTGAGCGGCCTGACCGTGACGCCGGGGGCCTTCATGTCCACCAGGAAGTACGTGATGCCCTCGTGCTTGGTGCCCTCGGAGGAGTTGCGGGCGATGCAGATGCCCCATTCGGCCACGTGGGCGACCGACGTCCAGATCTTCTGGCCGTTGAGCCGCCAGCCGCCCTCGACCTTCTCCGCCTTCATCTGCAGCGAGGCCAGGTCGGACCCGGCGCCCGGCTCGGAGAAGAGCTGACACCAGATCATCTCGCCGGCGAGCGTCTTGGGCAGGAAACGTTCCTGCTGCTCGGGCGTGCCGTACACGGCGATGGACGGCACCACCCAGGCACCGATGATCATCGCGGGCAGCCTGACCTTGGCGGCCTTGAGCTCCTGGGCGATGAGCACCTGCTCCAGCGGCTTGGCCGCGCGGCCCCACGGCCTGGGCAGGTGAGGCATGACGAAGCCGCGCCCGGCCAGCGCCCGCTTCTGCTCCTGGCCCTCAAGCCGGGCGATCTCCGCGATCTCGGCGCGGATGCCCTCCCGCAGCTCCTCGGCGCCCTCGGGCAGGTCGATCTCCATCTCGCGGCCGACGCCCTGAAGGGCGAGCGCGGTCACGGAAGCGGCCCACTCGGCCGACGAGCCGAGCAGCGCGCGCAGCGTGAGGGCGCGCCGGTAGTACAGGTGCACGTCGTGCTCGTAGGTGTAGCCGATGCCGCCGAACGTCTGGATCGCGTCCTTGGCGCACTGGACGGCCGCGTCGGGGGCCATCACACCGGCGACGGCGGCGGCGTACTCCAGCTCGCGGCCCTCGGCCCTGGTGGCGTCCCAGACGGTGGCGCGGGCCTGCTCAAGGGCGACGAGCATGCGGGAGATCTTGTGCTTGATGCCCTGGAACTGGCCGATCGGGCGGCCGAACTGCTCGCGTACCTTGGCGTAGGCGGCGGCGGCCGTGACGCACCAGGAGGCCAGCCCGGCGGCCTCCGCGCCGAGCAGGATCGCGGCCAGGTTGAGCACGTCGGGGCTCTCCACGCCGTCGAGCACCCGCTCGGCGGGCACGCTCACCTCCGACAGCTCCACCTTGGCCACCGGACGGGTCAGGTCGAGCGACTCGACCGGCGTGACGGTGACGGCGGCGGCGTCGACGGCGATCCACTCCTCGCCCTCGGACGTGGTCACCGGCAGCACCAGCACGTCGGCCAGCGAGCCGGCGAGCACCGGGTCGGCCGTGCCGGAGACGACCAGCGAGCCGTCGTCGGCGCGGGCGCCGGTGAGCGAGCCGGACAGCGCGACGGCGCCCGTCAGCGTGCCGTCGGCGAGGGCTTCGAGCAGGTCGTGCCGCTTGCTGGCGTGGATGACCGCACTCGCCAGCACGGTCGGCACGTACGGGCCGGGGGCCAGCTTCTCGGCCAGCGCCTCGACGGCGACGGCCGCCTCAAGCAGCCCGTAGCCCGAGCCGCCGGACTCCTCGGGCAGGTGCAGGCCGAGCAGCCCCTGCTCGGCCAGGCCCGGCCAGAACGGCGGACGCCCGTCCGACCCGGATCGCAGCAGCTCCGAGGGGATGTTCCGGTCGGCCCAGCCGCTCACCGAGTCACGGAGCGCCTCGTGCTCCTCGCTCAATCCGATCGCCATTGCTCATCCTCCAGCCAGGTCAAAGTCCACGCCTGATGCCCAGAACCATATTCTAGAGCATGCTTCTGGCCTAGAGGGGCTTCACCTGCTGGACGAGTGTGTTCAAATCAGGCCATCGCGCCTTGTTCTTCTCGGGGATCGAGGCCATCAGCATCGCCGGCTTCGTCTTGCCGACCTCGACGATCGTCACCATGGCCTGGGCGGTCTCGGTCTTGCCGCCCGAGACGTACGTGACCTTGTAGCCCAGCGACCAGCCCTTGCCGACCGGCACCTTCCTGGACCCGGTCCAGGAGGTCAGCGTGGCGCCCGCCGGGTACTGCGTACGCAGGGCCCAGCGGGCCGCGCGGGTGGCCATCTCGCGGTAGTCGGCGTCCTTGGAGGGCTTCTTCTCGGGGGCGTCGCCGGGGAACATGGCCGAGGCGATCACGGTGTGCGGCACCGCGACCTTGCCGATGCGCTGGGCGACGGTGAACGGCGCGAACGACTTGGCGTCCCAGGGCGCGGCCAGGCGCGGGTAGCTGATGCCGGACGTCCGGTCGGAGATGATCCCGCTGACCACGGACGCCTTGCCCGGCAACGTGGCGAACGCCTTGCTCTCGGGCACCGCCGGGAGGACGACCGGCGTCTCGCTGGGCGTCGGCGAGGCGGTCGGGGTGGCGGTCGCGGCCGGTACCGGGGCGACGGAGACCGGCGTCCCGGTGGAGTCGACGCGCGTGGGCACGTCGCCGGAGAACACGACGAACACCAGCAGCACCGCCACGACGGTGACGAGGATCGCGCCCGCCAGGTACACCACGCGGATGGGGATGTCCCCGATGCCGCGCTTGTGCGGCTTGGTGACGACCGGCGTCACAGGTCCGCCCGGGCCCGACTCGGGCGATCCGGGCGCTCCCGGCGGCCACACCTGCACAGGCTGACGCCCCGCCGCCCTCCCCTGCCCCTGCCGTCCCCCACCCGGAACCTGCGGGTTCCCGCCCTGCGGCGGCTGCGGCGGGCGACCGAGCGGGCCGAGGGAACCCGGCGGACCGGCCGGGCCCGCCTGCGGACCGGAAGAAGGCTGCGGGCCGGAAGGCCGCCGACCGGAGGAAGCCTGCGGCCCGGAGAGGGGCTGCGGGCCGGAGAGGGGCTGCGGGCCGGAAGGCCGCCGACCGGAGGAAGCCTGCGGCCCGGAGAGGGGCTGCGGGCCGGAAGGCCGCCGACCGGAGGAAGCCTGCGGCCCGGAGAGGGGCTGCGGCCCGGAGGGAGGCTGCGGGCGCAACTGCGGGCCGGACGGTGGGCGCCCTTGCGGCCCTGATGGCGGCCATGGGTGCGGGCGCGCCTGCGGCCCCGACGGCGGCTGACCAGACGGATGCGCGGGCGACCGAGCGGGCGCCGGGGCGGACTGCGGGGCGGGCGGCGGGCCGGGCCGGGAGCCGGGAGGGGAGCCGGGAGGGGAGCCGGGAGGGGAGCCGGGAGGGGAGCCGGGAGGGGAGGGGCGGGGAGCCTGGGGGCCGGACGGCGGTTGCGGAGCGGGCCCGATCGGCTGGGACGCCCCCGGCCGAGGCGGACGCGGGATCTTGACGGTCTGCTCGGCAGGCGGCACGACGACCTTGCGGAAAGGTTGGGTGTCCTGTGCTGATCTCTCGTCGCCGACGTCCGCCATGGCCTTGAGGTTACGTCACCACAGAGGAGGATAATTCCTCTATTCCCCCAGCAGAATCTAATTCTGTATGGTCTGCGAACATGAGGGGTTTCTACGAGATAGCAGCCGCCGATCCAGACCGTCCCGCCCTGCTAGGCGACGAGGAAGCGACCTACGGCGAACTGCTGGGCCGCGCCAACCGCGCCTCCCACGGCCTGGTCGCGCGTGGCGTCCGGCCGGGCGGCGCCGTGGTGACCGTGCTGAAGAACGGGCTCGACGCCCTCACCATGATGCTGGCGACCTACCAGATCGGCGCCTACCTGGTGCCGGTCAACTGGCACTTCACGGCCGAGGAGATCGACTACGTCATCGCCGACTGCGCGGCCGACGTCGTCGTCTCCCCCGATGCGCTCACGGTCGCCGACCTGATCGACGGCCGGCCGGACACCGCCCCCGGGCACCGCCGGGCCGGCTCGATGATGCTCTACACCTCCGGCACCACGGGCCGTCCCAAGGGCGTGCGCCGCCGCCTGCTCGACCTGACGCCCGAGGACCTCTACCCCATCCTGATGCGCAAGAGCTGGCGTCACTTCGGCCTGCCGTCCGACGGCGTGCACCTGGTGTGCTCGCAGCTCTACCACTCGGCCCCGTACGGCCAGGCGATGATGGCGCTGCAGTTCGGCCACACGATCGTGGCCCCCGAACGGTTCGACGCGGCCGAGGCGCTGAAGCTGATCGAACGGCACCGGGTGACGAACGCGTTCATGGTGCCCACGATGTTCCACCGGCTGCTCGCCGTACCGGACCGGGACAGGTACGACCTGTCCTCCCTCACCCACCTCTATCACGGCGCCGCCCCCTGCCCGCCCGCCACCAAGCAGGCCATGATCGACTGGCTCGGCCCCGTCCTGTGGGAGTACTACGGCTCGACGGAGGCGGCGGTGGCGACCATGGTGTCGTCCCGGGAGTGGCTGGAGAGGCCGGGCACGGTGGGCAGGGCCCTCGACGGGATGGCCTTCACGATCGTCGGCGACGACGGCGACGAGATGCCCCCCGGCGAGCCCGGGACGGTCTACATCGGCGGCATCAACCGCTTCGAGTACCACGGCGACCCCGGCAAGACCGCCTCGGCCATGCGCGGCGCCGCCTACACCCCGGGTGACATCGGCTACCTCGACGCCGACGGCTACCTGTTCCTGCTGGACCGCAGGACCGACCTGATCATCTCGGGCGGCGTCAACATCTACCCCGCCGAGATCGAGGCCGCGCTGCTCGAACACCCGTCGGTCGCCGACGTCGCGGTGATCGGCGTGCCCGATCCCGAGTGGGGACACAAGGTCGTGGCACTGGTCCAGCCCGCACCGGGCGTGGCGGGCGGCGAGGCGCTGACCGCCGAGTTGCTGCGGCACTGCGCGCCCCGGCTGGCCCGGTTGAAGCACCCCCGGGTGATCGAGTACCGGGAGTCGCTGCCGCGCACCCCGACCGGCAAGCTGAGCAGACGCGACGTCCGGGAGGCGTATCTTTCCTGCTGAGCTGGGCAGAGACCTCCCCATGAGGGAGATCGTGGCGGGGCTGGCCGCCGTCGCACTGCTCACCGCCTGCGGGCCGTCCTCGTCCACCTCGACGTCCACGGTCTCGCCGGCCACGACCATGCCGGGCTCGCCGTCGCCCACCTCGGCAGCGGCGCCGGGGAGCGGGCCGGAGTCGCTGGAGAGCGCGTACGAACGGGTCATCACGGACGTCCTGCCGTCGATCGTGCAGATCAACACCAAGGTGGGCCTCGGCTCCGGCATCGTGTACGACACGGCAGGTCACATCGTCACGAACGCGCACGTGGTCGGCGAGGCGACCGAGATGAACGTCACGATCGCCACCGGCGGCGCACCCCGCCCGGCCAAGCTGGTCAAGGCGTTCGGCGCCGGCGACCTGGCCGTGATCAAGGTGGAGCAGCCCGACGGCCTGCGTCCGGCCAGGTTCGGCGACTCGAGCAAGCTGCGGGTCGGCCAGATCGTCCTGGCCATGGGCAACCCGCTGGGCCTGTCGGGCAGCGTCACGAACGGCATCGTCTCGGCGCTCGGCCGTACCGTCAGCGAGCCCCAGAACCCCGAATCGCCGGGAGCCACCATCAGCGGCGCGATCCAGACCTCCGCCGCGATCAACCCCGGCAACAGCGGCGGCGCGCTGGTGAACCTGGCCGGCGAGGTCATCGGCATCCCGACGCTCGCCGCCACCGACCCCCAGCTCGGCGGCGGGGCCGCACCCGGCATCGGGTTCGCGATCCCGAGCAACACGGCCACCGACATCGCGGCCCAGATCGTCAAGAGCGGCAAGGTCACCAACAGCCACCGGGCCGCGCTCGGCATCCGCGGCAGCACGGTCATCGGCGCCACCGGGCAGCCGAGCGGCGTGGGCGTGGCCGGCGTGGAGAAGGGCGGCGGCGCGGAGAAGGCCGGGATCCGGTCCGGCGACGTGATCCTCTCGATCAACGGCAAGAAGACCGCGACCATGGCCGCGCTGGCGGAGGAGGTCAGCGCCTACAAACCCGGCGACCAGGTCAAGGTGGAGATCCTGCGCGCCAACGGCGGCACCCAGACCGTCACGGTGACGCTCGGCGAACTCAAGGCCGAGTGACACCCCGCCCGACCGCGCCCGTCACTATTTGGCCGTGAAGACGATCTCCACGCGGCGGTTCTTCGCCCGGTTCCGTTCCACCGGCTTGCCCTCGACCAGATTGGGCAGCTTGGGCCGCGTCTCGCCGTAGCCGGCGGCCTGGAGGGTGACGTTCCCGCCGCCGAGCAGCGGCGCGAGGGCCGCGCGCACGGCCTGCGCACGCCGCCGCGACAACACCAGGTTGTACGCGTCGCTCCCCTGGTCGTCGGTGTGCCCGCCGATCCTGACGACGCCGCCCGCGCCCTCCGCCTCGACCTTGGCGGCCACGTCCGCCAGCCGCTTCCTGGCCTTGGGTGTGAGCCGCCACTTGTCCAGCGCGAACAGCACGTCGCTGGTGAGCGCGACCGTCACCTGGCGGCCCTGCTTGGTCTCGCTCTCGGCGCCGTCCATGGACTCGATCTCGCCGACGATGTCCTCGACCGGCAGCACCAGGTCCTCGACCGGGCCGATGGCGTCGGGCGGGACCTGGACCGGGGACGGCGCCGGCGTCAGGACGAGGGCCAGCGCGAGGCTAAGAGAGCGGAACATCGGTGAGCACGCCCAGCATCGGCATCTCGACGTTGACCTTGGTGACCTCCGGCGGCGGCGCGGCGAAGACCGCGTACAGCGTGCTGGCCTGCCCGCTCTCCAGGAACTGGCCCTGGGTGCCGGAGCACACGCACGTGGCGTCCGGGCCGGTGCCGTTGCGGGCGACGCGGTAGCGCTTGGCGTTCACCGGGTCGATCAGGGAGACGTTGGCGACCGTGTAGTCGAGCGTGCCGGTGCCGAGGCCGTTGTGCACGTTGACCTTGCCGTCGGTGGCGGTGATCGTCCAGTTGAGTGTGACGGTCCTGCCCTGGCGCTTGAGCGCGGTGATGTCGACGCGGGCCTTGCCGTGCTGGCCGCCCGAGCCGACCTTGGCCTCGCGGGTGGCGATGACCTCGTCCTGCTGCGGCGGCGCGCTCTGCGGCGGTGAGGCAGAGGAGGTGGTGGCGGCGGCCGGAGCGGTGGTGGCCGCCGTCTCCTGCGCGGCCGTCCGCGACTGCGCGCCGGGCAGCATGCCGCACCCCGACAGGACGACGGCCGCCCCGGTCAGCGCGATCGTCTTTCGCATCTGATGATCACCTTAATGCTCGGGAAAGTGCCCAAGTCAGTCACACTAGCCCGAATTACTCCTTTCGGGCCGGACAAAAGGCAATTAACCGGTCGCAGACGACTGAGTCAGCCGATACCGGGACGGCGGAATGCCGTACCGGTCCACGAACGCCTGGCGCAACGTCTCGGCCGTGCCGAAACCGCAGCGTACGGCGATCGCGGACATGGGCAGCGAGGTCGAGACCAGCAGATGCGCCGCCCCCTCGGTACGGGCCTGCCGCACGAACCTGCCCGGCGTCTGCTTCAGATGCCTGAGGAACAGCCGGGTCAGGTGGCGTTCGCTGACGCCCGCCGCGGCGGCCAGCGTGGCCGCGGTGAGGTCGGCGGCCAGGTTGGCGGAGATGTGCTCGACGGTCCGCCTGACCAGGCTGTCGGCCGGCGCCGGAGGGCTGACGAACATGCTCATCTGCGCCTGGTTGCCCGGCCGTTGCAGGTAGGTGACCATGCCGCGGGCCACCGTCCTGGACAGCTCGGCGCCGTTGTCCTCCTCGACCAGGGCAAGCGTGAGGTCGAGCGCGGCGGTGACCCCGGCGGACGTGGCCACCTCGCCGTCGCGGACGTAGATCGGGGCGGGATCCACGGTGACGCGCGGATGGCGGGCCGCCAGGTCGGCCGCCTCCCGCCAGTGGGTGGTGGCACGCCTGCCGTCGAGCAGCCCCGCGGCGGCCAGCACGTACGCGCCGGTGCACACCGAGGCGACCCGCCTGCTCTCCCGCGCCAGCCTGCGGACGTGGCCGACGACCAGCGGGTTCTCGGCGGCGTCCAGGTGGCCGGTGCCGCCGGAGACGATGAGCGTGTCGAGCGGCCCGGTGATCCGCTCAAGCGTGAGCTGGCCCTGGAGCACCAGCGCGCTGGCGGTGGTGACGGGATGGCCTCCGGGAGTGGCCATCCGCACCTGGTAGTACGGTGAGGCGCCGTGCCAGTTGGCGTTCTCCAGCGTCGAGGTGACGCACGCGATGTCGAGCAGCTCGGCCGCCTCGTAGGCGACGACCACGACCCGCCGGTACTCCATGGTCACGACTGTAGTAGGGCAGACAGACAACCCAACTTTCCGGACATGTACCACCTTGCCCTTCCCTTATGCCGCCCCCGTCCGGCCACAGTCGGAAGCATGACACCGCCTTCCATCACCGGACGTCGCTGGTCGAAGTTCGCCCTCCACTACGTGGAGATGATCCTCGCCATGTTCGCCGGCATGTTCGTGCTCGGCGCCCTCCAGTCGGCCGTCGGCCTGTCCGTCTCCCACGAGGAGTCGCCGGAGCTCGCGTACCTGATCATGGCCGTCGACATGTCGGTGGGCATGGCCGCGTGGATGCGCTTCCGCGGCCACCGCTGGCCGCCGACGCTGGAGATGTGCGCGGCGATGTTCGTCCCGGTCGTGCCGCTGTATCCGCTGCTGTGGCTCGGCGTCATCGACGGCGGCGTCCTGATGGTCGTCGCGCACGTCGCGATGTTCCCGCTCATGCTGGCCGCCATGTTCCGCCGCCTCGACGAGTACGCCGGCTGCGCCCACTGACCCGACGACCTCCACCACGCGCGGGCGTCACCACGGGCCTGCTCGGCCTCGGCGACCAGGTCACCTGGCAGGCCAGGCACTTCGGGCTCACCTGGCGGATGACCTCGACGATCAGCGCGTGGGAGCGGCCCGCGTACTTCGTGGACGAGCAGGTGTCCGGCCCGTTCCGCCACTGGCGCCACGAACATCGCTTCGACGCGGCCCCGCATGCGGGCGCCACCCTCATGACCGACATCGTGGACTTCTCCGCCCCCGCCGGTCTCCTGGGCCGCCTGGCCGACCGGTTGGGCCTCCGCCGCCACATCAACGTCCGCAACCGCCACCTCAAGACCACCCTCGAACGTTGACCCGGCCCGCCGAACCCCCGCCGCCCTGCGTTCATCCAACACATTGGCTGACGCGAAGAACGGAGAGCGGCGTGCGCGCGGAGATCGAGAACGACCGACCGCCCGGGGCTACCGGGCCGACCGTGCCGAAGCCGGTGCGGGTCCTGGCCCATCTCGCCGCGGCCTGGACGGTGGGATCGCTCATCCTGCCGGCGGCGGGGACGGTCCTGATGATCCTGCTGTTCGCCGTCAACGAGACCGTGCCCCTCGTCGCCGCGGCACTGGCCGTGGCGGTCATCCTCGGCTACCTGGTCTTCGTGATCAAGGCCACCCGTGACGTGTCGGTCCTCGGCACCACCCTCGGCGGGCGGCTGCTGTGGGCGCTGCTGGTCCTGGGCCTGGGGACCGCCGGATGGCTGCTCGGCTGGAGGGTGACCGACATCGCCGGCCTCGGCGTGAGCCGCGACGCGCTGCTGACGTTCCTGCTCGGCGGGGTCCCGCACGCCCTGGTGGCCGGGGTGTTCGTCCGCGGGTGGCGCTACCGGGCGGTCGCACTCGGGCTGATCCTGGCCCTCCTGGCGGCCGGTGTGGCCGTGCTGCGCCAGGACCCGCCGGACGACCTGGAGACTCGGCTGAGTGCCGGCAACCTCTCCCGGAAGACCGCGTACGTGGTCGCCATCCCCGGCTACCGCCCCGACGGCAACGCCTACGGCGACGGGCTGGGCGCCTCCGGCTTCATGCCCGCGGACCCGGCCTCCGTCCCGCCCGACCGGTACATCACGATCGCCGCGTACGACCGGCTCATGGTGGGCGAGGACAGATGCGGACAACCCACCGCGCTTGACGCCCATCTGCCGGTCGAGTCGTGCACGGCCGAGCCCGGCGGCCTGGTCTACCGGCAAGGCCCGGTGGAACACGGCTACCAGGTGCGGGTGGGACGCCGGTACGTCGCGGTGGTGGGGAGCGCGGCCGTCGACCACGCCCTGCTCCGGTCGGCCGCCCGGACCCTGCACCCGGCCACCGCCCGCGAGCTGGGCGACCAGGAGCGGACCGGCGACTACTACGCGGCGAAGATCCCGGGATACACCCCACAGCTCACGGGCATCCCGACGGGCCTGATCTACACGCCCGCCGACCACACCGGCAACGGCGCGCAGACCGTCCGCATCACGATGTACGCGAGTTACGTCGACGGTGACGACGTCTGCTTCCTCGCCAAGGAGTGCACCACCGCCGGCCCCGGCCTCACGTACGTCCGCAAAGAGGACACCCATGGCTACGCGATGCGCCGCGACACGGTGACCATCCAGGTGCTCGGCGGCCTGCGGGTGGGCGCGAAGCTGCTGCGCCAGGCGGCCCTCGACGCCCGCCCGGCCACCGACGACGAGCTGCTCCGCACCCTGCCGTCACCGACGCCGAGCCCCGGCCTGGACCGCTTCCGCCAATGGCTGCGCACGCTCTAGGCAGCACGACAACACGCCCCGGACAGCAGAACGCCTCCGACCCGCCGAGATCTCGGCAGGTCGGAGGCGTTCTGGTCACGTGGAGGTGGCGGGAATCGAACCCGCGTCCTTCAACCCCAAGTCAGGGCTTCTCCGGGCGCAGCCTGTTGTGCTTTTCTCAGCCCCGGCGATCACACAGGCGAGTCGCCGACGGGCTCAGCCACTGTTTGATTTCCCGATCTCCCCCGTGGCCGGGTCGATCGGTTGAGCCTTCTCACGATGCCAGACACCGGGCCGAAGGCGCTCCCGGGCTGACAGAGGTTTCGCTACTTAGGCAGCGAGGGCCAGGGAACCCTGGCCGACCTCAGTGCGCTTGGAATTGGCACTTATTGTTTTGCGGTCACAGGATTAACGAGGTTATGTCCGCAGTCCTCGGCCCGCTTCACCTGGCTTGCAAGATCGAAGTCGAAGCCAGTCACCCCCTGTGCAGTTGTCAACACGCCTCAATGCTGATCACACGGAGACGAGCAACACTGAATCTACAGGGGACAACACCCTCAACGCCAACTTAATTCCAGCATGGCGAAACCCCCGGGAGCGTGGCACAGCAGCACGCGCTCCCGGGGGCCGACCGGCAGGGTCGAGCCGGTCCGGACGGCAGGACTTCCCCCGAGATGAAGTCCTGATCTCATCACGGCGACTGAGTCCGCAACCCCCCGAGCGGGCCCAGTCATTCAGTAAGACGCAGCCGACGTCCGGAAAGGTTGCTCACCGTCACGAATTTTCACGCAGGGTCACGAAGGCCCGAGAAGAAGCTGCCCGCGACGGCCGCCGCGTCGTAGTTCTTGGCCAGGACGGCGACCGCCACGTCCCCCTGCCAGCCGACGAACCAGGTCATGGGCTTGTCCTGGCTGCCCGCCGTGGCGCGGACGCCGTAGACCCGGCCCCGGCCCGCCTGCGCGGGGCTGCCGACCGCGCCGGCACGCATCATCGCGGTCAGCGCCGTGCGCACCTTCGGATCCATCGCGACGGGAGCCGGCTGCCGTTCGGGGACGACCTCCGCGGCCGGATCGGGCGACTTGGGGGCGGTCACGAGCACCGGCGGCCGCCAGGTGCCCGAACCCACCGCCGCCGCGACCAGCGCCATCGACAGCGGGCTGACCTCGACGTTCTGGCCCGCGATGGCCCTGGCCTTGTCGGCGTCGCTGGACAGCTCGGGCATCGCCCCGCTGAACGACTTCAGCGGGAGCTGCCACGGCAGCCCGATGCCGAACGCCTTGGCGCTCGTGGCCAGGCCGCCCGCGGTGGCCCGGCGCGCCAGCGAGGCCAGCGCGGTCACGCAGCCCTTGGCGAAGTTGTCCTGGAACGTGGCCGACGAGGCGACCCCGGCGGCCTGGCTGGTGTGCACGAACTTGGCGCCGCCGACCGTGCGCTCGGCCGGGCAGGCCAGCCGCTGCTTGGTGCTGACGCCGCCCTTGATCAGCGCGTCGGCCGCCACGATCGAGAAGGCCGTGCCCGCGGGGAACCTGCCCGCCAGCGCGTCCTTCTCCTGGTTGAGCCCGCTGGTGCCGACCGCGAGGATCTCGCCGGTGTCGCGCTGCACGGCCACCAGCGCGCTCGTGGCCGTCTCGGCCACCGCCCGCTCGGCCGCGGCCTGGACGTGGCTGTCGATCGTGGTCTTGACCGAGACGTTCTGGCGGCCCGGCCACTCGCGCAGCTTGGCCACCTGCTTGCCGGTCTTGAGATCGAGGGTGATCACCTTGGTCTCGGTGGAACCGGTCAGATAGTCCTGGTACGCCTGCTGCAGACCGCTCTGACCGACCGAGTCGCCGGCCCGCTGCGGCCCGCCGAGCTTCTGCTCGTCCTCGGGGGTGAGCGCGCTGACCTTGCCGACGATCTGCTTGGGCGCGGCGGGGTCGATGGGCTGCGGCTGCGGGTCGGTCTCGATGCCGGCGATGCCGGCCAGCTTGGACTTCATCGACAGGTACCGCGAGCGCCCGAACGTGACCAGCGGCACGAACTTGTCGGGCGGCGAGGACCTGATCCGGCTCAGCAGCCGGTCCTGGGCGTAGCCGGTGATCGCCGACAGCTTGGCCACGACGTCCTCGGCCCGGTCGCCCAGCGCGGACGGCACCACGCCCACCACGTAGACGTAGAGCTCGTTCTGCAGGGGATCGTCGGATCGGTCGACCACCGGCTGGCGCGGCTTGGGGTTGGTCTCGACCGCGAACCGCTGGCCCTCCTTGAGCTGCGGATGCAGCACCGACGGCGACCAGCGCACCTTCCATCGGCCGTCGACCAGGTGCAGCGGCAGCGAGCCGTCGTACTCCCAGAGGGGGGTGTTCTCCCCCAGGTCGACCTCGGCGCGGAAGTCGGCCTTGGACTCCTCGCCGGTCACGCTCACGCTCTTGATCCTGAAGCGGAACGAGGCCGCGTCGAGCTCCAGCTTGGCGTTGGCCAGGGCCTTGCCCACCGTGGCCGGGTCGCCGTCGGTGCGACCCGCGGCCAGGGCGTAGTCCTCGGACTGCCAGCCCACGAGGAAGTCACGCACCGCGTCGTGCGGCGAGGACTCCTCGAAGCAGCCGGTCAGCGTCATGCTCGCGACCGCCAGCGTGACGGTCGCGGCAAGGGTGCGGCGCGCGCGTGTCATCGGTTAGAGTGCCGCCGCTCTCATCGGTTGCGGTGCCGCAGGGCCCGCGCCATCTCCCGCTTGGCCTGCTGCTCGGCCAGCGACTGCCGCTTGTCCCAGTCCTTCTTGCCGCGCGCCACGGCGATCTCGACCTTGGCCCGGCCGTCCTGGAAGTACAGGACCGTGGGGACGATCGTGAGGCCGCCCTCCTTGGTGATGGCGGCCAGCTTCTCGATCTCCTTGCGGTGCAGCAGCAGCTTGCGCTTGCGGCGGGCGGCGTGGTTGGTCCACGTGCCCTGCGTGTACTCGGGAATGTGCACGTTGAGCAGCCACGCTTCGCCGTCGTCGATGCTGGCGTAGCCGTCGACGAGCGAGGCGCGGCCCTCGCGGAGCGACTTCACCTCCGTGCCCTGGAGCACGAGCCCCGCCTCGAAGGTGTCCTCAAGGTGGTAGTCGTGCCGGGCCCGCTTGTTCTGGGCGATGACCTTCCGCCCGGTCTCACGTGGCATGCTTCGACCTTACCGGCGATTCCTCACACCCTGAGGTATCGGCGGAGCGTCACGAACGAGGCCAGCACACAGATCACGACGCCGATGCCCATGGTGATCGTGATGGTCTGGGCCACCGAGTCCCAGCCGAGCTGGGCCATGCCGCTGCCGAAGTAGCCCGCGATCTCCTCGAAGAGGAGGACCTTGGTCACGATCAGGATGATCGCCGCGAAGACGCCGCCGATCAGGCCGGCGATCACGCCTTCCATGACGAACGGGAGCTGGATGTACAGGTTGGACGCGCCCACCAGGCGCATGATCCCAGTCTCCCGGCGCCGGTTGAACGCCGACAGCCGGACGGTGTTGCCGATCAGCAGCGCCGCGGCCAGCACCAGGATGATGGCGACGGCCAGCGCGTAGAAGGACAGCTTGTCGAGCATGTCGAAGAACTTGTTGATGAGCTGCTTGTGGTCCATCACCTGGGACACGCCCGGCTGGCCCTTCACGGCCTGGACCACCGGCTGGTAGTTGTCGGGGTCGACCAGCTTCACGCGGAACGACTGCGGCATGTCCTCGACCCGGGTGGCCTCGACGAGCGTCGGGCTGCCCTGGTAGGCCGTCTTGAAGTTGTCGTACGCCGTGGTCTGGTCCTCGTAGAAGACCTCCTTGACCCCCTGGAGGCCCTTCAGGCGGGCTTCCAGCGCCTTGGTCTGGGCCGGGGTGACCGCCTTGCCGTTGCATGCAGGGATCGCGGAGCCCTTGGTGCACAGGAAGACCGAGATCTCCACCTTGTCGTACCAGAAGGTCTTGAGCATGGAGACCTGGGTGTTGATCAACAAGCCGACGCCCAACATCGCCATGCCGACGGCCACGGTGATGACGACCGCGATCGTCATGGTCAGGTTGCGACGGAGGCCGATCCAGACCTCGGAGAAGATGAAGTTCGCCCGCATGTTCTGTCTGCCGCTCCCTGTCAGTACGCCTGGCCGTAAACGCCACGCGACTGGTCACGGACGATTTTCCCGTCTTCCAGCTCGACGACGCGTTTGCGCATGGAGTCCACGATGGCCGCGTCGTGCGTGGCCATGACGACCGTGGTGCCAGTCCGGTTGATGCGGTCGAGCACCTTCATGATGCCGATGCTCGTCGCGGGGTCGATGTTGCCCGTGGGCTCGTCGGCCAGCAGGATCATCGGCCGGTTGACGAACGCGCGGGCCATGGCGACACGCTGCTGCTCGCCGCCGGACAGCTCGTCGGGCATGCGGTGCGCCTTGCCCTCCAGGCCGACCAGCTCGATGACCTCGGGCACGACCTTGCGGATGAACCGCCTGGGCTTGCCGATCACCTCTAGGGCGAACGCCACGTTCTCGTAGACGTTCTTGTTCGGGAGCAACCTGAAGTCCTGGAAGACGCAGCCGATACGGCGGCGCAGGTGAGGCACCTTGAAGTTGGAGAGGCGGGCCAGGTCCTTGCCGGCGACGTGAATCGCCCCGGAGTTGGGCCGCTCCTCCTTCAGGACCAGACGCAGGAACGTGGACTTGCCTGACCCCGAAGGGCCGACGAGGAACACGAACTCACCCTTGTCCACGTCGACGGAGACGTGGTCGAGAGCGGGCCGGTTCTGGTTCGCGTAGACCTTGGTGACATTATCGAAATGGATCACGAGAGCATCACGGCATGCCAGTCTAGGGGTCAGGACGGAAGCGAGGGTGGCACATGCCCATTCCCGCCGCCGGCCGATCGGGGACGCCGTCTTTACTGATGATCGACGTTCCGATTGGCCAGACGACAGTCTAGGGGGAAGACTGGCATGGAACGTCCATAACGGAAACAAAACGATTGTGCGGCTACACTTGGGGCTGTCATGAGTTGCGAACACCTCGTATGCGCGCAGTGCGCCCACCCCGTGATCGAGGGCCGCTGTCCCCTCTGCCGAGCCAACAGGGAGCGGATGCACAACCACGGCTTCGCCGGATTGTCACCCGCCCTCGTCGCCGTCCTGCTCCTCGTCCTGCTCTTCGCGACGCTGGTGCTCAGGCACCTAGTCGGTGCCTGACTCCTGCCTGCGCATCCAGCGGATCTCCGACTCGATGAACCCGTCGAGGTCGCCGTCGAGCACCGCCGTCGGGTTGCCCGCCTCCGTGCCCGTGCGCAGGTCCTTCACGATCTGGTACGGGTGCAGCACGTAGTTGCGGATCTGCGTGCCCCATGACGTGGTGGTCGCGCCACGCAGCTCCGACATCTTCTCCGCCTCCTCCTGCCGCTTGCGCTCCAGCAGCTTGGCCTGGAGCACGTTCATGGCCGAGGCGCGGTTCTGGAGCTGGGAGCGCTCGTTCTGGCAGGAGACCACGATATTGGTCGGGATGTGCGTGATGCGCACCGCCGAGTCGGTGGTGTTGACGCCCTGGCCGCCGGGGCCCGACGAACGGTAGACGTCGATGCGCAGGTCGTCTTCGTTGATGTCGATGTGGTCGGTCTGCTCGACGACCGGCACGATGTCGACGCCCGCGAACGAGGTCTGGCGGCGGCCCTGGTTGTCGAACGGGCTGATGCGGACCAGCCGGTGGGTGCCGTGCTCGCCGCGCAGCGTGCCGTAGGCGTAGGCGGCCTTGATGGTGAACGTGGCCGACTTGATGCCGGCCTCCTCCGCGTAGGAGGTGTCGTAGACCTCGGTGGAGTAGCCCTTGCGCTCGGCCCACCGCAGGTACATGCGCAGCAGCATCTCGGCCCAGTCGGCCGCGTCGACGCCACCGGCCTGGGAGTTGATGGTGACGAGCGCCTCGCGGGCGTCGTATTCGCCCGACAGGAGCGTGCGTACCTCAAGGGCGCCGATGTCGGACTTGAGGGACTCCAGCTCCTTGTCGGCCTCGACGCGCGTGTCGTCGTCGCCTTCCTCCGCCGCGAGCTCGTAGAGCACCTTCAGGTCGTCGAGACGGCGTGCGACGCCCTCGACGCGGTTGAGCTCGCCCTGGAGATGGGAGAGCTTGCTGGTGACCTTCTGCGCCTGCTCGGGGTCGTCCCACAGGTCTGGGGCGGCAACCTGCTGCTCCAGCTCCTCGATCTGCTTGCGCATCGCGTCGAGGTCGAGCACGTCCTGGATGCTGCGGAGCGTGTTCGCGAGCTCGTTGATCTCTTCTGCCGGATCGATGCCTGCCACGTCTCCCTAGGGTACGCGACCCTCGCGTGCACGAATAACATGGCGAGGTGCGCGCATACCGTCGGGGGAAGATGCTGGCGCTCGCCGTCGGCGTGCTGGCCGCGGCTACCGCGTGCACAGGCCCTGCTCAAACGTCCTCCGGAGTGTCGCAGGGGAAGGCGCCCGCCACGGGCTCGGCCACGCCCTCGCCGTCCGCGCCGGCTCCCGCCGTCACGCGTCAGGAGGCCGCGGAGGCGATCTCCGCGATCCTGCCCACCGACGACGTGCTGCGTGTCGAGAGCATCGTGCCGGGGCGGCTCGCGCTCGACAGCGACCTGGTCCGCGACGGGCAGTTCGCGCTCACCCAGGCCGCCTACGAGTCCACCGGCGACCGTCCGCCGCGCTACACGTGGGGCTCGCCGACCCTCTACGTGCCCAGGTTCGCCCAGGGCGAGCGGGCGCCCTGGTTCAGCGCGCTGGTGACGCGCAACGGGCAGCCGACGCTGCTGACGTTCGCCAAGAGCGGCGAGGACTGGCAGCTCAGCTCGGCCGCGCAGCTCCTGTCGGGGCAGCGGCTGCCGCAGGTCGAGCTCGACTCCGACGGCTACGCCAAGGCGCTGACCCCCGACGACAAGACCGTCACGATCAGCCCCCAGTACATGGGCCCGGTGCACGCCAGCGTGGCCGAGACGGGGGCGGCCGGGGTGACGGCGGGCCTGCTCGCCGACGGCCAGTACACGACCGAGGTGGCCAAGCAGATCGCCACCGACCGGGAGAAGGCCAAGAAGGACGGGTTCAGCTACGACTCGATCTTCAGCGCCGACAACTGGCCGGTCTACGCGCTGCGCACGTCCGACGGCGGCGCGCTGATCCAGTACTCGCTGTCGCGCAACACCTCGACCCGCACGGTCGCCAACAACACCTACATCATCCCGGTGCCGCCGGAGGCGAGCTGGGCCATCTCGGGTTCCTCGGTGCGCCGCAGCCTCAAGCTCACCGAGGTCCACCAGTACGCCACGGCGGTGCCGCCGCTGACGGCCCCGGCCGCCGCCCGCGTCATCGCCCACGACGGGGCCCTCACCCGCGCCAGCGGCGAGTGAGAGCCCCCTCGGGCGGTTCCTAGGCCTCCGTGCGCGGCAGGCTGCTGGCGCCCACCAGCGTGCGGATCGCGCGCAGGGCCACCGACAGCGTCGCCAGGTCGAAGTGGTCGCTCTCCCAGATCTCCGACAGCGTCTGACGGGCGCGTCCCACGGCGGCCGAGTTGGCCTCGGTCCAGCCGGCCAGCCGCTCCTCCGGGGGCAGGCCGGGCTTGCTGTGGGCCAGCACGTCACGGGTCAGCGACGCGTGCGCGGTGTACAGGTCGTCGCGCAGGGCCGAGCGGGCGATGGAGTTCCACCGGTTGTCCCTGGGCAGGGCGATGACGCGTTCGCGCAGGCGGGCGAGCTGCAGGCGGTCGGCCAGGTCGAAGTAGACCTCCGCCACCTCGTTCACCGGACGGCCCGTCAGCGACGCCACCTCGACCAGGTCCAGCGTCGAGTACGCGGGCACCATCGACGCCACCCGCTCGGCCAGCTCCTGCGGCACGCCGCGGGCCACGAACGAGTCCCGGCGCTCCTCGTACGCGGCCAGGTCCGGCCCGGTGAGCAGCTTGGGGATGTGCGCCGACAGCCCGTTGACGCCCTTCAGGAAGAAGGCGACCGACCCGGCCAGGTCGAGCGGCGGACGCCGGTTGACCAGCAGCCAGCGGGTGCCGCGCTCCAGCAGCTTGCGGCCCTCCAGCAGCATGGCGACCTGGGTGGCGGTGTCCACCTCGTTGTCCAGCGCCTCCACGGCCCGGTAGAAGCTCGGCAGGTCGAAGACCTCACGCGCCACCAGGTACGCCCGCACGATGTCCGACGTGGAGGCCCCGGTCTCCTCGCCGAAGCGGAACATGAACGTGGTGCCCATGGAGTTGACCAGCTCGTTCACCACGCAGGTCGTGATGATCTCGCGGCGCAGCGGATGCGCGTCCATGTACGTGCGGAACCGCTCGCGCAGGTCCGACGGGAAGTACGACACCAGGCACGACGCCAGGTACGGGTCGTCGGGCAGCTCGGACCCCAGCACCTCGGCGTCGGCCACCAGCTTGGTGTAGGCCAGCAGGACCGAGAACTCCGGCGCGGTCAGCCCGAGCCTGGCCTGCCGCCGCTCGGCCAGCGTCTTGTCCGAGGGCAGGAACTCCAGCTCCCGGTTGACCAGCCCGTCCCGTTCGAGCTTGCGCAGGTAGCGGGCGTGGATGTGGAGCATGTCGACCGCCTGGGCGCGGGTCGCGTCGAGCACCACGTTCTGGGCGTGGTTGTCGCGCAGCACCAGGTCGGCGACCTCGTCGGTCATCGACGAGAAGACCTGGTTGCGCTGCTTGTCGGTCAGCTCGCCGTCGCGCACGACCTGGTCGAGCAGGATCTTGATGTTCACCTCGTGGTCGGAGGTGTCCACCCCGGCGGAGTTGTCGATGAAGTCGGTGTTGACCAGACCGCCGTTCAGCGCGAACTCGATGCGGGCGAGCTGGGTGAAGCCCAGGTTGCCGCCCTCGCCGATGACCTTGCACCGCAGGTCTCCGGCGTTCACCCGGAGCCCGTCGTTGGCCTTGTCGCCGACGTCGGCGTTGGACTCGGAGCCGGCCTTGGCGTACGTGCCGATGCCGCCGTTCCACAGCAGGTCGACGGGGGCCCGGAGGATGGCGCTGATCAGGTCGTTGGGGGCCAGGGCGTTGACGCCCGCCTCGATGCCCAGCGCCTCGCGCATCTGCGGGGTGATCTGGATGGACTTGGCGGTACGCGGGAACACGCCGCCGCCCGCCGAGATCAGCGAGGCGTCGTAGTCGTCCCAGGAGCTGCGCGGCAGGTCGAACAGGCGTTGCCGCTCGGCGAACGACCGGGCCGCGTCGGGCGTCGGGTCGATGAAGACGTGCCGGTGGTCGAAGGCGGCCACCAGCCGGATGTGCTGCGAGAGCAGCATGCCGTTGCCGAACACGTCGCCGGACATGTCGCCGATGCCGGCCACGGTGAAGTCGGTGGTCTGCACGTCCACGCCCATCGTGCGGAAGTGGTACTTGACCGACTCCCAGGCGCCGCGGGCGGTGATGCCCATGGCCTTGTGGTCGTAGCCGACCGAGCCGCCGGAGGCGAAGGCGTCGCCGAGCCAGAAGCCGTACTCCTTGGCCACGCTGTTGGCGATGTCGGAGAAGGTCGCGGTGCCCTTGTCGGCGGCCACGACGAGGTAGGTGTCGTCGCCGTCGTGCCTGACCACGTCGGCCGGCGGCACGACCTTGCCGTCCACCAGGTTGTCGGTGACGTCGAGCAGGCCGGAGATGAACGTCCGGTAGCAGGCCACGCCCTCGGCCAGCATGTCCTCGCGGGTGCCGGACACGGGCGGCTGCTTCACCACGAACCCGCCCTTGGACCCGGTGGGCACGATGACGGTGTTCTTCACCATCTGGGCCTTGACCAGGCCGAGGATCTCGGTCCTGAAGTCCTCCATGCGGTCGGACCAGCGCAGGCCGCCGCGGGCGACCTTCCCGAACCGCAGGTGCACGCCCTCGACGCGGGGCGAGTACACGAAGATCTCGTACTTCGGCCGGGGCAGCGGCAGCACGCTGATCGCCTGCGGGTCGACCTTGAGCGAGATGTACGGCTTGCGCTGCCCGTCGACCGTCTGGAAGTAGTTGGTGCGCAGGGTCGCCTGGATCATCTCCAGGTAGGCCCGCAGGATGCGGTCCTCGTCGAGGGAGGCCACCTCGTCGAGGGCGCCCAGGATCTCCTCGTTGAGCGCCTCCACGAGGTCGACCCGCACGTCGTCGCCGCGCTTGGGGTCGAGCTTGGCCTCGAACAGGCGGACCAGCAGCCGGGCCAGCCGCACGTTGCCCAGCAGCACGCGTTCCATGTAGAGCTGCGAGAACGTGCTGCCGGCCTGCCGCAGGTACTTGGCGTAGACGCGCAGGATCTCGACCTGTTCCCAGGTCAGGCCCGCCCGCAGGATGAGGGCGTTGAAGTTGTCGGCCTGGACGCGGCCCTGCCACAGGGCGCTCAGGCCGTCCTGGAAGAGCCGCTTGAAGTCGTTCCTGTCCACCTCGCCGGAGGGCGTGTAGCGCAGGCCGAAGTCGTAGATCCAGGCGTTCTTGGTGCTCGCGTCGCCGTCCCGGTCGATCTCGTACGGCCGCTCGTCCACGACCTCGACGCCGAGCCGCTGGATCAGGGGCAGGGCCTCCGACAGGGAGATCGGCGAGCCGACCTTGTAGATCTTCAGCCGCCGCTCGCCCTCGGTGGCGTCGTACGGCTCGTAGAGGTTGATCGCCACCTCCTCGCCGTCGGCGACGAGCTGCTCCAGGCGGCGCAGGTCGACCACGGCGACCTTGGGCGGGAAGTCGGCCTTGTACCCCTCGGGGAAGGCGGAGACGTACCTCCTGGCCAGCGCGGGAGCCTCCTCCTCGGAGGTCATCTCGTCGAGCGCGACGGTCAGGTCGTCCTCCCAGGAGCGGGTCAGCGCGGCCAGACGCGCCTCCAGCTCCTCCACGTCGACGCTGGGCACGGGGAGCTGCTCGCCGCGCACGACCACGTGCAGCCGGGCCAGCACGGACTCGCCGATCATCGCGCTGTAGTCGAGCGACCTGCCGCCGAGCGCCTTGAGCAGCACCTCCTGCATCTTCAGCCGCACCTTGGTGGTGTAGCGGTCGCGTGGCAGGTAGATCAGGCAGGAGATGTAACGGCCGTAGTCGTCGCGCCGCAGGAACAGCTTGACCTGCTTGCGCTCGCGCAGCCGCAGCACGCCGAGCGCGATCGGCAGGAGCTGGGAGACCGAGGTCTGGAACAGCTCGTCGCGCGGGAACGTCTCCAGGATCTCGATGAGGTCCTTGCCGTCGTGGCTGTCGGGCGAGTGGCCGGCGGCGTTGAGCACCTCGGCCAGTTTGCGCCGCAGCACCGGGATGCGGGAGATCGACTCGTTGTAGGCCACGTGGGTGAACAGGCCGAGGAAGCGGCGCTCCCCGATGACCTCGCCCTCGGGCGAGAACAGCTTGACCCCGATGTAGTCGAGGTAGGTCGCCCGGTGGACGGTCGCCCGGCTGTTGGCCTTGGTGATGATCAGGAGCTGCTTCTCGCGGGCCTTGGCGCGCACCTCCGCGGGCAGCGCGGAGAAGCTGTCCGAGCCGACCTTGTCGTCGCGCAGGATGCCGAGCGCGGCCCCGGGCAGGGCCTTCAGCATCTCGCCCTGGTCGGTGTGCTCCAGCCGGTACTCGCGGTAGCCGAGGAAGGTGAAGTGCCCGTCGGCGAGCCAGCGCAGCAGGTCGAGGCTGTCCTCGACCTCGGCGGGCTCCAGCGGCGGCGGGTTCATGCTAAGGTCTTCGGCCGTCTGGACGGCCAGCGCCCGCATCTTCCTGAAGTCCTCGACCGCGTACCGCACGTCGGCCAGCACCCGCAGCAGGTCGGCCTCGACGCGCCTGAGCACCGCGGGGTCGGCCTGCCGGTCGATCTCGATGTGGATCCAGGACTCGACCAGCATCTGGCCGGTGACGTCCTCCTGGCCGCGGCCGAGCATCCGGCCCGTCATGTCGCGGCGTACCCGCATCTGGGGGTGGACCACCAGGTGGACGCCGATGTCGTGCCGGTCGAGCTCCATGGTGACCGAGTCGACGAGGAACGACATGTCGTCGGTGACCACCTCGACGACCGAGTGCCCCGGGTCCCAGCCGTTCTCCTCCAGCGTGGGGGTGTAGGCGCGGACCACGGCCCGGCCTTGGGGGCGTACCTCGGCGAGCTGTCGCTGGGACATCGCCGGGCCGTACACGTCGACGGGGTTGCGGTCGAGCAGGTCCTCGGGTGCGACATGGCGGTAGTAGAACCGCAGGAAGGAGAGGGCCTCCTCCGCGCTCATGTGCTCGCTGCCGACCGCGCAACTTTCCGCGGCTCTTTGCAGCAGCTCATCCTTGGCCTCGTCGAGCGGCATTTCGCTCTCACTCCTTTGTGAGGGTTTGCCATGGCTGTTCATAGCCAGGCTCTTCGTTCCCATGGCAAGGGGAAGTAGTGCAGACGCGTACGTCCGCGGAGACAGGGGACACCGGCCGGGCCACGCGTGCCCGGCCCGGTGCGGATCCGCCGATGCGGGGGAACGGGCGCATCACCGTCGATGCCCACCGAACACCTCCCCCTGAACACCCGGCCTGATTCCGGGCGTACGCCTCGCCGTACCGATATCACCCGAAAAGGGCATAGACGTCAACGTGACATCGACATGGGGGGATCATCGCCGGAGGCCGAGGGGACGTTCTTGAGGTCGTCGAGCCGGTCGGGAAGCTCGGCCAGCTCCACGAGCTCGGCCTGACACCGCTCGCACGCGTCGAGGTGGCGCTCGAACGCCTCGTGCTCCTCATCGTCGAGGACACCGAGGGCGTAGGCGGCCACCCCGTCGTGCATCAGCCGGCTACCCCCTTGTCCCGCAGCTGTTCGCGGAGAGCCCGGATCCCGTAGTAGAGCCGGGACTTCACCGTGCCCGGCGGTATCCCCAGAATCTCCGCCGCCTCACTTATCGTACGGTCTCGGAGATAGGTCTGCTCAATGACTTCGCGGTGTTCGTCGGACAGGCTGCGCAGCGCGTCGGCGACCACGATCGCCGAGAGGGCGCGCTCGGAGCCGTCCGGCACTGACATCTGGTCGACCTCGGGCGGCTCGACCTCGTGAGGCCGGGCGCTCTTCCGTCGACGTCCATCGATAACGATGCGGCGGGCCACTGTCAGCAGCCACGCCCATAAAAGGCTCGGTTCCCATTGCAGTCTTGCCGAGTTACGCCAGGCCCTGACCAGCGTCTCCTGTACGACGTCCTCAGCCCATTGCAGATCGTTACCAGTCGATTTGCGTACGTGGCGCAGCAGAGGGCCGCCGAACTCCTGGTAGAGCACCGCGATGCGATGTTCCGCCTCGGCATCCGCACTCTCGAACCTGCCGTCGAGGTGACCTAGCACGGGGCACATCTTTACACCTTCGTTATCCGTCCGGCAGCCACTCCGATAACTCCAGTTATTTCTAACTATCTCCGGTCATGGCTGAACCTGATGGTGTAAGCCCGCGTACCTCCCACCATGCAACGGCTTCGTGCGGCGAGACCCTCATGCCCGGCGGCTCCGTGGTGGCCGCCCGCCGCCGCCGAGGCGGTCGAAACGAGGAGACAACCATGAGGAGAACTGGGCGCATGGCCGCGGCCATGTCCGCTCTTGCCGTGGCGGCGGGGAGCCTGGTGTCCGCCGCCGTCATCGGGGTGGTGCCGGCGCGGGCCGACCTCTGCGACCCGGCCCAGGCCAGCCAGGAGAACGCCCGTCGCCAGGGCGACCGCGCCCCCGACCAGCAGGTCCCTGATCAGCAGGCACCGGACCAGCAGGCCCCCGACCAACAGGCGCCGGACCAGCAAGCGCCCGACCAGCAGTTCCCCGACCAGCAGGCCCCTGATCAGCAGGCGCCCGACCAGCAGGTGCAGGGCGGCGGGATCGGGCTGCGCGACCCCGCGCAGTCGCCGGATCCGGAGGAGTCCACCGGCCTGTTCAGACGCAACCGCTCGCCCCGGACCCCCACCCCGGAGGCACCCCAGAACCCCGACCAGAATTCCCAGGACCCCCAGAACCCTCAGGACCCGCAGAACCCCCAAGACCCCCAGAATCCCCAGGACCCGCAGGACCCCGGCGACCAGTCGTCGGACCGGCGCGGACGGCCGACCAGGACCGCCTCCCCCTCTCCCACGGCCACCCAGGACGACGACTGTCTGAATCTGGGCCCGTTCGTCGAGGACTTCGTGGACATCCGCCAGGTGCAGCCTCTGAGGCTCGACGCCGGCATCGGCAGGAACGGCTCACGCGGCACATTCGTCGCTCAATGCGGCACCAATCGCAATGGCCACAACAACCCCGACAATTTCATCGTGGCCCCCGGCGTGAGCAACGGCGCCCACCACCTCCACGACTATGTGGGCAACCTGTCCACGGACGGTTTCTCCACCGACGAGAGCCTGGCCGCCGCCGACACCACCTGCCGCGCAGGGGATAAATCCACTTACTTCTGGCCGGTTCTCCGTGACCGTAAAGTGGACGCGAACGCCCAGGACCCCGACGGCAACGTGGGCCAGGTGATCCGCGCCCGCGCGGTGACCCTGCAGTTCCGGGGCAACGCGACCTCCAGGGTCGTCGCGATGCCGAGGTTCCTGCGGCTGATCACCGGCGACGCCAAGGCCGGGACGAACGGCGCGGCCAACGCGCGGGCCCGCTGGACCTGCACAGGATTCACAAATCGCATAAGTCCCGATAAATATCCGCTTTGCCCGCGCGGAAGTCAGGTTCTTCGTATTCTGGATTTCCCCAGCTGCTGGGACGGTCAGAACACCGACAGCGCCAATCACCGCACGCACGTGGGCTTCCCCGGGCAGAACGGCGCTTGTCCGCAAGGCACCAGGGCGATTCCGCAACTGCGCATGATCCTCGCCTACACAGTTCCACAGGGTCCGTCGTTCGCCGTGGACGCGTTCCCTGAACAGAAGCACAACCCGGTTACCGACCACGCGGATTTCGCCAACGTCATGCCCGATCGGCTGATGCAGTTCGTCGTCTCGTGCATCAACCGGGGGCGCCGCTGCTGACACGTCCCCATCAGCCTTCCGAGTCGTACCCTCACCCG
This sequence comes from Nonomuraea sp. NPDC001699, assembly GCF_053596455.1. NCBI lineage: Bacteria > Bacillati > Actinomycetota > Actinomycetes > Streptosporangiales > Streptosporangiaceae > Nonomuraea > Nonomuraea sp. NPDC001699. Next base: position 465,076 of record NZ_JBSFGF010000001.1, on the reverse strand, counting down.
ACCTTGGAGGGAAACAGATGCTCCACAGACGACACCCCCGGCACGCCCCCACAAAGCTGGACACAAGGAACGTCCGGCTGGGGGCGAGCGCCTCGTTGACCGCCGTCCTGTTGTCGGTGTTCGCGCTGGCCAGGACCGAACGCGGCGTCGCGCTGCTCGGCCGGGGAGTCAGTTTCCTAGAGTTCTACGCGGGCGTGTTCGCCCTGGTGCTGCTGACCGCGACGGTCGCGCTCGGCCTGCTCACCACCGAACGCGTGTTCCTGTCCCCGCCCAACCGGGTCAGGGCGCAGCTCGCGCACCGGGCCACCGCACTCATCGGCCTGGCCTACCTGGTCACGCACATCGTCCTCATGGTCGGCCTGGGACACGCGCCGCCGGGGGCCGCGGTCGTGCCGGTCGCCGGGCTCTACGTGGGGCTCGGCGCGCTCGCCTTCGATCTCATGATCGTGGCGGTGGTCACGGGCATGCTCCGAGGCCGCTTCGCCGTACGCGGCACGCCGTGGTTGTGGCGGCTGCTGCACTCGGCCGCCTACCTGGCCTGGCCCATCGCGATCATGCACGGGCTGACGGCGGGCCGTCCGCCGGCCGGCTGGGTGGCCTGGTCGTACGTGGCGTGCCTGGCCGCGGTCGGTTCGGCGCTGGTCGTGCGCGTGCTGGCCACGTTGCGCAGGCCGCCCGTCGTACCGGAGAGGGTCGAGGCGCCCGTCGTGACGGCCGGGGTCGCGGCGGACGTGCCCGTCGAGCGGCCGCGTGCCACGGCGGCAGCGGCGGCGGCCACCGCCGGGGCGCCGGCAGACGCGCCGGTGAGCCTGGCCGACGCGCGACGCAGGTACCGGGAGGCCGGATGAGCCCGCGCCGCGCGACCTCAGGGAGCCGGTCGTGATCCCGCACCGGGTGCCGCGCGTGCTGCGGATGGGTCCGGCGCGGCTGACCGCCGGGCTCGACCACTGCCGGCGGCTCGACCTGCCCGCGCACCGGACGCTGCACGGCGAACCGCGCCCGCGCGAGCTGGCCGAGCTCATCTCCATGGTGAACGAGGTGGACATGCGCGGACGGGGCGGCGCCGCCTTCCCGTTCGGGCGCAAACTGCGGGCCGTGGCGGACGCGGCGGGCACCGGCGAGAGCGTGGTGCTGGTCAACGGCGCCGAGGGCGAGCCGGCCAGCTCCAAGGACGCCATGCTGCTCACCCGCAACCCGCACCTCGTGCTGGACGGCGCCATCCTGGCGGCGGAGGCCCTGGGCGCCCGAGAGGTGGTCGTGGCCACCGTCGCGGGCGAGGTGGCCGAGTCGTCCGTGTCGGCCGCAGTGGCCGAACGCCGGGCCGCGAACGTGTCGGGCGGTTCGGAGAGCCGCATCCCGATCCGGGTGGTCGGGCTGGCGGAGAGGTTCATCAGCGGGGAGGGCGGTGCGCTCGTCCGCGGCGTGAACGGCGAGGAGGCCATCCCGCCGGGAAGGAAGCGGCGGGCCGCGACGAGCGGCGTGGACGGGCTGCCGACCCTGCTGTCCAACACCGAGACCTACGCGCAGTTCGCGCTGCTGGCCGAGTACGGCCCCGAGAAGTACGCCGAGGTGGGCACCAGCAAGGAGCCCGGCACGATCCTGCTCACGGTGAGCGGCGGCGCGGCCAACGGCGCGGTGATCGAGGCGCCGACCGGCGTCCTGCTGGCCGACGTCCTCGCGCTGTGCGAGGCCGAGGCCGGGGACGGCGTGCTGGTCGGCGGCTACCACGGCGCGTGGCTGTCGGCCGAGGTGGCCAGGTCCGCGGTGATCTCGCGGGAGGGCATGAAGCTGGCCGGGGCCACGCTGGGGGCCGGGATCATCGTGCCGCTCGGCGACGCCACCTGTCCCCTGGGCGAGGCGGCCAGGGTGGCCTCGTACCTGGCCGCCGAGTCGGCCGGGCAGTGCGGTCCCTGCCGCCTGGGGTTGCCCGACGTGGCGCGGGCGCTGTGCGCGATCGCCGAGGGCACGGGCTCCGTGGACGCCGTACGCCGGTGCGTGCGCGCCGTCGAGCGGCGTGGCGCGTGCTTCCACCCGGACGGCACGGCCAAGTTCGTGCTGTCGGCGCTCGACGCGTTCGAGAGCGAGATCGCGCTCCACCTGGAGCACGGCTCGTGCGGCCGGCCGGTGCGCGGCGTGCTGCCGATGCCCGAGCCCGAGGTGGAGCCCGAGTACCGGCTGGAGGTGGACTGGACCCGCTGCCAGGGGCACGGACTGTGCGCGCACCTGCTGCCGGAGTTCGTGGACCTGGACGACTACGGGTTCCCGTCGTTCAGGAACGTGCCGGGATGGATGGTCAAGGACGCGCGGCGGGCGGTCGAGATGTGCCCGGCGCTGGCGTTGCGCATCGCCCAGACGAACGGGGACGGGCCGAAACCGCCCATGTCGCCGCTTCGGCTGGTCAAGGACGGTGTGTTGAGGAAGGCCCCGGGGCTGACGCGGGTGGGGGCCGGTCAGAACATCTTTGGATTCGGAGGGACGGCGGGGTGATTTTTGCAGTGATGGAGTTGTGACCAACTTGTCCGGAGATCCACGCGTCTCATCGATCGGTTCGACACGACCGACGGGGGACGACCATGGACCGCCGCGACTTTCTCCACCTCACCGCGCTCGCGCCGCTGGCACTCGCCGCCGACGCGAGGACGCCCCGCGCACCGGCCACCGGCGCGCGAACGTCCGGCTTCGGGCCGTCCGGCGCTGAGGTGTCCGGCGTCGGGGCGGCCGGCGCGGGGCGGTCGGCGCCGCCGCCGGACTGGGCGCGGCTGCGCAGGCAGCTCGCGGGCACGCTGGTGCTGCCCGGCGACTCCGGGTACGACAGCGCCCGCCGCCTGTTCAACCCCGCCTACGACCGGATCAGGCCGGGCGGCGTGGCGTACTGCGCGAGCCCGGCGGACGTCTCGGCGTGCCTGGCGTTCGCGCGCGCGACCGGCGTCGCGGTCACCGCCCGCTCCGGCGGCCACTCCTACGCGGGCTGGTCCACCGGCACCGGCCTGGTGATCGACGTGTCCCGGATGAACGCGGTCTCCTACGCCTCCGGCCGGGCCACGGTCGGGGCGGGCGCCAAGCTGATCGACGTCTACGACCGGCTGGCCCGGCACGGCGTGAGCATCCCGGCGGGCTCGTGCCCCACGGTCGGGATCGCCGGGCTGACGCTGGGCGGCGGCCTCGGCGTGGTGTCGAGGAAGTACGGGCTCACCTGCGACACCCTGGAGTCCGTCCGCGTGGTCACGGCCGACGGCCGCCTGCTGACCGCGGACGCCACCCACCACTCCGGCCTCTACTGGGCCTGCCGCGGCGGTGGCGGCGGCAACGTCGGTATCGCGGTCTCCTTCACCTTCCGCACCCACGCCACGCGCGACCTCACCGTGTTCTTCCTGCACTGGCCGTGGTCGAAGGCGGGGGCCGCGGTGCGCGCCTGGCAGTCGTGGGGCCCGTCCGCGCCGGACGAGCTGTGGTCGTCGCTGCACCTGACGCGCGCGGAACGCGGCCTGGACGTGCTCGTCGTCGGCACGTACGAGGGCCCGAAGGCGTCACTGGACCGCCTGCTCGCCCCGCTGGTCGCGCGGATCGGCACGCCGTCGTCGAGGTCCGTGCGGACCACGTCGTACCGGGAGGCGATGATGATCATGGCGGGATGCGCCTCGCGGTCGGTGGAGCAGTGCCGCCGGACGCCGAGGGAGGCGTTCGCCGCCAAGTCGCACCTGGCCTACGCCAAGCTCCCGGCCGACGGCGTCCGGAGGCTGGTGGACGGGGTGGCGCGCGGCGGACGGCACTCCGTGCTGCTGGACGCGCTCGGCGGCGCGGTGGGCCGGGTGAAGCCGACCGCCACGGCGTTCCCGCACCGGGCCGCGCTCTACAGCGTGCAGTACTACGCGGAGGGCACGGACCGGACCTGGCTGCGCGGGCTGCACGGCGAGATGACCCCCCACTTCGGCGAGCACGCCTACGTGAACTACATCGATCCCGACCTGACCGGCTGGCGCGGCGCCTACTACGGCCCCAACGCCGCCCGCCTGGCCGAGGTGAAGTCGACCTACGACCCCGACCGGCTGTTCCGCCTGCCGCAGGGCATCTGACCTACTTCTCCCGCACGTAGACGGGCTCGCCGATCTTCACCATGTCGAACAGCCGCTTCGAGGTGGGCAGCGGCAGCCGGACGCACCCGTGCGAGGCGGGCCGCAGCGGCACCTTGGACGAGCCGTGCATGGCGATGCCCCCGACGAAGTAGAGGGAGTCGTACATCGTGCCCAGCGGCCCCTCGGTCCAGCCCGGCGCGCGGCTGGTGACGTGGAAGTCGCCGGTCGGGGTGATCGCGTTGCCGCAGTGGCCGTTCTCGCAGTAGCTGACCCGCGCGCCCGTCGAGACGTGCGAGACGAGCGCCGGGCGGCGGTGGCGGTAGACGACGAGGAGCTGGTAACGCAGGTTGATCTCGACCCGGTCGGCCTCGCCGTTCGGGACCAGCGGCTTCATCCGCACCGGACGGTCGAAGGCCCGCCACACCTCCGGTCCAACCGCGCCCTGGGGACGCAGGTGCCGGTGCTTCTGGAGGGCCCACACGCCGAACTTGGTCTGCTCGTCGTAGACGCCGTTGATCCTGCCGTAGTAGTAGCCGTTCCGGTGCAGCCGCTCCTGGAGGCGTCTGACGGTCTCGCCGCGGTCGCCCGGCCGCAGCACGACCTCCGTGCCAGGCCCGGTCGTGCCACGCCCGGCCGTGTCGCGCCCAGTAGTGCCGCGCCCGGCCGTGTCGCGCCCGGTCGTGCCAGGCCCGGTCGTGTCGGGCCCAGTCGTGTCGGGCCCGGTCGCGCCGGGCCCAGCGGTGCCGGGCACAGCCGTGTCCGCCACGGCGGGCGCACCGGCCAGGAAGGGAAGCCCACCACACCCGAGAGCGGCGAAAACAACCGCTCTCCGAACCTTTGTGATCATAGGTCAACGCCTACCCAGATCACCAACAATTCACGACACTGGTAAATCCCACTAAAAACCGGCATATCGCTTTTATACGACAACAAAGTCAAAGCTTTAGCGGCGTCTTGGGCAAGCAGAGAAGGGGGCGACCAAGAAAAGGCGGATGCGCCATGGACGCATCCGCCTTTCCTCCAGAAGCCGGGGAGTGAGCTGCGCGTTCACCCACCCGGACCTCTGTTCACCCCTCCGAACAGCCCCAACCTTAGCCAAGCCGAAGCCCGGAAAGCACACCGTTCGGCAAAACCTTTCCGGAGAAAATCAGGGGCAGGCAAAAAACGAGTCGCGCGAGCGTCAGCACGGGTGGAAGTATGCCGAGATATGCGTAACTGGCCGCTCTTCGAGCTCTCCATCACCACGCCGCGACTGGAACTGCGGCACCCCACCCTCGACGACCTCGACGAACTGGCCGACCGGGCGGCCGAGGGCGTCCACGACGCCGGCTTCATGCCGTTCCTGCGCCCGTGGTCCGAGGCGGCCCCGGCCGAGCGGGTACGCCGTACGGTCCAGTACCACTTCAGGAGCTGGGCCGAGTTCACCGCCGACGACTGGTCGGTGGAGCTGGTCGCGGTGCACGAGGGCCAGGTGGTCGGCACCCAGGGCATCACCGCGACGAGCTTCCCCGTGGCCCGGCAGGTCAAGACGGGCTCCTGGCTGGGGCGGCGCTTCCAGGGCCTCGGCATCGGCACGGAGATGCGCAGGGCCGTCCTGCACTTCGCCTTCGCCGGGCTCGGCGCGCGGCACGCCGTGACGGAGGCGTTCGAGGACAACCACGCCTCACTGGCGGTGACCAGGAAGCTCGGCTACCGCGACGACGGCGTCACCGTGCACGCGCGCAAGGGCGAGCCGGTCGTCACCCGGCGCTTCCGCATGGCCCGCGAGGACTGGCCGCCGTCGCCCGACATCGAGATCCACCACCTGGACGCCTGCCTGCCCCTGTTCGGCCTGGAGCCCTGAGCATCCGCCGTCGCTACGGCCTGAAGTGCCGCAACACCTCCGGGTTCGCCATGGCGTCGGGGTTGGCCGCCTCCTCGACGGGTGTGCCGAGCAGGATCTTGCGTACGGGCACCTCCAGCTTCTTGCCGGACAGCGTCCGGGGGATGCCGGGCACGACGCGGATCTCGTTCGGCACGTGCCGGGGCGACAGCTCCTGGCGAAGGGCCGCGCACAGGGCGCGTTCGAGCTGCTCGCCGAACTCGGCGCCCTCGGCGAGGGTGACGTAGAGCAGCAGGCGGCCCTCCTGGCCGAGCTGGCCGGTGTCGATCACCAGGCTGTCGGCGATCTCGTCGAACCGCTCCACGACCCGGTAGAACTCGCTGGTGCCCATGCGCACGCCGCCGCGGTTGAGTGTCGAGTCGGAGCGGCCGTAGATGACGCAGCCGCCGTCCTCGTTGATCTTGATCCAGTCGCCGTGCCGCCACACGCCGGGGTAGACGTCGAAGTAGCTCTCGAAGTAGCGCCGCCCGTCGGGGTCGTTCCAGAACATCACCGGCATCGAGGGCATCGGCCGGGTCAGCACCAGCTCGCCCACCTCGCCGACCACCGGCTCGCCCTTGGGGTCGTACGACTCCACCTTCGCCCCCAGCGACCGGCACGGGATGATCCCCGCCCTGATCGGGTGGAGCATCGTGGCCCCGACGAACCCGGTGCACACGTCGGTGCCGCCGGAGAACGACCCGATCGGCGTACCGGGCAGCTCGGCGGCGACCCATTCGAACCCCTCGGGCGGCAGCGGCGAGCCCGTCGAGCCGATGCCGCGCAGCCGCTCCAGCCCGGTCGGCCGGATCCCCTCCTTCAGCGAGGCCATGATGTACGGCGCCCCCACCCCGAAGTACGTCACCTGCTCCTGGGCGGCGATCCGCCAGAGCGCGGCGGACGAGGGATACGTGGCCGAGCCGTCGTAGAGCACCGGCGTGGCCCCCACCAGCAGGGCGCCGATGAGGTAGTTCCACATCATCCAGCCCGTGGTGGTGTACCAGAAGAACACGTCCTCCTCACCCAGGTCCTGGTGGAAGGCGAGCGACTTGAGGTGTTCGAGCAGCACGCCGCCGTGCCCGTGCACGATCGGCTTGGGCAGCCCGGTCGTGCCGCTGGAGTAGAGGATCCACAGCGGGTGGCCGAACGGCACCCGGTCGAACTCCAGCGGCCCCGCCTCGGCCCGCAGCCCCTCCCAGCCGATCACCTCGCCGTGCGGCACCGAACGCGTGTGCGCGGCACCGGGCTCGGCCTGCTGGGGGGCGCGGCCGTCGCCGGCCGCCGACAGGTAGGGGATCCAGACCGTGGCGCGCAGCGTGGGCAGCTCGGCGGCGATCTCGTTGACGGCGTCGGAGCGGTCGTAGGTCTTGCCGTTGTAGCGGTAGCCGTCGACCGCGATGAGCACCTTGGGCTCGATCTGCTTGAACCGGTCGACGATGCTCGGCACCCCGAAGTCGGGCGAGCCTGCCGACCAGATCGCGCCGAGCGAGGCGGTGGCGAGGAAGGCGATCAGGGCCTGCGGGATGTTCGGCAGGTAGCCGGCCACGCGGTCGCCCCTGGTGACGCCGAGCCGGGCCAGGCCGGCGCGGACGCGGGCCACCTCGTCGCGCAGCTCGGCGTACGTCAGCTCCTGGCGGGCGCCGTCCTCGGAGACGAAGACCAGGGCGGTGCCCTCGGTACGCCGCAGCGCGTTCTCGGCGTAGTTGACCGAGGCTCCCGCGAACCAGGTCGCGCCGGGCATCTCGCCCGACAGCACCGGCCCGTCACCGCGCTCCCCGATGACGTCGAAGTAGTCCCAGACCGACGTCCAGAAGTCCTCAGGACGGTCGACGGACCACTGCCACACCTCCTCGTAGCTCGCTCCGGACCGTCCCAGCCACTCCAGGTAGCGGGTCAGCTTGGCGGCGGCCACGACCTCGTCGGTCGGCTCCCAGAGAAGCGCACCTTCAGCAACCATGTGCCCCATCCTGTCGCCCGGTAGGTGGAAAGTCATACCTGACCTCCCACATAACTTGCTACCTCCTCAGGTGGTCCACCGCCATACGCGCCGCCGTGCCGATCACCGCGTCGGCGCGCGGCTGGATGACCGCCGTGCTGGACGAGCGGGTGAACACCGCCACCGCGTACCGGCCGCCGTCGGGGTACTCGACCACGCCGACCTCGGTGCGCAGCGTCGGCAGCGACCCGGTCTTGCCGCCGACCTCGACGTCGTCGTACGGGAAGCCCGAGGCCAGCCGGTGGGGCCACACCTGCATGTTGAGCACGGCGCGCATCCAGGAGCAGGACTCCGGCGTGGCGGCCTCGTCCCGCCAGATCATGGAGAGCAGGCGGGTCATCTCGCGGGGAGTGCTGCGGTTCGTCCGCGCCGGGTCGAGCACCCGCAGGCGGGAGATGTCGTCGGGATCCAGGTACGGCCACCCGTGGCCGGTGTCCAGCTCCATGGACTCGAACAGGGCCCGGCCGCTCTGCCGCAGCCGGGTGCCGTCGAGGCCGAAGGCGTCCAGCATGGTGTTGACCGCCTCCATGCCCACCCGGTCGAGCAGCACGTCGGCGGAGGTGTTGTCGCTCACCGCCATCATCAGGTACGCCAGGTCGCGCAGCGACATCGTCACGTCGTCGAGCATGGCCGACAGGCCCGTGGGCCCCGAGACCCGCCGGTCGGCCGTGACGGTCGTCGGGGCCGTCGCGTCCAGCAGCCCGGCGTCGGCCTGCCGGCAGAACTCCACCAGCAGCGGCAGCTTGAACACCGACGCCAGGGGCACCGGCTCGTCGGCGTCGTGCCCGGCCTCCCGCCCTGAGTCGATGTCGCAGGCGTGCAGCCAGCCGGTGACCCCGGCCATCCGGAACAGCGCCGCGTAGTCGGGATCGCTCATGCCAGCATCCCCGGCCTCCGGCTGATCCGCCGCGCGGGCGCGGCGCCCTCGTCGGTCATCCCGGCGCTCTCCTTCAACGTGCGTACGGCAACGGCCGAGAACTCGGCCACCCAATCCTTCCTCGTGCCCGTCGCCGCTCGCCAGGCGGTGGAGACCCGGCACGCGATCGGCGAGCCTAGCAGCGGCCGCCACGCCAGCCCAGGGACGTCCGCCTTCGGCCCGAACGCCACCGCCTGGCCCGCGAGCACCAGGCCGAGCCCGGCGCCCTGGTGCACCTGGGCGGGGACGTAGCCGTGCCGGCGGCACTCGGCCAGCGTCTCTGCGTGCCAGCCCGGCTCGCCCTCCTTGGGCGGCATCAGCAGCTCGCGCCCGGCCAGCTCGGTCAGGTGCACCTCGCCGGCCTCGGCCAGCGGGTCGTCCCCGGCCAGCAGCACGCCTTGGGGCTGCACGAGCACCTGGCCGAAGTCCAGGCCGGGGGCGGCGACCGGATGGCGGACGAGCCCGACGTCGATCGTGCCCTCGGCCAGCGCGGACACCTGGTGGGCCGTCCAGATCTCGGCGGGGACGAGCCGTACGTCCGGATTCGCCGCCCGGAAGCCCGCGACCAGGGCGGCGATCACGGAGGCGGCCAGGTCGGGCGGGACCCCGATCTTGAGCACGCCGCCGTCGCCGTGGCGGGCCAGCTCGCGCAGCCGCTCGACCCTGGCCACGATCTCCCGGGACTCGCCGAGCAGCAGCCGCCCGGCCTCGGTCAGGCGCACCTGGCGGGCGGACCGGTCGAAGAGCGGCACGCCGAGCTCCTCCTCCAGGCGCTTGATGCGCTGGCTGAGCGGCGGCTGGGCCATGCCGAGGCGGATCGCGGCGTTCCCGAAGTGCAGTTCCTCCGCCACCACGACGAAGTAGCGGAGATGCCGGACCAGGTCCATGACCAGCCACTATATCCAGATTTATATCTATGTAGCCGTCATATCAATATTGGACGGGACGTCTCACTGTCTGGTGTCCTCAGGCCATGGCATCACAAACGGGGGCCCTGTACGGGCGACTTCGGCCGGAGGAGCCGCGCCGCCGACGGCGGCGCAGGTGGCCGCTGGTCCTGGCAGTCCTTCTCGTGCTGGTGGTGGCGGCGGGGGCCACCATCTGGCTGTTGCGGACGGAAGGCTCACCCGAGCAGACGACCGACGAATACCTCTCGGCCTGGTCCGTCAAGGACTATGCGAAGATGCGCCGGCTCGTCGCCGACCCGCCCACCGACTTCGAGGCCTGGCACCGGCGTTTCAGCACCGACCTCAAGGTCGAGCAGGCCACCTTCTCCCGCTCCCGGTCGACCGGCCCCTTCGCCGACGACGGCCCGGACGACGACGGCTACCTGGCCTTCAACGTCAACCTGCAAGGCCGCCGGGACTGGAAGTACAGCAGCCGGCTCAAGGTGGTCGAGCAGGACGGCGCGTGGAAGGTCGCCTGGACCCCGGCCGTCCTGCACCCCCAGCTCAAGAAGGGCCTCTCGCTGCGCCTGGTAGCCCAGAAGCGCGACGCGGTGAGCGTCCGGGCCGCCGACGGCACCGAGATCGGCGGCGCGGACGCCCCCGGCTCGGTGCAGCAACTGGTGGAGGGCATCAAGCAGACCTACCCCGACCGCTTCAACGGGAGCGGCGACTCCATCATCGGCCTCTACAAGGGCGACGAGCTGGTCGAGACGCTGGTCAAGCCGGGCGGCACCGAGCCGCTCACCACCACGATCGACCTGAAGGTGCACGAGGCGGGGGCCGCGGCGCTCGAAGGCGTGACCAAGCCGGCCTCGCTGGTGGCGTTGCGCGCCTCGACCGGCGAGATGCTGGCCGTCGTCAACAAGCCCGGCGGCTTCAACCGGGCGCTGCTGGGCAAGTATCCGCCCGGCTCGACGTTCAAGGTCGTCACGGCCTCGGCGCTGGTCGCGGACGGGGTCGAGCCCGCCAGGACGGTCACCTGCCCGGCCGAGAAGAACATCGGCGGCTTCCCCTTCCACAACGCCGGCTTCAAGGACTACGGCACGCTCTCCTTCCAGGACGCCTTCGCGCACTCGTGCAACACCACGTTCGGCGAGATGAGCGTGGCCGAGCTGAACGGCGGCAGGCTGGCCGAGGTGGCCAGGAGCTTCGGCTTCGGCACCGCGATCAACCCGGGCGTGCCCGCCGTGCGGGCCGAGTTCCCCGACCCCAAGGACGACACCGACCTCGCCTCGGCCTCCATCGGCCAGGGCCGGGTGCTGGCCAGCCCGCTCAACATGGCCTCCGTCGCCGCCGCCATCGCCTCGGGCGCCTGGATCCCGCCGCGGATCGTGCCCAAGGGGATGGTCTCCGACGACCGCCCGCGCCCGCTGGAGCGCGGCGTGGTCTCCGCCCTGCGCAAGCTCATGCCCGCCGTCGTCACGGACGGCACCGCCAAGGCCGCGCACTTCCCCGCGGGCACCGCGGGCAAGACCGGGACGGCCGAGTACGGCTCGGGCAAGGAGCCGCCCGCGCACTCGTGGTTCATCGGCTACAAGGGGGACGTGGCGTTCGCGGTGGTCGTGGAGGGCGGCGGCGCCGGCTCGGCCGTGGCGGCCCCCGTCGCGGCCCGTTTCCTCACCGCCCTGCCCTGATCCACCGCACGGCGGCGCAGGTCAGCGGGGCGGAGCAGGCGGGTCAGCCGGCCTTGCGGTCCAGGGGGGAGGTCAGGCCGTTCACGGCGGCCACCACCTCCGAGGCGTCGGACAGGTCCGGCAGCACCAGGTCGGCGCCCGCCTCCCGCAGCTCGGCGGCCGTGGACCGCCCGGAGGCGACCCCGATCACGGCGGCCCCGCCGATCCTGGCCGCCTGCACGTCACGCGTGGAGTCGCCGATCACGACCGTGTTGGCCGCCGTGAACGGCGTGCCCAGCCGCTGCTTGGCCCTCCCCTGGGCGACCTGCAACAGCGTCGCCTTGGGGTAGACCTCCTCGCCGTAGCCGCCGAGCTCGAAGTCGACGTACTTGTCCAGCCCGAACGCCTTGAGCTTGTGCACGGCGTTGCCCTTGATCGTGCCGGTCAGCACCGACTGCACGACGCCGTCGAGCCGGGCCACCGTCTTCAGCGCGCTCTTGGCGCCCGGCATCATCCGGCCCTCCTTGGCCAGCCGGCCGCGCCGGTCGGCGAAGGCGAGGGCGAGCGCAGCCAGGAACCGGGGCAGATGGTCGTCCTCGGCCTGGATCCCGTTGACGGCCAGCGTCTCGAAGACGATCTCGGAGTCGGGGCGGCCCAGCGGCGGCACGAGCTTGACCAGCGGCCGGCCGGTCACGGCGCGGAACGCCTCGGCGTAGGCGTCCCGGGTCACGATGGCGACGTCGACCAGGGTGAGATCGACGTTCCAGAGCACAAGGCGGTTGATGGCGACCTCCTGAGGGGTTACCGGCAAGGGTACGGCCGCCGCCCGCCCCGGGGCTTCCCCCGAGGCGGATCCGGCATGCCCCTCAGGCGTACTGGAGCGCCTGGGCGAGCGTGTCCACCACGGGCAGGCCGGTGCCCTCCAGCTCGGCCCGCGAGGTCATGCCGCCGGTGTAGAGCACCGCCCGCGCACCCACGTGCCGCGCGGCGAGCCCGTCGTCGACGCTGTCGCCGATCACCAGGATCTCGCCGGGATCGACGTCGAGGGCCTGGATGTGCGTGGTCATGTGCACGGCCTTCTCGCCCCCCGTGCTCCCGACCAGCCCGTCGACCCGGGTGAAGTGCCGGGTGATGCCGAAGGACTCGACGATCGGCACCAGATGGGCGTGGGGGGCCATCGAGCACAGCGACTGGGTGCCGGCCCAGCCGCCGAGCACCACCTCGGCGTCGGGGGCCAGGCCGCAGGCGGCGCTCAGCCTGAAGTAGTGCTCATGGAACCCGTCGTCCAGCAGTTCCCACTCCCCCTCGGCCAGCGGCCTGCCGAGCAGGCGCTCGTAGGCGACCCAGATGGGGCGGGTGTAGACCGCGCGGAACCCGTCGGCGGTCAGTTCGGGCAGCGCGTACGGCTTGAAGAGGGCGTTGGTGGCACCTACGACGGCCTCGACGTCGTGAAAGAGCGTCCCGTTCCAATCCCAGATGATGTGTTTTGTCATGTCCCATCAAGCTTATTCTGAACGCAGCAGGTCCGGGATCTCCTGGGTGGCATACCACATGAGCTCATGGGCCTCCGCGCCGTCGACCGTGAACCGGGCGTCGTCGTCGCCGTCGTCGGAGGCGGGCAGCGCCTCGACGGCGGCCTTGATGTCGGCGGCGGCGTCATGGTCGTCGATGTGCACCGCGGCCACCTTCGCCATCGGGACGGCCGCGGCGAGCCGCACGCGGGCCCGCTCCTCCAGGCCGACGCCGGCCGAGACCGAGCCGTCGGGCACCTCGGCGGCGACCACCACCCGCCTGGGCCCGGCGGCCACGCCGTCGGCGCGGTCGGCGGCCAGCATGCGCAGCGAGGCGCGGGCCGCCTCGGTCAGTGCGACGTACTCCAGTTCCTCGGTGTCGCCCGAGGCGTACCACTCGGTCAGCGCGGGGGTCACCGCGTAACCGGTCAGGGGGGCCGGCCCCAGTTCCCCTGCCTCGACCGCGCGGGCGAGGGCGGGGAGGGTGCACGGCAGATAGACGCGCATCACGAACCTTTCCGAAATCGCAAGGGCACCATCATGCCCGTCGCAGCGTGAGCCGGAGAACGGACTCCAGCTCTGTGAGGGTCGTGTCGGCGTCGCGGTGGTGGATTCCGGTGATGCCGAGCGCGCGGGCGGCCAGGATGTTGGCCTCGATGTCGTCGATGAAGACGCACTGCTCGCCGGGCAGTCCGACCTGGTCGAGGGCGTGTCGGAAGATGCGTTCCTCGGGTTTGCGCATGCCGACCTCGCCGGAGATCACGACCGCGTCGAAGAGGCCGTCCCATTCGTGGCGGGGGTAGGTGTTCGACCAGGAGTTAGACAACAAACACGTCTTAACCCCATTTTTCCGTACGTCGCGGAGCATGTCGTACATGGCGTCGACCCGTTCGAACTGCGCGAACATGCGCTCCAGCAGCCCCTCGGCCACCGGCGGCACGCCGTCGACGGTGAGCAGCCGGGCGGCCAGGTCGCGCTCGAAGGCCGGGCCGTCGAGCTCGCCGCGTTCGAGCGCGTGCACGACGTTCTGGCCCTCGCCGCCCTGGTAGGCATGGTCGACCAGCTCGCGCATCACCGAGCGGTAGTGCTCGGCGTCGATCCGGTCGGCCGCCAGCCACCGGGCGATGGAGTCGGTCAGGCTGGTCGTGAGCACGCCACCCCAGTCGATGAGCACCCCTGCGACCACGACCGCCTCCTCGCTCGAATCCGGTTCTAGGATAGAACCCCGCGAATCGGCTTTCGCGCCTACCCCGCGGCCCGCACCTCGGCGGCCAGCTTGCGGTGCTCGGGCGACCGCAGCACACCGGCCGCCTCCTGCGCCGACGCGACGGGCGCCGCGGACAGCAGCCCCCTCTTCTGCTTGAGCCTGAGCAGCCGGACGACCGACTGGTCGAGGCGATCCTCCGAGACGCGCCCCGACTTCACCGCCCCCAGCACCGCCTGGTACGCCTTGCCCAGGTCGTACGGCATGAGCAGCAGGTCGGCCCCGGCCAGCACCGCGCGCACGGCCACCTCGCCGTCGCCGTACTTCTTGCGCACGCCCTCCATGTTGAGCGCGTCGGTGGAGATCACGCCCTTGAAGCCGAGCTTCTGCCGCAGCAGGCCGGTCAGGATGGGCTTGGACAGCGTCGCCGGGTCACCCGACGGGTCGAGCTTGGGGAAGACGATGTGGGCGCTCATCACGGCGTCGACCCCGGCGCCGACGGCGGCCCTGAACGGCGGCGCGTCGATCCGCTCCCACTGGGCCATGGTGTGCTTGATCACCGGCAGGCCGGTGTGGCTGTCGACGGAGGTGTCGCCGTGGCCCGGGAAGTGCTTGGCCGTGGACGCCACCTTGGCGTCGCCGAAGCCCTTGACCGCCGCCGCGACCATCTTCGCCACCGCGGACGGGTCGTTCCCGTAGGCCCGCCTGCCGATGACCGGGTTCCTCGGGTTGATGTTGACGTCGGCGACGGGCGCGAAGTCGAGGTTGACCCCGAGCGCCCGCAGCTCCTCGCCGGTCGCCCTGGCCACGGCCCTGGACATCGCCGGGTCCTTGGTGGCGCCGATCTCGGCCGCGCCCGGGAAGTCGGTCATCAGCGCGGACATGCGGGACACCAGGCCGTTCTCCTGGTCGGTGCCGACCAGCAGCGGGACCTTCTTCGACGCCTCCTGGAGGCCGTTGGTGAGCTTGACGACCTGGGCGGTGGACCTGACGTTCGCCGGGAAGAGGATCACGCCGCCCAGGTGGTAGCGGGCGATCACCTTGGCCGGGGTCTGGGCGCCGTAGCGGGCCTGGTTCTCGCCGGAGACGGTGTCGGCGGCGGTGCCGTACAGGACGGGCATGAAGAGCTGGCCGACCTTCTCCTCCAGGGTCATCCGCCGCAGGGCCCGCAGCACCGGGTCGGCCTCGGCCTGGGGCGGGCTCTGTGGGGTCGTGCTCCCCGCGGGGGTGGTGGCCCCGTCGCTCGCCGGGGCCGCGCTCGCCGGGGCGCCACCGCCGCCGCCGCACGCGGTCAGCGCCAACACCAGGAGCCCTGCCGGGCCGATCCGTCTGAACATGCCTTCCAAGGTATCCATGCCGCGGCCCGTCCGAGGCCCGTCCGAGGCCCGCGGCCCCAAAACGCCCCGTTCACACCCCCAGCGCCGCGAGCCCGGGCAGGTGCGTGCGCGCCACCGCGCGCGCGTTCGCGGCCGTGACCTGGGCCCGCGCGTTGCGCGCCGCCAGCCTGCACTGCTCCAGCGTGTGCGCGGCCAGCGCGGCCCGTACGGCCCCCAGAGCCCCCGCCCCCATCGACAGCGTGGTCGCCCCGAGCCCGACCAGCACGCACGCCAGAGCGGGATCGGCGGCCGCCTCACCGCAGACGCCCACCGGCTTGCCGTGGCCGCAGGACATGGCGATCAGGTCGAGCAGCGCCGGCTGCCACGGGTCCTGGAGCCCGCTCACCGTGCCGAGCTGGCGGTCGGCGGCGAAGGCGTACTGGGCCAGGTCGTTGGTGCCGAGCGAGACGAAGTCCACCATCCCGGCCAGTTGCCCGGCCCGCAGCGCCGCGGACGGGATCTCGATCATGACGCCCACCTTGGACAGCCCGCGCGCCCGGCAGGCGTCGGCGAACCATTCGGCCTCCTCGGCCGTGGCCACCATGGGCGCCATCACCAGCAGCTCGGCCGGCGCATCCTCGGCCGCCGCGGCCAGCGCGCGCAACTGCGCGTCCATCACCTCGGGGAACCGCCTGAACAGGCGCAGCCCGCGCTCGCCCAGCGCCGGGTTCGGCTCGGCGGGGGCGGGCAGGAACCGCAGCGGCTTGTCGGCGCCCGCGTCGAGCGTGCGCACGACCACGGTCCCGCCGGGCACGGCCTCCAGCGCCGCGCGGTAGGCCCGCCGCTGCTCCTCGACGGCCGGGGCGTCGGCGCGGTCGAGGAAGAGGAACTCGGTCCGGTAGAGCCCGACGCCCTCCGCCCCGGCGGCCACCGCCTCCGTCAGCTCGGCCGGGCCGGCGACGTTGGCCAGCAGCGGCACCGCGTGCCCGTCGGCGGTCCGGCCCGGCCCCTTGGCCGCGCTGATCGCCGCCTGCTTCGCCGCCGCCGCGTCGCGCGCCCCGGCCACGTGGTCGTCGGACGGCTCCAGGCTCACCTCGCCCGTCGTGCCGTCCACCAGCACCCGGACGCCGCCGGGGATGCCGGTCGCCCCGGGGCAGGCGACCACGGCGGGCACGCCCATCGCCCGTGCCATGATCGCGGTGTGGCTCGTGGGCCCGCCCTGCTCGGTGACGAACCCGGCCACGTGCCGCCGGGACAACAACGCCGTGTCGGCGGGCGCCAGATCGACCGCGACCAGCACGTACGGCTCCTCGGGCGCCACCGGCAGCCCCGGCATCGGGTGCCCGGTCAGCAGGGCGATCACCCGGTCCCTGATGTCGTCGAGGTCGGCGGCCCGCTCGCCCAGGTAACCGCCGGCCCCGCTGAGCACGTCCCGGTATTTGGTGAACGCCTCGAAGACCGCCCGCGGAGCGGCGAGACCCCGGTCGATGAGGGTCCTGACCTTCACCACCAGCCCGGGGTCCTCGGCCATCAGCGCCTGCGCCTTGAGGATCTCCTCGGCCTCGCCGCCCGCCTGGTTGCCGCGGGCCTCAAGCTCGCCCGCGACCTGTGAGAGCGCGGCCGTCGCCCGCTCCTTCTCCTGTTCCGCCTCACCGGTGTAGGTGCTGCCCTCGGGGGGTTCGGGCACAGAGGCGGTCAGAACGTACGCGGGGCCGTGCCCGATGCCCGGGCTGACCCCAACCCCCCGCAGGTTCATGGCGCTCCGGCGATCGTGGCCAGTTCGTCCAGGATCTCCTCGGAGCCGTCGCCCTCGGCGCTGATCACGACGGTCTCGCCCTGCCGGACGTCGAGCGCCATGATCGCGAGGATGCTCTTGCCGTTGACCGGCGCCCCTCCGCCGCTGGCCTTGGCCACGCTGATGTCCATCGGGGCCAGCTGGGCCCGTTTCACGAACGTCGCCGCGGGACGGGCGTGCAGACCCACCTCCGCCGCGACCGTGACCTTGCGCTCACCCATGAGCCTCTCCTTCTCTACCCGGTCCAGACCAGCTGGACCCCTGCTTGAATGGCGGCCGGCCGCTCGTGGTCGGGCCGGTGCCCGGTATGGCTGGGGGCACGCCTATTGTGACGTCTTCTGCCGGTACGACCGTGCCCGTACGGCGATCTCGGGGACCGCGCCGACGGCCGCTACATCCATGTGAACAGCTCGTCCCCCACGTGCACCGCCCCTTGGACGATGCCGGTCACCGACTCCGAGGGGGCGTCGAGGGCCACGACCGGGCAGACCGGGGACCGTCCGCCCGCCTCGACGGCCGACGGGTCCCACGCCACGACGGGCTGCCCCGCGCTGACCCTGTCGCCCTCGGCCGCCAGCAGCCGGAAGCCCTTCCCCTTGAGCTGGACCGTGTCGATGCCCAGGTGCACCAGCACGCCCCTGCCGTCGTCCCCCACGATGACGTAGGCATGCGGATGCAATTTCATGATCTTTCCCGCTATGGGGGCCACGGCCTTGCCTGGCCCCCGCAGCGGGTCGATCGCCGTTCCCGGTCCCACCATGCCCGCGGAGAAGACCGGATCGGGCACGGCGGCCAACCCCACAGCCGCCCCCTCGACCGGGGCGAGAACAGTCGTCATGGTCTCGCCCTTAGCCGATGATGTCCTCGATGTCGCTGGCGATCGTGTCCGCCTCGGGCCCCACGACGACCTGGACCACGTTGCCCGCGGCCATCACGCCGTGCGCCCCCGCCGCCCTGAGGGCGGCCTGGTCGACCTTGGACGCGTCGTGCACTTCGGTGCGCAACCGGGTGATGCAGGGTTCGATCTCGATGATGTTGTCGGCACCGCCGAGACCGGCGATGATCGCATTCACATCCGCCGCCATCCGGTCCTCCCTCGTTCCAACTCCTTGACCAGGCTAAACGAGGCGCCTCGCTCAGTCCGTCTGCGTGACCTTGTTGAGTCCGCGCGGCGAGTCGGGGTCGATGCCGAGGCGCCGGGCCAGCGCTTCGGTGAGGAGCTGGCCGGGGATGATCAGGCCCATCGGCGCCACCCATTCGGGCAGGTCGGGGCCGTTCAGCGCGGCCGTGCCGGCCCGCGCGAGCGCGTCGCCGCCGCCGATCGTGTACGCCGCCGCGCCCGCCGCCACGACCCGCTCGGCCAGGGCCACCGTGCCGGACAGCGTGGGGCTGTTCTCCGAGGCCACCAACAGCGCCGGGGTGTCGGCGTCGACCACGGCGATCGGGCCGTGCAGCAGGTCGGCGTAGGACAGGCCCATGGCGTGCAGGTAGCAGGCCTCCTTGAGCTTGAGCGCGGTCTCCAGGGCCGTGGAGAAGGCGAGCCCGCGTCCGGACACGACCACGCCTGGCTTGTCCAGCAGCCCTTCGACGACCGCGTCCAGGTCGCCCGGCTCGGCGATCAGCTTCTCGACCGCCTCGGGCACCCGCCGCAGGTCCCCGGCGTCCACGTCGGCGCCCAGGCCCAGCGCCAGCACGGCCAGCGCGGCGAGCTGCGTGGTGTACGTCTTCGTCGCCGGGACGGCCTTCTCCTCGCCGGCCAGCGTGCACAGCGCGACGTCGGCCGCCTGGGCGAGCGGGCTGTCCTCGCCGCCGTTGGTGATGCCGACCGTCTTCGCGCCGCAGTCCTTGGCCCAGGCCAGGGTCTCGACGATCTCCTCCGTACGACCCGACTGCGAGATCGCGACAGCCAGCACGCCGTCCAGGTCGACCTTGCGCTTGTAGGTCGTCGCGATGGACGGCGCGGCCAGCGCGCCCATCCGTCCCGCGTGGGACTCGACCAGGTAGCGGCCGTAGACTGCGGCGTTGTCGGAGGTTCCACGCGCGATGAACAGCAGCTGGCGAGTCTGCTCGCCCACCGCCTTCACCTCGCCGACCCTGGGGAGCAGGGCGTCGAGCGTGGCCCGCAGCGCCTCCGGCTGCTCGGCGATCTCACTGCGCATCTTGGTGGTCATCCTGAGCTCATCCCTCGATTCATACGGTTCGCACTTGACCGTCTTTCGCGACATGTGGTCTAGTCCGGACTAGACCAGTACGAACCATAGCCCATGACCACCAAACAAGAAATCTGCCCATAGACTGCCGCACCACCAGTCCCAGATTTCTTCTTTGCCGATCGAGGGGAGGATCCGTGGCGCACATCGATCCGGATAGCCCGGTGCCCAAGTACTTCCAGCTTCGCGAGATCCTGCTGGACCTCATTGACAGCAACGAGCTCAGCATCGGCGCCGCCATCCCGTCCGAGCGGGAGCTCTGCCAGCGGTTCGGCCTGTCCAGGATGACCGTACGGCAGGCCGTCGACCACCTGGTCTCCGAGGGACGCCTGCACCGCGTGCCGGGCAAGGGCACGTTCGTGGCCAGGCCCAAGATCGAGCTGGCGTTGCAGCTCACGTCGTTCACCGACGACATGAGGGCGCGCGGCATGATCCCGGGCTCGCGCGACCTCGACCGCCGCATCGTGCGGGCCAGCGCCCACCTGGCCAAGGAGCTGGGGATCCAGCCGGGTGAGGAAGTGCACTTCATCGAACGCCTGCGTACGGCCGACGGTGAGCCGCTGTCCATCGAGCGGGCACACATCCCGGTCAAGCTCGCCCCCGACCTGGCCGATTACGACTTGTCCGACAAATCGCTGTATGAGCTGCTGGAGAGCCGCTACGGCCTGGTCATGGACGCCGGCGAGCTCACCATCGACGGCGGCATCGCCGACCCGAGCGACGCCGACCTGCTGAAGCTCCCGCGCGGCGGCGCCGTGCTGCTGCTCCAGCGCAGGTCCTTCTCCGGCGGCGTCTGCGCGGAGCTCGGCGTGTCCACCTACCGCGCTGACCGCTATCAGCTGCGGACCATACTCGAAATGCCCGTTAGACGGGGCTAGGGCCACTCCGCCGGGCCCGGACGGCCGGCCCGGCGGACGCCCCACTCCCACCCCCCGGAGGAACGCCCGGTGAACGAGACCACCGCCGCCGCCCGGCCTTCGCCGCTCGCACGCGTGATGAACGTGCTCCAGAGGCTGGGCCGCTCGCTGATGCTGCCCATCGCGGCCCTGCCCGCGGCCGCGCTGCTCTCCCGGTTCGGCCAGCCCGACATGCTGGGCTCCAACGGCCCGGCCTCCGGCGGTCTGGCCGACGTCCCGGGGTTCACGTGGATGAGCCAGGTCGCCGCGGTGCTGGCCGCGGCCGGGGACGCGCTGTTCCAGAACCTGCCGCTGCTGTTCGCGGTGGGCGTGGCCATCGGCTTCGCCCGCAAGGCCGACGGCAGCACGGCACTGGCGGCCGTCGTCGGCTACCTGGTGTTCGACCGGGTGACCAAGGTGATGTTCTTCGGCTCCGACATCCGGGACACCGTGGCCATGCGCCAGGTCCAGGACGAGGGCATCAAAGAAGTCATCAACTACGGCATGCAGAACCCCACCAAAGTGCTCGGCGGCATCGTGATGGGCCTGGTCACCGCGCTGCTGTGGCAGCGCTTCCACCGGATCAAGCTGCCGTCGTGGCTGGCGTTCTTCGGCGGACGCCGATTCGTACCGATCATCACCTCCATCGTCGCGCTGCTGCTCGGCGTGCTCTTCGGCTGGCTCTGGCCGGTCCTCGGCGAGTGGATCCGCCATGCCGGCGAGGCCCTGGCCGCCATCGGTCCCATCGGCACCGGCATCTACGGCCTGATCAACCGCCTGCTCATCCCGCTCGGCCTGCACCACTTCGTGAACTCGGTCGTCTGGTACGTCGTGCCGCAGTGCGAGGTGGGCGGTCACGTGCTGGGCGGCGACTGGAACTGCTACTTCGGCGGTGCCCCGCACTCCGGCCAGTTCATGGCCGGCTTCTTCCCCGTCATGATGTTCGCCCTGCCGGCCGCCGCCCTGGCCATGTGGCGGGCCGCGCCCCCGCACCGCCGGGCCACGGTGGGCGGCATCATGCTCTCGGCGGGGCTGGCCTCGTTCGTCACCGGCATCACCGAGCCGATCGAGTTCGCGTTCATCTTCGTCGCGCCCGCGCTGCTGGTCGCGCACGCCATCCTGACCGGGCTGGCGATGGCGCTCACCACGCTCATCGGCGGGCAACTCGGCTTCGGCTTCTCCGCGGGCCTGCTGGACATGCTGCTGAACGTGAGCAAGTCCAACACCCAGAACCTTCCGGGCATCCTGCTGCTCGGCCTGATCTACGGCGTCGTCTACTACGTCGTGTTCACGTTCCTCATCCGCAGGTTCGACATCATGACACCGGGCCGAGAACCCGAGCCCGACCTCGACTCCGGCGAGACCTAGCGCCCGTTTTCCGCCTCGCCCGCCGTGGTAGGAACCTGGCATTCCCCCGCTGACGGACCACCGAGCGGGGGTGAGGGGCATGGGCGCGTCGCCCTGGTCGGCGACGTTCGCGGTGCTGCAGCGCATCGGCCGCTCGCTCATGATGCCCATCGCCGTGCTGCCCGCGGCGGGCCTGCTCTTCCGCTTCGGCCAGGACGACCTGCTCGGCAAGGACGGACTCGGCGGCATGCTTCCCTGGATGCTGCCCGTCGCCAACGTCCTGGCCGCGGCCGGCGGCGCCCTGTTCGACAACCTGCCCGTCCTGTTCGCGATCGGCGTGGCGATCGGGTTCGCCCGCAAGTCGGACGGCTCCACCGCCCTCGCCGCCCTGGTCGGCTACCTGGTGTTCGACCGCGTCAGCCGTACGCTCTTCTACGACGCGGGCCACGGCGCGGTCTACGCCAAGGTCGTCGTCGCCACCCCCCAGGGGCCCATGCTCAACCTCGGTGCCCAGAACCCCACCGGCGTGCTCGGCGGCATCGTCATCGGCATCACGGCGGCACTGCTGTGGCAGCGCTTCTACCGGCTGAAACCGCCCCCGTGGCTGGCCTTCTTCGGCGGACGCCGCTCGGTCCCGATCATCACCGCCGTTGCCGCCCTGCTGCTCGGCGTCGTGTTCGGGCTGGTCTGGCGTCCGGTCGGCGACTGGCTGTCCAGCATGGGCGACTGGCTGTCGGCCCACGGCACCGCCGGCACCGGCATCTACGGCGTGGCCAACCGCCTGCTGATCCCCGTCGGCCTGCACCACTTCCTCAACACCATCGTCTGGTTCACCCTGCCCGAGTGCCACGCGGGCCTGAACGGCGCCACCCGGAACGCCGCCGGCGACCTGAACTGCTACTTCGCCGGCGAGCAGGGCGCCGGCATCTTCATGACCGGCTTCTTCCCCGTGATGATGTTCGGGCTGCTCGGAGCGGCCATCGCCATGTGGCGGGCGGCCCCGCCGGAACGCCGCAAGTCCGTGGGCGGCATCATGCTGTCGGCGGGGCTGACGGCATTCATCACCGGCATTACCGAACCGCTGGAATTCGCCTTCATATTCGTGGCGCCGGTGCTTTTCGTGGTGCACGCCCTGCTGACGGGGTTGTCGATGGCCCTGATGGCGGAATTCGGCGCGCGACTCGGGTTCACCTTCTCCGGCGGAGCCATCGACATGCTGCTGAACGCCAGCAAATCGAACACCCATCGGCTCGGCCTGATCATCGGCTTCGGGCTGCTGTATTTCGTCCTCTACTATTTGATCTTCGCATTCCTGATCCGCCGCCTGAACATCCCCACCCCCGGCCGCGAACCCCCCGCCTGATCACGCATGCCGAAGCCCCCGCCCCCCTGCTTTTGCACGGGGAGACGGGGGCCCGCTCAGGCTCTCGCCTCAGCCTGTCAGACGGCGTTCTTCGGGTCGCCGTGGCAGCGCTTGTACTTCTTGCCCGACCCGCACGGGCACGGCGCATTGCGCTCGACGTTCCCGTACGCGGCCCGCTCGGCCGGCGTGGTGCGCACCCGCGTGTGCTCGACGTCGCCCTGCTCGCCAGGGGCGGAGTATTCGAGCTCGGCCGGGCGCTGCGGCCCGCGCAGGGCGGTGGAGATGATCGACCGCGTCTCGGTGACCGCGGCGTCCTCCTCCTCGACGATCGGGTTCTCCTGCACCTCGACCTCAAGGTTGAACAGGAAGCCGACCGAGTCCTCCTTGATGCCCTCCAGCATCGCGGCGAACATCTCGAAGCCCTCGCGCTGGTACTCGATCTGCGGGTCCTTCTGCGCGTAGGCCCGCATGCCGATGCCCTCGCGCAGGTAGTCCATCTCGTAGAGGTGCTCGCGCCACTTGCGGTCGAGCACGGACAGGATGACCTGGCGCTCGAAGTTACGCGTGGCCTCCGCCCCGAGCTGCTCCTCGCGCCTGGCGTACGCCTCCAGGGCGTCGGCCTTGATCTTCTCCGAGATGATCTCGGCGGTCAGCTCCTCGCGGCTGCCGACCTCCTCGACCAGGTCGTCGATCCGGAGCGAGACCGGGTAGAGCTCGCCGAACGCCTTCCACAGCTTCTCCAGGTCCCACTCCTCGGCGAAGCCCTCGGAGGTGGCGCCCGCGACGTAGCCGTCGATCACGTCGCCGACGAAGCCGCGCACCTGGTCGTGCAGGTCGGCGCCCTCCAGCACGCGGCGGCGCTCGGAGTAGATCACCTTGCGCTGCCGGTTCATGACCTCGTCGTACTTCAGAACTTCCTTGCGGATCTCGAAGTTCTGCTGCTCGACCTGGTGCTGGGCGGAGGCGATGGCCTTGGAGACGATGCCCGACTCGATCGGCTGGTCGTCGGGGATGCTCAGCCTGTTCATGATCATCTCGACCCTGGCCGCGTTGAACAGGCGCATGAGGTCGTCGCCGAGCGAGAGGTAGAAGCGCGACTCGCCGGGGTCGCCCTGACGACCGGAACGGCCGCGGAGCTGGTTGTCGATGCGGCGCGACTCGTGGCGCTCGGTGCCCAGCACGTAGAGGCCGCCGAGCTGGGTGACCTCGTCGTGCTCGGCCTTGACGGCCGCCCTGGCCTTCTCCAGCGCCTCGGGGTAGGCCTTCTCGTACTCCTCCGGCGTCTCGACCGGGTCGAGGCCGCGCTGGCGCAGCTCAAGGTCGGCGCGGAACTCGGAGTTGCCGCCGAGCATGATGTCGGTGCCTCGACCGGCCATGTTCGTGGCGACGGTGACGGCGCCCTTGCGGCCCGCCTCGGCGACGATCGCCGCCTCACGCGCGTGGTTCTTCGCGTTGAGGACCTCGTGCACCACGCCGCGGCGCTTGAGCGCCTTGGACAGCCGCTCGGACTTCTCCACCGAGGTCGTGCCGACGAGGACCGGCTGCCCGGCCTCGTGGCGCTCCTTGATGTCCTCGACCACCGCGTTGAACTTGGCGTCCTCGGTCTTGTAGACCACGTCGGGCTGGTCCTTGCGGACCATCGGCCGGTTGGTCGGGATCGGGACCACGCCGAGCTTGTACGTCTGGTGGAACTCGTTGGCCTCGGTGACCGCCGTACCGGTCATGCCGGACAGCTTGGCGTAGAGGCGGAAGTAGTTCTGGAGGGTGACCGTGGCGAGAGTCTGGTTCTCGTCCTTGATCTTCACGCCTTCCTTGGCCTCGATGGCCTGGTGCATGCCCTCGTTGTAGCGCCGGCCGTGCAGCACGCGGCCGGTGAACTCGTCGACGATGAGCACCTCACCGTCGGAGACGATGTAGTCCTTGTCCTTCTTGAACAGCTCTTTCGCCTTGAGCGCGTTGTTCAGGAAGCCGACCAGGTGGGTGTGCTCGGGCTTGTAGAGGTTGTCGATGCCGAGCCAGTCCTCGACCTTCTCGACGCCGGCCTCCAGGACGCCGACCGTGCGCTTCTTCTCGTCGACGATGTAGTCGCCGGTGCTCTCCTCGCCCGGGTTCTTCGCCTCGACGCCCTTGCGCAGCCTGGGAACGATCTTGGCGAACTCGCTGTACCACTTGCCCGACTGCTCGCCGGGGCCGGAGATGATCAGCGGCGTGCGGGCCTCGTCGATGAGGATCGAGTCGACCTCGTCGACGATGGCGAAGTGGTGGCCGCGCTGGACGCACTCCTCCAGCGACCACGCCATGTTGTCGCGGAGGTAGTCGAAGCCGAACTCGTTGTTGGTGCCGTACGTGATGTCCGCTTCGTACTGCTTGCGCCGCTCATCCGGCGCCTGGCCGGAGAGGATCATGCCGACTTCCATGCCCAGGAACCGGTAGACGCGGCCCATGTTCTCGGCGCCGACCTTGACCAGGTAGTCGTTGACGGTGATGACGTGGACGCCGTTGCCCGCCAGCGCGTTGAGGTAAGCCGGCAGCGTACAGGTCAGGGTCTTGCCCTCACCCGTCTTCATTTCGGAGATGTTGCCCATGTGCAGGTTGGCCCCGCCCATGATCTGCACGTCGAAGTGCCGCTGGCCGAGCACGCGCCGGGCCGCCTCACGGACGGTCGCGAACGCCTCGGGAAGCAGGTCGTCGAGGCTCTCGCCGTCGGCGTAACGCTGCTTGAACTCGTCCGTCAGGGCGCGCAACTCCGCGTCGGACAGGCTCGTGAAGTCGTCCTCGATGGAGTTGACCTGATCGGCGATCCGCTTGAGCTTGCGCAGAGTCTTGCCTTCGCCGGCACGTAGGATCTTGTCGAGAATGGCTGCCACTTTATGTAAAGCTCCTCGCAGGTCTACCCCGGCGGCGCCGCCAGGAGGAGAGGCCGAGACAAACTTCCCCGGTTGCCATCGTAGGCGGTTCCACAACCAGACACAGCCACCGTGACGACGAGGGCGCCGGACACGTCTGGGAGAATGGGGTCAAGGCAGAGGGTATGCCGGTTGAGCGCCGGTTCGCACCAATAGCGGGATATCCGGCAAAGGAAGGATTTAGTCATGGTTGAGGGGAAGAAGTCCGAGCACGCGCAGAATCTCGGCAACCACGGCGGGCGCGCCTCCTCGTGGCTGGCCGTGACTGTCATGGTGGTGGGCACCATCGTGGCCGGCTTCGGACTGACGGCCGACAACTGGACGCTGGTCTGGGTCGGCGCCGGTGCGTTCGTCGTCGGCGGCATCCTCGCCCTCGTCTTCGACATCTTCACGGACGTGGTGATCGACGCACCCCGCGTCGGCATGCACGCCGAAGACCACCGCTGACCACTCCGGCACACGGCGGGCCCCGACCATCCGGGCGCCCGCCGTTCCCATGCCCGGCCCCTCCGGAACCCCCTGTTCTCGGCATCCAATTCCCCAACGCCAGGACATCGGCGTGTCGCTCCCCCGGCGCGCAGGCGGTGGGACGCCTCCGGCCATCCCCACCTGGGGCGGAGCGATTCTGTCGGTGGGCGCCGCTAAATTTCCTGCATGGATAGCCCTACCGTCCCCCAAGGCCCCCTGGGGTTCGCCGTATGACGAACGTGACCGACCTGACCGCTGACGAAGCGCGTCGGGTCATTCTGCGCGCCCAGGGGCTCATCGGCGCCGACGTGCGCAAGGGCGGGGTGCGCGGCATGCTTCGCCGGCTCGGCGCCGTACAGCTCGACACGATCTCCGTCCTGGCCCGCTCCCACGAGCTGGTCGCCTACGCGCGCCTCGGCGCGGTGGGCAGGCCCGCGGTCGAGCGCGCCTACTGGCACGATCCCGCCCAGAGCTTCGAATACTGGTGTCACGCGGCCTGCATCCTGCCCATCGAGCACTGGCCGCTCTACGCCTTCCGGCGCCGCGCCTACCGCGACCGGCGCTACCGCTGGCACGAGGTCCCCGACAGCGTCGACAAGCTGCTGCAGCAGGTGCGCGACTCGGGCCCGCTCACGACGTCCGACGTCGGCGGCGCCAAGAACGGCGGCCCGTGGTGGGACTGGTCCGACTCCAAGATCGGGCTGGAGTGGCTGCTCGACATCGGCGAGATCGCCTGCGTGCGCCGCGTCGGCTGGCGGCGCGTCTACGACCTGACCGAGCGTGTCGTACCCGCCGACTCGCTGGCCGACGACCTGTCCGACGAGGAGTGCATCGTCCTGCTGGCCGCCATCGCGGGCCGGTCGCTCGGGGTGGCCAACCGTACCGACCTGCTCGACTTCCTGCGCCTCAAGGGCAAGTACGCGGCGATGCTCGACCAGGCCCTGCTCAGCGGCGCCGCCGGTCTGGCGCCGGTCAAGGTGGCGGGCTGGCCCGCCAAGAAGGGCCACGCCAACGCGTGGGCCGACCCGCAGGCGCTGGAGTCCGAGCCGCGCGGCCGTCACCGTACGACGCTGCTGTCCCCGTTCGACTCCCTCATCTGGCACCGCGGCCGCACCGAGCGCGTCTTCGGGTTCAAGTACCAGCTTGAGCTGTACGTGCCCAAGGAGAAGCGCGTCCACGGCTACTTCACGATGCCCGTGCTGGCCGGGGGCCGCCTGATCGGCCGGGTCGACCCGGCCCGCGAGGGCACCACCCTGGTCGCCCGCCAGGTCCACCTGGAGCCCGGCCTGTCCCCCGCCAAGTGGGCCGACGCCCTGCGCGACGCGCTGTGGTCGGCCGCCGAATGGGTGGGCTGCGACTCCGTACGCGTCGAACGCACCGATCCCCCAGAACTGGCCCCCCTCCTGACCGCACCCCAGCCGTAAGCCCCCGAGAAACGGACGCCCCACCAACCCGCCTCGGAGCTCCCCGACACCACCCCGCCCCCCCGTCCCCTCTCTTCGGCGCTCCGCACTCCCTCCCCCGCCCCTGACCTCAGCCCGCGCTCGGGCCGGGGGCTTCGGGGAGGGGCTGCCCTGAAGGGGCGAGCGGCCCGGCTGGAGCCGGGCGCGGGGATCGGGGGTTGTAGCGCCGCTGGGCGCTCTCGACCGGCCGTACCCGGCGGGTTGCGTGCCGGGGCCACTGGGCGCCCTCAACGGGCCGCGCCCTGCGGGTTGCGCGCCAGAGCGGCGGGGCCGGGGAGGGCATCGGTGGGGTGCCCCGCGCTACGGGAGCTCGGCGCTTCCTGGCGCTGGAACGGCCCTCTCAGCAGCGGGCCGCCGGCTACAGCCACAGCCGGGAAGCAGCGCACTCGCAAACCGGACGAGGGCCGGGGCTGGACACCCGGGGCCGGGCACCGGAACCAGGAATCGAGCCAGCACCAGGACCAGGGCCAGGACCGGGATCGACCGGGACCGGGACCGGGACCGGGACCGAGGGTGGGCCGGGGATCGTGTTGTGGTCGCTGTCAGCGGAGGGGCTTCGGGGTGTTCTGTGCGGGGCCGGGTGGCCTCAGGTGATCTCCAGCATGCGTTCCCGCACCGCGTACACCACCGCTTCCATCCGCGAATGCAGCTGCAGCTTGTCGAGGATGTTGCGGACGTGGTTCTTCACCGTGTTCTCGGAGATGAACAGCTGCTTGGCGATCTCGCGATTGTTCATGCCCTTGGCGACCAGGCGCAGGACCTCCATCTCGCGGTCGGTCAGCCTGGGCACGGGGAGCTGCGGCGGGCGTTCGGCCTCCTTGCGGCTCATGTTCGCGAACTCGCTGATGAGCTTGGCGGCCATCGCCGGGTTGATTAAGGACTGTCCCTCGTGCACACCGCGCACCGCGGCGGGCACGTCGTTGATCTGCACGTCCTTCAGCAGATAACCGGTGGCACCGGCCTTGATGGCCTCGAAGAGATCCTCTTCCTCGTCGCTCACGGTCAGCATGATGATCCGGGTGCTCGGGACGGAGGCCCTGATGCTCTTGGTCGCCTCGATCCCGTCCTGCCGGGGCATGCGTACGTCCATGAGGGCGACGTCGGGCATGAGGCGATCGGCCAGTTCGACCGCCTCCTGCCCGTCGCTCGCCTCACCGACCACCTCGATGTCGGGCTCCGCGGCCAGCGTCAACGCCAGGCTGCGCCTGATCAGCTCGTGATCGTCAACGATCAGCACGCGGATCGGCTCGCTCTCTGCCGTGCGGACCTCGCCGGACTCGGTCACGAGCCCTCCTCGGTCCGTCTTGCGCCTGCCTTGCTCACGGGGAACCTGCTCATCGGACGGCCGCTCCGTTGTCACGCCCGGTCGGGGCCGTGGCGGCTGTCCGCATGGCGGTTGTCCCGTCAGTACCCTCGCTTCGCTCGCTCATCTGAACCTGACTGAGCTCGCTCACGTGTCCTCCTCGTCGGGGGGCCAGAGCCGTCGGACCGCCATGATGGCACGTATGGCACGGTCCTCGGGTGGTCGAGAAGATCTTTTAGCGTGCGATCAGGGCTCTATGAGCCGCAACACGCCGTAGTTGTACCCGCGCCGGTTGTAGACCACGCTCGGCAGGCCGCTCTCCTTGTCACGGAACAGGTAGAAATCGTGCCCGACCAGTTCCATTTCGAGCATGGCCTGGTCGATGGTCATGGGTTCCGCCTTGTGGAACTTCTCCCGGACGACGAGCGGTCCGTCGCCGTCCATCTCGATCGGGACGATGTCGTCGTCGAGCTTCTCGTCCTGCACCGGCAGGTCCTCGTAGGACTCGGCCGGCTCAGGGACGTGCTTGGCCCCGAGAGGCGGCAGGCCGACGTCAGGGAGCGTCGCGGTGATCTCCGCCACCGAGGGCGGGCAGTGGTTGCCGTGATGAACCTTGCGCCGGTCGGCCAGCCGCCGCAGGCGGCCTTCCAGCTTGTCGAGGGCGATGTCGAGGGCTACGAACCGGTCGTCGGCCGAGGCTTCGGCGCGGATGGCCGGGCCCTTGGAATGGATGGTGAGTTCGACACGCTCGCGCTGGTCGGCGAGGCGAGGGTTGCGTTCTTTCGACACCTCCACATCGACTCGGATGAGTTTGTTGTCCAGACGTTCGATCCTGGCCAGCTTGGTCGTCACCTGGTCTCGGAACCGGTCACTCACTCCTGTGTGCCGACCCTTGACGATGATGTCCATGCAACAGCCCCCCTTCGTCTAACGACTGAGCAAGAGCGCCCGACTCTGTGCGTTCCGGACGGGGTTTCGGGTCCGCCTCTCTGTCACCGCTACCCTCTTCCGCCACGACGTCACCGGGTTCTCGGGTGGCACCCGTCCGGCCGACCTGGTCTTCGACCCCACATCCGCCTGCTGAGGATTTCGCAGCTCTGTTGCCACTACTGCCCTTCTCTTCTGACGAGGGACATCTGGACCCTCGGGAAGGCAGGACTTATCCCTAAGCCGCACCGTGATCGGTCGACAAAGAGTCGCCTTACGTGGACCGTTTTGCCTGCGGCTGGCATCGGCTAGCAGAGCCGGGGACACCGACTCTGCGCAACCACGGACCCGAACGGGTGCCATGTCAGAACGCTATCCGCATCCTGCGCGAATGTCAGCCGGAGCGTCGGCCAAAGGATCACGTTCCGTGACTTTTCCGGGGTTCCGGACGCCCGGGGGACCTCGGAGCGCCCTGTCGGCAAGCCCAGTGGCCACGCGCCTTCCGACGGCCTGAGCTGCACCACTTCTTCTTCCCCCAACAGGAAATCCATCCTTCAAGATGGGCCTAAGAATTGGATCTTTCTTTACCGACAGTGATGTCAAGCGTTTTCAAGATCTTCGGCGTGTCGCGGCGACGGTGGCCGCCATCGGCACCCGTACGCCGGCAGCGCGCAGTGCGCGGGCGGCTTCGGCGAGCGAGGCGCCCGTGGTCACGATGTCGTCCAGGAGCAGCGCAGAGGGCGCTGGAGGGCCTTTCGCGCGTCCGGCGACACAGAGGGACCCGGCGAGGTTCGCGACGCGCTGCGTGGCGCTCAGGCCCGCCTGGTCGGCCACCCGGCGCGCCTGCCGCAACCCCGCCCACGGCTCGGCCCGCAGGCCGGACGCCACGAGGTGACGGGTGACGAGCACGGTCACCCGGCCCATGGGATCGTGCCCCCGGCCCCGCAGCGCCCTCCTCGCGCTCGGCACCGGCACGACGGCGAACGGCCCCCGCGCCCACCCGACACCCGCCCCGGCACTCAGGGCGGTGAGCACGGTGAACGCCAGCACCTGCGCCAGCACGCCGGCCAGCGCCACCGCGCCGCGCTCCTTGTAGGCCAGGATCGCCCTGCGCGCCGCGCCCTCGTACGGCGTGGCCGACCAGCACTCGGGCAGGCCGGCCGGGCCCGGTCGCGGCCCCCGCCTGGCGGGGACGGCGGCCATCTCGGCCGCACACCCCGCACAACACCGAGCACCGGCACGGCCGCAGCCCACACAGGACTGCGGCAGGAACACATCGAGCACGCCCCCGAACACGCCGCCCAGCATGCCCCCCGCCACCGACAAGTTCCGGGAAACCCGAGCCCCGCGCGCTCACGGGCAGCGGTCATCCAAAGGGAAGCGGGCCCAGGGGGAAGCGGGAGAGGTCAGCCCAGGGGGAAGAACGGGTTCTTGGCGCTGGGGTCGATCTTGCTCGTCCAGCCCTGCCGGTCCGGGTTGAGCTCGATGATCTTGGGCCCCTTGTCGGTGTTCGCCTCCGCGAGCACCCGCCCGATCAGCGCGGTCACCCGCTCCAGCCGGTCCTTCAGCGGGATCCCGATCGTCTCGCCGTCGCCGATGTCGATCTCGTTGAGTATCTGCCCGGCCTTGCTCTTGATGAGGACGAGCAGGTGCTCGTCGTCCTCCCAGGCGATGTCCTCGATCTCGTACTCGACCTCCGTCGAGGTCAGCGTCTGCAGGTTGCCGAGCATGGGCCCGTTGAGCCCCTCGCTCAGCGCGCCGAGCTGCACGGTGTTCTTGCCGGTGCGCAGGGCCACCCGCACGCCGTCCCTGGCGATCCTGAGCGCGGTGACGTCGAGGCCGTCGAGTCCGGGGGCGGAGACGCGCTCAGGCCCGTGTCCGCCGTTGGGGTCGTACCGCAGGACGACCTTGTTGTGCTGGTCGAACGTCCACAGGGAGCCGTCGCGGCGCCAGGTGGGGTCGGTGAGGTCGGCGCCCTCGATGACCTGCTGCCAGCGGCCCTCGGGGGTGAGCCCGGCGATCGAGATGCCGGTGGAGGTCCGGGCCGCGACGATCGCGCCGGTCTGCTGCGTGGACAGCGCGAACGCCTTGAAGTCGGTGTTCGACTCCCCCGCCGGTCCGGACACGGCGACGCCCGCGCCCTCGTTGTTGCTCATGACGTGCACGGACCCCTTGTTGGTGTAGTACGGCGTGTTGCCGCCGTTGTCCAGCCAGTGGGTCTCGGAGTTGGGCGGCTCGGTCCAGTACTGCTCGCCCTCGACCTGCACCTCGATGGTGCGGCTGATGGCGACCTTGTTGTTGGTCAGGCTGTACTTGAGCTGCGCCACCAGCGCGGCCTTCTCGCCGAGGTCGAGCGGCAGGAGCGGGCCCGACAAGTTGATCACGACGCGGTCGTCGCCGGTGCCGATCGACTCGACCTCGGTGCCCTCGGGGAACACGGTGCCCACGGCGCCGCGCAGCGCGCCGCTGGGCCCCTTGAGCAGCCGCCTGACGATGGTCTGGGCGAAGGTCTCGGTCGGCTTGAGCCGCAGGCACACCCGGTCGACGACCAGCCGCTCGCGGGCGCTGTTGAGGTAGTACAGGTTGGTCAGCCGGTACGCCCGGGCCACGTCGGACTTGGTGAGCAGCAGCCCGTCCGGCAGGTCGTCCACCCGGTAGACGCCCCGGGCGTCCTTCTTCAGCACGAACAGCCGCTCCGGCGCGTTCCCCGACAGCGGCACGTACGCGTCGTCGGGGTCTATGCGGGCGACCTGCTTGGCCTTGAGCCCGTACGTCTCCGCGGCGTCGCCCTCCACCGGGTCCACCTGGTACACGTCCTCGATCACCGTCACCGGCCCGGACGGCTTCCACTTGGCCTGGGCCTTGGGCGTCAGGTACTTGGCCAGCACGGAAGGGTCGTCGGGGTAGGCCGCCATGGCCGCCTGGAGCCCCTTGACCAGCAGCTCCGGGTCCCAGTCGTCGCGCGGCGCGACGGCGATCATGCGCTGGAACGGCTTGTTCAGCGGGTCGCCGCCCCCGGCGTCGCTCACCGTGTACGGCCCGGTGACCGGGATCACGGTGCAGCCCGACCCCGCGCAGGCCACGGCCGCGGCGATGGCGACCGCGGCCCCCATCCGCCTAGTCCTCGTCATGGCCGCCTCCGTCCCCCGAGGCCGGGAGCAGCACCGGCGTCATGTGGCTGCGCCAGGTGCGCCGCATCTCGATCTCGGGCGGCACCAGCGACAGCGGCGAGCCCTTGAGGTCGGCCCCGGCCAGCCGGGGCAGCGTGAGGCGGAACTGCGAGCCCTCGCCCGGCTGCCCCCACGCCTGGAGCCAGCCGCCGTGCAGCACGGCGTCCTCGCGGGAGATGGCCAGGCCGAGCCCGGTGCCGCCGATGGTCCTGGCCCTGGACGGGTCGGCCCGCCAGAACCGGTCGAACACCATCGTCTCCTCGCCCGGCTTGAGCCCGATCCCGTGGTCGCGGACGGCGACGGCGACGGCGTCGCGGTCGGCCCCCACGGTCACCACGATCTCCCTGCCCTCGCCGTGCTCGATGGCGTTGAACAGCAGGTTGCGCAGGATGCGCTCGACGCGGCGGTTGTCGACCTCGACCATGCACGGCTCGTGCGGCAGGCGGATGTCGAAGCGGGTGGAGTGGCGCTCGGCCAGCGCCTCGGAGTCGGCGATGGCCCGGTGGACGACGTCGCGCATGTCCACCGAGTCGATGTCGAGCGTGGCGGCGCCGGCGTCGTAGCGGCTGATCTCCAGCAGGTCGGCCAGCATCGACTCGAACCGTTCGAGCTGGGCCTGCATCAGCTCGGCCGAGCGGGCGGCCATGGGGTCGAAGTCCTCGCGGGCGTCGTACAGCAGGTCGGCGGCCATGCGGACGGTGGTCAGCGGCGTGCGCAGCTCGTGGGAGACGTCGGAGACGAACTGGCGCTGGACCTGCGACAGCTCCTCAAGCTGGTGGATCTTGAGCGCCAGGTTGGCGGCCATCTCGTTGAACGAGTTCGCCAGCCGGGCGAGGTCGTCCTCGCCGCGCACCTTGAGACGTTCGTCCAGCTTGCCGGCGGCCAGGCGCTCGGCGGCCTGGCGGGCCAGCCGTACGGGCGTGACCACCTGCCGGGTGACCAGGTACGCGATGGCGGCCAGCAGCAGGACGAGCCCGAGCCCCACCACGACGATGGCGAGCCGGACGTTGGACAGCAGCTCCTCTTCCTCGTTGAACGGGAAGAAGTGGTAGACCTGGTAGTCCTCGCCGGTCAGGGTCTCGTGCACGACCCCGGCGACCACGAACGTGAGCGTGGCCTGGCTCTGCCCGGCGAACCTGATCGTCTCGATGGACACTTCGGTCTTGCCGTACTCGGCCCGGTTCATGTACCTCTGCAGGCGCTGCCGGAGCGAGGCGGGCACGTCGGCCTGCACCACCCGGCCCGAGGCCCGCGACATGCCGGGCGTGGCCTCGTTGAGTATGAGGACGTCGTAGCGCTTCTTGGAGCCGTCCTCGCCGGACCCGGTGACGGTGTCCATGACCTGGTCGAGCGGGTTGACCTTCTGGTCGGCGTCGGCGGCCTTGGCCCCGTCGTCGGACGGCGGGATCAGCGCGTCGGCGATCTGCAGCCGGTCGGCGTAGGCCTCGTTGAGCGCGGACTGCTGGCTGCTCGCGATCACGGACCTGTTGATCTCGTCGGACAGGAACGTGCCGAGGACGACCACGACGGTCACCGAGATCACCAGTGTGCTGGTGACCACCTGGAGCTGGAGCGAGCGCCGCCACACGCTGCGCACCCGGCCCGCCGCACGACGCACCCTCCGGCGGACGCCGCCGAGAATCTGGCGGACCGTCCGTCGGCGGGCATTCCTGGTCGAGGGCCTGGTCGGGGGCATGGCGGGGCGGGGGAAGGCTAGGCGGGGCCGGCTTTGTAGCCCACGCCGCGGACCGTCACGACGATCTCGGGGTGCTCGGGGTCCTTCTCGATCTTGGCGCGGAGGCGCTGCACGTGCACGTTCACCAGCCGGGTGTCGGCGGCGTGCCGGTAGCCCCAGACCTGCTCCAGCAGGACCTCGCGGGTGAAGACCTGGCGCGGCTTACGGGCCAGGGCGACGAGCAGGTCGAACTCCAGCGGCGTGAGGTTGATCGTCTCCTCGCCGCGCTTGACCGAGTGGCCGGCCACGTCGATGGTGATGTCGCCGATCTGGAGGATCTCGGGCGTCGGCTCGTCGGTACGGCGCAGCCGCGCCCGCACCCGCGCCACGAGCTCCTTGGGCTTGAACGGCTTGACGATGTAGTCGTCGGCGCCGGACTCCAGCCCGAGCACCACGTCGATCGTGTCGCTCTTGGCGGTGAGCATCACGATCGGGACCCCCGACTCCGCCCTGATCCTGCGCGCCACGTCGATGCCGTCGGCGCCCGGCAGCATCAGGTCGAGCAGGACAAGGTCCGGGCGTGTATCCCGGAACGCGTCGAGGGCCTTGTCGCCGTCGGAGACGAAGGACGGCTCGAAGCCTTCTCCGCGCAACACGATGCCGAGCATCTCGGCGAGAGCGGCGTCGTCGTCGACGACCAGCACGCGACCTTTCATGGCCCCTCATTCGTTCTACGCATTGTGGGACATACCCGCACGATCGCTGAAGGTTACCCTTGGTCGGCCCATGTGTGGGACATGAGCCTCACGAAAGGCGAATTTTAGGTTCCCCCCGCAACCACAAACCCAGTCTGCGGTAACGGAGCGACTTTCGGCCATCCCCGGCAGCCTTCGTTGCCCTGATTCGCCGATAAATGAGGGCTGGATGAGCCGGCGAATGCCCTCCGTGACACCAGCCACCCGCCCAGCGTGCCAGGATTGGGATATGTCAGACGGTCACGGACGCACGCCCGAGACGCCCCCAGGCTGGTCTGCCGAACAGCCCCCGCCCTACAGCGCCCCGCAGGCTTCCCCGTGGACCGCGCCGGGCTCGCCCACGCAGACGCCGTACGGCCAACCGTACGAGCCGCAGGGCGAAGCCCCCCAGCCGCCGCCCTACGGCCCGCCGGGGCCTCAAACACCCTACCCCCAGCCGGGCCACCCGCACTCCGGTCATCCGCAACCCGGCCAACCCCAGTACGGCTACCAGCAGCCCGGCTACGGCTACATGCCGCCGCCCGCGCTGCGTCCCGGCATCATCCCGCTGCGCCCGCTGGGGCTCGGCGACATCCTCGACGGCACGATCAAGCTGGTCAGGTCCAACCCCAAGGCCGTGCTCGGCCTGTCGGCCATCGCCGCCCTGCTCGGCGCGGTGCCGCTGGCCGTGGGCCAGGCGCTCATGCTGGGCTCGATGGGCGACGCGCTGGAGGACCCGGCGTCGGCCTCCGCCGGCTACGACAGCGTCAACGGCGTCATCGCCCAGTACGGCGGCATGCTGGTCTCGTACGCGGTCCAGTTCGTCGTGGTCACGGTGCTGACCGGCGTGCTGACCCGCATACTCGGCCGGGCCGTCTTCGGCGGCAAGATCACCGCGGCCGAGGCGTGGCACCTCTGCAAGGGCCGCATCCCCGCGCTGTTCGGGGTCGTGGGGCTGATGGCCGTCATGATGGTCGTGCCCGTGGCCGTGTTCTTGGTGATCCTGTTCGCGCTCGCGATGAACGTCTCCTCCTCCGACGGCGTCGGCCTGATGCTCGGCGTGATGGGCCTGTTCGTCCTGCTCTTCATCCCGTACTACCTGTTCATCACCACGCGCTTCGCGTTCGCCGCGCCCGCCGTGGTGCTGGAGGGGCGGGGGCCGATCGACGCGATGCGGCGCTCGTGGCACCTGGTGACCGGTGACTTCTGGCGGGTGCTCGGCATCCTGCTGCTGACGTCGCTGCTGGTCGGGCTGTTGTCCGGGGTGCTGTCGGTGCCGTTCACGCTGGGCGGGACGGTGATCGGCGTGCTCGGCGGCGGCTCGCCCGGCTCGGCCGTGGCCGCGGCCGTGTTCATCGCCGTCGGCGGCACGCTGAGCGCGATGCTCTCCTACCCCTTCCAGGCCGGCGTCTCCGGGCTGCTCTACGCCGACCGGCGCATGCGCGGCGAGGCGTTCGACCTCGTGCTGCAGACCGCGGCGATCGAGCAGCAGCGCCAGGGGTGGGTGCACTCCTCCGCCGACGAGCTCTGGCACCCGTCCAACTCAGCCGGGTCGTGAGCCCGGTCGACCGGGAGGAGGCGGCCCGCAGAGCGGCCGAGGAGCTCCTCAAGCCCGGATACGAGAAGGAATCCCTGTTCGACCTGCTCTATCGGCGTTTCAACCAGTTCATCGGTGACCTGACCGACGCGGCGACGGGCGGCGGCTCGACCGGCGGGATCATCGCCGCCATCGTGATCGCGCTGATCATCCTCGGCGTGATCCTGCTGGTCGCCTGGCGGTTGCGCGGGACCGCGCGCAGGAACGCCATGGCCGTCGGCGGCCTCTACGGCGAACGCGTGCTCAACGCCGCCGAGCACCGCAGGGCCGCCGAACGCCTGGCCGCCGAGGGCGACTGGACGCAGGCCGTCCGCGAACGCCTTCGCGCCATCGCCCGTGACCTGGAGGAACGCGCCCTGGTCGACGGCATGCCGGGCCGCACGGCCGACGAGCTGGCCGCCGAGGCGGGCGCGGCGCTGCCCGCCTTCGCCGCCGAGCTGGCCGCCGCCGCCCGCTCGTTCGACGACGTCAGCTACGGCGGCGTGCCCGGCACGCAGGCCGCCTACCAGGCGATGAGCGACCTGGACGAGCGGCTGCGCCAGGCGCGGCCCGTCCCGCTGGCCGTGGGAGGCGTCCCGTCATGAGCCTGTCCACCTCCGCGCCGCCGGCCGCCTCCGCCCCCACCTCCCCCACCGCCCGCTCCACCTGGCGGGCGGGCCGCATGATCGTCGTGCTCGGCCTGGTCGTCGTCCTGTTCGCGGCGGCCGCGGTGCTGTTCGGCCCGCAGCGCGGCCCCTCGCGCTTCCTCGACCCGGCCGACACCTCGCTGGCCGGGTCGAAGGCGCTGGCGGAGCTGCTGCGGGCCAGGGGCGTCCAGGTCGACCGGGTCGACTCGGTCGAGGCGGCCGCCGGCAAGGCCGCGGACGGCGGCCGGCTGCTGCTGGTCACCGACCTGACCTACCTCGACGAGCACCGGCTCGCGCGGATCCCGGGCGACCGGCTGATCGTCGGCGACCTGCCCGGCCTCGACGTGCTGGCCCCCGAGGCGCGCACCCTGCGCGAGCCGTCGCGCGTGCGCTCCCGCGACCCGGAATGCGGGCTGCCCGCCGCCACGCGGGCCGGCAGCGCGTACATCGGCGGCCTGGTCCTGACCGGCCCGCCGGGCGCCGCCGCCTGCTACCCGGCCGGCGAGGGCCACTCGCTGGTCAGCTACCGCACCCCCGACGGCGCCACCACCACGGTCGTCGGCGACGGCGCGTTCATGACCAACCTGCGCCTGCCCGAGGACGGCAACGCGGCCCTCGCCCTCAACCTCGTCGGCACCGGCAGGCCCGTCACCTGGCTGGTACGCCCCGACAACCCGCCCCCGCTCGACCTGCCCGGCTCCGAGGGCAAGTCGATGTACGACCTGATGCCCCCGAGCATCCCCTGGGCGCTCCTGATGGCCTGCCTGACCGTGGTGCTCATCGCGTTCTGGCGCGGGCGCCGCCTCGGGCCGGTGGTCACCGAGAAGCTGCCCGTCATCGTGCGGGCCGCCGAGACGGTCGAGGGCCGGGGCAGGCTCTACCGCGCCAGGAAGGCCAGGCAGCGGGCCGCCGACTCGCTGCGCGCCGGCACGATCGACCGGCTCACGCCCCGCCTGGGCCTGGCCCAGGGCGCCGGGCCGCACGAGCTGGTCGCGGCCCTGGCCGCGCGGATCGCCGACGACCCGCGGGTGGTCGGCGCCGCACTGTACGGCCCGCCGCCGGCCGACGACGCCGGGCTCGTCGCGCTGGCCGGGTACTTGGACTCCATCGAAAGGCAGGTCAGTGAACTCTGAGGAGACATTCCGCGTGGCCCCCTCGGGCGAGGCGGCCAGGGAGGCGCTCGGCGCGCTGCGGGCCGAGGTGTCCAAGGCCGTGGTCGGCCAGGACGCCGTGGTCACCGGGCTCGTCATCGCCCTGCTGTGCCGGGGGCACGTGCTGCTCGAAGGCGTGCCGGGCGTGGCCAAGACGCTGATGGTGCGCACCCTCTCCGCGGCCCTGTCGCTCGACTTCAAGCGCGTGCAGTTCACGCCCGACCTGATGCCGGGCGACGTGACGGGCTCGCTGATCTACGACGCGAAGACCAGCGAGTTCGAGTTCAGGGAGGGGCCGGTCTTCACGAACCTGCTGCTCGCCGACGAGATCAACCGCACCCCGCCCAAGACGCAGGCGGCGCTGCTGGAGGCCATGGAGGAACGTCAGGTGAGCGTGGAGGGCTCGGCCCGGCCGCTGCCCGACCCGTTCGTGGTCTGCGCGACCCAGAACCCGGTCGAGTACGAGGGCACCTACCAGCTTCCCGAGGCCCAGCTCGACCGGTTCCTGCTCAAGCTGACCGTGCCGCTGCCGCCGCGCGAGCAGGAGATCTCGGTGCTCGAACGACACGCGCGCGGCTTCGACCCGCGTGACCTGTCCGACGTCAAGCCCGTGGCCACGGCCGAGGACCTGGCGGCCGGCCGCGAGGCGGTCTCCCAGGTGCACGTGGCCCCCGAGGTGCTCGGCTACATCGTCGACGTGGCCCGCGCGACCAGGAGCTCGGCGTCGCTGCAGCTCGGCGTCTCGCCGCGTGGCGCGACGGCGCTGCTGGCGGCCTCCAGGGCGTGGGCGTGGCTGTCCGGGCGGCCCTACGTGACGCCCGACGACGTGAAGGCGCTGGCCAGGCCCGCGCTGCGGCACCGCGTCCAGCTCCGGCCCGAGGCCGAGCTGGAGGGCGCGACCGCCGACGGCCTGCTCGACGGCATCCTGGCCTCGGTCCCGGTCCCGCGTTGATGGCCCGCTCCGACGAACGTGAGTGGTCCGCGACGCTGTCGCCCGGGAGGCGCCGATGGCTCTGACGGGACGCGCCGGACTGCTCGCCGCGGCCGGGATCGTGGTGGTGCTGCTCGCGCCGCAGCCCGCCGCCGCGCTGGCCGGGGTCTGCCTGCTGCTGGCCGCCGCGATCATCGTGGACCTGGTGTTCGCGGGCGCCGTGCGGCCGCTGCGGCTCCACCGTTCGGGGGACACGCTCGTACGGCTGGGGCAGACGGCCACGGTCGAGCTGATCGTGGAGAACCCGGGCCGCCGGCGGGTGCGCGGACGGATCAGGGACGCCTGGCCGCCCTCGGCCGGGGCCGAACCCCGGGTCGCCGCGCTCGACGTGCCGGCCGGTGAGCGGCGCAGGATCGTGGTCACGCTCAACCCGACCAGGCGCGGCGACCGGTCGTCGGTGGCGGTGACCGTGCGCTCGGTCGGGCCCCTCGGCCTGGCCGCCCGCCAGGGCAACCACCGCTCGCCGTGGTCGGTGCGCGTGTTGCCGCCGTTCCTGTCCCGCAAGCACCTGCCGTCCAGGCTGGCGCGGCTGCGCGAGCTCGACGGCCGGCATCCGGCGCTGGTGCGCGGGCAGGGCACCGAGTTCGACTCCCTGCGCGAGTACGTGGTGGGCGACGACGTGCGGTCCATCGACTGGCGGGCCACCGCGCGCCGCAACGACGTGGTCGTGCGCACCTGGCGGCCCGAGCGCGACCGGCGGGTGCTGATCGTGCTCGACACCGGCCGCACGTCGGCGGGCCGGGTGGGCGACGCGCCGGTCCCCCTGACCGGGGCCGCTGCGCAGGGCCCGGGGCTGCTGGTACGTCCCGACCCGCGGCCCGCCCCCGGCTGGCCGCGCCTCGACTGGTCGATGGACGCGGCGCTGCTGCTGGCCGCGCTCGCCGCCAGGGCCGGCGACCAGGTCGACTTCCTGGCCTACGACCGGGCGGTGCGCGCGTGGGTGAGCGGCGCGTCCCGTACCGAGTTGCTGTCGTCGCTGGTCAACGTGATGGCGCCGATCGAGGCCGAGCTGGTCGAGGCCGACGGGCAGGGCATGGTGGCCGCCGTGCTGTCCCGGGCCAAGCGGCGCTGCCTGGTCGTGCTGCTCACCGACCTCAACGCGGCGGCGCTCGACGAGGGCCTGATGCCGGTGCTGTCCCAGCTCTCCTCGCGGCACCTGGTGCTGGTCGCGGGCGTGTCCGACCCGCGGGTGGCGGCCATGGCGGCCAGGCGCGGCAGCACCGAGGAGGTCTACGACGCGGCGGCGGCCGAGCAGGCCCAGCTCGCCCGCAGGCGCATCACGGCCAGGCTGCGCCGGCACGGCGTCGAGGTCGTGGACGCGCCGCCCGAGGACATCGCGCCCGCGCTGGCGGACGCCTACCTGGCGTTGAAGGCCGCGGGCCGGCTCTAAGCGGTGGGGGCGACGTCGGGAGCGCGTTCGACGTCGCCGGTCTCGTTCTCGCGCAGGGCCCTGCGGCCGAAGACGATCACGTACGCCAGGAAGGCCGCCTCGGCGAGCACCCCGATGCCCACCCGCGCGGCCGTGGGCAGCCCCGACGGGGTCACGAACGCCTCGATCAGCCCCGACACGAACAGCACCACGACCAGGCCGAGCGCCACGCTCATCACCGCCCTGCCCTGCTCGGCCAGCGCCTCCAGACGTCTGCGCGGCCCGGGGTCGATCACCGTCCAGCCCAGGCGCAGGCCGACGGCGGCCGCCAGGAAGACGCCGGTCAGCTCCAGCAGGCCGTGCGGCGTGATCAGGCCGAAGAAGATGTCCAGCTTGTCCCTGGAGGCCATCAGCCCGGCCGAGACGCCGACGTTCGCGGCGTTGCTGTAGAGGATGAAGGGAATGGGGATGCCGAGCAGGATGGCGTAGATGACGACCTGGGCGGACACCCAGGCGTTGTTGACCCACACGTGGCTGGCGAAGGAGGCGGCGGGATTCTCGGAGTAGTAGTCGGCGAAGTCGTGGTCGACGAGCTGGGCGATCTCGTCGGGCGAGGCGATCGACGC
Organism: Nonomuraea sp. NPDC001699; assembly: GCF_053596455.1. Classification (NCBI taxonomy): domain Bacteria; kingdom Bacillati; phylum Actinomycetota; class Actinomycetes; order Streptosporangiales; family Streptosporangiaceae; genus Nonomuraea; species Nonomuraea sp. NPDC001699. The sequence continues at coordinate 423,022 of NZ_JBSFGF010000001.1, read as the reverse complement.
CTGCACGTCGGGGTTGGCGGCCACCCACGCCCCCAGCACCCACGCGACCGCGATGCTGGCCAGCGCCGTGGCCAGCCACCACCGCCGCGCCCGGTAGGCGACCACGGGGAAGGAGACGGTGAAGAACCTGACCAGCTCCCGCCAGGCGGGCGTGTGCGCGCCGGTCACCGCCGACCTCGCCCTGGCGACCAGGGCCGACAGCCGTCCGATCAGCGCGGCGTCGCGGGAGGAGGAGCGCACGATGGACAGATGCGTCGACACCCGCTGATAGAGGTCGACCAGTTCGTCCACTTCCGCGCCGGTCAGCGAGGAGCGGTTCTTGACCAGGTGGTCGAGCCGGTCCCAGACGGGGCGGTGTGCTGTGACGAACGCGTCGATGTCCACCCGACCATTGTGGCCGCTCGTTCAGTGCGGCATTGCCGTTAGGCTCCACATATGTCAGAGGTTGTGACCGGGGACGCCGTCGTCGTCGAGGTGCGGGTGGCCCAGATGCCCTCGCGCGCGGTGGCGGTCGTCATCGACATGGCGGTGCAGGTCATCGTGCTGATCGGCGCGTACATGCTCCTGGGCGCGTTCGCGATCGTCACGGACGAGGCCATGTTCGGCGCGGTCATGATCGTCCTGCTGGTGCTGGTGATGGTCGGCTATCCGGTGCTCTTCGAGACGCTCACCAGGGGGCGCAGCCTCGGCAAGCTGGCGCTCGGCCTGCGGGTGGTCGCGGACGACGGCAGTCCGGAGCGCTTCCGGCAGGCGCTGTTCCGCGGTCTGGCCGGGCTGGTGGAGTTCTGGATGCTCTCCGGGGCGCCCGCGCTGATCTCCTCGCTGGTCTCGCAGCAGGGCAAGCGGCTCGGCGACATCTTCGCCGGGACCATCGTGATCTCCGACCGGGCGCCGCGCGAGAGCGGGCAGGCCATCCTGATGCCGCCGCCGCTGGCCGCCTGGGCCGCCACCCTGGAGCTCTCCCAGCTTCCCGAGGAGCTCGCGCAGGCCGCCCGCCAGTACCTGACGCGCTGGCACGACCTCACGCCGCAGGTCCAGCACGAGATGGGGCTGCGCATCGCGAGGCAGACGGCGGCCTTCGTGTCGCCGGCCGCGCCCGCGGGGGTGCCGCCGCACGCGTACCTGAGCGCGGTGCTGGCCGAGCGCCGGCGGCGGGCGGAGGCCCGCTTCGCGCGCCAGGCCGCCGCCCTGGTCGCCGGGTCCGCGCCCAGGCCCACGCCGTACTCGCCGTATCCGACGTATCCGCAGCAGGGGCCGTACCAGCAGGCGCCCCACCCGGTGCAGGCTCCTCACCGGCCTCAGCCGGGGCCCGCGCCGGAGCCGCCGAAGGCGACTCCGGGCGGGTTCGCGCCGCCGCAGTGAGCCGGCGGCGCGGGACTACTTGCCGCCGGGGACGCCGCGCCCGTGCTCGGGGTACGAGCCCTGCGTCTGAGCGTTCAGCTGGCCCATCTTGACGCTGTTGGCCTGGTTCGTCCGCGGGTCGTTGAGCTTGAGCACGTCCAGGCCCAGGTTGAAGTCCGAGCCGTAGATGTAGCCGTTGTAGTAGTACGCCGACCAGAAACCGCCGTCGAGCGGCGGGGCGGTCTCGTCCGGCCCGCGCTCGAAGTAGGCGATCTCCTGCGGGTTGGCGGAGTCGGTGAAGTCCACCACCGAGATGCCGCCCTGGTACCACGCCTGCACCATGACGTCGCGGCCCTTGACCGGGATCAGCGAGCCGTTGTGCGCGACGCAGTTCTCGGTGTCGGCCTGGTGACGGGCGATCTTGAAGTAGCCCTTGAACACGAGCTGCCCGCCGACGATGTCGTAGTAGGCGTTGGCGCCCTTGTTCGGGCCGATGGCCTCGTTGCAGGTGGCCCGGCTGCCGCCGCCCAGCTCGTCGGTGAAGACGACCTTCGTGCCCTCGTTGTTGAACGTGGCCGAGTGCCAGAAGGCGAAGTTCACGTCATCGCGCACCTTCGCGGTGACCTTGGGCTGCTCGGGGTTGGAGATGTCGAGCAGCACGCCCTCGCCCATGCAGGCGCCCGCGGCGATGCCCTTCTCGGGGTAGGCGGTGATGTCGTGGCAGCCGGTGGTGGCCGACTTGCCGTTCGGGTACGGCAGCGGCAGCCCGGGGTTGCCCCCGTCGGGGAACAGGTTCGGCGTCGCGATGACGGCCGCGGCGGTCGGGTTGTCCAGCGGCACCTTGATGATCGAGATCAGGTCGTGCGGCGGCTTGCAGTCGGGGTAATTGGCGTTGGGGCCGTAGGAGGAGACGTAGATGTAGACGTTCTTGCCGGCCGGGTCGGGCACCAGCGTGTTCGTGTGCGAGCCGCAGTTCGTCTCGACCGACTTGATGTACTTGGGGTTGGACTTGTCGCTGACGTCGAAGATGCGCATGCCCTCCCACGACTCCTTGACGGAGGCGCTCTGGGACGTGCTGCTGCACGAGTCGTTGTTGCGCGAGGAGTCGACGGAGCCGAACAGCAGGTTGCCGTAGACGGACATGTCCATCTGGCCGCCGGGGCACACGACCGAGCTCACGAGCGAGGTCTTCTTCGGGTGCTTGATGTCGTAGATGGAGAAGCCGTAGTAGTTGCCGACGAAGGCGTAGTCGCCCTGGAAGGCCATGTCCGTGTGGATGTCGGACAGCGCTTCCGGCTTGGGCACGTTCGCGACGTGCGTGATGTTCGAGCTCATGACGATCTCGCCTGGAGCCGGGATGTCCGCAGCCTGGGCGGGCAGGGTGGCGCCCGTTGCCGCGACGAGGGCGGCTACCAGGATGAGGGCCCTGCGGGGGGTGAACACTCCGTGGTCCTCCTATAAAGGGGGCATAAATCTCCGCCATCGTCGCTCACTCCCCGCGACCTGGCCAGCGTCCAATGTGTCAAATCTTGTTCCGTTTCGACCTCTTTCCTTCGGGCGATTCATGGCCTAGAGTCCGCATTCTCGTCCCAAGCCAGTCAGGAGGCCGAGTGCGCGGCGCGCTCATCGTCATCGCGGGCACGCTGATTGCCCTGTCCGGCTGCTCCTCGGGCGCCTCCTCCCAGCCGCGGGCCGACTCCACCGCGCCGGTGCTCGCCCCGGGCCGTCCGGGCGAGCAGGCCCGCACGCTGGCCCCCGGCGACGCGGCCACCGCCGTCCCCGGGCCCACGGCCAACGCCGCCGACATCACGTACGTCCAGGACATGATCGTCCATCACCAGCAGGCCCTCGACATGACGATCCTGGCTCCCACCAGGGCGGACTCGGTCAAGCTCAAGAGCCTGGCCGACCGGATCAAGGCGGCGCAGGGCCCGGAGATCCAGTTCATGTCCACCTGGCTCAAGCAGCAGGACCAGAAGGTGCCCGACCATCACGCGGCGCACGGCGACATGCCCGGCATGGCCACGCCCGAGCAGATGGCGAAGCTGAAGGCGGCCACGGGCAAGGACTTCGACCGGCTGTTCCTGGAACTGATGATCAAACACCATCTGGGCGCGCTCGAAATGTCCGACCAAGTCCTGACCCGCGGCTCGCACATCAAGATCGAGGAGCTGGCCACGGACGTCAGCGTCACCCAGACGGCCGAGATCCGCCGCATGCAGGAGATGCAGGCGGCCCTCTAGGGGCTCTCAGCAGCCCGTCAGGAGCCGACCCGCCAGGAGTGGAGGTAGTCCTCCTGCTCGGGGGTCAGCGTGTCGATGCCGATGCCGGCGGCGGCCAGCTTGAGCTTGGCCACCTCGTGGTCGATCTCCTCCGGCACGTCGTACACGCCGGGCGCCAGGCCCGCCCGCTGCCCCGCCAGCCAGGCCACGGCCAGCGCCTGCGCGGAGAACGACATGTCCATGACGGCCGCCGGATGCCCCTCGGCGGCGGTCAGGTTGACCAGACGGCCCTCGGCCAGCAGCAGCAGTCGGCTGCCGTCGGGCATGACGTACTCGTCGGTGTTCGGGCGCACCCCCCGGTGCACCTCGTGCGCCATCTCGTCGAGGGCCCGTACGTCGATCTCCACGTCGAAGTGGCCGGCGTTGGCCAGGATCGCGCCGTCCTTCATGACCGACAGGTGCTCGGCCCTGATGACGTCCCGGTTGCCCGTCACGGTGACGAACAGGTCGCCGACCATCGCCGCCTGGGCCATGGGACGCACCTCGTAGCCCTGGAGGGTGGCGTCGAGGGCCTTGACCGCGTCGATCTCGGTGACGATGACCCGGGCGCCGAGCCCCTTGGCCCGCTCGGCCACGCCGCGCCCGCAGAACCCGAACCCGGCCACCACGACCGTACGGCCGGCGAGCATGGTGTTGGTGGCCCGCATGATCCCGTCGAGCGTGGACTGCCCGGTGCCGTACCGGTTGTCGAACATGCGCTTCGTACGGGTGTCGTTGACGGCCACGACCGGGAACCGCAACGCCTGCTCGGCCGCCATCTGCCGCAGCCGGATGATGCCGGTCGTGGTCTCCTCGCAGCCGCCGCTCACACCGTCCAGCAGGTCGGTGCGCTCGGTGTGCAGGATGTTCACCAGGTCGCAGCCGTCGTCCAGCACGAGGTCGGGCCCGAGGTCGAGGGCCCGGTGGATGTGCAGGTAGTAGGTGGCGCGATCGACCCCGGCACGGGCGTGCACGGCGATCCCGTACGCGCGCAGGGCCTCGGCCACGTCGTCCTGGGTGGACAGCGGATTGGAGGCGGCCAGCGCGATCTCGGCGCCGCCCGCCTTCAACGCGCCCATGAGCACGGCCGTCTCGGCCGTGACGTGGAGGCAGGCCGCGATCTTCAGCCCGTCGAGCGGCCGTTCGAGCGCGAACCGCTCGCCGATGGCGGTCAGCACCGGCATCGAGCGCGCCGCCCAGGAGATCTGCCGCTCGCCGCTTTCCCAGAGATCCATGCCCAGCCCCTCGCGAAAGAAGCGGCTCCGGGAGGGACCAGGCCCTCCCGGAGCCGCCCTGCGGATCAGTAGCGGTAGTGGTCGGACTTGTACGGGCCCTCGACGTGCACGCCGATGTAGGCCGCCTGCTCCTTGGTCAGCTCGGTGAGCTTGACGCCGAGCGCGTCGAGGTGCAGGCGGGCGACCTTCTCGTCGAGGTGCTTGGGCAGCGTGTAGACGCCGGTCGGGTATTCGGCCGTCTTGGTGAACAGCTCGATCTGCGCGATCACCTGGTTGGTGAAGGAGTTGGACATGACGAAGCTGGGGTGGCCGGTGGCGCAGCCCAGGTTCATCAGGCGACCCTCGGCCAGCACGATGATCGAGTGGCCGTCGGCGAAGACCCACTCGTCGACCTGCGGCTTGATGTTGTTCTTCACGATGCCGGGCAGCTTGGCCAGGCCGGCCATGTCGATCTCGTTGTCGAAGTGGCCGATGTTGGACACGATCGCCTGGTGCTTCATCTGCGCCATGTGCGCGGCGGTGATGATGTTGAAGTTGCCGGTGGTGGTGACGAAGATGTCGGCGATGCCGACGACCTCCTCCAGCGTGGTGACCTGGAAGCCGTCCATGGCCGCCTGGAGGGCGCAGATCGGGTCGATCTCGGTGACGATGACCCGGGCGCCCTGGCCGCGCAGCGCGTCGGCGCAGCCCTTGCCGACGTCGCCGTAGCCGCAGACCACGGCCACCTTGCCGCCGATGAGCACGTCGGTGGCGCGGTTGAGGCCGTCGATGACGGAGTGGCGGCAGCCGTACTTGTTGTCGAACTTCGACTTGGTGACCGAGTCGTTGACGTTGATCGCCGGGAAGAGGAGCTGGCCGTTCTTGTGCATCTCGTAGAGACGGTGCACGCCGGTGGTGGTCTCCTCCGTCACGCCCTTGATGCTCTCGGCGATGCGGGTCCAGCGCTTGTCCTCGCCGACCGTGCGGGTGAGCAGGTCGATGATGACGTGCCACTCCTCCGGGTCGTCGGCGCCGGCGGGGGGCACGGCCCCGGCCTTCTCGTACTCGGCGCCCTTGTGGACGAGGAGCGTGGCGTCGCCGCCGTCGTCGAGGATCATGTTGGGGGCGTCACCGTTCGGCCAGGTGAGGGCCTGCTCGGTGCACCACCAGTACTCCTCCAGCGTCTCGCCCTTCCAGGCGAACACGGGGACGCCCTTCGGGTCCTCCGGGGTGCCGCCGGGGCCTACGACGACCGCGGCGGCGGCGTGGTCCTGGGTGGAGAAGATGTTGCAGCTCACCCAGCGGACCTCGGCGCCGAGCGCGACCAGCGTCTCGATGAGCACGGCCGTCTGGATCGTCATGTGCAGGGAGCCCATGATCTTCGCGCCGCGGAGGGGCTGGGAGGCCGCGTATTCCTTGCGCATCGCCATGAGGCCGGGCATCTCGTGCTCGGCGAGCCGGATTTCCTTGCGGCCGAAGTCGGCAAGTGAAAGGTCGGCGACCTTGAAGTCCATCGGGATTCCCCTCGCGTCACGATTGGTGTCGCGGACGAGTTTAGGCGGCGCTCGGGCGGCCTCGCATCTCCGAGACGGCGAAACTGACGTAAGAATGTAAGGATGCGCATCACGGAAGCAGCCAAGCGGCTCGGCATGTCCCCACGAATGCTCCGATACCGGGAGGCTCTGGGCCTGCTGCCGCCCGTCCGGGAGCGCGGTGCGCACCGCAGATTCGGTCCTGACGAACTCGCCGCCGTGGCCCAGGGGGTGGAGCTGGAGAAGCGGTTCGACGTCTCGCCCGCCGAGCTGGCCTTCGCGTTGCGCGTGCTGAGCGAGCCCCAGGTGGCCGCGGCCGTGCGCGAGCTGGGCGTGCGCATCGGCCGCATCCAGGTGCCGCGCAGGGCCCTGGACTTCGAGAAGGAGAAGGCCCTGAGGCTGCTGCGGCCCCGGGGCTGAGCGTCAGCCGGCAGTCGTACGCAGCCGGTCGAGGTCGGGCTCCAGGTAGATCACCCGCGCGATCGGCACGGCGTCGCGGATGCGTCGCTCGGCCTCGTCGATGCCGCGGGCCACCTCGCCGGCCGTGTCGTCGTGTGCGACCGCGATCTTGGCCGCCACCAGCAGCTCCTCGGGGCCGAGGTGCAGCGTGCGCATGTGGATGATCCTGGTCACCTCGGGGGCGCCCTCCAGCGCGACCCGGATCTGCTCCTCGACCTCGGGCGAGGCGCCCTCGCCGAGCAGCAGCGACTTGGTCTCGACGGCCAGCACGATCGCGATGACGGCCAGCAGCACGCCGATCATGAGGGTGCCGATGCCGTCCCAGACGCCGTCGCCGGTGACGACGGCCATCGTCACGCCGAACAGCGCGAAGACCAGGCCGAGCAGCGCGCCCAGGTCCTCCAGCAGGATGACGGGCAGCTCGGGCGACTTGGAACGGCGGATGAAGGCGAACCACGACTGCTTGCCGCGCAGCGGGTTGGACTCCTTGACCGCCGTACGGAACGAGAAGCCCTCGGCGATGATCGCGAAGATCAGCACCGCGAACGCCCAGATCGGCGCATCGACCTCGGCCGGCGAGGAGATCTTGTGCCAGCCCTCGTAGATCGAGAAGACCGCGCCGATGGTGAACAGCACGACGGCGACCACGAACGCGTAGAAGTACCGCTCGCGCCCGTAGCCGAAGGGATGGGCCTTGTCGCTGGCCCGCTGGGCCCGTTTGCCGCCGATCAGGAGCAGGAGCTGGTTGCCCGAGTCGGCGACGGAGTGGATGCCCTCGGCCAGCATCGAGGACGACCCGGTGAAGAACGCCGCCACGAACTTCGCCACCGCGATCGCCAGGTTGGCGCTCAGCGCCGCAATGATTGCCTTGGTGCCACCACTCGCGCTCACCGGTCGTCTCCGCTCATAAGATCACCTGCATGGACCTGACATGGGATCCTATTGCGAAACCCTTGCCCGAAGCTCAGTGATCGTGGCCACAGGCGTCGGATCGAGCGCGTAGCCGAGGGCCAGGTAGGTGGCGGCGTAGTCCGCCAGGCCGACGAGCGCGGCCAGCCGTTCGAGCGGATGCAGCCCCTCCGCGGTCAGCTCGCTGACCGGCACGTCCCGGTCGCGCGCGAGCCGCAGCGACGCCTCGCGCTGCCGCGTCACCTGAGGATGCTCCTCGACGTCGCGCAGCATGACGAGCCTGAGCGTCGGCCCGGCCGTGTCGGCGAAGATGTCCCGCTCGGCCAGCGGCCCCTCCAGGGCGGCCACCTGGTTGTGGCCCGCCTCGGGCAGCTCGCCGAAGACGGCGGGGTACTTGCCGGTCTCGTTGAGCTGGCAGGCCAGCCGGTACGCCGCGGCACGGGCCACGGGCGAGGAACCCCAGATCATCGGGATGCTCTCGGCCAGATCCATGGCGAGGGACTTGCCCGGGTTGACGAAGGACTCGCTGGAGGGACGGCAGCGGTTGGCGATGTCCTCAAGGGTCGCGGCCACCCGCTCGAACACCTCGGGCCCGGCCGTGACCAGCCCGAGCGCGGACGCGGCCACGATCACCGGGGTCGTCAGCAGCCACAGGGCGGCCCTGGGCGGACCGTCGGGCCGCACCGGGACGTGGATCGCCGACGCCTGCACGGCCACGGCCTCCAGCGGCGAGCCCGGCGGGCACACGGCCAGCAGCCCGCACCCCCGCCGGACGGCCTGGACGGCGAGGGAGACCGTCTCCTCCTCGTCGCCGGTGGCGGAGACGGCGATGACCAGGTCGGTCGCGCCGACCCAGCCCGGGAGCTGGTAGGACCGCAGCGTCATGATCGGCAGCGGCACGCCGTTGCCGCACACCGCCGCGAGGATGTCGCCGGTCAGGCCCGCCGTGCCCATGCCCGCGACCACGACGGCCCGCGGGCGGCCCTGGCCGACCAGCCGGTCGACGCCGGCCTCGACCGCGGCACGGCGACCCGTGCGCACCTGGGCGGCCGAGGCCGCGACCGCGAGCAGCATGCCGCCCGGATCGGCCTCGGTGAGGTGATGCTGGTCATCGAGCCGCCCGGGCTCCCAGGTCACGGCTTCCTTGCCTCATCGACCAGCAGGACGGGGATGTCGTCGCGCACGGGGTAGATCAGACCGCAGTCCGTGCAGACCAGCTCCTCGGTCTCGGCCTCGGCGCGCAGCGGCGCCTTGCAGGCCGGGCAGGCCAGGATCTCCAGCAGCCAGTCGTCGATCTTCACAGTGACACCCTTCCCACGATGGCGAGGACCTCGTCCTTGATCGCCTTCATCTTGCTCTCGTCGGCCGCCTCGGCGTTCAGCCTGAGGAGCGGCTCGGTGTTGGACGCGCGCAGGTTGAACCACCAGTCGGGGCCGGTGATCGTCAGGCCGTCGAGCTCGTCGACCTCGCCGCGGCCCGCGAAGGCCGCGCGCACGAGCGCCAGCGCCTCGCCCTGGTCGGCGACCGCGCTGTTGAGCTCGCCGGAGGCGTGGTAGCGGGAGTAGGCCGCCACCACCTGCGACAGCGGGCGGTCCTGCTCGCCCAGCGCGGCCAGCACGTGCATCGCGGCGAGCAGGCCCGAGTCGGCGAACCAGAAGTCGCGGAAGTAGTAGTGGGCCGAGTGCTCGCCGCCGAAGATCGCGCCGGTGCGGGCCATCTCCGCCTTGATGAAGGAGTGGCCGACGCGCGTGCGCACGGGCTCGCCGCCGTGCTCGCGGACGATCTCGGGCACGCCGAGCGAGGTGATCACGTTGTGGATGATCGTGCCGCCGGGGTCTTTGGCCAGCTCGCGGGTGGCCACCAGGGCCGTGACGGCCGACGGCGAGACGGACGCGCCACGCTCGTCGATCACCCAGCAGCGGTCGGCGTCGCCGTCGAAGGCGAGGCCCAGGTCGGCGCCGCTCTCGACGACGGCCCGCTGCAGGTCGAGGAGGTTCTGCGGCTCCAGCGGGTTGGCCTCGTGGTTGGGGAAGTCGCCGTCGAGCTCGAAGTAGAGCGGGACCAGCTCCAGCGGCAGGCCCTCGAACACGGCCGGGACCGTGTGGCCGGCCATGCCGTTGCCCGCGTCGACGACGACCTTGAGCGGCCGGATCGCCGACAGGTCGACGAGGGAGCGCAGGTGGTGGGCGTAGCCGGACAGCAGGTCCTTCTCGATCAGCGACCCGGTCGGGGCGGCGGTGGCGGCGCCCACCAGCTCGGCCGCGCGGTCGCGGATCTCGCTCAGGCCGGTCTCGCCGCCGATCGGCACCGCGCCGCCGCGGCACATCTTCATCCCGTTGTACTGGGCCGGGTTGTGGCTGGCGGTGAACATCACGCCGGGCAGGCCCAGGCTGCCGCTGGCGTAGTAGAGCAGGTCGGTGGAGCCCAGCCCGGCGAACACGACGTCGGCCCCGCGCGAGCGGGCGCCCCTGACGAACGCCTCGGCCAGCGGCACGGACGACTCGCGCATGTCATGGGCGACGACGACGGACACGGCCCCGGTCACCTCGACGAACGCCGCCCCCACGGCCTCGGCGATCGGCTCGTCGAGCTCGCCGGGAACCACCCCGCGAACGTCGTACGCCTTGAAGATCTTGGCGAGGTCGCCCACTCTTCAGCTCCGCCCTAGGTCGTTTGTCGTGTGAAACGAGCCTACCGGTCGCGGTGCTGCTGGGCCGACCGAAGAACGCGCAGGTGGCCCCTGCGCCCGACCTCGACCCCTTGGCCGACCGGCTCGCCGCTGCCGGACGGTGTGGGCCTGGCGGCCTCCCTGACCGCGTTGGCCAGCGCCTCCAGGTCGTCCGAGCTGGGGGAGTTGCCGTCGGTGGGGAGCCGGACGACCTCCCAGCCGCGGGGAGCGGTCAGCCGCTCGGCGTGTTCGGCGCACAGGTCGTAACAGTGTGGCTCGGCGTACGTCGCCAGAGGGCCGAGAACTGCGGTCGAGTCGGCGTATACGTACGTGAGCGTGAAGACGGCAGGCTGGCTGCAAGCGGTGCGGGAACAGCGGCGGACGGGGCTCACGGAGGGACCGTATCTGCTAAGAGTGCGAGGCGCCACTATCTGAGCGCTCTTAACGAGCGTGTCGCCACAATTCGGACACCTGTCGCAGGCTTTCCACCCACATGCACCGATGCGCGCGCCTGAGGGACAACCTTGCCCCGTCGCCGTTGACGCCACACCGGTCGCCCTGTACTTTCTCCATCAGTTAATTAACCACCAAGGAAAGTGATGAGCCGGGACGATCAGCTGAACGCCGTCTTCGCGGCCCTCGCCGACCCGACGCGGCGGGCGATGCTCGCCCGGCTGACCGAGGGCGAGGCGACCGTCGGCGAGCTGGCCGAACCGTTCGACCTCACGCTGCCGGCCGTCTCGAAGCACGTGAAGGTGCTGGCCCGCGCGGGGCTCGTGGAGCAGGGCCGGCAGGCGCAGTGGCGCCCGTGCCGGCTGCGTCCCGAGCCGCTGCGCGACGTGCTGACGTGGATGGAGCAGTACCGCGAGTTCCTCGACCCCCGCTCCGGACCGCGATGACGCGGGGCGGGGGTTCCGGGGGTTCGCGGGCGGGTGCCCTTACACTTGGTCGGTGACTCCAAAGCGCGGTCCCAGACGGCGCGATCGCCACGGTCGTGGCCTGCGCGGCCCCCTCGCCCCCTCCCACGTCCCCATGGCCCGTTCCCGCAGCGAGCGCTTCGACGACCTCGTGCTCGACGCCGTCGACCGGCTCCGGCCGCGATGGGACAAACAGCTGTCCGCCGTGGAGTTCGCGGTCGAGGAGGTGCCGCCGCTCAACGAGCTGGGCGACGGCCCGAGCATGGGCACCGAGCCCATCCCGTTCGGCCGCGCCGACGCGGCCAGCGGCCAGTCGCCCGCCTCCGTGGTGATCTACCGCCGCCCGCTGGAGGCCCGTGCCCGCGACCGCGACACCCTGGGCGCGATGGTGCACGACACGGTGGTCGAGCAGGTCGCCACGTTGCTCGGCCTCGCCCCCGAGACCGTCGACCCGGGCTACGACGACCGCCGCTGACCCGTCCGGCCCGGGTGACCCGGGTCAGGGCAGCACGGCGAGGGGGCTGTCGGTCAGCGCGGGCAGCATGGTCCACATGCGCGCGGGCGCGAGCGGCTGGGCCGTGACGAGCAGCCCGTCCTTCTGCCGCTCCTCGATGACCCGGCCGCCGTAGACCTGGCCCGACACGGGCGTGACGACCACGGCGAACTCGCCCTTGCCGCGCAGCCGCACCTCCTTGGTCCGCCCGGCGGGCACCGCCACGTCGTACGGCCTGCCCGGCTCGCCCTTCACCGGCACCTCCTGCACCCGGACCTCGCCGGGACCGCCGAGCGCGGTGAACAGCAGCCGCGTGCCGGGCCCGTTGCCCGCGACCGCGCTGCCCAGGTCGAGCGGGGGCGTGCCCGCCGTGAACGCCACGTCCTGCCGCACGCCGGTGCCGGCGACGACGAGCCCGGCCACGATCGGCTCCGGCGCGGTGAGCACGAGCGCGGCCGACTCGCCGCCGATCCCGGTGGTCACGTCCATCGCGACCACGCTGCCCGCCGGCACGTCGATGGTCTCGCGGCCCTTCATCGCGTACTCGGCGTCCTGGCTGACCGCCTTGACCTGCACCGACACGTCGTTCTCGCCGGGGGCGGCGACCAGCAGCTCGCGCCTGCCGCCGCCGCCGGGGATGCCGGGCACCACCACGCGGGTGGCCGGGGGCGCGGCGAGCGGCAGCCAGTCCACGCCGCCGGCCTGCATCGACGCCCTGGCCGCCACCGCCAGTCGGCCGAAGACGGTGGTGACGCCGACGGCCATGACGTCCGCCGAGGGCGCGAGCGTCCTGAGGTCGATCTCCTTGTGCTCGCCCGGCGCGAGCTCCAGGCCGCGGCCCTTGTCGCCGGAGACCAGGCCCTCGGCCGCGTACACCTCGACGTCGGCCTGGGCCGGGGCTTTGTCGGCGTTGGTGAGGTGCAGGACCACGTCGGCCGCCGCGGGACCGGGGCCGACCAGCCAGGCGGCCTGCGCCGGCTCGGTGCAGCGCACCCCGGACAGCCCGCGGGCCGCGCCTGAGGTCACCCGGGTGGTGTATCCGGCTTCGAGCGCTCCCGGGCCGTTCGTCACGTACGGCTCGGCGTTCTTCATGACCTCGCGGGACAGGCGTCCGGGCAGGTAGACGTTCATCTGCGCGCCCTTGGCACCGGGGCAGACGGCGGTCACCGACTCGACGGCCACCTTCCTCGGCCCCTCCGCCTTGGCCGGGGCGGGGGCCGGACGGGTGACGAACGCGACGCCGTACAGGGCCGACAGCGCCACCACGACCAGCACCAGCAGGCCGAACCTGTTCTCCACGAACGCCTTCATCGCACCCCCGCCGGCGCGGGCACGGGCGCTTCGACGCCCTCGACCGCGCCGCTCTCCCGGCGTCCGGGCGTGGCCAGGGCCAGCACGATCAGGGCCAGCGCCCCCTGGGCCCACAACCAGGGCGTGTGCAGGACGTCGGCCGGCTCGGCGGCCACGCGGGTGACCGGCTCGGCCAGCCGCCACAGGCCGCCCGCCTCCGACAGGCTCATGCGTTCCAACGACGGCTGCGAGTCGAGCGACCTGGCGAGCTCCGGCGGCACCGGCGCGGCCACGGCCACCATGGCGATCCCGTGCTCGGCCAGCGTCGCCGCGTCGGTCCCGCCGCGCCCGCCGACCAGGCCCTGCGCCGCGACCGCGACCTTCGTACGGCCCTCGGACGCGACCGGCAGCTCGGCCTCGCCGATCAACGGGGTACGGCCGTGCAGCACGGTGAAGGCGTGCCCCTTGATCAGCAGCGTGCGCTCGCCGTGCCGGGTGCTCCAGGTGGCCAGCGCGGGCAGCGTCTCGGGCGCGTCGCCGGTCAGCGGGCCGCGCACCCCGTACGCCATCCAGTAGCCGGCGGCCAGGATCGGCGTGCTCACGGCGGCGGCCACCACCAGGGTCGCGCCCAGTCTGCGCAGCCCGCCGCCGGCCCGCAGCTCGGCCAGCCGGTGCGCGGTCAGGCCCACGAGCACCAGCAGCCCGGTCCCCGCGAACGCCAGCGGCACGCCGGGCCAGGCCCGCGCCCCTTCGACGCCGATCCGGCTGACCAGGATGGCCGCCAGCACGCCGTACAGCGTGACGCCCCAGCCGATCGCGACGATCATCCGCTGGCGGCGCATGAGCAGCGCGGCCAGCGCGGTCACCACCAGCCCGGCCGTCACCCAGAACGGCGGCAGCCCCGGCCCTCCCGGGCTGAGCGCGAGCAGCGACTCCGGCGCGAGCCCCGCCTCCACCAGGGCGGGATCGTGCAGGCCCGCCTCCAGCAGGATGCGGCCCGGGTCCGCGACCAGCCCGGCCAGCCAGGGGAACAGCAGCACGACGGGCACCGCGAGCGCGACCGCCATGGAGGTCACCACGCCGCGCCGCACCCCGCCGTACGCGACGGCGGCCAGCACGCCGAGCACCGCGAAGAGCGGGTACACCAGCGGGACGAACGCGGTCCCCACGGCCAGCAGCAGCCCGAGCGCCCAGGCCGCGCGCCCGGCGCGGCGCCGCTCGCCGGACAGCAGCGTGGTGCCGAGCGCGGCGTACACCGGGACCAGCACGAACACCACCGCCGTGCCGAGCCGCCCGGCCGCGATCGCGCCGGTCGCGACGGGCAGCAGCGCGTACGTCCCCGCCGCCCAGGCCCGCGCGGGCACCGCCGGGATGATGTGCCTGGTCGCCAGGTACGCCGACGCCCCGGCCAGCGGCACCGAGCCGAGCAGCAGCACGGACACGGCCAGCCACGTCTTGCCCAGCGCCAGCGTCGAGGCCACCGCCAGCAGCGCCACGTACGGCGGCGCCCAGTCGGTGGAGCCGAGCCCGATGTCGTGGAAGCCCTCGGTGTAGAACCGCCACAGGTCCCCCGCGCCGCCGGTCACCGGGACCAGCGCGCCGCCGCCCAGCCGGTCGCCGCCGAGCAGCGACCGTTCGGCGACCAGCGAGATCACGGCGAGGGCGAGCATGAGGACGACGCCCGGACGCCGGAGGAAGCCCTTGACCGCGCCGGTGTCCGCCGGCGTGCTTGCCTCGTCGTCCTCGGTGGCGGAGTGGTGGTGGTGGCGGCCGGTGGAGTCCACAGGGGTCTCGCCGGCGAGGAAGCTCTGCACCATGTCGGTCAGCCGCCGGTAGGCGCCTCCCGGCGGCGTCATCAACCGCTTTATACGGATAAATCCCTTTTTACGGCCGTCGCGGCGGACCCTTCGCGCCTTCAGCAGCCGGAACGGGTGCACCAGGATCGACCCCAGCGCCACCATCTCGTCCAGCGCGTTCGCCGGCTGCTTGCCCAGCAGGAACAGCAGGGTGCGCAGGGCCGACCCGGCCAGGTTCCGGACGAGTGCCCACAACATCACGCGGAACGGCAGGTTCGCCATGATGACGAACATCGCGTTCCGCCGGTCGAGCCTGCGCGGATGGTCGCCGCTGACCGTGATCCGCCGTCGCCTGCGCGCCGCCGCCTCGGCGTGCCAGGCCACCGCCGAGGTCACCGCCAGCACCCTGTGGCCGGCGTTGCGTACCCGCCAGCACAGGTCGAGGTCGTCGCGGAAGAGCGGGAACAGCGGGTCGAGGCCGCCGAGCCGCTCCCAGACGTCGCGGCGGACCAGCATGCCCGCCGTGGAGACCGAGAGCACCTCCCGGGTGCCGTCGTGCTGCCCCTGGTCGAACTCGCGCGGCTCCAGCCCGGTGTCCCTGCGCCCGGTGAGGCCGACGGTCACGCCCAGTTCGAGCAGGCGTCTGCGGTCGAGCCAGTCGCGCAGCTTCGGGCCGAGCACCGCCGCCTTGGGGTCCTGCTCGGCCGCCGTGAGCAGGGCCTCCAGCGCCCGCCGGTCGGGGGCGCAGTCGTCGTGCAGCAGCCAGAGCCACTCGTTCTGGCCGCACGGCGGCAGCTTGTCCAGCACCTCCGCCACCGCGTCCCCGAACGAGGCCGAGCGCGGCAGCGCGAGCACGTTGGACGGGCCGAGCGTCTGCGCGAGCAGGTCGGCCGAGCCGTCCCTGCTGCCGTTGTCGACGCCCGCGACGCGCTCCGGCCTGCGGCTCTGGCCGGCCAGCGCGCGCAACGTCTCCCCCAGCCAGCGCCCGCCATCATGGGCGACGACGATCACGGTGACGAGGGGACGTGTCATGGTCGGGCGACTCCAGCGTTGATCAGGCGCGCCCACCCTACAGGTGTGACCACACGCGAAAAAGGGTCACGCGGGCTACCGCGTGACCCTTTCGCTCATATCCCCTAAACGGCCTGGCGCTTGATCCGTCTGCGCTCCCGCTCCGACAACCCACCCCAGATGCCGAATCGCTCATCGTGTTCGAGTGCGTATTCCAAGCACTCGGCACGGACCTCACACGATCGACAGACCTTCTTGGCTTCTCGGGTGGAGCCGCCTTTTTCCGGGAAGAACGCCTCCGGATCGGTCTGCGCGCACAACGCACGCTCCTGCCATCCGAGTTCTTCAGCGTCAAGCTGATCCTGTGCGATGACCGGATCGGTCACTGCACACCTCCCTGCCGCCCGCCCGCAATGGAGCCCCCCATGGACGCCTTCCTCCTACCCACCCAAGGGAAGGCGTAACAACATGGTTGTAATTACACGCGCGTGCCGTACGTGACGTCAAGCGGCATGACGGTATCCGGGGAAAGACCGACTCTCGCCCCGGTGTGCTCGGCATGTGGTGTTCGCACCAGGCCGAGACCCCCTGCACAGCAAGGCTTCGACCCGGTTCGTTCAACGCTGTCAGCGGTCGGAACCGTAGCAGGGCGGGGTAGACGCCCGCCCTTTGGGCCACCTTCTCTCTAGCCGTCGTTTGCCGGTCCGTTACCTGCGTGGCTCGTTGGGCGTGTATATGGCCGTTGGGTCGATTGGGTCGTCACCCGGGCGGTTCTGGGCGCCGAGGGCGTCCCCGAACTGCGAGGGGTCGAGCCGCATCGTCGACTCGCCCTGCGCCTCGGTCCACCCGGCCGGGGCCTGGTGGGTGGGGCGGTAGGTCTGGGGCTCGTACTGGCCCTGCTGCTGGGGCTCGAACGCGTTCTGCTGCTGCTGCTGGTACGGCTGACCCTGCTGCGGGTGGCCGAACGGGTCGTCGTACGGCCTGGCCGGCTGGCCGCCGTAGTCGGGGACCCTCAGGTCGGGCTGAGTGCCGGAGGCGGCCGTCGAGCTCTGGTAGGTCTCGGCCTGCTGGTAGGCGTCCAGGAGCTGCTGGGAGCGCGGGTCGACGGGCGGGTCCGGCTCCTGGTAGGCGGGGGTGGCGTACTCGTGGCCCGAGTAGCCGGTGAACGGCTGGCCGCCCTGCTGGTCGAAGGCGCTCTGGCGGTCGAGGTACGGCTGCTGCTGCTCCGCCTGCGGGTACGGGACGCTCGGGCTGGTCTCGCCGCTCGGGTACGCCTGGTCGCCGAAGGTGCTCTGGGAGCCGTCCCTCGGGGCGTACGGGTTGTCGGGGGTGGGGTAGCCGGCCTGGCCGTACGCGCTGGGCTGGCTGTCGGCCGGGACGTAGGGCGCGGGGGTGTACTCGCCGGCGGGCGGCTGGTAGCCGGAGTCGGGGAGCGTCTCGGACGGGGTGTAGGCCGGTGGGGCGTACCCCTGGTCCTGGCCGAAGCTCTGCGGCGGGAAGCCCTGGTCCTGCTGCGCGCCCGGCTGCGTGCCCGGCTGTGCGAACGGCTGTCCGGCCGGGCCCTGGGGGTGCCCGAAGGGCTGGTCGGCCTGGCCGTACGGGCGCTCGGGTGCCGGGGGGAACGGGGAGTCGGGCTGGCGTCCGGGCTGGTCGGTGGACGCGGCGGGGAGCGCGGCCCTGGCCGGCTGGTAGGGCTGCTGCTGCTGGTACGGCTCGGGCTGCCCGCCGTGCTGACCGAAGGGCGCCTGGTCGGGCTGCTGGCCGTGGGAGGGCTGGGCAAAGGGAGGCTCGGGCTGCCTGCCCTGCGACGGCCCCTGCGACGGCTGGCCGAACGGCGTCTGGTCGGGCTGCCCGTAGGCGGGCTGCTGGCCTTGCGGCTGGGCCTGGCCGTAGGCGGGCTGTCCCTGAACCTCGCCCTGGCCAAAAGCGGACTGCTGAGCCGAAACCTCGGCCTGGCCGTAGGCGGGCTGGGCGCCGGGGGGCTGGGGGGCGTAGGGGGACTGGGCGTCGGCCGCCTGCGGGACGGGGGTCTCGGGCTGGTGGCCGTAGCCGGGGGCGGTGGCGTCGTGCTGGCCGAAGCCGGGCGCGGGCTGGCCGTAGCCCGAGGGGTCGGACTGGCCGAAGGCAGGTCCGGCGGGGGCGGGCTGGCCGTAGCCGGGGGTGGAGGGCTCGGGCTGGCCATAGCCGGAGGGCTCCGGCTGGCCGCCGTAGCTCGGGGGCTGGTGGCCGTAGCCTCCGCCGGGCTGCCCGCCGGGGTTCGTCGCCTGGGCGCCGTAGCCGGGCTGCTGACCGAAAGCCGACTGCTGGTCCTGCTGACCGAAGGGGGCCTGCTGGTCCTGCTGGCCGAAGGCCGACTGCTGGTCCTGCTGGCCGTAAGGGGCCTGCTGGTCCTGCTGGGCGTAGGGCGCCTGCTGGTCCTGATGGTTGCTGGCCGACTGCTGGCCGAAGGCGACGGTCGACTGCTGGCCGGACGGCGGCTGGGGGGCGTACCCATTGGAGGCGGGCTGGGGCTCGTAGCCGGAGGAGGGGGGCTGGGGGGCGTAGCCCGGGGTCTGCTGGCCCGAGGGGGGTTGGGGGGCGTAGCCCGGAGCTGCGGGGATCTGGCCCGACGGCGGCTGGGGGGCGTAGCCGGAGGAGGCGGGCTGGAGGTCGGGAGCGGCGGACTGGGCGTCCTGGCCCGGGGGGAGCTGCGCGAGCGCGGGCTGCTGGCCGTAGGGGGTCGGCGCGGCGTGCGGCTGCGCGTACGCGGGCTGGGACGGCTGGTCGGAGCCGTGGCCGGGCTGGTCGGACTGGCCGTAAGCGGGCTGGTCCGGCTGGCCGTAGGTGGGCTGGTCCGGCTGGCCGAACTGCTGGGGGCGGCCGTACTGGGGCTGGTCGGACTGGCCGAACTGCTGGGGCTGGCCGTAGTGGGTGGTCGGGCGGCCGTACCCGTCGAGGGTGGGGATGGCGGAACGGTCGGACATGACCTCGGGGAGCAGGTAGGCCAGGCCGACGACGGTCAGCGCGAGCGTGGGCACGCCCGTGAGGACGTACTCGACCACCCCGCGGAAGCCGCCCCCGGCGAACAGCCCGACGATCAGCGCCAGCGCGCCGAACACGGCGGCGAGCCCGAGGCCGGCGGCCGAGCCGTAGGCGATGGTCCTGGCCTTGGGCAAGCGCTCGCCCGCCCTGGTCACCAGCAGCACGGCACCCACGAACAGCCCGGTCACGACCGGGCTGGTCAGGCCCGGCAGGTTCGCGGCGGCACGGCCGGCGAACCCGCCGTCGAGCGAGCTGCCCGCGCCGATCAGGATGTGGCCGATCGTCAGGACGACGTCCAGCAGCCCGGTGACGAGCATGATCCAGGCTGCCGGCTCCCGTAGTCGGGCGGCATTGAGTTTGCTCATGAGTAACCCCCATCGGACCCTTTGGCCCGAAGGGAGTTTGCCACATTGCCGACTTTCGCGGCGGGCGTCCCAAGAACCTCTTCCATCCCATTTACCCCCATACCTGGAACTTCTCTGCCATGAAGTAGGACAGAACCACTCCCCCCACGGGGATGTCAGAGGCCGGTGGAAGACTGGGACACATGCACATCGTGTCCCTCGCCGGCGGTATCGGCGGCGCCCGTTTCCTGCGCGGCCTGCGCGCCACCGCACCCGACGCCTCGATCACCGTCATCGGCAACACGGGTGACGACATCACCCTGTTCGGCCTGCGCGTCTGCCCCGACCTCGACACCGTCATGTACACCCTGGGCGGCGGCATCGACGAGGAGCAGGGCTGGGGCAGGGCCAACGAGTCCCACGTCGTCAAGGAGGAGCTGGCCGCCTACGGGGTCGAGCCGCAGTGGTTCGGGCTGGGCGACCGCGACTTCGCCACCCACATCGTCCGCTCGCAGATGCTGGAGGCGGGCTACCCGCTCTCGCAGATCACCGAGGCCCTGTGCGCGCGCTGGCAGCCGGGCGTGCGGCTGCTGCCGATGACCGATGACCGCTGTGAGACACATGTGGTGATCTCCGACGAGCGCGGCAAACGGGCCGTGCACTTCCAGGAGTGGTGGGTGCGCCTGCGCGCCTCGGTCCCGGCCGAGTCGTTCGCGCTGGTGGGTGTCGAGACGGCCAAGCCCGCGCCGGGCGTGCTGAAGGCGATCGAGCAGGCCGACGTGGTCATCCTGCCGCCGTCCAACCCGGTGGTGAGCATCGGCACGATCCTCCAGGTCCCGGGCATCCGCGAGGCGGTCGCGGCCAAGACCGTGGTCGGCGTCTCCCCCATCATCGGCGGCGCGCCCGTGCGCGGCATGGCCGACGCGTGCCTGACGGCCATCGGCGTGGAGACCTCGGCCCAGGCCGTGCTCGACCTCTACGGCTCCGGCCTGGTCGACGGCTGGCTGGTGGCCGAGGAGGACTCCGGGGTGGCGCTCGACGGCGTGCGCGTGGTGTCCCGTCCGATCCTCATGCACGACGCCGAGGCAACCGCCGACATCGCCCGTACGGCGCTCGACCTGGCCCTGGAGCTGGCCCGATGAGCACGCGACGGATCGAGGTCATCGCCGTCACCGGCATCGGCGAGGTCCGGCCGGGCGACGAGGTGGCGGCCCTGCTCAAGGAGGCCGACCTGCGCGACGGCGACATCGTGGTGGTCACCTCGAAGATCGTGAGCAAGGCGGAGGGGCGCGTCCGCCGGGCGCCCGACCGGGCCGGCGCGATCGAGGAGGAGACCGAGCGGGTGGTCGCCAGGGTCGGCGACACGGTGATCGCCCAGACCCGCCACGGTTTCGTGATGGCCGCGGCCGGGGTCGACGCCTCCAACACCGAGCCCGGCACCGTCCTGCTGCTGCCCGAGGACCCCGACGCCTCCGCGGCGCGGATCAGGGCCGGGCTCGACGCGCGGGTGGGGGTGATCGTGTCCGACACGTTCGGGCGTCCGTGGCGCAACGGGCAGACCGACGTGGCGATCGGCGTCTCCGGGGTGCGTCCGCTCGACGACTTCCGGGGCACCTCCGACTCCTACGGCAACGCGCTCAGCGCCACCGTCACCGCGCTGGCCGACGAGATCGCGAGCGCGGCCGAGCTGGTCAAGGGCAAGCTCGACGGCGTTCCCGTGGCGATCGTGCGCGGCCTCGGCCATCTGGTGACCGACGACGACGGGCCGGGGGTCAGGCCGCTCGTCCGTCCGGCCGACGAGGACCTGTTCCGCTTCGGCTCCCGCGACGTCGTGTTCGCCCGCCGTACGATCAGGGGGTTCTCCGACCGGCCGGTCGACGGCGGGGCGGTGCGCAGGGCGGTGGCCGCGGGCATCGCGGCGCCGGCGCCGCACCACACGACCCCCTGGCGGTTCGTGCTGGTCGAGTCGGCGCGCACGCGCACCGAGCTGCTCGACGCCATGCGCGAGGCGTGGATCGAGGACCTGCGCGGCGACGGTTTCACCGAGGAGTCGATCGCCAAGCGGGTCAGGCGCGGCGACGTCCTGCGCGACGCCCCCTACCTGGTGGTGCCGTGCCTGGTGATGGAGGGCTCCCACACCTACCGCGACGACCGGCGCAACGCCGCCGAGCGGGAGATGTTCGTCGTGGCGACGGGCGCCGGCGTGGAGAACTTCCTCATCCAGCTCGCGGTCGAGGGGCTGGGCTCGGCGTGGGTGTCCTCCACGATGTTCTGCCGTCCGGTGGTGAGGCGGGTGCTCGACCTGCCGGAGTCGTGGGATCCGATGGGCTGCGTGGCGATCGGGCACGCCGCGGCGCCGCCGCGCGAGCGCGCCCCCCGTGACCCGCGCGATTACATCGTGACGCGCTGAGCCTCTGACGAGAGTCCGGAATTCTGGTAAGCCGACCGTTTACCGTTAGGAAACTTTCCTTTACATTTGGACTATCCCCCCATGTAAAGGAGCCGCTTCAATGCGAAGGACTCTCACGTTAGTCGCCGTGGCGGTGATCACCATCGCCACGGCGGTGTTCAACACCTCTCCCGCGTTCGCCCACGGCTATGTGAACTCACCCCCCAGCCGGCAGGCGAACTGCGCCCAGGGCAAGGTGGCCGACTGCGGCCAGATCGTCTATGAGCCGCAGAGCGTGGAAGGCCCCAAGGGCCTGCGCAGCTGCAACGCCAACCTCGGCCAGTTCGCCCAGCTCAGTGACGAGAGCAAGCCGTGGCCGGCCACCTCCGTGGGCAGCTCGGTGACCTTCACCTGGACGTTCACCGCCAGGCACGCCACGCTCAACTACGAGTACTACATCGGCGGCACCCGGGTCGCCGTCTTCAACGGCAACGGCCAGCAGCCGCCGTCGACCATCTCGCACACGGTGAACCTGTCCGGCTACTCCGGCCGCCAGAAGGTCCTGGCGATCTGGAACATCTCCGACACCTCCAACGCCTTCTACTCCTGCATCGACCTGCAGATCGGCGGCGGCGGTCAGCCCACCCCCACTCCGACCCCGACCGTGACCCCCACGCCCACCCCGACCCCGACGCCGACCACGACGGCCTCGGGCACCTGGAAGGCCGGCACGGCCTACACCACGGGCAGCACGGTCACCTACAACGGCGTCTCCTACCGGTGCCTGCAGCCCCACACGGCCATCGCGGGCTGGGAGCCGCCGAACGTCCCGGCACTCTGGCAGCGGGTCTGAGGTCTGGACACGTCGATGACCAAGCTTCGTGACGCCGCGCTGTCGCTGTTCCGCATCGTGGTGGGCCTGCTGTTCGCCTGCCACGGGGCCGCCACTCTGTTCGGCGTACTCGGCGGTCCGTACGGCGGAACGACCCCCTCCGTAGGCCAGTGGCCCGACTGGTGGGCGGGGGTGATCGAGCTCGGCGCGGGCGGCCTCGTCCTCATCGGGCTCGCCACCCGTATCGCCGCCCTGCTCTGCTCGGGCACGATGGCCTACGCCTACTTCACCGTCCACCTGCCCAAGGGCTTGTTCCCGTTGCAGAACGGGGGCGAGACCGCGGCCATGTTCTCGTGGTCGTTCCTGATGCTGGCGCTGCTGGGCAGCGGCGCGTGGTCGTTGGACAAGCTCGTGTCCCACCTCCACCATCGCGGCGAGAACGCCACCGTGCAGCAGATCTAGGCCAGATCCAGGCCGGGGGGTGCCGGGCGACCGGCATCCCCTCAGGCGGCCGGCTTGCAGGTGGGGTGGCAGAGCCTGCGGGCCAGCGCGCCGAGGAAGACGTCGATGATCTCCCCGGGCTCCTGCGCCACGTGCAGCGAGCCGTTCGTGACCGCCGCGATCTGCGACAGGCTGCCGCGGTCCACGTCCTTGCCGAACGCGATGATGACGATCTGGATGGGCTTGTCCGGGTCCCACTCGTTCCGCAGCGTGCCGAGAAGCCGCGGGAGCTTGACGCCCTTGCCGTCGTCCTGGCCGGCCGTGATCACCAGCAGCGTGTTGTTCATGTCGTCGCGGTAGTCGCCGCCGACCCTGCGGAACCCGCTCAGTATCGCGTCGTAGAGCGAGCTGTCCAGGTCGGGGTGGGGGGCGATCGTGCTGGTCAGCTCGTCTAGGACGCTGCGCCGCAGCACCTGGCCCGACTCCGGCTCGCTGATCGGGCCGAGCCTGACGCGCTCCCGGTAGTTCCTGGTGTTCCCCACCTTGTCGGCGAACTCCCACATGCCCATGTGCGTGGAGTTCGGGAAGAGCTGGAGCCCGATCTTGGCCGCGGCCAGCGCGATGCGCACCTTGGTGCTGCCGTTCAGCGGCTCGGCCATGTGCCTGGAGGTGTCGGCCAGGACGAGGATGTTGGTCGGCGGCGCCAGCCTGCTCCAGGCGCGCAGCGCCTCGTCGATGTCCTGCTGCGACACCGACGGCCTGGTCCGCGGCGCCTGCGACGGGATCTGCGGGCCCGGCGAGAGCGGCCCCAGCCTGCCGTCGCCCGACCTGAACCCGGCCCGCCGGACGATCTCCTGCGCCTGAGCGCCCTTCAGCCAGTCGGCGAAGGCCGTGGACGCCTCCGCGACGGCCGGATCGGCCGCCGTGACGACGTAGGGGTAGTCGAGGTCGATCGTGCCCTCGCGCGGGTGCAACGCCACGACCGGGTCGGACGAGGGCACCCGGTTGTGGTTCCACACCGACTGCTCCGGGACGATGACCACCGGCCGCTGCCAGAACCCGCGGTCGTCCACGGCGTCGAGCATGCTGCGGTAGTCGGGGGCCGACCCGGCCTGCGCCCACCGGACGAACGCGGTCAGCGCCTTGTCGGCGGCCGGCCCGGTGCCCACGACGTCCCTGGCCGCGGCGACGGTCGCGATCCCCGCCCCCACCAGGGACGGGTCGGGCACCCGTACGACGTCGGGCTCGTCGGAGTTGGGCGTCAGCCGCCCGCGCAGGGTCGGCGGGAAGACCATCCGCCAGTTCATCTCGGTCCCGCCCACCGAGAAGCGCCGGGCCAGCGACGACCGCGTGGCGAACACCAGCGGCGAGGTGGCCACCACGGTCTCCCCCGCGGGCAGCGCGCTCGCGCCCTGGCTGCGGGCCAGCCTGATCCAGGCGGAGGAGTCGGCGATCCAGCCGTCGGGACGCTCGTGCAGCACGCCGGCCCGGTCGCCGATCAGCGTGCGCAGCACCGTGGCCGACGGCTGCTCGGTCACCTGGACCAGCACGCACCGCCCGCCGACCGACGTCTTGGTCTCGTTGAAGCGCCCGGCGGCCTCCATGACCGCCGGCGCGACGTCCACGGCGGCGGCCACGCTGACCAGAACAGGCTCTCGTGACACGCACAGGGCGGGACCGCCGCCGAGGACCACATAGAGGCTGCCGGCGGCGACGGCCACGGCGGCGAGGCCGGCCAGCAGGCCGCGTTGGAGCGCCTTCCTGCGTCGCTGCACGGGAGGCAGCGCGGCACGGTGTCGACCAAACCGCACGATGAACCTCTCTCCAGTGGAGTGATGATTCTTCCAGTGCCTCCCGTGCCGGGCGCAAGCCTTGTTAGAACTTGTTATAACTACGCCATCGGCAAGATTCTTCTCACGCTCTGGCACACCCCGTCGCTCGCCTGCGCGGCGGCCAGCCGCTCGGCCGTGGGGCTGCCGTACTCGGTGGTGCGCTGACGCACCGGACGGCCGGTGACCTCGACCATCTCGCGCAGCTCGCTGATCGTCTTGTACGAGCCGTTCTCCGACCCCGCCATCCGGCTGATCGTCTCCTCCATGAGGGTGCCGCCGAGGTCGTTCACGCCGCCCTGGAGCACCTGGCGGCACAGGTCGTCCTGGAGCTTGACCCACGAGCACTGGATGTTGGAGATCGCGCCGTGCAGCAGGATCCTGGCCAGGGCGTGCACCGCGCGGTTCTCCTGGGCGGTGGGGCCGGGACGGGCGATGCCGGCCAGGTAGATCGGCGCGCTGGTGTGCACGAACGGCAGCAGCACGAACTCCGAGAACCCGCCGGTGCGCTCCTGCAACTGCCTGATCAGCTTGATGTGCCTGACCCAGTGCAGGTGGTGGTCCACGTGGCCGTACATCATCGTGGACGTGGTCGGGATGCCGACCTCGTGGGCCGTGGTGATGACGTCGATCCACTCCTTGGCCGGCAGCTTGCCCTTGGTCAGCACCCAGCGCACGTCGTCGTCCAGGATCTCGGCCGCCGTGCCGGGCAGCGAGTCCACGCCGGCCTCCTTGGCGGCCTCCAGCCAGTCGCGTACGGACAGGTTCGTCCGGGAGGCTCCGTTGATGACCTCCATCGGGGAGAACGCGTGCACGTGCATGCCGGGCGTCCTGGCCTTGACCGCCTTGGCGATGTCGAAGTACGCGGTTCCCGGCAGGTCGGGATGGATGCCGCCCTGCATGCACACTTCGGACGCGCCCGCCGCCCACGCCTCCTCGGCCCGGTCGGCCACCTGGTCCAGGCTGAGCGTGTACGCGTCGGCGTCGGTCCGGCGCTGGGCGAAGGCGCAGAAGCGGCAGCCGGTGTAGCAGACGTTGGTGAAGTTGATGTTCCGGTTGACGACGTAGGTGACCTCGTCGCCGGCGGCCTCCTTGCGCAGCGCGTCGGCGATGGCGGCCAGCTCGTCCAGCGCCTCGCCCTCCGCGCCCAGCAGCGCGACGGCCTCGGCGTCGGTCAGCCCGGCCGGGTCGGCCTCGGCCCGCCTGAGCGCCTGCCGGACGTCGCTCGGCGTCGAGGCCGCGACCGGGCCGAGCCGGTCGCGCAGGGCCGCCCAGTCGCCGTAGACGTGGTCGAAGTCGTCGCGCCGGTCGGTCGCGCGGCCGGTGGTGTCCACCTCGACGTGCAGGTCCACCCGTCCGGAGGCGGCGAACCCGCCGTCGGGCTCCTGCCAGGGACGGCCCACCGGCACGGCGTCCTCGCGGGCGAGGCCGGTGGCGGGGTCGGCCAGGGCCTCGACGTGCGCGAACAGCCGGGGGTCCAGCCAGGGCTCGCCGGCCCGCACGTACTCGGGGTAGATCGTCAGGCGTTCCCGCAGGTCGAAGCCGGATTCGGCGGTACGGACCGCCAGGTCGTCGATCTGCGGCCAGGGACGTTCGGGGTTCACGTGGTCGGGGGTCAGGGGCGAGACGCCGCCCCAGTCGTCGATGCCGGCGCGGATCATGAGCGCGTACTCGGAGTCGACCAGGTTGGGCGGGGCCTGGAGGCGTACGCGGGGGCCGAGGACCAGGCGCGCGACGGCGATGGTGGCGGCGAGCTCGTGCAGGTCGGCGTCCGGCAGGCCGCGCATGGCCGTGTCCGGCTTGGCGCGGAAGTTCTGGACGATGACCTCCTGGACGCCGCCGTACTCGCGGGCGACCCGGCGGATGGCGAAGATCGACTCGGCCCGGTCCTCGACGGTCTCGCCGATGCCGATGAGGATGCCGGTCGTGAACGGCACGTTGGTGCGTCCGGCGTCCTCCAGGACGCGCAGCCGTACCGCCGGGTCCTTGTCGGGGGAGCCGTAGTGCGGCTGTCCCTTCTCCTCGAACAGCCGCCGCGAGGTGGTCTCCAGCATCATGCCCATCGACGGCGCGACCGGCTTGAGCCGCTGGAGGTCACGCCAGCTCAGCACACCGGGATTGAGGTGCGGCAACAGCCCGGTCTCCTCCAGCACCCTGATCGCCATGGCCCGCACGTAGGACAGCGTGTCGTCGTAGCCGTGCGCGTCCAGCCACTCGCGGGCCTGGTGCCAGCGGTCCTCCGGCCGGTCCCCCAGCGTGAACAACGCCTCCTTGCAACCCATCGCCGCGCCCTGCCGGGCGATCTCCAGCACTTCGTCCGGGCTCAGGAACACCGACTCCAGCTTGTGCGGCGCGGTGGCGAACGTGCAGTAGCCGCAACGGTCCCGGCACAACCTGGTCAGCGGGATGAACACCTTCCTGCTGTAGGTGATCACCCCTTCCCTGCCGGCGGCCTTCAGCCCGGCGTCGCGCACGCGGGAGGCGTGGTCGAGCAGCGCGTCGAGTTGTTCGCCGCGCGCGTGCAGCAGCACGACGGCCTCGGTGAGGTCGAGCGCCTTGCCGTCACGGGCACGGGCGAGGGCACGGCGGAGCGCGGAATCACTGACAACACTCATAGAGGCACAGTACGCACACCTGAGTTCGTGACCCGCACTCAGGGCCGGGTGTCAGAAGGACCTGTAGTCGCGCGCCGGCATCCGCGGCCCCCGCGCGGGCGGACGCACGCCGCTGAGCCAGATGAGCACCGTCGCCCGGTGCCGGTGCCCCCGGTACGGCTCCAGCAGCCGCATCATCCCCTCGTCGTCGGTCTTCTCCCCCGTCAACGCGTAGCCGACCAGCTTGGCCAGGTGGAAGTCCCCCACGCTCACCGCGTCGGCGTCGCCGAAGACGCGCTGGCGCACCTCGGCCGACGTCCACACGCCGATCCCGGGCAGGGCCCGCAGCAGTCGGTCGAGCTCCTCGGTGGTGGCGGCGGCCTCCAGCTTGGCGGCGTGCCAGGCGGCGTTGGCTATCGTCCTGGCCCGGACGGCCTCCGCGCCCGCCCGGTGCCAGTGCCAGCTCGGGATCTGCCGCCACACGACCGGCTCGGGCGCCACCCGCATGCCGTCGGGGGCCGGGCCGGGCGCGGGCTCGCCGTAGTGGCGCAGCAGGTGGCGCCAGGCCCGCCACGCCTCCCGGCCGACGACCTTCTGCTCCAGCACGGCGGGCACCAGCGCCTCCATGACCCGCCCGGTACGCCCGATGCGCAGCCCCGCGTGCTTGCGGGCCACGTCCGCCAGCACGTCGTGCCGGACGCGGAAGCCGGAGACGTCGTCGAGCGCGCCGAGCAGGGCGGGCAGGGTCTCCAGCGACCAGCCGGCGCCGGGCCCCCACGCCTGGGCGTGCACGGATCCGGCCGTCACGGTGACGCGCAGGGTGCTCGGGCCGTCGGGGGTGCGGCAGGTGCGCCAGACCGAGCCGTCGGGGGTGCGGCGCCAGGCGGGGTCGCCGGTGCCGCGCCTGTGGGGGCCTAGGGCCAGCTCGACGTCGAGCGGCCCGTCGGGCTCCCACCTGCGTTCCATCACCCGTCCAGTCTGCCGCGCGGCGGCGGGTGGTCGCTCACCCGCACGGCCCGGCCGAGCGGGTCAGGGCCGGGTCAGACGTCGCTGGAGTAGCGCACCGCGCGCTCGGGCAGCTCGATGCCGGGCCAGACGCGCACCCCGCCCTGGAGCTCGTTGCCCGGCCCGACCACCGCGCCGTCGCCGATCACCGCGTCGCGCACGACCGTGCCGGCGCAGATCCGCGCGCCCTTGCCCACGACCGAATCGCTCACGGTGGCGCCGGACTCGACGACGCAGTCGTCGCACAGCACCGACCCCACCACGGACGCGCCCGCCTCGACGACGGCCCGCGCGCCGACGGCGGTGCCGCCCTGGACCTTGGCCTCGGCCGAGATCTCGGCCCCGTCGAGCGCCAGGTGCTCGCCCTGCGGGCCGGGCAGCGCGGGCGAGTCGAGCCGCCCGAGCACCAGGTCGCGCGAGCCCTTCACGAACGCGGCGGGAGTGCCCACGTCGAGCCAGTACGTCCGGTCGGCGTACCCGAGCACCAGCTCGCCGGAGTCGATCAGCCCGGGGAACGTCTCGCGCTCCACGGAGACGACCTCGCCGCGCGGGATCGAGTCGATCACCGAGCGGGTGAAGACGTAGCAACCGGCGTTGATGCGGTTGGTGACCGGGTTGGGGGTCTTCTCCAGGAACGCGGTGACCCGTCCGGACTCGTCGGTCGGGACGCAGCCGAACCGCGTCGGGTCGTCCACCTCCGTCAGGTGCAGCGTCACGGCGGCCTCGCGCTCGCAGTGGGTGCGCACCTGGTCGCCGATGTCGTGCCCGGACAGGATGTCGCCGTTGAGGATGAGCACCGGGTCGGAGGGCCCCGCGGTGAGCGCCTCGGCTGCGTTGCGGATGGCCCCGCCGGTGCCGAGCGGCGTCTCCTCGGTCATGTATTCGAGCGAGAGCCCGAGTGCCGACCCGTCACCGAAGGCGGGCTCGAACATCGCCGCCTTGTACGAGGTCGCGAACACGATCCGGCGTACGCCGAAGGACCGGGCGCGGGCGAGTTGGTGGGCCAGGAACGGCACTCCGGCGGTCGGCAGCAGCGGCTTGGGCGTGCCCAGTGTCAGCGGACGCAGGCGTGTGCCCTGCCCCCCGACCAGGAGGATCGCCTCGAGGTCTGGCAAAGAGCTCTCCATCACTCCGTGAGAGTAGCGAACTATTCGATTGCGCGTTGATAAGAGTTGAGATGCGCCTCCGCGGAGGCCTCCCAGGTGAATTCGCGTGCCCGTGCCCGCCCGGCCTCCTGCAACTGCCGCCTCCGCTCGGAGGAGGCCAGCAGCTCGCCCAGGGCGTCGGCGATGCTGTCCGCGTCCGGTTCAGTGTAGGCGACGGCGTCGCCGCCCACCTCGGGCAGCGAGGTGCGATGGCTGGTCAGGACGGCCGCGCCGCAGGCCATGGCCTCCAGCACCGGCATGCCGAAGCCCTCGCCCCGCGAGGGGAACGCCACGACGAGCGCCCCGCCCAGGAACCCCGGCAGGTCGGGCGCGCGCAGGTATCCCGGCCTGATCACCCGGACGGTGGCCTCCACCTCACGGCAGGCGGCGTCGACGTCGTCCTCGTGCACGCCGCCGCCGAGCACCAGCGCGGGCGGCGTCTCCAGCCGCTTCACGGCGGCGGCGAAGCCGCGGATCAGGTTGGGCACGTTCTTGCGGGGGTCGAGGTTGCCGAGGAAGGCCACGTACGGCCGGCCGTGCAGCCCGCACCTGATGGCCGCCCGGCGGATCTCGTCCTGGCTCGGCGGGTGGAAGTGGGCCACGTCGACGCCGTGGTAGGCGACGTCGATGCGGGTGGGGTCGGCCGACAGCACGCGGACCAGCTCGTCCCTGGTCGCCTTGGACGGCACGATGACCCGCTGGGCGTGCCGGACGGCGGTGCGCGTGGCCGAGCGGAAGAACGCGGCCCTGGCCGGGCTGTGCTGCTCGGGCTCGGTGAACCAGGTCACGTCGTGCACCGTCACGACGGTCGGGACGCCGGAACGCAGCGGCATGGAGTAGTAGGGGGCGTGGATGACCTCGGCCCCCGTCTGGCGGGCGAGCAGCGGCACGCCGGTCTGCTCCCAGGCGAGCCTGGCGGCCCTGTTGGTGATGGCGACGGGGCCGGGGATGACCCGGGCCGAAGGCGCCAGGCGCCGGTACCTTTCCGCGTCCGCACGCTGGCAGACCACGGCCAGATCGTTCCCGGCCCGGTGGAGCGCGGCCACGAGCCCGTCCACGTACCGGATCAACGCGCCACGGTCGGCGGGGACCGCGGCGGCATCGACGAGCACTCGAGGCATTACGTGGATCTTCTCCCCTCAAGATCGACGTGGGACCTGGCGGGCCCCCTCTTCGATTCAGCTTATGACCACCCTCCCCCAAATCGTGGGGCAAATCACACCGAGTCGCGACGTGAGGCGATTCCCGCCAAGCCCGCGCAGATCAGGTCCCCGACGACGATGACGATGCGGGAGCAGAGGGCCACAGCGATGGCCGCGCCGCTGTCGAGCACGGGGGCGAGCACCGCCACCATCGCCGCCTCGCGCACCCCGGCCCCCGCCGGCACGACGAAGGTCACGATGCCCAGACACCACGACAGGGCGAAGGCCCCGACGGCGAACAGCAGGCCGCCCTGCGGGGCGATGAAGAAGAAGTGCACGCCGTAGGCCGTCCAGCCGGCCAGCGCCCAGCCGAGCGCGGTGAGCATGCCACGACGGGTGAGCGGACGTTCCAGGGGCTCCCGCCCGAGCTTGCGCAGGCCGAAGCCGATCACGCCGTTGACGACCTTGGGCTCCAGCAGCACCAGCAGCAGCGGGATGAACAGCAGCACCCAGCCGAACCGGTGCCAGCCGAGCGTGACCAGCGTGACGAGCAGGCCGCTGGCGATCTGGACGGGCATCATCAGGAAGAACGCCGTGGCGCTGCGCGGGCGCGGCACGCCCAGGTCGCGGCCCATCTCCATCTGGGCGAGCACCGGCCAGACAGCGCCGGGGATGTACTTGCCGAGCTGGCCGACGAAGAACACCTTGGCGGCCGGCCGCAGCGGCAGCGGCGAGCCCAGGTCGGCCAGCAGGGTGCGCCAGGTGAGCATGGCCCCGAGCAGCGCGGCGACCACCGCGACGAGCGACCCGGCCAGCGCCGGCCACGACAGCCGGGCGAACCCGGCCACCACGGCGTCCCACTGCCTGGCCACCGCCCACGCGCCGAAGGCGAGCGCGACGGCCAGGAAGCCGAAGCGCAGCAGCCGGCGCGGCAGCGACCGCTTGGGGATCGCGCTCGCGCCGGTCTCCTCCACGAGGCTCACAGCGGCAGGACCCGCTCGGGCGGCTGCGGCAGCGCCGGCCCCGCGGGCCTGCGCGGCGTCTTGGTGGCCACCCACAGGTACGTCGGGACGACGGGCAGCAGCAGCCGCAGCACCTCGCGCGGGACGCGCGCCAGCACGGCCTTGACCAGCCGCCCGGGCAGGCCGGGGAACAGCTCGGAGCCGGCGAACCTGGTCGGCGTGGCCAGCACCGGGAACGTGTAGTCCCAGACGTGGAAGGCCCGCAACATCTTGCGCAGCCCCCGCCGCGTCCTGAACCGCTCGTAGTAGTGGTCGGCCCGGCCGGACGCGCGCACGTAGCGGTCGGCCAGCGCGGGCGGCAGGTACGACAGGAACGGCAGCTTGTAGTGGGGCTCGACGACCCCGAGCCGGTTGCCGAGCCCGAGGTAGAGCACCCCGTCGTCGGACAGCACGCGGTGCATCTCGGCCACCACGGCGTCGGGGTCGACCACGTGCTCGTAGATGTGGTTGAACACCAGCACGTCGATCGACCCGTCGGGGAAGGGCAGCGCCGTGCCGTCGCCGCAGACGAACGCCACCCGCTCGCCGAACCGGTCGGCGGCCTTGCGCAGCCCCGGCACGTCGATGTCGATGCCCAGCGTGTGCTTGGCCCCGGCCTGGGCCAGCTCGTCGGCGATGAACCCGGCCGAGCAGCCGACATCTCCCACGGTCAGCCCGCCGAGCGGCCCCTGGAAGTGCTCCAGCACGGCGATGATCTTCGCGGCCTTGCGGCGGCGTTTGTCCTCGTCGAGCATGGCCGACTGGAATTCGGAGTACTCGAGCTGCGCGACGCGTTGCTTGCCCACGCCGCCCAACAGTACCCGCGCCGCGGGCCCCGGTACGCTGACCTGCCCGACATGCCGGCTCTCCACGACCGCCCGGCAGGCCGGCTCTGCGCGACCTGCCCGGCATGCTGGCTCTCCGCCCGGGCTCCCGCGTAGCCTGGCCTGATGCTGCGCCGCCTGCTGCGCGTCCTGCTCGCGCTGGTCGCCCTCGCCTTCCTCGGCTACGGCCTGGCGAGGAACTGGCACGACACGACGCAGGCCCTGACCAGGCTGTCGCCGTGGGCGGTGCTCGGGGCGTTCGGGGCGGTGCTGGCCGGGCAGGTCTGCATGCTGGTGGCCTGGCGGCAGATCATGGCGGGGCTCGGCACGCGGCTGCCGCTGCGGGTGGCCGGGCGGATCATGTTCGTGGGACAGCTCGGCAAGTACATCCCGGGCGCGGTGTGGGCGTACGCGGCCATGATGGACCTCGGGCGCGACCACGGGAGCCCGCCGCGGCGCACGTTCGCCACGATCTCGCTCGGGCTGGTGGTCAACCTGGGCGTCGGCATCTCGATCGCCGCCGCAACGCTGAGCTCGCACGAGGCCGTCCGCCGGGCCTGGTACGTCGTGCTGCTCGTGCCGGTGATCATCGTGTGCCTGCATCCCAAGGTGCTCACCTGGGGGCTCAACCTGGCGTTGCGCATCGCCCGCAAGGAACCGCTGGAGAGCGTGCTGCCCGGCCGCACGGTCGTCGTCACGGTCGCCTGGACGGCGCTCGGCTGGTTCGTCTACGGCCTGCACACCTGGCTGCTGTCCGGCCGCCCCGACCTCTACCTCGTGTCGACCGGCGCGTACGCGTTCGCCTGGTGCACCGGCATCCTGGCCTTCGTGGTGCCCGCCGGGGTGGGCGTGCGGGAGGGCGCGCTCGTGCTGGTGCTCGGGCCGGTCATCGGCACCGCCCCGGCCATCGCGGTGGCGATCGTGTCGCGGCTGGCGTTCACGCTGGCCGACGCGGTCGCCGCGGGGGTCGCGTTCGTGCTCGGCCGTCAGAGCGCGAGCAGCGCGCCCGCGTACGCGGCCCAGAACGGCTCGGGATCGACCGCCTTGACCCCCGACCGCAACCTCTCCGGCTCGCCCGAGGCGTAGAAGCGCTCGATCGCCGCGCGCAGCGCCCCGGCGTCGCCCGGCTCGACCAGCAGGCCGTCGACGCCGTCGGTCACGTGGTCGGCCAGCGCGCCCACCCGGGTGGCGATCACCGGCACGCCGTGCTCGTGGCCGAGCCAGACGTTCTGGCTGGCGGTCGCGCTCCGGTACGGCAGCACCAGCGCGTCGGCCGCGGCGAACAGCTTGGGCACGTCGGCGGCGGGGACGTACCCGGGCCGCAGCTCGACCCGGTCGGCCAGGCCCAGCTCGTCGATCAGCGCCTTCGTGCCGTCGAGCCCGCCCCAGAACTCGCCCGCGACGGTCAGCGAGACGCCCTCGGGCAACGCCCGCAACAGCAGGTCGAGCCCCTTGTACGGGCGCACCATCCCGAAGAACAGCAACCGCCCGCGCACCCCGCCCGACTGCTCGGCCGACGTGGACGGCAGATGCGGCGGCAGCCCCGCCACCCCGACCGGCCTGCCCGGAGCGAGCCCCCTGGCCAGCTCGGCCTGCTGCTCGGAGTGGGCCAGCACGCCGTCGACCCGCCGCAGCAGCGCCTTCATCAGCGGCTGGTCGTACGGCTTCCGCTCGTGCGGCAGCACGTTGTGGCAGAGCGCGACCGTCCGGACCTTCCGCCCGATACCGGACAGGATCCCCAGATACGGAGGAACCTGCACAGGACTCAGCACCGCCAGCACCACCAGGTCGGCCGTGCGCAGCCGCCGCCCCGCCGCGAACCACCCGCCGGGCCGCCGCCAGTCGAGCCGCCGCGCGGTCCTCGGGTACGGCGTGCCCTCGGGCTCGGAGATCGTCTGCTGCCCCGGGTAGAGGAACGACGGGTACTGGGCCCGCCACGACTCGATCACCACGTCGTGGCCCTGGGCCGCCAGCCGGTGCGCCAGCTCGGTGGTGTGCTGCGCCCCGCCCCCCTTGTACGGGTAGGTCGGGCCGACGATCGCGATGCGCACGCGCTATTCCCCCCGCGACCGCACGATCAGGTCGGCCAGCAGCGCCACCGAGCCGATCAGCAGGCCCGACAGGAAGATCATGACCGTGTTGGCCGGGAAGTAGAACGGCTGCCGGATCATGTCCCAGACGCCCTTCACCATGCCGATCGCCACCAGCCAGAGCGCGGGCGGCATGAGCACCTTGAGCGGGTTGAAGTACATGATCATCCGCAGCACCTGCAGGATGTAGCGGTAGGCGTCGGAGACGAAGCTGAACTTCGACTTGCCGGCCCGCTTGGCGTACTCGATGGGCAGGTAGTAGACGTCGTGCTGGTTCGACAGGAACGACAGCGTGATCGTCGTGACGCACGAGAACCCGGGCGGCAGCAGCCGCAGGTACGGCCGGGCCACCGACTTGCGGAAGGCGCGCAGGCCCGAGTTGAGGTCGGGGATCTTCTGCCCGGCGAGCTTCTCGGCCACCTTGCGGATCACCCACTTGGCCGGCACCCGCAGGATCTTGTGCGACCCCTCCTCGCTGGTGCGCGCGCCGACGACCTGGTCGACCGTCTGGTCCTTCTCCAGGATCTGCACCAGCTCGGGGATGCGCTCGTTGGGGTAGGTCATGTCGGCGTCGGTCCAGACGACGATCTCGCCCTTGGCCTCCTGCGTGCCGATCCGGCGCACGGTGCCGGAGCCGCCGTTGCGGTGGAAGGCGCGGATGCGCAGGTGGGGATAGTCGGGCGCGGCCTCCTTGAGCCGGGCCAGGGTCTGGTCGGTCGAGCAGTCGTCGACGGCGACCAGTTCGTAGGTGTAGCCGCTGGAGTCCATCGCCCGCGTGATGCGCTCGACCTCGTCGATGACGTGGTCCTGCTCGTTGTAGCAGGGCAGGACGATCGTGACGTACGGCGCTTCTTCCACGGCAGGTCCACTCTTGGGGGTCTCAAGCGTGCTCACGGGGGTCGAGGGTACTCTGCCCCGCTGGAAGCCGAGTCCACATCGACGGGCTTCAGACTCACTTGATCAGCTGCGACCATCCTACGCCGGGCATCCTGAGCATCTCCTGACCGACGGCCTTGGCCCTTGCCGGGTCGTCGAACCGTACGCACAACACCTCGGAGACGGCGTCGAGCGTGAGAGCCGGCACGTCGCCCTGGTAGAGCCGGGAAAGGCGCAGGCCGAACGGCTTGTCCTGAAGGAACACCTCGTCCACGCCGTCCAGCTCGCGCAGCCGCGCCACGACCGCGTCGCGCTGGGCCTCGGTCGCCGCGGCCCGGCAGGCGGGGTACTGCCGCCGGCGGCTGCACATCACGACGCTCAGGTCGGCCTTGCCCTCCCAGAAGCCGGGCATCCGGGGCATGACCAGGATGCCCGGCTCCCCGGCCAGCCGCCGCCGGACGGCGCCGTAGTCGGCCGGGCCGCGCAGCCCGGCCTCGATCTGCGGGATCCAGCTCGCCTCGCGGGGCTTGGCCAGTCCCTCGTCGATGATCACCTTCTGGGCCCAGCGCCGCTCGATCTCGTCGGCGGGCACCAGCGTGGGCGCGACCGCCTCGGGAATCTGCCGGACCAGCGCCAGCACCCGCTCGGCGGTCCCCTCCGGGCAGCCCTGGGTCCCCTCGGTGCACAGCGTGACGGTGAAGCCGTCCACGACGGGCAGCGCGCCGACGGGAGGAGGTGAGGGCAGGAGCGAGCGCCGGTACAGGAACCAGCCGCCCCCGCCGAGCGCCGCCACCACCAGGACGGCCGCCACGATCATCGCCGCCGTCCTCTGGTGGGCTCTGATCCAGGGCCGTAACCAGGGCTCCCGGTCGTCGCCGAACGACAGCTCGTCGGTGTCAGACATGTCCAGAACTATCGCGATCTTCCCGGACCGGGGTCAACCCACCGCCATCCACACGTTCACCCGCAGAGACCACGTGCCGTCGGGCGGATCCACGAGCGAGCGCTCGTCCTGGCGGGTCACCAGGCCCATGATCTGGCGCGGGGTTCCGTAGGGGGCTACCTGGGCGGGGTCCGCGGCGAGCACGACCGGCACCCGGCCGGCCGCCCTGACCCGTTCGACGGCCGCCCGGACCGCCGGCTCCTCCGCCAGGTCCTGCGTCGGGGGCCGCGTCACCTGCGCCGCCGGACGGCCGCACATCCCGCGGACGAGCTGGGTGAACCGGTCGCCGGTCACCCGCTCGACGAACAACACCGACGCCTCGGGCGGGATCGCCGCGCACATCGTCCGGACCGCCGCCGCCTCCCCCCGCTCGACCGGCGTGAACGCGGTGCCGATCGAGGTCACCACCGGCGGCGCGAGCACCAGCAGCACCCCCGCGACCGTCGCCCACCGCCGTACCGGCTCGCGCGGCCACGACCGCTCACGCAACCAGCCCAGCCCCCACACCGCCAGCACGATCAGCCCGGGGATCACGACCGGGACCAGCCGCCGCGAGGCCCACGGCTGGTCGGGGGTGATCTCGGGGCGCAGCAGCGTGGTGACCGTCGTCCAGCCGATCACCGCCAGCGGCAGCAGCCAGACGAACGGCCTGCCGTCGCGCAGCAGCCTGCGCAGCAGCACGGCCGCCGCCACCGTGGCCAGGACGACGGCCGGGATGCCGATGTACCAGGTGACCCAGTGGAGTGAGTACTCGAAGTACAGCCGCTCCGGCTGGATGGGCAGGCCGTTGGCCTGCTGGGTCTGGGCGATGAACTCGGCCGTGCGGGCGTCGTCGACGTTCGTGGCCTTCCTGGTCACGGTCTGGAACCAGGGACGGGCGTACAGGGCGGCCATGACCAGCACGACCAGCGCGGCCCCCGCCGTCGGCAGCCACCGCGGCGGCCGGATCCTGGCCAGGACGGGTGCGGCCGCCACGCCGATCGGAGCGAGCACGAGCACGACCGCGCAGATGACCAGCAGCGGCCGGACGGAACCCGACAGATACTCCAGGTACGGCCGGGCCAGCGCGTACGCCGCCACCAGCCCCAGCCCCGCCCCCGCCACCAGCCCGGCCAGCAGCGGCACCCCCACCGCCCCCTGCGGCCTGCCCGACCGCCGCATCGCGATCAGCAGCCCCGCGTACGCCAGCACCGGCAGCACGTCGCGCAGCCCGTCGACCCTGACCAGCACGGCCAGCCCCAGCACCAGCCCGGCCGGCAGCCCCTGCCGCCAGCCGGGCCGCTCGGCCTCGATCGCGTCCTGCGCCAGCGCCAGGCCGCCGAACAGCAGGATCAGCGACGGGATCTCGCTGAACGTCGTGCGCGAGGTGTAGAGGATCGGCAGGCTCACCGCGAACGCCGCCGCCGCGAGCACCGCCCACCGCCCGCCGGCCAGCCGCGCCGCCACCCCGGCCACCGTCAGCACGGCCAGCGCCCCCAGCACGGCCGGCACCGCGAACGGCGCCCCCAGCCAGTCGCCGATCGCGAACAACATCGGCGGCCCCGGCATGAACTGCGGCACCACGCCGCCGTCCACCGGGTAGGTGCCGACGCTGTCGAAGTACAGGGAAGGGTCGTGGCCGCCGAACGCCGCGGCCTGGTCGGGGATCGGCAGCGAGCCGTGCCCGGCGATCCAGGCCGCGTACTGGGCGTAGGTCGCCGGGTCGCGCCGGACGAGGAGCTGCTCGGAGTGCATGACGACGTTGAACACGCCCGACCCGGCGGCCACCGCCAGGACCCCGGCCACCTGCCACGGCGTGGCCTGGACGCCCTGGCCCGCGCCACGCGCCCCGCGCCGGACGCCGCGCGTGCCCGCCCAGCACAACAGCGCCGCCGCGGTCACCCCGAGCAGCAGCGCGGGCAGCGGCGCGAACCGGCCGGCCAGCAGCAGCGGCAGGCCCACGAGCAGCCAGCCCGCCACGGCGAGGGCGGGCGACACCGACAGCGCGGCCAGTACACGGCCCGATCGATCACGTTCCATCGGTGAGCGAGCGTATCCAACGCCGGAGTCACGGCGTCCACGGAAACGCGGGTAGCGTACGCGAGGTGCAGGAGGAGCGGGATGACGCGCAGGTGAAGCCGGGGCCGGGTGCGGGAGCCCCAGCCCGGGACGGCGCACCCCACACCTGGCGGCAGATCGCCTCCCGGGTCCAGGAGCCCGGTTGGTGGCGGATCGTCTTCCGCGTCAGGGAGCCCGGCTGGTGGCGGCGGCACGGCTGGTTCGCGGGTGTGCTGGCGGTCGGCGCGGCGCTGCGCGCGCTCGCCATGCTCGGCTACCGCCCGGCCCTGTGGTTCCCCGACTCCTACACCTACATCGTCACCGTCTTCCACCCACGCCCCGACCTGGTGCGCCCGGCGGGCTACTCGATGTTCCTGAAGCTCCTGCAACCGTTCCACGGCTTCTGGGCGGTCACCGCCGCGCAACACCTGCTCGGCCTGGCCACCGGCGTCATCGTCTACGTGGCCGCGCGCCGGGCCCCCCGCTGGGCGCGCACGCTCGCGGCCGTCCCCGTGCTGCTGGACGCGTACCAGGTCGAGCTGGAGCACCTGCTGGTCTCCGACACGCTGTTCCTGTTCCTGATCGTGGCCGCCGTGGCGCTGAGCCTGACCGAGAGGCCCTCCACCGTCGCCGCCATCGGCCTGCTGCTGGCCGCCGCCACCCTGACCAGGACCGTCGGCCAGCCGCTCATCGTCGTCCTGGCCGCGTGGTTCGTGCTGCGCAGGCGCGTGGGCCTGGCCGGGGCGCTGCTCGCCGCCGCGCTGGTCCCGGTGGTCGCCTACGGCGCCTGGTTCTACGCCGCCAACCACCGCGTCGGCCTGGTGGGCGCGAACGGCGTCTTCCTCTACGCCCGCACGATGTCCTTCGCCGACTGCGCCAAGATGGACCCGCCGGCCGACCTGCGGGTCCTGTGCGACCCGCGTCCGCCGGAGCTGCGCCCGCCGTCGCAGGAGTACATCTGGAGCAAGGACTCGCCGCTGGTGAAACTGCCGGGGATCACGTTCTCGAAGGCGAACGACGACCTGGCCTCCAGGTTCGCGACCCTGGCCGTCACCAGCCAGCCGCTCGACTACGCCGGCTCGGTGCTGTCCGAGCTGGGCCGCACGTTCGCGTGGGGGCGTCCGGTCTATCCCGACGCGGAGATCTACGCCTACTACGAGTTCCCGGTGACCCCACCCGGACCACCTGGCCGCTATCC
This sequence comes from Nonomuraea sp. NPDC001699, assembly GCF_053596455.1. NCBI lineage: Bacteria > Bacillati > Actinomycetota > Actinomycetes > Streptosporangiales > Streptosporangiaceae > Nonomuraea > Nonomuraea sp. NPDC001699. The sequence continues at coordinate 383,420 of NZ_JBSFGF010000001.1, read as the reverse complement.
CGCGCAGGTCGGCGCCGACTATGCCAAGCTCTACGAGCAGGGTGCGATCGGTACGGAGATCGTCGAGCCCTACGCAGGGTGGCTGCGGGGCTACCAGAGCGTGGTGCGCCTGCCCGGCCCGGTGCTGCTGGTGCTCCTGCTCGCGCCGCCCGTCGCGGCCGCCGTGCGCAGGGCGCGGGGCCTGCGTCACGCCGGTCCGCCGGCGTGGCTGGTGCCCTGGTCGGCAGCCGTTGTGCTACTCGTCACACCGCCCGCCGTGGCCGAGTTCGACTACCGGTACGTGCTTCCGGCCGCGCCTCTCGCCTGCCTGGCGGGGGCCCTGAGCGTCCGGCCTGACCTGCGGAGACGGTCAGAAAGCGGGAAAGACTTTGGCAATGATATTCCACGAAATGTCCGGCTCTGAGTATGCTGTGCCGCGGAAACATCACGCCCGGGTCACGGTCGTTTCCGGCGGTCATGGCACCGGGCACGCCGTACGTGACCTAATCTCGTGGCGCGGAGCGACCAAGCCGGCGCGTTGGCGCAAGGAACGAGGCTGGGGGGCGTATGAGTGACTACAGGAGCGCGTCCGTTCAGGACGCCAGAGTCGCCTCCAGCGCTCCGGGCAGCCGGATGGCGCGACGGGCGGCGGGCTCCCCGCCTTCCCCGCCCGACGACCGGCCCGCCCGCGGCCACCGCGGCGACGGCGACGGCGGCGGGCAGGGCAAGATGCGGGTGCTGGCCTGGGTCAGCATCGCCGTCACCACGGTCATGGTCGCCGGCGCGCTGACCGGCTACACCGTCTACCGCGACGCCTTCGGCAACATCACCCAGAAGAGCGTCAAAGAGGACATCATCAACCCGCGTCCGCGTGACACGGGCGCGCTCAACGTGCTGCTCGTCGGCTCCGACACCCGCGCGGGCAAGGGCAACGCCCGATACGGCCAGCAGATCGCCAGGACGGCCGACGCCGGCGGCAAGCGCACCGACACGATCATCGTCATGCACATCTCCCCCAACCGGGACAAGGCGCGCCTGATCAGCTTCCCGCGCGACTCGATGGTGCAGATCCCGAAGTGCAAGAACGAGACCACCAAGGCCGAGATGCCGCCCCGCCGGGACATGATCAACTCGGCGTACAACTCCGGCGGCATCGCGTGCACGATCTCCACGATCGAGACGCTCACCCAGATCCGCATCAACCACTTCGTCGAGGTCGACTTCAGCGGCTTCAAGAACATCGTCGACGCCCTCGGCGGCATCGAGATCTGCCTCAAGTCCGGCGTCAACGACAAGGCGTCCCATCTCGTCCTGCCTCCGGGCAAGAGCCTGCTCAACGGCGAGAAGGCGCTCGGTTACGTACGCCTGCGCCACTACGGCGACGGCAGCGACATCCAGCGCATCAAGCGCCAGCAGATCTTCCTGAGCAAGGTCATCGCCAAGGCCACGAGCAGCGAGCTGCTCACCGACATCGGCAAGCTGACCGGCTTCATCAAGGCGGCGGCGGGCTCGGTCACCATGGACCCCGAGCTGGCCAACGACACCCAGCAGCTCATCGACATCGCCACCAGCGCCAAGGAGCTGACCGCGGGCGGCGTGCAGCTCACCACGATCCCGTGGCTGCCCGACCCGCAGGACCCCAACCGGGTGGTCTGGAAGGAGCCCGACGCCTCCGCGCTGTGGGCCTCGGTCATCAGCGACACCGATCTGCCCAGCCCGTCCCCGAGCGCCGGCGCGACCACCAAGCCCAAGGTCACCCCGAAGCCCGAGCAGGTCAAGGTCCAGGTGCTCAACGGCACCACCACGCCGGGCAAGGCCCGCCTGGTGGCCGACGAGCTGGCCAAGCAGGGCTTCAACGTCGTCGGCGTGGGCAACTACCAGGCCGCCGACGGCGCGAGCCTGCCGGCCAGCGAGATCCACTACGCCAAGGGCGCCGCCACCGGCGCCGACTACGCGGCCGTGCTGTCCGGCGCGGTGCTGCCCAAGCCGGCCCCCACCGCGGGCAAGGTCACCGCGACCAACCCGCAGCCCTACACCTCCGGCCTTTCCGCCGGAACCGGCGGAAAGGGCGCTCCGGTGCTCCAGCTCGTCGTGGGCTCGGACTTCAAGTCGGTCAAGGTGACCAAGCTTCCTGACAGCGTGAACAACAGCACGATCACCGCCTCCGACCAGAAGAACGTGTGCACCTGAGGCTCCAAGTTCCCTGTGGAACCGGACGTCTGGTGAGACAGGGACCACTAGATCGAGATAATGTTTGCGGGTCGGCGACGCAGCGCGACACAGCCGCAGTTAAGGCGGTTGTAAGTATGAAATGTCAGAATTGCGTCGTGCACCCCGGCCCCTAGCGAAGCTGAGCTCCCCAGTGTCTGACACAAAGTTCTCCCCACCGGTCACGACCCCGCGGAGCCCTGACGGCCCCGGCGAGGAAGGTGGGCCGGCGAACACTGGAGCTCGCTGGCCCCTGCCCCAGGAGCCCGTCTGGGGCAACCAGACCGACCCCCACGGCATCGCGACGGCCGAGCGTCCCGCCGAGCAGCAGGAGCCCGCCGAGGAGCCCGAGCCGCCCAAGCGCCGGCGCGACCCCTACCTCGACAACGTCAAGTTCATCCTGATCGCGCTCGTGCCGCTGGGCCACTCGCTGGTGCCCACGCTCGCGGCCCATTCCTCCAGAGCGCTCTACATCTACATCTACATGTTCCACATGCCGCTGTTCGTGTTGATCAGTGGCTACCTGTCCAGGAACTTCTGGAACTCGAACGCGAAGACGAACAAGCTCGTCGACACGTTCGTCGTGCCGTACGTGATCGTGGAGATCGGCTACGCCGCCGTCCGCGCCGGGCTCGGCCAGAAGTGGAGCCTCACGATCATCGATCCGGCGTGGCTCAACTGGTACCTGCTGGCGCTGCTGTTCTGGCGGTTGTCCACACCGGTGTGGAAGCGGATGAAGCACCCGGTCCCGGTCGCCATCGTGATCTACATGTTCGCCGGGTTCTCGCAGATCACCGGCGACTTCAGCATGGACCGCTTCTTCGGCCTGCTGCCGTTCTTCGTGATCGGCCTGGTGATGCAGCCCGAGCACTTCGAGATGCTCAACAAGTTCTGGATCAAGATCGCGTCGGGCGTCACGCTGCTGTGCGCGGCGGCCGTGGCCATCGTCATCGCGCCCAAGGCGCCGCTCGCCCCGTTCTACTTCAAGAACAGCTTCCAGGACATGGACCTGTCCTGGTGGATGGGCCTGCTGCTCAAGGCCGGGCTGCTGGTCTGCGCCCTGGCGATGAGCTTCGCCGTGCTGGCGCTGGTGCCGCGCGGCGAGACCTGGTACTCCGACCTCGGCACCCGCACGCTCTACTGCTACCTGCTCCACGGCATCCCGGTGCTGATCGCCAAGGACCAGGGCTGGCTGGCCCTGCCGTGGCTGCACGGGCCGCTCGGGGTGCTCGCCATCGCGTGCAGCTCGTTCGCGCTGGCGATCGTGTTGTGCCTGCCGGAGACGCGCACGGTCTTCAAATGGGTGCTCGAACCTCGCCTGACCTGGCTCTATCGCCGCCCCTCTGGAAGTTAAGCGGCACTTCTACCTGAGTTAACGCCTTTGACCTGGTAGACGCGGAGCATCGACACATGCGCGCATGTGTCGCCACCACCGTCCATCATCCCGAGGACGCCCGGATCATGCACCGGCAGATCAGGGCGCTGCTCGACGCGGGCCACGAGGTGACCTACGTCGCGCCGTTCACCTATTACAACGTGACCCCGGCCGTCGGGCTCACGGCCGTCGACGTCGCCCGGCAGGCGCCGTACGGGAAGGCCCGCGCGGCGCTGAGACGCGGCGTGCGGGACGCCGACCTGCTGATCGTGCATGATCAACGGCTGCTGCGCGTGCTGCCCCACCGGCGCCCTCCGGTCGTCTGGGACGTCCGCGAGGACGTCTCCCCCAGGCGGCGGGCACGCGCGGAGAGACGGCACCACGTGATCACCTCCGCCGTGGTGCCCGAAGCGACCCTGGTGTCGCCCAGCCCGCCTCCTCCCGGCGACACCAGGGTCGTGCACATCGGCCGCCTGGCGGCCGACCGCGGCGTGGCCGAGCTGATCGCCCTGGCCGAGCGCCTGGCGCCGCACGGCGTCCGGATGGACCTCATCGGCGGCGCCGACCGCGACGTGCGCCCGCTGCTGCGCGACGCCCAGCGCGTCGGCCTGCTCGACTGGTTCGGGTACGTGCCCAACCGGCACGCCCTGCGCATGTCCGAGGGCGCTCTGGCCGGGCTGTCCCTGGCCGGCGACGCCGTGACCGAGCCGCCGACGAAGATCCTCGACTACATGGGCCGCGGCCTGCCGGTGATCGCCACCCCGCAGGCCGCCCCGCTGGTCAGGGGCACCGGCTGCGGCCTGGTCGTACCCCTGGACGTGGACGCGCTGCTGGACGCCGTACTGGACCTCAAGGAGGACCCCGTGCGGCGGGCCGACCTGGGGGCGCTCGGGCACGCCGAGGCCCGGCTGCGCCACCACTGGCCCGACCGGGCCGGGGACTTCGTCAAGCTGGCCGAGTCGTGGGCGGCCCTGCCCGAACACGCGCTGGCGGTGTAGGAATGGCCAGCGGGCGCCGGGGTTGATGTACTGGACCCATGGCATCGCATCTGATCCAGGGCCGGACGGTGGGCATGCCTGTGCGAGTGGAGGACGCGGAGGTCTGCAGCGCCTTCTACGCGGTGCGGGCCGACGCGGCGCGGGCGGTGATCGCCTACTCCGGCCTCGACGTGGCCGAGGTGTTGCCCGGCAAGGCCGTGTGCGTGCTGCTGTTCGTCGACTACCGCAGGGGCGACCTCGACGCCTACCACGAGTTCGGGATGGCCTTCCTGATCCGGCGGCCGGGGACGGCGGGCAAGATCGGGCTCGGCGACCTGCGCGGCGCGGGCGTCTTCGTCCACTGGCTGCCCGTCGACCAGCGGTTCACGCTGGAGGCGGGGCGGACGATCTGGGGCTTCCCCAAGGAGCTGGCCGACATCGAGCTGCGGCTCGGGTCTCCGTACAAGCGGTGTGTGCTGCGCAAGGACGGCAGGCTCGTGCTCGACCTGCTGATCAGGCCCGGGGTGCCGGCGCCGGCCGCCATGGCGCCGCTCGACGCCTTCACCCATCTGGAGGGCGTCACCCGGCGCATCCCGTGGTCCGTACGCGCCGAGGGCGCCCGCGTGCGGCCGGGCGGCGCGCTGATCCGCCTGGGCAACCACCCGATCGCCAAGGAACTCAGCGAGCTGGGGCTGCCCAAGCGGGCGCTGTTCGCCTCGACCGTCTCCCGGGCCTCGATGACCTTCGGCGAGGCGGAGGCGGTCTAGACGATCGGCGGACGGCCGAGCTTGACCATGCGCCAGGCGGTGCGCCAGGCCATGGCACGCCGCTCGCCCGCGGGCGTGCGCAACCCCTCGAAGAAGCCGGAGAACCACGCCTTGATCGCGACCCCCGAACGGCGCTCGCGGATCAGGGTGAGCACCACCCAGTTGGTCAGGTAGAGGAACGCCAGCGGCCACGGCAGGTTACGACGGGCCAGCCAGACGCGGTTACGGGCGTTGAGCCGGTAGAACTGCGCATGGCGGGTCGGCGGGACCTGCGGGTGGTACATGACGGTCTCGGCGTCGTACTCGATCCGGTAGCCCTCGCCCAGCAGGCGCCAGGCCAGGTCGGTCTCCTCGTGCGCGTAGAAGAACTTCTCCGGCAGGCCGCCGACCTGGAGGAAGGCCGAACGCCGCACGGCCGAGGCGCCGCCCAGGAACGTGGTGACCGGCGAGGAGCGCTGCGGGTCGCCCGCACGCAGCCGGGGCACGTGCCGCCGCTGGCCGACGCCGCCCTCGGGGTCCATCACCCGGAAGGAGATCACCGCGAGGTCGGGCTCGGTGGCGAACCGGTCGCGCACGTGGGCGACGACCTTCTGGTTGGCGTACCAGCCGTCGTCGTCGAGGAACAGCACGACGTCGCCGGAGCACTCCTCGACGCCGCGGTTACGGCCGGCGGGAATGCCTGTGTTGTGGTCGAGCCGGATCGTCTTCACGACCGCGGCCGAGCCCTCGGGTGGCGTCGCCGGCACCTGGGGCACGTCGGCGCCGTTGCCCACGATCACCACTTCGACGTCGCCGTCGATCTGGTTGAGCGCGGACTCGACGGCCCGGTTCAGCTCCGCGACCCGGTTGCCCATGGTGAGGATGACGCACGAAATCTTCAACGGGTCATCGTCCTGACGCGTTGAGGACACGAGCGGAGCATACTTTCATGATCACCGAGTCTGCTGGTCTGCATCTTGTTGACAATGGTGGAGCTAAGCGTATCGGAACCGATGGTGAACCCCCACCGAACAGCGAACGTCCGATCAATACGACGGACGGGAAGCTCCTCCGGTTCCGACATGAGATCACCCAAGCCGCCTCGACGCCATAATGCTGATCAGATGGAGCACGGTCTGCAGCGCAGCGGCGATCACGCAGGCCACGATGAGCACGCGGGAGGCCCCGAGCGTGCCGGTCGCCAGGTCGATCACCGCGGCCGCCACCGCGAGCAGGGACAGCTCGATCGGCTGCATGATCCGATGGAACTTCGTCGCCGCCAGGATTCTCCTGCCCAGACCGAGCAGCCCTGAACGGAACTGCACCGCCGACGCCTCGGAGGAGGCGCCCAGCCCGCCCTTGGCCCTCGCCACCTCCACCAGGTCGGTCTCGGCCTTGATGAGGATCGCGCCGAGCGCGGCGGCGAAGCCGAGCACGGTGTACCAGTCGGGCAGGACGGCCGAGGCCCGCCAGCCGAGCCCGGCCAGCACGGCGGCCTCGGTGAAGTAGGCCCCGACGCGGTCGAGGTAGACCCCGGCCAGCGACGTCTTGCCCGTCCAGCGGGCCAGCTCGCCGTCGGAGCAGTCGAGCAGCAGGTAGACCTGGACCAGCAGGGCGGCCAGCACGGCCGCCCACAGCCCCGGCAGGGCCAGCACGAAGCCCGCCGCGACCCCGGCGACCGTCATCACCCAGGTGAGCTGGTTGGGCGTGACCGACGTCTTGCTCGTCAGCCAGGTGACGTAGATGGACAGGCGGCGCATGTAGAGCACGCCCGCCCAGTGTTCGCCGTTCCTGCGGTCGAGATGGCCCTCGGGCTGGGCGACCCGCCGCAGCTCAGCTACCGAAGGCCCGGACATAGTCCCCCACCCGATCGCGGATCTCGGAGTCCTGCATGCGCAGGTGCTCCAGGATCGTGTAACGGCCGGGACGGGTCGACGGCGCCAGCGCGATGACCTCGGCGAACTGCTCGCCGGTCAGCCCGATGTCGGCGGGCACGACCGGGAGCTCGTGCCGGCGCAGGCAGTCGACCACCTGGGTCACCCTGGCGGCGTCCTCCCGCAGGAAGAAGCAGAAGGCGGCACCGATGCCGGCGAGCTCGCCGTGGTTGGAGGTGCCGGGGAAAAGCTGATCCACGGCATGAAGGATCTCATGATCTCCACCGCTCGCGGGCCGCGACGACCCCGCGACGACCATCGACATGCCGGAAAGGATGAGCGACTCGGCCAGGACGGTCAGGAACGCGTCGGACTCGATGCCGTCGCTCCGGCCGACCAGCGCCTCGGCGGCGGTGCGGGACATCGAGCAGGCCAGGCCGTCGATGGGCTCGCCGCGCTCGACGCTGCCGAGCTGCCAGTCCTCGATCGCCGACAGGTTGCTGACGACGTCGCCGATGCCGGCCCTGACCAGCGACTTCGGCGCGTTGTGCACGAAGTCGAGGTCGACCAGGATGGCCAGCGGCATCGGCACGCCGAAGGTGCCCTTGCCCCCTTCGTAGGTGAGGGAGGCGGTGGGCGAGCAGATGCCGTCGTGGGAGAGGTTGGTGGCCACGGCCACCATGGGGATGCCCGCGAGGGAGGCGGCGTACTTCGTGGCGTCGATCGTCTTGCCGCCGCCGACCCCGACGACGACCTCGTAGGCGCCCTTGCGCAGGTCGGCGCCGAGCGAGACGGCCGCCTCGACCGACCCGTCGCTCACCCTGAACACCTCGGCCTCGCCGAGCGTGGGCGCGATCAGGCTCTCGATGTGATCGCCCTGGCCGGGCCCGACCGCCACGGCCACGCGGCCGGAGGTCGCCACACGGCTGTCGGCCAGCAGGGCGCCGAGCTCTGCGACGGCGCCGCGCCTGACCTCCATGGTCAGGGGCGCCGGCAGCATCCTCGCTAGAAGCGGCATGCGCGCTCCCTCTAGTAGCGAACGGCTATGGTGCGAGCCTTGGCCAGGTCGTCGTGGTTGTCCACCTCGACCCAGTCGACCTCGCCGATGGGCGCGACGTGGACGGCCTCGCCGCGCTCGACCATCTCCTGGTAACCGTCCTCGTAGTAGAGCTGGGGGTCGCGCTCGAACGTCGCCTTGAGCGCGTCGGCCAGCCGCTCGGCCGCGCCGGGCCTGATGAGCGTGGCGCCGATGTACTCGCCGTACGCCTCGGCCGGGTCCATCAGCTTGGTGATGCGGCGCAGCGAGCCCTCCGGGGAGAGGGTCACCTTCATCTCTTCGTCGGCCAGCTTCTTGACGTTGTCGACCGCGAGCAGCAGGTCGCTGGTCTCGGGGGCGGCCAGCAGCGTCTTCTCCACCGAGACGGGGTGGACGGTGTCGCCGTTGACCAGCAGCACGCCCTGGGCGAAGTAGTCGCGGGCGCACCAGAGGGAATAGGCGTTGTTCCACTCCTCGGCCTTGTCGTTGTGCACGAGGGTGAGCTTGACGCCGTGGCGCCGCTCCAGCTCCTCCTTGCGCTCGTGCACGGCCTGCGCCGCGTAACCGACGACGACCACGACCTCCCGCAGGTCCACCTCTGCCAGGTTGCGCAGCGAGATGTCCATGATCGTGGTTTCGCCGTCAACCGGCACGAGCGCCTTGGGCAGCGTGTCGGTGTACGGCCGCAGGCGTCGTCCGGCCCCGGCGGCCAGAACCATTCCCAGCAACGTGCACTCCTCGGTCGAGCATGACTACGTGTGCCCAAAGGTTAGTTGCCTTTGGCCCCTTCGCGGGTAATCCGGCGTTAGTCTTGCGTTCCCATCTCGCTCGCCTCGACGCCCGAGCGGGGCGCGGCCACCCAGCACGTGATGCTCTCCCAGCCGAACAGCGCCCACAGGTAGAGGGTCAGCAGCACGTACCCGGCGGTCATCCAGCCGGCCAGGGCGGCCAGCGAGACCGCCATCATCCGGCCGTCCCAGCCGAGGCCGAGCGTCGAGAGCCAGGGCGGCGGGTAGACGCGCTGGCGCAGCCGGTAGACCAGGTCGTAGTGGTGGAAGGCGAGCGCGCCGAGCAGCAGGAACGTCAGCACGGGCGGCAGGCCGTGGGCGAAGCCGCAGGCGGCGATGAAGCTGTACTCGATGAGCCGCAGGATCGGCGGCACGAGCCAGTCGAAGCGGCCGTCGTGCGGGTGGGTGCTGCCCGGCCCGGCCAGCAGGAGCGTCACGGCGGGCGCGAACACCGCGAGCCCGTCGGAGCCGGCCACGCCGATCAGCAGCAGCACGCCTGTGACGAACGTGCCGGCGATCACCGGCGGCAGCGGCGGGAGCTGCCCGGCCACGAGCAGGCCCATCGCGCGCGAGAGCGGCCCGTCGTCGCGGTAGGCGACGACCTTGCTCTCTGGCACGGGGGTCATGTGCACGGAGATCACGCTGCCCACCTCGCAATCCGTCGGACGGCCGCCCCGCCGTGCCGGACGCCGCTCACCGGGCCGACCTCGCGACGCGCCCGGCGAGCTGGTAGAGGGCGGCGACCCCGCCCCAGCACAGCAGGGACACGAACGTCACCCTGGCGTTCCACACGGCGGCGGTGACGGCGATCAGCGCGGTCCGCTCGCCGATGGGCAGCACGACGATCTTCCTGAACCAGCGGGCGACCGAGTCGCCCTCGATCCGCCGGGCGAGCCCGAGCACCCCGTGGGCCTGCCGCGCGTCGCCCGGTTCCAGCAGCGACCGGGCCGGCCTGGCCCACAGCGCCCCGACGCGGCCCGCGTCGGCGACCGCCCCGGCGTAGGAGTAGTCGACGGAGTGCCGGACGACCTGCGCGATCATCGCGGCGGCCGCCAGGTACCAGATGGCGGTCCCGCCGTAGCCGAAGGCGAGCCCGACGTAGACCAGGTACTCCTTCAGCCGGTCGGCCATGCCGTCGGCCCAGGCGCCGAGCGGGGAGAACGCGCGGGTGTAGCGGGCGAGCTGCCCGTCGAGGCAGTCGAGCGCGAACGACATCAGGAACAGCACGCCCCCGGCCACCCGTCCGGGCTGGGTGCCGGCCGAGAACCAGACGGCGGCCAGCGCGGCCAGGCCGATCGAGACGCCGGTGACGGCGTTGGGGGTGAGCTTGAGGCGGACGGCCGGCTTGATCAGGTGGCGCGACCAGGTCGAGACGAAGAACGTGGCGAAGAAGCCGTCGTCCTCCTTGACCGAGGTGTCGAGCCTGACCCTGGCCTCGTCGACCTCGGCGAGCCTGGTCAGGGCGCTGTCGGCGGCGTTCTGGCCGGTCACGCGGTCGGCGTGCAGCGGGCCGATCGAGGCGGCGCGCACCCGTACGCCCGCTCTGACCAGGCCCACCAGCAGCAGGTCGACCGCCTCGACGGCGGTCACCGGGCCGAGCTTGCCGAGGTCGGCCAGCTCGGCCAGCTCCTCGGCGAGGTCGGCCAGGGACGCCAGGTCGGCCTCGCCGGTCTGGAGCACGCCCCTGAAGGTCGCGTTGGCCTCCGGGACGGTGTGGAACGAGCTGCCGGCCGCGACGATCCGGCCGGACTCGACGCGCACGGGCGGCCGCATCGGGGCGGCGGCGTCGTCGTGCGAGACGAGCGCCCCGGTGTCGTGCGCGGGATGTTCGAGCAGGAGCGCGAGCGCCTCGGTGTGGGCGACGAGGTCGGCGGGGAGCACTACGACCGTGCCCGAGGCGACCCGGGCGATCTTGGCCACACCCCGCAGGTCGGCGCCGAGCCCGCCACCGGGGGTCACCACCTGGACGTCACGGACGGGAAGCACGGCGAACTGGTCGCTCAGCCGGTCGAGCAGCGTGCCGTCAGCGCAGGAGAGCCGGCACGCCGGGGTCGTGGCGAGCAGCACCACCGAGGTGGTCGTGCCCTCGCGGATGAGTGAGTCGGGCAAAGCGCAGGTCTCCTCCCGGTAGGGAGTGCGTGGACTCAGCGTAGCGACAGGGGGGCGCGATATCACGGAACAGGACCGTTACGCTGCCGACATGGATGCAGCGCGGCGGTCGGTCGGAGTGCTCCTCGCGGGAGGCGTGGGGCAGCGGGTCGGACATGAGATACCCAAACAGCTCATCGAAGTAGCCGGGCGGACGATTCTGGAGCACTCGATCGCGGTGTTCGAGCAGGCGCCGGAGATCGACGAGATCGTGGTGCTGATGACGCCGGGCTACACCGACCGGGTGAAGGAGATCGTGGCGAACGGCGGCCACCGCAAGGTCACCCAGATCGTGGGGGGCGGCCGGAGCCGTACGGAGAGCACGTGGCGGGCGTTGCGCGCACTGGGCACGCAGGAGTGCGACGTGCTGCTGCACGACGCCGTACGACCCCTTCTGGAGCCGCGGATCATCACCGAGTGCGTGGCGGCGCTGCGTACCCACCGGGCCGTCAACGTGGCGATCCCGAGCTCCGACACGGTCCTGGTGGCCGTGCCGGCCCCGGACGGCGAGGTCATCGGCGAGGTCCTCGACCGGTCGCGGCTGCGCCGCAGCCAGACGCCGCAGTGTTTCCGGCTCTCGGTGATCCGCGAGGCGTACGAGCGGGCCATGGCCGACCCGGGCTTCGCCGCCCGCCCGGCCACCGACGACTGCGGCGTGGTGCTGCGCTACCTGCCCGAGGTGCCGATCCACCTGGTCCAGGGCAGCGAGCGCAACATCAAGGTCACCCATCCGGACGACCTGCGGATCGCCGAACAGCTCTTCGCGATCAAGGGGTCCATCTCCTGACGTGTCCGGGCATGTCGTAGACGTTCGCGTGGAAGGCCCTTGACCTGCGGGTTGTTACCGTGCGGTCGCATGAGAAGACTGCTGGCGATCGGCGCGCTGCTCGGCTGCTACCCCATCCTGCTGGCGTCGGCGCTGTGGCCGGCGCCGCTGCTGTTCGGGCTGGTCGCCGTGGTCTCCTACGCCATGGAGCTCGCCGCCGGACGTCTGGCCGACGGGCTGACCGACCTGCTCAGCCGGATGCACCTGGGGACCACCCTGCGGTTCGCGGCCAGGGAGACGGCCGCGCTGCTGTTGGTGGCGCGGGTGTCGGGGGCCGACTCGCCGTGGTTCGTGGCGCTGGCCGCCGGGCTGTTCGCGCTGCACGGCGCGCGGGCCGCGCACTCGGGCCTGGCCATCCGCCTGCGGCAGACCTTGAGCAGCATGCCGGTGACCACCCGCAACCTCGACGTGTCCGCGCTGCGCATCCCCAAGATGCCGCCCCCGTTCCTGGGCGCCCATCGCGGCCTGCGCTTCCTCGGTCTGGACGCCCTGCCGGTGCTCGGCGCGACGTTCGGCGCGGCGGCCGGCGCGCTCGGCGCGGGCGTGGCCTTGGTGCTCGGCGCGGCGGGCGTGCTGGCGCTCCTCCCGTACGTGCGCCGCGCCCGTCCGCTCGGTGACCGGGCGCGGGTGCTGGAGGTCGTGGGCGAGCAGGTCAGGGCCTACGACCCCGAGGTCATCCTGTACTTCTCCGGCGCGACGGCCGCCGCCTACCAGGCCAGGATGTGGCTGCCCACGCTCGAACGCATCGGCAGGCGCGCCATCGTCGTGCTGCGCGAGCGCGGCATGGCCAGGCACCTGGAGTCGACCACGCTACCGATGGTGTGCATCCCGTCCTCGGCCGACCTGATGAGCTTCCGCGCCCTGTTCGGCGCCAAGCTCTGCCTGTACGTCTCCAACGTCGGCCGCAATGTCCACATGCTGCGCATCCCGACCCTGCGCAGCGTGTTCCTCAACCACGGCGACAGCGACAAGGAGGCGTCGTTCAACCCGTTCTCGCGGGTCTACGACGAGGTGTGGGTGGCCGGGCCGGCCGGGCGCGACCGCTACCGCCGGGCCCGGGTGGGCGTCCGGGACGAGAGCATCCACGAGGTCGGCCGTCCGCAGCTCGAAGGCATCTCGACCGAGGGCCCGCGGCTGCCGTACCGGACCGTCCTGTACGCCCCCACCTGGGAGGGCTGGAACGACGACCTGTTCCACACGTCGCTGATCACCATGGGCCCGCGCATCGTGCGCGCCCTGCTGGACCACGACCCGCCGCTGCGGATCATCTACAAGCCGCACCCGCTGACCGGCCACCGGGACAAGAGCGCCGCGCGGGCGCACCGCAGGATCGTGTCCATGATCGAGGCGGCCGAGCTGGCGAAGTCGAAGGCCAGGCATCCGTCGAGCCCCGGCGGGGCGCCGGAGGTCAGGCACCTGATCGTCACCGCCGAACGCCCGCACCTGTATGAGTGCTTCAACGAGTGCGACCTGCTGATCAGCGACATCTCCAGCGTCGTGGCCGACTTCCTGGCCAGCGAGAAGCCGTACGCGGTGACGAACGTCGCGGGATTGCCCGAACGCGCCTTCCACGAGCGCTACCCGAGCACCGAGGCGGGGGTGCTCCTCGGCGAGGACCTCGCGGCCCTCGCCGGTTTCCTGGACGGTGAGGACACCCTGGCCCGAGCCAGGATCAAGCTCAGGAGCTACCTGCTCGGGCCGGAGTACCCGGACGCGCTGACCCGCTTCGACGCGGCCGTCGAGCGGGTCTTCGCGGGTTCGTGATCAGTGTGGCGGCCTGGCCAGTTTCCGTGGGCTGGTGAGGAAGCCCCAGCCCCACGAGACGTGCATCGCCGCGTAGACGAGGGGCAGCCGCAGCTTGGCGGCGCCCGGGAGCCCGCTGCCGGTGACCGCCGAGCCGGCCACGAGGGCCAGCGCGTAGCCCCCGGGGACGACGAGCGTGAGCGGGAAGAACGGCGACAGGACCAGCCCCAGCGCCATGGCCAGCACCGCGGCGGGCGGCGCCAGGTAACGCAGGTTGATCGTGCCCTCGTGGGTGCGCGCGACCACGCGCCGCCAGCGGCCGTAGTGGAAGTACTGCTTGGCCAGGGCCTTCACGTTGGGCCGCGGACGGTAGGAGACCCGCATGCGCGGCTGGAACCACACCAGCCCGCCGGTCTGGCGGATGCGGTGGTTCATCTCCCAGTCCTGGGCCCGCTGGAAGTGCTCGTCGTAGCCGCCGACCCGGTCGAGCGCCGACCGGCGGAAGACGCCGAGGTAGACGGTGTCGGCCGGGCCCGCGGTGCCGCCCACGTGGAAGGCGGCGGCGCCGACGCCGATCTTGGAGGTCATGGCGCAGGCCACGGCCTGCTCGAACGGTGTGACGCCTTCGGCCGCCATGACGCCGCCCACGTTGTCGGCGCCGGTCTCGGCCAGCGTCTCGACGGCGACGCGCAGGTAGTCGGAGGGCAGCATGGCGTGCCCGTCGACCCTGGCGATGATGCCGTTGCGTGAGGCTGCGATGGCGGCGTTGAGCGCGTTGGGCGTGCGACCGGTCGGGTTGGGCACCACGGTCACCCGGCGGTCGGCCGCCGCGATGGCGTCGGCGACCTCCTGGGTGCGGTCTTGGGACGGACCCACGGCGAGGACGACCTCGATCTCACCGGGGTAGCTCTGGGCGAGGACCTGGTCGACGGCCTCGCGAAGGTGCCGCTCCTCGTTGAGGACCGGCATGACGACGGAGATGGGGGGCCAGCCGCGCGTCTCCGCGGGCGCGTGCGGCGAGTCGGGGAACTGCTTCATGGCGGGGCTCACGCTACTGTACGACCAGGGGAGAAGGGCAATCGAAAGCCCTACGTCCCCGGCGGATACGAGGAGGAGGGCATGCGCGAACCGGGCGAGGAGGACGGCGGCGTGCTGGTGGGCGGCGACGCCTACGGCGGCGTCAGGCTGACCCCTGCCACCCGTCCCCGCAGGCCCGTCAGGAGTGCCAAGGCGCGCCGCCGCAACGTGATCGTCGCGGGCGTGCTGTCCACGGGCATCCTGGTCACCACCGGCGTGGTCTGGGCGACCCCGCGCCAGATCGGCACGGTCGACGCGGGCGTCACCGCCCCCAAGTCGCAGGGGGCCGAGAACATCCTGCTGGTCGGCATCGACAAGCGCGACGACCTGACCCGGCAGCAGCAGAACCAGCTCAAGCTGGGCCGCGAGTCCGGCCAGCGCACCGACACGATGATGGTCATCCACCTGTCGGAGGACCACCAGCGCGTCACCGTGGTGAGCCTGCCGCGCGACACCTGGACGACGGTCCCCGGCAAGGGCGACCACAAGATCAACTCGGCCTACCAGTACGGCGGGCCGAAGCTCACCATGCAGACCGTCAAGGCCGCGACCGGGCTGGAGATCAACCGCTACATCGAGGTGAACATCCTCGGGTTCATCGACGTGGTCGACTCGCTCGGCGGGGTCACCGTCTGCACGCCCATCCCGATCAACGACCCGAAGACGGGCCTCAACCTGCCGGCCGGCACCCACCAGCTCCAGGGCGCCCAGGCGCTCGGCTACGCCCGCACCCGCGCCACCGCCCGCTCCGACCTCGACCGCATCGACCGGCAGCAGCAGGTCATCTCCGCGCTGCTCAACCGCGCGCTCAGCGCCGACACGCTGGCCAATCCGGCCAAGCTCGCCGCGTTCGTCAACTCCACGCTGAGCACGGTCAAGGTCGATCCCGACGACGGGCTGATCGGGCTGGCCTCCCAGCTCCGCGACGTCTCGCTGGAGGACGTCCGGTTCGCCGACGTGCCGCTCGCGAACGTCGACTTCAAGGCCCCGACCGGCGAGTCCGCGGTGCTGTGGGACCGTCCGGCGGCCCGCGACATGTTCCGCCGCATCGACGCCGACCAGGACCTCGCCAAGCCCGCGCCGACCAAGACGGCCACGCCCGCGCCGGTCAAGACGGTGGTCCCGCCGGAGAGCGTCACGGTCAAGGTCATGAACGGCACGCTCATCACGGGGCTGGGGGCGCGTACCAAGTCGGCGCTGGCGGCCTCCGGGTTCAAGGTGCCCGGCGAGCCCGGCAACACCGACAAGAAGGACCACAAGCAGACTCTCGTGCGTTACGCCGCCGGCCAGGAGGCCGCCGCCCGCCTGGTGGCGTCCGTCATCCCGGGCGCGCAGTTGCGGCAGGCCGACGTCGAGGGCGTCGAGGTGATCGCCGGCAGCGACCAGCCGAAGATCAAGAAGCTCAAGCAGCCGGACACACCGTCCAGCAAGCCGAGCGCCACCCCGACGACCAAGACCGCCATGGAGAACATCTGCCAGAAATAGGCATAACTAGGTAAAGCCAGGGCACGTGAATTGCCATGGTGGTCAAGTCTTGGCGGGAGGACCCCTGTACCGTCCTGCACGTCGTCGGCGATCTCGACGTGGCGGGCGCTCCTCGGCTTCGCGCCGAGCTCGATCAGGCGCTGGCGGCGGCTGATCCGCTCAATCTGGTGATGGACCTGACCGAGGTGCCCTTCTGCGACTCGGTCGGGCTCGGCGTCCTGGTGGCGACGCTCAACCACGTCCAGGACCTGCGCGGACGGATGATCCTCGTCCTCGGGCCGGGCATGATCCGGCACCTTCTGACGATCACCAATCTCGACCGGCACTTCGAGACCAGCGCCACGCTCGGCGAGGCCCGCGCCGCCCTCGACCCGGCCGCCTGACCGCGCCGGCCGCCGGGATCATTGGACGTGATGTCATCCAGGGCACACCTTCCCTGAGCCGCAGGCTCGTAGGCTCACGGGGAGAGCCCCCCTCACGTCCGGAGGCTTCCACGTTGTTCGATGAGTTCCCCGAGCCTGCCCGCTCCCAGCTCGCAGCGGCCTTCGACGAGGGCAGGACCCGGCCGGAGTGGTGTTTCGCGGAAGGGCGGGCGCGCCTGGCGTTCTGGGCCCCCTTCGCGGGCGCGGACCCGGTGATCGTCTGGCAGTTCGACCCCGGCCCCGACCCCGCGGCCGCCGCCGAGCTGCTGCGCCGCGGCCTGCGCACGACGGGGCTCGACAAGATCATGTACGACATCTCGCTCGCGCCCGGCCTGACCCCCGTCGTGGACCGGGCGGTGGAGCACGAGGCGCTGACCGCGGCCGGGTTCGTCATGGAGGTCGAACGGCTGACGCTCGAATGGGCGGCCGGCACCGACCTGCCGGAGGACCCGGGCAGGCTGACGTACCGACCGGCCCGCGAGATGCGCCCCGACGACGTGCTCGCCCTCCTCATGCGCATCTCCGAGGGCTCGCTCGACCACGACACGCAGGTCGAGGTGGCCACCGCCGGCGCCGCGCACGAGGCCCGCTGGATGTACGACGACCTGCTCAACCGCAGGGCCAAGCCCGGCTGGTTCGTCGTCGGCCACCTGGGCGACTCCCCCGTCGGCCTGGTCGCGCCCGACGACCACTCCATCGCCTACATCGGCGTGGTGCCCGAGTACCGCGGGCAGGGCTACGTCGACGACCTGCTCGCCCACGGCACGCGCACGCTGGCCGAGGCCGGGCTCCAGCGGATCGTCGCCGGGACCGACGTGGGCAACACGCCTACCGCGAACGCCTTCCTGCGTGCCGGATACTCGGAGGTCGGCCGGTTGTTCCGCTATTACTGGAGGGCTTCGTGAGGCTTGGCGTGATGTTCGACCGGGACCTGCCGCCCGAGGAGCTGATCCCGTTCGCCCGGGCGCTCGACGAGACCGCCGTCGACGACCTGTGGGTGGTGGAGGACCTGGGCTGGACCGGCGGCGTCTCCGCGGCGGCCACCGCGCTGGCCGTCACGTCGCGGCTGCGCGTCGGCATCGGCATCACCCCCGCGCCGCTGCGCAACCCGATGCTGCTGGCGATGGAGATCGGCAACCTGGCCCGGATGCATCCCGGCCGGCTGGCCGCGGGCATCGGGCACGGCGTGCAGGAATGGATGCGCCAGGTCGGCGCCGCCGTGCCGTCGCCGCTCGCCCTGCTGGAGGAGACGATCACGGCCGTACGCGCCCTGCTGCACGGCGAGGCGGTCACCCTGCACGGCAAGGCGGTGCACCTCGACGGCGTGTCGCTGGTGCATCCGCCGGACGTGCCGCCGCCTGTTCTGGCGGGCGTGAAGGGGCCGCGGTCGCTGGCGCTGTCGGGCCGCGTCGCGCAGGGCACGATCGTGCCGGAGGGCGTCGGGCCCGAGCAGCTTCCCGGCATCGTCGCTCAAATCGCCGGCGGCGACGAGCACGAGCTGGCCGTCTTCACCTTCCTGCACATCGGTGACGAGGCGGACCGGCTCGCCCACCCGGTGGTCCGGGACCAGGCGGCCTTCCTGGGCGTGCCGCCGCAGAACGTCGTCATGGCGGCCGGCTCCCCTGCACAGGCGGCGGAGCAGGTCAGGAGCATGTGGGCGGCGGGGGCGCGCACGGTGGTCGTCCGCCCGCTGGGCCGGGATCCGCTGCCGCACGTGCGCGCCCTGCTGTCGGCGCTGTAGCCCCGCCGGCGTCGGGGCTGGGTCCCACCGGCGTTCCCTGGCGTCGGGGGTGTGGTTCCAATGGCCGAATGGCGGAGGGCCATCGGTCGAACGGCCGATGGGCCTTCGCCGCCGCTTCGCCACGATCGATTCCATGAGGCTTTTGGTGGTAATCGTGGCAATCCTGGCGGTCACCGGCTGTAGCGTGCGCTTCGACAGCGAAGAGGTGCCGGCCGTCCAGACGTTCCCGTTCACGGGAGCCGAACTGAAGATCGCGTCCTCGCTGGGCGGGCTGCGGGTGCTGCCCGGCACCAGCCCGGCCATCGAGGTGCAGCGCTGGGCGCGCGGCAAGGCCGCCACCAACTCCTCCTGGTCGCTGCGGGACGGCGTGCTGAGGCTCAGCGCCGACTGCACGCTCATCGTCGGCGACTGCGGCGCCCGCTACCACGTGAAGGTCCCGGCCGGGGTGCGGCTGACGATCGACTCCCCCGACGGCGTCATCCTGAACGGACTCACCCAGGACGTCGACGTCTCCAGCGGCGACCGCATCGAGGTCAAGGACGCCTCGGGCAAGCTGCGCCTGCTCAGCGACTCCGGCATGATCGAGGGCGAGGGCCTGCGGTCGCCCAGCGTGCGCGGGCGCACCCTGGACGGCTCGATCTCCCTGGCCTTCGCCACGCCGCCCACGAACCTGGACCTGAAGTCCCGCGAGGGCGGCGTGACCGTCCGCGTGCCGAAGGACTCCTACCAGGTCACGGTCAAGAGCGAGGACGGCTCCGAGCACTCCGACTTCAAGAGCACGAAGTCCAGCCCGAGGATCATCCTCGCGCGCAGCACGTACGGGAACGTCCGCGTCCTGGCCCGGTAGCCGTCGCCGTCGAACCGCCGGTGGCCTCGTCCTGGAGGCCGCCGGGGGCGAGTGCCTAGCTCTGGGGCGGGCCGTCCGGCGAGGCCCGCCGTGCGGCGCGCGGGTCCGTACCCGCGAATCGCGGCGGACCGCCACACCGCGATCAGCCGACCTCCGCCTCCACCGCGCCCACGGGCACCTCGGCCTCCCGCAGCACCTCCACCGCCCGCACCTCCACAGCCGGTACGGACGCCTCCGCCTGCCGGACGGCCTTCCAGAAGTACGTCGAGCTGGGCTTTCCCGCCTCGGCGCACTCCTCGGCCAGGGTCCTGGCCATCGCCGCCAACCGGCGCCCGCGCAATTGGAAGCCCGCCGCCTCCGGCACCGCACCGAGCGCCCGGTGGTTCCAGTACGTGGCGAGCCGCCGCCAGTGCTCGGCCTCCTTCCCACCCGCGCCGCACGCCTCGCACGCCAGCAGGACGGCCAGTTCGTGCGCGGCCCTGGCGTCACCTCTCTCCGCCGACCTCAACCGGAACATGCCCAAACGCCCCCAATGCAGGGGAACGCGCAGCTCCGTGGGCGACGGCCGCCACGACGACTGCTCACCGGGAACAGGCTCCAGGACGTCCCCGCCGGTCCGATCGGCGGCCGGCGGCCTGTCCCCGCCCCGCGCGGACTCGCCCTCCCCTTCCTTGGCCATCTGCCACAGGGCACTGAACTCCCTGGTCAGCTCCTCCGGGGACTCGATGGGCATGCCGGACTTCACCGCGATCACCTGGCACACCTCGACGATGGTCCGCATCAGCATGAAGTCCGGTACCTTCTGCGACCTGCCGTTCAGCAGGTCGGACACGGTCGAGGTCGGCAACGGCCGGCGCCATCTGTTTCGTTCGGGGTCTTCTGCCAAAAGAGCGAGGGCGACTTTTTCAATCCGTTTCAGCGAGGGGTTTCCGCATTCAACTTTACGCAACCTGTTCAGACGCGCCACAAGCACAGCAAGGTGATCTTCGTCTTGATCGACATCTTTCATGAGCCGCTCCGGTTCGGACACCGTTGTCCGGTTTAAGAGTGGAAGTGGCGCACGAGAAGACAGACGGCGCCACATCTCATCGCGCTGAGATAAGTAGCCATAGTGCCATAAGTCGGTCTTGTCGGGGTGCCAAGCACAACACACACATCTGCCCCTTCAGCACCTCTCAGCCGAATCCATCCGAGATCGTCCGAATACGTCCGAGGCAAGCGCGGTCATGGCCGGAATGATCAATTGCCAGGACGCGTCCCCGAGCCCCGCTGTACTCCTACGTCATGAAAAAAGCCCGTACGGCAAGGGGATACGAATGAGCAAGGCAACCCTCATCTGGTCGGCGGTCAGCGGCGCCCTGCTCGCGGTGCTCGTCGGTGTCGTCGCCGGCCTGCTCGCCACCGGGAACGGCAGCACGGTCGCCGGCGCCATCATGGCGGGCGCGACGGCCTCCGGCGGCTTCGCGGCACTCTGGATCACCGGTACCTCGGCCGCGCACACCTGGCTGAACTCCCAGAAGCCCGAAACCCCCTCGCAGAACACCGGCGACTGACCCCGCGCCCGGCCCCGCCCGCCCCCGCAACCGCCCGCCCCCGCAACCACACGCTCCCGCAACCACACGGGACGGCGAACGCCCAAGGACCGGTCGGAGACCCCGCACCGGTCCACATCCGCCCGGGTAGTCCGGCGAGTTACGCTGACGGCCGTCCTGTGATTCGACAACCCCCGGAGGCGCCCATGACGATGCCCAAGAAGGGCTCCCGGCTCATCACGGTCGACGGCACCGCTTTCCGCTGGCGCGTCAGCCACAGACCCGCCTCTCGCGGCGATTCCCCGAGCCCGCTCACCTTCGTCGTCGAACGCGACGAGAATCCCGGCCGCGTTCTCCGCGTGTCACTCCCCTGCGCCCGGCCGGACAACTGGGAGGGAGCGCGGACAATCGCGATCCGTCCGCCGCTCGTCGCCGGATGCGTCCGCCGTGCCCTCGGACAAGGCTGGCTCCCCGCGCGCCCCGGCCCCGCATTCACCCTCCCCGTCACCGAGGACGAACTGACCGAACTCCTGGACGGACCGCCCGCCTATCTGATCCCTTTCCTCTGGGGCATGATCCCGGAAGGCGGCACGATCAGGGATCTCCCCCGGGCCAGGCAGATCTGGAGCCGCGAGAACGCCGGGCCCGACCGGACTCCGTAATTCGACTTCCTCCGGCGACAATTCCGTTGCCCGTCCCACTGGTCGACGGGCAAGGCCGGAAACGTGATCCGACTACGCATCCTGTCCCCCGACGACTGACCGCGCTCACCGAAGCGGGCCGCGCCTTCGGGGCCACACTGGCCGACTGGCAGGGCGAAGGCGAGCGCGAGGAACGCCGGCGGGCACGCCTGACGATGCGCGGCTCGCACAACGTCGTCACCTTCCTCGACGGCCACCCCGCAGCTTTCCGTCAAACCAGGCAACGCTTCCGCCATTGCGCTTTACACCCGTCACGGTTACCAGGACTCCGAAATACCCACGCGAATGCCGAGTGACGACGAAGGCCCTTCTCGCCAGGGACGCGGCCGATCATCGAATCCAATGGAAATCCATTGGAAAGGGCGCCAAACGGACCCTCCGAATTGAGCCCGCGCGACATTGGCCAAGAGCTCGATCTCCCACCACAACGAGAAAGGTGAACCAGGCCCGTCCCTCGAACCCTGCCATTCGACGTCATGGCGACTCACTTCCCCTGAGAAGCCGCCGTCCCGCCCTGCCCCCGGCGCACCATCTCGGCGATCCAGACGGGCGCGAACGGCGACGTGCACCCCGGGGACGTCGGGTAGTCCTTGAGCACTTCCAACCGCTCACCGATGTCGACCGCACGGGCACGATGCTCGGCGTGCTCGATCCCGATGTGAGCCAGGCAGTTGTTCATCTCCCACTGCAGGCGATCGGGGGCGTCCTTCATCTGCGCCTCGATGACGTCGAGCAGCCCCACCAGGTCGAGCCCCTCGGGCTTCTTCGCCACGCGCTCGACGGTCAACGCCCACCCGGCACTCGCGACCACCGGATCCGCATCGCCCGACCAGGCCACACGCAGCTCTTCGGCGTACGGGCTCTTCTTCACCACGTAGTTCACGAGCCAGTCGTGCACCTTGGGCCTACGCGCCTGGCGCACCATGGCGTCCAGCTCGTCACGCCCGAACGCCTTCGGACGGCAGATCAGCATCGCCAGCAGTCTCGCCGCGGTGTCCCCCGTCGCCCAGAGCTCGCACGCGAGCTCCTGCTGCGTCTTCAACCGCTTGGCGAGCGCGCGCAGCTTGCCGAGGTTCACGCCGTGATCGTCGCCGTGTCTCTCGTTCACCTCGCGCGCCTTGGGGTCCTCCAACGCGGCCAGCTCGGCCATCACCTCGGTCAGCGTCACCCCGGCCACCTCAGCCTCCCTTCCCTCAGACGCAGCTCCACCCTACGACGGCCACCGCCCACGGGCTGCCCGCAGCTCCGGCCCTGACACACTGCTCGGTGTGTCTCCGACGGGCCGATCAGAGGAGTGCCAGATGGTCAACGCTTCCACCTGGGACGGCGTCACCCTGCGGTCGAGCTACCACGATCGGGTGATCGAGGCACGCGACGAACTGGCCGACACCGCCCGTGACGGTAACTGGCCTGCGGTCCTCGAGCTGCTCGAAGAGCACCCCGACTGGATCAACGGCGCCAGAGTCGGCGGCACCAGCGGATACACCCCGCTTCACCAGGCCGCCTGGCACGGCGCCGACGCCGACATCGCTCACCGACTGATCGCCCGCGGCGCCTGGCGCACGCTGCGCACGGCCCAAGGAGAGCAGGCGGCAGCCATCGCCGCCCGCCTGGGACACCATCACCTGCTGGAGCCGCTCACGCCGGTCGTCCACCACCACGTGCCGGCCGAGACCCTGGCCTCGATCCAACTCCACTTCCACGCACTGATCCACGAACGCGCCGACGACCTGATCACCGAACACCAGTTGCGCCTCCCCGAACTGGAACCCCTCACCGAACAGCGCAACCCGGCCTGCTGGTTCCCCGTCCCCGGCATGTACGGCGGCTTCGGCTACCGACTGGAACAGTCCCGCCTGACCGTGGAAAGCTGGTGCCGCGTCGCCGGCGGATCAGGCCGGCGCCACGTCATCAACGAACACGGCACCCAACTCATCGCCGAAGGCTTCGTCTGACCGACAGCCCAGCCCCGCCATGCCCGGACAGGCAGGCGGGGTTTCCACACGTCAGGGGTTACTTGAGGAGCTGACGGGCCATCACCATGCGCTGGATCTGGTTGGTGCCCTCGTAGATCTGGGTGATCTCCGATGCTCTGCGCAGCCACCAGCGAAAATCTGTCGATCAGAAGCCTGACCAGGGGTTACTGTTGCGACTGGCGCTCGTCGTCTCTCACTGTTCTCGACCCTCCCACGGAACAGCGACGGAACAGAGCAGGAGGTCTCTCATGGCGATCCCGAAGAAGGGCTCACGGCTCATCACCGTCGACGGCACCGCGTTCCGCTGGCGCGTCCGCCATAAGCCCACGTACTGCCAGGGGAACAGCTGGGGCCCAATGACGTTCGCAGTGGAACTGGCCGGCGCGTCAGGTCGCGTTCTTCTGGTGTCGCTTCCCTGCTCACGCCCGGACGCCTGGTGGGGAGAACGGACGATGGCCCTACGGCCGGCGCTCGTGATGGCGACCATACGCACGGCGCTCAATCACGGCTGGGATCCGCAACAAGCAGGCAACGCCTACGAGCTTGCCCTCACTGATGAGGACCTGACCGAGCTGATGAACGGCCAGCCGCCTGGTTACGACGTCCCCTTCATGCGGAGATAGCTTCCTCGGGCGGCCAACACGATCGTCCGCTTTTCAGGCGGAGAAACCGCCCTGCTGGGCTGATCGAGGCCGTAATCAGGAACCCATGGACGGCAGCCGAGGCACGTTCGTGTGCGGGGACGTTGCTGTCAGCATTGCTGTCACTCGGTCGTTCCATGAGCCACGTATGAAGCCGCGAACCTTTCCTGGGCTCGCTAGTCCGGATCGATGACCCATACATCGATCGTTGCTCCTGGGACCTCATTCGCCCCTGGAAGGCGATTGACAGCCTCGATGCGATCGACTCTGTCATCGGCGGGCTGCGGTGTCCCCCGCGATGCCCGTGTGCCGGAGACACCCTCCATTACATCGAGCGTGGACTTGATAAGACTATCCAAGTCCCAGACCCCGTTCCCGTCGCGGGCCATGGCAAGCCGGAACTCCAGCACACAGCGAAACGCGCGGCCTGAGGTTCCACACCTCTGGCAACAACCTCCAATTGAACAGCATCTTTCCAAGATTTTCGTGAGCCGTTGAGTAGGTAGCAGGCCGGCAAGTCACCTGAATCGTCACAACATAGCGACACGTCATGCGCTCCAGGATCGCAAATTTCCTGTACCCAGCCGAGAAACTCGAATTACCTTCTTACCCTAGGAGAAGGCAGACGCCTCATTGACACAGGACCGTCCTGCCCAGGCGCTGACGGTGGAGAGGAGGCGAGTGACCGTTAAGACGGCGTTGCTGTACGAATTGCCGTACAGCGGGATATCCCGTCAAGGTCACCCATGGCCATCGCTTATCTCCTCAAGGCCCCACGGTAGGTGAACGGGTTGACGCCACCCCAGCGCCTCGAAAGCACCCCGGTACCCCGGCACGTACTGGCGGGCGACCTTCTGCGGAGGCCGAGACTCCGCGGACGCGGCCGCGCCAGCGCGAGTTGTCATTCATTCACATCTGCACTTGATGTGGACATCTTTACATATCGGGCACTTTTGCATCCAACTGGAAGATCTCGGCTAGACGTGTGGCACTCTGATGATGACCGTAGTTATGGAGGCTCCACCGGAGGACCTGAGCAAGATCTTGGACAGCCTCCGGTTGTGTTTCGTCGAGAAATCTCCGAACTATTTCGGCAATCTCAACCCAGGTGGCCTTCGGCGCATACTTACCTAGCCCTTTAACTAGCACCTCTAACTTGTCCATTGCTGCCACATCAAGCGATGTTGGATGCTTAAGCATCCAATAAGCTACCGCATTCGCAGGGTCACTCAACACTGTCGCACGAAAGCGCTCAATGCGCGCAAGCTCCTGCTCCATACGCGCATCATCAAGAGCTTGTCGCTCATATTCCACTCCCCGCCGCATCGTATCGGAATCGACGACTAGCGCGACGTGCGCGGAGACGAATTTGATCTCACCACAGGAGCTCTTATGCAGCTGCCCCAACGCCGAGTTTGCGTCTAGCATCGCCTCATCGACAGCAACGACTGAATGACGCTGACATGTTCGCTTAGCAGTAACGCAAACAACATTCTGTGCCAGCGCACGCACATTCCTGTGTCGCGACAACCAGCGACGTGCCCACGTCAATGAAAATTGGGCTCGAAAGTAGAGGCTAGCTGTTCTACTGGGAAGATCGATCTGAAATGACGCAGCCTCATGGGATCGCCTATACATCCGATGATGCATTCAGGAATGTGGCCTCAATGTTATCCGACTTGTCGGGATCAAGTAGGGTGCTTCGCGCTGTACCGCCTACAAAGAGACGCTCGGTGATCTTGTCTCGGAAACCCACTCGATCTGCCGGGGCAGCGCTCTGGTCAGCAGGTTGCCACCTGTACAAGAGGGTCGTGAGTTGTACTGCTCTCCGCTTATCAGGATGCGCCGGATCATATCCTTTTGCCGCTCCAACAAGTATCTGCTCGACCAGTGACTGCAGATCCGGCCGCACGAGCGCTGCATTTAGCCAACTACTCAGCACGCCAGTAGGATCGAGCTCCGGAGTTTCGAGAACAGCTTGCCACCCCCGAGCCAACATAGAGCCTGGCGTTGCGGGAAGTTTTTGGGGGGCATCGATTTCATACTGCAGCACAGAGGGGAGTAGATTTCCATCATCGCGAATTTGCGCCAGAGCGAGAAACGCCTGAGCGCCGGCTGCCTTACGCGTCGGATCTAATGCCATACACCATCGGATCAGTTGATCGAACAGCCGCTCGCGAATTTGGTGCTGCTCCCATAGGGAGCGCATAGCTTCGGCGACTTGAGTTGCGATTGACGGGGCTGGCGCTTGGGCAAGATAAACGAGACGCCTAAGCATTTGCTGAGGATAAAAGCCCGCAAGAGGGCCTCCGCAAACTTTGGCAACAAGAACCTGAATGTCACTGGTTGCTCCACGTTGCCCTTTAGCCCATTCCAGTAGCAACGCCCGCGCTGCGCTGCCCACGTCCGGGTCGAGGCATACCGCGGTGATTAGCTCGGCAGATGGCTCACGCAGGTCTTCTAGCGGAGCCCATTTTTAGTAAGGTCGATCAGAAGCGAGAGGTTTCTCCTGCGTACTGTCCATTTAATTGTATAGGCGGTTATACGCTCGACCGCGACTTGAGCCGAAGAATCCTTCAACCCCTTTGGTAGCTCGCACATCCATGTAAGGAATTTTTCTTGCAGATGTTGCCGATCGATCCAGAAGTAGTCAAGAGCTGCATCCGCGAAGTCTGGGCGCAGGAATCTGAGGTTCTCGCCATCGCTCAACTCTGCGCCAGCATGATGTGCCAACTCTATGATGCCCGCACCCTTTTGCCCTGTTACTTCAGGTTCATCTTCCCCAAGAGCCGTCGCGAGTGAAGTCGCTGCTAGAAAGATCTCTCCAGCTGGCGTTCCTTCAAGGAGCGCTGCAGCCACAAGGAAGTTTCGCTCCCGGCTATTCTGATGCTTAAGATGCCAGTCGAGGAGGTGCCCCCGCCAATTATCACGCGCTTTGAGCACTAGCTTGATCTTTACTCGATGTTCATATGCTTCCCGAGTTTCATCGCTTTCTTGTTTCTCATCTATATCGTGAGGCAGAGGAGAGCGATGCACGTTTTCGATTGTAGACGCCCACGAAACGGCGTCTTCCGGCGTGGCGCTTTGTATTCGTTGCCGGATTTGCTCTGCGGCGGCATCTGCCAGCCAAGGGTTGGGATCTACCGCAGGAGTGGCCTTTGCTAGCCGGGCGCGGATTATCTCTTCGGCTTTCGGTGATTCCAGGAAAAATGCAAGTTCCTCTCCTCCGCGGCCTCCCTTCTCCCAGAGCGTTGGCGGCATGATTACCACTAGATAGGAGCGGCGACTCTCTAGCTTGCCAGCGAAAGCCACCAGCGAGCGGCCGAACGCGTGGTCAATCTGCTTCTCGTTACGCAGATCGAGGAGCCAACCTGAATTTTCCTTGGGCGCTAGACTAGAAATATCAATGTGATCATTCGGCTCACGACGGACTTCGCGGATCGTCAATTCGCCGGCAGTCACAAGCAAATGAAGGCCCGCATAATGACGACCTAGATTGGCATCGGCTACGAGAACTACGATATGGGCACGCTGCAGGAGTGCGGATGCGGTTTCACGGTCACGCGCACCCCCGATCCATTCGTAAAGGCCATTCGGTGCGACAAAATGCTTCTTACAAGTCTCAATATAGCTCGCGCGAAGGTCATGGTAGGCGAGCATACGGTCCAAGTATTGTTTGACCACACCGATTACAGTGCCTTTGTTTTTCCTCACGCGCTGGTCCACTCGCAGCGCTTCGCTCGGCGTCTCCGAAGTCTCGGTGGATACCCAGTTGTCACCGGGCAATGCCTGGTGATCGCCAGTTATAGGCTGCTCATCAGCAACTGCGTCTCTGTGCGGATCATCAGATCCGTTGGGACTCGCTGACGCTACCGGTCTAGTCACGCTGTCCGACTCTGCCTGATCGACACCGCCCCAGGACGTTGGGCTCGTGCTCGCCCCGACTACTTCATCGATTTGATCATCCGGATGCTGTCCGCTTACTTGACTCTCGCTCACGTCGGCCGCTCGTTTCTCTCGCCGCGATTATGCCTTCTGAGGTAGTGGGAGCAATGCACTGCTGAAGAAATGCAAGGCCACTCAGCCGATCTCTTCACCCTGTATGCCGACGATTCGCGACCCCG
Source organism: Nonomuraea sp. NPDC001699 (assembly GCF_053596455.1). Taxonomy (NCBI): domain Bacteria; kingdom Bacillati; phylum Actinomycetota; class Actinomycetes; order Streptosporangiales; family Streptosporangiaceae; genus Nonomuraea; species Nonomuraea sp. NPDC001699. The sequence goes on along the minus strand of NZ_JBSFGF010000001.1, from coordinate 355,174 downwards.
GCTCGCTAAGGTCGATATCTTGCGAGACACGGGCGCTGCGTATACGGCTGCCATCCACACCGACGACATCGCCCGCGGCTCTCTTCATACGCTGCTTAACATCGGCCCCGCTGGGCGATCGCCGCTCGCCGTGAAACGTGATGGACTGCCCGTAGATCTGCTCCAAAAGAGCACGGAGTTTTCCCAGCCGCTGCAGCAGCTGCTGATCTTCTGGTCGGAGTCGATCGGGATTGCGTTCGTAGACCCCCAGTGCACCGGACAAAGTTTCGAGCTCCTCGATGTGCTGCTCGATTAGCTCAGAGTCGGCCTGCAGCGGCTTCAGCTCACCCTCAAGCACGCTGACACCTTCGACAATCTCGGGTGTGGATTTTTTCCCTCTATTATCCAGAAGGTGGGCGAGTCGCCCAAACAAGAAGCCGAACGCTTGTCCTAGCGCGGCGCCGGCCAGCACTGGAAAACTCAGCGGATCCAAAGGGACACCTCTCTCCCGTGCGCGATACCCTCGCTCGCACATTGTGTGCCGAGTATTGGAACGCGTCAATGCGTGATCGGAGACGTGCATCAGGGCTGTGGCTGCCACCGGACAACCGTCGCACTGACGTCGATTGCTACTTAGCTGAAGATAGGGCGCAAACGCTCCTTACCCTGATCACCTCGTACGCCGTTGACTCACCGCGTAGTGGCAGCGGGCCCGGGACGGAGTGTCAACATCGACTACACGACGGTGGCGGTCCTCCGCGAGCATCAGAAGGTCTAGGAAGCCGAGAAGGCTCGCGTGGGCACCTCGTGGAAGGGCGCCGACAACAGCGTGTTCACGACGGCCTGGGGCGGCCTCATCTCCCCCACCACCGTCACGAGTCTGCCCCGCAAGCTCATCGAGGCCTACAACAAGACCGCCACCGACCCACTGCCGGTGATCCGCCTCCACGACCTACGCCATGTCCACGCGACCTTGCTGCTCCTGGCCGGTGTCCCCGTCCATGTTGTCGCCGCCCGCCTCGGCCACGCAGACCCAGCCATCACTTTGCGTGTCTACGCCCACGTGGTCCGGTCAGCGGAGACAGCGGCCGCTGACATCTTCGCTGCAACGCTCGGGGACGAGTGTTAGGAGCAACCCCACAACAGCCCTCGGCAGTCATGCTGAGGGCTTCGCGACCTCCCTCTTGCAAACGCTCGCTACTCCTCATCCAGGTCAGGGAAACGGCGCTCAATCGACAGCCTGAGACCATCGAGAACAGCTACAAGTCCAGCTGCTGTGAGGGCGAAGGTGATGGCCTCACCGTCCGTGGGTGTATGAGCCCCATGCGCGACGTCGTTTCTTAACCTCTCCAGGTCTTTCAGAACAGGGCCCAGAGTGGGTGGGAGGATCCCAACCTCGATCAACGGTGAGATCAACCGGCCAGCTCCCCAGCCAAGGACCATGTTCGGATTCCGATAGCGACCAAGCAGTGCGCTTGATACGTATTCAACGGTAACGAGTCGTCCGATGGCCTTCTCAACCGTCCCCCAAGCTTGGATCACCGCCCCAGCACCACCGAAGGCACGCAGGTTCTCCACAGATGAGGCGACCGGTGCCCCAGCCCGCTCGTGGTCCAGTGGATCGGATTGGCTCTCAACGGTCGCATCGGCTTGAACGAGAGCTTCTACCTCCGCCTCCACTTTGGCGAGATCCTCGCCGAACGTGACCTTCTGCCCCAGCCCTTCATACGAGATCACTCGTCCGAGCAGCTCAGCGAGCGGCTTGCGGAAGACAAGGATCACCACGAGGACGAGAGCTGGCCATGACAGCAGGTGTCCAATGATCGCCAACGCGAACTGTTGCCACTCCACATACCGATGGTGGCGCGCCGCTTGGCGGTCTATGCCGCAATGTCCTCCACTGTGCTCACACCGTGATCAGGAGGGAGGCGGAAGGTCGGAGGCCGACGAGGACCGCACGCCTCAGAATCATCCTGTTAGCAAGAGCGTTAGCAAAAGGCCCCCCGCGATCATTGCGAAGGGCCTTTGAGCTGGGAGCCGCCTTGGGATTCGAACCCCAGACCCCTTCATTACGAGTACGGGGCAGACGCCTTGTCGATCAGTTCCAGGGTCTCGCGAGCAGCAGGCTCAGGTGATCGCCGTGTGCCCGCGTGAGGCGGCGTTGCTGTACGGGTTGCTGTACAGCACAGCTCATCCCTCGGCGTCGCCAGCAGGCAGGTTGGACTACTGCACGTAGGTTCCCTTGCCGTGAACGCTCCGGATGAGGCCGCGCTCGCGTAGCTCCTTCATCGCACGCCGAACGGTCATCCTGGCTACGCCGTACTGCTCCGCGAGGTCCAGTTCCGAAGGTAGCCGCTGCCCGGGCTTGAGCTCGCCTCGTTCGATCTTTCCGGCGATGTGGTTGGCCACGACCATGTAGACGAGTTCGGGCCCGTCGCTGTCGATCTCTGGATGGTCGCGCTCCTCCGCTGCGCTGCACAACATGGATGCCCTCTGACCTGCAAAAAACACCTAGATGCCTCTACAAGAGTATAGAGAGGTCTGTATTCGATGGTGCCCGACGAGCAGTGCGCACAGCCCGACGACCTCGGCGACTCACCCGAATGGGAGTGCCCGGCCGTGTCCCCGCATCCGGCACGTGCTCGCGCCACCCACACAAGCCTTGCTTGGACAGCGCTTGCGCCTAAGCGGTGCCGCGTCTAGGAGTTCACCTGCGCCTGCCCCGCTGTCTACTACGAGCTGATCGCACACAGCGGCGCCTACCTGATCCACAAGGTCACGCAACTCGACACACCCGTGCACGCCTTCGCCGGCCCTTGGCCCCACGCGGAGGCTCGTCGCTGGTGGTCCCTGCTCATCGTCGGTGACGCTCGATAAGAGCAAGTCCCGACGGACAGCACCCCGCGGATCGGTGGCAAAGATCGACGAAGTCGATCTGCGGCAGCGATCGCCCTAGCCCGAGAGGCGGGAACCGAAGTCAGCGATCGTCACGGCCTTATCACTTCGATGTAAGCCACTTGTCCTGTGCCTTCAACACGGGACAAGTGACCTCCAGATGAGCGAGTGAACCTTCAACTGCCTCCGGAAGAGATCGCCCGCCGTGATCGTCACCCCACTTGGTGACTCACTTGACGTCGCTCCTTATTTCTCTCCAGGCTTGGTCCTGTTCCCGTACGGACCTAGCACCATGGACACGGCACCAACGACAATCGGCGCCTCCCCACCATGTCCAGTCACTATAAGCACCGTTACGAGGGCTGCAACTACGGCAGCTATGACGAGTGGCCCGCTTCCGAGCTGTAGTGTTTGCACTGAGTACTCCTTGACGGATGCTCAAACCCGCCACAGGGAAGCTTGCAGGCACCTGTGGCGGGCCTATTTTGCATGATGCTACCGCCGCATACAGGCGTCAGATGCTGCATCAAGCATTACGAAAAATGCCAGCGCGAGAGATCACCGACCGGTAAATAGCCTGTAGTATTCCGCAGGTCGTCTGCATGCGGGCCTCTTCCAGGCTCCCGACCAAACAATATGCAGGTCACGCGCCTCGTAATCTGCCGCGCAATTCACCTTACGGAACACAGCGTACAGACCGGTCCACATATATAACAATTTCGCAAACGCCTGGCGACTTCATCTGCCCTACATGGCCCCGTCGCGCCGCCGCCAGTGTTACTCCCCACTGATCACCTCGTACGCCGTCAACTCACCGCGTAGCTGCAACTGGCTGGGGACGAAATGTCAAGCTCGGCTTCGCGTGTACGTTCGCCGGTCGCCGTTCTTCGATCATTCGTTGCCCTGCCGTCACAGCCGAGCTTGATATAGAGGAGCCGGCCTGGTGGGCTTGCCTGAGTCGATGGTGTGCGAGGTGAGCAGCCCCCGGCCACATATATCCACGTTCAGAGCCGTGTGGCGATCACCTCGGGGCCGGAGTGCTCCCGCCGGAGGCATGCTTTGACCTCATCGGCTCAGTCCGGGAGTCGACGTCCCTCGTGGTGCCGGTGAACGCTCTGTATGCGCTTCTGCCTGCGTCCGTTGGTGCGGCGGGGTGGCCGGGCGGGACCGGCCCGGAGAGGCCGCACGCCCGCCCGGACCGCCCGGCCGCCCGCCGCCCATCGGGCGGCGGCTTGATGACGTGTAGAGAAGTTGCTTTCGAGGCTGTCCGGGATCGTCAGCTCTCGTTGTCGTGAGGCGCAGCGGTAGTCCAGATGCGTACGAAGCTGGTGAGGTAGACCGTGGCCGTGCCCTGCTCCTCCTTGTGGTGGAGGTGCATGACAGGAGCTTCGGCGGCTGGGGTGGCGTAGGCGTGGAGGTTGACCAGGAGTTCGTTGTCTGCTCGGTAGATGGAGTTGTAGAGGACGGTTCGGTGGAGTCGGATCTCTATGTTGGGGACGTCTTGTAGCCGACGGTAGAGGGTCAGGGCGTTCTTGATGCGGGCGGCCATGACTTCTGGGCCAATGCCCTCGTCGGTGCCGCGTCTGGCGACCTGGGGGCTGTCGGGGTCACCGAGGAGGATACGGGTCTTGACGCCTGCTCGGGCGCGGGCGGTGAGGATGTCGAGGATCTTGCCGTCTTCCGGGAGGAACAGGCCGCTGTAGGTGAGGATGTCGATCTCCTCGGTTGCACCTTGGAAGAGGGCATGCCAGATGCTCTTGGGGACGGCCCAGCGGTGGGGGTAGATGGCCCGGACGTCGCCGGCGAGGGCGAGGTGTTGTTGGGCTACCTGCGGCCAGAGGTCGGCTTCGTGGACCTGGAGGAGGTCGGCGATGGCCCAGCGGTGACGGGGGTAGGGGATGCGGCCCTGGAGCCAGCGGTGGACGGTCTTGGGATCCACGGTGAGGGCTGCCGCGACGTCGGTCGGGGTGATGCGGGCTGCGAGCATCGCGTTGCGCAAGTGGTCGTTCATGGGGACCGCCGCTCCTGTGAGGGAACCGTCGTTGCCTGCGACGTTAACATGAGACGTCCCTAGACGTCCCCTAGTTGCGGTGTAGAGGTTCCTGGTGCCTGGCCAATGCTCGTGGGGCCGGAAGAGCCACCGAAGGGACGGAACACATGCAGAGCGGCCGAGCACAGAGCCTCGCTTATCAGCAGCGTCTGCTGACGGAATTGGGGAACGGGCTACGACCTCGGGGGATCGCGGCCGTCTTGATGGCGGCTGAGGATGGGCGTCCTGAGTTGAGCGTCCAGGATCGGCGCTCTCGGATCCGCAAGGTCTACGTCAACGTCCCGTTCTACTGGTTCTATTGGGGGGATCAGCCTGATGAGCGGACCAGTTGCCTCAATCTGGAGGCCGCCATCGACCGGGTTGAGCAAGTCGCCCGGAACGGCTGGCGCTCGGGTGAGCAGGCCGAGCTGCGCATCGATCTGGGCCTGATCTCCGATGCGTATCGGCGTGCCTGAGGGCATGGCTGTGGACGAATCTCCGTGGCTGACGGGCGGTGCTGTCTACACCCAGATCGCGGAGCGGCTTCGGGCACGGGTCGTTGCCGGCCAGTATCCGGCGGGCGGTTCGCTGCCGTCCGAGGCTGAGTTGTGCGCGGAGTTCCGGGTGGCCAGGAACACGCTCAGGCGTGGCCTGGCCATCCTTGAACAGGAGGGGGTCATCGTCACGGTTCCCTCGAAAGGCCGCGTAGTGCCGGGGCCGCGGGCGGACACCTCGTACCGCTATGAGGTGATCGCCTCTGAGCTTCGCGCTCAGATCGAGAGCGGCGCCCTCGCGGCGAGGGCTGTGTTGCCGAGCGAGAAGGAGCTGCGGCAGCGGTACGTGGCTTCGCGGGATACGGTGCGGCGGGCGCTCGACCTTCTGGAGCGTGAAGGGTTGGTCGTGGTCGAGCATGGGCGGGGCCGATTCGTTCGAGGATGAGACGTCCTGGGACGTCCGCATCTGCCCCTAGATCAGCCCATATGCGGTCTGTCTAAGGTGAACAGCGTGGAGCATGTCGATTGGGCCTATGACCTGGCCAAAGAGCTGCTGGAGACGACTTTGCCTCGCCGCTGGGCTCATACCCAGGGAGTCGCTGAGCGAGCTGCGTCCCTGACGCCACTCCTCAGGGAAGAGGCCGATATTCTGATCGCCGCTGCGCTGTTGCATGACATCGGCTACGCCCCGGACCTGGTCGACACAGGCATGCATCAGCTCGACGGTGCTCGCTACCTGCGCGACGTCGCCGGGGCGGATGGACGGCTGTGCCGCCTGGTGGCCTACCACTCGTGTGCGGACAACGAGGCCCGGCAGCGTGACCTGTTCGATGTGTTGGCCAAGGAATTCGACCAGGAAGCGCCGGACTTGGCGAGGGCGCTCACCTACTGCGACATGACCACCGGTCCGGACGGCCGGCATGTGGACGTCACCGACCGGCTGGCAGAGATCCACTCGCGGTACGGCCCTGAGCATGTAGTCAGCCGGTCGATCACGGACGCCACCCCCTGCATCGTGTCCTCGGTGCGGTCGGTGGAGGCGGCGCTATCCGATGTGCGGCAGGCCGACGCCGGTTAGGTAGTGCTCGATCCGCATGCGCATCGACCGGTCCATCGGCAGTGACGTGATCTCGTTCCGGGGCACCCAGCGGACCTCTCGGGACTCCTCGCTCGGAGTCGGCTCGCCCTCGACCGCGCGGCCGGTCAGGACGATGGAGAACTCCTGTCGGGCCTCGCCGTTGGAGGTGTAGAGGATCACGTGCCGGGGGTCGCTGTAGGTGCCGACCAGGCCGGTGATCTCGCAGGTGATGCCGGTCTCCTCATACGTCTCGCGGATGGCCGCCGCGGGGATGGACTCGCCGAGGTCGATCGCGCCGCCGGGCACTGCCCAGTTGTCGTTGTCGCTGCGGCGAATCATCAAGACGTCCCCGGCCGTGTTGGTGACGATGACGTTCACGGACGGAACCAGACTGTTCGGCTCGGGCGCGTCGGGGTCGTCGTAGAAGTCGATCCGCTTGGCCATGGTCAGGACTCCACCGGGGTCGCTTGGGCCCATACCTTCTCGAAGCTGTCGGCGTAGGTGGTCACCATCTCGCCGCCGGCCACCCTCCGCAGATGCAGTACGGGCGCGTTCCCTGCGCGGGTGCCGTACACATGCATGTTGACCAGATAGTCGCCGTCAGCCTGATAGATCGAGTTGTACAGGATCGTCTGATGAAGGCGGAGCTCGAAGTTCTCCAGAGGCAGGAGCGGCCGGTAGAAGATCAGCGCGCTACGGATCTGCGCGGCCATGCTGTCGCCGACGCCCTCGTCCTCTCCCCGCTGAGCGACTTCGGCGCAGCCTGGGTCACCCAGCAGGACACGGACCCGCACGCCCGCCTGCGCCTTCTCCCCCAACAAGCGGACCATCGCGGCGTCGTCGGCGAGGAACAACCCGCTGTAGACCAGGACGCCGATGTCCTGGGACGCGGCGGTGAACAGACGTCCCCACGCGTCCCGCGGTACGGCCCAGCGGTGCGGATAGATCGCCAGGACCTCGCTCTCGGACGCGGCGACCACCTGCTCGCGCGACAGAGCCTGCGGCCACAAGTACGTCTCGTCCACACCGAGGTACGAAGCTGTGGCAAACCGGTGCTTACGGTACGGCTCGCGCCCCTTGGTGATCCACCGCTCGACGGTCTTGGGATCGACCTCGATCGCCTCAGCCAGGTCCGCGACGCTCACACCCTTCTGCAACAGCGCAGCGCGTAGCCGTTCGTTCGCCATCTCACCTGCTCCGAAGGACGTCCGGGGACCTGGACATCGTAGGCCGGACGTCTTGAACATGTCCCGTCGTGTAGTGATCTCGTCCTAACACTGCGTCGCATCCTCGGTTGCACAACGCCACAACGGCAGCGACCGAAGGAGGAGATGCACCCATGAACAACGAGATCACCATCCCCGCCGAGACGCCCTCGTGCGACTGCGGCAACGCCCTGACCGAGGGGCAGACCCAGTGCTCCAAGTGCCTGGCGCGAAGCCGGTGGGCGCGTAAGGAGCGAGCCCGGAACCGGCGCAACCGGCGACGGACGGAGACCAGGCGTCCCCCGCGCGGCCCCCGCAGCGCGTTCGCGATGGGGGTGAGCTGGACGTGAGCTGGCTTCCGCTGATCATCGCCGCTCTGTTGAGCACGACCCTGCTCGTCGGCTACGTCATGGTCCTGGTCGGCATCCGCCGCCAGGACAAGGCCCTGAGCCTGCGCCGGCACCCCGGTGGGGCCTCGGCCTCGCTGGCTCGGAAAGTCACCGGCTGCTACGTCCGGGACGGCGTGACGTGGACGTAGCCAACTGCTCCTCGACCTTCGCGAGGCGTACCGACAAGTCCCGCACGGCGGCGCGCAGCTCGGCCACGTCGGCCTGCTCGTCGTCGGCGGGGCGCTCCTCCGCATCCCGGACGAACACGCCCTTGCCCTGCTGGCCGATCACCAGCCCCTCGTTGCGCAGGATGCCGACGGCCATCTTCACCACGCTCAGCGAGGCGTCGTACCGCTCGGCGAGTTGCGCGGTGGACGGCAGCGGGGCACCGGGCGCGAGAGAGCCGCCGTTGATCTGCGCGCGGAGATCGTCGGCGATCTGGAGGTAGCCGGGACGCCCGGTGTTCTTGACCATCGCCGTCCATCACACCACGAAACATCGACCAAGCCAACCGAGAGGACGTTGACAACCAAGCCAACTAGGTTAACTATGTTGGTGAACGACGAAAGAGGAGGTCACAGCCCATGCGTTCCATCCCGATTCCTGTGGATGTCGGCAAGCTCGCCATCACCTGCGTCAAGGCACCGCGCCCGCGGGTGCTCAACAGGGACACCGGCGAGATCAAGACCGACAAGAACGGCAACACCGTCTACGAGGTCACCGTCTCCGTCGAGGACGAGTTCGGCCGGATCGAACTTGTCAAGATCGGCATTACCGGCGAACCGCCCATCAGCGTCGGCGACCAGGTCAACGCCGTCGGCCTGCTCGGCTACGTCTGGGAGATCGCCGGCCGATGGGGGATCGCCTACCGCGCCTCGGCGCTGCTCCCCGCCAGGGAGGCCACCAATGCCTGACGCGCCGTACCTGCTCGCAGCCCTGGCCGCCGTCGCGGCCGGGCTGTGGGCCTGGCGCCGCTACCACTACCCGTCCTTCTGGCTCGTGCTCGGCTTCCCGCTCGTCGGCCTGTTGGTACGGGCTTCGTGGCGGCGGGTCGCCCTCGGCTGCGGGCTGACCAAGAAGCGGCAGCGCTTCTGGTTCACCACCGTCCCCGGCTTGGTCGCCTCGACGGGCATCGTCCGTGTCCGGCGCAGGTGGCAGCGCATCGCCGTGGACACCAAGCCGTTCATGTGGCTGCCGCTGCCGACTCGGCACGGCTGGCGCGTCACCCTGCACACCCTGGAAGGTCAGACGCCCGGTGACTACACCGACGTCGCAGAACGGCTCGCGCACTCCTGGGGCGTCCACGCCATCCGCGTCTCATCACCGGGTCCGGGCCGCGTCGTCCTCATGGCCACCATGCGCGACCCGCTGGTCAAGGTCGACGAGCTTCCGCCTTCGCCTGAACTGCTCAAGGTCACCGTGGGGCGGCTGGAGACCGGCAAGCCCTGGACCATCGACTTCCGAACCGTGCCGCACTGGCTGAACGCGGGCGCGACTCAGTCCGGCAAGTCGAACCTCGCCAATGCCCTGATCGTCGGGCTGGCTCCACAACCCGTGGCCCTGGTCGGCTTCGACCTCAAAGGCGGGGTGGAGTTCACGCCCTACAGGCCACGCCTGTCCGCGCTGGCCACCTCGCGCGCCGAGTCCGGTGGGCTGCTGGATGACCTGGTCGGCCTGATGGTCGATCGCATGGGGCTGTGCCGTCAGGCCGGCGCCCGCAACATCTGGCAGCTCCCGCCCGGCGTGCGACCGGTCCCAGTCGTGGCCCTGGTCGACGAGCTGGCCGAGCTGTACCTGATGGCCGACAAGTCGGAGAAGGACGAGATCGCCAAGACCTCGACGGCCCTGCTGCGGGTCGCTCAGCTCGGACGAGCGTTCGGCATCTACCTGTTCTGCTGCGGCCAGCGCATCGGCTCCGATCTCGGCCCCGGCGTCACCGCTCTCCGCGCCCAATGCTCCGGGCGGATTTGCCACCGCGTCAACGATCCCGAGACCGCCACCATGACGCTCGGAGACCTCGACCCGGCGGCCCTTGCCTCAGCTCGTGCCATCCCCGCCAATACGCCTGGCGTCGCCATCGTCGCCGGTCAGGACGGCCAGTGGTACCGCGCCCGCTCCTACTACGTCACCGAGCAAGCCGCCGAACACGCCGCCCGTACTCACGCCCACCTCGCCCCGGCCTGGGACGAGATCACCGCTCACCTGCCCGAACCTATCAACGCCTGAACCACGAAGGGAGGAACGATGCGACGCTTCGCCTGCTGGCTGCTCGACACCGGCCCGGTCCTCGTCCTGGCCGCCATCGCGGGTGCCGGATCGTTCACCCACATCCGCGACACCGCCACCGAGCACGGCCAGACCGGCTGGATGTCCTGGGCGATCGCCGTCTGCATCGACCTGACCTGCGTCATGGCCGCCCGCGAACGCCAACGCGACAAGAGGACCGGCAACCGCCGGCGGGGGCGGCTCTCGTGGCCCGTCCTCGTCCTGACCGGCGGCATCGTCCTGTCTCTGGCCGCGAACCTCGCCCAAGCCGACCCGACCGCCTGGGGCTGGATCACCGCCGCCACCCCGGCCGCCGCCTTCCTCATCGCCGTCTCGATGCTGGAACGCCGCGCCACCCGCCCGGAACCGTCCACTGCCGTGGCGTCCTCGCCCGTCCCGGCTTCGTCCTCGGCTCCGCAACTCGTCCCGTCCCATGCGCAGGACGAGGACGACGAGCGGGACAGCGACCTCGCGCCCGCCCTGATCGACTACGCCCGCCGTGTGGCCGACGAACACCACACCCGGCACGGCAAGCCCATCACCCGAGACGCCCTACGCGCCCACCTGGGCGTGTCCAACCAACTCGCCTCCGACTTGCTGCGCACCCTGCGCACCGCCTGAAGGGAGAACCGACCCATGACCAACGACCGCCGCATCGCCCTCATCAACGGCCTGGTCGACCTGGCCGCCTTCCTCGAAGCCCAGCCCGACGTACCTGTCTCCTCCAGCGTCACCGTCCACCACTTCACCGACCAGGCCAGCGACGCCGACCAGCGCGCCGAGATCGACCAGATCGCCGCCCTCGTCGGCTCGGACATCGACTACGAGGACTCGCCGTACGGCCACTACGCCACCTCGCGCCTGTTCGGCCCGGTGGAATACCGCGCCGTCGCGATCCTGGCCGCCGCCCGCGCCCGCCACGCCGCCGAAGCCAGCTACCGCGGCTGCATCCAACCTGACCCCACGCCTGCCACCTGATCAGAAGAGGACCCGACCATGCGCATCCGCATCGACGGCACCCGAGCCGAGATCGTCGACGCTCTGTTTCGCCTACGCCTGCACTTCACCGTCATCGGCGTCTCACGCGCCTACCCCAACCGCACTCACCCGCATCACTGGCGCATCTACCTCACCACCGCCCGCGACAGGAAGTGACCAGATGGACGAGGTGATCCACTACCGCTGCTGCACCTGCAACGGCACCGGAATCGACTCTGACGACGCCCGCTGCCTCGACTGCGACGGCAACGGCATCGACAACCACGGCGCATAACGCGCAGCGCCCTCGGCCTGGCCGCACATCCGCCAAGACGACTGCCAGGTCGAGGGCCATCCCTTCACCCGAACGAGCGAAAGGAGGTCTTTATCTTGCCCACAACCCACGCCACCGCGCACGCCAAAGCGGGCATGATCGCCCGACTCAACCACCCCGACTACGACCGCTGGGCCAACCAGATCAAGCGCACCGGCGGCTGCCGCCAGCCCATCCATCTACGCGGCAAGGTCGACCACTACGACCGCGCCACCGGCCAGCTCCTGCACCGCTACACCACCCGCACCGAGCCCGACGGCATCCTGCGCGTCCCGTGCAAGACCCGCCGCGCCTCCCGCTGCCCGTCCTGCGCCGAGACCTACCGCGCCGACACCTACCACCTCATCCGCGCCGGCCTCGTCGGCGGCAAGGGCGTCCCCGAGACCGTCACCACCCACCCCACTCTGTTCATCACCCTGACCGCCCCGTCCTTCGGCCCGGTCCACACCCGCCGCGAACACCACGGCAAGATCCAGCCCTGCCACGCCCGCCGCAACGCCACCACTTGCCCACACGGCCAAGTCATGTCCTGCACCCAACGCCACAGCAAGGACGACCCGCGCCTGGGCGAACCGCTGTGCCCTGACTGCTACGACTACGCCGGGTCCGTCCTGTTCAACGCCCTGGCCCCGCTGCTGTGGAAGCGCTTCGCCGACTCCGTACGCCGCCACCTCGCCAAACTCGGCGGCCTCCTCCTCAAAGACCTCCGCCACCACCTCACCCTCTCCTTCGCCAAGGTCGCCGAATACCAGCGCCGCGGCGTCGTCCACCTCCACGCCGTCATCCGCCTCGACGGCCCCGGTGGCCCTGACGCACCACCGCCCGCCTGGGCCACCACCGACACCCTCACCCAAGCCATCCAACACGCCGCCAAAGCCGTCACCGCCAAAGCTTCCGCCTACGCCGACCAGCCCGAACGAGTCCTGCGCTGGGGCACCCAACTCGACATCCGCCCCATCACCCTGAACGGCGACCTCACTGACCAAGCCGTCGCCGGCTACATCGCCAAGTACGCCACCAAAGCCGCCGAATGCGTCGGCACCCTGGACCGCCGCATCAACCCCCTCGACGACCTGACCCTGTACAACCTCCGTGATCACGCCCGCCGCCTCATCACCACCTGCATGGCACTCGGGACCGAACCCGACCTCGCCGACCTCCGCCTCGCCGACTGGGCCCACATGCTCGGCTTCCGCGGCCACTTCTCCACCCGCTCCCGCCGCTACTCCACCACGCTCGGCGACATCCGAGCCGACCGCGAACACCACGCCCGAGAAAACGAGATCACCACCAGCTGCCTCCCGCTCTTCGCCGAAGACGCAGTCCTCGTGATCAGCGAATGGGAGTACGCAGGCAAGGGCCACTCGCTAGGCGATCAACTCCTCGTCGCCGCCATCACCGGAGGGTGCATATGAGCACTCTCACCAAGCTCTGGACTGTGCAGGACGTAGCCACCTTCCTCGGCGTTCCGATCGCCACGCTCTACCAATGGCGACACCACCGCACAGGCCCCAAAGGCCACAGGATCGGCCGCCATCTGCGCTACGTGCCCGAGGACGTCATGTCCTGGGTCCAGGACCAGGAGTAAGCCATGGCCTTCGTCAAGGACCTGTGGACCAAGACGGTGCGCGACCAGGACGGCAAACCCCGAAAGGTCAGGACCACCCGGTACGGCAAGGGCAAGCGCTGGCTCGCCGTCTGGGTGGACCCCGAAGGCAAGGAGTGCTCGGCCGCCTATGACCGCAAGGCCGACGCCGAGCGCAAGATCGCGACCATGGGCGCCGACATCGCCCGCGGCGACTACATCGACCCGAACGCCGGCAAGGTGCTCTTCGGCGACCTCGCCGAACGCTGGCTCGCCTCCCGCATCGTGGACCCCTCAACCAAGATCCGCTATGAGTACGTCCACCGCCTGCACGTAGCGCCGACGTTCGCCAAGCGGCAGGTGAAAAGCATCAAGCCATCACAGATCCAGACGTGGATCAGTGACCTGATCAGCCGTTTTGAAGCCTCGACCGTGCAGACGGCCTTCCTGGTCCTCCGGGGCATCCTCGATCTCGCTGTGGCAGACGAGGCACTCAAGCGCAGTCCCGCCAAGTCTCCCATCGTCCAGGTGCCGAAGCGCGCCACCGAAGAGATCACAGCGTGGTCGGACGAACGGGTCCACGCCCTGATCGACGCTCACCCCGCCCTCTTCCGTCTGCTTCCGATGCTCGGGGCCGCGTGCGGGTTGCGGCAGGGTGAACTGTTCGGCCTGGCCCTCGAAGACATCGACTTCGAGGAGGGTCTTGTTCGCATACGAAGGCAGATCAAGAAGCTGGGAGCCGACCACGTCTTCGCCCTGCCGAAGAACAATCGTGAGAGGGTCGTGCCGCTGCCGGAGTGGGCCGCGGAAGCCATCAAGCGGCACATCTCGGCATATCCCCCGCTAACCTGCTTCCTGCCCTGGGAGAGGGTGGACGGCAAGCTTCGCACGCACAACCTGCTGTTCCGCTGGACCGACGACCGCTTCATTAAGGCCAGGAGCTACAGCGAAACCGTCTGGAAGCCCGCCCTCGTGACGGCGCGCGTGATCCCGCCGCCAGCCAGAGACCCTCGCCAGCGTAGCCGCTACGCCACCTCCCGGAAGGAGGGGGTTCACCAGCTCCGGCACTACTACGCCAGCGTCATGCTGGCTGGCGGTGTCTCGGTCAAGGAACTCGCTGAGTACCTCGGGCACGCCGACCCTGGCTTCACTCTCCGCGTGTACGCCCACATGATGCCCGGCTCCCACGACCGCGCACGAAAGGCCATCGATGATCGGTTTTCCCACGTCCGCGTTGTCTCCGGCAATCAGGAAACCGAAGGAAGCCCGAAGGACATCACCAGTTGCCTTTAACGCTTATGCCGCGAGGTACGGCTTGGGGGCATTGAGGCTTTCCAGCCCGACCATGCCGCCTCAGAACATAGCCGAGGAAGGCCGATCATTCAGCTGGCTTAACAAGAATCGTCGTCGCAGGATCCACATCATCGGCCCAAGCCAATGTGGGCAGATCGGCGCCGGACAGTCCCGCGAGTTGGAGTGCCGCTTGGGCCGATAGGTGGGAAGAGTTGATGGATTGCCCGTTCGCGACGGCGGCATAGAACTGGGCGGCGTATGTAATGGCGTCGCCGTCATCAACCTCGTCCGCCATCCCGATCGCGAAGGGGGTGACTTCCTCTACGAGGCGATCGATCTGGGCAGCAGAGTTGCACGAGTTCAAGAGCACCAGCAGCGGAGGATCGTCCGTAGCCTTTACCGCGGCAGCGAAGGCGCGCGCGCTGACTACGACTCCATCATGGCGCTCATCGCGTTCATCCTCGAACTCAATGAGGTCATCGTCACTGTGACCAGAGAAGTGGACAACATGGGGGCGGAAGCCGGTGATTCCGTCGAGAAGATCAGCGGTCGTCGCGGCCGGCCGCACATCAAGCTCGATGAGGTCCCGGTGCAGTGCAGAGTTGACAGCACTACGGATGCGCTTCTGCTCCCGGCCGACGCGCAGGTCCCCCCGAGATGCGGCCCCCAAGATCAAAACGCGAAGCTTCTCAGGCTTGGGCGCCCGTAGTTCTCGGATGGCTCTTTGCATGATCGACTCCGTGTGGCTGATCCGATGTTGGAGGGATGCGCTCTCAGCTGCACGCTGACGCTGCGCTTGCTGCTGCTCGCGCTGACGCTTGCGCTCAGCCGCGTCGCGCTCGGCTTGCTCAGCCGTGGCGAGCTTGCCTTGCAAGCTGGCCTCCTCTTTGGCGTAACCAACCGCCTTGCCCCCCCAACGGCCCGCCTCCTTACCAGCTGTGGCCGCGTCCTTGTCGAAGCGTTCAGCCTCGCGGAGCTTACTGGTCATCATGCTGCTACTCCCGGCCTTGGCTGCTGCCGTACGTGCCTTGGCCGCCGCCGTGCGTTTCGCGGTCTCCTTACTTCGGTACTCCCCAGCCTTCTTCTCCGCCTCGATGCGCTGTTTGCGTTTGCGCTCCAGTTGGCTTCGGTACTGATTCGCGCTCATTGCCGACCCCCTCGTCAGCTCGCGGTCACAACCATGTCGCAGCAGAGACTACAGAGACCTACCGACACTTCACTCTTAGTCGGATCTCTTGCACGCGAGCTCCCACGGAACGGCCACGGAACGTGGCCCTCTTAGGAATGTCGAGCCTCACATAAGGAACCCTGCTTCCCAGAGGATGGGAGCAGGGTTCTCGCAGGTCAACGCCTACTTGAGGAGCTGGCGGGCCATCACCATGCGCTGGATCTGATTCGTGCCCTCGTAGATTTGGGTGATCTTGGCGTCGCGCATCATGCGTTCCACCGGGAAGTCCTTCGTGTACCCGTATCCGCCCAGGAGTTGCACCGCGTCCGTGGTGATCTCCATGGCGGCGTCCGAGGCGGCGCACTTGGCGGCGCTCGACAGGAAGGTCAGGTCCTTCTGCGGCCGGCCGTGCATGGCCAGTTCGCTCTTGGCGGCGGCGCGGTAGGTCAGCTGCCTGGCGGCCTCCAGCTTCATCGCCATGTCGGCGATCATGAACTGCAAACCCTGGAAGTCGCCGATCGGGCGGCCGAACTGCTTGCGTTCCTTCACGTAGCCGATCGCGTAGTCCAGGGCGCCCTGGGCGATGCCCAGTGCCTGGGCGGCGATGGTGACGCGGGTGTGGTCGAGGGTGGCGAGGGCCGTCTTGAAGCCGGTGCCGGGCTCGCCGATCATGCGGGACGCCGGGATGCGGACGTTCTCCAGGATCACCTGGCGGGTCGGCGAGGCCTTGATGCCGAGCTTCTTCTCCTTCGGCCCGAAGGAGACCCCTTCGTCGGACTTCTCCACCACGAAGGCGGAGATGCCCCGGGCGCCCGCGGACGGGTCCGTCACGGCCATCAGCGTGTAGTACTCGGAGACGCCGGCGTTGGTGATCCACATCTTGGTGCCGTTGAGCACGTAGTGGTCGCCGTCGAGAACGGCGCGGGTCTTCATGGCGGCGGCGTCGGAGCCCGCCTCCGGCTCGGACAGCGCGTACGAGAACATGGCCTCGCCCCTCGCCACCGGCTTCAGGTAACGCTGCTTGAGCTCCTCGGACGCCGAGAGCAGGAGCGGCACGGTGCCCAGCTTGTTGACCGCCGGGATGAGCGAGGACGACGCGCAGGCCCGCGCGACCTCCTCGATGACGATCACCGCGGCCAGCGCGTCAGCCCCTGCGCCCCCGTACTCCTCGGGAACGTGTACGGCGTGCAGGTCGGCGGCGACGAGGGCCTTGTAGACGTCCCAGGGGAACTCTTCGGACTCGTCGGCCGCCGCCGCCTGCGGCGCGATCTTCTCGTCGGCCAGGGCGCGGACCGTCTCCCTGAGCATGTCGTGCTCTTCGGCGGGCGCATAGAGAGGGAAGCTCATGCATAGATACTAGGACGTCCGAGCACTTTGTTACCAGCTAGTACGGTTTGCGAACAGGTGCAGGTGGCACGAAGGAGGTAGCGAAGGCCGGTAGCATGCCTGGCGATCGAAAGGAGCTCGCTCGTGCCATATCGCCTCACGGTGATCGGGACCGGATACCTGGGCATCACGCATGCGTCCTGCATGGCTGATCTCGGATTCGAAGTCCTTGGCCTCGACATTGACGCGGACAAGATCCGCCGGCTGAACAACGGTGAGCTCCCCATTCACGAGCCCGGGCTGGAACCCGTGCTCCGCCGTGGGCTCGACTCCGGACGTCTTCGCTTCACCAGCTCCTACGAAGAGGTCGCCGCCTTCGGTGACGTGCACTTCGTCTGCGTCGGCACGCCCCAGAAGAAGGGCGAGTACGCCGCGGACGTGTCGTACATGGAAAACGCCATCGAATCGCTCGCGCCGCTCCTCGACCGCGAGTGCCTGGTCGTGGGCAAGTCCACCGTGCCGGTCGGCACCGCCGAGCGCATGGCCGACAAGCTCGCCCGCCTGGCCCCCGCGGGTGTCGGCGTCGAGCTGGCGTGGAACCCGGAGTTCCTGCGCGAGGGCTTCGCGGTCGAGGACACCCTCCACCCCGACCGCATCGTGCTCGGCGTGCGCTCGGAACGGGCCGAGAAGGTGCTGCGCGACGTGTACGCGCCGCTCGGGGAGGTCCCGTTCGTGGTGACCGACTTCGCGACGTCCGAGCTGGTCAAGACGGCGGCCAACGCCTTCCTCGCCACCAAGATCTCCTTCATCAACGCCATGGCCGAGGTCTGCGAGGCCGCGCACGCCGACGTCAAGCAGCTCTCCGAGGCGCTCTCCTACGACGACCGCATCGGCGGGCGCTTCCTCAACGCCGGGCTCGGCTTCGGCGGCGGCTGCCTGCCCAAGGACATCAGGGCCTTCATGGCCCGGGCCGGCGAGCTGGGGGCCGACCAGGCGCTGACGTTCCTGCGCGAGGTCGACGCGATCAACATGCGCCGGCGTGCCCGCATGGTCGACCTGGCCAGGGAGCTGGCGGGCGGCTCGTTCCACGGGTGCACGGTCGGCGTGCTGGGCGCGGCCTTCAAGCCGAACTCGGACGACATTCGCGACTCCCCCGCCCTTGACGTCGCCGTGACGATCGGCCACCAGGGCGGACAGGTCACCGTCTACGACCCGATCGCGCTCGACAACGCTCGTAAGGCTCATCCGGAGCTGAACTACGGCGAGTCGGCCGTCGACGCGGTCCGTGGAGCGCACGTGGTGCTGCTGCTGACGGAGTGGAAAGAGTTCCTGGAGCTCGATCCGGAGGAACTGGGCGCGGTGGTCGCGACCCGGCGCATCGTCGACGGCCGCAACGCGCTCAACGCCGAGGTGTGGCGCTCGGCCGGCTGGCACTACCGGGCACTCGGCCGCCCGTAGCCCCTGCGCCCGCCCGCCCGCCGCAGCTCACCGGGTGCCCGGAGAAGGACCTCCCGGCACCCGCAAAAGACACCCGGGTGCCCGGAGACAAGACCTCCCGACACCCGCGGAAACACCCCCGGGCGCCCGAAGACAAGACCTCCTGGGCGCCCGTCCTGAAAGGGCCTGTACGGCTCTGAGCTGCATGCTCAGAGCTCAGCGGCCTCCGCGCGCAGCTTCTCACCCTTGGCGTACGCCTGCTCCTTGAGACGCCCCTGGAACTCCTCCATGCGCTCACGCAGCCCGGCGTCGGAGGCCCCGAGGATGCGTACGGCCAGCAGCCCCGCGTTACGCGCGCCCCCGACCGCGACCGTGGCCACCGGCACCCCGGCCGGCATCTGGACGATCGACAGCAGCGAGTCCATCCCGTCGAGGTACTTCAGCGGCACCGGCACCCCGATCACCGGCAGCGGCGTCACCGAGGCCAGCATGCCCGGCAGGTGTGCCGCGCCGCCGGCGCCCGCGATGATCACCCGGATGCCGCGGGAGGCCGCCTGCCGCCCGTACTCGATCATCTCGACCGGCATGCGGTGGGCCGAGACGACGTCCGCCTCGAACGGCACCCCGAACTCCGCCACGGCCTCGGCCGCGGCCTTCATCACGGGCCAGTCGGAATCCGACCCCATGACGATCCCGATGCGCTCTGTCACGTGTACTCCCCGGTCATGAGGTAGACGGCGGCGTGGCGGGCGCGGGCGCGGACCTTGTCGAGGTCGGAGCCCAGAGCCGTGACGTGGCCGATCTTGCGGCCCGGACGCACTTCCTTGCCGTAGAAGTGCAGCTTGATGCCGGGGTCGTGGGCCAGCACGTGCTCGTAGCGCTTGAACAGGTCGGGGTCGTCGCCGCCCAGCAGGTTGGCCATGACCACGACGGGGGCGGTCATCGACGGCGAGCCGAGCGGCAGGTCGAGCACGGCCCGCAGGTGCTGCTCGAACTGGGACGTGGTCGAGCCCTCGATCGTCCAGTGGCCGCTGTTGTGGGGGCGCATGGCCAGCTCGTTCACCACGAGGCCGTCGGCCGTCTGGAACAGCTCCACCGCCAGCAGCCCGGTCACGCCCAGCTCATGGGCGATCTTCAGGCCGATGCGCTGGGCGACGGCGGCGTCCTCGGGGTCCATGCCGGGGGCGGGGGCGAGCACCTCGACGCAGATGCCGTCCTGCTGCACGGTCTCCACGACCGGATAGCTGACGCCCTGCCCGTGGGGCGAGCGGGCCACCAGCACCGCGAGCTCCCGTTCGAACGGCACGAACGCCTCGGCCATCAGCTCGACGCCGGTCGCGAACGCCTCGGCCACCTCTTCGGGCGTACGGCAGACCCACACGCCGCGCCCGTCGTAGCCGCCGCGCACCGACTTCAGCACCACCGGCCAGCCGTGCTCGCCGGCGAACGCCGAGACGTCCTCGGCGGAGGCGACCCGGGCCCAGGCGGGGCAGGGCACGCCGATCGCGGTCAGCCGCTCGCGCATGACCGCCTTGTCCTGGGCGTGCACGAGCGCGTCGGCGCCCGGGTGCACGGCGTGGCCGTCGGCGATCAGGGCCCTGATGTGCTCGGTCGGCACGTGCTCGTGGTCGAACGTGATCGCGTCGCAACCCTGGGCGAACGCGCGCAGATCGGCCAGGTCGCGGTAGTCGCCGACCCGGGTGTCGACGATCACCCGTGCGGCGCTCTCGCCGGCGGCGGCGGCCAGCACCCTCAGCTCGACCCCGAGCGCGATGGCGGGCTGCTGCGTCATCCGGGCGAGCTGGCCGGCGCCGACCACGCCGACGACCGGCCCGATGGGACTGTAGGAACTCACGTGAGGTGAGCTTACCGGGACGGAACGACTACCTCGCCGTTGTCAACTCGCGCGGGCCCGGCGCAGCCCGAGCGTCCTGATCCGGTTGCCCGCGCCGACGAGGCTGGCCATCACCACCAGGTCCGTACGCCCGCCCTCGTACGTCAGGCGCAGGGCGTCGAAGACCAGGACGGAACCGGCGGCCACCGGGATCGCGAGGGTACGGGTGCCGTACAGCTCCACGTCGGCGCGCCGCGCGGTGACGTCCTTGAGCAGGCCGCGCAGCGGATCGCCGGACGGGAAGCGCACCCCCGCCACCCCGGCCGGGTCGGTGAGGTACGTGAGGTGCCGCTGCGGCACCAGGCGGGCCTGCCTGACCAGCGACGACGGCGCCTCGGCGGCCTCCCGCGCCGGCTCGCCGGGCACGGGGACCGGTCCGGCGCCCAGCCGCCAGCGTCCGTCCTCCAGGAAGAACAGGTAGTACGCGGGCGTGGGCTCGCGGGCCAGCGCGGCGAACCAGTCGCCTTCGTCGGGCAGCAGGTGGACGGGGTCGGCGGGGAGGGCTGGACGGCCGTTCCGGGTCGCCTCGCAGGCACGGCCGTCCAGCGTCCGCTCCGCCCACGTGGTCAGCTCCCGTACGGCGGCGCAGTCCCGCCGCCGCCAGGCTTCGTCGACCTGCCGGAGCAGCGAGAACGCCTGCTCGGCGGTCGCCGGGTCGACCCGTGGTGCGGCTGCCGGGGCAGTCGTGCGGTCCTCCTGGAGCACCGGGGCGCCGCCGGTCGTGCCACAGCCCGCTGTGAGCAGGGCCAGCACCAACGCGAGCAGTCGAAGCGGCACAGGTGGCTCCCGGGAGGGCGGCCGTCTGGAGCGGCAGGTCCGACATCGCGGGCGGGCCCGCGATCTGAACGGCAGCGTAATGCCGATCTTTCAGAAATGCCGCTAATAAGACGATATTTCTAGAAGTCGTCTTTGCGGGGTATGTTCCGCCCCCTGACACCGGCCGTACGACATCGCCGGTACGCTGAGTTGGTCAGTCTCGACTAGGGAAAGGACCGAGCGCGGACGTGGAGATTGCCAAGCGCCTCTACCAGCGGTTCGAGTCCCTGGTCCACGAGCTGGCCAAGTTCGGGAGCATCGGGGCCGTCGCCTTCCTGCTCGACACCGGTGTTTACAACCTCTTCCTGCTCGGCTTCGAGTGGGGTCCGCTCACCTCCAAGGTCGTGGCCACCACGCTCTCGGCCACCTTCGCCTACCTGGGCAACCGCTTCTGGACCTTCCGCCACCGCGAGCAGAGCGGCCTCGGCCGCGAATACTTCCTGTTCTTCCTGCTCAACGGCGTCGCCCTGCTGTTCGGCCTGCTGGTGATCGGCTTCACCAAGTACACCCTCCAGCTGCACGACGGCCTCAGCCTGAACATCGCCAACTTCGCCGGCGTCGGGCTCGGCACGCTGTTCCGCTACTGGTCGTACAAGAAGTGGGTGTTCCTGGAGGCCACCGAGCCGATCCCGGTCGAGCTGCCCGAGGTCAGGCAGGACCGCTGACCACGCGGTTCCTGCTGTCCTCCTCCGCCGGGCGCAGGAAGATGGCGAACGTCGCCGGGCGGCGCCGTACCAGTTCCAGCCGTCCGCCGTCGGCCGCGGCCAGCGCCCGGGCGAGGGTGAGCCCGAGGCCGGTGCCTCCGCCGCCGCTGACGTTCCGTTCGAAGATCTTGGGTGCGATCTCGTCGGCGATGCCGGGGCCCTCGTCGGAGACCTCGATCACGATGTAGTTGTCGCCGCTGGTGGTGGTGACGGTGACCGTGCCGCCGCCGTGGCGCAGGGAGTTCTCCAGCAGCGAGGCGATGACCTGGCCGAAGCCGCCGGTGGTGGCCATCGCCTTCAGGCCGCGGGTGCCGTCGAGGTGCAGCGTGCGGCCCGCCTCGCGGAAGACCGGCTCCCACTCGGTGACCTGCTGCACGAGCACCTCGTCGATGGCGACCGGCTCGGCCTGGGCGTGGCGCTGGCGACGGGCCGCCGCCAGCAGCTCGTCGATCACCGCGGTCAGCCGCTCGGCCTGCACGATGGCCGCCTCGCCCTCCTCGCGGACGACCTCCGGCTCGTTCGAGGCGGCGACGATCTCCTCCAGACGCATGGTCAGGCCGGTCAGGGGCGTGCGGAGCTGATGGGAGGCGTCGGTGGCGAACTCACGTTCGCGGGTGAGCAGGTCGGAGATGCGGGTGGCGCTGCGGTCGAGCACCTGGGCCACGCGGTCGAGCTCGGGGATGCCGTAGCGGTGCTTGCTCGGCCGCGCGTCGCCCGACCCCAGCCGTTCGGCGATCTTCGCCAGGTCCTGCAGGGGCAACGTCAGCCTGCGCGACTGTACGACGGCCAGGCTCACGGCCACCGCGAGTGCCGCGACGGCCAGGGCCACGATCAGCAGCAGCCTGGCCCGCACGTCCCGCTCGACCTGGTCTCTGTCACGACTTATGCGGACATAGACGCCGGTGTTGGTCTGTGCGTCCTCGGTCATCAGGTGGCCCGACGCCGGCGCGGTGCCGACGACGGTCACCCTGAGAGGGGTTCCGCGTTCCCAGATCTGGATGTACCTGCCCGGGTACTTCTGCTCCAGTTGCTGCGGATCGAGCGGGGTCTCCTGGACGCGGGCGTACTCGACCTCGCCCACGAGACGTTTGGCTTCCGCCCCGAGCTCCTGAGCCGCCTCGTCGACGATCAGGCGGCTGACCACGACGCCCAGGGGGACCCCCAGCAACAGGACCGCGATGACCGCGACGACCAGTGTGGAGGAGAGCAGTCGACGGCGCATGCGCCTACTCGCGTTCGAACCGGAAGCCGACTCCCCGGACTGTCGTGATGTAGCGGGGCTTGGCGGCATCGTCGCCGAGTTTGCGGCGCAGCCAGGAGATGTGCATGTCGAGGGTCTTGGTCGAACCCCACCAGTTGGTGTCCCACACCTCGCGCATGATCTGCTCGCGGGTGACGACCTTGCCCGCGTCGCGGACCAGGACCCGCAGCAGGTCGAACTCCTTGGTCGTCAGGTGCAGCTCCTTCTCCCCCATCCAGGCGCGGCGGGAGTCGGCGTCGATGCGCACCCCCTGCACGACCGGGGTCTCCGACGTGCCGCGCCGCAACAGCGCGCGCACCCGGGCCAGCAGCTCGGCCAGCCGGAACGGCTTGGTCACGTAGTCGTCGGCGCCGGCGTCGAGGCCGACGACGGTGTCGACCTCGTCCACGCGGGCCGTGAGTATGAGCACCGGGGTGCCGTGCCCTTCGGCGCGGATCCGGCGGGCGACCTCCAGGCCGTCCATCTCTGGCAGCCCGAGGTCGAGAACAATGAGGTCGATGCCGCCCGACAGAGCCCTCTCCAGGGCCTGCGGGCCGTCGGGGCTCACCTCTACCTGATAGCCCTCGCGGCGTAGCGCACGCGCGAGTGGCTCGGAGATCGAGGTGTCATCCTCGGCGAGAAGTACGCAGGTCATGGAGCGATCGTAGGTCCTTAGGCGATCGTTTCCCGGGCACAGCGCGCGGTTTGACTTGTCGTTGACCTATCCATTGACCTGGGCAAACGAAGCTAAATAAGGGTTAGTCGTGATTAAATTACCGCGATTGTCGAGGGGAAATCACAAAGCGCTCCAGGCTTTCCGATCACATCACGTAAGCCCGTTTCTGCGGGCGAGACCCGCCGTCCGGCGCGCCGTGCGCCACGCGTACCGGGCTACCGCCGGACGAACCCCGGCACCCCGGACACCGTCGCACGTGACCGGCATCCGGGGCGTGACACCCCGGTCAGGGGCTGCTCAGAGCCAGCTCGCCCGGACGGACGTGGCCGGGCCACCGGCCGGTGCGGTGCCCAGCTCGCCGGCGTGTACCCGGTCGAGCAGGCGACGGACCGTGTCGACGATCTCGGGGGCGGTCTCGCGCAGGCTCGCCGCGTCGTCCGGGCCGACCTCGGCGGGATCGACGCCCGACTGGCGCAGCACGCCGTCGAGGTCGGCCAGCCGCTCCCCCAGCCACTTCAGCGGCTCGGCCGACAGCTCCTCGTCGAACACCCGCCGGTCGGGCTCCCAGCCGCTGGAGCCGGGGTGGTGGTGCGTACGGTCGAAGCTGCCCGGCGTGCCGTCGACGGACTCCAGCAGGTCGACCCGCCAGACGAGCTGGTCGACGACGATGGGACGGGCCGAGTAGATCGACCCCTTGAGCTCGCCCGGCGCGAGCCTGCGGATCTCCAGGCGCACACCGTGCTCGGCGCCCTCCTGGTGCTCCCCGGGGTCGGGGTCGACGAAGTACAGGTCGCTGACGGCCACGCCGATGCGCTCGAAGCCGAAGAGATAGAGCATGGAGACCACTCCCTCACAGGTGTCCGGGGCTCGCCTTCCCCAGTATCCGTCAGGCCGCCGCGGCCGGCCGGTGGGCGGTGGAAAAGACGACGGCCCCGCTGCCCGTAGGGCGGCGGGGCCGGAGAGAGCGTGGCGCTAGTCGTCGACCGAGGGGGGTTCGGCGTAGCGGGCGAGGTAGAGCTGCTCGCCCAGGCTGCGCATCAGGCCCAGCTCGGTCTCCAGGTAGTCGATGTGCTCCTCTTCGTCCTCAAGGATGTCCTCGAAGATGCGGGCGGAGGTGATGTCGCCCTTCTCCCTCATCAGCTGAATCGCCGGCCGGAGCCGCTCGACCACCGCCAACTCCACCTCAAGGTCGGCCTTGAGCTGCTCCTCGACGGTCTGGCCGATGTGCAGCGTGCCGAGGCGCTGGTAGTTGGGCAGCCCCTCGAGGAACAGGATGCGGTCGGTCAGCCGTTCGGCGTGGCGCATCTCCTCGAAGGACTCGTCGCGCGTGTGCTTGGCCAGCCTGGTGTATCCCCAGTTCTCCTGCATCTTCGCGTGCAGGAAGTACTGGTTGATCGCCGTGAGCTCGGCGGTCAGCTGTTCGTTGAGGAGTTCGATGATCTGCTTGTCGCCCTGCATGAACGGGCCCCTCGTCGCGGTACGGCTATGCGGTCGTCAGTTCTTCAGACTGCTTCAGGATCGCACAGATCTTCCGTACACAACGGGCACAGTCCCCACCAGCACCAGTGGTGTCGCGAATCTGCTTCGCACTCTTCGCCCCGGAGGCGATGCAGTCGTGGACCTCGTTCTCGGTCACAGCACGACATATGCACACGTACATCCGGCGACAAGCCTCTCAAAGCGAGCAGAAGGGGATGCCTTTAGGTTAGGCACACCTAAGATAGCTCACTTCGGTAAGGCTTGCCTATGTTAGAGGCGTCACAGTGGGCTCACCCCCAGGTCAGTGGCCTCTCGCCCGCCACTCCTCCAGGTGCGGGGCCTCGGCCCCGATGGACGTGGAGTCGCCGTGACCGGTGTGCACGACCGTCTCGGGCGGCAGGGACAGCAGCCGCCCGGCGATCGACTCGATGATCGTGTCGAACGACGAGTACGACCGCCCGGTCGCCCCCGGGCCGCCCTTGAACAGCGTGTCACCGCTGAACAGCACGCCCGCGTCGGAGGCGTGCAGGCAGACCGCGCCCGGCGAGTGGCCCGGCGTGTGCAGCACCTCCAGCGCCACCCCGCCCACCGAGATCTTCTCGCCGTCGGCCAACGGCGTGTACGTCACCTCCGGCCCGTACACCTGCTCCCAGAGCACCTGGTCGGCGGGGTGCAGCCGGATCGGCGCCCCGGTCAGCTCGGCCAGCCGGGCGGCGGCGTTGACGTGGTCGTTGTGGGCGTGGGTGCACACGATGGCCTTGACCCGGCGCCCGCCCGCCCGCGCGGCGATGGCCTCGGCGTCGTGCGCGGCGTCGATGATCACGACCTCGCGCGCGTCGCCGACCAGCCAGATGTTGTTGTCGACCTCCCAGGTGCCGCCGTCGAGCGAGAACGTGCCGGAGGTGATGACGCGGTCGATCATCTAGAGGATCACCACCGAGCGCAGCACCTCGCCGCGGTGCATCTTGGCGAACGCCTCCTCGACCTGGTCGAGCCCGATCGTCTCGGTGACGAACCGGTCGAGCGGCAGCCGGTTCTGCAGGAACAGGTCGATCAGCATCGGGAAGTCCCGCGAGGGCAGGCAGTCGCCGTACCAGGACGACTTCAGCGCGCCGCCGCGGCCGAACACGTCGAGCAGCGGCAGTTCCAGCCGCATCTCCGGCGTCGGCACGCCGACCAGGACCACCGTGCCGGCCAGGTCGCGGGCGTAGAACGCCTGCTCGTACGTCTCCGGCCGGCCGACCGCGTCGATCACCACGTCCGCGCCGAACCCGCCGGTCAGGTCGCGGATCGCCTCGACGGGGTCGTTCTCGCGCGAGTTGACCGTGTGCGTCGCGCCGAACCCGCGGGCCCACTCCAGCTTGCGGTCGTCGACGTCGACGGCGATGACCCGGGACGCCCCGGCCAGCGACGCCCCCAGGACCGCCGCGTCGCCGACCCCGCCGCAGCCGATCACGGCCACGGTGTCGCCGCGCGTCACGCCGCCGGTGTTGATCGCCGCGCCGATGCCGGCCATCACGCCGCAGCCCAGCAGGCCCGCGACCTGGGCCGGCGCCTCGGCCGACACCTTCGTGCACTGCCCGGCCGCCACCAGGGTCTTCTCCAGGAACGCGCCGATGCCGAGCGCGGGCGACAGCTCGGTGCCGTCCTTGAGGGTCATCTTCTGGGTGGCGTTGTGGGTGGCGAAGCAGTACCAGGGCCGGCCGCGCAGGCAGGCGCGGCACTGGCCGCACACCGCGCGCCAGTTGAGGATCACGAAGTCGCCGGGCTCCAGCCCGGTCACGCCCTCGCCGACGGCCTCGACTGTGCCCGCCGCCTCGTGGCCCAGCAGGAACGGGAAGTCGTCGTTGATCCCGCCTTCGCGATAGTGCAGGTCGGTGTGGCAGACCCCGCAGGCCTGCACGTTCACCACCGCCTCGCCCGGCCCGGGGTCGGGGACGACCACCGTCTCCAGCGAAACTTCCTGGCCCTTACCGCGGGCGATCACGCCCTGCACTTCGTACGGCATGGCAGCCATCTTGTGTCAGGAGGATGATCTCCGCAAGACATAGGGCTGGACCACGCCGAGACCTCTTGCCGGACGCCTTCTGATCTTGTGGACCTCGATCCCGTCCGGCGCTCCGGCCAGGCCCTCGGCCAGCTCGGAGTCGACCAGGATCGTGCCCGGCCTGGCGATGGCCGTGAGCCGGGCGGCCAGGTTGACGGTGGTGCCGAACACGTCGCCCATCATGGGCACGACGGGCCCGTACGCCATGCCGATGCGCAACTCCAGGCTGTCGGCGAGGTCGAGCGCGATCGCCGCGGCCTGGGCCGGGGCGGGCGCGGCGAACAGCACCTCGTCGCCGAGCGTCTTGACCAGCCGCGCGCCGTGCGCGGCCACCACGTCGGCGGCGCGCGACTCGAAGCCCTCGACCAGCGAGGCCAGCGCCCGTTCGTCCAGCTCGCGCGACCGCCGGGTGAAGGAGACCAGGTCGGCGAAGCCGACGGCGATCGACACGCGGCCCTGCGCCCGCTCGGCCTGGTCGTCGGCGACGGCCAGCAGCCGGGTGCCCGCGGCGGCGAGCTGGGCGCGCCAGACGTGCACCAGCAGGTGCTCGAAGTCGGGCAGCAGGGCCTTGGCGGTGTCGAGGACGCCGCTCAGGTCGGCGTCGGCGGGCGCGTCCGGGAGCATCGTGCCGATCACGATCTCGGCCTGCCACTGCGCCAGCCTGGCGGTGGTCTGGCCGAGCGCGCGGGCCATGCGGATGACGGCCTGCTCGTCGAGCAGGCCGCCGTCGAGCAGGCTGCGCACCCGGCGCAGCGCGGCCACGTCGGCGTCGCTGAACGCCACGGCGTCGTCGGGAAACTGGGCGAAGCCGAGCGCCCGCCAGATGCGCTGGGCGAGCTCCTGCGACACCCCGGCCCCGGCCGCGACCTGCGCGCGCGTGTGGCGGGCCGGCATGCCGACGAGCGTGCGCTCGATCTGTTCGGCGGTCGGCCTGCCGGGCGGTTGGGTGGCGTTCACGATCAGCAGGCTACGCCAACTCAGCGGCCGTCGATCTCTCCGTCGGACGCGTCCTCCACCAGCTTGAACAGGTCCATGCGGACGTCCTGGATGTGCGGGATGTCGCGCAGCACGATCTGGCCCCTCTCGCCCGCGGACTCGACGGTCAGCGTGCCGCAGCCGAGCATGCGCTCCAGGAACGTCTGGTCGGAGCTGACGGTGTTGACCTTGGCCATGGGGATCTCGTCGGTCGACTTGTTGAGCACGCCCATGCTGATCGTGAAGCGGTGGGTCGTCAGGTTGTAACCGGTGTTCTTCCACTGCAGGTAGGGCACGAACGAGAAGATCGTCAGCAGGATCAGGGCGATGGCGACGACGGCGATCCTGCCGTAGGAGGTGACGCTCTCCCCCCACGTGGTGGGGAAGAAGTACAGGGCCGCACCCGCTGCCGCGGCGATGAGGATCAGCGCGAAGAACGGGCCGACGAGGCGCTTCCAGTGGGGATGGAAGGATCGGACGCGCCGCTCACCCTGCGTCAGATGGTGGTCGGGAAGGGTCATGCCGCACATGCTGCCACCAACCCGGCCGAGCGGCTACGCCGGTGGCCTATCGGGCGGCCCGCACGTGCACGACGTCGCCCGCGCCCAGCGTGTAGCGCTCGCCGCCGGACGTCACCTGCAGATGGCCGGACCCGTCGATGCCGGTCGCCTGCCCGGTCAGCACCTGGTCGCCCGGCAGCTCCACGCGCACGTCACGGCCGACCGTGGCGCTGACGGCCAGGTAGGCGGCGCGCAGCCCGGCGGCCTCGGCGTCGCCGCCCGCCGCCTCCCACTCGCGGTAGTGGCTCTCGACCTCGCGCAGCACGGCCCGCAGCAGCGGGTCGCGGTCGACGCAGGCCGCCTCCTCGATGGCCAGGGACGTGGCCGTCTCGACCGGCGCCTCCTCGGCGCGGAGGGAGACGTTGAGCCCCATGCCGATGACGACGGCGTCGTCGACCCGCTCGGCCAGCACCCCGGCCAGCTTGCGCTCGCCCACCAGCAGGTCGTTGGGCCACTTGAGGCGCACGTCGACCTCGGCCAGCCGGCGTACGGCCGAGGCGGCGGCCACGCCGTACAGCAGCGGCAGCCACCCCTGGGCGGCGACCGGCGCCGTGGGCCTGAGCAGGACGGAGAACGTCAGCCCCGAGCGCGGCGGCGCCGACCAGGCGCGGTCGAGCCGGCCCCGGCCGGCGACCTGCGACTCGGCCACCAGCACCCGGCCCTGCTCGGCCCCGGCCTGGGCGGCCATGGCGAGGTCGGCGTTGGTCGAGCCGGTGGTCTCGACGACGGTGACGCCGGTCCACAGGGTTCCCGGGCGCACGAGGGCGCGGTTGAGCGCGGCCTCCGAGAGCGGCGGGCGGTCGAGGTCGGAGTAGCGCGAGGTGGCCATCCCCCTATCTTGGCCGACCCCGTGCCGAGGTCGTGGCACCGCACCGGCTGTCTCGAAGTGCGCCTGAGGGGTAAAGATGGGGGGATGAGCAGACGTCCTGACCCTCGCAACTGGGCATCGTGGCGGCCCTTCGGCCTCGGGTTGCGCAAGCCGAACAACTACCTGGAGCTGTGGAAGGCGTTCAGGTCGGTCAAGGGGAACAGGCGTTACGCCTGGCGCATTCTCAACCAGGGCACCTGCGACGGCTGCGCGCTCGGCACGCACGGCATGCGCGACTGGACGATGGACGAGATCCACCTGTGCAACATCAGGTTGCGCCTGCTGCCGCTCAACACCATGCCCGCGCTCGACGTGTCGCTGCTGCGCGACGTCTCGGGGCTGGCCGGGCGCAAGAGCGCGGAGCTGCGGGAGCTGGGGCGGCTGCCGTACCCGATGCTGCGGCGGGCCGGTGAGCCCGGTTTCACCCGGATCGGCTGGGACGAGGCGCTGCGGGTGGCGGCCGACGGGCTGCGCGGCGCGCGGTTCGGCACGTACCTGACCAGCCGCGGGGTGCCCAACGAGAACTACTACGCGGCGCAGAAGGCGGTGCGGGCGCTCGGCACGAACAACGTCGACAACGCCGCCCGCATCTGCCACTCGCCCTCGACGGTCGCGCTCAAGCAGACCATCGGCGCGGCGGCCACGACCTGCTCCTACACCGACTGGATCGGCTCCGACCTGATCGTCTTCATCGGCTCGAACCCGTCGAACAACCAGCCGGTCGCGATGAAGTACCTCTACCACGCCAAGAAGGCCGGCACCCGCATCGCCATGGTCAACGCCTACCGCGAGCCGGGCATGGACAAGTACTGGGTGCCCTCCAACGCCGAGTCCGCGCTGTTCGGCACGAAGATCACCGACGAGTTCTTCGGCGTGAACGTCGGCGGCGACATCGGCTTCCTCAACGGCGTGCTCAAGCACCTGATCGAGAACGACTGGGTGGACAAGGCGTTCGTGACCGGGCGGACGTCCGGGTTCGAGGAGGCGCGCAAGGCCGTCGAGTCCCAGTCGTGGGCCGAGCTCGAAGCGCTCTCGGGGGCCACCAAGGAGCAGATGTTCCGGCTGGCCGAGCTGCTCGGCAAGGCGCGCTCGGCCGTCCTGGTCTGGTCGATGGGCATCACGCAGCACGCCTACGGCGAGGACAACGTCCGGGCGATCGTCAACCTGGCGCTGGCCCGGGGTTTCGTCGGGCGCGACAAGTGCGGGCTGATGCCGATCCGGGGGCACAGCGGGGTGCAGGGCGGGGCCGAGATGGGGGCGTACGCGACCGGCTACCCCGGCGGCCTGCCGATCACGTCCGCCAACGCCGCCAAGTTCACCGACCTGTGGGGCTTCCAGGTGCCCGACACGCCCGGCCTGACCGCGACCGACATGATCGACGCGGCCCACCGGGGCGAGCTCGACGCGCTCGTCTCCTCCGGCGGCAACTTCCTGGAGGTCCTGCCCGACCCGGCCTACTGCCGCGAGGCGCTGTCCAGGCTGGGGCTGCGGGTGCACATCGACATCGTGCTGTCCTCGCAGATGCTCGTGCCGGGCGAGGGCGACGTGCTGCTGCTGCCCGCCCAGACGCGTTACGAGATGGTCGGCGGCGTGACCGAGACCTCCACCGAGCGGCGGATCATCTTCTCGCCCGAGGTCGAGGGGCCGCGCGTCGGCGAGGCGTGGCCGGAGTGGAAGATCTTCTCCGAGCTGGCCGCGCGCACCCGTCCGGAGATAGCCGACCATGTACGGTTCACCGGCACTCCGCAGATCCGTGCGGAGATCGAGCAGGTCGTGCCGTTCTACCAGGGCATCTCCGGGTTGCGGAAGTTCGGGGACAACGTCCAGTACGGCGGCCGCCACCTCTTCGCCGACGGCCGCTTCCAGACGCCCGACGGGCTGGCCGTCTTCTCCGTGGTCGAGCCGCCCGCCCTGGAGCGCCCCGACGGCACGTTCAAGGTCGCGACCAGACGTGGCAAGCAGTTCAACAGCATGGTCCACGAACGGCTCGACGGCTTCAACGGCGCGGCCCGCGAGGCCGTGCTGATGAGCGCGTACGACGCCGACCGGCTCGGGCTGGCCGACGGCGCCCCGGTCGAGCTGCGCGCCGGCGAGCGCTCCTACCAGGGCAAGGTGCTGCGTGCCCCGGTGATGCCGGGCAACCTGCAGATCCACTGGCCGGAGGGGAACGTCCTGCTCGACGAGGCCCGCCGCTCGCCACAGGCGCGCATCCCCGACTACAACGCCCTCGTCACCGTGCGGCCGCTGTGACGGCGCGTCCCGGGCCGACCACCCGCGTCCGCATCACCGAGCTGGCCGGCTCCGGCGCCCGCGACCGGCGCGACGACCTGGCCACGGAGGAGCCGCTGGAGATCCGCCTCACCGGCGACGACGGCACGCGCAAGACGATCGCCATCACCATGCGCACGCCGGGGCACGACTTCGAGCTGGCCGCCGGGTTCCTGAGCGGCGAGGGGCTGGCCGGGCCGGGCGAGATCGCGGCCATCGCGTACTGCACGGACGAGGACCTGCCGCCCGAGGCCCGCTACAACACCGTCACCGTCCGCCTGCACGGCCCGGTGCCCGACCTGCCCGCGCTCGACCGGCACTTCCTCACCTCCAGCGCGTGCGGCGTCTGCGGCTCGGCCGGTCTCGACGCGCTGCACGGCCGGTGCAAGCCGATCCCCCGGGGCTCGCTCGAACTCACCCCCGAGGTCCTCTACGGCCTGCCGGGCGCGCTGCGCGAGGCCCAGGGCGTGTTCGGCAAGACCGGCGGGCTGCACGCGGCGGGCCTGTTCACGGCGACCGGCACGCTGCTGGCGTTGCGCGAGGACGTCGGCCGGCACAACGCGCTGGACAAGCTGGTCGGCTGGGCAGCGCTGGCCGACCGGCTGCCGCTGGCCGGGCACGTGCTCATGGTCAGCGGCCGGGCCAGCTACGAGATCATGCAGAAGGCGCTGGCGGCCGGCATCCCGGCGGTGTGCGCGGTGTCGGCGCCCTCGTCCCTGGCCGTCGATCTGGCCAGGGAGTTCGGGATGACGCTGGTGGGGTTCCTGCGTGGCGAGCGCTGCAACGTCTACGCCGGTCAGGAGCGGATCGTCACGTCCTGATCAGCGGCAGACCATGTGTTGCGAGGACTATTCGCAGGTCACCGGATAGGTGCCCTCGATGGAGGGCTTGTTGTGGTTCAGCACTTCGAGCCGGACCACGCCGGAGGTCTTCGTGTCCCGGTGCCAGTAGGCGGCCTGCACCTGGAGGAGCCCGCCGCTGTTGGTCTTGTACGTGACCGCCTCCGTCGGCTTGCCGTCCATGACCCAGCGCCAGGTGATCTCGGTGTCCGGTGCGGCGCGGAAGGCGCCGTGGGCGGTCACGTACGGCGCCTCGGCGCAGTCGCCGAAGTAGTGGACCGGCCAGAACTCGCTGATCCGCACGGCCCCCGGCGACGGGTCCTGCGGCACGCAGGTCACCGTGTACGGCTTCTCCTTGACCAGCTTGTTGTGGTTCAGCACCTCGATGCGGATGACGCCGCCGCCGGACTCCTTGGGGCTGATGTAGAACAGGTCGCCGATCGACTGGGCCCTGCCGGGCTTGGCGTCCTGCGTCCTGACCGGGCCGGGCTTGCCGTCCACGACGATGCGGTAGCGGACCTCGGCGTCGCGGTCGGTGGTGATCCGGGCGTCCGCGCGCAGGCCGATGGAGCCGGTGCCGCAGTCGCCCCGGTAGACGGGCGTCAGCATGTAGGGGATGGCCAGCTTGGCCGGGTCGGGGTCGGTCGTGCAGGAGAGGGCGAAGGTGCGCTCGGCGGCCTGGGCCGAGGCGGGCTGGGTGGTCAGGGCCAGCTTGTGCGTGCCGGTCTTCGACTGGTCGAGGCTCCAGGCGGCGGTGACGTCCTGCGTCCTGGTCTGGCCGGCGGCCGGGAAGCTCACGGTCTGGTGCTGCCACTCGGTGCCGTCCAGGCTCCACCAGTAGCCGACGCTGGCCGCCGGGCCCGCCGGCAGGGTGAGGCGGCCGGTGGCCTGGTAGGCGACGGGCTCGTCGCAGTAGCCCTGGTAGTCGCCGGGCGTCAGGGCGGTGATCGCGGCCTGCGGCTGCTGCGCCGGGGGCTCGGAGGTCGTCGTCGGCCTGGGGGTCGAGGACGTCGTGGGCGTCGGGGTGGGCGTCAGCGTGGGCTTCGGCGTCGGCGTCCTGGTGGGCTCGGGGCCGGGCGTGACGCGGCAGGTCACGTCGTACGAGGCCCGCCCGGAGTCGTGGCCGCCGGCGTTGAGGATCCGTACGGCCCGCCAGCCGGCCGTCGAGGTGCCCACGGCCAGCGGCAGCGTGACCTGCCTGCTGCGCGGACCGCCGCCGGCGAAGTACATCGACTCGACCGCGCCCTCGCCCGTGGCGCTGTCGATCCACTGGTAGCCGACCTTGGCCGGGGTGCGCGAGACCTGGATGGTCGCGGTGAACGTCACGGTGGCCGGGCAGGCGCCGTCGTGGCGGGACGGGCTCGCCTGCACGCTCGCGGCCGCCACCAGCGGCCGGTCCGGCTGGGCGGGCAGCGGGTTGACCACGTCGTATCGCTGCGGGGATCCGGTGCAGGAGACGCGGAAGCGCGCCTTGGCCGACAGGCCGCGCCGGCCGAGCACCTCCACGGCCTGCCAGCCGGACGTGTCGCGGTCGAACGTCTGGCGGTCCCTCACGACGACCTTGCGCGCGCCGTTGACGCGGAAGCTCCTGATGGCGCTCTTGCTGCCGTCACCGCGCACCCAGCGGTAACGCACGGTGCCCTTGCCCTTGGCGGCCACCGTGGCGGCGAAGGCCACCGTCGTGGGGCACTCGCCCGTGCGGTCGGCGGGGGTGGCCTTGACCCGGGTGACGGAGGTCGCCGGCGCGGCGGCGGCCAGGGCTGGAGGAGCGGCCAGCAGGCTGCCGAGCAGCACCGTGCCCAGCAGCAAGGCTGTCCTTTTCATGAGGGGGTCCCTTTCTGCACTTGTCAAAGCCCCCATGCTGCTCAGTGAGCCTTGGAAGTCACTTGGATCCCTCTTGTGACAGCTTGTGGAATGAAGCGTTCCGTTCTGCTATAGTTGGAACAGAACAAGCCGTTCCGCTTCTTCGGTCGAGAGGACCCTTCATGAGCATCCGCCCGTTCCGCATCGAGATCTCCCAGGCCGACCTCGACGACCTGCTGTCCCGGCTCGCGCGGACCCGCTTCACCGACGAGATCCCCGGCGCCGACCAGGGCGTGGGCGTCGAGCGGGTCAAGCGCCTGGTGGCCCACTGGCAGTCCGGCTTCGACTGGCGGGCCCAGGAGGCCAGGCTCAACGCGTACCCGCAGTTCACGACGGAGATCGACGGGCAGAACATCCACTTCATCCACGTACGCTCCGACAACCCCGACGCTCTGCCCCTGATCCTCACCCACGGCTGGCCGGGCACCGTCGCCGAATACCTCGAAGCGATCGAGCCGCTGTCGCGCCACTTCCACGTGGTCGTCCCGTCGCTGCCCGGCTTCGGCTTCTCCGGCCCGACCAAGGAGCTCGGCTGGAACAACCGGCGCATCGCCGGGGCCTGGGCCGAGCTGATGGCCCGTCTCGGCTACGAGCGCTACGGCGCCGTCGGCAACGACGGCGGCTCGATGATCTCCCCCGAGCTGGGCAGGATCGACGCCGAGCACGTCGTGGGCGTGCACGTCACCCAGGTCTTCTCCTTCCCCTCCGGCGACCCGGCCGAGTTCGCGGACCTGAGCGAGGAGGACCAGGCCGGGCTGGCCGTGCTCGACTGGTTCTGGAAGGAGAAGGGCGCGTTCAACGTCCTGCAGTCGCAGCAGCCGCAGACGCTCGCACACGCCGTCGCCGACTCCCCCGCCGGGCTCGTGGGCTGGCTGGCCCAGCTCTTCGACGAGGACCTGGACGACGACTTCGTGCTGACCAACGCCTCGATCCACTGGTTCACCGGCACCGCCGGCTCGGCCCTGCGGCTCTACTGGGAGAACGCCCGCATGGAGCAGCCGCAGGAGCCGACGACCACCCCGACCGCGCTGGCCATGGCCGAGGGCGACTTCAAGTCGATCCGCCGCTTCGCCGAGCGCGACCACAGCGCGATCGTCTCGTGGAAGACGCTGCCCGCCCCCGCCCATGGCCACTACACGGCCCACACCGCCACGGAGGCGCTCACCTCCGACATCACGGCCTTCTTCGACAGCCTGCGCTGAACTCCCGCGCTTCGGACGGCCCGGCCCCCCGCCGGGCCGTCCGCGCGTGCTCAGCCCGTGTTCTGCAGGCCGGCGGCCACGCCGTTGACCGACAGCAGCAGCAGCGTGGACAGCCGCTCGCGCTCCTGCTCCGACAGATCCTCGGTACGCATCGCGCGCAACGCCCGGAGCTGAAGGTGCGACAGCGCGTCCACGTACGGGTCGCGCAGCTGCACGGCCCGCGAGAGCACCTTGCGGTTCTCCAGCAGCCGCGTGTGCCCGGTCACCCGCAGCACCAGCTCGCGGGTGCGGTCGTACTCCTCCAGCACCTGGCGGGCGAAGTCGTCCCGGCCGCCGAGCGCGAGGTAGCGCTTGGCGATCGAGCGGTCGGTCTTGGCCAGCGACATCTCGGCGTTGTCCAGCATCGCGTTGAACAGGGGCCACTCGGCGTAGGCCGCGCGCAGCTCGTCGAGGGAGCCGACGGCGGCCAGGCCGGTGCCGAGGCCGTACCAGCCGGGCAGGTTGACGCGGGTCTGCGCCCAGGCGAACACCCATGGGATGGCCCGCAGGTCGTCCAGCGAACGCGGCGCGCCCAGGCCGCGGCGGGCCGGGCGGGACCCGAGCCGCAGCGAGCCGATCTCCTCCAGCGGGCTGACCAGCGCGAACCACTCGGGGAACCCGGGAGCCTCGGTGAGTGCCCGGTAGGCCTCCTCCGAAGCCGTCGCGACCTGCTCGGCCAGGCCGCGGAACCGCTCGGCGGCGGCCGCCGTACGCGCGCCGACCGTGGGCGAGGAGGCCAGCAGCACGGCGTTGGTGACCTGCTCAAGATGGCGGCGGGCGATGGCGATGTGCCCGTAACGAGCGAAGATGACCTCGCCCTGTTCGGTGACCTTGAAGCGGCCCGCGACCGAACCCGGCGCCTGCGCCAGCACCGCCCGGTTGGCCGGGCCGCCGCCGCGGCCGAGCGCGCCGCCGCGGCCGTGGAACATGCGCAGCTGAACGTCGTGCTCGTGCGCCCACACGGTCAGCTCCTCCTGCGCCTCGTACAGGCGCAGGGTGGCGGCCGCCGGGCCCAGCTCCTTGGCCGAGTCGGAGTAGCCGAGCATGATCTCCATACGGCGGCCGGTCGTGGCCAGGCGGTCCTGGATCTGCGGGATCTCCAGCATGCCGCTCAGCACGCCCGGCGAGTTGGCCAGGTCCTGGCCGGACTCGAACAGCGGCACCACGTCGAGCACCGGCGCCCGGTCGCCCAGGGCGTGCCCGGCCAGCTCGTAGACGGCCGCGATGTCGTCGGCCGAGCGGGTGAAGGAGACCACGTAGCGGGAGCAGGCCGTGACGCCGAACCGCTCCTGGATCCAGGCGATCACCCGGATCGTGGCCAGCACCTCCTCGGTGCGCTCCGACAGCTCGCCGCCCGCCCTGATCTCCTCCAGGGCCGCCGCGTGCACCTGCGAGTGCTGGCGCACCTCCAGCTCGGCCAGGTGGAAGCCGAACGTCTCGACCTGCCAGACCAGGTGCTGCAACTCCCCGTACGCCTGCCGCGGCGTGCTGAGCGCCAGCGACTCCTGCGCCAGCCGCAGGTCGGTCAGCAGCTCGGCGGGCGAGCGGTAGGCGAGGTCGAGGTCACGGTGGCGGGTGGCGGCGATGCGGGCGGCCACGAACAGCAGCCACTGGCGGTGCGGCTCGCGCGGCGACCGGGTGGCCAGCTCGGAGACCAGCTCGGGATGCGCGTCGACGGCCGCGGCCAGCGCGCCCTTCAGCTCGGCCGAGCAGGGCGAGAACTGGACGGAGGCGGTCAGCGTACGGGCGATGCGGGTGCAGGCCGTCTCCAGGGCGGTCAGCACGTGCTCGGACTGGATCTGGATGGTGTCGCGGGTGACCTTGGCGGTGACGTTGGGAT
The DNA here is from genome assembly GCF_053596455.1 of Nonomuraea sp. NPDC001699. Classification (NCBI taxonomy): domain Bacteria; kingdom Bacillati; phylum Actinomycetota; class Actinomycetes; order Streptosporangiales; family Streptosporangiaceae; genus Nonomuraea; species Nonomuraea sp. NPDC001699. The sequence goes on along the minus strand of NZ_JBSFGF010000001.1, from coordinate 317,409 downwards.
TGCCGTCGCGGTCGCCGCCGATCCAGCTTCCGTACCGGATGAAGGGCCTGGCCAGTGGCGGACGGGTGCCGGTGCCCGCGTCGAGCGCCGCGTCGAGCGAGCGGTAGACCTGGGGCACCATCCGGAACAGCGTCTCGTCGAAGGCGGCCATGGCCGTGCGGACCTCGTCGCGCGGGTCGAGCTTGGTGGAGCGGAGCTGGGCCGTACGCCACAGCAGGTCGATCTCCTCCAGCAGGCGGCGCCTGCTCTCGGCGCGCTCCGAAGCGCCGCGCCCGGGCGTGTTGTACTCGGTGAGCTGGCCGCTGACCCGCTGGATGGCGGTGACGACCGCGCGCCTGCGCGCCTCGGTGGGGTGCGCGGTCAGCACCGGGTGCAACTCCAGGCCCTGAAGCAGCTCGCGCACGCGCTCGTTGCCGAGCTCGTGGACGGCCTGCGCCAGCGACTCCCGCTGCACCCTCCCCTCGGCGTCGCGTTCGCGCAGCGTACGGATGCGGTAGTGCTCCTCGGCCAGGTTCGCCAGGTGGAAGTAGCAGGTGAACGCGCGGGCGACGGCCACCGCCCGCTCGATCTCCCATCCGGCGACCATGTCGGTGATCTCGTCAGCGGATATCTCGCCTCTGCGCGCCGCGATGACGGCTTTGCGCAACCGTTCGACGTCTGCCAGCAGGTCTTCGCCACCCTGTTCGGCGATCACCTCACCGAGCAGCTTGCCGAGCATGCGCACGTCATGGCGCAGCTCGTCAGGCATCTCGGTCACGGCGGCACTACGACGCTCGAGCCCCTGGTCAATCATGCTTCGAAGGGTAGCGAGTCGCTTTCGGCGACCGCATGGCGGTCTCGCCCATTGGACTAGACCACTCACTAGCTGGGCTTGGACACCGCCGCCAGCAACTCGGGGAGCCGGGGGAATCCGATCTTGCCGGCGAGCCGCCGGCCCAGCACCTCGATCAGCAGGCCGTAGAAGGGCGCGAGCGCCGACACCCACAACAACCCGAACAGCAGCGGCACCACGATCGGCAGCGACATCAGCACGATCCCGAGCATCGCCCCGATCGACGACGCGAACGCCTGACCGCCCTGGCCGGGCGCGGCGCCGCTGAAGGCGTTCATCCGCTCGGGCAGCGTGTACGGGATCGTCACGCTGGTCACCGAGCCGACCCCGAGCCCGACGCCGAGCGCGCCCAGCCCCGTCAGGAACGCCGGCACGACGGCCTGCGGACTGCCGGTGAACAGCGCCGCGGCGACCGCCACGAGCAGCAGCAGCGGCGCGGCGACCAGGCAGTTGGCCAGATGGCGGCCCGCCAGGTCGCGGCGCAGGTCCTCCTCGGAGCCGAAGGCCACGGCGTTCATCCACAGGGAACGCCCGTCGATGCCGAACGCGTTGCCCGACTGCAGCGAGATCATCAGCGCGCCCATGCCGGTGATCAGCACCGGCAGCACCGGCCCCGCCTGCCCTTGCGTGCCGTTGTTCAGCGAGAACGCCAGGATGACGGTCACCACGACCGAGGAGAACCAGCCCACGCGGAACCTGGGCTCCCGCCTGATGTACTTCAGCTCCTTGGTCACCACGGCCGCCAGCGGCCCGTCGGGCAGGAACCGGTCGGCGAGCCCCCGCCGCCGGCGTACGGAGGCCGCCTGCGTGGAGGCGTCCGGCGACACCAGGGCCCGGCCCAGCGCCTTGATCCACAACCAGGCCAGCACGACCACGAGCACCGCGACGGCGGCCAGCTCCGCCACGCCGACCAGGCCGCCGTCGGCCATGGCGTGCGCGGCCATGCCCGGCGGCGTCCACCGCAGGACGCCGGCCAGCCGGTGGAGCATCGCGGCGGGGTCGCCGATGCCGCGGTTCATCAGCAGGTTGGGCAGCTGCGCCAGCAGCACCACGAACAGGGCGGCCACGGCCAGCACGTCACGACCGCGCCGGCTGCGCAGGGCGCCGGACAGCGAGGTGGTGATCAGCCGCGACGTCACCACGCAGAACGCGAACTGCAACAGCACCGCGGGCACGCCCAGCAGCACGCCCCCGACGCCCGTGGGCAGCGCGACCAGCGCGCCGGCTGTGATGACCAGCATGGCCAGCGGCCACGCGCCCGTCGCGGACGCGGTGAACAGCCCGACGGCCAGCTCGCGCGTACGCAGCGGGAACAGCGACAACCGCGCCGGGTCGAGCGTGTCGTCCAGCCCGAACGCCAGCAGCGGCACGATCATCCAGCTCACCAGGAAGACCGCGAACGCGACGATCACCAGCTCGGCGGCGACGTCGGAGGGCGCCAGCCTGAGCAGGCTCATCAGCAGGAACCCGACCACGGCCAGGCCGGCCGCGGCGAGCAGGGTGAAGACGAAGCCGAGCTTGCGCTGGACGTCGCCGCGCAGGTTGCCGGCGAGCAGGCGCAGCTTGAGCCGGGCGAAGAGCGCGGCCGTGGCCATCGGCGAGCCGGTGACGGCGGCGGACTGCCCGCCGGAGGTCGCCGCGGACGGCCCGGGGGCGCTCACGGGGTGTCCTGGGGGGCGGGCGCGGCCGGGCGCTGCTCGCCGGGCTTGGCGCCGAGCCAGCTCAGGCCCGCCTCGCCGTGGGCGCGGGAGCCGCCGACCAGCCGCATGAACGCCTCGTTGAGGCTGGAGCCGCCGCGCACCTGGTCGAGCGGACCCTGCGCGACGATGTGGCCGCCGCTCATCACCGACACCCAGTCGCACAGCCGCTCGACCAGGTCCATGACGTGGCTGGAGAAGATGACGGTCGAGCCGGAGGCCGTGAAGCGCCGCAGCACCTCGGTGAGGGTGTTGGAGCTGACCGGGTCGACCCCCTCGAACGGCTCGTCGAGGAACAGCACGGACGGGTTGTGCAGCAGCGCCGCGGCCAGCCCGATCTTCTTGCGCATGCCGGTGGAGTAGTCGACGACGAGCTTGTCGGCGGCCCCGGTCAGGTCCATCACGTCGAGCAGCTCGCCCGCGCGCTGCTCGACGTCGGCCTTGGGGATGCCGCGCAGCCGGCCGTTGTAGAGCAGCAGCTCGCGGCCCGACAGCCGCTCGAACAGCCGCAGCCCCTCGGGCAGCACGCCGATGCGCGCCTTGACGGCGACGGGGTCGCGCCAGACGTCGAGCCCGTCGATCGCCGCCTGGCCGCCGTCGGGCCGCAGCAGCCCGGTGATCATGCTCAGCGTGGTCGTCTTGCCTGCCCCGTTGGGACCGACCAGGCCCGCGAAGCTGCCCGCCGGCACCACGAGGTCGACCCCGGCCACCGCGACCTGGGCGCCGTAGCGCTTGTAGAGGCCGTGGGAGCGAACCGCATCCGTCATGGATCCACTCTAGGAGGACGGGCTAGCCTAACGCGCATGAGCGCTGCCGCCGATCCCATGCCGGAGATGCCGGACATCCACACCACCGCAGGCAAGATCGCCGACCTGGAGCGAAGGCTCGACGAGGCCGTGCACGCCGGCTCGTCGTCGGCGGTGGACAAACAGCACGCCAAGGGCAAGATGACCGCGCGCGAGCGGGTGCTCGCGCTGCTCGACGAGGGCTCGTTCGTGGAGTTCGACGAGTTCGCCCGCCACCGGTCCACGATGTTCGGGCTGGAGAAGCGGCGGCCGTACGGCGACGGCGTCATCACCGGCCACGGCACGATCGACGGCCGGCAGGTCTGCGTGTTCTCCCAGGACGTCACGGTCTTCGGCGGTTCACTCGGCGAGGTGTACGGCGAGAAGATCGTCAAGGTCCTCGACCTGGCGCTGAAGACCGGCTGCCCGATCATCGGCATCAACGAGGGCGGCGGCGCGCGCATCCAGGAGGGCGTGGTCGCGCTCGGCCTCTACGCGGAGATCTTCAAGCGGAACGTGCACGCCTCCGGCGTGATCCCGCAGATCTCGCTCATCATGGGCGCCGCCGCGGGCGGCCACGTCTACTCGCCCGCCCTGACCGACTTCGTCGTGATGGTGGACCAGACGTCCCACATGTTCATCACGGGTCCCGACGTGATCAAGACGGTGACCGGCGAGGAGGTCACGTTCGAGGAGCTGGGCGGGGCCCGCGCGCACAACACCAAGTCGGGCGTGGCCCACTACCAGGCCGCCGACGAGGACGACGCCCTCGACTACGTCAAGGCGCTGCTGTCCTACCTGCCCTCCAACAACCTGGACGAGGCCCCCGCCTTCGCCGCGGCCGACGACCTGGAGCCCGAGCCCGAGCTCGACCTGATCATCCCCGACTCCCCCAATCAGCCGTACGACATGCACCAGGTGATCGAACACGTGCTCGACGACGGGGAGTTCCTGGAGGTCCACGCGCTGTTCGCGCCGAACATCGTGGTCGGTTACGGCCGCGTGGACGGCCAGCCGGTGGGCGTCGTCGCCAACCAACCCATGCATTTCGCCGGATGTCTGGATATCGACGCCTCCGAGAAGGCCGCCAGATTTATTCGAACTTGTGATGCCTTTAATATTCCGATCCTGACTTTTGTTGATGTACCGGGATTCCTTCCCGGGACCGATCAGGAATGGAACGGAATCATCCGCCGCGGCGCCAAGCTCCTGTACGCCTACGCCGAGGCCACGGTCCCGCTGGTCACGGTCATCACCCGCAAGGCGTACGGCGGCGCCTACGACGTCATGGGCTCCAAGCACCTCGGCGCGGACGTCAACCTCGCCTGGCCCACGGCCCAGATCGCGGTCATGGGCGCGCAGGGCGCGGTCAACATCCTCTACCGGCGCGAACTGGCCGCCTCCGACGACCCCGACGCCGAGCGCGCCCGGCTCGTCACCGAGTACGAGGACACATTGGCCAATCCGTACATCGCGGCCGAACGCGGCTATGTGGACTCGGTGATTCGGCCGTCCGAAACTCGACCCCAAGTTGTCCGGGCACTTCGCGCCCTGCGTAACAAGAGGGCCTCGCTGCCGCCGAAGAAGCATGGGAACATTCCTCTATGAGCGACCACCTGCGTATAGTCCGAGGCGAGGCCACGCCTGAGGAGATCGCGGCCGTGGTGGCCGTGCTCGCCACGCGCAGGAGCGCGTACGCGGAACCTGAGAGACCTCGTAGACAAACATGGCGAAACCCCGCCAGAGGTATGCGTAACCCTGGCCTGCCGGGGAAGGCGGCTTGGCGGATGAGCGCACTACCCTAGATAGATCCCGGGAATCGGGTGTCAAGTTCCCCGGGAGTTGGGACTATCTAGAGAAAGTAGGCGTATATAGTCAGCCGATCAACTAACACCGCGGCCTGGAGGACGACATGGCCATCCCAGACCTCATGCCGCATCCTGTGGCAGCCAAGTACGCCGTCCTAGTGGATGTCGGTTATCTGTACGCTGCGGCAGGTGAGGTGCTGCTCGGCGCGAAGGAACGCAAGGAATATCGGGTGGCCGCCGATGAGCTCATCCAGAGTCTACAGAAACATGCAGAGGAACGTATTTCCGGCGAACTTCTGCGGATCTATTGGTATGACGCAGCCCGCGACCGTGTGCCGACCGTCGATCAGCGGGTCATCGCCCAGCTCCCGTGGGTCAAGGTCCGCCTTGGCAACCTCAACGCCCGCGGCCAGCAGAAGGGCGTCGACGCGCAGATCAGGAGCGACCTGGAGGCACTCGCCCGGCATCACGCGGTGACCGACACGATCCTGCTGGCCGGCGATGAGGACATGGTCCCGGCGGTCGAGGCGGCGCAGGCGTACGGCGTGCGCATCCACCTGTGGGGCGTCGAGCCCCCTTACGGCACCAACCAGGCCGAGCGCCTGGTGTGGGAGTCCGACACGGTGGAAGTGATCTCCGCCGATTTCCTGAGACCCTTTTTCAGTCGCGCTCCGCAGCCGGTTGCGGTCACCCCGCCCGCCGCGGCTCCCTCGCCCGCCCAGGTGTTCGCCGGGCGCGCGCCGGTCAAGCCGCACGCCAAGCCCGGCCAGGTCGCCAAGCTGGGGCCCAGCCGTCCGCGCGTGGAGGACGTCGGCGAGCACGTCGCCCAGAAGTGGATACTCACCCGCGGCCGCGACAACATCCGCGACCTGCTGCCCGGCCCGATCCTGCCGACCGTGATCGACACCGAGCTGCTGATCGAGGCGGAGAAGGAGCTCGGCCACTCGCTGCGGCCCTACCCGGAGGCCCGGGTCTGGCTGCGCGACGGGTTCTGGGCGCGCGTCTACCGGGAGTTCGACCTGGGAGTGGGGGTCTCCTCCAAGTAGAGCAGCGTCTCGGCGACGGCCGAACGGGCGTAGAGCACGTACCGGCCGGTGCGGTGCGCGGTGCACAGGCCGGCCTTGCGCAGCGCCGTCAGGTGCTGGTTGACGCCGGGCTCGGAGAGCCCGGCGCGCTGGGCCAGGTCGCGCGTGGAGGCCGGCTGGTCGAGCTCGGCCAGCAGCCGGGCGCGCGTCCTGCCGAGCACGGCGGCGAGCGCCTCGGGCGGGTCCACCTCGCGGCGCTCCCAGAGCGTCGCGATGCCGCGCGGCGCGTAGCGCACGGTCGGCTGGTACGGCGGCGTCGTGACCGACAGGACCCGCGGCCAGGCGAACACGCACGGCACCAGCAGCAGCCCGAGCCCCCTCAGTGACCGCCGGCCGGTGACGTACAGGTGTTCCAGCCGCAGGGTGCCACCGTCCCAGGTGACGGCGTCGTCGAGGTCGGCCAGCATGCGCTGGGCGCCGCCCTCGGCCAGCAACCGAGCGCGGTACAGGATCTCGCCCTCCAGCAGCGATCGGATCCGCGGCCAGTACGGCGCCATCGCCGCCTCCCAGTAGTCGGCCACCTCCACGGCCAGGCGTTCGAGGCCCTGTTCCGGGTCGTCGTAGAGGGCCTGCACGCGTTTCGTCCAGGGGCCGCCGATCTTGTCCAGGTCCGTGCGGACCCGTGCGACCGCGCCCCGCATCGTGGCGAGTTCCAGCTCCAGGTCCGGCATGGACGTCGAGGGCGGCGTGCAGGTGAAGCCCGCGATCGAGACCGTGGGAATCGGGACCAGGTCGGACAGCAGCCCCCAGTCCACGTCCTGGAGGCGGCGGCGCACCTGGTCGGCCCAGGGGCGCAGGAGCGGGTGCGCCGCGGGGTTCTTCACCACGCGCACGCTGGTCACGACCTCGCCGAGCGGCGAGACGGCGAAGCGCGTGTTGGCGATGTCGTGGGCGGTGAACGTCAGGTCCAGGGTCATTGGATTTGCTTGTCACTTAATCGATAGCGGCCTTGAGCGACATTTCAGCATTCTGCCGACATGTCAGCAACCTTGGTGGAAGCTCCACTTCTGCGGCTTCACGCGTTCCGCAACCTGTACGTCGCCGGCACGGTCAGCCAGCTCGGCACCCAGATCGGCTACGTCGCACTCCCGCTGCTCGCCGTGACCGCCCTCGGGGCGGGCGCGGGCGAGGTCGGGCTGCTCTCGGCCCTCGCCACGCTCACGGCCCTCGTGCTCGGGCTGCCCGCCGGGGCATGGGTGGACCGCGTCCGGCGGCGCCGCCTGATGATCGCGATGGACGCCGCGCGGGCCGCGGCGCTGCTGTCGGTGCCGGTGGCGTGGTGGGCCGGCGTGCTGTCCATGGCGCAGCTCTACGTGGTGACGACGCTCGTCGGGGCGGGGACGCTGCTGTTCGACGTGGCGTCCATGAGCATCGTGCCGGGGCTGATCGGACGCGAGCGGCTGACGTCGGCCAACTCGCTGCTCGTGGGCACGGCGGCGGGCATGGACGTCGCCGGGCGCAGCGTCGCCGGGGTGCTCGTCCAGGTCGCCGGCGCGCCGGTGGCCGTGCTGCTGGACGCGCTGAGCTACCTGTGGTCGGCGGCCTGGCTGCGCGGCGTCCCCGAACCGGCCCTCGCACAGGACGGCCCGGCGGGCGACGCGGAGTCCCTGCGGGCCCGGATCGCGGAGGGCGTACGGTTCATCCTCGGCAACCGGGTGCTGGTCGCGGCGCTGGTCCAGGGCGCGATGGCGAACCTGGCGTTCCCGCTCTGCTCGGTCCTGCTGCCGGTGCTCATCGTGGGGCAGCTCGGCTATCCGGAGTGGGTGCTTGGAGCGTATCTGGCGGTGAGCGGGCTCGGCGTGCTCGCCGGGTCGTCGTCGGCCCATCTGCTCGGCCGGCGCTTCGGCACCGGCCGCGCGGTGTGGCTGGTCAGCCTGGTCACCGCCCCGCCCGCGCTGGTGATCCCGTTCCTGGGGCCCGGGGCGTGGCTGTGGGCCGCGGCTGCGGCGTGGTTCGTGGTGACGTTCCGTACCGGGGTGAACAACGTGCTGCTGGTGAGCCTGCGGCAGCGGGTCACGCCGGACCACCTGCTCGGGCGGATGACGGCCACGATGCGGCTGCTGCTGACGGGGGCGGTCGGCCTCGGCGGGCTGCTGGCCGGGTTGATCGGCGAGCTGTGGGGGGTGCGCGCGTCGCTCTGGACGGGCGCGGTGATCATGGCCGTGAGCTGGCTGCCGATCCACTTCTCAGCCCTCCGCCGGTCAGGTCCGAATACCGCTGGTCAGGCGCTCTGAGCTGGTGACCTGCGTTTTCATGGTCAGGTCCGATTTCCGCCGGTCGGCACCCGCGGCGCGCGCATAGTCTCGGAGGCATGTCACCCCTAGAGCTCGACTTCGACTCCTGTTACCGGGCGGTCTCCGCCAGGGACTCCCGGTTCGACGGGCGCTTCTACACCGCGGTGACGACGACGCGCATCTACTGCCGGCCGATCTGCCCGGCGCGTACCCCCTCCTCCAGGAACGTGCGCTTCTACCGGCACGCGGCCTCGGCGGAGGCGGCCGGGTTCCGGCCGTGCAAGCGCTGCCGGCCCGAGCTGTCGCCCGGCGACCCCGGCTGGGACCTGCGCGGCGACCTCGTCGGCCGGGCCCTGCGGCTGATCGACGACGGCGCCGCCGACGAGCGGGGCGTGGCAGGGCTGGCCCGGCGGCTGCACATCACCGAACGCCACCTGCACCGGCTGTTCGTGGCCGAGCTGGGCGTCGGACCGCTGGCCGTGGCCCGGACGAAGCGGCTCCTGCTGGCCAAGCAGCTTCTGACGGAGACCGGGCTGCCGGTCACCGAGGTGGCGTTCGCGGCCGGGTTCGGAAGCGTGCGGCAGTTCAACGCCACGATGCGGGAGACGTACGGCTTCACGCCCAGCGAGCTGCGCGCCACCGCCGGACGTCCGGCCGCGCCGCCCGAGCCCGAGGTCGCCGGGCCGGTGACGCTGAGGTTGCGGCTGCACCGGCGCGAGCCGTACGACGTGGCGGGCGTGTTCGGGTTCCTGACCTCGCGGGCCATCCCCGGCCTTGAGGTCGCGGGCCCGGCGTCGTACTCCAGGGTCGTGCCGGGCGGGACGATCAGCCTCACCCCCCGTCCCGACCACATCGCCCTCGACGTGGCCGTGGCCGACACCCGGCAGCTCGCCCGCGTCGTCGCCCGCTGCCGCCGCCTGCTCGACCTGGACGCCGACCCCGACGCCATCGCCGAGGCGCTCGGCCAGACCTCGCTGGCCCCGCTCGTCCGGGCGCGGCCGGGGCTGCGGGTCCCGGGCACGTTCGACGGGTTCGAGCTGGCCGTACGCGCGGTGGTCGGCCAGCAGATCTCGGTGGCCGGAGCGCGTACGCTGCTCGGCCGCATCGTCGCCAGGACCGGCGGCCCCCTCTTCCCCACCGCGGCCGAACTGCGCGAGGCCGACCTGACAGGCCTCGGCCTGACCAACCGCAGGATCGCGACCCTTTCCGACCTGGCGGGCCGGGTAGCCGACGGCGACATCGACCTCGACGGCGGCCAGGACCCGGCCGAGGCCGTGGCCGAGCTGCTGAAGGTTCCCGGCATCGGCCCGTGGACCGCCAGCTACATCGCCCTGCGCGCCCTGCGCGACCCCGACGCCTGGCCCACGGGCGACCTCGTGCTGAACAAGCGCATGGCCGCCCTGGGCATCCCGCACGACCACATCGAACGGTGGCGGCCCTGGCGGGCCTACGCCGCCCTGCACCTCTGGAGCTCCTCATGATCACCGCTCAGGTCCTGCCGACGCCGATCGGCTCGCTGTCGCTGCTCACCCGCGAGGGCGTCCTCGTCGCAGGCGGCTTCACGGCCGACCCGGCGGAGATGTTCGTCCGCCTCACCCCCGCCCTACAGGCGGAGGGCCTGGACGTGGTGGACGACCTCGGCGCCCCCGCCGAAGCCGTCCGGGCCTACTTCGACGGCGACCTCGACGCCCTGGACGCCGTCCCGGTCTCCCAGCCCGGCTCCCCCACCCGCAAGCGCCTGCACGAGGCGTTGCGCGAGGTCCGCGCGGGGACGACGGTCTCGTACGCCGAACTGGCCCAGGCCGCCGGCCTTCCGCGCACCGCCGCCCGCGCCGCCGGCTCCGCCTGCGCCCAGAACCTGATCGCCCCGTTCGTCCCCTGCCATCGCGTCCTGCCCAGCACGGGCGGCTACGGCGGGTACTACTACGGCGTCCCGGTGAAGGAGTGGCTCCTCGCCCACGAAAGCGGACAAAAGCCCAACTGAGAGTAATCGCTCGACAGCGTTCGGTAATGTGTTCGCATGTCGCCGACCCTGGAACATGAGTTCCTCCTCGAACTCGTCCGGCAACGCCCCGAGTTCCGAGCCGACGCGGGAGTTCACTATGGCTATGGGAACACGCGAGCCTAAGAGCAAGTGGGTCCGCCAGTGGGTCGCCGAGAGCCGGGCCGAGGGCATGGCTGAGGGCATAGCCGAAGGCGAGGCCCGAGGTGAGGCCATGGGCCAGGCAAGAGGAGAAGCCAAGGGGGAGGCCAAGGCGATCCTGCGCATTCTGGCGGCTCGCGGCATCGCAGTGCGGGAGGAGGAGGCCGAGCGGGTCTTCAGGTGCACCGACCTCGACGTTCTCGAATCCTGGATCGACAGGGCTCTCACCGTCGAGGCCGCCGAGGAGCTGTTCGACCCGAGCTGAGCGCGTCGCTCGGTGGCCCCGATGCCGTAGGGCTGGAGGCATAGAATACATCTCATACGACGTTAGTAGGCGTAGGCATTATTTGTGCACGCCGACTATCTGTCGGACGCTCGTATGAGGAGGAGGGTGTCACATGCCTCTAGCCGACGACGCCGTGGAGGCGCGCGCCCAGGGGTGGCGTACCCTCGCCGCGCTGCACGCGAAGATCGAGGACAGGCTGGAGAAGGCGCTGGAGAAGGAGCACGGCCTGAGCGTGAGCGAGTACACCGTGCTCGACGTGCTCGCCCGCCAGGACGGCTGGCACATGCGCATGCAGCAGCTCGCCCGTGCCGTCGTCCTCAGCCAGAGCGCCACGACGCGGCTGGTCACCCGCCTGGAGAAGCGCGGCCTGCTCAAGCGCTACCTGTGCGAGGACGACCGGCGCGGCATCTACTCCGAGGTCACCCCCGACGGCCGCGACCTGCTGACCCGGGCCGGCCCGACGCACGACACGGTGCTGAAGGAGGTGCTCGCCGAGGCGGCCGAGCAGCCCGAGCTGGCCCCGTTGGCCGCGGTGATCGCCTAGGGCTTCACGTTGCTCTGGATCTCGCCGACCGGCACGTCCCGGGTCGCGCCCACCTCGACGGGCGCGAACTGGAACGGCACGGCGTCACCGGTCGTCTCCACCGGCCACGACGTGGTCACGGTGAGCCGGTACGCCTCGCGCGGCTGGTCGATCGAGGCCCGCAGGTAACGTACGCCGCAGGTGAAGGAGGCCCCCTTGGCGTACGCGCGTCCGGCGGCCCCGCAGCCCTCCTCGTGCACCTCGGCCCGGTCCTTCGTGGTGCCCGGGTCGATCTTGATGCTCTTCAGCGTGGCCACGACGGTGACGCTCATGACGCCCGGGATCTCCGCGGTCACCGACCTGCGCCGCTCGCCGAGGCCCTCCACCCAGACCCAGGTGGGCAGGTTGACGAAGCTCTTGGCGTCGGGGCTCAGCTTGATCGTGGGCTCGGGCACGGTCAGGGACGCCCTGGCGATCTCGGCCAGCTCCCGGATCGTGATCCCGGCGGGCGGCGTCGTGCCCGGCGGCACGAACACGAACGGGTCGAGCGCCGCGAAGCAGACCTGGCCCTTCGGGTCGGAGGCGTCGTAGGCCGGGCCCCACCAGCGACCGTCCTTGCCGACCTTGTCCTTGAACTGTTTGAGGAACTCCTGGAACTTCTCCTCGGACGCGTCCTTGGTGTACCGGAACCAGTAGTCGCGCACGGACTCCTGCGACTTCAGCATCTCGGCCCCGGTCATGCCGGGCTCGTACCAGCAGGGGCGTTTGAGAACGTATCCGTCGGTGTTGCCGCCCTTGGCGCCGTTGCCGGAGACGACGATCCGGGAGTTGCGCAGCTCGATCCCTCTGGTCCTGCCGTGCTCGATGGGGCTGCCGGCCGTGTCACCCGGGTCGCCCGGGGCGTCGAGGTGCCCCAGCAGCATCAGGGCCGCGGTGGCCAGCGAGATCACGCGGTTCATCGCGCGCATCCTTCCTGGTCGTAGAAGAGTTCCCGGATCCGCCACACGCCGTCGTCGCCGCGGTGCGCGAGGGCCCTCTGCAGGTAGGGGGCGCGCATGATGGAGGGCTGGGGTGAGACGGCCTCGCCGCTGCTCGCGCTGACCACGCGTACCTTCGACTCATCCACGCAGGTGTCGACCTGCGCGCCCTTGTCCAGGACCTTCGTGACGCGCAGGTCGTACAGCCGGGCGACGCCCTTCACTCTTCTGTCCTCCTCGGTGTACCGACGTACTCCGTCATACGCCTGGCGCACCGCCTGGAGTTCGAGATCCAGATCCTTCAGGTATCGATCGCTTCCCGAGACCATCACCTTGCGGGAGGCGAGGTACCAGTCGGTGATGACGGTCATGAGCGGATCGCGCCGGTCCGGCCAGTCGATGTCCACCCGCAACTTCCCGCCGCCGACCTCGATCGTCTCGACCCCGGGCGCGCCCGCGGAGGGTCGCGCCGAGCCCTCCGTCGCGGTCGCGGGCGCCGGGACGCTCCCCGACGGACCCGGCTGCGGCGTGTACGGCCGCGCCGCCTGCCCGCAGCCCGCCACGACCAGGACGAGCGCGATCACCGACATACGTCTCATGCGGACGACTCCCTCACCACGTGGATGCGCCACGAGGGCAGCAGTTCCTCGATCAACGCCTCGGTCTCCGGGGCCATCCCGCCGCCGTACGGGTGGGAGGCGGCCCGGCGGGTCAGGACCTCGACCACGGCCCGCATGCGGACGGCGTCGCCGGTGGCGTGCGTGGCCCGCAGCAGGTCGCGCCAGAGCCCCTCGTCGTCGGTCGCCAGCAGCAACGCCGCGCGTACGGCCGCCACCGCCGCGTCCGGCTCGTCCTGGGCCAGCCGCAGCTCGCACAGCCGGTGGGCCGCGTCGGCCACGCCGGCCGCCACGTCGTACTCCAGGTCGTCGGCCGCCAGCCAGGCGTACCGGCCGGACGGGCGATTGGCCAGGAGCGGGCCGCGTACCAGGCCGAGCGCCTTCTCCAGCAGGACGGTCCGGGCCGTCGCGTCGTGCTGGGAACGGCGGACCAGCTCGCGGAACAGGGCCCAGTCCGTACGGACTTCCGGGCCGAGCCTGAGCCGTCCGGCCTCGTCGACGTGCAGGTGCTCGGGGCCGAGCCAGTCGGCGACGCGGGCGATCGTGGCGTCCCTGACCATGGTCTGCACGCCGCGCGGCCACAGCACGCCGCCGAGGACGACGGGATGCACGCCGCCGGGATGCGTGGCCAGGTAGACCAGCAGCTCGGTGGCCAGCGCCATGCGGCCCTCTTCGAGCGGCGCGAGCCCCACGATCTGGACGGGCCCGAGCATCTTGATCTCGACGGCGGGCGGGTGCAGGCCCTCCAGCGGCTCCGCCTCGGGATACGCCTCGCCGTCGAGCCGTCCGGCGGTGTGGAAGAGGTCGACCAGCGCCTTGTAGTGGCGGCGCGGCAGGAGCTGGGCCTCGACCTCGAAGCCCAGCTCGGCGATGCGCGCCTTGCCGTCGTCGCCGATCTCCAGCGTCCAGGTGGCGTGTGGGACGTCGCCGGCCAGGACGTACCCGGCGGTGTCCCGGCGGGCCAGCAGCGCCAGGCGGCGGGCCTCCTCGTGCGTGGGGGCCACGGCCGACAGCAGGTAGTGGGCGTCGCGCGGGCTGCCGGAGACCCGTCCGGTGAGCACCTCCCTGCGCGGCGCGGCGGTCGCCTCCAGCTCGGGCAGCACCTCGGCCAGGCTGCCGACGGCCCTGATCCGGTCGGGGGCGATCGCGGTCAGCTCCTCGCCGAACCCGACGAGCGTGATGCGCATACGGTCGGACCAGCGGTTGGTGGCCAGCTCGACGGCGAGCGCGGCCAGCGCCGCGGTGGTCTGCGGGCCGCGTACGTTGATCAGGCCCTGCGCGGCCTCCAGGTCGATCAGCACCCGGCCGCCCGTGTCCGTGCCGATCGAGACCAGCCCCGGGTACGGCGCGCCGCCCGCCTGCTCCTCCAGCAGGCGGCCTTCGTGGGCGGGCAGGCGCCACACCTGGCCGCCGTCCTGGGCCGTCCACGGCTCGGGCGGGTCGTCGTCCGGCGGGTGGATCCACAGGTCGAGCGTGCGCGGGGACAGGTGGGCGCCGTAGACGGTGGGCGGGGTGCGGTGCTGGGCGGCCAGCTCGGCGCCGAGCAGCCGCAGCCCGATGTCGAGGATGCGCGCGCCGGGCGCGTCGCCGCCCAGCCTGAGCGCGACCTCGGCCTGGGCGGCGTCGTCGCGCGGCCGGACGATCCTGCGCCCGAACACCCTGCGCCACAACTGCTCCCGCCGCCTCCTGGCCAGCAGGGCCAGCAGCCCGGCGGCGGCCAGCGACGCCCCGGCCAGGTAGTCGATCAGGTCGAGGCTCTGGGCCTCCCTGATGGTGATCTCGGGCTGGTCCTGCCGGACGTCGGGCTTGCGGTGCCTGGCCTGGTCCTTCTCGGTCTTGTCGGCCTTGTCGGCGGTCTTCTTCCCGACGTCGTGCCGGGCGTCGGGCTGGGCGCGCGTGTGGGCCACGCCGGGGTGCTCGCGCAGCGTCTGCTCGCGGGACTGGCCGGCGGGGACGATGTGGGCGTTCCTGGCGTCGTCCGGCATGTCGAGCACCCAGCCGGGCCGGATCAGGTCGGCCATGCGCAGGCGGGTGCCGTCCGGTTGCTCCTTGGCCTGGTTGAGTCGGTAAATTTCGGGATATCGGCGGCCGTCTCCCAGGCACTTCTCCGCGATCTCCCACAGGCTCTCGTGGTGACGCCCGTGCGGGGGCTGCACCACGTACACCTTCTTGGTCTTGTGGGTGTCCAGCGTCCGCTCGACGATCGGCGCGGAGTAGGCGACCGCGGTCACCGGCGGCGCGGCGGGCGGGGCGGCCATCCGCGCGATGGGCGCGATCATCGCCCCGGCGGTGAACAGCAGCAGCACCGCGCCGACGAGCTTATTGGCCAGCGCCTGCGTGCCGCCCGACAGCGGTACGCGGGCGGGTATCCCGACTCTCCGCACACCGGCGTACACCTCGACCAGCACGCACACGAAAAGCTGGAACCAGGCCAGCCAGACCAGCAGCACCAGCACGGCCTGGATCGTGCTCGGCCCGACCTCGGCGGTGAAGAAGCGCAGGTCGAGCATCTCGGCCGTGACCGGCGGCCCGGCGAACATGAGCAGCGCGTACGGCACCCCGCCCACC
Organism: Nonomuraea sp. NPDC001699; assembly: GCF_053596455.1. Classification (NCBI taxonomy): domain Bacteria; kingdom Bacillati; phylum Actinomycetota; class Actinomycetes; order Streptosporangiales; family Streptosporangiaceae; genus Nonomuraea; species Nonomuraea sp. NPDC001699. Next base: position 301,854 of record NZ_JBSFGF010000001.1, on the reverse strand, counting down.
AGCGCCACCAGCGCCACCAGCGCCGCGAGCCCGGCGACCACGTCGCCGAACGTCCGCCTGGCCGGGACACGCGCAGGCGGCCGCCTGGGCTGGTGCCGCCCCGGGGGACGCGTCGGCTCTCGCGTCGGCTCTCGCGTCGGCATCGCCGCTCCCTTCTTCCGTCCAGCGTCCTGCCTCGTGCGTTGCCCCGGCCACCGAGTGGCGGGAATCGGTCTACCTGGCTTCAGGGGCGGCCGTGGCCTCGCCGTTCATCTCCGCCCCCGGGAACCCGAGGGCTCCGAGGAAGAACGCCTCCCACCGCACCGAGACGCTGACCGTCACCCGCTCCTGCTCGACCGAGCAGGAGCCGCGCGCCACGCCGTCGCCGCCCTGGGCCGCGACGATCTCGTCGGCCCTGGCGCAGACCTGGCCCTCGCCCAGCAGGGTGACCTGCCCGTCGGTGCGCAGCCGGTCGACGTCGATCTGGTCCGCGCCCGCCCGCGCGGCCTGCTCGGCGACGTCGGCGGCGCGCAGGCGGGCGTTGATCGCCGCGCCGCCGTCGACCAGCAGCCCGGCCAGGAGGAACACCACGACGGAGAAGAGCACGGTGAACACCGACATGGACCCCCGCTCCCCCTCCTTCACGGCTCCCGCCTGACGAGCTGCTCAAGGGGCACCACGGCGGTGCCCGTCAACCGCTTGGTGCCGCCGAACCCCAGGAACCCGAGGTCGAGTTCGCAGGCCACTTGCGCCTGCACCTGACCGCCCGCCTCCCAGGTGGACCCGTCCAGGTTCACGGTGGTGCCGCCGCACTTGCCCTCCAGCGCGCTCTTCGCGGTGCTCTCCGCCGCGGCGCCCGCGTCGTCGAAGCCGCGCTGCACGGACGCGGCCCGCGCGGCGTCCCTGGCCGCCCCGTTGACCCGCCCCTGCGTCTCCACCAGCACCCCCGCCCCGACCAGGAACATGAGGAACAGCAGGAAGACGGGGGCGAGCATCACCGTCTCCACGGCCATCGAACCGCGCTCGCCCGGCTTCATCGGCAGTCATCACCGCCGTTGTCGGGGCGGAAGCACTCGATCGGCCCGCCCGCGGTCGCCGTGATCGTGAACGTGAGCGGCGGCAGCAGCGGCACGACCTGCACGGCGCTGCCCGTCACCGTGACGAAGCGCTGGTCGGGGTCCTGCTCGGAGGTGGTGGCCGCGGCGTTCTCCAGCAGACGCGGGCCGACGGCCTTGACGATGTCGGTGGCCTTCGCCGTGGCCGCGCCCTGCCAGTCGCCCGAGTCGAACGGCGCCGCCCGGGCCACCCGCGCGCCTTCCCTGGCCGCCGCCTCGGCGATCTCACGACCGTGGAACCAGAGCGCGACCTGCACGACGAGGAGCGCGACCGCGAGGACGACCGGCATCAGCAGCGCCAGCTCGATCACGGTCGCGCCCCGCTCACGAGTTTCCGCCACCACCGCCGCCGCCGCCGAACGTGCCCTCGATCTCGCTGGACTTCTGCTCGACCAGGGTCTTGATCAGCGTGGCCAGCCCGAGCGCGACGCCCGCGATGATGGCCGTGATGATCACCCACTCGACGGCGGAGGCGCCCCTGCTGGGCGCGGTGCGGGCACGCTGGATCCGCACCCCGAGGTAGGCGGTGAGATAGACGATCCAGGGATGGTTCATCAGGCCCCCAACATCTTCATTGCGGCGGGAAAACTGAGGAAGATCACGAAACCGGCGCACAGGAGGAGCTGGGCCACGAGCATCGACTGCGAACGTTCGCCCGCCCGTCCCTCGATCTCGGCCAGTTCGCGCCGGCGCAGGGTGGCGGCCCTGGCGGTGAGCGAGGCGCGTACCTTGGCGCCGTCGTCGGCCACCAGGCCGAGCGCGGCCGACAGGTCGCGCAGCTCGTCGACGTTGATCTCCTCGCCGAGCTGGCCGAGCGCCTGCCACGGGGTGATGCCGACGATCCGGGCGCCGCCCAGCGCGTCGCGGATGCGGCCCATCGCCCAGTTGGGCTGCTCGCCGCTGACCGAGACGGCCATCATCAGCGCCTCGGGCACGCCGCGCCCGCCCGCCAGGTTCATCGAGACCAGGTCGAGGAAGGCGCCCACGACGTGCCGGAAGTCGCGTCGCATGGCCGCGGCCTCCTTGCGGATCTGCAGGTCGGGCAGGAAGAAGAAGAGCAGCGCCACGAGCACGGCCGACCAGAACGGGACCGTGAACGACACGCCCCACCCCATGAGCGCCAGCCAGCCGAGCAGGATCGGGAAGGCCAGCAGGCCGCTCGCGGCGAGCAGCACCTTGGTGGCCAGGAACGCCTCGAACGAGCGTCCGAGCAGGGCCAGGTCGGACTTGACCGAGCGGGCCTCCCAGCCGCGGGCGCCGTAGAGGCGGGCCAGGCGGGCGCCGAGACCGCGGCGGAAGGCGCTGACCTCCTCCTCGGGCAGCAGGAGCTGGATGCGCGGGGCGTCGGCGTCCTCGCGCACGGCGTCGAGCGCCAGCAGCCGCGCCACCAGCCCTGGACGGGCCGGGAACAGCGCGCGCAGCAGGACGAACAGGCCGAGGCCGAGCACCGCTCCGGCCAGCACGCCCTCAACCATGGCCGCCTCCTCCCATGAGCAGCCGGGTCGGCTTGTCGAACCTGGCCAGCCGCCGCATCCACGCGAACCCGGCGCCGAACAGGCCGCCGACGACCACGAGCACGGCCTGGCCGAGGGTGGAGCCGTACTCGCTGACGTAGGCGGGGTTGAACAGGATGAGCAGCCCGGCGAAGACCAGCGCGGTGATCACCACGATCTGCACGCTGCGCCTGGTCGAGCGGCGTTCGGCCTCGACGCGGCGGCGCATGTCGAGCTCTTCGCGGGCCGAGACGGCGAGCGCGCCGAGCACGTCGCGCAGACCGGGGCCGCGCAGCCGGGAGTTGAGGATGAGCGCGGCGATCACCAGGTCGGCCGAGGGGTCGTCGAGCTCGTCGGCGAAGCGGGACAGCGCCTCCGGCAGCGCCATCCTGGTGTGCAGGCGGTCGACCATGGCCCGCAGGTGGGGCCGGAGCGAGGGCGCGGCGGCCCTGATGGAGGACGGGATCGCCTGCTCCAGCCCGGCCGCCCCGGCGATGGTGTCACGCAGCGACTCGGTCCAGGCGGCCAGCCCCTCCAGGCGGCGCATGGCGGCGCGTTCCTCGGCCGCGCCGCCGGACAGCCCGCGCCAGGCGAACACGAGCAGCACCGCGCCCACCGCCAGGACCGGCCAGCCTGTGATCACCAGGACCAGGCCGGCGGCCACCACGGCGACGGCGGTGCGGGTGGTGAGCATCTTGACGAGCGGACGTTTCGGCTGGGACGGGCGGCGGCGCAGGCCGTACAGGGCCAGGAAGAACAGGAAGAGGCCGCCGCCGGCGGCCGCTCCGGCCAGCATCGCGAACGGGTCGAGGTCGAAGGCCATCCTCACCAGCCTCCCGGGTTGTAGCCGTGGGCGATGAGCTCCTCCAGGCACGAGACCGGCGCGTGCGGCACGGCCGTGCCGTCGGGGCCCGGCGCGAACACCTCGCTCGACAGCACGCGGCCGTCGCAGCCGTTGACCTCGCGGATGCTGGAGACGTAGCGGCGCAGGGTGCCGCCGACGTGGTAGTCGTTGCGCTTCTCGATGAAGACGACGAAGTCGATCGCGCCCGCGATGAGCATGTGGGTGGCGTCGATGGGGAGGCGCTCGCCGGCCTGGAGGGCGTAGGTGGCGATGCGGTTGAAGACCTCCATGCTGGAGTTGGCGTGGATCGTCGACAGCGAGCCGTCGTTGCCCTGGGTCATCGCGTTGAGCATGGTGACGATCTCGTCGCCCAGCACCTCGCCGACGATGACGCGGCTGGGGTTCATCCGCAGCGAGCGCCTGACCAGCTCGGCCATGGAGATCTCGCCCTGGCCCTCGGAGTTGGGCAGGCGCTGCTCGAAGGCGACCACGTTGGGGTGGAGCTCGGAGAACTGGTCGAGGCCAAGCTCCAGGGCGCGTTCGACGGTGATCAGGCGCTCGGTGGCCGGGATCTCGTTGGCCAGCGCCCGCAGCAGGGTGGTCTTGCCGGCGTTGGTGGACCCGGCGATCATGAGGTTCTTGCGGGCGGCGACGGCCGCCGTCAGGAACCTCCCGACCTCCGGGCTGATCGTGCCGTTGCCGGTCAGGTCGGACAGGAAGACCTTGCCGAGGCGGGACCGGCGGATCGACACGGCCGGGCGCACGGTGACGTCCATCACCGCGCTCAGCCGGGAGCCGTCGGGCAGCCGCAGGTCGAGCTGGGGATTGGCGGTGTCGAACGGCCTGCTGGACAGCCCCGAGTACGCCGCCAGGATCTGGATCAGCTCGACCAGCTCGTCGTCGGACTCGGCGACCGGGTCGTGCATGATCTCCTGGCCGTCGGCGTAGCTGACGAACACGCGGTCGCAGCCGTTGATGTCGATGTTCTCGACCTCGGGGTCGTCGAGCAGCGGCTGGAGGCGGCCGACGCCGAACAGCGCGGCGTGGATGCCGGCCGCCAGGCCCTCCTCCTCCTCGATGGTGGGCGGCGTGCGGCCGAGGCCGATCTCGTTGCGCGCGTGCTCCTCCAGCACCTGCGAGATCAGCGCCCTGGCGAACTGCCGCTCGTCCTCGCCGGACATCGGCGGGACGCCGCTCGCCTGGTCGATCCGGCGCTGGTGGGCCAGCCGGTCGCCGACCTCCTGGCGGAAGCGTTTGACGAGCGTGTGGTCGATCACCGGTGGCTCACCAGCCTCGCGGCCAGGTCGCGGGCCGTACGGATCAGCAGGGACCGGTCGAGCCGGCCGCCCCACTGGCCGCGCAGCAGCTCCGCGCCCTTGGGATCGTGGGCCAGCCCGTGGACGAACTGGACGATGGGGCCGACGATCCGGCGCACGTCCTCGATGGAGGCCCGGTAGTTGCGCGGGTCGGCGATCACGACGACGCCGTGCGCCTTGGTGATCTGGAGGCGTTCGCGCAGGTGGGCGACGTGGTCGAGGGTGGCTCTGGTGAGCAGGAGCACCTGCTCGGCCTCGGCCAGGAGGTCGGCGATCTGGGGGTGGGAGCCCAGCCGGCCGCAGTCGGCGATCACGTCGGCGTCGGGGATGGCGGCCAGCGACCTGCCCAGCGGGCCCCAGAGCCAGGTGAGCCCGGCCGCCTGCTCGCCGTGCGTCAGCCCGGCCAGCACGTCGAGCCCGCCGATGATCTTCTGCGTGTGCTGGTGGATCTGGGCGGGTTCGAGGCCCCTGCGGGCGGTCGCGCCGAGTGTGAGCAGGCCCTTGCCCGGGTTGAGCACGCCGCCGTCGGCGGCCGGCAGCCGGTAGGCGAGGTCGCCTCCGGCCGGGTCGCACTCGGCCAGCAGCACGGGCCGCGGCCACACCGCCGCGAGGGCCGTGGCCGCGGTGGTCACGCCGGGCGCGCCCTTGTCGGCGGCCAGAACGATCAGCGCCACGTCAGCGCGCTCCCGGAAGCTCGGCCACCGCGATCTCTCCGCTGGAGGCGTAGGCGAGTATTTGTGGCGAGTCGGACGAATCAACGATCACGGTGATCTGCCCGGAATTACCGCCGGTTCTGCTCTTGTCGCCCGTGCTGAACACGAGCGCGCTCTCGGCGAGCACGCGGCTTTGCCCCTGAGCCGTACGGTTCGGCACGTACACCACCTGGACGCGGTCGCCCTGTTCAATTCCGGCGGGCATTTGGCCGGGTTTGAGGGCGAGGCCGACGGTGGCCTTCCCCGGGCCGAGCTCGTCGCTGGCCTTGCTGCCCATCCGGTTGGTCAGCAGGGTGCCCGGCAGGATCGTGACCGCCGCGAAGCTCTTGGTCACCTCGCCCCGACGGGACCAGGGGACGTAGTCGACGCCCGTGTCCGAGGCGATCTTCACCTCTTCGAGCATGCCGTCCACGAACTTCTGGCCTGCGCCGACCTGCTGGGTGATCCTGATGGCGGAGACGCGGTCGCCGCTGCGCAGGACGAGCAGCGTGGTGGCCAGCGCGCCGCCGAGAATGAGCAGGACGGCCAGCGCGGCGAGGGCCGGCTTGCGTTCGCGTGGGGGCACGGGGAGCTTGCGCGAGGCCGGGCCGGACAACCCCGCCGCGTTGTCGGCGACAGGTTTTTCACTGGTCCTCATGGGTGGGGGGCTCCCATTGTGAAATGCGGAATTCACGCCCATTATGTGGGGCGCCCGGGTGAGGCGTGGGCGGAATGCGAGGACCCATGCTTGTTTCGCAGGTGGCGTGATGTCAACCCGGAACAATCGATGCCTATTGTCTCTACCAAGTTGACGAATACCGATTTATCGGCATGGTAGTCACAATTTTATCTTCGGTCACGCTGGTCACAGGTTTATCAGAATTGTTCCAGAGTGAGCCCGCGAGTTATCCACAGGAACGCGTTCTCATGCCGTTGGCGTCAACCGGGACGCCTACTCTCGCTTCTGGCGCTACCTTGGCGCCCGAGGTCGAGCGAGGAGACGGCACATGCGGATCATGCTCACCGTGCTCGGCGAGCAGGGCGACCGTGACGTGGTGATCGACGGCGACGAGGGCGCCACGGTGGCCGGGGTGACCGAGGCGCTGAGCGGGCGCACGTCCATGGCGAAGGTCGTCCACCTGCCGAGGACACGCGCGCCCTACGGCCTGTCGCCCGAGGCCGAGGCCGAGGCCGAGGCCGAGGTGCGGGGCCGGGTCGAGGCGCGCATCCCCCGTCCGCGCGTCCCCGACCGGCTCGACGCCCCCGCCGGCGTGCCCGGTGACTCCGGCGCCCTGCTCTGGCGCGACGGGCGTCCCCTTGATCCGCGTGCCGTGGCGGCGGCCGTCCTGCGCGACGGTGACAAGGTCACGCTCGACCCGCGCCTGGCCCGCGCCACCGTCGTCGAGGAGCCCGGCGGGGTGGCCGAGGTCCGCGTGATCGGCGGCCCGGCGGCGGGCACTGTCCACCGCCTGGGGCTGGGCGTGCACGTCATCGGGTCCGACCCGACGTGCGCGATGGCGGTCGCCGACCCCCTCCTGGCCGCCGAGGCGGTCGCCGTGCGCGTGACGCCCGACGCGATCACCGTCGAGCGGGCGTACCGACAGGGCCCCGGGCAGACCTCCAGGCTCAAGCTCAAGGGGCGGTGGGCCGAGGAGGTCGCCGAGCTGACCGCGCGGGTCGCCGAGCGGGAGGCGGCCGAGCTCGCCGCCGAACAGGGCGAGACTCCCGAGCTCGACGGCAGGGCGCTCACCGAGCCCGCCGAGTGGCCCGACCAGGCGGTCCTGACCTGCGGATCGTCGGTGTTCGTGCTGACCTCGATCGAGCCGAAGGACGCCCACCTCGCCCCCAGGAGCGAGGGCGGCCTCGCCTACAACCGGCCGCCCAGGCTGCGCCGTCCCGAGCCCGCGCGCAAGTTCGTCAGGCCCAAGGAGCCGACCAGGGCCGAGGGCATGCGGCTGCAGTTGCTGGCCGCCCTCCTGCCCGCCGTGCTCGGCGTGACGCTGGCCTTCGCCCTGCGCGCCCCCTACTACCTGCTCGTCGCCCTGATGACGCCGATCATCATGATCGGCCAGTGGGTCAGCGACCGCCGCCACGGCAGGAAGAAGCACAAGCAGGCGCTCAAGGAGTTCGGCGAACGGGTCCGGGCCTACGACGAGGAGGTCGAGCAGGCCAGGGTCGCCGACGAGGCCGCGCGCCGGTCCGACGCGCCCGACCCGGCCCAGGTCCTGCTCACCGCCACCGGGCCGCGCAGGCGGCTGTGGGAGCGCAGGATCCACGACGCCGACTCGTTGCGGCTGCGCGTCGGCCTCGCCGACCTGCCCGCCAACCTCGACCTGTCGGAGGAGCAGGGCGGCCCCATCGACCCGCCGCTCTGCCGGGCCGTGCCGGTCGCGCTGGCCATGCGCCGGCTCGGCGTCGCGGGCGTCACCGGCCCCCGTGAGGCCGCGACCAGCCTGGCCGGCTGGCTGATCGCCCAGGCCGCCACCCTGCACAGCCCGCGCGACCTGGCCATCGTGGTCGTGTCCGCGCGCGCCGACGGCGAACGCCGCTGGGGCTGGACACGCTGGCTGCCGCACTGCGCCCCGCGTTCCGGCGACGACTGCGTGGCCCTGGTCGGCACCGACCCGGAGTCGGCCGCCCGCCGCGTCGCCGAGCTGGCCGCGCTCATCGACGAACGCCAGAACACCGCCATCCCCGAGTTCGGCAAGATCCCAACAGGCTGGGACGATCTGGGCGGTCCCGAGAAGCCCAGCTTCTCCTCCTACGACGTGCGTCCCCATGACGTGCTGGTGATCCTCGACGGCGCCCAGATCCTGCGCGGCCTGCCCAACATGCCCCAGGTCCTGCGGCAGGGCCCCCGTACCGGGGTGTTCGCCCTGGCCATCGACGACGACCAGCGGCTGCTGCCCGAGGAGTGCCAGACGGTGGCGGCGTGCGGCTCCGACGGCCTCGTCCGCCTGCTCGGCGGAGGTCTCGACGTGATCGGGCCGGTGCTGGGCGACCTGGTCTCGTCCGCCTGGTGCGACCGGCTGGCCAGGGCCCTGTCCCCGATCCGCGACGTGAGCAGGGACGATCCGGCGGGCAACCTGCCCGGAGCCGTGCGCCTGCTCGACCTGATGGGCATGCCCGAGCCCGCCGGCAAGGAGCTGGCGAGCCGGTGGCGGGCCCACGGCACGACCCAGGCGCTGATCGGCGTCGGCCCCGACGGCCCGTTCTCGGTCGACCTCAAGTTCGACGGCCCCCACGGGCTGATCGCCGGCACCACCGGCGCGGGCAAGTCCGAGCTGCTGCAGACCCTGATCTGCTCGCTGGCGGTGGCCAACCGGCCCGACCAGCTCACGTTCGTGCTGATCGACTACAAGGGCGGGGCCGCCTTCAAGGAGTGCGTACGCCTGCCGCACACGGTCGGCATGGTCAGCGACCTCGACGGGCACCTGACCCAGCGGGCTCTCGACTCGCTGGCGGCCGAGATCCGGCGCAGGGAGCACCTGCTGCTGGCGGCGGGCGCGAAGGACATCGACGACTACGCCGGCGAGGCGCCCCTGCCGCGCCTGGTGCTGATCATCGACGAGTTCGCCGCGCTGGTGGCCGAGCTGCCCGACTTCGTGGCCGGCCTGGTGGACATCGCGCGGCGCGGCCGTTCGCTGGGCATCCACCTGATCCTGGCCACCCAGCGGCCGGCCGGCGTGGTCACGGCCGACATCCAGGCCAACACGTCGCTGCGGATCGCGCTGCGGGTGACCGAGCCGGCCGAGTCCACCGACGTCATCGACCTTCCCGACGCGGCCGCGATCTCCAAGTCCACCCCTGGGCGGTGTTACGTGCGGTCGGGGGCGGGGGCGGCGATCGCCGTCCAGACGGCCCGGGTCGGCGGGCGCAGCCCCGCCCGCACGCCGTCCGCCGATGGCCCGGCCCGGCGCGTGCGCGTGCTGGAGGTCGACTGGCGTTCGCTCGGCAGGGCCCTGCCGCCGCCTCCGGAGCCGGAGGAGGAGTCGGCGGGCACCGACCTCGGGCTGGTGGCCGACGCGCTCATCGAGGCCGCCCGGTTGGCGGGCGTCCCGGCCCAGCCGAGCCCGTGGCTGGACCCTCTGCCCACCCAGCTGGCCCTCGACCTGCCCCCCACCGGCCCGCCACCGCTCGGCGAGCCCATGTCACCGGAAGGCGCGGCCGAGGGGTTCCCCGAGGTGGGGGCGTTGGCGTTCGGGGTGACCGATCGTCCGTGGCGGCAGGATCGGTGCCCGCTGGCGCTCGACCTGGCCAACGGAGGCCATCTGCTGATCGCGGGCGCCCCCCGCAGCGGCCGTTCGACGGCGTTGCGCACGATCGCGGGCGCGATCGCGGCCCGGACGTCGCCCGCCGACGTGCACGTCCATGCCATCGACTGCGGCTCGGGCGCGCTGCTGCCCGTCATGGCGATGCCTCACTGCGGGGCCGTCGTCACCCGCGACCAGATCGAACGGGTCGAGCGCCTGCTCGGCCGCCTGCGCGCCGAGGTGGGCCGCCGCCAGCAGCTCCTGGCCGAGGCGGGCCACGCCTCGCTGGCCGAATACCGCCAGGCCGGGCACCGCCTGCCCTGGCTGGTGCTCATGCTCGACCGCTGGGAGGGCTTCGTCGCCGCGTTCGAGAGCTACGACTACGGGCGCCTGATCGAAGCCCTGCTCCAGCTCCTGCGCGAGGGCCCGGCGGTGGGGTTGCGGGCGGTGGTCACCAGCGACCGGTCGGGCCTGCTCGGCCAGGTCTCGACGGTCTTCGACGACCGCCTTCTCCTGCGTCTGGCCGACCCGTCCGACTACGGCTTGGCCGGTTTCCCGCTCAAGGGCCTGCCCGCGTCCATGCCTCCGGGACGCGCCCTGTCGCTGGGCGAGCACGGCATCACCGAACACCACATCGCCCTCCTGTCCGCCGATCCCGCGGGCCCGGCCCAGGTCGCCGCCCTCCAGGCCCTGGCCCGCTCCGCGAGCCCGCAGTCCGCGGGGCTCGACGGCCGAGGCCGGGAGGGCGAGCGGCCGCTGCGCGTCGACGCGCTCCCGATGCGGATCACCGCCTCCCAGACGATGGACCTCGATCCCGCGTTCACGCCGCCGTCACCGCTGTGGGCGCTGGTCGGCGCGGGTGGGGACGCGCTCACCCCGCTCGGTTTCGACCTGCTGGCCCACGGACCGGGCGCGGTGGTCGCGGGGCCGTCGCGTTCGGGGCGGTCGTCCGTGCTGGTGACGGCCGCGCGGTCGCTCGTCGCCGCGGGCACGCCGGTCATCGCCGTCGCGCCCAGGCGGAGCCCGCTGCGCGAGCTGGCGGACGCCGTGGCCGTGCTCGACGGGAACGCCACGAACCTGCCCGAACTGGTCGCAGACCTGAGCCAGTACGTCGTGGTGGTGGACGACGCCGAGCTGGTCAACCCGGACTCACCGCTGGGAACCGCCTTGGAGGAGGTGCTGCGCTCCGGCCGGGACGGCGATCACGGCCTGCTGATCGCCGGTGCCACCGGTGATCTGGCGGTCGTCTACCGCGGGTTCGTGGCCGAGACGCGCAAGTCCCGTACGGGGGTGCTCCTGTCGGTCCAGGGCCCGACCGACGGCGACCTGTTCGGCATCCGGCTGCCCCGCGGGGCCGGCGGCGGTCCTCCAGGGCGCGGCCTCCTGGTCACCACCGGCAACGTCACCCCTGTCCAGACGGCCCTCCCCGACACCTCCTGACCACTGCCCACTTCCGGGCCGCGCCGGGGGTCAGTCCTCGTCCGCCGGGAGGGTGTACATGCGGACGTACAGCGGGCGGGCGTCGGGTGGGGCTTCGTCCGCCGGGTGGCTGTATTTCAGGAGCAGGGCCACGTAGGCGTCGTGGAACTCCCTCAGCTCGTCCTTGGTCATACGGGCAAGCCCTCGGGAGCCCTTGACCCAGTCGGGGTCGGCCTGGAAGGCGGCGGGGAGGCGGTCCAGCAGGGCGCGGTCCTCCTCCAGCCCGATCCGATGGAACTCGATCAGGACGGCCTGCTCCTCCGGCCCGAGTTCGCCCGGATCGGGGAGGCGGATGTCCCTGGGGAGCTGGGCGCGGCGCCACCAGCGTTCGCGGCCGGAGGAGCGTTCGGGGATCTCCTCGATGAAGCCGTACTTCTCCAGTTGGCGCAGGTGGTAGCTGGTGGTGCCGGTCTTCGCGCCGAGCAGTTCGCCGAGGGTGGTGGAGGTGGCGGGGCCGTGGATGTTCAGGTGGGTCAGCATGCGGCGGCGCATGGGATGGGCCAGGGCCTTGAGCCGGTCGGGGTCGCGGAGCACCAGGGGCTCGTCATCCTTCATGAGGAGCAGGCTAGTCCTTGAGAAGGATATCTGCAGACATCTCTTTGCCGAGAACTCTCTGCAGACTAACGTCGGCGGTATGCGGAGAATTCTCACGGCCGCCGTCGCGGTCTTCCTCAGTGCCGTCGCCGGTGTCCTGTTATGGCTGAACACGCCCGGACTGGCTCGGGCCGCCGCCGTTGACCTCGTCCCCAAGGCCGGGACGACCGTCGCCGGGCGGACCGTGGGAGCCGGATCGGTCCTGGTCGATCGTGCGGGGCCGGCGGTGCCCGGTGACCTGGCGGTCCACGACGTGAGCTTTCGCGGCAGCGGTGGGCTGGAGCTGCGCGGCAGCGTGATCAGCCCGTCCGGCAGCGGCGCGACGTCCCCGGCCCAGGGCACGGGCGGGCAGGCGGGTCGGAGCGGCAACGGCACGGGCGGGCGGGCCGGGGTCGTGCTCGTGCATGGCGCGGGGACGGGCACGCCCCGGGAGAAACTGCTGGGCGAGGCCGTCGCCTTCGCCCGGCAGGGCCTGTCGGTGCTGGTCTACGACAAGCGCTCGGAGGGGTACTCGCTGTTCCAGCGGTCGTACGAGCAGCTCGCCGAGGACGCGCTCGGCGCGGTCGCGACCCTGCGGCAGGAACCGGGGGTCGATCCCGGCAAGGTCGGCATCTGGGGGCTCAGCGAGGGCGGGTGGGTCGCGCCGCTGGCCGCCTCGAAGTCCAAGGAGATCGCGTTCGTGGTGGTGGTCGGGGCCAACGCGCTGCAGCCGTTGCGGCAGCAGACGTGGGCCGTGGCGGCCGGGTTGCGCAAGGCGGGGGTCGCCGGGTCGCTCGTCGATCAGGCCGAGCCGAAGCTGTACCGGGCGATCGCGGACGGCGGCATGTTCCCGGAGCCCTACTACGACTCCGAGGCGGTCCTGGCCCGGGTGCGGCAGCCGGTGCTGGCGATCTGGGGGGTGCACGACCTGCTGACCCCGCCCCGGGAGACGCCGCCCGTGTTCCGCGCGGCGTTGGAGAAGGGGGGCAACAGGCGGTACACGTTCCGGTTCTTCGAGGGGGCCGATCACGCGGCGCACCTGACCCCGGACGGCGGCGTCACGCGGTCGCCCGAGCTCGCTCCCGGCTACGCCGAGCTGGTGGGGAGCTGGGTGGCGAAGGCGGTCTCGGGGCGGGCTCCGGTCGCGGAGGTGTCGGGGCCGGCGCCCGTCCAGGCGAGCGACTCCGTCGGGGTGCCGCCTCCCGCGTGGTGGGAGTCGGCCTTCACGCAGTCGGTGGCGCTGGCGCTGTTCCTCGTGGGGTTCGCCGGGTATCCGCTGGTCGCCGTGGTCCGCAGGATCCGGAGGCGCGGCGGCGACCCGGCGCACGGCACACCTGGGCAGAGACGCGGCGTGGGGTACGGCGCACCTGGGAGGGGTCTGGGGGCGGCTCGGGTGGTCAGTGCCGGTGGGCCGGCGGTGGCGCTCGGCGGGTTCGCGTACCTGTTCTACCTGATCTCGACCGGCGGGAAACTGGCCGCGCCGGGGCCGATGATCCTCGGCAGGCCGCTCCTCTGGCTGGCGCTCCAGGCCCTGGCGGTGGCCACCGTCGTGGCGACGGTGCTCGCCGCGCGCAGGTGGCGGCAGGAGCGCGCGACCGGCGAGCGGGTACGCCTGGGCCTGCTCGTCGCGGCGGGCGTGGCCTTCGTTCCGTGGGCGTTCTATTGGGGTTTGCTGCTTCCGTAGGGGTTCATGACACAAGAGCGTTCTATGCTGATCCCTGCGATACGGGAGAGGTGAGATGCAGACCCGGAAGGACCTCTACCAGGCTCATCGGCTGATGCAGCAGCGCCTGGGCATGGCGTTGCTGCAGGCTGAGCCCGATGTGCCGGAGACGCCCATGCGGCGGCACAACGTGGCGATGTTCTGCGGCGTGCTCGTCGGCGTGCTCATCGCGGCGGTGTTCGGGATCTGGGGGCTGCTCAAGCCGGGCGGGGCGACGAACCTGACCGAGGCCGGGCAGCTCCTTGTCGAGGAGGAGACAGGCGCCACCTACGTCTACAGCCAGGAGCAGGCGCGGCTGCTGCCGACCGCCAACTACGTCTCGGCGCTGCTGCTGCTCGACGCGACCGACTTCAAGGTGCGCAACGTCTCCGCCGCCTCGCTGGCGACGCTGCCACGCGGGCCGCTGGTGGGCATCGCGGGGGCGCCGGACAGCCTCCCGGCCCGCGAGAAGCTGATCAAGGGGCCGTGGTCGGCCTGCGTGACCGAGCCGACCCAGGCGGGGGTGCGGGGACCGTACGTCACGCTGGTGGGCGGCCAGGACGTCGGCGGCACACCCGTGGGCGGCGACGCGCTGGTCGTCACGGACGGCCAGCAGGGCTGGGTGATCTGGAACGACCACCGTATGAAGGTGTCCGACACCGGCGTGCGCGCGCTCAACGCGCATCCCAGAAAAGTGCCCTCGACCTGGATCAACGCCATTCCCCCCGGCCCCGACCTCATGCCGCCGGGGATCACCGGCCTGGGCCGGCGCGCCGTCGCCCCCGCAGGCGGGAAGGGCGCGGTCGGTCAGGTCTACACCGTGAAGGGCATGGGCGGGGCCCCCGACCGCTGGTACGTGCTGCTCGCCGACGGGCTCGCCCCCGTCAACCTCACCCAGGCCACGCTGCTGCTCGCCGACCCCAGGACCAAGACCGCGTACGGCAGGCGCGCCGCCGTCCCGATCGAGATCGACGCGGCCACCGCGAACGGCAGGACCTCCCGCCAGAACCTCACGGTCGGCGGCCTGCCGACGAGCCTGCCGAAGACGATCACCTCCGCCGCGGCGCTGTGCGCGGTGTACGCCGACACCCAGAACGGCTCGGCGCAGGCGAAGATCACGGTCGGCGCGACGATGGCCATCCCCGTGCCCACCGCCCGGGGCGACCAGGAGCACTTCGACCAGGTGCTGCTGCCCGCCGGAGGGGCCGCGCTGGGCGGCCTGCTGCCGGGTGACGGCCAGAAGGCGTTCGTGCAGACCTACTTCCTGCTCACCGACCAGGGCAGGAAGTTCCCGCTGCAGTCCGGGGACCAGATCAACAAGCTGGGGTACGGCGCCGAGGACGTCGCGCCGGTCCCCTACAACCTCGTCCACCTGATCCCGGAGGGCCCGGCGCTCGACCCGACGGCGGCGCGCTCGCCGGTACAGGTGACGGCCCAGTAAGACGGCCCAGTAAGCACACCCCGGCCCGGCGGCGCGCATGGGCCGCCGGGCGGGGTGAGCAGGGGCTAGATGAGGCCGCCGCCCAGGTTCATGCTCGGCATTCCGCCGTTCTTCCGCTGAAGAGTGCCGACACTGTCGCTCCCCCTGTCGACGTACTCCAGGTCGCTGGGGGCGAAGTCGGCCTTGGGACGGCCCTTGTCGATGGACTGGGTCATCATGGCGCACATGCCGTTCACGGTGGCCAGGATGCCGGCGAGCATCGCGGCGGACTTGACGTTCTTGCCGACGACGCCTCTGAGGATCTGGCCGAGCGCGATCAGCATGCCGTTGATCTGCCCCCGCAGCACCACCGCGGCGAAGACGGGGACGATGAAGGTCATCCACTTCGCCACGGCGAGGGCCGTCGTGATGGTGGCCGCCAGGCAGGCGACGTAGACGGCGTAGTGGTAGAGGGTGCCGATCGTGTCCATGCCGCCGGAGACGCTCTTGAAGTAGGTCGACGACGCCTCCACCTGCTTGGCGAAGGCGTGCGCGGAGTCCTTGAACACCTCCCAGGCCGGCCCCGTCCAGTACTCCTTGGTGGCGATCTCCTCGGAGAGCTTGGCGACATCCCTGGCCACGGCCTCGAAGTCCATCGAGGCCCAGTCCTTGGCCGCCTTCATCAGGGTTTCGGGGTGCGAGACGAGGGAGATGACCAACATCGCGACGTTCCTGGCCACCGGATACTCGAAGAGCACCGCCGCGTTCGCGCTCGTCACACCGGCCGCGGCGAGGATGAGATAACGATCCGCTTCGTATGCCATGTCGTTTCCCTTCTCACTCGCCGAGGACCGGCGGTGCGATGTCCATGTCGTCGAGCCAGTCGTTCTCGTCGCCGCGTACGTACTCCGCCTTGTCCCGATCGCGGTTCTGCTCGTTGCCGGCCGCGCCGCCCGACATGGGCATGAAGGGCATGCCCGACATGCCGCCCGCGCCCGCGCCGGCGCCGCGCAGGCCGCCCGCGCCGGCGCCTGCCCCCGCCGTGGTCCCGCCGCCCGCGGAGCCGCTTCCGTAGCCGCCGGACGTGGGGTAGTCGGTCGGGATACCGGTCATGTTGCCGGTGCTGGGGATGGCGGAGTTCAAACCGGTGGGGTCGAACCCGGACAGCTTGGTCGCCGAGGGGTCCGGGACGGTGTTCTTGAGGTCCGGGACGCCGGTGTTGTGGTTGAGCTGGTCCTCGATGGACGGCGTCTTGGGGAGGTTCGCGTTCACCGCGTTGGGGTCGGGCAGGTTGGAGTTGGGCAGGTTGGAGTTCGGGAGGTTCTGGTCGGGCAGCTTGTTGTCCGGCAGCTTCTGGTCAGGGAGCTTCTGGTCGGGGAACTTGTCGTCCGGCAGCTTCTGGTCGGGGAACTTCTGGTCGGGCAGCTTGTTGTCCGGCAACTTGTCGTCCGGAAGCTTGTTGTCCGGCATTTCCATCTTCGGCATACCGCCACCGCCACCCAGATTGGTGTCGATGGGGCCGGGACCGCCCGGACCGCCGGGGCCGCCGGGACCGTCGTCGCCGATCTCGTTGATCAGGCCGTCGTTGTCCTTGTCGGCCTTCTCGTAGTTCTTCTCGAGCTTCTCCAGCGCGGTCTTGTAGTCCTTCAGGACGGTCCTCGCCATGGCGACCGTGCCGCTCGCGCCATCCTTGATCTGCTCGTGGGCGTACGAGAGGCCGAGACCGACAATGCCGAACCCGGGGGATTCGATGGTGATCCCCTTCGTGTTCGTCTCGATCTTGCCCATGTTGGGTTCCTGGTCGGCGATGTCGCTGCCCAGCTTGCTGATCTTCTTGTCGGTGAACCGGATCGTGACGCCGCCGCCGAGGGCACTCGCCGAGGATTGCCCCAGGTTAGGGGCGGAGTTCTCCCCTGCGCCCATCTGACCCTCCCTGTCCGAAAACTGCGTTTTGCACAGTCCTGGCTACAATATCGACAAATATCGACTTTTAGCGTGAACACTTTGCGAATGATCTAGACTCGCCGTCGATCAGGATGGCAGCCTTTCCCATATGCGGATCAAGACCCTGATTGTGGGCGTGTGCGGCATCGCCGCGCTGCCCTTCGCCGGCACGAGCGCCGCCAGCGCCAGCGCTGCCGTCGTCCACCAGCTTCCTTTCCCGTGCGGTGAGACCTGGACCGGCGACAGCAACGACAGCAGCGCGCACACCGCCGGCTACGAGATCGACTTCAACGGCAGGTACAACGACGGGAACGCCGACCTCGGCCGTACCGTGGTGGCCTCGGCGGCCGGCAAGGTGATCATGTCGGAGTACCGGACCACCGACGGCTTCGGCAACGTGGTCAAGATCCGGCACGCCGACGGCAGCGTCTCGTTGTACGCCCACATGAAGTCGCGGGCGGTCTCCGCGGGCGCGAACGTCGCCCAGGGCCAGCAGATCGGCCAGGTCGGCAACACCTCGGCCAAGTACAAGGGCATCATCGCCCACCTGCACTACGAGCAGCGCACGTCGTCCGGCTCGATCGTGGCGGCCAAGTTCAACGGCTCCACCTTCGGCTACAGCCACCAGACGCTGACGTCGAAGAACTGCGGCGGCGGCGGCACGCCCGCCCCCGGCAACCCGGGCAAGCCCACCGGCGGCGGCAGCGGCAACCCGTACTCGGCCGAGCAGGTCTGCGGCGCCGGCTTCAAGCAGATCGACTCCGCGCCGCTCGGCAGCCAGGGTCGCGTCGTGCTGCTGTACTCGGCCTCCACTGGCCAGAACTGCGTCACCACGCTGCGCAACAGCGGCTCCGGCAAGGCGGCCGTGCGGGCCTACCTGGAGGTCAAGGGCAAGGCCCGGACCACCGACGCGGGCAGCTACCAGTACTACGCCGGTCCGGTCCGGGCCAAGGCGTCGCGCACCTGCGTCAAGTGGGGCGGCGCGGTCGGTTCGGCCGCGTACGACAGCCCCTTCGAGCACTGCGGCTGACGCGACCGCACGTCCGTGATCGGGGTGGCGCCTCCGGGCGCCACCCCGATCAGCGCGGGCGGCCCGGTCACGAGGGCTGAGCCGGAAACGTGGTGCGGTGGCTCCGGGGGCCGGAGCCGGGCACGCACGCAGAGCAAGCCGGTCGCCGGGTGCGGGCCGGAGGTGTGGTGCGGTGGCTCCGGGGGGTGGAGCCGGGTGAGGGGGCAGGGTGGGCCTCAGGCGAGGGTGCTCGGCGTGGTGCCTTCCGGGCCGCCCCACACGTCGTCGTCCTCGGCGAGCCAGGTCGTGTTCTCGTCGGTGTGCTTCTCGCCGCCCTCGCCGCCGCGAGCGGGCGCGCCGCCCATCATGCCCGGGGCGACGAAGCCCGAACCGCCGTTCACACCGCGCATGGCGGCGGCGTTGACCGCGACGCCTCCCTGCCCCGTCCCCATGCCGCCCGCGCCGGACCCCGTTCCCGAGCCGTAGGGCGAGCCGCCGGTCGTGGACGTGGACGTGGGGTAGCCGCTGTTGTTCATGCCGGACAACGACGGGTCGTACCCGGCCAGCTTGGTGGTCCCGTCGTTCGACCCCGGGGGCAGGGAGGTGGACAGGTTGGGCGACGTCCCGTTGGGCGCGGAGCCCAGCGAGGAGCCGTTCAGAGCCGAGGAGTCGGCGCCACCGTACGGGTTGTCCCCGCCGTCGTAGCCCGGGACGCCGCCGACGTTCGCGCCGGAGCCGCTGGTGCCGTCGGGGTACTGAACCGTCGGATAGGTCCCCGTTCCGCCGTCGCCCGGCAGCTTGCCGTCGACGTACCCGGGCCCGCCGGGCACCGCGTTCGGGCCGAACGAGGCCGTGGGGTACTTGTCCGGGAGGCCGTCGCCGTTCAGGTCCGGACCGGGCACGCCACCGCCGCCGTTGTTGAAGTCCGGCAGCTCGGGGACGCTCGGGTCGGGCAGCGCGGTCTGGATCTCGGCGGGCAGCTGCTTGTAGTGCTCGACGATGCGCTCGTTGACCTTCTTGAGGTGCTCGACGGCCCGCTTGTCCCCCCGGTAGAGCCGGTAGAACGGCACCCGTCCGGCCCAGTCCACGTCGCGGTCCGTGCGCGAGTCGTGGTCCATCGACTCGACCACGTTGGCCTGCGCCCAGTGCAGCGTCTCGCCGTACCCCTGGAGGGGCCGGCCCATCTCGCCGAGCTTCCTGGCCAGCTCGCGCACGCTGGCGTGCAGCGTCTGGAGCTGCTTCTGCGTCTCGACGGCGGCCGGGCCCGTGTAGTTCTTGGCCAGCTCGGCCGCCTTGGTCTTCAGATCGCCGGCGAACCCGTTCAGCAACGCCTCGGCGTGCGAGTAGTAGAGACCGGCCAGCTTCACCGAACCCGGGTCGGTGGCGTCGATCCAGTCCCTGACCTTCGAGAGCGTGTCGGTGAACATGCTGCCCATGAACGACACGTCCGGGGTGGAGGTGTCGACGGGGCCGGTGTTGTAGACGAGCTTGAACGTCTGCTTCCTGGGCTCGGCCATGGCTGTCTCAGACCTCCCGCCGCGCGGCGGCTTCCTCGGTCGCCTGCTCGGCGCTGTCCGACGCCTTGGAGATGTCGAGCAGCGCCTCGACCGTGCTGCCGGCCTGCTCGACCATGGAGGCGTACAGGCCGCTGGCGGAACCCTGCTCGCCGATCAGCTGGGAATAGGCCGAGTTGACCGCCAGCGCGAAGTGCATGGCGGCGGGCCACTCGCCCATCTGGTTCTGACTGAGCGCGCAGTACCGCTGGAGGTCGGGCAGCGCGCCGGCCCCCTCGGGCAACTGCGGCTCGGGGGCCTTGGCCCCAGGCGCGGTCAGGAACTCCGTGACCGGTGGACGCGTGGGCGTCTTGAGCTTCTTGAGCAGCTCGTTCACCTCGCCGGCGATGCGCTTGATCTCCGTGCGGTTGGTCAAGTTGTCCTTGTCCCCGTCGAGCCCGGGCCAGTTGGGGTCCAGTTCGAGCGCCATGGCCGCCTCCCTAACCGATCACCGGTGAGATGGAGCCCTCGTGGTGGCTCCACACGTCGTTGTCCTCCTTCAGGAGGGTCGAGGTCTCGACCTGTCCCTGCTCGGCGCCCTGCCCGCCGCCGCCGGCGAAGGGCATGAACGGCATGCCGCCGCCCGCCGCGCCCGCCCGTGCCGCCGCCGCCGCGGGCGCGCTCCCCTGGGTGTACGACCCGGGGCCGCCGATCACCGCGGGCGTCCCCGAGGCCGGTGAGGGGTAGGTCGGCTGGGTCACGAACGACTGGTTCGGGGGCGTGGGGTTGGTGGGCGTGATGGTCGGGTGGTAACCGGCCGTCTCGGTGGCGCGCGGGTCGCGGGCGTCCACGTCCTGCGGCTGGGTGGCGCGGTCGCCGGTGGTGTTGTTGTCGAGCACGGGGGGTGTGGTGCCGTCGCCGGTCGAGGACGAGCCGCCGGTGCCGGATCCGGTGCCCTGACCGCCCGAGGGGTCGGTGCCCGGGGTGTCCGTCCCGGGGGTGTCCGGACGGTCCGTGCCGGGGGTGTCGCCGCCGGGGGTCTGGTCCCCGGGGCGGGGGTCGGTGCCGCCGTTACCGCCGTCCTGGCCGCCGTTACCGCCGCTGCCCGATCCGCCCGATCCGCCCGACCCACCGGAACCGCCGGTTCCGCCGTGGGCGCCGCCGCCGCTCCCGGAGCCGTTCGAGCCGCCGCCGGAGTCGCCGGAACCGCCGCCGTTCCAGTACGTGCCCTTCGTGTACGGCGTGTGCTGGTCGAGCGGCATGTCCCGTTCGGGGGCCGGCGTCTCGGCCGGCTTCACCTCGGGCAGCTCGACGACGACGCTGGCCGGGATGCGGAAGTCGTACAGGTCGACGATGTGGTTGTTGAGCTTCTCCAGCGCCCGCCGGGCCACGTCGGCCTGCATCTCGGTGGGCGACTTGGTGAGGCCGGGCTTGGGCTCCGGGTAGTTGTGCGACGTCTGGGGCCCGAGCACCGGCGGCGTGTACGACGGCGACGGCGTCGAGGTCGGAGCCTTCGGCGGCGGGCCCGCCGAGGGCTTCGGGGTGGCCGTCTGCGCGTTCTTGGCGGCCTCGACCTCCTCGATGGCCGTCGGCAGGTAGTCACGCCCGTACAGGATCAGCGCCTCGGACATCTTGTCCATGGCCTCGGCGATCTCCTGGCCGGAGGCGTTGAGCAGCTGCAGCGCCCGCTGCGCCTGTGCGGACGTGTCCGACCGCCACGCGCCGGACAGGTCCTTGCCGATCTGGGGCAGCGCCTCGGCCACCCCGCGGATGATCTTGGCCACCTGCTTGTAGGACAGCCCCCGGTCGTGCACCTCCATGGCGGAGGTGGCCTTGAGCCATCCTTCGATCTGTTCCCGCGACGCGGTGACGGGCCCGGTCGTCGGACGCCGGGACTCGTCACGGATGTCGACCTTGCGCTCAGCCAACGCTGCTGCTCACTCTCGGCCCGGGTTGGTCTTGGCGTAGCTGTCGGCGCTGTCCCTGATCGCCTTGACCAGTTTCTGGCAGCACTCGACGTAGTCCTGGTACAGACCGGCGAGCAACGCGCCGCGGCCCTCCAGCGACACCTGGCCGCCGGGGTCCGCGCCGGTGCTGCCCACGCTGTGTGCGAGGGCGCTGGCCGCCGGCCACCGCCCGATGTGCTCCTCGCCCAGCGTGAAGTACCTGGTGAGGGTCTCCACGGAGCCGGTGACGCCGTTCCTGTTGCCGCCGGCGCCCTGGGTGAGCGCCAGAGCGATCTCCAGGTCGTCGGCTATGGCGCGCATCCTGCCCACGTCGTAGTAGAGCTCGGCGTCGGTGTCGTCGAGCCCAGGCCACGGTTCGGGTTCGAGCCCGGCCATGATCCTCCCCTCACAAGGCTCGGCCACCGCAGGGGTGGCCGACACGAAAACGTCAGCCGTCGTACCAGATGGACTTGTTGCGGTTCTCGGCCGCGCGGTAGTTCTCGTTCGCGATCTGGACGGCCTTCTGCAGCTCGTCCAGCTGCCCGCGCATCTGGGCGGCGGCGGCCTGCCACTTCGTCTCGTGCTGCCGGAAGAACGTCTCGGCGCCGTCCGGGCCCTCCCAGTGACCGGCCAGGTCGTTCTTCAGCCGGGTCATCAGGTCGTCGGTGGCCTTCTCGAAGGACCCGAGGATCTTGATGAAGTCGCCCTGGGCGAGCTCCATGTGCCCGAAGTTGACTTTGGTGAAGTCCAGCTCAGCTGACATCGCGGTCCCCTCCCTACTTGATGTCGACGTTGATCAGGGACTCGACGCGGCCCATACCGGCCTGGACGTCCTGGTCGGCCGCGGAGTAGACGACCGCGTTGACGCCCATCTTGTCGGCGATGCCCTCCAGGTCGGTCCGTACGGCCCGCATGGAGTTGTCCCAGTTGGTCATGGCGTTCTTGAACCTGGCCGCCGCAGGGCCGAGCCAGCCGGTGTTGAGAAGACCGTTGGAGGTCGTCTCAACCGCCGTCCTCAGACCCTCGATGTACTGGGCGGTGTCCACCACGTGGCCAGAGGCCACCTTGATCTGGCTCGGGCTTGCCCCAAAGAATTCGGACACTCGTCACCTCCATAACGATCATTTCGGTCGCTTACCCATATAAGCACCAAAGCCCCCATGAGTAACAGCGGACTCAGTGGCCTAGATGTAACAACTTCTCGACATGCCAGCAAACGCCCTGGTCAATCACAGGTCCAGTTCGCGGCGGATTCTGTCGAACTCTTGCATGGTGCTCTCGAAGGCCCGTTCGTAGCTGGCCTCCGCCTTGCGGATCTGACGCAGCGCCTGGTCGGGGTTCTCCAGCATCCGCATCGGGTTGCCGCTCTCGCCGAACATCTGGGTCAGGAGCGCGTCGGCCTGCCGCTGGAGGTCGACGGTCGCCAGATCGACGGCCACCTTGATCCTCTCCGACAGCTCGACCGCGCTCAGCCGCATCGCCTTCGGCTGGATGTCCAGCGTGCGCAGGCCCTCCTGGCCGTACTCGACGAGGATCAGGTGTCCGTCGTCCTCGCCCCGGCCCACCAGGGCGGACATGGCCTTCTGCAGCTCCTCGGACTTGCTGAGCTGCTCGTCCATGTTGTTCAGGAGCCGGTCCATGTCGATGTCACCGAGGTCCCCGAAATCCGCCATCGACTCCATCCCTCCCCTAGGGCATATCCCGGCGATCTAACCACAATCACGGCTTTGTGGTACTCACCTCAGGGACGACCCAGTCGAAGCCCTGGTACCCGGCGGGCAACTGCCCGGGCGCGGCGGGCTCCTGGAAGGAGGGCAGGTTCTTGGCGTCGATCGTGGCCCGGCCGAAGTCGACGGCGGCCGCGCCCCCCGGCAGCACGAAGCCGAACTGGTGCTGCTTCCTGATCAGCGTCCCGAGCACCTGCATGCCGCCTCTGAGCAGCTGCGCCAGCATCCCGGTCATGATCGCGGCGGCGCTGATCAGCGCCGAGCCGACGAGGTGCTCCAGGATCATCCCGGCCGCCGCGACCTGCGGGACCGGCGCCAGTTTCATCCGCACGGCCGTGAGCAGCAGCGTGATCCCGGTCACGACCGTCGAGCCGATCTGCATCCAGTAGTTGCGCACCCCGGCGGCCACCTCGTCCAGCACGCCGCCGATCTCGCCGAACGAGTTGCGCAGCGCGCCGATCTCCTGGTGGAACAGCGCCTGCACGCGGCCGAACTCCGTCTGGTCGGCGGCGATCCAGCCGGTCCTGGACGTGGCCAGGATCTGCGGCATGAGGTTCTTCACGCCGTCGTCGAGGCGGGCGCTGATGCCGTACTTCCAGACGTTGGCCGCCTCGGCCATGGCGAACTCGTCGGCCGCGCCCACCGCCACGATGGCGGTCACGGCCACCAGGTACGGCGAGAACCGGCCCGCGCGCTTCAGCAGGTTCAGCACCCGCGCGCTGAGCGACTCCGCCGAGCCGGCGCCCACCGGGCCGAGCTTGCCGGTGGCGGGGTTGAGCGGGATCGACGGCGAGCGCGGCGGGCCGACCGAGCCGCCCTTGTTGACCGCCTTCAGCAGGGACGAACCGCCGCCGCCGCGCGAGGCGCCCCTGCCCTTGTTGATGGCGTCGAGATAGGGGTCGCTCATGCGCGGTACTGGATGATGCTGGCGTCCTCTGCCGCCCGCCAGTTGCGCTCGCACACGGTCAGCGCGCCGGACCAGCCGTCCAGGGCGCCCTCGGCCTCCCCCATCAGGCCGTCGGCACGGTCCATGACGGCCTCGTACGTGCTGCCGATGATCATGTTGCCCAGGATGCCGAAGCCAAGGCCGTCCACGGCCGTGAGCGGGATCAGGCCTTTGACGAAACCGACGATCCCCGTCTTCAGCTCGGACTCCACCCGTTGGCGCGTCTTGCCGATGGTCGTCGAGGTGATATGGATTTCCCGATTCGTTGCCACGACGTCCGATTGTTGCGGCGGTTTGCCCCTATTTCAGTACCCATAGCGCGGTTTTCGTGATCACTTCAGGGGACGGAAAACCACCGCTCCCCTTTCGTTAACCTACGGGCGGTGGCGTGCAGGCCATGGACCCCATCGACTTCAACCCCGACGACCTCGACCGCGTGATCAGCGAGAGCGAACGCTCGGTCCGCAACCTGGCCGGCATGCTGGACGAGCTCAGCCTGGTCACCGGCCAGGGCGAGAGCCGCAGCGGCGCGGTCACCGCGCGCGTGGACGCCGACGGCCGCCTGGAGGACCTGAGGCTGGCGCCCAGGGCGAGCCGCCTGGAGCTGGACGAACTGACCGAGGAGATCGTCCAGGCCGTCCGAGCCGCCCAGGACGACCAGTCACGCAGGCTCAGGGACGTGATCCCACCCGCGTCGTTCGGCGGCCTGTCGGCCGAGGCGGTCACCCGGCAGTTCCAGGACCTCCAGGACGGCCTCTCACGGGAGCTGAACGACCGCTTCGACGCCCTGGAGGCCATCCGCCGCCGCGTCCTGTCGGACGACTGAGCCCCGGCCCCCCTCCCAGGCCGGTACGGCTAACCGGCCAGGCCGCGTATCCAGGCGTAGACCTCCAGCACCCCGAGCGCCAGCGGCACCAGCGCGACGATCAGCGCCCACTCCGTGATGTCGGCGGCCCTCCCCCAGAACGGCGAGGGCCCGCCGCCGGGCAGCCACACGCCCATGCCGACGACCACCATGGCGGCCCACAGCAGCCCGAGCACCACGGCCACGGAGGCCACGCCGCCCATGCCGATCCCGACGGACACGGCCACCGCGCCGAGCGCGGTCAGCCCGACCAGCAGCAGCCACAACCGCTGCCCGACGCCCTGGAACACCCGGGCCCGCATGATCTGCGTGAACGCCAGCACCAGGGACATGGCCACCGAGACCCACCGGCCGTCCGCGACGAACAGCGCGTGCGCCCCGGCCCCGACCAGCGCGACGCCCACGATCATGCCGGTCGCGTACCGCCGCGCCGCGCCCGTGCGCTCCAGCACCGAGGCGCTGTCGAGCCGCTGGTTGTCGCCGCGCAGTTCCTCGGCGTTGGTGGGCATGGACGGCAGCGGCACGCGGGCCAGCCGGAACGACAGCACGGGCACCAGCGGGCTGAACGCCATCACGACGGCCGCGCCGACGGCCGCCACACCTGCGGGCGACGCCCCGGTCACCATGATCACGGCCGCGCAGATCGCGCCGGCCATCGAGGCGATGGCCGTGCCGAGGAAGCCCGGCACGCCGTCGGCGATCGCGGTGCCGCCGAGCGTGGCCACCAGCGCGGTGCAGGCCAGCGCCCCGAGGAGCTGCGGCGCGCCGACCGTGGCCAATCCGCCGCCGGCGGCGGGGGCGAGCAGCCCGGCCAGGAACGCGTACGGCAGCGCGGCGTACCCGATCAGCGCGCCCGAGCCCGAGTCGCCGACCGCCCGCGAGATCGCCATCCCCACGCCGATGATCAGCAGCGCGAGCGCCCCGGCCACGATCGCGGTCACCATGGGGGTGAGCCCGCCGAACGCCAGCGCCACCGCGCCGGCGACGAGCAGCCCGCAGGCCGCGCCGCCGCCCATCCCGCGGGTCAGGTCGGCCGACCACTTGCCCTTGCCCTCGCGCACGCCGGTGGCGACCACGTCGGCCACGTCGTCGAACCTGGCCGGCGGCAGTGCGACCGCGCGCGGGCGCAGGTAGAGGATCTCGCCGTCCAGCACGCCCAGCGCGCCGAGGCTCTGGCCCAGGTCGAAGGGGGGACCGCCGAGGCGCTGGAGCGTCCAGCCGGGCGCGGTCGCGATGTCGCCGCCCAGCTCGCCCATCGCCCTGAGCAGCCCGGGAAGCACGTGCGGCAGCGGGATGTCGGCGGGCAGCGCCAGGTCGGCCTTCCTGCGCGGCCCTACAACTGTCACGTGGCACAGCGGCGGGAGCGGAGCGGGCACCTGGTGCAACGCGCCCTGCTGTGGAGGCGGGATCTCGGCCAACGATGTCACAAACACAACATAGCGAGACAGTGTTAACTCAGACCTCAACTCGGACGTAAGGCACATCTGGTAAGAAGGTTCTTCCGAGCACCAGAAGGGCCTGTCACTAGGGTGAGCATCGTCGTAGTACGGCGCCCGGAGCGCCGCCCCAGCCCGAAGGCTCCGCGCGGGGAGATCCTGCTGGAGTCTCCACCGGAGATCCCCGAGGTCCAGTCACAAGGCATGATGGCGGTGCTGACGTACCTGCCGATGGTGGCGGGCGCGGCGGCGATGGGTCTGATGTTCACCGCCGGCGGCACCAACGCCAACCCCATCATGTACGTGGCCAGCGGCCTGTTCGCGTTCTCCATGGTCGGCATGACGGTCGGTCAGATGGGCCGCCAGGCGGGCGAGCGCAAACAGCGGCTCAACGGCGCCCGGCGCGACTACTTCCGCTACCTGGCGCAGATCCGCAAGAAGGTGCGCAAGGCCGCCATCCAGCAGCGCGAGGCCCTGGAGTGGAGCGGCCCGTCCCCCGACACGCTCTGGTGGACCGCGATGGGCCCGCGCCTGTGGGAGCGCCGCCCCCGCGACGAGGACTTCAGCACGGTACGGCTCGGCACCGGCATCCAGAAGCTGGCCGTCCAGCTCATCCCCCCGGACTCCAAGCCGGTCGAGGACCTGGACGCCCTGTCGGCCGGCGCGCTGCGCCGCTTCATCCGCACCCACTCGACCGTCGAACGCCTCCCGGTCGCCGTCGCGCTGCACTCCTTCGCCCGCATCAAGCTGGACGGCGACCCCGCCCTGGTCCGCGACCTGGTCCGGGCCATGATCGCGCAGATGGCCGTCTTCCACTCCCCCGACGACATGCGGATCATGGTGTGCGCGAGCAAGGAGTGGATGAGCCACTGGGAATGGGTCAAGTGGCTGCCGCACGCGCTGCACCCCGAGGAGACCGACGGCGCCGGCCAGGTCAGGCTCATGGCCGAGAACCTGGCCCAGCTCGACCGCCTGGTGGGCGGCGAGCTGAAGGAACGGGCCCGGTTCAAGCCGGGCGCCTCGCCGGACGCGCTGCCGTACCACGTGCTCATCCTGGACGGCGGCCACGTGCCGCAGGACTCGCAGCTCGGCGCGGACGCCATCGACGGCGTGACCGTGATCGACCTGACGAACTCGGCCGGCACCGTCGAGGAACGCAGCACGCTGCGGCTGCGCATCGACGCCGCCGGCTTCCACATGGTCAAGCTGGACCACGCGGGCCGCGAGAACACCAACCGGCTCGGCGACCCCGACTCGCTGGACTACCTGCGCGCCGAGGGGCTGGCCCGCCAGCTCGCGCCGCTGCGCGCGTCCTCGGCCAAGGGCGGCGACGCCCAGGACGTGCTGGCGGTCAACACGACCCTGACCGAGCTGCTCGGCGTCGGCGACCCGACCCGGCTGGAGCCGTCGGTGACCTGGCGGCCGCGCGCGGGCCGCAACCGGCTGCGGGTGCCGATCGGGCTCGGCGCCGACGGCCGGCTGGTCGAGCTGGACATCAAGGAGTCGGCGCAGGGCGGCATGGGCCCGCACGGCCTGGTCATCGGCGCGACCGGCTCGGGCAAGAGCGAGCTGCTGCGCACGCTGGTGCTCGGGCTCGCGGTCACGCACTCCTCGGAGATCCTCAACTTCGTGCTCGTCGACTTCAAGGGCGGCGCGACCTTCCTCGGCCTGGACGGCCTCTCGCACGTCTCCGCGGTCATCACGAACCTGGAGGACGAGCTGCCGCTCGTGGACCGCATGCACGACGCCCTGCACGGCGAGATGGTGCGCCGCCAGGAGCTGCTGCGCGCGGCCGGCAACTACGCCTCCCTGCGCGACTACGAGAAGGCCCGCGAGCAGGGCGCCAACCTGCGCCCGCTGCCCACGCTGTTCGTCATCCTGGACGAGTTCAGCGAGCTGCTGACGGCCAAGCCCGAGTTCATCGACCTGTTCGTGATGATCGGCCGGCTCGGGCGTTCGCTCGGCGTGCACCTGCTGCTGGCCTCGCAGCGGCTGGAGGAGGGACGGCTGCGCGGCCTCGACACGCACCTTTCGTACCGGATCGGCCTGCGGACGTTCTCGGCCATGGAGAGCCGGGTCGTGCTGGGCGTGGCCGACGCGTACGAGCTGCCGTCCGCGCCGGGCAACGGGTACCTGAAGTTCGACACCACCGGCATGACCCGCTTCAAGGCCGCGTACGTGTCGGGCCCCCACCATGTCGACCTGCGGCACGTCGCCACCCACGACGGCTCGGTGACGGTCAGGGAGATCGTCGAGTACGGCCCCGACTTCGTGCCCGTCCCGATGGTCGACGAGCAGCCCGAGGACCCCGCGGCGCAGGAGGAGAGCAACAAGGCGCAGCAGAGCCTCCTGGACATCGTCGTCGGCCGCCTGGTGGGCCAGGGGCCGGCCGCACACCGCATCTGGCTGCCGCCGCTGGCCGAGCCGCCCACGCTGGCGCACCTGCTGCCGCCGCTGTCGGTCACGCCCGAGCTGGGGCTGTCCACCGCCGGCTGGCCGGGACGCGGCCGGCTGCAGGCCGTCGTGGGGCTCATCGACCGGCCGTTCGAGCAGCGGCGGGACCCGTACTGGCTGGACCTGTCCGGCGCGGCCGGGCACGTGGGCGTGGCCGGCGGCCCGCAGAGCGGCAAGAGCACGATCCTGCGCACGCTGATCACCAGCATGGCGCTCACGCACACGCCCGCCGAGGTGCAGTTCTACTGCCTGGACTTCGGCGGTGGCGCGCTGTCCTCACTGGAGGGGCTGCCGCACGTCGGCGGCGTGGCCTCCAGGCTCGACGCCGACCGGGTGCGCCGCACGGTCGCCGAGATCGCCTCGATCCTGCGCGACCGGGAACGCGAGTTCACCGAGAACGGCGTCGACTCCATGGGCACCTACCGCAAGCGGGTGGCCGACGGCTCCCTCCAGGGCGACGGCTGGGGCGACATCTTCCTCGTCGTGGACGGCTGGCTGACGATCCGGCAGGACTTCGAGACCCTGGAACCGGTCATCACCGACCTGGCGGCGCGCGGCCTCGGCTACGGCATCCACGTGGTGGCGGCGACCGGCAAGTGGTCGGAGTTCCGGCCGGGCATCCGTGACCTGTTCGGCACGCGGGTGGAGCTCAAGCTCGGCGACGCCTACGAGTCCGAGATCAACAGGAAGAAGTCCCTGGCCGTGCCGGAAGGCGTG
Organism: Nonomuraea sp. NPDC001699; assembly: GCF_053596455.1. NCBI lineage: Bacteria > Bacillati > Actinomycetota > Actinomycetes > Streptosporangiales > Streptosporangiaceae > Nonomuraea > Nonomuraea sp. NPDC001699. The sequence goes on along the minus strand of NZ_JBSFGF010000001.1, from coordinate 272,451 downwards.
CCCGGACGCGGCCTGACCAAGGACGGTCTGCACTTCCTCGGCGCCCTGCCCAGGATCGACGGCGTGCAGGACTCCGACGACCTGGCCACCGGGCTCCAGGGCCTGGTGCAGGCGATCGGCGACTCCTGGCAGGGGCCGCCCGCCAAGCAGGTCAGGCTGCTGCCGTCGGTGCTGCCCGCCGCGTCGCTGCCGGGTGTGGAGGAGACCGGCAAGGAGCGGATCGCGATCGGCGTGGACGAGGCCGCGCTCGCGCCCGTGCTGATCGACTTCGACGCCGACCCGCACTTCATCGTGGTCGGCGACACCGAGAGCGGCAAGTCCAACATGCTCAAGGTGATCGCCGAGAACGTCGTCGCCCGGCACACGCCGCGCGAGGCCATGATGATCGTGATCGACTACCGCCGGTCGCTGCTGGACACGGCGGTCAGCGAGAACCGCATCGGCTACGCCGCCTCCAGCGCCGCCGCGCTCGAACTGGTCAACGACGCCCGCAACGCCCTGCTCAAGCGCCTGCCGCCGGCGAACCTCACGCCCGAGCAGCTGCGCGCCCGCGACTGGTGGAAGGGTTCCGACCTGTACATCGTGGTCGACGACTACGACCTGGTGGCCACGTCCAACAACCCGCTGCTGCCGCTGGTCGAGCTGCTGCCGCAGGCCCGGGACATCGGACTGCACCTGATCATGTCGCGGGCCATGGGCGGCCTGGGCCGGGCCATGTTCGACCCGGTGATCCAGCGCATCAAGGACATGGCCAGCCCCGCGGTGATCCTGTCCGGCAGCAGGGACGAGGGCTTCCTGTTCGGCAACGTACGCGCCCAGCCGCAGCCTCCGGGACGCGGCTTCGTGGTGGACAGAAGGTTCGGCTCGCGGCTGGCGCAGACGGCGTTCTGGCCGCCCCCGGAGGAGGAGTGATGGCAGGACTGGACATCCACTTCGAGGCCCTGGACGACTGCCGCATCGCGGCCCATGCCGTGGCGAACAAGTTCGGCGACCTGGCCGACGGCTTCCCCGCCACGGCCGTCGACTCCTCGATCTTCGGCAAGCTGGCCGACTCCTCGGCCCTCGCGACCGCCGTGGGCCGGGTGGAGGGCGTCGCCGACAGCGAGTGCGGCAAGGCCAAGAGCCTCGTCCAGAGCGTCGAGCGGGCCCTGGACCTGGTGGAGAGCAACGTGCGGAAGGCGAACGACCCGTCATGAGCGCACCGGAGGCGATCAACAGCCTGCCCGGCGGTCCCGCTCTGGCCGCGCTGGCCGAGCAGGTGACCGGCAACCCGAGCTCGATCCGGGGCATCGCCGCGCGCTGGCGTACGGCCGCGGGCGAGGTGCTCGCCGGAGCGGGCGAGCTCGGCAGCGCCGTCACCACCGTGGACCTGGCCTGGGAGGGCGCCTCGGCGGACGCGTTCGTCCGTTACATGTGGGACTACGGCAGGGCCGGCCAGGGCCTGCACGACGCGTTCGACGCCTGCGCGGACGCGCTCGACGCCGCCGCCGACGCGCTGGAGAGCTCACAGCGCCAGGTGGACGGCATCTGCGACCGCCTGCTCACCCGCGTGCAGACCTACAAGGACGCCAACCCCGACGCCAAGCCGGAGGACCTGAACGCCGAGATCGGCCGCCTGGTGCGCGAGGAGACCGAGAACGCCGGGCAGCCGGTCAAGGACGCCAGGACCGCCGTCTCCGACGCCAAGAAGGCCATCGACAGTGCGCTGGCCGAGCGCAAGATGACCTTCGCCAAGATCAAGGCGGCGGGCGAGCAGGAGGGCGAGCACAGGTTCGTGCCGGACGCCGATCACCGGCTGGACTGGCGGCGTACCCAGAGCTACACCTCGCCCTATTCGGGCAGCGGCGGCAGCCCCATCATCGGCGGCTACGGCTCCAGCGGGCCGCCGCCCGCCGCGGGCGGCGGGCCGGCGCCCTCGGGCAAGGTGAAGGAGTGGATCGAGGAGGCCGTCGCCATCCTCAAGGCGAACGGCTACCCGGCCGACAAGATGAACGTCAACGACATCTGGATGATCATCCAGCACGAGTCCGGCGGGAACCCGCACGCGATCAACCTGTGGGACTCCAACGCCGCGGCCGGGCACCCCTCCAAGGGGCTCATGCAGACGATCGACCCGACCTTCAACGCCCACGCCATGGACGGCCACCGGAACATCTACAACCCGGTGGACAACATCATCGCCGGCGTGCGCTACTCGATCGATCGCTACGGCAGTGTGTCCGCGGTGCCGGGGGTCGTCGGGACGAAGACCGGATCCGGCTACCGCGGATACTGAGCCCTAGCCGCAGTTGGCCCAGTCGGCGCCGCCCCTGACGGAGCCCGCGCTGCCCGAGTACCGCACGCACTTGCCCTTGGCCGGAAGCTTGACCGGGCCCGCGTAGTACTCGTAGTTGCCGCTGTCGGTGCTGCTCGGGCCGCCCTGAACCTCCAGGGTCGCGCTGACGGGGCTCGCCTTGCCGACGTCGGCGCCGGACTTGAGGGTGACCACGCAGTTCTGGCCCGTGCTGCTGTTGTAGAGCTGGTACGTCGTGCCGCCGCTGAACGGGCTCGACCGCTGGACCACGAAACCGGACCCGCACACCTGCGTCGCCGTGTAGGGGTTCGGCTTGGCCGGGGGCTCGGAGGTCTTGGTGGGCTCCGGCGCCTGGGTGGGCTTCTGGGTGGTGGGCTCAGGAGCCTGGGTGGGCTTCTCGGTCGGCTTCTGCGTCTCGGTCGGCTTCTGCGTCGGCGTCGGCGTCGGGGTCGGGGTCGGAGTCGAGGTCGGCGTGGGCGTCGGGGTGGGCGTCTCCGTCGGCTTCTGCGTCGGCTTCTCCGTGGGCTTCTCCGTCGGCTTCTGGGTCGGCTCCTCGGTGGGCTTCTCCGTCGGCTTCTGGGTGGGCGTCTCGGACGGGGTCGGCGTGACCGTCCTGGTGACCGTGGCCGTCGGCTCGGGCTCCTTGTCGGTCTTCTTCGCCTGCGCGGTCGGCTGGGCCGTCGGCTGCTGGTACGTCGGGACCACCATCTGCTGGGTCACCGTCGGCGTCGGCACCGAGGTCAGCACCGGCACCTGGCGGGTGTTCGTGGAGTCGTCGTCGTCCGGCAGCACCAGCGGGCCCACGCCGTCGTCGTCCGGGGACGGCGTGGTCGCCCAGGGGGCGGTGACCTCGGGCTGGGGCTGCGTGGGCGCGGCGGTCATGGCCTGCTGGGCGGCTGCCGCGCCCGAGCTGGGCGAGGCGGAGGCCGCCGCGGCGGCGGGCTCGAAGGTGACGTTGGAGGAGTAGCGGCTCGCGCCCCACAGGCCGAGGGCCGACAGCAGCACGACCGCCATCACGCCGGCCGCCAGGCCGATCGGGAACGGCTTGCGTGCCGGGGCGGCGCCGGCCGCGCCCGCCGCGACGGGCCGGCCCGGCTCCACGGGCGGGTTCTGCGGTCCGGGCGGCGGTCCCCACGCGGCCTGCACGGGCACCGGCGGGTACTGCACCGGCACCCCCTGCACCGGCTCCTCGTGCGCGGGAAGGTGCTGCATCGGACCGGGCTGCATCGGACCGGCCTGCATCGGGTCCTGCCCCATCGGGACGGGAGGCAGTGCGCCGGGCGGGATCGGGCCCTGCTGCATCGGGTCGTGCGGGAACGCGCCCGGCGGGATCGCGCCTTCCGGCAGGAATCCCGGGGGTGCGGGCTGCGGGGGCACCGGGCCGTACGGGGCCGGTGCGCCCTCGATGGCCAGGGGCAGCACCGGAGGCCGGCCCGGCACGGGCGGCTGCCCCGGCACCGGAGGCTGACCCGGCATCGGGTACTGGCCGTCGATCAGGGTGACCAGGGCCGCCGGGTCGGACGGCAGCTGGACGGGCACGCCGTCGATCGGCGCGGCCGGCATGGGGGCCTTGTCGTCCCCCAGCAGCCGCAGCAGCGCCGTGTACGTCGTGGGCCGTCCGGACACGTCCTTGGACAGCGCCGCGAGCACGGTCTGCCGCAGCGGGTCCGGCAGCCCGTCCACCACGGGCTCGTCCGTGAGGACGGCGTGCGCGTCCTGGCCGAACGGCGCGGAGCCGGTGGCCGCGAACACCACGGTCGCCGCCCAGGCGAAGACGTCGGCGTAGGGCCCGTACTGGAGGCCGTTGAGCTGTTCGGGGGCGCGGTAGCCGATCTCGCCGGCCGGGTCGCCGATCTCGATGTCGGTGACGCGCAGACCCTCGCCGGTGAGGATCACGTTGTTCGGGGTGAGCCCGCGGTGCGCGAACCCGGCCAGGTGCACCGCGGTGAGCGCGGTGAGCATGCCGACCGCCACGCGTTCGAGCGCGTCACCGGTCAGCGGGCCGTCCTCGGCGACGGTCTCGGCCAGCGAACGTCCTTCGACGTGCTCACGTACGACGTAGAGCTGGCCGTCCTGGACGCCGGCGTCGAGCGTGCGGGCCACGTACGAGCTGGACACGCGGGCGACGTCCTTGAGCCGGGTCACGAAGTCCGGGTCGGTCGCCGGGTCGACGGTCAGCGTCTTGATCGCGACCGGATCGGCGTCCTCGGACTCCTTGCCCAGATGAACGGCGCCACGCGGGCCCTGCCCCAACTGGCTCACAATGTCGTGGTCGCCGAAGCGCTCCGGTACAGGCGCCTGGGGGGAGTCCTTCTCCACCATGACCGTCCTTTCAGGAGTCTGTCATGATCGAGAGACATTTAACCAAATAAGCCCCATAAGCATCAGCAGTTTCGGTCGCTCGTTCTTACAGTTAACCGTCAATTCGCCCAAGATCCGGCGGCGAGCCGGGCCGCCAGCGCCGCCTGCGTCCCATGGGCACGACCACCCAGGCCGCCATCACGAGCCCGGCCAGCGACAATCCGCCCACCGCGACCACCGTCGCGACCTCCATCGACCGCTGGTCCGGCGGCACGGCCTTGCGCACCACGGTCGCGGGCAGCGGCGGCGGCACCGGCGGCGCCACGGCCACCTGCTCCGACGGCAGGACCGCCGTCACCGCGAGCAGCGGGTTCACCATGCCGGCGCCGGTGCCCGTCCCCGACGCGCCGTCGGCGGTCATCGTGATGCGCCTGCGCACCTGGAGCTGCGTCAGCCCGGGATGGCGGGACCGGACGAGCGCGACCACGCCCGCCACGTAGGGAGCGGCGTAGCTGGTGCCCTTCAGGGCGGACTGGTAGCCCTTGAGCGGCCAGGTCGAGCTGATCCCCTCCCCCGGGCCGAGCACGGCGACCGCGTTGGGGTTGGAGAACGTCGAACGCCCGCCGTCCGGGGTCGCCGAGCCCACCGACAGCACCCCGTCGTAGGCGGCGGGATAGGAGGGGGCCGACGTGCCGTCCTCCTTGGTCAGGTTGCCGGCGGCGGCGACGATCACCACGTCCCGCTCCAGCGCGTAGGCGACGGCCGCCCTCAGGTCGGCCGTGTCGGGGGCGTCGATCGAGAGGTTGATGACGGTGGCGCGCTCGTCCACGGCCGTCTTGATGGCCTTGGCCAGCAGGCCCACGTCGCCTCTGTCGCCGTTGACCTGCTTGATCGACAGCAGCCTGACCCCGGGGGCGACGCCGTGGAAGGGCACGTCCTTGCGCGGCTGGCCGGCGATGATCCCGGCGACCGCCGTGCCGTGGCCGACGCAGTCGCGAAAGCCCGTGTTGGTGAGGTCGGCCTTGCCGCTCAGGCGGATCTGCGGGTGCGTCTCGTCCACGCCGCTGTCGATGACGGCGACCGTGACGCCCCGGCCCGTGGTCAGCGGCCACACCCGCTGCACGTTGAGCCGCCGCTGCGCCCAGCTCTCGGCGATCGCCATGGTGGCCTTCTTGGGCGTGCACCGCTCGGGCGCGGCCTGCGCCGGCGCCGCCGCGAACTGCAGGGCGAGCACGCTCGCCGCCAAGGCGCGACCAATCATGAAGAGAGAGCGTAGCCTGCCCGATCCGGGAGGAACGCTCCCCTCAGGACGGAAGAAGCCCCGGCGCCCGGCCAGGGCCCCCGTCCGTGCTCATTGCGTGGCGGACTCGATGTTCTGCCGGTACGTGTTGATCACCCGCGAAGCCTCCCGCAGCTCCTCGGTCATGCGCGTGAAGGCCGTGCGGTACTGGTTCCAGGCCTCGCCGAACCGTTTGGCCCCGTCGCCCGTCCACGCGGTGCCCACCTTGGCCGCCTCGCGGTCGAGCGCCGCCGACACGGTCTGGAGCGCCTCGGCCTGCTGGGTGAACTGGCTCGCCATCTGCTGCATTTCAATGGGGTTGCCGCCGAGCATACTCTGGCTCATGCATACCTCCTGGGACTGGTGAAAGCGCCCTCACCTTAAAGCGGGCCACCGCCCATCGCCCCCGTTATGCCGAGCGGCTATGGTCGTCCAGAGGATTATTCGGATCAAAGGAGTGATCCATTCATGCGCGAGGTCGTGGTGACGGGTGGCGGCACCGGGATCGGCTATGCCGTCGCCGAGGCGTTCGTCTCCCTCGGCGACCAGGTCACGATCACCGGCCGGCGCGAGCAGGTGCTGAAGGCGGCGGCCGGGCGGCTGGGGGCGGCGTACGTGCCGTTCGACGCCGCGAGCCCCGCCGCCGTGCAGGGCGCGCTCGACAGCCTGCCCGCGCACGTCGACGTCCTGGTCAACAACGCCGGGGGCAACACCAACCTGGAACGCGGGCAGTCCGGCGACCTGGCGGACGTCGCCGAGGCGTGGTGGGCCAACCTCAACGCCAACCTGCTGTCCGCCGTCCTGGTCACGACCGCGCTCACGCCGCGCATGGGCGAGGGCGGCCGGATCATCTCCATCGGCTCGATCGCCGCGCGCGGCACCGGGTCCGGCTCGTACGGGGCCGCGAAGGCCGCCGTCGAGTCCTGGACCGCCGACCTGGCCGCCGAGCTGGGCCCCCGGGGCGTCACCGCCAACGTGGTGGCTCCCGGGCTGGTGATGGAGACCGAGTTCTTCCGCGGCAGGCTCACGGAGGAGAGCGTCAAGGCCCGCGTGCAGAAAACGCGCAACGGGCGCCCTGGCACCCCCTCTGACGTGGCCGATACCGTTCTCTTTCTGGCATCCGCGGGAGCCGGGCACATGACGGGGCAGGTGCTGCATCTCAACGGCGGCGCGTACCTCGGCCGCTGAGCACTCACGAGGAAGGGACGAAGGTCGGTGCGGAAGGTTCTGATCGCCAATCGCGGCGAGATCGCCGTACGGGTGGCCCGCGCGTGCACGGACGCGGGGATCGGCAGCGTGGCCGTCTACGCCGACCAAGACATCGACGCCCTGCACGTCAGGGCGGCCGACGAGGCGTACGCGCTGGGCGGGCAGTCCCCCGCCGAGACCTACCTCGACATCGCCAAGCTGCTCGACGTCGCCGCGCGCTCCGGCGCCGACGCCGTGCATCCCGGCTACGGCTTCCTGGCCGAGAACGCCGCCTTCGCCCAGGCCGTCATCGACGCCGGCCTGATCTGGATCGGCCCGCCCCCGGCCGCCATCGCCGCGCTGGGCGACAAGGTGCAGGCCAGGCACATCGCGCAGAAGGTCGGCGCGCCGCTGGTGGCCGGCACCAAGGACCCGGTCTCCGGCGCGCCGGAGGTCGTGGCGTTCGCCGAGCAGCACGGCCTGCCGATCGCGATCAAGGCCGCGTACGGCGGCGGCGGGCGCGGCATCAAGGTCGCGCGCAGGCTGGAGGAGGTCGCCGAGCTGTACGAGTCCGCCGTCCGCGAGGCGGTGGCCGCCTTCGGCCGGGGCGAGTGCTTCGTCGAGCGCTACCTCGACCGTCCCCGGCACGTCGAGACCCAGTGCCTGGCCGACCGCGAGGGCAACGTGGTCGTGGTCAGCACCCGCGACTGCTCGCTCCAGCGCCGCCACCAGAAGCTGGTCGAGGAGGCCCCCGCGCCGTTCCTGTCGCCGGAGCAGATCGACCTCCTCTACACCAGCTCCAAGGCCATCCTGAAGGAGGCGGGCTACGTCGGCGCCGGCACCTGCGAGTTCCTCGTCGGCCAGGACGGCACGATCTCCTTCCTGGAGGTCAACACCCGCCTCCAGGTCGAGCACCCGGTGAGCGAGGAGGTCGCGGGCGTCGACCTGGTGCGCGAGATGTTCAGGATCGCCGACGGCGAGCTCCTGGGCTACGACGACCCGGCCCTGCGCGGCCACTCGATCGAGTTCCGCATCAACGCCGAGGACGCCGGGCGCAACTTCCTGCCCGCCCCCGGCATGCTGACCGCCATGCGCACTCCGTCCGGGCCCGGCGTGCGCCTCGACTCGGGCTACGAGGCCGGGATGACGGTGCCGCAGACGTTCGACTCGCTGGTGGCCAAGCTGATCGTGACCGGCCGCACCCGCCGCGAGGCCCTCGACCGGGCCCGGCGGGCGCTGGCCGAGTTCGAGATCGACGGCATGCCGACCGTGCTGCCCTTCCACCGGGCGGTCGTGACCGATCCGGCGTTCACGTCCGAGCCGTTCGCCGTGCACACGCGGTGGATCGAGACCGAGTGGGACAACCCGGTCGAGCCGTACGCGGGCGAGGTCGCCACGGCTCCGTCCGCCCCGGCGGTGCGCGAGACGGTGACGGTCGAGGTCGGCGGCAAGCGCCTTGAGGTGGTGCTCCCGGCCGGGCTCGGCATGGCGGGCCCCGCGCCCGCCGCGGGCAAGGCGCCGCGTCGCGCCGGCGGCGCGCGGAAGCACGCCTCCGCGGGCGGCGACGCGCTGGTCAGCCCGATGCAGGGCACGATCGTCAAGGTCGTGGCGAACGACGGCGACGTGGTCGGCGAGGGCGACACGGTCGTGGTGCTGGAGGCCATGAAGATGGAGCAGCCGCTGACCGCCCACAAGTCGGGCACGGTCACGGGCCTGTCGGCCGCCGTCGGCCAGACCGTCACCTCGGGCGCCACGATCTGCGAGATCAAGGACGCCTGAGCCCGCTCCCCCGTGCTTCCGCGCCGTCGCGGGCAGGTAACGTGCCCAGTGAGGAACTTTGCCGACCGCCCGTTCGTCCTCATGGGCGAAGGAGGCTTGCTGCCAATGACCCATTCGCTGCGCCGAGCAGGGGCCGCGATCGCGGCTCTGATCGCCGGGCTGTTCGTCGTTCTTGCGCTGTCCCCTGCCGCCAACGCGGCGGCGCCACCTGACGCACAGACTGTGGTGCAAAACTGGAAGAAGGCCCCGCTCTACGTGGTGTCGGGCTCCCCCTTGAGCTCCAGCCAGCAGAGTGACATCAACGACGCCCTGAAGGACGCCGACAGCAAGATCTACGCTGTCGCGCTGCCCGACGGCACCTTTGACAACTCCACCGTCGGGCCGTACCTGTCGTCGCTGGGCAAGGCGCTGGTGGAAGCCGGGCGTCCCAAGGTGACGGTGGTGGTGTTCGACGGCGAGACGATGTTCGCCGGGTCCAACGCCCTGCGGAACAACCTCGCCGGCCAGCTGGTCAAGCTCTCGGTGAACGCCAACTCGGGCGACATCGTCGCGGGCGTGAAGGACTTCACGAACCGGGTCGACGCGGCGGGCAAGAACGACCGCAGCGGCGCCCTGAGCACCAGCAGCCAGGCCAACCCCGGCGCCGGGGGCCAGTTCGCGCTGGTGGCCCTGCTCGGCCTGCTGGTGGTCGGCGGTGGCGGCTACTTCCTGTACTCCAAGAACAAGAAGAAGAAGCGCGCCATCCAGGAGGCCAAGGACCTCGCCGCGGTCAAGCAGACCGTGGAGGAGGACGTCACCAAGCTGGGCGAGGAGATCACCGAGCTCGACACCGACGTCACCCTCGCCGGCCAGGGCGGCGGCCACATCACCGAGTGGCAGCAGGCGCTCGACTCCTACGAGAAGGCCAAGACGCAGCTCAACGCGGTCCAGCGGGCCGACCAGGTCCGCGAGGTCACCCAGACCCTTGAGGACGGCCGTTACGCGCTGGCCGTGGTGAAGGCCAAGGTCAACAACCGGCCGATCCCCGAGCGGCGCGCCCCCTGCTTCTTCAACCCGCAGCACGGCCCGTCGGCCCGTGACGTGCGCTGGGCCCCGCCCGGCGGCGCGGTGCGCGACGTGCCGGCCTGCGCGATGGACGCCGAGGCCGTCGAGCGCGGCTTCGACCCGCAGATGCGCGAGGTCATGGTCGACGGTCACCGTCGCCCCTACTACGACGCGGGCCCGGCCTACCAGCCGTACGCCTACGGCTACTACGGCGGCTTCGGCGACATCATGACCGGCATGTTCATCGGCACGATGATGGGCAGCATGTTCCACGGCGGCTGGGGCGGCGGCGGCTACGGCGCCGGTTACGCCGAGGGCTACCAGGACGGCGGCGGCGGGGGCGACCTCAGCGGCGGCGACTTCGGCGGCGGAGGGGACTTCGGCGGCGGTGGCGGCGGCTGGGGCGACTTCGGCGGCGGCGGCGGAGACTTCGGCGGTGGCGACTTCGGCGGCGGCGACTGGTAACCCTGCGCCGACCCTGACGGGCGCGCCCTCCCATTCCGGGGGGCGCGCCCTTTTCGTGTTCCGGGGTAAACCTTCCCGGCCCACTTCCGCGTTGAGGCCGTGTGAGTGAATCCGACGACGCCTCCTACGCCGCCTTCGTGGCGGCGGCCTGGGACAGGCACATGGCCGTCGCCATCCTGCTCGCCGGCGACCGGCACCGGGGCGAGGAACTGCTGCAGGACTGCCTGGTGCGGCTGTACGTCCATTGGCGGCGCGTGCGGTCCGCCGACCCGCACGCCTACCTGCGGCGCATGCTGGCCAACGGCAACGTCAGCCGGTGGCGGCGGCGACGGCGGGAGGTGCCCACCGCCAGTCCGCCCGAGCACACCGATCCCCGTCAGCAGCTCCACGAGCCGCACGAGGACCTGCGTCGCGCCCTGCTCGCCCTGTCGCCCAGGCAGCGGGCGGTGGTGGTGCTGCGGCACTACGAGGACCTGACGGAGAAGGCGGTCGCGGCCGTACTCGGTTGCTCGGTCGGCGCCGTCAAGAGCCAGCACTCCAGAGCGATGGCGCGCCTGCGTACGGCTCTGCGCGAAGATCAGGAGGCAGCACGATGAAGGACGACCAGGAACTCCTGGCGCGGGCACTGCGTGTTCTCGCCCAACGTGAAGAGCCCACGCCCGCGCCGGTGCCCGCGCTGGTGCGACGAGGGCGCCGGGCCAGGCGGATCCGCACCGCGACGCGAGCCGCCGCGGGGGCGCTGCTCGCCTCTGCGGCCGCCGTCGTGATCCTCGGCGGCGCCGGGATCGGACCCGCGGGCGCGCCGCCGAGCGCCCTTCCGGCCGGTACGCCGGCGTCCTCGGAAGGAGCGCGCCAGGCGTTGGACGCACGTTTCGTGTTGCTGGCCGCGGCCGAGTCCGCCGGGCACGGGCCCGCCGCCGCCGGCCGGTACTGGCACGTCCGCGCGCGCACCACCCAGCCGGTGAGCCACCCGCAGGCGAAGAACCCGCCGTTCTCGGCCAGGCTGACGAACACCCAGGACACCTGGTACGCGGCCCGCCGGGGTGCGCCCAGCCGGACCGTGACCCGCCAGGACCCGAAGGTCACCTTCGCCTCCCCCGAGGACGAGGCTCGATGGAGGCGGCTCGGCTCCCCCGACCTGAGCGGGGGAAAGCCGTCGAGCAATGACTACGCCATGCAACTCCGCTTCCTGATCGGCAGCCACCGCTACACGCTCCGCCAGCTGCTGGCCCTCCCGGCCGACAAGGAGAAGCTGGCGAGCCTGCTGCGGCGGCTGTTCGACGAGGAGGAGCCCGGCGACTGGTGGCCCGGCATGCCGACGTTCACCTCCTATGTGTGGGCGACGGCGCAGGACCTGCTCTCCGGTCCCATCAGCCCGGGAACCCGTTCCTCCCTGTATCGGGTGCTCGCGGAGCAGCCCGCGATCAGGTCGCTGGGCGAGGTCACCGACCCGCTGGGCCGTACCGGCGTCGCCCTGGCGCTGACCACGCCGGGCAGCGGTGAGGGCGCGGGCGAGTCGCGCCTGGTCGTGGACGTCGCGACGGCGCGGTTGCTCGCCTACGAGCTCCGCCCGCCCGGGCGGTCCGAGCCGCTGATCCAGACCACGTACGAGGAGACGGGCTGGGTCGACCGCCTGGGCGAGCGTCCGTAGCGTGGCCTGCGGCTCGAACGGTCTTCCGGTCGCGCGGCCTGCGAGCGGCCCGCCCGCTCGCGGGCCGCTCCGGGGTCGGTCAGGGGATCTGGCCTGGTTCGTCCACTACGCCCGTCGCCAGGTCGGCGCTCGCGTAGAACGTGCCCTTGCGGGCCGTCACCTCACCGCCGATGACCTCGTCCTGGAGGGTGTCCACGCGCCTGCCGAGGAAGCGGTAGGTCGCGGCGTCCAGCACCAGGTACGACCGCGAGACGATCTGGCCCTGCGCGTCCCGCACCGACCCCCCGGGGACGGAACCGGCGGGCTCGTAGGCGATGCCGATCCCCGCCCGGCCCGCCGCGTCCCGTACGCCGAGGTCCACCCGCACCCCGGGGAGCTCCGCGAGCGCGCGGAAGATGGCGGCCTCGACCTGCGGCGGCATGGGGACCCCCGCGTCGAGGTAGACCGACAACACGCGGAACGCCCGCGCGTCCGGCTGCTCGGCCTCCGCCCCCTTCGGCAGGGTCGACCAGTGCCGGTCGCCCCTGACGTGGTCCAGCAGCGCGGCGGGATCGGTGGGCAGGTCGGCGAACTTGGCCGCGTACTGCCGGGGTGTCAGGTCGTCGTCGCCCGGGTCGGGGGTGATCTCCAGGGATTCCATGGAGCCGCCGTTCTGGCGGTACGCGTACCGGGTGCCGTCGTACCGGGTCCAGGATTCCCCGACCGTGCCTCGCTCCTCGGAGGGCTGCTTGACCAGATCCTTCCGGTACATCCACTGGTCGGGGCGCGGCTCGTGGTGCTTGCGGCGCCCCTCGGCCACCAGGGCGGCTTGGCGCAGCACCGTCTCGGCCCGTACCGGCATGGTGGTCACGGCGCCCGGCGGAGCGGGGGCCGGGGTGTGGGAACCGTTCACCGCCACGACGACGACGGCGGCGGCTGTCGCGGCGGCCAGCAGCGACGGCACCGCCCAGAACCGGCGCCGCTTCCGGGCCGGGGCCGGGGCGAGGACCGGCGGCGACGCCGGGGCCAGGGCTCGGGCGCGCACGGCGCGCAGGCGGGCGGCGTCGGGCTCGGGGGCGTCCGCGCGCAGCTCGCGCAGGAGCGTGAGGTCATCGTCCACGGCCGGGCTCCTCCTCGTCGGTGTCGTGGATGGCTGACGGCGCGGCGTCGTAGGTGGTTGAGGGGGCGGTGTCGTGGATGGCTGACGGGTCGATGCCACCCAGGGCCGCCCGGGTCTTTCTCCTGGCGCGGTGCAGGCGCGAACGCACGGTCCCGATCGGGACGCCGAGCGCGCGGGCGACCTCCTCGTAACTGAGGTCGGCCCAGGCGATCATCAGCAGCACCTCGCGGTCCGGCGGCGACAGCGTCGCGAGCGCCCCCGCCAGCTCGCGGTGCGCCGCCCCGGCCGACACGCGGGCCGCCACCCGGTCGGCGTAGCTCTCGGCCACCGCGTCGAGGCCTGTCCTGGCCAGGGCGCGGTAGGCCCTGGTCTCGGTACGGCGGTGCTTGCCGATCAGGTTGGCGGCGATGCCGTACAACCAGGGGCGGGCGTCGCGGTGGGTGGTGTCGTAGCGGGCCAGGCGGCGGAAGGCGTCCAGGAACGTCTCGGCCACGATGTCGTCGGCCAGCGAATCGCCCAGGCGGCGGGTGACGTATCTGTGGAGCGCGGGGGCGTGCCGGTCGTACAACGCCGAGAAGGCGGCGGGGTCGCTGCGGGCACGTCTGATCACCTCCGCGTCGTCCACCTCGGTGTCCTGCGTCAAACTCTCGGCTCCGTTCTTCGGGCTGAACACCCCCTTTCACCCGATAGGACGGATCCGGTTCTCGTGTGGGCCATGAAGGGCTTCGCCGATGGGCGCGGTGAGCTCAGGCTGTGTCGGGGAAGGCCCCCGGCGGGGACCTACCGGTCCCCGCACCCCTCGGACGAACCCGACTCCGAAGCGACAGACGTCTGCCTCAGATGGCGAACTCGCCCCGATTGGCGCCATACAAGAACGCCTTCCACTCCTCAGGAGTGAAGATCAGCGCTGGGCCCTGTGGGTTCTTGCTGTCACGGACGGCGATGATCCCCGGAAGGTTGGTCGCGACCTCGACACACTGCCCTGTGTCGGCGCTGGCGCTGGACTTGCGCCATTGCGCATCATCAAGGTTCAGCTGGTCCATTTGGCTATCGCACCCTCTATCGCCTGTCGAGTGACATTCTTCGGCTGTGCGTGCGCTCTGATGCTGTCATACCTCTGCTTCAAACGCGCGACTGCGTCGTGGTCGCCTGACACTTGTCCGGACAGAAGCGAGTCCGCCGAAACCACCTCGGATCCGTCGCGCAGCCGCGCCAGCGCGAACGCGCTCACCATGCCGGCTATGCAACCAGCCGTGTGCGGAAGCATCTGAACAGTGATCTGGGGATGCTCGGTGAGCTCCAGCAGAAAACGCAGTTGCCCGACCAGGACACCGGCCCCGCCGAAGGGCCGATGGAGGACTCCCTCCTCAATGACTGCGAGAAGGGATGGCGGGTTGGATGCCTCGAAGACGCCGATGCGCCGGATCCGCGCCTGGACCTGCTCTTCCACCTGATCGGATGAGCCTGTACCCGCGAAGACGGCACGGGCGTAGTCCACGGTCTGGAGCATGCCGGGGATCACGAGCGGATCCCACGAGTACATGATGACGGCTTGCGGTTCGATCTCCTCGACCCACCGTGCGAACCAGCCCAGAGCGGGTGACTGAGAGATGCGCTCGTGGAGGCCGGTGAAATGGCCGTCGGTGCCGAACGCCCTGTCCACTTCGCGAGCGAATACCAGCGTGGGGACCCGTCGGCCTTTTTCGACATGACTGACGAGTGATTCGTGACAGAGAATGCGTAGAGCAAGTGCGGATTGTGTCATTCGAGCCGCTTTACGTCGTTCTGCGAGGTCACGAGCGAAACGCGCCCTGGGTGACAAATGATCGCTGACATCGGGAGTCATGGCGTCTCCGCAGGTCAAGAGCAGGTGGATTGCCTTCCGGAAGGCTACTGCGACGCCCTTCCGACAATCAATACATGCCAGGCGTCATTCCTTGTCGGCCAGGTTTCGCGAGGTGTGAGCGCTATGCCATCGCGCGCCCCTTCATGCTGGATCCCGGGCGACAGCGCTTTTGTCGCAAGAAACGTCAGGATTCGCTTTGGAGGGAATTCATGTCACTTCTCCAGACCGTCTCCAGCTGGAAAGGCATGACGCTGACGCGCGGTGACCGAGCCCCCGGAGAAAGCCGGCAGACGATTCGGCGCTGGCTGGACGATGTCGATCCACTGCTTAGGGACGATGCGCTGACGGTCGTCTCAGAGCTGGTCACCAACGCGGTCAGGCATGTGCCGCCGGGGCCCGAGCGTGACTGGGTCACGGTGCTGCTCGAGGTCGGGGACGGGTTCGTACGCCTCGAAGTGGTCGACCCCGGGACGGCGGAGCGAGAGCCGCGCTTCGCCCCCCTGGACGCCGGGTCCCTGCGGGAGTCAGGTCGCGGCCTCGGTCTGGTGGCCGCACTGTCCGTCAGGAGCGGCACGCACGTCGCCGAACCGTACGGCCACCGTGTCGTATGGGCCGACCTGGAAAGGAACGTCCCTAGCGGACCACCCGGTACGTGAGATGTGTGACCAGGTCGGTGCCCGTGGGCGGGGCCGCCGGGGTGAGGGTGATGTCGCCCGCGTCGGCGAGGAGGCGTTCGCCGCGACCGAGGATCACGGGCGCGACGTGCAGGCGCAGTTCGTCGATGTGGCCGGCGGCCAGGTACTGGTTGACGGTGGCGGCGCCGCCGGCGATGGAGATGTCGCGGTCCCCCGCGGCCTCGCGGGCCCGGGTCATGGCGGCTTCGATCCCGTCCGTGACGAAGAAGAACGTCGTGCCGCCCTTCATGGGCAGCGGCTCGCGCGGGTGGTGGGTGAGGACGAACACCGGCGCGTGGTACGGCGGCTCCTCGCCCCACCAGCCGGTCCAGTCCGGGTCCCAGTCGCCGCGGCCGGGGTCGAACATGTTGCGGCCCATGATGAACGCCCCGGCCGCCGTGATGGCCTCGATCACCTCGGCGTGCCGCTCCGGCTCCTCGAACATCCACTGGTGCAGCCGGTCGCCCACACCGTCGCCGAACGGGTTCTCCAGGCTCTGGTTGAGCCCCGCCACGTAGCCGTCGAGGGACGTTCCCATGTCGCAGGTGACCTTGCCCATCTCGGTTCGCCTCCTGTCTCGTGGCGCCCTGGCGGCGCCATCACCAGGGAGTCGGAGCCGGGGACGGGTTCTCTACACGGCGCGGGGAAACTTTTCGCGAACAGGAAACTTTTCGCGAACAGGGGCGGGAGGAGTCGGGCGGGCGGCGGTCGGGTAGGTTCGCCGGTTAGGAAAGTTTCCTAATTCTAGGAGTGCACATGAAACTCGCCGTGATCGGGGGCGGTTCGACCTACACCCCCGAGCTCATCGACGGCTTCGCCCGGCTGCGCGACGAGCTGCCGCTCACCGAGATCGCCCTGGTCGATCCGGACGCCACCCGGCTCGACCTGGTGGCGGGCGTGTCCCGCAGGATGTTGCGCAGGGCCGGGCACCCGGCCGAGGTGGTCGCCACCGCCGACGTGGCCAAGGGGGTGGCGGGCGCGGACGCCGTGCTCTTCCAGCTCAGGGTGGGCGGCCAGGCCGCGCGGAACGTCGACGAGACGCTGCCGCTGCAATGTGGCTGCGTCGGGCAGGAGACGACCGGGGCGGGCGGGCTGGCCAAGGCGCTGCGCACGGTCCCGGTCGTGCTCGAACTGGCCGAGCAGGTACGCGCCCACGCGCCCGACGCCTGGATCGTCGACTTCACCAACCCCGTCGGCATCGTCACCAGGGCGCTACTGGACGCCGGGCACCGCGCGATCGGCCTGTGCAACGTGGCCATCGGGTTCCAGCGCCGCTTCGCCCGGCACCTGGGCGTGGCGCCGGAGAGCGTCACGCTCGGTCATGTCGGGCTCAACCACCTGACGTGGGAGCGGTCGGTCCTGGTCGACGGCGTCGACGTGCTGCCGAAGCTGATCGCCGAGCACGGGCCGGAGCTGGCCGACGACCTCGGCCTGCCCGTGGAGCTGCTGCGCCGGCTCCAGGTGGTGCCGTCCTACTACCTGCGCTACTTCTACGCCCACGACCTGGTGGTGTCCGAGCAGCGGGCCAAGCCGTCGCGGGCGGCGGAGGTCGCGGCGATGGAGGAACAGCTCCTGAAGCTGTACGCCGACCCGGCCGTGGACACCAAGCCGGACCTGCTGGACAAGCGCGGCGGCGCCTACTACTCGGAGGCGGCGGTCGCGCTGATCGCCTCGCTGCTCGGCGACCGGGGCGACGTGCAGGTGGTCAACACCCGCAACGACGGGGCGCTGCCGTTCCTGCGTGACGAGGCGGTCATCGAGGTCCCGGCCAGGATCTCGGCGTCGGGGGCGGTGCCGCTGCCGGTCGATCCGGTGGAGCCGCTGTACGCGGGCCTGATCGCGAACGTCTCCGCGTACGAGGAGCTGGCGCTCGACGCGGCGCTGCGCGGCGGCGCGGACCGGGTGCGCAACGCCCTGCTGGCCCACCCGCTGATCGGCCAGGAGGCCGTCGCGGACGAGCTGACCGGCCTGCTGCTGGCGGCGAACGAGCGGTACCTGTCATGGTGATCATCGCCGTGGACGCGGGCAACAGCAAGACCCACGTCGTCGTGCTCTCGGACGACGGCACGGTCCTGGCCCAGGGCGACGGCGGGCCGTTCGAGCCGCAGACCGTCGGCGTGCCGGCGGCGGTGGACGTCGTGGAGGAGGCGGTCAGGCGGGCGCTCGGCCCGGCGGCCGCTCCCCCGTACGCCGACCACCTCTACGCCTATCTGGCCGGGGCCGACCTGCCGGTGGAGGAGGAGGCCCTCGCGGCCGAGTTCCGCGCGCGCGGGATGGCGGCCGAGGTCGTCGTGGGCAACGACAGCTTCGCGCTGCTGCGTTCGGGGGCGTCCGGGCCGAGCGGCGTCGCCGTGGTGTGCGGCGCGGGCATCAACGCGGTCGGCGTCTCGCCCACCGGTCAGGTGGCCCGCTTCCCCGCGCTCGGGAAGATCAGCGGCGACTGGGGCGGGGGTGGCGGCCTGTCCGAGGAGGCGTTGTGGCACGCCGTCCGCGCCGAGGACGGCCGGGGCGCGCCGACCGCACTCGCCGACCTGGTCAAGGCGCACTTCGGCACGCGGACGGTCGAGGAGGTGGTGCTCGGCGTGCATTTCGGGCAGATCGAGCGGCATCACCTGACCGCGCTGGCCCCCGGGGTGTTCGAGGCCGCCGCGTCGGCTGACGCGGTCGCGTTGGCGCTGGTCAGCCGGCTGGCCGACGAGATCGTCGTGATGGCCGAGGTGTGCCTGCGCCGGCTGGACCTGCTGGAGACGCCGACGGAGGTCGTGCTCGGCGGGGGCGTGCTGCACGCGCGCATCCCGCTGCTGGTCGCGATGCTGGAGGAGCGGTTCGCCGTGCGGGCCCCGCTGGCCAAGCAGGTCATCCCCGACCAGCCGCCGATCGTGGGCGCCGCGCTGAACGGTCTGGACCGCGTCGGGGCCTCCGAGGAGGCCAAGGCTCGGCTCCGAGCGCAGTTCTAAAGGTTCCGAGCGCAGTTCTGAAGGTTCCGAGCGCAGTTCTAACGGTTCCGAGCGCAGTTCTAGAAGGTATTGACGCACGTGGGGCGGTAAGTCTAGAGTCAGCCGCCAACCGTCTGGAAGGTATCCGGACGGTTGGCGGTTCAAGGAGGCCACCCATGTCCACCAACCCCAGCCGACGTGAGGTTCTTCGACGTATCGGGCTCACCGCCCTCGCGACGGGCCCGGGCGCCGGGCTGCTCGCCGCGTGCGCCACCGGCCGATCCGCCGCCCCCGTCGCCTCCACTTCGGCCGCCCCCACCTCGGCCGCCAACCCCCTCGGCGTGGACGCCGCCCGGCAACTGGAAGTCGTGATCTTCAGCGGCGGCAACGGCGACGGCTACGCGACCGACCTGCACGAGGCCCTGTACAGCAAGGCGTACAAGACCGCCAAGATCAAGCACGTGCCGACGCAGAAGGTGGGCACGCAGCTCCGCCCCCGCTTCATCAGCGGCGACGCGCCCGACGTGGTCAACAACTCCGGCCCCGATGCCCTCGACCTGCAGTCGCTCGTCGCCGAGGGGCACCTCGCCGACCTGACGCCGCTGTTCGACGCACCCTCCCTGGTGGACCCGGCCAAGAAGGTGCGCGACACGCTGGTCGGCGGCGTCTACGACAACTCATTGATCGACGGCGTGCCGCGGGTGCTGCAGTACACGGTCGCCCACCGCGCCCTGTGGTACAACGCCAAGCTGTTCGAGAAGCGCGGCTGGCAGGTGCCGAAGACGTGGGCGGAGTTCAACGCCCTCGGCGAGGAGGCCAGGAAGGCGGGCATCGCGCTGTTCGCCTACCCCGGCCAGGTCGGGCCCTTCTACCAGCTCTGGAACCTCGTCTACAGCGCCGCCAAGGTCGGCGGCAACAAGGTGATCGTCGACATCGACAACCTCGCCGACGGCGCCTGGCAGGCCGAGCCCGTACGGCAGGCCGTCGCGGCGTGGGCGCAGGTGCAGCGCGACTTCGGCGACAAGGCGTACTTCGGGCTCGACCACACCCAGACGCAGGTCAAGCACCTGCAGGACAAGGTGCTGTTCTACCCCTGCGGCTCCTGGCTGGAGAACGAGATGGCCAAGGACCGGCCGGCCTCCTTCGAGTACGCGATCGCCCCGGTGCCCAGCATCACCGCCGCCGACGCGATGCCGTACGAGGCGATCATGATCGGGGTGAGCGAGGCGTTCTTCGTGGCGGCCAAGGGCAAGAACCCGCAGGGCGGCCTGGAGTACCTGCGCCTGATGTTGTCGCGGGAGGGCGCGCGCGGATACACCGAGATGACCAAGAACCTCACCGTCGTCAACGGCGTGGTCGACGGCCTCGACCTGACCTCGGCCGTGCGCAGCGCGGCCAAGGCCCAGGAGGCCGCCGGGACGAACATCATCACCGACGCCCGCTTCGAGGGCTGGTACAAGGAGCTGTTCGACCACGGTCAGGTCCAGACGAACTCGGTGATGTCCGGACGGATCACTCCGGAGCAGTTCTGCGCGAACATGCAGAAGAAGGCGGACGAGCTCAAGGCCGATTCGTCGATCGCCAAGCAGACCCGGAGCGTCTGACCGATGAGGCGGCACGGCTTCGTCGCGGGCTTCCTCGCCCTGCCCGTGATCCTCTACGCGGTCTTCGTGATCAGCCCGTACGTCCAGGCGTTCCAGATCGCGCTGACCGACTGGCGCGGGGTCTCGGCGAACCTGAACTTCGTCGGCCTGGACAACTTCCGGCGGATGCTCGGCAACGACACGTTCTGGCAGGCGGTCCGCAACCACGCGGTCCTGCTGGTCACGGTGCCGTTGGTGACCATCGCCCTCGCGCTGGTCTTCGCGTACCTGCTGGGGGACTCGGCGGGCACGCCGGGCGCCAAGGTCTACCGGGTGATCTTCTTCCTGCCGCAGGTGCTGGCGGTCGCGGTGGTCGGGGTGCTGTTCAAGGCCGTCTACCGGCCGGACGCGAGCGGCGTGCTGAACGGCGCGCTGACGAAGCTGGGCGTCGAGCCGGTCGGCTGGCTGACGGACCAGAACCTGGCGCTGTGGTCGATCATCGCGGTGATGGTGTGGCAGGCGGTCGGCTTCTACGTCGTGCTGTTCTCGGCCGGTATGGCGGCCATCCCGAAGGACGTCTTCGAGGCGGCCGCCCTCGACGGCGCCGGACGGCTGCGCATGTTCTTCTCCATCACGCTGCCCCTGGTCTGGGACACCGTCCAGGTGGCCTGGGTCTATCTGGGGATCGCCGCGTTCGACGGGTTCGCACTGGTCAACGTGCTGTCGGTGGAGCAGGGCGGGCCGGACGGCGCGACCACCGTGCTGGCCACGGAGATCTACAAGAACGCCTTCTCCTACTCCCGTTTCGGCTACGCCTCGGCCATGGGCGTGGCGCTGTTCTTCCTGACCCTCACCTTCGCCGCGCTGACGTTGCGCGTGACCCGTCGCCAGAAGGTCGTCTACTGAAATGTTCCGAAAAATCAGCATCCAGGCCGTTCTTGGCCTCTGGGCGCTGCTCATCATCGCCCCGCTGCTGTGGACCCTGCTGGCCTCGTTCAAGAGCAACGCCGAGATCTTCGGCGACGCCCTGCAACTGCCCGGCGAGCTGCGCTGGGACAACTGGGCGCGGGCCTGGGAGCGGGCCAACATCGGCCGCTACATGCTCAACACGGTCATCGTGGTCTTCTTCGGCGTCGCCGGGACGATGCTGCTCAGCTCGATGGCCGCGTACGTGCTGGCCCGCTACCGCTTCCGGGGCAACCGGCTGGTCTACTTCCTGTTCGTCTCCGGCATGGCCTTCCCCGTCTTCCTGGCGCTCGTGCCGCTGTTCTTCGTGGTGGACGGGCTCGGGCTGCTCAACAGCCACGTCGGCCTGGTGCTGGTGTACATCGCCTACTCGCTGCCGTTCACGGTGTTCTTCCTGACGTCCTTCTTCAGGGCCCTGCCGGACGCGGTCGCCGAGGCGGCGATGATCGACGGCGCCTCGCACACCCGCACGTTCTTCCAGGTCATGCTGCCCATGGCCCGGCCCGCGCTGGTCAGCCTGACCATCTTCAACGTGCTGGGCCAGTGGAACCAGTACCTGATCCCGCTGGTCCTGCTGCCCGGCGACAAGAGCCTGTGGGTGATCACCCAGGGCGTGGCCGACATCTCCACCATCGCCGGGTACGAGGCCGACTGGCCCGGACTGTTCGCCGCTCTCAGCATGACAGTGCTTCCCGTCGTGCTGATCTATATCGTCTTCCAGCGACATATCCAGTCCGGGCTGACATCAGGAGCGCTGAAGTAGGCATGTCTTCGGGAAACCCCACCGTCTTCCGCACGCTCAACGAGCGCGCCGCGCTGACCCTGCTCCTGGAGCACGGCGGCCTCACCCGTGCCGAGCTGGAACTGCACACGGGCCTGTCCAAGGCGTCGGCGGCCGAGGTGCTGCGCAGGCTGGAGGGCAGCGGGCTCGCCAGGAAGGCCGGCCTCAAGCCCGGCAACGCCGGGCCGGCCGCGCAGATGTGGCAGCTCGACGGCGCGGCGGCGCGCGTCGCGGGGGTCGATCTCACCACCAGCTCGATCGAGGTGTCGGTCGCCGACCTGACCGGCCGGGTGCTCGGCAGCCACCGGACCGAGGCCACCGGCGACGCCCGGCGGCTGCTGGCCGAGACGCTCGGCGCGGCCGGCTTCGACCTGGACGAGCTCGACCAGGTCGTGGTGGGCGTGCCCGGCGTGGTGGAGGCCGACGGGCGGCGGCTGCGGCAGGCCGTGCAGCTTTCCGGCTGGTCCGGCCTGGACGAGCTGCCGGGCAACGTCCGCCTGGAGAACGACGTCAACCTGGTCGCCATCCGGGAGCTCCAGGAGCACGAGGACAGTAGTTTCGTCCTGCTCTGGGTGGGCGGCGGGGTCGGCGCGGGAGTCGTGCTGAACGGCGGGCTCTGGCGTGGCGTCACCGGGCGCGGCGGCGAGGTCGGCTCGGTCATCGTGCCCGACCCGGTCACCACCGGCCGCCGCTACGGACAGGACGGCGGGCCGCTCGGCGCGCTGCTCGGCGCCGAGCCGCTGGCCGCGCTGGCCGAGGCGCACGGCCTGGCCGGCGAACCCACGCTGACCGCCGTGAGCCGGACGCTGGCGGGCGCCGACCCGGGCTTCCTCGACGACGCCGCCGCACGGGTGGCGCTCGGCGTGACGGCCGCGATCGGCGTGCTGGACCCGGGCCTGGTCGTGCTGGCCGGGCCGTTGTGCGTCGCGGGAGGCGAGCCGCTCAGGGCGCGGGTCGCCGACCGCCTGGCCTCGACACCCCTGGTGCCGGTGACCGTCGCCCTCAGCGCCGCGCGCGGCAACGCCGTGCTCGACGGCGCCCTCTGCTATGCCCTGGACCTGACCCGCGAGCGGGTCTTCCAAGCCGGTACGGCCGGCCGTACCGGCGAATCCAACCCCTAAGGACGCACATGTTGAGAACCCTCGTGATCGCCGCTCATCCCGACGAGCCCGAGATCTACGCGGGCGGCACGGCCGCGCTGCTGGCCCAGGCCGGCCACGCGGTGAAGTTCCTGACGCTCACCAACGGCGACGCCGGGCACCACGTGCTGGAACGCGGTCCGCTGGCCCGCCGCCGCGCCCAGGAGGCCTGGCGCGCGGCCGACGCCCTGGGCGTGGTGGACTACGAGATCTTCGACGTGCACGACGGCATGCTGGAGCCCACCGTCGAGCTGCGGTTGCGGGTGCTGGCGGAGATCCGCGCCTGGCGTCCCGACCTGGTGATCGCCCTGCACGCCGACGGCGGCGGCCATCCCGACAACCGCGCCGCCGGGCAGCTGGCCGCGCACGCGGTCGAGTTCGCGATGACGCGCAACCTGGAGGTGGGCAAGCCGGCCCTGGAGCGCATGCCGGTGTGCCTGCTCATGACGGACTACGCCTCCGCCCCCGTGCACCGCCCCGACGTGGTGGTGGACGTGTCCCCCGTGCTGACGGCCAAGCTGGACGCCTGCCTGGCCCACGCCTCCCAGTTCCTGGAGTTCGCGCCGTGGCAGCGGGGCTTCCTGGACCAGGCGCCCGAGCCCGGCGACGTCGCGGCCGGACGGGCGTTCGTGCTCGAACACTGGGCGGACTTCGCGAAGGAGGAGACCTTCCAGCTCGCCGGCTACGGCAGGAGCACCGACGTCGAGGAGGTCAGGCGCCTGCTCGCCGGGAACCGCGAACCGGCCGCGTAGCCGCCCGCCTCAGCCGGTGTAGTTCTTGCCGGGGGCCTTGCCGGGGATCGGCTTGGCGACGACGGCGACGGGGATGAAGAAGCAGATCTGGCTGATCGCCAGGATGAGCGTCCACATGGCCTTGTCGTCGTAGTGGGCCGTCGCCCTGGCGTACAGCTCGTCCGGGACGCGTTCCCCGGACGGGTTCGCGGTGAGGACGGCCTCCACCAGCTCCAGCGCCACCCGTTCGGCGCCGGAGAAGTAGGGGGCGTCCCGCCAGGACGCCACGGCGGCCAGGCGCTCGTCCGGCTCCCCCGCCCTGCGCAGCAGGTCGGCCTGCCGGACCGTGTGGTACGTGCTGCCGACGATCTGCCCGGCGCGCAGTTGCACCAGGCCGACGGTGGTCCCCGGGATCGCGCCGTTGCGCGTGGCCTTGGTCATGGCGACGGCGATCTCTCCCAGTTCGGGGAAGAACCGGGAGGGATCGGGCAGACGCGACTGGAGGTTCTCCTGCTCGGTCGTCGTGGACATCGGCTTCCCTTCTTCTGCGATCGTCTCTCGGCGGTCCGACGACGCAGCGTCCGGGAATGTGAGGGTCAGGCCGCCGTCCAGGGGTGGAGCTTGTCGGGATTGCGTACCGCCCACAGGCGCTTGATCCGGTCGCCGGCCACGTCGAAGGCCACGACCATCACGGTGACGCCGTCCCGTTGAGCCACCAGGCCGGGCCGGCCGTTGACCGTGCGCTCCAGCAACGTCATGGACGGCGCCCGGACGCCGATCTCGATGGCGAAACGGGCGAGCCGGTCCGCGCCCTCGACCGGCCGGAGCACCGCGCTGACCACGCCGCCGCCGTCGGCGACGCCGACCGCGTCGGGGTCGAGGAGGGCGATGAGGGCCTCGATGTCCTTGGCCTCCCACGCCTGCTTGAACTCGCGGACGATGCCGGCCTGGCGGGCCACCGGCGTCACCGAGGTCCGCGCGGCGTCGATGCGGTGGCGGGCGGAGGAGGCCAGCTTGCGGCAGGCGGCCGGGGTGCGGCCGACGATCTCCGCCACCTCGGCGAAGGGGTAGCGGAAGACGTCGTGCAGGACGAACGCGACCCGCTCGGCCGGCGTCATCGACTCCAGCACGACGAGGAAGGCCATGTTGACCGACTCGTCCAGGGTGACCCGGTCGGCCGGGTCGTCGGCGGCCCATTCCGTGCGGTCGGGCAGCGGTTCGGGGATCCACTCGCCCACGTACCGTTCCCGGCGGGCACGGGCCGAGCCGAGCAGGTCCAGGCAGACACGGCCGGCGACCCTGGTCAGCCACGCGCCCGGCGACTCGATGGCCTCCTGCTGCCGCCGCGACATGGCGTACCAGCGGGTGTAGGTCTCCTGGACGACGTCCTCGGCGTCGGCCAGCGAGCCCAGCAGCCGGTAGGCCAGGTTGATGAGCTGCCTGCGCTCTCTCATGATCGCGTCCAGGCTCGGGTCGGATGCGGTGGTCATGGTGGACGACTCCCTTAGTCGCTTTTGCCCTATCGTGTCCGACGAGACAGCGCCTCTGATCGTGAGGTCACCGCGCCGACCTCACATTTCCGGCGGTCACGTCGTCGGACTCTTGAAGGCAAGCCCCAGAAGCGGGCCGCCACCACCCGGCGGCCGAGGAGTTCCCCATGTTGCTGCGTGTCGCGATCACCCTGCAGACCCTGGCCCTGTTCGCCGCGCCGGTCACCGCCGGACTGCTGCTGTCGGTGCCCAACGGGCAGCCGTTGCACAGTGCCGCCGCGTACACGGTATTCGGCGTGGCGGTGCTGCACCTGGTCGCCGCGATCCTGGCGTGGCGGCCGGGCGGCGGCTCCCCGAAGCCCATCATGCACGCGGCGGGGTTCCTGGTGCTGGTCAGCGCCCAGGTGGCGCTGGGCATCGCGCACGTGACGACCGTGCACGTGCCGCTGGGCGTGCTGCTGTTCGCCGGCAGCGTGCTTCAGCTCAGCCGGGTCTGGACGGCGCGGTCCAGCGACCGGGTCAGCCGCACGCCCTCCTCGGTGTAGCCGAGAGCCGCGTAAAAGCGGCGGGCGGTCGCGTTGTCCGACGCTGCCGGTCCACCGAGACGACGCCGACGACCCGGGTCCCCCGTACGGCGACGAAGACGGCTCCCCGTCGTTCCCCCGCCGAGGCGACGGACCCGGTGAGCCACCGCTCCGCCGCCCGTGCGGCGGCTTCGGCGTCCCGCCAGGACGCCACCCCCTCCGCCAGCCGTGGAGCCAGCGCCAGCACCCCTGGACGGTCCTCCTCGCGGAAGGGCCGCACACGGACGTGCGCCTGATCCGGATCCTCCATGCCGAGCAGCATGACAGGCCGGACCATCAGGAATAAAGCCCCGGGTACGCGGGTCAGGCCCGCTGCTGGATCCGGACCATGTTGCCCGACGGGTCGCGGAAGGCGGCGAGCGACTCGTCCAGGTCGTCGACGGTGATGTGGCAGTACTGGAGTGCGATGGTCATGCCGCCCAAGCCAGGCGTCGCCCGCCTCCGACCGCTCTGCCGCGGCCCGGCGCGGGTGCTTCAGCGCAGGTCGCCGGTGATGATCCACAGGTGGCCGTACGGGTCGCGGAGGCGGCCCGAACGTTTGCCGTAGGGCCGGTTCTCGATCGGCACGACCGTCTCCGCCCCCTGGGCGGTCATGCGTTCGCCGACGGCGTCGGGGTCGCCGACCTCGACCTCCAGGAGCACCGGGGAGCCGCCCAGGTCGTCCGGCGAGAGCCAGCCCCACGCGGCGACGGCCGGTGAGACCCGGAAGGCGGCGCGCCCGAGGCGGTGCTCGATGACGGCGGGCCGCCCGTCCTCGCCCTGGTCGGCGCGGAACACCTGCTCGGCGCCCAGGGCGTCCTGGTAGAAGGCGGAGGCCCGGTCGGGGTCGGGCACGATGAGACGGGGAAAGAGGTTCAGGTCCATACGGCCATCGTGGCTTCGCGCGGCGACGGCGGTCTTGAACATCTGGGAACGCCCCGCGACGGGCCACCGGCGCCCGTGGGCGCCGGTGGGGCGGCGCGACGGGCGTCAGCGCGGGGGTTGGGGGGTTGGGCCTTCGGTGCGCAGCCATTCCGTGGGGGTGCAGCCGGCCATCGCGCGCCACTCGCGGGTGAGGTGGGCCTGGTCGGCGAAGCCCGACGCGGCGGCCACGTCCGCCAGCCCGGCCGCGCCGGACCGCGCGGCGGCCACGAGCCGGGCCCGGGCGGCCTCGAACCGGACGAGCCGCTGGTACTCCTTCGGCGTCACCCCCAGCTCGGCGCGCACCGCGCCGCTCAGGTGGCGCCGCGAGCACCCGAGGAGCCGGGCGGCCTCCTCGACCCGGCCGGTCCCGGACAGGGCCGCCAGCGCCGCGCGGGGTGTACGGCGGGCGGCGCGGTCGCCGTGGCGGGCCAGGCCGGCGAGCAGGCGGCGTTCGACGAGGGCACGGCGCTGGGCCCAGGACCGGCAGGCCGCCAGGCGCTCGGGCAGGTCGGCCAGCGCCGGGACGACGTCCGCGAGCTCGGCCACCTCCCCCGCCAGCGCCGACGCGGGGACCCCGAGCAGCGCGGCGGCGCCCGGCGGGGTGAGCGTCAGCCACAGCCCGCGCGTGCAACCCCGCTGCCGCAGCTCGGCCGCGTCCAGGTGCAGCCCGGCCACGGCGGCCCGCAGCCGCCGCCCCGG
Source organism: Nonomuraea sp. NPDC001699 (assembly GCF_053596455.1). Lineage (NCBI taxonomy): Bacteria > Bacillati > Actinomycetota > Actinomycetes > Streptosporangiales > Streptosporangiaceae > Nonomuraea > Nonomuraea sp. NPDC001699. The sequence continues at coordinate 245,020 of NZ_JBSFGF010000001.1, read as the reverse complement.
GCCCGGCCGCCCGACCCATGCGATGTCGACCGGGTCCGCCTCCGGGATCGTGATCGACAACGTGGACGACGGGAGCCCGCGATGAACCCCGCCAGAACCGGGCCCGAGGTCGTAGGCGGCCAGCGTCGTCACGTACGGCGACAGCGCGGCGGGCATCCCATCAGCGCTCACCCGGCCACAGTACGTGCCGCCACCGGTTCGACGTGCGGGTGAGGGGCAGGCAGGGCGGGGTAGCGGCCAGGGCATGCACACACTCGTCAAGGGACTGATCGCGGGAGCGGCAGGCACCACGGCCCTCAACACCGTCTCCTACCTGGACATGCTCGTCCGGGCGCGGGCCGCGAGCAGCACGCCGCGCCAGGCCGTGGAGAAGCTGTCCGGCCTGACCCACACCGACCTCGGCGACGGCGACCGGGGTGCCAACCGCGTGGAGGCGCTGGGCTCCCTCATGGGGTACGCGACCGGGATCGCCTCGGCCATCGCCTACGGGGTCCTGTCGGGGCGGCGCAGGTCGTGGCCGGTCGGGGTGCTGGCGCTCACCGCTCTGGCCATGTCCGGCTCGAACGTGCCGCTGACGCTGCTCGACGTCACCGATCCGCGCGAGTGGCCGGCGGGCGCGTGGGTCTCCGACGTGATCCCGCACCTGGCGTACGGGGTCACGGCGTACGCGGCGTACGAGCTGATGCGCTGACCTCGGCCCGGCGGATTCTGTCGGTGGCGCGGTGCATGATCGAGCCGTTCGACCGCGACCGCGAAGGAGCTCGGGATGTCCCCCACACATCCGCAGGTGACCGGCCACCCCTTTCTCAAGGCCATGTACGACGACGGCTACTACCCCGATCACGTCGTCGACAAGGGCCGGGCCGTCCTGCTGCGGCTGTGCGAGCGCATCGAGACCGAGCAGCCCGCCGACCTGGCGGCCCTCTACGCGCTCACGCATGCCGCGACGGAGGAGTTCAACGAGCTCGACGAGGAGTTCCACGAGGCCGGCAGCGAGATCGAGACCGTCGCGCGCGACGCGATCGGCGAGGAGTTCTGGTTCGTGGCCTCGACCTACGGCTTCCCCGAGGCGGACGTGGAGGAGCTGATCGCGCCCCGCGAGTGGTGATCCGCCCGCAGGCGTCAGGCCTGGGGGTTGAGGCGGGCGTAGGCCGCGGGCGGCATGCCGACGGCGGCCGTGAAGTCGCGGGTCAGGTGGGCCTGGTCGGTGTAGCCGAGCTCGGCGGCGAGCGTGGCGAGGTCGAGGCCCTGCTGCACGCGTTCCGCGGCCTCGTGCAGCCGGAAGCGGCGGATCACCCATTTTGGGCCGATGCCGACATAGTCCCGGAACAGTCGTTGCAGCGAGCGCACTGACCGGCCCGCTCTGGCGGCCAGTTCGTCGACCCTGGTCACGGTCACGTCGTCCTCCACCATCCCCACCAGCGCCGCGGCCTCCTCGGCCAGCGGGTCCGGCTCGGGCCCGAGCTCCAGCAGGAACGCCTCCACCAAGGCGATGGCGGCGCCCGGGTCCTGCTCGGCCAGCACGCCTTCGACCAGGGCCGGGCCGGACGCCGCGAACATCTCGCCGATCTCCACGAACCGGCCGGTGAGCTCCGACACCGGGGCGCCGAGCAGCGTCCGGAAGCCGCCGGGGCGGAAGCGGGTGCCGAGCGCCCGGCCGCTGCCCCGCATCGTGTACGAGAACCCGCCGTCGATCACGCCCGCGATCTGGTGGAAGTCCTGGACGATCGTCATGTTCACGGTCGGGTGCGACAGGATGCGCTGCTCGTACGGCTCGACGAGGTCGGTCCAGGTGACGACCCAGAAGTGGTCCACGTACGCGGCCAGCTCCGGCGACGGCGCCTGCCGCGCGAAATCGAAGGCGGCGAGCCCCGCGTACGGGTTGACCCAGCCGCGCTGTCGCGTTTCTACAAGCCGTGCCTCGGGCAGGCGGGACATCATGTCTGCCATGGAAGACATGATGCCGCTGATGGCGCGGGCCACCGACCGGACCGCGGGTCTGGTGACCGGGGTGCGGCCCGAGCAGTTCGAATCCCCGACGCCCTGCGCGGAGTTCGACGTCAAGGCGCTGGTCAGCCACCTGGAATGGGTGGCGGAGATGTTCGAGTCGCTGGCGCGCGGCGGGGAGCGCACCGAGCAGGGCCCGTACGCGGGCGACTTCCCCGAGCGGGCCGGGCGCATGCTGGACGCCTGGTCGCGGCCGGAGGCGTGGGAGGGCACCTGCGACGCGCTGGGCGGCCTGCCGATGACCATGGTGGCCCACCTGTGGCTGGTCGACATGGTCGTCCATGGCTGGGACCTGGCCAGGGCCACCGACCAGGCGTACGAACCGGACGCGGAGGCGGTGTCCCGGGGGCTGCGGTTCACCGAGGAGACGGTGGAGATGGGCCGGCGGCAGGGGGCGTTCGGGCCGCCGGTGGCGGTGCCGGACGACGCCCCGCCGTTCGACCGCCTGCTCGGCCTGATCGGCCGCGACCCGGCCTGGAAGCCCTGAGAGGGGGCGCTGCGGCAGCTCCGCATGCGCGCAGCACCCCCGCGGGGCCGGTCGGCAGGCCCCTGGTTGGGTCAGGAACGAATCAACGCCCGGCAGTGACGGGCTCCGCGCCCTCCCGGGCAGGGACGGCACGCCGCCCGACGGCGACGAGCGCCGCGGCGATGTACAGGACCTGCTCCGGAACGCGCTGCCACAAGGGCGACGCCTCCCCGCCCGCGAACGGCACGTCGGAGACCGCCGCGTAGATGTTCGCCGGAAGCAGGAGGACGAACAGCAGAGCCAGGCAGAGCCCGGCGGCCCGGCGCGTGCCCGGCAGCACCAGCCCGAGCGCCCCGGCCAGCTCGAACACGCCGGTCAGGTAGACCATCGCGGCCGGGAACGGCACGAAAGGTGGCACCATGCGCACCAGGTCGCCATGGTTCGGCATGAAGGTCACACCCTCGGGGACGAAGTGCGCGCTCCCCGTCATGACCAGCATCACCGCCAGCCCGTGCGCCACGGACACCTGCAAGGTGCCGAACCGCCGCACCCCGAGCACGCCCAGCAACCGGAAGCCCACCGTCGCCACCAAGAGAACGATCACAGTCATCGGGAACACCTCATTGGATAGTAGCGTTATCCGGATGTTGGATAATGCTACTATCCAATGAGTGTCATGGCAAACGGGCCGGCGAGACGTCCCCGAGCCGCAGGTCGCCCTTGAAGACCAGGTTCGGGTGCTCCGGGACGACGAGGAAACCGCGCGGGTCGGTCCGTCGACGACGGGGACGGCTTCAGCGGTAGCCGGTCAGGCCGTCCGCCAGTTCTTCCTCGTCACCGTCCCGGTGCGCGGACAGGGCCTGTTGCAGGGCGAAGGTCGCCCGGATGACGGCGATGCGGCCGGCCGTCCCGCTGTCCGACCAGCCGCCCAGCGCGAGCACCCGATCCAGGAACCGCGTGTCGTAGCCGGCTCCGACGGCCGCGAGGTCCTCGGCGGGATCGCCGATCGTGACCTCGTCCCAATCGATCACCCCGCCCAGCACGGGCAGTCCGTCCGCGCACTCCCACAGGACGTTCTCGGGGCCGAGATCGCCGTGCACCACCGCGTCGGCGACGTGCGGAAGGCCGTCGAGCGCCGCGAGCTCCCGCTCGGCCCGCCGGCGTCCGCCGTCGGACATGAGCCCGAACAGCTCGGCGCGGACGTCCGCCGCGAACTCCCGCCATCGATCGCGCGGCGCCGGCAGGGCCGCTCGCACGCTCTCCTCGGCGCCGATCCTGGCCAGTTCGGTGAGCAGCGTGACGTACTGAGCCGCCGCGGCCTCGGCCACCCGGGCATCTTCGAGCGCCTCGGCCTCCAGCGGGGCTCCGGGAACGCGGCTGAGCACCAGGAACCGCGGCTGGTCCGCGCCGTGGCCGCCACCCTCCGACAGCGGCCGAGGCGTACGGAACCCGAGCTCGAACCCGGCGAGCAGGCGCAGGACGGCGGCCCGCTGCGGCAGCCGGGTGGCGGCGGCCTCGGTGCGAGGCAGGCACACGACCCGGTCCGCGCCGATCACCACCTGGTGGAACTGCCCCTGACGGACGGTGAGGTCCTCCAGGTCGACGCCCGGCAGCAGCCGGCTCAGCAGAGCACGATTCACCCGCGACATCTCCTCAGGGCGTCGTCGGTCACGGCACTAGATGCCGATGGCGGCCTCGGGCTGCATGAGACGGCGGGCCGCCTCGGTGATCGAGCCCGACAGCGACGGGTAGACCGCGAACGTGTGGGCGACCTGGTCGACCGTCAGCCGCTGCTGCACGGCCAGCGACACCGCGAGGATCAGCTCCGAGGCGCGCGGGGCCACGATCACGCCGCCGAGCACGATGCCGGTGTGGGGGCGGCAGAACAGCTTGACGAAGCCGTCGTTGAAGCCCTGCATCTTGGCCCGCGCGTTGGTGGCCAGCGGCAGCTTGACCACGTTCGCGTCGATCTCGCCCGCCTCGATCGAGCGCTGCGCCACGCCGACCGCCGCGATCTCGGGGTCGGTGAAGATGTTGGAGGCCACCGTGGCCAGCCGCAGCGGCTGGACGGCCTCGCCCAGCGCGTGCCACACGGCGATGCGGCCCTGCATGGCGGCGACCGAGGCCAGCATGAGCACGCCGGTGCAGTCGCCGGCCGCGTAGACGCCGGGCGCGGAGGTGCGGGAGACCTTGTCGACCTTGACGAAGCCGTTGCGGTCGAGCTGGACGCCGGCCTCCTCAAGGCCCATGCCGCCGGTGTTGGGGACCATGCCGACCGTCATCAGCGCGTGGGAGCCCTCGGCCGTGCGGCCGTCCTCCAGGGTCACCACCACGCCGTCGGCCGTGCGCTTGACGGAGGCCGCGCGCGAGCGGCCCATGACGTTCATGCCGCGCCGCCGGTAAACCTCTTCGAGCACCTCGGCGCCGTCGGCGTCCTCGTTGGGCATCATCCGGTCGCGGCTGGAGACCAGGGTGACCTCCGCGCCGAGCGAGCGGTAGGCGCCGGCGAACTCGGCGCCGGTCACGCCGGAGCCGATCACGATCAGGTGCTCGGGCAGCTCCTCCAGGTCGTAGAGCTGCCGCCAGGTGAGGATGCGCTCGCCGTCGGGCTCGGCCCCCGGCAGCACGCGCGGCGTCGCGCCGGTGGCCACCAGCACCACGTCGGCCCTGATCGTACGGTCGCCCGCGCGGACGACCTGCGGATCGACCAGCCGCCCCCGCGCCTTGATGATCTCGACGCCCTCGGCCTCGACCCGGGTCGCGATGTCGGCCGACTGGGCCTGGGCCAGCTCCTTGACCCGCTTGTTGACCAGCGGCAGGTCGACGCCGACCACGCCCGCGTCGCCGTCGGGGCCGCCCGAGAACGACACGCCGAGCGAGGGCGCGTCGAGAAGTGCCTGCTTGCGGACGGAGGTCGCGATCAGCGTCTTGGACGGCACGCAGTCGGTGAGCACGCAGGCTCCGCCCGGGCCGTCCTGCTCGACCATCGTGACTTGCGCGCCTAGCTGGGCGGCCACCAGCGCCGCTTCGTAGCCGCCTGGTCCGCCACCAATGATCACGATCCTCGTCACGTGTCCCATTCTCCCGCACGTGCCCCCGGAAGCCGCAACCGGGCCATGGCGGGATGACGCTCCCGTGGACATGGGGGACACATGGGCCTTCCGTGCCCGGCTTGATGGACCGACACGCCGGGTCAGCGTGGCAGGATGGCGCGGTAGCTGGATGACGAGCGGCACCCGGCGAGAGGGGTGGATCGTGGCGTGGCTTTCGGATCAATCAGGGAAGCCGAATGATCTACGGCTGTATGCCTCCTACGGGATGAACATGGACCCCGAGCAGATGGCCATGCGCGCCCCGCACTCCCCGATCTGGGGGGTCGGCTGGCTGACCGGCTGGCGGCTGACCTTCGGCCGCACCGACAGCAAGTGGGAGAGCTCGATCGCCACCATCGTGGAGGATCCCGACGAACACGTCTTCGTCGTGCTCTACGACGTGCCCGAATGGGAGGAGACCTCGCTCGACCAGTGGGAGGGCGCGGTCCGCGGGGCGTACCACAAGGTGCGGCTGCGGGTGCAGACCCTCGACGGCGAGGCCGTGGCCTGGTTCTACGTGCTCGACGGCTACGAGGGCGGCCTGCCCTCGGCCCGCTACCTGTGCAACCTGGCCGACGCGGCCGAGCGTGCGGGCGCCCCCGACGACTACGTCAAGGAGCTGCGGGAGCGCCCCTGCACCTCGGCGCCCTAGCGCAGCGGCTCGTCCTTGGTCTCACGCAGCACGAAGACGTAGACCAGCGTGGAGATCAGGGCCAGGGCGGACATGTACCACGGGAACATCCCGGGGTTGCCCGCCTTCTGGAGCGCGGTGCCGATCAGCGGCGCGGTGCCACCGAAGATCGCCACGGTCAGCGAGTACGGGAACCCGGCCCCCGCCGCCCGCACCCGGGTCGGGAACAGTTCGGAGTTCACCGCGGCCGAGACCGAGGTGAAGCAGCCCAGGAACACCATGCCGATCATCTGCACGACGAGCAGGCTCGCGAAGGAGTCGGTGAGCAGCCCGAGCAGCGGCACCGGCAGGATCAGGAAGCCGAGCCCGAACGCGATCAGCATCGGCTTGCGCCCGATCTTGTCCGACAGCAGGCCGAGCAGCGGCTGCAAGAACATGAAGAACACCAGCGAGATCGTGCCGACCTGCAGCGACTCGGCCTTGTCGAACGAGACCGTGATCTGCGCGTAGGTGGGCAGGAAGCTGGTCCAGGTGTAGTACGCGACGGTGCCGGCGATCGTGATGCCGACGATGGTGAGCGCGGACTTCGGGTGGAGCCTGAGGAACTCGAACATGCCCGGCCGCTTGACCTCGCCCCGCTGGATCTCCTCCGCGACCGCCGAGGTCTCGTCGGCGCCCTTGCGGATCCACAGGCCGACGAGGCTGAGCAGCGCGCCCACCAGGAACGGGATGCGCCAGCCGTAGGAGCTCATGTCCTCCTTGACCAGCGTCGCGGTGAGCACCGCGGCCAGTCCGGAGGCGATGAGCTGGCCGATGGTGGTGCTGACGTACTGGAAGGAGGAGAACAGGCCGCGACGGCGCGGCGGGGCCGACTCGACGAGGAACGTGGTGGCGGCGGCGAACTCACCGCCCACGGACAGGCCCTGGACGAGCCGGGCCAGCGTCAGGATGACCGGTGACAGCAGCCCCACGGCCTCGTAGGTGGGGGTCAGGCCGAGCAGCAGCGAGCCGCCGCCCATCAGGACGATGGTGAAGGTCATGGCGGACTTGCGGCCGTACCGGTCGGCGAAGGCGCCCACCAGCAGACCGCCGAGGGGCCGCATGAAGAAGCCCACCGCGAAGACCGCGAACGAGCTCAGCAGCGGCACCAGGCTGTTGCCCGAGCTGTCGGGGAAGATCTGCGCCGAGAAGACCGTGGCCAGGAAGGTGTAGGCGTACCAGTCGTACCACTCGACCACGTTGCCGATGCTGGCCGCCATCAGCTGACGGACCCTGCTCTTGGGTATGCCGAGCGGCGATTGCGCGACGGGGGAGGTCGACACGGCATGTCTCCTTTTGCTGACACGTGGGGTGATGGCTTACTGTGCATTCGGAAGACCGAAACAGTCAAATGTCTGGGCAATTATTTACAAACCCGACACGGAAGCGGTTGCAGGTGGACGTTCTCGACCGACGGCTCGTCGCCGCGCTCCAGGTCAGCCCGCGCGCCACGTGGGGCGAGATCGGCCGGGCGGTGGGCGAGCACGAACGCACGGTCGCCCGCCGGCTCCAGCGACTCATCGCCGACGGCGTCGTCCGTGTCACCGCGATCTACGACGACCTGCGCACCGGCCACGGCCGCCCCGCGCACCTGCACGTCCAGGTGCGGCCCGGCACGGCGGCCCAGGTGGCCAGGTCGCTCACCGACCGGCGCGACACGCGGTCGGTCTACGCGCTGACCGGGGCCGCCGACCTGGCCTGCGAGCTGGTGCCGCCGTCCCGGCAGGACCTGCACACCATCCTGTCCCACGACATCAGCGACATCGACGGCGTGCTCCAGACACAGACCCAGGTCGTGCTGCACACGTTCACGACCGTGGCCGAGTGGCACGCGCCCTTCCTGACCGAGCGGGAGGTCGCCGAGCTGCGCCCCGCGCCGCCGCCGCCCGACCTGCCCGACGAGGACGGCCTGTCGCCGCTGGAGAAGGAGATCGCCGAACTGCTGGCGGCCGACGGCCGGGCCGCCTTCACCACGATCGCCGAACGGCTCGACCTCTCCGTGCCGACCGCCCGGCGGCGGGTCGGCTCGCTCATCGACCGGCGGTTACTGCTGCCGCGCGCCGAGGTCGAGCCCGCGCTGCTCGGGCTGGAGGTCGAGGCCATGCTGTGGCTGAAGGTGCGGCCGTACGGGCTCGGCGAGACCGGCCGGCGCCTGGCCGCGCACCCCAACGTGCGGTACTGCGCCGCCACGTCGGGCACCCACTCCCTCATCGTGCAGGTGGCGGTGGCCCACGAGGCGGACCTCTATCGTTTCATGACCGACGTGCTCGGCCGGCTCGACGAGATCACCGACAGCGACCTGACCCTCATCACCCGCGCGTACAAACGCGGCCACCTTCACAAGTCCGGACTGCTCACCCTGGAGAAGACGCCATGACACCTGCCGAGAAGGAAGTCGCCGACCTGTGCGTGGAGCTGATCCGCGTCGACAGCAGCAACTACGGGGACGGCAGCGGCCCCGGCGAGCGGGCCGCGGCCGAGGTCGTCATGGCCCGGCTGGACGAGGTCGGCATCGAGGCGACGTACGTCGAGAGCGAGCCGGGGCGCGGCAACGTGGTCACCCGCGTCGAGGGCACCGACCCGTCCCTGCCGGCGCTGCTCGTCCACGGTCACCTCGACGTGGTGCCCGCCAACGCCGCCGACTGGTCGGTCGATCCCTTCGCCGGCGAGGTCAGGGACGGCTACATCTGGGGCCGCGGCGCCGTGGACATGAAGGACATGGACGCGATGATGCTGGCCGTGCTGCGCCAGCTGAAGCGCGAGGGACGCCGCCCGCGCCGCGACATCGTCTTCGCCTGGGTCGCCGACGAGGAGGCCGGCGGCGTGTACGGCGCCAAGTACCTCACGGCCCACCACCCCGAGCTGTTCGAGGGCGTGACCGAGTCAATCAGCGAGGTCGGCGGCTACTCGCTGGAGGTCGACCCGTCGCTGCGGCTGTACCTGATCGAGACGGCCCAGAAGGGCCTGGCCTGGATGAAGCTGGTCGCCGACGGCACCGCCGGGCACGGCTCGATGCTCAACTCCGACAACGCGGTCACCGAGGTCGCCAAGGCCGTGGCCCGGCTCGGCGGGCACGAGTGGCCGCTGACCTACACGCCGACCGTGCGCCAGTTCCTCACCGAGGTCGCCGACGCCTTCGGCCTGCCGTTCGACGAGGACGACCCGGCCCCGCTGCTGGACAAGCTCGGCCCGCTGGTGCGGTTCGTCGGCGCGACGCTCCGCCACACCACCAACCCGACCCAGCTCGACGCCGGCTACAAGTCCAACGTCATCCCCGGCCAGGCCACGGCCGTCGTGGACGGGCGCTTCCTGCCCGGCTTCGAGGACGACTTCTTCAAGACCGTCGACTCGCTCATCGGGCCGAACGTGCGCCGCGAGTTCGTGCACCACGACATCGCGCTGGAGACGACGTTCGACGGCGCGCTGGTCGAGTCGATGATCGCGGCGCTGAAGGCCGAGGACCCGACGGCGCGGGCGGTGCCGTACTGCATGTCGGGCGGCACCGACAACAAGACCTTCTTCGCCGACCTCGGGGTGCGCGGGTTCGGGTTCGTGCCGCTGCGGCTGCCCGGCGACATGGACTTCGCCTCGATGTTCCACGGCGTGGACGAGCGGGTGCCGGTGGACGCGCTGCAGTTCGGGGTGCGGGTCCTGGACAGGCTGCTCCTAAACTACTGAGATGTGAGCAACGACGCATACACCCTGGCCGTAGAGGCCGCCGCCGCCCTGACCGGCGCGGCCGGCCTCGACACCTTCGACGTGGCCCTCGTCATGGGGTCGGGGTGGGTTCCCGCCGCTGACGCGATCGGGCAGACCGTGGCCGAGATCCCGTTCACCGATCTGCCCGGCTTCCGCGCCCCGGCCGTGGCCGGGCACGGTGGCAAGATCCGCGTCGTCCGCACCCCGTCCGGGCGGCACGCGCTGGTCTTCCTCGGCCGTACCCACCTGTACGAGGGCCTGGGCGTCGACGCGGTCGTCCACGGCGTGCGCACGGCGGCCGCGGCGGGCGTGCGCACGATCGTCCTGACCAACGCGGCGGGCGGTCTGCGGCCGGAGACCCAGAACGTCGGCGACCCGGTCCTGATCAGCGACCACGTCAACCTGACCGGCGCCAACCCGATCACCGGCACCACCTTCATCGACCTCACCGAGGTCTACTCGCGCCGCCTGCGCGCCCTGGTCCGCGAGATCGACCCGACCCTGGCCGACGGCGTCTACGTGGCCTTCCGCGGCCCGACGTACGAGACGCCGGCCGAGATCCGGATGCTGCGCACGCTCGGCGGCGACCTGGTGGGCATGTCCACCGTGCTGGAGGCCATCGCCGCCCGCGAGGCGAACCTGGAGGTGCTCGGCGTCTCCCTGGTCACCAACCCGGGGGCGGGCCTGTCCGGCGAGCCGCTCAACCACGAGGAGGTCCTGGAGGTGGGCCGCGCCACGGCCGCCCGCATGGGCGTGCTGCTGGCCAAGGTGGTGGACCGCCTGTGACCCCCGGCCTCCCGCCCGAGTCCGGCGGCGACGACCTGATCCCGCCCGAGTCCGGCGGTGACGTGCCGCTGCCGCCCGTCGACGCCGACCTGCTGCGTCGCGCCCGTCAGTGGCTGGCCCAGGACCCCGACCCCGACACCCGGGCCGAGCTGTCCGGCCTCCTGGAGGACGACGACCTGCCCACCCTGCGCGAGCGGTTCCAGGCCAAGCTGGAGTTCGGCACCGCCGGCCTGCGCGGCGAGCTGGGCGCGGGCCCCAACCGGATGAACCGGGTCACCGTCATGCGCGCCGCCGCCGGTCTGGCCGGTGTGCTCGGCCCCGGCAAGCACGTCGTGATCGGCTACGATGCCCGGCACAAGTCCGACGTGTTCGCCAGGGACACCGCCGCCGTCCTGACCGGCGCGGGACTGCACGTCTCGCTGCTGCCGCGCCCGCTGCCCACGCCGGTGCTGGCCTTCGCCGTGCGCCAGCTCGGGGCCGACGCGGGCGTGACGGTCACGGCCAGCCACAACCCGCCCAGGGACAACGGCTACAAGGTCTACTGGGGCGACGGCTCGCAGATCGTGCCGCCGGTCGACCGGGAGATCTCGGCCGCCATCGACGCCGTGGGCCGGGTCGACCAGCTTCCCCTCGACGGCCCCGGCACGCTCACCGAGCTGGGCGAGGACATCGTCGACGACTACATCGACGCGGTCACCGCCCTGCCGCTGGGCGAGGCGCGCGACCTGCGGGTGGCGTACACGCCGCTGCACGGGGTGGGCTCCGGGACGCTGACGGGCGCCTTCCTCGCGGCCGGCTTCGAGACGCCGATGGCCGTGGAGGAGCAGCGCAACCCCGACCCCGACTTCCCGACGGTGGCCTTCCCCAACCCGGAGGAGCCCGGGGCGATGGACCTGGCCGTCGCGCTGGCCGCCAAGCTCGGCTCCGACCTGATCCTGGCCAACGACCCCGACGCCGACCGGTGCGCGGTCGGCGTGCCGCTGCCCGACGGCACGTGCCGCATGCTGACCGGCGACGAGGTCGGCGGCCTGCTGGCCGAGCATGTGATCACGCACACCACGGGCGACCGCCTGGTGGCCACCACGATCGTCTCCTCGACGCTGCTGAGCAAGATCGCCCAGGCCCACGGCGTGCGCTACGGCGAGACGCTGACCGGGTTCAAGTGGATCATGAAGGCGGGCGAGGGCCTGGTCTTCGGCTACGAGGAGGCCATCGGCTACAGCGTCGGCTCCGACGCCGGCCTGCCGGTCCACGACAAGGACGGCATCGGCGCGGCCCTGACCGTGGCGGCCGTCGCCGCCGCCGCCAAGCGCGACGGGCGCACCCTGCTCGACCTGCTCGACGACCAGGCCGTCCGGTACGGCCTGCACGCGACGTCCCAGCTCAGCTTCCGGGTCGCCGACCTGTCGCTGATCTCCGGGGCGATGGACCGCCTGCGCGCCGCCCCGCCGTCGCGGCTCGGCGACCACGCGGTGGAGGCCGTCGACGACCTGAGCCGCGGCGACGGCGGCCTGCCGCCGACCGAGGGCCTGCGCTTCCGCCTGTCGGACGGCGGCCGCGTCGTGGTCCGCCCGTCGGGCACCGAGCCCAAGCTGAAGTGCTACCTGGAGGTGGTGGTGCCGGTGGCGGGCGAGGTGTCGCAAGCCCGCGCGTCCGCCGCCCGCGACCTCGACGCCCTGAAGGCCGACCTCACCGCCGCCCTGGAACTCTGAGCGCCTCCGGTCCCGCTCGGGCCAGGGGTTTCCAGGGGCCGGGCCCGCGTCGCGTCGCGGGCCCGGGGTCTCGGGGTCACATGTCGGCGCCGGCCGAGAACATGATCGGCCGGACCTCGACGGCCAGGCCCTCGATCCGGCTGTCCGGGATCATCCCGGCCAGCTCGATCGCGCGTTCGCGGCTCTCGCAGTCGACGATGTAGTAGCCGCCCATGTACTCCTTGGCCTCCAGGTAGGGGCCGTCGGTCACGGCGGGCAGCCCGTTGCGGGTGCGGACGACGGCGCTGGTCGACGGGTCGCCGAGCGCCTGCGTGCCGATCATCTCGCCCGACTCCTGGATCGTCTTCATGAACGCGCCGTGGCCGTTCATGATCAGCTCGCGCTGCTCCTCGGTCAGGGTGTCCATGACCTGCTGGTTCACCTGCATGATCAGCAGAAACTTCATCGTCTCTCCTCGTGGTCGTGCGAGTTCCGTCGTGCTGGAGTCGGAGCCGGTGCGGCCCTCTCGACATCCCCGCGGAACTTCTCCGGAAAGCATGTCGAGCGCGCGCCCCCCGCTCCGACCTCCTGGCGGAACCGATGACACCAGGAGGGTGCCGACATGCCGAATCTCACCGAGACCGCCGCCGAGCCCCGGGCCGGGCGGCGCGAATGGGCCGGGCTGGCGGTGCTCGCCCTGCCGACCCTGCTCGTCGCGGTCGACATCAACGCGCTGTTCCTGGCGCTGCCCCGGCTGAGCGTGGACCTGGGGGCCGACGCCGTCCAGCAGTTGTGGATCATCGACATCTACGGGTTCATGGTCGCCGGGCTGGTGATCACGATGGGCGGCCTCGGCGACCGGATCGGCCGCCGCCGGCTGCTGCTGACCGGCGCGGCGGCCTTCGGCGTCGCCTCCGTCGTGGCGGCGTACGCGACCGGCCCCGCCATGCTGATCGCCGCCCGTACCGTGCTGGGCGTGGCCGGGGCCACGCTCATGCCCTCCACGCTCGCGCTCATCACCAACATGTTCCGCGACGCCCGGCAGCGCGGCACGGCCATCGCCGTCTGGGCCACCTGCCAGTTCGCCGGGGCCGCGCTCGGGCCGGTCGTCGGCGGGCTGCTCCTGGAGCACTTCTGGTGGGGGTCGGTGTTCCTGCTGGCCGTGCCGGTGATCGTGGTGCTGCTCGTGGCCGGCGTCCTGCTGCTGCCGGAGTTCCGCGACCCGGACGGCGGGCGCATGGACCTGGTCAGCGTGGCGCTGTCGATGCTGGCGATCCTGCCGGTGGTCTGGGGTGTCAAGGAGCTGGCCGCCTCGTCGGTGTCGGCCGGGCCCGGCGTGCCGCTCGCGGTGATCGCGGTCGGTCTCGCGTTCGGGGCGGCGTTCGTACGGCGGCAGCTCACGCTCGACGCTCCCCTGCTCAACCTGCGCCTGTTCGCCCAGCGGCCGCTCACCCTGATCCTGACCGCGCTCGTGCTCGCCGGGATCGCGATGGCGGGCACCGGTCTCCTGGTCACCCAGCTCCTGCAGTCGGTGCTGGGGTACACCCCGGCGCAGTCGGCGCTGTGGTTCGCGCCCATGGGGCTCGGCGTCGCGCTGGGCACCACGCTGACCCCGGCGCTCACCCGCCGCCTGGCCCCCCGGACGGCCGTCGTGGGCGGCCTGACGCTGTCGGCCGCCGGGGCGGCGCTGCTCACGCAGGCCGGGTCCGGGCTGCCGGTGGTGATCACCGCCATCACCGTGCTGGCGCTGGGCACCGGCCCGCTGTTCGCCCTGGGCACGGGGATCGTGGTCGGTTCCGTGCCGCCGGAGAAGGCCGGGTCGGCGGCCTCGCTGGCCGAGTCCGGCAACTTCCTCGGCGGCACGCTCGGTCTGGCCCTGCTCGGCACGGTCGGCGCGGCCGTCTACCACCACGCCCTGCCCGCGGACGTGCCCGAGGCCGCCAGGGAGACCGTGGCGGGCGCGGCGGCCGTGGCCGCGCGGCTCGCCCCGGCGCAGGCCGCCGAGCTGCTGCGGGCCAGTCACGCCGCGTTCGTCAGCGGGCTCGTGACGATCGGCCTGGCGGGCGCGGCCCTGTTCGTGCTGGCCGCGCTGCTGACCTCACGGCTGCCCCGCGCCGAAGCGGCGTGACGGGCCCGGTGGCTGGCCGGGATGACCGGCCCGGCTTCTGGCCGGATGAGGGGCCGGATGACGGGTCGCGTCATCCGGCCGAGTGTCAGGCCAGGCGGAACTGCAGGTCGATGTCCCACTTGTTCAGGTCGGGCTCGACCCGCGGGTCCGTCCGGTACAGCTCCAGCCGGCAGCCCCAGTGCTCGGTCCCGCCCTTCTCGGTCATGTCCCAGGTCAGGCCCTGTTCGGCGGCCCACGTCAGCACCGACTCGATGACGCCGGAGAGCTGGTCGGGGTGGCCGTGGTGGGACTCGGTGACGAAACGGCCCGCGGGCAGCGTGCCCGCGTGGAACTCGCCCTCCCCCGCCACGGGCGCGGTGACGGGCACGCCCGCCTCCACCACCAGCCGGTCCTGCGGCAGGTCGATGCTGTCGTACCGGAAGAACGGGGCTCCGGCGGGCGTGTGCCCGCGCTCGGCGAGCCAGCCGATCATCTCCGCGATCCGGTCCCCGACGAGGCCGAAGCTGGTCATCGTGATGGTCTTCCGGATCCCGATGTAAGGACGCTCGGGAAATTCGACGATCTGTGGCATGTGTCTGTCCTCCTTCACCTGTCAGTACGGAGCGCGCCCCCGAAACTCATCGGCAGGCCGAAGGACGACACGAGCCCGGGATCGAGAAAGGTGGTCATGCCGGTGACGACTCCGCCGCCGATCTCCAGGACTACCAGGGCGAACGCCTTCCCGTCCCGGTACTGGGCGAAGGCGGGCGCGCCGTTCGCCCTGGCCGGCAGCAGGCGGGTGCCGTCGCAGGGCGCCGCGGCGGCCACCAGGACCGCCCTGATCGCCTCCCGGCCGCGCAACCACCACGCGAACGGCGGCATCGACATCGTCGCGTCCTCGCGCAGCAGCGAGACCAGCGCGTCCACGTCGTACCGCTCGAAGGCCGAGACGTAGCGGTCGAGCAGCCTCTCGTCCACCTCGGCGTCCTCCGGGGTGACGGCGGGCAGGCGGGCGCGGGCGCGCTGCAACGCGCTGTTCACGGACGCGACGCTCATCTCCAGCAGGCCCGCCACCTCGGCGGCCTGCCACTTCAGCACGTCACGCAGGATCAGCACGGCCCGCTGCCGCGCCGGCAGCCGCTGCAACGCGGCCACGAACGCCAGCCGCACGCTCTCCCTGGCCACCGCCAGCTCCGCCGGGTCGGCCGGGAGCACGCGGTCGTCGGGGACGGGCCACACCCAGGCGTCCCCGGCCAGCGGCTCGCCGAGCGGGTCTCCCGGACGCGCCGCCGGCCCGAGGTCCATCGCCCGCGCCCGCCGCTGCGGCCCACGCAGCATGTCGAGGCAGACGGACGTGGCGAGCCGGAACAACCACGGGCGCAACGGCCCCCGCCCGGCCTGGTACGTCCGCCAGGCCCGGACGAACGTCTCCTGCACCGCGTCCTCGGCCTCGAAGCCCGAGCCGAGCATGCGGTAGCAGTAACCGGTCAGCTCGACCCGGTGGTGTTCCAGCTCGGCCGCCTCCACTAGATCGGGGCCACCTCGATCTGCAGCTCGTGCACCCATTCCGCGCGATCGTCCGGGCAGTGCAGCGACACCTCGCGCGCCAGGTCGAGCGAACGGTAGCCGTTCTCCTCGATCCAGTGGGCCAGGGCCTGGAAGGTCGGCCCGACGGCCTCCATCGGGCCGTGGTGGATGATCGTGGCCGCCGTGCCGATGGCGGGCAGGTCCCTGATCTCGAAGTCGTGGCGGGGGTCGGGGTCGGCGTTGACCGGCAGGCAGGCGTGCACCATGACCGAGCCGTCGTCCTCCTGACGGTAGTGGGCCAGGCCGGGGCCGACCACCTTGAGGCCGGCCTCCTCCACGCGGGCGCAGATCTCGGCGAACAGCGGCTGGATCACCGGGCCGACGTCCTCGCCCTCGTAGCTGGCGGCTCTGGCGCTGAGCTGGGCGACCCGTACCGGGCTGACCTTCTTCAGCATGACTTCCGCGGTCCTCATGTGACCCTCCGTCTCGATGCTGCGGAGTCTCGCCTCGACGCCGCGCAGCCTGGCCAGGTCGGCGCTGATCTGCGCCTCAAGCTGGGCGCGGCGCAGCCGTACCATGCCGTGGAGCTCCTCGGTGCTGACCTTCTCGTCCAGGATCGCCCGGACCTGGTCCAGCGTGAAGCCGAGGTCCTTGATGGCGACGATGCGGTTGAGCCTGGCCAGTTGCGCGGCCTGGTAGGACCGGTAACCGGTGAGCGGGTCCACCTGCGCGGGACGCAGCAGACCGATGGCGTCGTAGTGGCGGAGCATGCGTACGGACACGAGCCCCAGCCTGGCGAATTCTCCGATGCTGAACATGTCCGCTCCAGGAGTAGGGGCTCACACGGTGTCAGAGTCAACCTATGGCGGTTTCTACAGACATGGGGTATTTTTCAGCGTAACTAGCAACCGAACGTTCGGTAGGTGGCCGTGGACGTGGACGCACGGCTCCGGATCAGGACGGCGGCCGTGCGGCTCTTCGCCCGGCAGGGCTACGCCGCCACCGGCATCAGAGACCTGGCCAGGGCGGCGAACCTGACCAATGCCGGCATCTACCACCACGTCCCCAGCAAGGAAGCCCTGCTCGCCGACCTCATGCGGACCGGCCTCCAGGGCCTGATCGACTCGACCGCCCGCGTCCTGGACGGGGCCACACGTCCCGCCGACCGCCTCGCCCTGCTGATCACCTCGCTCACCGCCCTGCACGCGCGCAGCCCCCTAACCAGCCGCGTCATGGACGGCGAGCTCCGCTCCCTCACCCCTGGCTCCCCCGCCCACACCGAGGTCATCGCCCTGCGCGACGCCTACGAGAGCCACTGGAGGAGCGCCCTGGCCGACGGCGTCGCCGAGGGCGTCTTCCACCTCGCCGACCAGAGGCTGACCCGCCTCGCGCTCATGTCCATGTGCACCGGCACCAGCGAGTGGTACCGCCCCGACGGGGACTCGACGCTGGAGCAGGTGTGCGCGGAGTTCGTCACGATCGGCCTGGCCGCCGTGCGCGCCGCCGTCCCGGTCGTGGCGCCCCTCGATCCACGCCTGCTGCCCGACTTCCCGTGGGAGCCGCCGGATGCACACCACGATCCCCGACCTGCTGAGGACCGCCGCTAGCACGTACGGCGAACGCGAGTTCCTCCGCTTCCCCGCCCCCTCACCGACCGTCCCCGCGACCTCGCTGAGCTTCGCCGAGGCCGACGCCGAGTCCGACCGCCTGGCCCGCGCGCTGGCCGCCCGAGGAGTACGCCCCGGCGACCGGGTGGCCGTCATGCTGGACAACGAGCCGTGGTGGCCGTTGAGCTGGTTCGCCGTCCTGAAGGCGGGGGCGGTCACCGTCCCCGTGAACGTGCGGTACCAGGCCGCCGACCTGGAGCACGTCCTGCGCGATTCCGGCGCGGTCGCCACCCTCGCCGGCCGGGCCCACGCGGCGCGCGTGCCCGGCGTGGTGCACCTCGTGGACACGCTGACAGATGGCCCACCTCTCGACATATCCCCCAGCGCGGACAATGTCGCTAATTTCCAGTACACGTCGGGGACGACGGGCTTCCCCAAAGCCTGCCTGCTCACCCACGACTACTGGGTCAGGACCGCGCGGGTCGTCGCCGACCTCGTACACCTGCGCGACGACGACGTCCTGCTGATCGCCCAGGCGTACTCGTACATGGACCCGCAATGGACCACCCTGCTCTGCCTGGCCGGCGGCATCCCGCTGGTGGTCCTCCCGCGCTTCTCCGCCTCCGGCTTCTGGCCCGCCGTCCGCGAGCACGGCGCGACCCTCACGTACGTGCTGGGCACCATGCCCCTGCTGATGCACAAGCAGCCGCCGAGCCCCCTCGACCGCGACAACCGGATGCGGCTCGTGCTCTGCTCCGGCATCGCCCCGGGCCTGCACCGCACGTTCGAGGAGCGCTGGGGCGCACCCTGGCGCGAGCTGTACGGCTCCACCGAGAGCGGCTGCGACCTGATGGCCGCTCCGGACGCGGACGACACGGTCGGCACCGGCGCGATGGGCACGCCGCCGCCCGGCAAGGAGGTCCGGCTCGACGACGTAACCGGCGAGATCCTGGTCCGCGGCGCGCCCATGATGAACGGCTACTGGAACCATCCCGAGGCCACCGCGCACGCCTTCCGCGGCGGCTGGTACCACACCGGCGACCTGGGCGTACGCGACGAGCTAGGGCGTATCCGACATGCCGGGCGGCTGACGGACATGGTCCGCAGGGGCGGTGAGAACATCTCGTGCGCCGAGGTCGAGAGCGTGCTCGCCGGGCATCCCGCGGTCCTGTCCGCGGCCCTGGTCCCCATCCCCGACGACCTCTTCGGCGAGCTGCCCAAGGCGTTCATCCAGCTCCGCCCCGGACACGCCGCCGACGCGGGCACGGCCGCCGCCGTCATCGCGCACGCCAGGGAACGCCTGGCCCGCTTCAAGATCCCGGCGTACGTGGAGTTCGTGGAGTCGTTCACGCTCACCCCGTCCGCCCGCATCGAGAAGCGCCACCTGCTCCGCCCCGGCCGCGACCAGCGCGCCGCCCCCGCCATCCCCACGGAGGACCCGGCATGATCGACGTGACCGTACGCGACGAGGTGGCCCTGATCACCCTCACGCGCCCCGAGAAACTGAACGCCCTCACCGCCGGCATGCGCAGGGACCTGGCCGCGGCCGTCCGCGCGCACGGCCGTACGGCGAGGGGCATCGTGGTGACCGGCGCCGGCCGGGCCTTCTCGGCGGGCGAGGACATCGCCGAGGCGGCGGGCAAGCCGCTGGAGGCGGAGGTGGAGCTGTTCCACGACATGACCAGGGCCGTGCTGGAGACCGAGGTGCCGGTGGTCGCCGCGGTCAACGGCCTGGCCGTCGGTGGCGCCGCCGAGTGGACGCTCTGCTTCGACACGCGGCTCGGCGCCCCGGCCGCCGAGTACTTCTTCCCCGAGAACCACCTCGGCCTGTCGATCTCGAACGCCGCCGGTCACCTGCTGCCCCGGCTGGCGGGCGGCCGGGCGCTGCGGCTGGTGCTGGACTCGGCCCGCCTGGACGCCGCCGGCGCGCTGGCGGCGGGGCTGCTGGACGAGCTCGTGCCCGCCGAGAAGCTGGTGGAGACGGCGATCGCGCGGGTGCGCCACTGGACGCGGCCGGGCACCGCCACCGCCACGCACCTCCGGCTGCTGCGCCCGGCGCTCGCCGACGTCGAGCGCGCCTTCGAGGCCGAGACCGAGGCGGCCCGGCAGGTCGAGCGGGCGGGCCTGGCCCAGGCAGGCATGACCCGCTTCCTCACCCGCCGGACCTCCTGACATCGCGCCGTCCGCCCGTCCACCCGGGCCGGCGGACGGTCAGGCGATGACGACGGCGGCGACGATCAGGGCGACCGCGGCCACGAGGACCGCGATCGAGTCGTAGGACCAGGTGACCCTGGCCGGGGTCGCCGGCTCCTCGCGGCGGCGGGCGGCCTCGGCGCGGTCGCGGATCTGGTCGCCCACGAAGTCGGCGTGGGTCTTGCCGGTGAACGCCTCGGCGGCGGCCTGCTCGGCCTTGCTCACCGTGGTCTCGACCCGGAACCGGCCGCCGCGCTCGGGCTTGGGCACCCCGCGCCGCTGCGCCTTGGACCGCTCGCGGGCGCTGCTCATCGGCGTCCACAACCGCAGCACCTGCTCGTCGGCGCCCTCGCCGCCGTGGCGGACCGCGATGGAGTGGGTGACCGTCACCTCGCCGACGGACGCCCACGGCAGGAACGTCGTGCGCAGCGGGTTGCGGGCCAGCAGGCCCTCCTCGCCGACCACGGTGGCGGGCCTGATCGCGATCGCGTAGACGAGCGCCGACATCGCCCCGAGCACGGCCAGCGCCACCATGGACGGCTTGCCGTTGTAGTGGGCCGTCAGGTCCCACACGTTGAACGCCACGAAGACCAGCCACGCGCAGCCCAGCACGAAAGCGGTCTTGGACCGGTAGGTGTGCTTCACGGCTGCCACTTGATCTGCGCGAACCCCGGCTTGATCACGCCGTTGATCAGCGCCAGCCGCTCGTCGAACGGGAGGAAAGCCGACTTCATCGCGTTGACCGTGAACCACTGGAGGTCGTCCCAGTCGTAGCCGAACGCCTCGACCAGCTTGGCGAACTCCAGCGACACGCTCGTGGAGCTCATCAGCCGGTTGTCGGTGTTGACGGTGACCCGGAAGTGCAGCCTGCGCAGCAGCCCGATGGGATGCTCGGCGATCGAGGCGGCGGCCCCGGTCTGGAGGTTGGACGTGGGACACATCTCCAGCGGGATGCGCTTGTCGCGCACGTACGCCGCCAGCGGCCCCAGCTTGGCCGACCCGTCGCCGGCCACCGCGATGTCGTCGATGATCCGCACGCCGTGGCCCAGCCGGTCGGCGCCGCACCACTGGATGGCCTGCCAGATCGACGGCAGCCCGAACGCCTCGCCGGCGTGGATCGTGAAGTGCGCGTTCTCCCGCTGGAGGTACTCGAAGGCGTCGAGGTGCCGGGTGGGCGGGTAGCCGGCCTCGGCCCCGGCGATGTCGAACCCCACGACGCCGGCGTCGCGGTAGCGCACGGCCAGCTCGGCGATCTCCATCGAACGCGCCATGTGCCGCATCGCGGTCAGCAGCGTGCCGACCCGGATGCCGCGCCCCTGCGAGCCGAGCGTGAACCCTTCGAGCACCGCCTCCACCACCTGGTCGAGGCTCAGCCCCATGGTGGTGTGCTGCTCGGGGGCGAAGCGCACCTCGGCGTAGACCACGCCGTCGTCGGCGAGGTCGCGGGCGCACTCGGCGGCCACCCGGACCAGGGACTCGCGGGTCTGCATGACCGCGACCGTGTGGTCGAAGGTCTCCAGGTAGCGCTCAAGCGACCCGGAGTCGGCGGCCTCCTCGAACCACAGGCGCAGGTTGTCGGGGTCGGTGGAGGGCAGCCGCCCGTAGTCGATCTCCCGTGCGAGCTCGACGATCGTCTCGGCGCGCAGCCCGCCGTCGAGGTGATCGTGCAACAACACCTTGGGAGCCAGCCGGATCTTGTCAAGCGTGGGGCTCATCTGGCCATGATATGAGCACACTCCTCCGCCGCCGCACACGTCGCGCCCGCCTGTGGACGACCCCTCCGGCACACCCGCGCGGGCCCCCGGGTCAGTCGCGGCCCGCGGCCTCCGGCGCGAAGGCGGGCAGGCACACGGCGACGTACTCGGCGCCGTCGGGGCCCGCGCTGTAGCGCACCTTCTCCCCCGGCGAGGTCACCACCGACTGGCCGGCGGCGATCTCGACCGTGCCGCCGTCGTGCTCGACGAGCACGCTGCCGCGCAGGACCACGGTGTACTCGGTGAACGACGGCGTCTGGGCGGGCTCGGCCCAGCCGGGCGGGGCGGTCATGTGGGCGATCGAGACCTGCTCGTCGCCACTGTTGACGCGCCCCACGTGCTCGTCGATGAGCTTGCCGCCGGGGACGGGGATGCGGGTCGGGCCCTCGATCTTTCTCACCACGGGGATCAGTGTGCCACGTCGAGCACCAGCCGGCTCGGCGCGGACTGCTCCTTCACCCGGAAGCCGGCCTTGCGGGCGAGCGCCAGGCCGATGCCCACGCGTCCCTCGAAGTCGCCGGTCCTGACGACGTCGGAGACGTTCTTGAGGTTGGCCGGGTAGACGGGGCCGCCCTTCCAGGTGGGGTAGCCGTCGTCGTCGTGCGCGTTGGCGGGGACCAGGGTGAGCTGCAGGTACGCGCCGCCGCGGACGCCCATGGGCTCGCCGGAACCGTCCTCCAGGAACTCGTCCACCCATTTGACCTTGTATCCGGGAATGTCGCCCGTGAGGTCGATGACCACCCGGTCGTAGCCGTCGTGGGTGGCGTACCGGACGCCGGTCACCACGGCCGGGTCGAGGCCGTCGCGCTCGACGTCCACCTCGGCGGTGCTGGTGGGGACGTCGGAGGGGGTGCCGCGCGGGGTGGCGGCCGGGCTGGTCTCCGCGGGGGTGTCCAGCCGGGCGGTCTGCGTGACGGTGCCGCACGCGGTCAGCACGGCGAGGCAGGCGAGCGGCGCGACGAGGCGAAGGCGCGACGACCGGTCGCAGGTCGGGGATGACGGGCGCATGCCCGGTAGATGCCCAGCCCACGGGCCTGCAAGCGGCTCCACGGCGGATCGGTCCGGGTTTCCGGGGCACTTCCGCGCGGCCGGGACTGCCTCTACGCTGATCAACCTCCAAGGAGTCATACAAGTGAGCAAATCCCACGACTTATCGGCTTTTCTGGCGTCCTATGAGCCCTCGTTCGCGCGGACGGCGTACCTGCTGACCGGCGACGTGGACAAGGCGCGCGAGCTGACCGTCCACGCCCTGCTCGCGGCCTGCCGCCGGTGGTCCGCCATCCGCTACCACCGCCCGGCCGACGCGGTGCTGCGCGAGCTGTACGGACGGTTCCTGGGCGCGACGGGCGAGCCCTGGCCGCTGCCGGAGGGCCACCTGTTCACCGGGCTCGCCCCGACGACCCGCGCGGCCGTCGTCGTCACCTTCCACGACGGGCTGAGCCTCCCGCACGCGGCCGCGGTCACGGGCCTGTGGACCGGCGCCCTGGACGACGAGCTGCGGCGGGCCCGCGCCCGGCTCCGCGCCTCCCACCCGCACCTGTTCCCGGACGAGCCTCCCCGGACCGACACGACGCCTTCCTCCCCCTGGACGCTCGGCGCCGCCCCCGAGCCCGCCGCCCCGGCGGAGGAGGGTCAGGACGCGGATCCGGCCCTGCGCGCCGCCCTGCTCTCCCTGGCCGCCGAGCTGCCGCGCACCGACCTCGCCGGCACCGTCCTGCGCCGGCTCACGACGCGGCGCAGGGTACGGGCGTCGGTGTGGACGCTCGCCTCCGCCGGCCTGGTCGCCGCGCTGGTCGCGACGGTCGTGGCGGGCCTGTCCGCGGTGGCCGACAATGTGAACGAGGCGATGGCCCGCTCCCCCTTCGACCCCGGGGCGGCGGGCGCCGCCGAGGAGACCCGCGACCCGCTGCCCACCGCGCTCCCCGACCCGGTCCGCTTCGCCTATCCGGGCTACTGCCGCGACGCCGAGGTGGACGCCCACGACCCCCGGCCCTGCGGCCAGTGGGTGCTCACGACCCGATCGGGCACGGAGTGGCGGCTGCCGGGCGCGCGGGCCGGCTACGACCCGGCCACCGGCGACTCCATGCCGCTCGCCCTCAGCCAGGACGGCCACCGGCTCGCCTACCAGAACCCGCAGGGCCGCTACCTGGTCCACGACCTGCCCACGGGCGCGGTCAAGCGCATCGAGGCGACGGCCGGGGACGGCGAGGCGCACATCGCGTCGTCCCCGGACGGCCGCTACTTCTCGCTGTCCTTCGGCGCGTCCGGCGACGGCGCGGTGCTCGACTTCCGGACGGGCACGACCAGCACCGTACGCGGCGAGGACGTCGAGATCCTGGCCGTGGACGACGACGGCACGCGCGTGGTCGCCGAACGCCGGGACACCACCGACGTACCCGGCCACGCCTCCGTCAGCACGCTCAGGCTGGACGGCGCGCGCACCCGCACGAAGGGGTTCCGGATCGACCCCGCCCTCGTCGAGCACGGCGCCGCGCTCTCGCCCGACGGCCGCCTTCTGGCCCTGGTGACGGCCGACGCCCGGCTGGTCACCATGGACGCCCGCACCGGCCGCGTCGCCGGCCCCCGCCCCCGCCTGGACGACGACGACCTCGAAGTGATCAGGGTGGAACGCTGGCTGGGCCCCGGCAAGGTCCTCGTGCGCCTGTGGGACCGCGAGGACGTGTACCTGATCCAGGTGGACGTCCGCACCGGCGAGGCCACCGCCTTCGACGACTCCGCGACGGAGTGGATCGACTACTCCGACCCGATCGGCGCGCTGGAGGAATGAGGAAGAGGGCCCCGCTTCGAGCGGAACCCTCTTCCCTGCCGCGCGGAGGTCAGACGGCCTCGAAGACCTTCGCGTCCTCCTGCTCGACCGCGGCGGCCTTGCCCGAGCGCAGGCCGGTGGCCGAGATCACCAGCCCGACCAGGGCCAGCACCAGCGCGACCACGATCGCCGAGCGCAGCGCGCCGATCGACAGCGTCTCGCCGCCCGAGGTGAGCACGGCGGTCACCACGGCCAGCACGATCGCGCCGCCGACCTGGCCGGAGGTGTTGAGCAGCCCGGAGGCCAGGCCCTGCTCGTCGTCGTCCACGCCGTTGGTGGCCTGGATGTTCAGCGCGGGGAAGGACAGGGCGAAGGCCACGCCCAGCAGGACCATGCCGGGGATCACCAGGCCGCCGAGGCTCGGCGTCTCGTCGATGCCCAGGAAGACCGCGTACCCGCCGGCCAGGGCCGCGGCGCCGATGACGATCAGCTTGCCGGTGCCGAACCTGTCGGCGAAGTCGCCCATCTTGGTCGAGGTGACCGCGACGAGCAGGCCCGCGGGCAGGAACGCCAGGGCCGTGCCGAGCGCCGACCAGTGCAGCAGGTTCTGGAAGTACTGCATGGCCACGAACTGGAAGGCCACGTACGAGCCCATCAGGATGAGCAGCCCGAGGTTGGCCCGCACGATGTGACCCGAGCGCAGGATGCCGAGCCGCACCAGCGGGTGCTTCAACCGCAGCTCGGTGAAGACGAACAGGCCGAGCAGCACCGCCACGGCCACCAGCGAGCCGATCGTCCGGAACGAGGCCCAGCCGGCCTCGGGAGCCTGCACGACGGTGAAGACCAGCAGCAACATCGAGGCGGTGATCAGCACGGCGCCGATGAGGTCGTGACCGCCCTCGGCGCGCTCCTCCTGGCCCTTCGGCAGCACCTTCAACGCGGCGATCAGCGCGATGACCGCGACCGGCACCGGCATGAGGAGCGTCCACTGCCAGCCGAGCCCGGTCAGCAGGCCGGAGAGCACGAGGCCGAGCGAGTAGCCGCTGGCGGCGCAGGCGGTGAAGATGCTCAATGCCTTGTTGCGCTCAGGCCCCTCGGGAAACGTGGTGGTGATGATCGACAAGGCGGCGGGCGCGGTGAAGGCGGCGGCCACCCCCTTGACGAACCGGGCGGCGATCAGCAGGCCCCCGTCGTCCACGACACCACCCAGCAACGACGCGACGGCGAAGACGCCCAGAGCGACCAGGAAGACCCTGCGCCGCCCGAGCAGGTCGGCGGTCCTGCCCCCGAGCAACAGAAGACCGCCGTAGCCGAGCACGTAGCCGCTGACCACCCACTGCAGGGAAGAGGTGCTGAGGCCCAGGTCGTGCTGGATGGCCGGCAGGGCGACACCGACCATGGAGACGTCAAGGGCGTCAAGGAAGATCACTGCACAGAGCACGGCGAGCGCGCCCCAACGGGATGAGGAAGAGGACATGAGTCAGAACAATACATGCGCTCGCATCTAATGCAAGCGCATTTAATGCCGTTGCATGAATCTTCCCGAGATGGTAACCTCCGCGACATGGACGAGGAGTTCGTGGTCGAGACCTGGCATTACGTCCTGGCCAAACACGCCAAGGCCATGTGCGCGCTGGAGCGGGAGCTCGGCGAGCGGCACGGGCTCGGGCCCAGCGAGTTCGAGGTGCTCGACCGCATCGTCCACAACGACAGGAAGCTGCGCATCCAGGAGCTCTGCGAGGAGGTCCACCTGAGCCAGAGCGCCCTGTCCAGGGTCGTGGCCAGGCTGGAGAAGAGCGGGCTCGTCACCCGCGACACCTGCGTCTCCGACCGCCGGGGCGTGTTCGTCCGCATCACCGACGAGGGGCGCGAGCGGTACACCGAGGCACTGCCCACGCAGCGCGCCGTGCTCGCGGACGTCTTCACCGACGTCCCCGCCGTCACCACCTAGCCGGCCCGCGAGAAAGACCGGCGGCCGTCCCCGGCAGGGTCCGGCCGCCGCGCACGAGTGTTCCCGGTGGTCAGCCGATGCGGTCGATGACCAGGGGCAGCAGTTCGCGCCCCGATTCGGCGACCTCGTAGCCGCCCGCCAGCGCCTCCAGCGCCCGCTCGAACCTGGCCGTCTCGTCCGCGTGCAGCGTCATCAGCGGCTGCCCCTCGCGGACCAGGTCGCCGGGCTTGGCGTGCAGCACGATCCCGGCCCCGAACGACACCGGGTCCTCCTTGCGCGCCCGTCCGGCGCCGAGCCGCCAGGCGGCCAGCCCCACCGCGTACGCGTCGAGGTGGGCCAGCACCCCGGACGACGGCGCCGCGACCGTCATGGTCTCGGCCGCCCTCGGCAGGACCGCGTCGGGGTTGCCGCCCTGGGCGGAGATCATCCGCCGCCACGCGTCCATGGCCGAGCCGTCGCGCAGCGCGTCGGCCGGGTCCTTGCCGGAGACCCCGGCGGCCGCCAGCATCTCGCGCGCCAGCCGTACGGTCAGCTCCACCACGTCGGACGGCCCGCCGCCGGCCAGCACCTCGATCGACTCCTCGACCTCCAGCGCGTTGCCCACGGCGCGGCCGAGCGGCCGGTCCATGGCCGTCAGCAGCGCGACCGTGCGCACGCCCGCGTCACTGCCGAGCGCGACCATGGTCTCGGCCAGCTCGCGGGCCGTCTCGGTCGTCTTCATGAACGCCCCGGAGCCGACCTTCACGTCGAGCACCAGCGAGCCGGTGCCCTCGGCGATCTTCTTCGACATGATCGAGGAGGCGATCAGCGGGATCGACTCGACCGTGCCGGTGACGTCGCGCAGCGCGTAGAGCTTCTTGTCGGCCGGGGCCAGGCCCGAGCCCGCCGCGCAGACCACCGCACCGGCCGTGCGCAGGACGTGCAGCATCTGGTCGTTGGAGAGCGAGGCCAGCCAGCCCGGGACGGACTCCAGCTTGTCCAGGGTGCCCCCGGTGTGCCCGAGGCCGCGCCCGGAGAGCTGGGGCACGTACGCCCCGCACGCCGCCACCAGCGGGGCCAGCGGCAGCGTGATCTTGTCGCCGACGCCGCCCGTGGAGTGCTTGTCGGCCGTGGGCCGGTCGAGCATCGACCAGTCCATCCGCTCGCCCGAGCGGATCATGGCCTGCGTCCAGTCGGCGATCTCGCGCCGGTTCATGCCGTTGAGCAGGATGGCCATGGCCAGGGCGGACATCTGCTCGTCGGCCACGTCACCGCGGGTGTAGGCGGCGATCACCCAGTCGATCTGGGCGGTGCTGAGCTCGCCGCCGTCGCGCTTGGCGCGGATGACCTCGATGGCGTCCATGGTCACGTGCTCCTGCTGAGGTCGTCGGGGCCGAACGCGTACGGCAGGATCTGCGCCATGCGCTTGGGGCCGTCGACGGTCTCGACCAGCAGGTCCTCACCGCCGAACTCGTACAGGAGCTGACGGCAGCGCCCGCACGGCATGAGCAGCTCGCCGTGGCCGTCGACGCAGGTGAAGGCCACCAGCCGGCCGCCGCCCGACATCTGCAACGCCGACACCAGGCCGCACTCGGCGCACAGGCCGAGCCCGTAGGAGGCGTTCTCGACGTTGCAGCCGGTGACGATCCGGCCGTCGTCGACGACCGCCGCCGCCCCCACCGGGAACTTGGAGTACGGCGCGTAGGCGTTGCGCATGGCCGTGGCGGCCTCGGCGCGCAGGCCGTCCCAATCGATGTTCAATGTTGATCCCCCCGACGGAAGCGTACGCCGTCGGCCTTGGGCATCCGCAGACGCTGCGAGGCGACCAGGAGCACGAGCAGCGTGAGCACGTGTGGCGTGATGAAGACGAACTCGCCCGGCAGCGTCTCCACGGTCCGCCAGAGCCAGAACAGCACGAGCGCGCCCACCGCCGCGGCGGCGATCACGGTGTAGTCCTTGACGCCCCTGGTCACGACCTCGGCCGGCTGGCTCGGCGCGACCAGCTTGCGGATCTGGAGCGCGATGTAGATCACCAGCAGCAGCGAGCCGAACAGGAAGAACGTGGTGACCGCGTTGGCGTCGCCGGAGCTGCGCAGTTGCAGGCCGCTGGCGTAGCCGAACAGCGACGAGCCGGCCGCGAGCCCGCCGGGCCGCCAGTTGCCGAAGATCATGGCCGCCAGGCCGATGAAACCGCGTCCCTGTGTCTGGCCCTCGACGTACTTGTTGGAGACGAAGACCAGGAACACGCCGCCGAGCCCGGCGAACGCGCCGGAGACGACGACCGCGAGGTACTTGATCCGGTAGACGTTCACGCCCAGCGACTCGGCCGCCCACGGGTTCTCCCCCGCCGAACGCAGCCGCAGCCCGAACGACGTGCGCCACAGCACCAGGTACGTCACCGGCAGCAGCAGCACGGCCAGGATGATCAGCGCGTTCACGTCGTGGGTGAGGCCGCGCAGGATGCCGGCCAGGTCGGAGAGCAGGAACCAGTGGGTGTTCTCCAGCTTGCCGAGCAGGTCGGGGCCGGACGACAACACGGGCAGGCTCACCTCGGGGGCGCCCGAGCTGATCGCCGGCGAGGTGGTGATGCCGGCGCCCTTCGCGCTGGCCGAGGTGCCCTCTCCGTAGAGGACCTCGGACAGGAAGCGGGTGATGCCGGGGCCGAGCAGGTTGATGGCGACGCCGCTGATGATGTGGTCGACGCCGAACGTGACGGTCGCGATCGCGTGGATGAGCCCGCCGAGCGCGCCGCCGAGCAGCCCGGCGAGCAGCGCGGCCACGGCACCCCACTGGTATCCGGCCCAGCCGGCGAACCAGGTGCCGAGCACCATCATGCCTTCGAGGCCGATGTTGACCACGCCGGCCCGCTCGGCCCACAGGCCGCCGAGACCGGCCAGCCCGATCGGCACCGCGAGCAGCAGCGCCGCGTTGAACGTGCCGGAGGAGGTCAGGTCGTCCTGGCCGGAGATGACCCGCACCAGCGACAGCAGCAGGATGAGCGCGGCGACGCCGAGCAGCGCCAGATGGTATTTGCCGACCCTGCTCATGCTGCCACCTCAACCGGTCTGTTCGTGTCGAGCTGCCGGGCGGCCCGCTGCTCCTCAAGCCGCATGGCGATGCGGTTGGTCACCTCGTTCGCGATGACCACCAGCAGGACGATGACGCCCTGGATGATCGTGATGACCGACGACGGCACGTCCGCGATCTGCAGCGCGCCCTGCGCCCGGTCGAGGAAGGCGAACAGCAGCGCGGCGATCGCGATGCCGACGGGCTTGTTCCTGCCCAGCAGCGCCACCGCGATGCCGAGGAAGCCGAGGCCGGCGGTGAAGTTGGAGTTGAAGGCGCCCTTGTCGCCGAGGATCTCGGGCAGGCCGATGAGCCCCGCGATCGCGCCGGACAGCACCATGGCCGCGATGACCATCTTCTTCGGGTTGACGCCCGAGGCGAAGGCGGCCGGGCCGTTGAGCCCGCTGGCCTTGACGTTGAAGCCGAAGCGGGTGCGCTCCAGCACGACCCAGACCACCAGGCCGAGCACGACGGCCACGAGCAGGAAGCCCCACACGCCGCCGCCGCGGGTGGGCGGCAGCAGCCCGAACCAGTCGAAGACGAAGTTCAGGTTGGGGAACATGGCCGACTCGGGCAGCTGCGGCGTGGTCGTGGTGAGCTGACCGGCCGCCCGCTGGCCCGCGAACGGGCCGCGTACCAGGTAGGAGGCCAGCGAGATCGCGATGTAGTTGAGCATGATCGTGGAGATGACCTCGTTGACGCCGCGGGTCACCTTCATGACCGCGGGGATCAGCGCGTACGCGCCGCCCACGACCGCCGCGACGACGATGATCACCAGGATCTGGATCGGCTTCGGGGCGGTGAACGTCGAGCCGACGTAGGCCGCGCAGATGGCCGCGATCCGGTACTGGCCCTCGACGCCGATGTTGAAGAGGTTCATGCGGAAGCCGACCGCCACCGCGAGACCGGCGATGAACAGCGGCACCGCCCGGTTGAGGAACGCCGCGATGCCGTTGGACACCGAACGCGC
Organism: Nonomuraea sp. NPDC001699; assembly: GCF_053596455.1. Taxonomy (NCBI): domain Bacteria; kingdom Bacillati; phylum Actinomycetota; class Actinomycetes; order Streptosporangiales; family Streptosporangiaceae; genus Nonomuraea; species Nonomuraea sp. NPDC001699. The sequence goes on along the minus strand of NZ_JBSFGF010000001.1, from coordinate 214,688 downwards.
GGTCTCGCCGAAGTCGAAGAAGGCGGCGAACGCGTCGATCGGGCTGGCGCCCGCCGCGATGATCGCCACGCTGGAGATCGCGATCGCCAGGACGATGGCGACGATGGCGCCTGCGACGGTGAGCAGCGCCCGGTTGAGCCCGGCGGGCATCACGTCTCCTCAGTACCGGCGATGGCGCCGGTCATGTAACCGCCAAGCCGCTCGGGCGTGACGTCGGACGGGTCGAGTTCGGCCACGAGCCGGCCGCGCAGGATGACCCTGATCGTGTCGGACAGGCCGATCAGCTCGTCGAGGTCTGCCGAGATCAGCAGCACGGCCAGACCGGCGGCCCGCGCGTTGCGCAGGTGGTCCCAGATGGCGGCCTGGGCGCCGACGTCCACGCCGCGGGTGGGGTGGGCGGCGATGAGGAACGACGGCTCGCCGCTCATCTCGCGTCCGACGATCAGCTTCTGCTGGTTGCCGCCGGACAGGGCCAGGGCCAGGGTGTCCACGCTGGGGGTGCGCACGTCGTACTCCTTGACGATGCGCTCGGTGTCGGCCTTCGAGGCGCGGCGGTCCACCCAGATGCCGCGGCGCGCCGGGGACCTGGTCTGGTGGCCGAGCACCCGGTTCTCCCACAGGGACGCCTCCAGCAGCAGGCCCTGCCGGTGGCGGTCCTCGGGGATGTAGCCGATGCCGGCCTCCCTGCGCTTCAGCGTGGACCAGGCGCTGACGTCCACGCCGCCGAGGGTGATCGTGCCGTGGGCGGGACGCATGCCCATGATCGCTTCGATCAGCTCGGACTGGCCGTTGCCCTCGACGCCGGCGATGCCCAGGATCTGGCCCGCGTGGATGTCGAAGGAGACGTCGTCGAGGATCAGGCGCTTGCCCTCCTCGCGGAGCTTGTCGACGTACAGGCCGACGGAGGTGCCCTTGGGCACGGGACGGAAGCCGTCGGCCTCCATCGTCAGCCGGGACACGCTCAGCGTGACGCTCTCCCGCACGGTGGACTCGCGGGTCTCCGGCGTGGGCAGCTCGCTGCCGACCATCAGCTCGGCGAGCCGGCGGGCGGTGACCTCGGCGGGGTTCACGCTGGCGACGGTGGTGCCGCGGCGGATCACGGTGATCGCGTCGGCGATGTTCAGCACCTCGTCGAGCTTGTGCGAGATGAAGATGACGGTCAGGCCCTCGGCCTTGAGCTCGCGCAGGTTCTCGAACAGCTCCTCGACCTCCTGCGGCACGAGGACCGCCGTCGGCTCGTCGAGGATGAGGATGCGGGCGCCGCGGTAGAGGACCTTGAGGATCTCCACCCGCTGGCGGTCGCCGACGCCGAGGTTCTCCACCAGCGCGTCGGGGTCGACGCGCAGGCCGTGGCTGCTGGCCAGCTCGGCGATGCGGGCCCGCGCCCTGCCGGTGTCGAGCACGCCGGCCTTGGTGGGCTCGGCGCCGAGGACGATGTTCTCCAGCACGGTGAAGTTGTCGGCCAGCATGAAGTGCTGGTGGACCATGCCGATGCCGACGTCGATGGCGTCGCTGGGGGTGCGGAAGGCGACCTCGCGGCCGTTGACCCGGATCGTGCCCTCGTCCGGCTTCTGCATGCCGTAGAGGATCTTCATCAGGGTCGACTTGCCGGCGCCGTTCTCGCCGACGATCGCATGCACCGTGCCGGGTTCGACGGTGATGCGGATGTCGTGGTTGGCGACGACGCCGGGGAAACGCTTGGTGATGCCCTCCAGCTCTACGGCGGGTTGCACCGCGGCGAGGGTGTCCGAGCTCATTTCGCCTCTCCTAGAGCATGGGGGGCGGACGGGGCGGATAGCGAGAAGGCCCGAAGTGGGGACTCCGGGCCCTCGGTCGTCCGTTCCTACCCAGATTACGGCTTGGACGGAACCGTGATTTTGCCGTCGACGATGTCCTTCTTGGCAGCGTCGAGCTTGTCCTTGATGTCGTCGATCTCGCCACCGGTGGTGGACAGACCCACGCCGTCGACCTTGAGGTCGTAGACGGTGTTGCTGCCGCCCTTGGCACCGCCCTGGAAGGCCTTGACGAACTCGAAGACGCCGACGTCCACGCGCTTGAGCATCGAGGTCATGATGACCGACTGCAGGTCGGTCTCCTTGACCGTCTGCCGCTGGTCGGAGTCGACGCCGATGGCCTTCTTCTTGGCCGCGGCGGCCGCCTGGAACACACCGAGGCCGGAGTCGCCGGCGGCGTGGTAGACGATGTCCGCGCCGTCCTGGTACATCTTCTCGGCCGCGACCTTGCCCTTGTCGGGGGCCTTGAAGCCGGAGAAGTCACCGTCGGGGGTGAGGTACTTGATGTCGATCTTGATGTCCGACTTGACCGACTTGGCGCCCATCACGAAGCCCGCCTGGAACTTCTTGATCAGGTCGTTCTCGACGCCGCCCACGAAGCCGACGTGGCCGGCCTCCGACTTGGTCGCCGCGGCGACGCCCGCCAGGTAGGAGCCCTGCTCCTCGGCGAACAGCAGGCCGGTCACGTTCGGGCCGTTGGAGGCCGAGTCGACGACGGCGAACTGCACGTCGGGGTACTCGGCGGCGGTCTTCTTGATGTCGTCGCCGTAGGCGAAGCCGACGCCGATGATGGGGTTGTAGCCCGCGTCCGCGAGCTGGCGCAGCAGGTCACCGCGGTTGGAGCCGTCGGCCGCCGGGCTGAGCTCCTTGATGTCGGCGTTCAGCTCAGTCTTGGCCTTCTCCAGGCCGGCGTAGGCGGCGTCGTTGAACGACTTGTCGCCACGGCCGCCGACGTCGAACGCCAGACCGACCTTCAGCCCGCCCTTGGGGGCCTCGCTGCTCGCGCCGGAGCTCGGCTGCGTGCTCGCCGAGGTGCCTCCACCATCGCTGCCACAGGCCGCGACTGCCATGAGCATGACGCCGGCTACCGAACCGACGGCAATCCTGCTGAATCGCTTGCCGAGCAAGGCGACTCCCTTCCATTTCCTCGCCGTCGAACTTCATCGCAGGCGCGAAGAAACGTACGGCACCTGCACGGAAGATAGTTGCTTGACCAGGGCAGACCAAACCGGCACACAGGGTCGCAACCGCTCCGTTATCGACATCAAGCGCGTCCGTGACCTGAATCTGGGTTCAGGCACTTGGGACGGTGTCCGCAAGATTTTGCCCAAGTTTGGTATGGAAGGGGCCCTTGCCGAGCGGTCGATCATGGCAGAGATTCCGATCAACGGTGGAAATTTCGTATCGGAGCCCCGTATGCAGCCTTGGAAGACACTGGCCGTACCGCTGGTCGCGATCCTCGCCGTGACCTTGGGCGGCCCCACCCCCGCGACGGCGGACACCCCCGCCCTGAAGATCGAGAACAACGCCACCCAGCCCGTCTTCTCCCGTGCCGACGCCGTCAAGCAGACGGTGTTCGTGGAGGTCGCCGGGACCGACAGCGACGACGACGGGAAACCCGACCGCGTAGCCATGGACATCCTGCGCCCCAAGGAGACCGACCAGGGACTCAAGGTCCCGGTGATCATGGAGGCCAGCCCGTACTACGCCCCGGGTAACGACGTCCCCAACCACCCCGTGGACGTGGACGAGAACGGCAACCCGCTGCCCACCCTGAAGTCGCCCTCGAACAAGCTCGCCGGTGAGCCGTTCGACGGCTACTACGACAACTACTTCCTGCCCCGCGGCTACGCCATCGCCCTGGTCGAGAACGTGGGCAGCGCCCGCGCGACCGGCTGCCCGACCTCCGGCGACCGCAACGAGACCGCCGGCCCCAAGGCCGCCATCGACTGGCTGAACGGCCGCGCCCGCGGCTTCGACGCCGACGGCAACGAGGTCAGCGCCACCTGGTCCACCGGCAAGGTCGGCATGATCGGCGTCTCCTACAACGGCACCCTGCCCAACGCCGTCGCCTCGACCGGCGTCGAGGGCCTGAAGACGATCGTCCCGATCGCCGCCATCTCCAGCTGGTACGACTACTACCGCGCCAACGGCGGCGTCCTGGCCCCCGGCGGCTACCAGGGCGAGGACCTGGACGTGCTGGCCAAGTTCGTGCTGACCAGGGACAAGGGCTTCGAGGTCTGCGGCGCCAAGATGGACGCCCTCGCCGCGGCCCAGGACCGGATCACCGGCGACTACGGCCCGCTCTGGGACGCCCGCAACTACCTCAACGACGTGAACAAGGTGAAGGCCAGCGTCTTCCTCGTGCACGGCCTCAACGACTGGAACGTCAAGACCAAGCAGTTCGCCCAATGGTGGAACGCCCTGGCCGAACGGCACGTGCCGCGCAAGATCTGGCTGCACCAGGGCACCCACATGAACCCCTTCAACCTGCGCACCGCCGAGTGGCTGCGCCAGCTGCACGGCTGGTTCGACTACTGGTTGCAGGGCATCGACTCGGGCATCATGCGCGAGCCGCAGGCCGACGTGGAGATCGGCGTCGGCGAGTGGCAGCAGCACGCCTCCTGGCCGCTGCCCGGGGCCACGACGGTCTCGCTGCACCCGGCCGCGGGCGAACGGCTGGGCCTGCTGCCCCGGCCGCTGTCGCCCGAGGAGTCCTTCGTGGACCAGAGCGCCAGGAGCGCCGAGCAACTGGTGGAGGCGACCGGCGCCGATCCGAACCGGCTGGCGTACCGGACCGGCGAGCTGCCCGCCGACGTGCGGATCTCCGGCACGCCGACGGTGTCGGTGCGGGCCTCGTTCAAGGACGGCGCCTCGCCGTACCTGACGGCGTTGCTGGTGGACTACGGCACGGACGTGCGCCCGGACGGCAGCCTGCTCTCGACCGGCCAGAGCTACTGCTACGGCGAGGGCGTCCCGGGTGACACGGGCTGCACGACGCTGCGGCGGCTCGGCACGGCGACGACCGCGTACAAGATCGTCTCCAGGGGATGGCTGGACGTGCGCAACCGCCATCGCGCCGACCGCACCGAACCGCTGCGCCCCGGCAAGGAGTACACCTTCACCTGGGACTTCCAGCCCAAGGACTACCTGTTCAAGAAGGGCCACCGGCTGGGCCTGGTGATCATCTCGACCGACCGCGACTACACCCTGCGCTACCCGGCGGGCACCCGGGTCACCGTGTCGCCGGGGCACTCGTCCCTGCGGCTGCCGGTGGTCTTCGGCAGGCTCTCCTGACACGCCGACGGCCCGCCGCGTCGCGCGGCGGGCCGTCGGACCTGCGCTCAGGCCATGGCGTTGTTGCTGATCGAGTCGAGCGGGCCGACGTCCCACAGCGCGGTCAGCGCCGTGGCGGCCATCACCCGCACGCCCATCGCGATCGCCTTCTCGTCGACGTCGAAGGTGCCCTGGTGGATGTCGTACGTGACGCCGTCGGGCGAGCGCGTGCCGAGCCGGGCGAAGGCCCCGGGGATCGACTCCAGGTACCAGGCGAAGTCCTCGCCGCCGAGCGACTGCTGGGTGGGCACCACCGCGCCGGCCCCGAGGGCCCGCTCGGCCGCCTCGGCCAGCATCTCGACGCTGACCTCGTCGTTGACAACCGGCGGCACGCCCCGCGTGTAGTCCATCACGGCCTCGACGCCGTACGCGCCGGCGACGGACTCCAGCAGGGCCTTGATCAGGTCGGGCGCGGCGTGCCAGGCGTTCTCGTCGAGGCAGCGGATCGTGCCCTCGGCGATGCCGTCGTCGGGGATGGCGTTGGCCGCCGAGCCCGCCTCGACCCGGCCCCAGACGAGGCTGAGCGACGAGCGCGGGTCGACCCGGCGGGAGAGCGCGGCGGGCAGCTCGGTGAGGATCTTGGCGAGGGCGAAGACCAGGTCGGCCGTCAGGTGCGGACGGGCGGTGTGGCCGCCGGGGCCGGAGACCCTGACCACGAGCTTGTCGCAGGCCGAGGTGATGGGACCGCTCCGCAGGCCGAGCTGGCCGACGTCGACGCGCGGGTCGCAGTGGAGGCCGAAGATGCGGTCGACGCCGCTGATGCCGCCGTGGGCCATGACCTCCAGGGCGCCGCCGGGCAGTTCCTCGGCGGGCTGGAAGATCAGCCGGACCCGGCCGGGCAGCAGACCGGCCGCGGCCTGCTGGGCCAGGAAGATCGAGGTGCCGAGCAGGACCGTGGTGTGCACGTCGTGGCCGCAGGCGTGGCACGCGCCGGGGACGGTGGAGCGGTAGGGCACGTCCTTCTCGTCCTGGAGCGGGAGCGCGTCGATGTCGGCCCGCAGGGCGATGGTCGGCCCGTCGCCGCTGCCCACCTCGCAGACGAGGCCGGTGCCGCGCGGCAGCACCGACGGGGTCAGCCCCGCGGCGGTCAGCCGGTCGGCGATGCGCTGGGTCGTGCGGTATTCGGCGAAGGCCAGCTCAGGATGCATGTGAAGGTCGCGACGGAACGCCACCAGCTCCTGCTCGATCTCCGCCAGGAACGCGTCCAGCTCTCCCCGCAGCTCACGTCCCCGCATATGTCACCATCCATCCCGTCGAGGCCGCGCGTCCCACGCGGCGACGGCGGCTCATAACGCTCTCGAAAATCATCCATCCTGCGGTAGCCACCTGGTTGAGGCGGCCGCTCGGCGAATCAAAAGCCACACCCGGAGGTTTCGGTGCGCGAGATCGTCAGCACGGGCTTCGCGTTCATCGGTCGCAGCAGCCCGGGTGCACGGCGGTAAGCCGTGAGCCCGATGGCGATGCTTCTGACTTTATCGCCCCCGTGCGCCTTCGCGCCGACAGATACACCAAAAGTTGGCCGACGGCATGCCCGTAACCGCAGGTGGTCACGTTCCGCACATGTCCGCCTGATCCGGAAAATAGTCACAAGGGATCATTAGATGGTGACCCGATGTCGCCACTTCCAAACGTGCTCACCGATTTTGAATCCTGTCACCTTCTGTCATGGTCATGACACTTTGTCGCTTGCTGCATTTGTGAAGAATGCGTGTTTCACTCGCTATATGATCACTAATATCCCGTTCGGGGAGAAGTATGCCGGGTTGAGCATCTTCGAGCCGAGTGAGGGGACCCTGGTGGTCGTACCCTCGCTCTCCCTGCCGCAGGACGAGCTCCGCCGCATCACGGCAGCCCGATCGTACGAGGAGCGCCTTCTCTTCCTCCTCCTGACGCTCCGGGAACCCGGGGTCAAGGTGATCTACCTCTCCTCCGCGCCGATCGATCCCGACATCATCGACTACTACCTCAGCTTCCTCCCCGACCCGGACGACGCCGCCAAGCGCCTGGAGCTCATCAGCCTCGACGAGCCCTGGTCGCAACCCCTCACCCGGACGCTGCTGCGCCGACCCGACGTCCTCGACCGGTTACGGTCGGCGATCGACGCCGACGCCTGGCTGGTGCCATTCGTCCTCAGCGAGACCGAGGAGGAGCTGGCCGCGTCACTCAACGTCCCCATCTACGGACCCGCCACCTCGCTGGCCTACTACGGCTCCAAGAGCGGAGCCCGCGAGGTCGGGCACGAGGCCGGCGTGCCCATGGCCCGCGGCTTCGGCGACGTGCACAGCATCATCGCGATCGACGAGGCCATCGACTCGCTGCCCGGCGAACGGGTGATCGTCAAGCTCAACGACGGCTACTCGGGCCTGGGCAACGCCATCGTCAGCAAGGCCGACCGCTCACTGACCCGATTTTCGGCGGCCGGGGAGACCTGGACCAGCTTCACGACGAAGATCAGGGAGCGCGGCGCGGTGGTGGAGGAGTTCATCGAACATCGCCCGCTCTACTACCCGAGCGCCCTGGCTCGAATCACGCCAGGCGGGCACGCGGCCGTGCTGGCCACGCACGACCAGGTGCTCGGCGGCCCCAACAACGACGTCTACCAGGGCTGCACGTTCCCCGCCGCCCCGGAGTACCGGCACGAGGTGGGCGAGTCGGCCGAGCGCATCGCCGGCATCCTGGCCGAGCGCGGCGTGGTCGGCCTGTTCGGCATGGACTTCTTCGCCCTCAAGGCCGACGCCGGGTACGCCGCGCTGCTGTGCGAGATCAACCTGCGGATCGGCGGCACCACGCACCCGTACGGCGCCGCGGTGCTGACGACCGGAGCCAGGTACGACCCGGCCACCGGCCTCCTCATGGCCGGGAACCAGCCGAAGTTCTACACCGCGACCGACAACTGCTCCTCGTCCTGCCTGCGTGGCCGTACGCCGGGCGAGGTCATGCGCACCGCCCGCCGGCTCGGGATCGGCTTCGACGCCGACCGGCGCACGGGCAACGTCTTCCACCTGCTCGGCGCACTCCCCGAGTACGGGAAGCTGGGCTTCACCACCATCGGCGACTCGCGCGAGGAGGCCGACGAGCTGCACGCGCTCACCCGGCGCCTTCTTTGCGACGCCTGATCCCGGCCTCCCGCAGGCCGCGCCACCCGATCACCGCCAGCACCGCGCCGAGGATCACGTTGACCGCGATCAGGATGCCGTGCACGACGTAGAAGCCGGTGGGATGTCCGTCGGCCAAGTTAAACCCCAGGTTGATCCACTCGACGATCATGAACACGCCGAGGATGACGAGGAAACCGGCGATCTTTGGTGACATGGTCATCTCTCCAGTATCGAAGGCGGATCATCCGGGGAATGTGTCGCCACATGGGCATTCACACGGAGCTACGCTGAGACCGCCATGTGGACGAAATTTGTGCCGGTTACGGCACTTCTCGCCGCGGTCACGCTCACGAGCGGGACCGCATCCGCCACGCCGACGACGCCTGTCGGCGGTGACGCGCTGGGAAGCCGTGGGCTGGTGCAACCCCAAGGCGTCAAGGCGCCCCCCGAGAGCAAGGCTACTTCCTACGTCATCGCGGACGTGGAGACGGGTCAGGTGCTCGCCGCGAAGGACGCGCACGGTCGCTACCTGCCGGCGAGCACCCTCAAGACGCTCACGGCGCTGACGCTGCTCCCGAAGCTCGACAAGAACCGCAAGGTCCGGCCGAGCCAGAACGCCTGCAACCAGGAGGGCACGGCGGTCGGGCTGACGCCCAAGATGACGTACAAGGTCGACGACCTGTTCCGGGCGCTGATGATGTCCTCGGGCAACGACGCCGCCATGGCGCTGGCCGAGACGAACGGCAGCGTGGCCCAGACCATGCGCGACATGAACGCCGAGGCCAAGCGGTTGCAGGCGTACGACACGGTGGCCAAGACCCCGAGCGGCCTGGACAAGCCCGGCCAGAGCAGCTCGGCGTACGATTTGGCGCTCATCGCCCGCGCCGGCCTCGCAAACCCCGATTTTCGGCGATATATCAGTACAAAGGTTGCCAAGTTTCCGGCGCCCAAGGACTACTACGAGATCAGCAACCACAACAAGCTGCTCTGGCGCTACCAGGGCATGATCGGCGTCAAGAACGGCTGGACGTCGAAGGCGCAGGGTAGCTTCGTCGGCGCGGCCACGCGCGGCGGCCACACGATCCTCGTCACGATCATGCGGCACGAGGGCTACTTCTGGGACGAGGTGGCCAAGCTGCTCGACTGGGGCTTCTCGGTCAGGGGCAAGGCGGCCCCGGTCGGGCAGCTCGTCGAGCCGGTGCCCGACCGGGTGCGGGCCGCCCCCCAGGCGCCGGTCTCGAAGGTGACGCCGGCCGCCCAGCCGCCGCTGCTCGACGCCGCCGCCTCGAAGCAGACCGACTCCACCCGCACGGTCGGCTCGGCCGTGATCGGCGGCGGCCTGCTGTTCGGGCTGGTGTGGCTCGGCTTCGGCATCCGCCGCAAGCGCAACAGGTCCCGCCTCTGACGACAGGGCGTGGCGGGGCCCGGACCGGGCCCCGAGGAGGGGGCCGGGTCAGGGTTCCGAGGTCGGGCGCGGGGTCGCGCCCTTGCACTCGGGGCCGGGCGCCGGGCCCGGGTCGGCCGCCGGCACCTCCGTCGGGTCCCCCAGCGACGGGATCGGCGACGGGGACGGCGGCGGGCACAACCCCGTGGTGGACGTCCAGGCGGCGGCCAGCAGCACGAGCCGGGCGGAGAAGTTCATCCACACCAGCAACCCCACGGTGGCGGCGAACGCGCCGTAGACCGGGTTGCTGAGCGTGTGGCTGAGCAGCAGGCTCGCCAGCTGCTTGAGCAGCCCGAACCCGATGGCGCCGAGCAGCGCGCCCCTGACGATGACCTTGAACGGCTCGGCGGGCTTGGCCACCCAGCCGAGCATGATCACGAACAGCACCCAGTCGGCCGCGACGCTCGCCACCACCACGAAGATCCGGAACGCCTCGGTGCTGAGCAGCGAGTTGTCGCCGAAGATGCGATCGAGCACCTTGTCGGTGACCGTGGTCGCGGCCCCGGACACCAGCGCGGACACCACCAGCGTCGCCCCGAGCAGGATGACCGAGACCAGGTCGCGCAGCTTGCCCAGGAAGTAGTTGGGCGGCGGCACGGTGGTCATCGACATCTCGCGCAGCGCCGCGCGCAGGGCGTCCATCGCGCCGAGGCCGGCGTACAGGAGGCCGAGGAGGCCGATGATGCCCGCGGTGGTCCGGGCGCCGGCGATCTGCTCCAGGTTGAGGTCGGCCGCCATGCCCGGCAGCCGTTCGGTGATGGCGGTCTCCAGTGCCTCCCTGGTCGCGCTGCTGGCGTCGAGGGTGAAGCCGAGCACCGCGTACCCGAGCGCGAGCAGCGGGAAGAAGGACAGGAAGCAGAAATAGGTGACCGAGCCGGCCAGCCGGTCGCCGCCCTGGAGCTGGTAGCGGCGTACGGCCCTGACCAGGTGGTCGATCCACAACCGGCGGACCCGCCAGTGGTCGAGCGTCCTGCGGCCCCAGGCGCGTATCGACGCGATCCGCTCGGTCAGACTCGCCTTCACGCCCTCACACCCCCTGCCGGAGGCGAACGATCACCTCGTCACGGCGTCGGCCGATTCTGTCAGTGACGCCAGGACCGCCGCCAGGTCCTGGTGGAGCATCTGCCCACCTCGCTTGACGGCACGCCCGCCGACCAGCACGGTTTCCACCGCGCTCGGGTCGGCGTTGAGCACGACGGCGCCGATCGGGTCGTGCGCCGCCGCCATGCCGAGCGTGTCCGTACGCAGCAGTTGCAGGTCGGCCTGCTTGCCCGGCCGCAGCGAGCCGACGACGTCGCCCAGGCCCACCACCTCGGCCCCCTCGACGGTGGCCATGCGCAGCACGTCGCGGGTGGTGAAGCCCATGCCCCCGCCGCCCGGCCGGCCGCGTTCCAGCAGGTACGCCGCCCGCATCAGGCTGAACATGTCGCCCGGCGCGCAGCTCACCGTGTCGATGCCGAGACCGGTCGGGATGCCCGCCGCCCTGGCCCGTCCGGTGACCGGGTAGCCCATCCCGAGCGTCATCTCGTCCACCGGTGAGACCGACACGCTGCCGCCGCTGCCGGCGACCCGCTTGAGGTCGTCGTCGCTGTAGCTGGTGGCGTGCACGTACGTGGTCCGGGGCCCGAGCAGGCCGTTCGCCTCCAGGAAGGCCAGGCCGCGGGCGGCGCCGTCCGGGCCCCCGACGCCCATGTGCACGGTGACCGGCAGGTCGAGCTCGCGGGCCAGACGCCATTCCGCCAGCGCGTGCTCCTCGCCCACGATCTCCGGCCCGAGCGCGGCGACGACCATGGTGACCCGCCCGCCGCCCGCCCCGAAGTGCTCCCCGTGCACCCGCAGCCCCTCGCGGACGAGCCCGCCGGGCTCGCCTCCGTGGCACCAGCCGAGCACGGCCCTGATCCCCGAGTCGCGCAGCGCCCGCACGGTCGCCTCGGTGTGGGCGGGCGAGAGCTGGATGTGGGACCAGTCGAGCAGCGTGGTGATGCCGGTGTCGAGGCATTCCAGCGCGCCGGCCAGGTTGCCCGTGTAGACGTCGGCCGGGCGGTAGCTGGGGGCCAGCTCGTTGAGCACGCGGCGCAGGTAGCCGTCGAAGGCGAGGTCGGGGGCGACCGCCCTGATGCCGGCCTGCCAGGTGTGCCGGTGGGTGTCGACGAACCCGGGCAGCACGATCCGCCCGGTCGCGTCGATCACCTCGGCGCCGGCGACGTCGGGCAGGCCGGGGCCCACCTCGGCGATCAGGCCGTCCTCGACGCGCACGTCCACCTGGCCGAGCACCACGGGCTCGGGCTCGGTGTCGATCACGGTGCCGTTCTTGATCAGGAGAGTTGCCATGCCGGAAAGCTTAAGAGGAAGCTTTTCAGAAAGCAATCTGGCGATGGGTATTCTCGATGGCGTGAAACCGGATGAGATCGACGCGATGGTGCCGCGCTGGACGGAGTCCGGGCTGTCGTCGTCGCTGATCGCCGGTCTGGAGCTGAGCAAGCGCCTGTCCCGGCTGCACCTGGTCTTCGAGCAGGCGATCAAGGCCGAGCTGGCCGAGCTGGGGCTGACCTACGCCGAGTTCGACGTGCTGGCCGCGCTCACCCGTACGCCGGCGCCGCACCGGATGAAGCCGAGCGAGCTGTCCAAGGCGCTGCTGCTCACCTCGGGGGGCACCAGCAACGTGCTGCAACGCCTGACGACGGCGGGCTACGTCGAGCGGGAGGCCAACGCGGGCGACGCGCGCAGCCGGTGGGTGCAGCTCACGGCCGAGGGCCTCCGGGTGGCCCTGACGGCGCTCGACGCGTCGTCGCGGGCGCACGAGGAGGTGCTGGCCGGGGTGCCGGAACAGGACGTCAGGGCGGCGGCCGACGCGCTGCGCGAGGTGCTCGGCCTCGTCGGCCGCCGCCGCTTCCGCTAGCTCGCACGCAGGGCGTGGCGGTCGGCCCACGAGCGGATCGCCGCCGCGATGCCCTCCGGCTGGTCCTCCGGGGCGTGGTGGCCGGCCGGGCCCAGGTGCTCGATCTCCAGCGCCGAGATGTTGCCGGCGCACCAGTCGAGCACCTCGCTCTGGATGAGCAGGGTCGGCGAGGAGTCGAAGGTGAGCAGCAGCTTGGGCACGTCGCCGCTGCTCGCCAGCCACTTGTCGTAACGCTCGACGGCCTCGGTCACGTCGGCGGGGTCGCCGTCGAGCGGGATCGAGCGCGCCCACCGCAGCAGCGGCCGGCGGCTCTCCCTGGTCGCGTACGCCTCCAGGTACGGCCGCATCTCCTCCTCGCTCAGCGGGTTCAGCACCCCGCCCGTGTAGGCCGTCCGCACCAGGAAGTTGTCGTCGAGCACCAGCCGCTCGCCCTCCTCGCTCCTGATCAGCTCGCCGCGGGCGCGCGGCCCCTCGCCCAGTTCGCTCCAGCTCATCGGCCGCACGATGGTCTCGAAGAAGGCCACCCCGCGCACCCGGTCCGGATGCCGCGCCGCCCAGTCGAAGGCCAGCGCGCCACCCCAGTCGTGCCCGACCAGCACCACGTCCTCCAGGCCGAGCCGGTCGAACCAGGCGTCGAGATAGCGGGCGTGGTCGGTGAAACGGTAGGCCAGGTCGGGCTTGCCCGAACGGCCCATGCCGATCAGGTCGGGGGCCAGCAACCGGCCGGGCCCGCCCACCGCGGGGAGCACGTTGCGCCACAGGTGGGAGGAGTTCGGGTTGCCGTGCAGGAAGACGATCGGGACACCCTCGCCCCGGTCCTCGTAGTACATGGTCGAGTCCAGCACATCGACGACAGGCATGACACGTCTCTTTCGTTTGTCTATCTAACGTTCGTTGCTCTAACGAAAGTACATCGTTAGTGCCACTAACGCAACCGGGATAGGATCGCCGGCATGAGCCACGACATGACCGACGCCGGCGACCAGGCCGCCCCCGCCCGCCTGCGCAGCCTGCCGAGCCGCCTGCTGGCCCACGTCGCGATGCAGGCCGACCGCCTGGTCACCGAACGGCTCGCGGACGCCGACGCGCGCAAGTGGCACTACGCGGTGCTCGTCGCGCTGCGCGAGGCCGGCCCGGCCAGCCAGGCGGAGCTGAGCCGGCGCACCGGGATCTACCGCAGCGACATGGTCGCGCTGCTCAACGAGCTGGCCGAGCGCGACCTCGTCGAGCGCGCCCCCGACCCCGCCGACCGCAGGCGCAACGTGATCTCCATGACCGAGCGCGGCCGCGACCGGCTCACCCGGCTCGACGCACTGGTCGACACCGTCCAGGACGAGCTGCTGGCCCCGCTGACCGGCCCCGAGCGCGACCAGCTCACCGGGCTGCTCGCACGGCTGCGCGACCACCACTCCCAACCATCCCAATAGTGGGCAAAAACCAGTAAAAGCCGAGGCGCGGGAGCTTGCCGACATACCTCCTGACCAGGGGGAACGCATGGCAGCGCCGGTCCGGTGACCCTAGCCTGTGCTGTGTCGGGACCTAGCCAGGAGGCGTCACCCCCATGACCGAAATCAGCACCGGGCAGATGGTGCGACTCCAGCGCGAACGAAGGGGCATGAGCACGACCGCGCTGGCGACCCAGTCCGGCTGCACCACCCGGCACATCGAACTGATCGAGCACGGCAAACGCACTCCCTCGCTGCCCCTTCTCCGCGAGATCGCCAAGGTCCTCGGCGTACGCACCGCCGTGCTCCTGGGCGAGACCCCCCGCGACTCCCACGAGCCCAGCAGGCCGCAGATCCGCGACATCGAACGGGCCCTGTTCGCCTGCCGGGCCGGCGAGCCCGACCTCGAACCGCCCGACGCCGGGCAACTGACCGAACGCGTGGCGGCGGCGCGCAACGCCTGGTTCACCTCGGCCCGCCGGTACTCGATCCTGATGGCCGCGCTGCCCTCGCTGGTGGCCGACGCCGAGAGCCTGGCGGCCGAGCGCACGCCCACGGCCTACAGGGCGGCGACGGACGCGTACATGCTGGCCAGAGGGGTGCTCAAGCACCTGCAGCGGGTGGATCTCGCGCACCTGGCCGCCGACCGGGCCATGCGCTACGCCGAGGAGTCGGCCGACCCGCTGATGCTCGCCTGGGCCCACTGGAACCTCGGCCAGTCGATGCTCTCCGACGACATGCACCAGATCGCCCACGACGTGGCCCGGCGCGGCATCGAGATCCTCGAACCCCACGTGGCCGACGGCGACGTCCGGCACATCAAGGCCCTCGGCGCGCTGCACCTGCTGGCCGCCATCAGCGCGGCCCGGGGCGGCGACGACGACCAGGCCAGGGAGACCGTGCGCGGCACCGCCGCCCGGCTGGCCGAACACGCCGACGACCACTCCGGCGCCTACGACCTGGCCTTCTTCGGCCCCACCAACGTGGCCATCCACATGGCCAGCATCGAGAACGACACCGGCCACCCCGAGGCCGTGCTGCGGCTGGCCGACGACATCGACATCCGCAGGACGCCCTCCATCGAGCGGCGCACCACGCACCTGTGCCACGTCGCCCGCGCCTGCGAGGACCTGGGCGACGACGCCGCGAGCCTGGTCTACCTGCTGCGCATCGAGCGCGAGAGCCCCGAGGAGCTCGACCACAAGCTGCTGCTGCGGGAGATGGTCCGCTCGCTGGTGCGCCGCGCGCGGCCGTCGTGGGCGCCGGAGGTGCGCTTCCTCGCCGAACGGCACAACATCGACGTCTGAGGCCGGCGACCGAACTCCGAGTTCGCTCCGGCCGAACAGGGAGATCTGTCACCGCGGTTCGTCACGGAGAGGCGCCGGGGTGGCACTGTGCGTCCCATGACCACAACGCCGAGTGCCGCCGTCGTCATGGAACGTCTGCTGGAGGAGGCGATGCGCGAGTTCCCCGGCTGGGCGTTCAGCCGGGGACGAGCGGGATGGACCGCCGTGTCGGGCGACGTCCGGCTCACCGGCCGGAGCCTGGCCGCGCTCCGCGCCCGGCTGCGCGTACGCCCGCTCGACCGGTCAGGCGCGCGCCCCGGATGACCCGTGAAGGGCGGCGACCCGCCGCCCTTCCGGCCTCAGAGCTTGGGCAGGAAGCCCACGCGGTCGCGGACCTCGGCCATCGTCTGCCGGGCCACGGTCGCGGCGCGCTCGGCGCCGACGGCCAGCAGGCGGTCGAGCTCGGCCTCGTCGGCCAGCAGCTTCTCCGTGCGCTCCCGGATCGGCGTGAACGTCTCCACGACCGCCTCGGCGACGTCCTTCTTGAACGTGCCGTAGCCCTGGCCCTCGTAGCGGGCGACCAGGTCGGGGATCGGGGTGCCGGTCAGCGCCGACTGGATGCGCAGCAGGTTGGAGATGCCCGGCTTGTTCTCCTCGTCGAACAGCACCTCCGAGCCCGTGTCGGTCACCGCACGCATGACCTTCTTGCGCAGCGGCCCCGGCTGCTCCAGCACGTCGAGGATGCCCGCCGGGCTGGAGGACGACTTCGACATCTTCGCCGTCGGGTCCTGGAGGTCGGTGATCTTCTCGACCTCCTTGAGGATGTACGGGTCGGGCAGCGTGAACGTGTCGCCGAAGCGGTGGTTGAAGCGCTGACCGAGGTCGCGGGTGAGCTCCAGGTGCTGCTTCTGGTCGGCCCCCACCGGGACGGCGTTGGCCTGGTAGAGCAGGATGTCGGCGGCCTGGAGGATCGGGTAGGTGAACAGCCCGACGCTGGCCGCGCTCTCGCCGAACTTGGCCGACTTGTCCTTGAACTGCGTCATCCGGGCCGCCTCGCCCATGCCGGTGAGGCAGATCAGGATCCAGGCGAGCTCGGTGTGCTCGCGCACGTGCGACTGCACGAAGACGGTCGAGCGCTCGGCGTCGAGCCCGGCGGCGAAGAGCTGCGCTGCGGCCACCCGGCTGCGCCTGCGCAGGGCGGCGGGCTCGGTCGGCACGGTGATCGCGTGAAGATCGACCACGCAGTAGAAGGCGTCGTGGGTCTCCTGCATCGTGACCCACTGACGGACCGCACCCAGGTAGTTGCCCAGGTGGAATGAGTCCGCGGTGGGCTGGATGCCGGAGAGAACACGAGGTCTGGCCATAGCAGGCAATTGTGTCAGGAATCCTGGTCGGGCGGCGACTCGACGGCGGCCCGGCGTTTCACCCTCACCCGCGCGATGCGGCGCACGTCCAGCTCGGTGACCGTGAGCTCGAAGCCCTGGATCTCCACCTGCTCGCCGACGGCCGGCACGTGCCCCAGCATGGCCATCACGAACCCGCCCAGCGTCTCGTACGGGCCGTCGGGCAGCCGTACGCCGGTCTCGGCGGCGAAGTCGTTGAGGTTGGTCAGGCCGTCGATCTCGATCTCGCCCGCGGGCAGGACGACGACGTCCTCCTCGACGTCGTACTCGTCCCTGATGTCGCCGATCAGCTCCTCGACCAGGTCCTCCATGGTGACGATGCCCGCGGTGCCGCCGTACTCGTCGACCACGATGGCCAGGTGCTGGCCCTCGTCGCGCATCTCGTTCAGGGTGCTCAGCAGACGCTTGGAGGCGGGCACGAACTTGGCCGGCCGGATCGGCACCACCGCGCTGATGGGCTCGGTGCGGCCGATCAGCTCGGGGTCGAGCAGGTCGCGCACGTGCACGAAACCGATGACCTCGTCGTATGACTCGCGGTACACGGGGAAGCGGGAGTGCGGGAGCGTGGCGGCCAGGTGCGCGGCCTCGGCCAGCGGCGTCTCGGCGTCCATGAACTCGACCTCGGTGCGGGGCAGCATGACTTCGCGGAGCTGGCGCTTGCCGGCGGCGAACACCTCGGCGATGAGCTTGCGCTCGTCGGCCGTGAGCTCGGCGTGCCCGACGACCATGTCGCGCAGCTCCTCGGTGGTGACCTCCTCCCGGTCGGCCTCCGGGTTGCCGCCGAGCAGCCGGACGACCAGGTCGGTCGACTTCGACAACATCCAGATGATCGGCCGGGACAGCGAGGCGATGCGGTCGAGGAAGGGCGCGACGAACAGCGACAGCCCCTCGGTCCGTTGCAGGGCCAGCCGCTTGGGGGCCAGCTCGCCGAGCACCAGCGAGACGTACGAGATGGCCAGCGTCACCAGCACGAGCCCGAGCACGGGCGCGACGCCCTGCGGCACCCCCCAGCGTTCGAGCACCGGGACGAGCTGCATCCCGAGCCGGTCGGCGCCGAAGGCGGCCGAGAGCATGGTGGCGACGGTCACCCCGATCTGCACCGCCGACAGGAAGCGGTTGGGGTCGCGGGCGAGCTTGGCCACGCGCTCGCCCCTGCGGCCGCGCTCGGCGAGCTTGCGGACCTGGCTCTCACGCAGGGAGACCATCGCGATCTCCGCGCCCGCGAAGAACCCGCCGACCAGGATGAAGAGCAGGACCAGGGCGATGTTCGCCCCGAGGGTGTCAAACATGGTGGTTGGCAGCGTACTCGGCGGGTTTCCCGCGTATGCTGAACGGCAAGCCGTACAAAATCAAACATATGTAAACAGGAGTGAACATGAGGCTGTTGGTCACCGGAGGCGCCGGGTACGTCGGCAGCGTCGTCGCCGCGCAGCTCGTCGAGGCGGGGCACGAGGTGACCGTGCTCGACGACCTGTCCACGGGCCACGAGGACGCGGTGCCCGAGGGCGCCCGGTTCGTCCGCGAGTCGATCACGAACGCCCACGACGCGCTCGACGGCATCGACGCCGTGCTGCACTTCGCGGCCAAGTCCCTGGTGGGCGAGTCGGTGGCGAAGCCGGGCCTCTACTGGGCCAACAACCTCGGCGGCACCCTGGCCCTGCTCGACGCCATGCGCGACAAGGGCGTGCGCAGGATCGTCTTCTCCTCCACGGCGGCCACGTACGGCGAGCCCGAGCGCTCCCCCGTCGAGGAGAGCGACCCGACGCGCCCGACCAACCCCTACGGCGCCTCCAAACTGGCCGTGGACACGGCCCTGAGTGCCTACGCGGGCATCCGCGGGCTCGGCGCGGTGAGCCTGCGTTACTTCAACGTGGCCGGCGCCTACGGCCGCTTCCGCGAGCGGCACACGGTCGAGACCCACCTCATCCCGAACGTGCTCAAGGTCGCCACCGGCGAGCGCGACTCGGTGAGCGTGTTCGGCACCGACTACCCCACTGCCGACGGCACCTGCGTGCGCGACTACGTGCACGTCAGCGACCTGGCGCGGGCGCACCTGCTGGCCCTGGAGGCGATCGCCGAGGGCGAGCACAAGATCTACAACCTGGGCAGCGGCACCGGGTTCAGCGTGCAGGAGGTGATCTCGGTCTGCCGCGAGGTCACCGGCCACGAGATCCCGGTCGTCGTCGGTGACCGGCGGCCCGGCGACCCGGCCGTCCTGGTGGCCTCGTCCGCGCGCATCCAGAGCGACCTGGGCTGGAAGGCGGAGCGGGCGGCGCTGCGCGACATCGTCTCCGACGCGTGGACGGCACTTTCCGGGAACGCCTGATGCGGGTGGCGAGTATGTGCTGTGATACCCAAATGTGAGGAGCTTTTCACCAAGGGTCACGAAGCTGGTCTTTGGTGCCCTCATCCTGCTGGGCAGCCTCGCCGCGGCAGCCGGGGTGATCTTCGCGACCTCCCAGCCCGCGCCGGCCGCCCAGCCCGTCCCCTCCTGCCCGGGGGTGGACGAACAGGAGATTCCGGGTGACCAGTAGCGTGTTCCGCCGTGTCACTCCTCCCCGAGAGCCGGCCCGTCCGCGCGCTCACCTACGCCACACTCCTGCGTTCCGTCGGCCGCGGCCTGTTCGTCACCGTGAGCGTGCTGTTCTTCAAGCTCTCGGTCGGCCTGTCGGACGGCGAGATCGGGCTGGGGATGACGATCGCCGCGGCCGTCGGGCTCACCGCCGGGCTGCCCGCAGGGCGGCTGGCCGACCTGGCCGGGCCGCGCCGGGTGCAGATCGCCTTCTCCGCCGCGGGTGGGCTGCTGGTGCCGGTGTACGCGCTGGTGTCGGGGTTCGCCGGGTTCGTCGTGGTGGCCGCCCTGGTGACGTTCGCCGAGGCCGCGGAGGGCACCGCGCGGGCGGCGCTGGTCGGGGGCGCGGTGCCGGGGCCCGACCGGGTGCGGGTGCGGGCTTACCTGCGGGCGGTGACCAACGTCGGCTGGTCGGTCGGCGGGCTCGGCGCGGGCGCGGCGCTGCACTTCGACAGCAGGCCGGTGTACCTGGGGATGATCTTCGGCTGCGCGCTCTGCTACCTCGGGAGCGCGGCCCTGACGTTCCGGGTGCCGTCGGTCGCGCCGGTCCGGCGGAAGGCGGGCGAGCCGGTCTGGATCGTGCTGCGCGACCGGCCGTACACGGTGCTGGCGCTGCTCAACGCCGTGCTGTTCATGCAGAACGGGCTGCTCACCATCGCGATCCCGCTCTGGGTGGCCGGCCGCACGTCCGCGCCCACGTGGACGGTCGCCGCGGTGGCCATGGTCAACACCGTCACCGTCACGCTCCTTCAGGTGCGGCTCAGCCGCGGCACCGACGACGCGGCCGGCGCGGCCCGCGCCCAGCGCCGCTCGGGCGTGTTCCTGCTGCTGGCCTGCGTGCTGCTGGCCCTGGCCGCCGGGCAGCCGGTCTGGGTGGCGCTGGTCGCCCTGTTCGGCGGCGCGCTGCTGCACGTCTTCGGTGAGCTGCTCCAGGCCGCCGGCTCATGGGGCCTGTCGTACGAGCTGGCCCCGCCGCAGGCCATCGGCCAGTACCAGGGCCTGTACGGGATGGGCCAGCAGGTGGCCAACATCGTCGTGCCGGCCGTCATGACCACGGTCATCGTGGGCTGGGGGCTGCCGGGCTGGCTGCTGTTCGGCGGGCTGTTCCTGGCGGCCGGGCTCGCCGTGCCGCCGGTGGCCCGCTGGGCCGAGCGCACCCGCGCCGCCGCCCTCCCCCTCACGACGGCGGACGCGCGCCCCCGCTGAGCCGGGGACGCGCGTCCGTGGTGTCGCGCCGGGTTCAGATGAGGCCGAGCTCGCGGACCGCGTCGCGCTCCTCGGTCAGCTCGCCCACGCTGGCGTCGATGCGCTCGCGGGAGAAGGAGTCGATCTCCAGGCCCTGGATGATCTCGTACCGGCCGTTGACCGAACGCACCGGGAAGGACGAGATGAGCCCCTCCGGCACGCCGTACGAGCCGTCGGAGACGACGGCGGCCGAGGTCCACTCGGTGCCGTTGACCCAGTCGTACACGTGGTCGATCGCGGCGTTGGCGGCCGAGGCGGCCGAGGAGGCGCCACGGGCCTCGATGATGGCGGCGCCGCGCTTGGCGACCGTCGGGATGAACGTCTCGCGCAGCCACTCGCCGTCGACCTGCTCGGCCGCGACCTTGCCGCCGACCTCGGCGTGGTACAGGTCGGGGTACTGGGTGGCGGAGTGGTTGCCCCAGATGGTCATCTTCTTGATCTCGGTGACCGGGACCTGGAGCTTGGCGGCGAGCTGGGACAGCGCGCGGTTGTGGTCGAGGCGGGTCATCGCGGTGAAGCGCTCGGCCGGGACGTCGGGCGCGTTCTGCTGGGCGATGAGCGCGTTGGTGTTGGCCGGGTTGCCCACGACCAGGACCCTGATGTCGTCGGCGGCGTGCTCGTTGATCGCCTTGCCCTGGGGGCCGAAGATGCCGCCGTTGGCGCCGAGCAGGTCGCCGCGCTCCATGCCGGCCTTGCGTGGCATGGCGCCGACCAGCAGGGCGACGTTGGCGCCGGCGAAGGCGACGTTGGCGTCGTCGGTGATCTCGATGCCGGACAGCAGCGGGAACGCGCAGTCGTCGAGCTCCATGGCGGTGCCCTCGGCCGCCTTCACCGCCTGCGGGATCTCCAGCAGGCTCAGCTTGACCGGGACGTCAGCGCCGAGCAGCTGTCCCGACGCGATGCGGAACAGCAGTGCGTAGCCGATCTGACCGGCGGCCCCGGTGACGGTTACCTTGACGGGCGTGGCCATGGCCTTCCCCTAACTCACAGGATGAATTCGTTGGACTTTCGGATGTTACCGCTCGTCATCCGCAGGGCTCCATCGCGGGCACCTTCAGCTCGGGCTGGAAGTCGACCTTGTCGAAGTGGCTGTTCAGGAGCTTCTTGATGGTGCCCGTGCGGTAGAGGTCGGCGATGACCCCCTTGACCGCGGCGCAGGTCTTGGTGTCGCCGCCGCGTATGCCGACCGCGTACCGCTCGTTGTCCAGCTTGGCACCGATGATCTTGTAGCGCAGGTTCTCCCGGCTGGCGAACCCGGCCAGGATCAGGTCCTCGCCGGGCACCGCGTCGACCTTGCCGTTCCTGAGCAGGTCCATGCATTCCGCGTAGTTGGCGGCGGTCACGGGCTCGACCTTCACCCTGTCCTGCACCTCGCCGACCGTCGGGGTGTCGAGCGCGCAGATCTTCCTGCCCTTGAGGTCGTCCAGCGAGTCGATGTCGGTGCCGGCGCGGACCAGCACGTCGCGGTGGGCCACGTAATACGGCCCGGCGAACCGGGTCTCGCTCTTGTCCACCGAGTACGTGGCGACGACCAGGTCGACCCTGCCCTCGGCCAGCGCGGCCGCCCGGTCGTTCCGGCCGACCCGGGCGAACCTGGTCTCCTCCGCCCCGAGCGCCGCGGCCACCAGCTTGGCCACCTCGACGTCGAAGCCGGTGAACTCGTCGCCGTTCTGCAGGCCGACGCCCGGCAGGTCAGCCTTCACGCCGATGACGATCTTGCCGGTCTGGGCGACCTTGTCCACCACCGAGGCGAACGTGGGGGGCCGCTGGGTCTTCTTGCCCGTCGTCGAAGGGGTCACGACCTCACCCTTGAACGCCAGCGGCGACCAGCCGTTCGCCATCGCAGCGACGGCGGCGACCACCAGCATGACGAGCGCGGCGGCCAGCGCGAGCCACACCTTGAGCCGCCGCCGGCCGCCGGACGGCACGGGCTCGTCAAGGGGCCGCGGCGCGGGGCCCTGGCCGGGAGGTGTCGTCTCCACCTGCCCCGCGCCACCGGTCCCGGTCGCGTGGCTCCCGGTCCCGGTCATGTGACCCGCCGCCGAGCCGGTCATCGGGCCGCTCGCCGAACCGGTCATCGAACCGGTCACCGGGCCGGTCACCGGGCCGGGGGGCGCGGTCACCGGCGGGCCCGACCGGCTCTGCCCGGTCGTGCGGTCATGGCGGACCTGCTGCCCGGTCATGCGGTCGTGGCCGGGGGCCGTGCCAGCCGGCGGACGGCCGGAGGCGGCGGGGTCGGCGGGGTGGACGGGGTGACCCGTGGCCTGCGTGACGGGCCGTTCGGTGATGGACGTCGCCGACACCCGGGTGAACGGCGTGGTGTCGTCACCGGCCACCTGCACGCCCCTGGTCAGCACCGCCGTCGAGGCGCCGGCGGCCGTGCCGGTCTGGCCGAGCAGGCGCAGCAGGAGCTGGTCGGCCGAGGGCCGCTCGTCGGGCGACTTGGCCAGCGCCGAACGCACCACCCCCCGCAGCGGCTCGTGCATCATCTCCACGTCGACCTCGTGGTTCAGGATGCGGTTGAGCACCACCGCGATCGACTTGCCCTCGAAGGCCGCCTTCCCGGTGGCGGCGAAGGCCATGGTCGCCCCCCAGGCGAACACGTCCGTGAAGGGCCCGATGTCGTCGCCGGCGATCTGCTCGGGCGCCATGTACGCGGGCGTGCCGATCGCGCGGCTGGTGATCGTGCCGGTCGAGTCGATGATGCGGGCGATGCCGAAGTCGACCACGCGCGGCCCGTCGGCGGCGATGAGCACGTTGTCGGGCTTGAAGTCCCGGTGGACGATCGAGGCGTGGTGGATGGCGGTGAGCGCGGTGGCGGTGCCGATTGCCAGCCGGTCGAGGACCGTGCCGCTGAGCGGGCCGTCGGTCTCGACGATGTCGCGCAGCGCCCGCCCGTCGATGTACTCGCTCGCGATGTACGGCGTGTCGCCGTCGAGGTCGGCCTCCATCACCCGCGCGGTGCAGAAGGAGGCCACCCGCTGCGCCGCCTTCAGCTCCCGGGCGAAACGCGACCTGGCGATCGTGTCACCGCTGAACTTCACGTGCAGCAGCTTGATCGCGGCGCGCTCGCCCTGCTCGTTGACGCCCAGGTAGACGATCCCCTGGCCGCCTTCGCCGACCCGTCCGGACAGCCGGAACGAACCCAGCAACGCTGGATCGCCGGCCACCAGCGGCGCGATCTGCGGCATTCGTCTTCCCCACGTTCACTGAACCCCAACCACGCAAACTTTACGACGCTCAGCAACTTCCCAGGGATCCGTTAACCGTTCGTGACTCACCGGTTTTTACACAAAGCCCGTACACAGCGTCCATTCGGACCCTGTAACTACGGTCTTGACTGCTTATGGACCAGGCCGCCGACGGCCTCCCGCCGGCATCGGGTCCATCAGGAAATCCTGCTTCCAACCTGGCATCCCGACTCTGCCGATCGCTACGGTTGATCAACGGGAGAGTGCACGTTCCTGGTCGCGGCCGAGGAGATCACGTGGACGAAGTGGCGTCCCGCGCCGGCGACGCTCCCCCACCAGCGCCGTACGGCTTCGACGAGAGCATGTTCGCCCTCAGCCGGGACGGCCGGCGTGCCGCCTTCCTGAGGGACAGTGACAACACCCACGTCGTGGCCGACCTTCGGACGGGAACCGTCGAACGGCTCCCGTCAGGCAGCCGCGCGCGGCACGGCCACCCGCCTCCCGGGTCGCGGGCAGGTGGCCGGATGGACGTCGGAAGGCCTCGTCATGAAGAGCGGCGAGCCCTCCCGCCGCTCCCCGGGACACCTCAGATCGGTCTGGTTCGCCGTCTACTCGCCCAAGGGCCACCTGCTGCGCAGCTACACCATGCCGGGCAACGTGGAGTGGACCATCGAGCCGTCCCCCTCCGGCCGCCTGATCGCGTCACGGCACCGGGAGCTCACCCCCGACGGCGTGCTCCAGCAGGGCGTCGCCCTGTTCGACACGAAGACGGGCGAGCACGTGCGCACGGTCACGCCGCGGCTGGCCACCGGCTGGTGGCTCGCCGCCCTCCTGCGCTGGGAGGACGAGGACACCCTCACGGTCAGGGCGCAGGGCCCGCCGAGCTGGGCGTGGTGCTCGGGCGCGTCCGTCAGTAGGGCAGGCTCCAGGTGGTGAAGGACTTGCGCAGGTACGGGTTCTTGAACTTCGGGTACGCGACCGTGCTGACGTCGCCGTCGGAGGTGTAGCGCATGTCCGGGTTGTTCTTGAGCCAGTCGAGCCAGGCCGCCGAGCAGAACTGGGCGCAGTCGCCCTTCTTCTCCATGACGCGGATCCGCGGGATGCCGCCCGGGTCGAACGCCTTGCTGAACGGCGAGGGCGCGGGCGTGTACCCGGCCAGGAACGCGCCGGCGTGGTTGTAGAGCTTGCCGTGCAGCGCCCACTCCTTCTTGCTCGGCTGGTTGCCGTACGGCAGGGCGATGGAGTTCGGCTTGACCTTGGTCAGGTCGTCGATCTGCTTGGCGATGCCGCCGATCTGGTCCTCGACCTCCTTCTCCGAACGTCCGCGCAGGTTGACGTGGTCGCGGGTGTGGTTGCCGATGTCGAAGCCGTTGTCCTTGAGCCAGCCCAGCGTCTGGGCCTGCTCCTCGCGCACGGTCTTGCCGAACATGTCGCGGGTGACGTAGAAGGTGGCGGCCGGCCGGAAGCCCGGGTGCTTGGCGGCCACCTCGCGCAGGATCGCCACGGCGGTGTCCGGCTGCGGGACGCCCATCTCGTTCAGGGTGAGCTGCGAGGGCGACGAGTCGTCGAACGTGAGCACCACGGGATGCTTGCCCGCCGGGACGTTGATCTTCCCGGTCACCATCTCCGAGGCGCTGATCGGGACGTAGTCCTCCTTGACCAGCCGTTCGAGGTCCGAGCGGAACTGCTGCGGAGTCCTGTCGTCGGTGGTGGCCGGGTTCTTGATGACCCGGTGGAACATCAGCACCGGGATCTGGCCCAGTTCGTTCGCCTTGACCTTGCGCGCCAGCGCGATCTTGGCCGCCTTGCTCTGCTTCAGCCTGGCCGCGGCCTCGGCCTTGCTGTCGGTGATCTTGGCTGTGTCGGGCGGCGAGTCGCACCCGGTCAGGACGACGGCGACCGCGAGCAGCCCCGCTCCTGTCAAAATACCCAGTCGCATCCGAACCCCCCGAGACGCGTACGACTGTTACAGGTTGGGCCTTACCCAGATGATCAACTGCGCCACGCCGCGACCTCGTCAAAGAAGCGTCAGGGATTGCGAAAAGCGTCATCCCCCGCCGAGGCCGAACCCGCGGGCGAGCAGCGACATCGTGGACGGCTACGGGCCGGACGAACTGGCGGTGATCCTCGGCTTCCTGCGCACCGCCCGCGGGGTCCAGGAGGAACAGGCCGCCCGCGTCAGAGATTCGTCCTGAGTCCGGAAAACATGACACAGGGTGTCGGGTTTCCGGACGAGCATGGTCCTGCCGGCCCAGCCGAACGGGGGCCGGTGCGTACGGACAGACAAGGACCTCAATGCGTGAAACCCCGCAGGAGCTCGAAGAGCTTCAGGCGCTCCTCGACGCCTCACTCTCCCGCTCCACCTCGCACCTGCGCTCGGTCGTCACCGAGCGCACCCTGGACGCCGAGCAGCTCACCCGCGTCCTGACCGGCATGTGCGTCCTCGCCCTGTCCACCGTGACGGCGAAGGGCGAGCCCCGCATCAGCGGCGCGGACGGCCACTTCCTGCACGGCAGGTGGGTCTTCGGCACCGCGCGCGGGGCCGCCAAGGCACGCCACCTGGCGGCCCGTCCGGTGGCCAGCGTCGCGCACATGCGCGGGGAGGACCTGGGTGTGTTCACCCACGGCACGGTGGAGATCCTCAACCCGCAGGACGGCGAGCCGGCCGCCGACTGGCCCGACCTGCTCGCCTACCTCAAGGACTTCTACGGCGAGAACGCCTTCGACTGGGACGACGACGTCGTCTACTTCCGGCTGCACCCGCACTGGATGACCGTCTACGCCCCCGATCTCGCCAAGCTCACGTCCTGACCGGCCGGCGCGGCTCTCACAGGTAGAGCCGCAGCAGGTCCTCCTCGCTCTCCCGGCGGACGACGGCCCGTGCCTCGCCGTCCCGCACCGCCACGACCGGCGGCCGGGGCACGTGGTTGTAGTTGCTCGCCATCGAGCGCTGGTAGGCGCCCGACACCGGTACGGCGAGCAGGTCCCCGGGCCGCACGTCGCCGGGCAGCGCGATGTCGCGCACCAGCACGTCGCCGCTCTCGCAGTGCTTGCCGACCACGGTGAAGGCACCGGCAGGGGCGTCGGAGGCGCGGTTGGCCAGCACTGCGGTGTAGGCGGCGCCGTACATGCCGGGGCGGGGGTTGTCGCTCATGCCGCCGTTCACGCTGACGTACCGGCCCTTGATCGTGCCGATCTCGTAGAGGGCCACCGTGGACGGGCCGGCGATGGACCTGCCCGGCTCGACGGCCAGGTGCAGGCCCTGGGTCTCCTTCCTGAGCACGGCGACCAGCTCGGCGGGCGTGGGCGGGGTGGGGTCGTCCGGCGTGTAGGCGATGCCGAGGCCGCCGCCCAGGTCGAGCCTCATGACGCCGGTCTCGGCGGCGAAGGCGGCCATCCTGGCCGCGGCGGTGGCGAAGCCGTCCAGCTCGAAGATCTGCGAGCCGATGTGGGAGTGCAGGCCGTACAGCTCCAGCGAGGGCTCGGCGGTCACCTGCGCCACCGCGAGCGCCGCGGCGCCGGCGCTGAGCGAGAAGCCGAACTTGGAGTCCTCGCCGCCGGTGGCGATGAAGGCGTGGGTGTGCGGGTCCACGCCCGGCGTCACCCTGATCATCACCCGTTGCCGCACGCCCAGGGAGGCGGCGATCCCGGCCAGCCTGGCGATCTCGGCGAAGGAGTCGACGACCACGCAGCCGATGCCCCAGGCCACGGCCCGGCGCAGCTCGTCGGCCGACTTGTTGTTGCCGTGGAAGACGACCCGCTCGGGCGGCATCCCGCCGGCCATGGCCACGGCGAGCTCGCCGCCCGTGCAGACGTCGAGCGACAGGCCCAGCCGGTCCAGCCAGCGCACCACCTCGGGGCAGAGGAACGCCTTGCCGCCGTAGTGCACGTCGCCGTCGGGGAGCGCGTCCAGCCAGGCGCGGGCGCGGGCGGTGAAGTCGGCCTCGTCCAGCACGTACGCGGGCGTGCCGTGCACCCGGGCCAGTTCGACCGCGCCGATCCCGCCGAGATGCAGCTCCCCGTCGTGCCATGCGGCGGTCTGGGGCCAGATGTCCAAACTCATGAGGGGCGAGCGTAAGCAACCCCGAGGGCTCACGGGGTCGAGCATCGACGGATTCGTTGCTGAGGGTCGCATGCCTTCACGAGACTTGGTGGCGCCTGACGGCCTGGCCACGATGACATGCCATGCGAACACACCTGGTCATCGCCCTGGTGGCGGCCTGCGCTCTCGGCGCGGGATGCGGGAGGTCCACCTCGGGTACGGCGACCCCCACGCCGCCCTCCTCGACCGGCAAGAGCGCCAGCGATCTCGTCCCCGATTCCATCAGGAAGTCGGGCGAGCTCCGCATGGCGACCTCGGAAGGTTATCCCCCGATGGAGATGTACAAGCCGGGCACCCAGGAGATGACCGGCGTCGACGCCGACCTGGCCGTGGCCGTCGGGCAGCGACTCGGGCTGAAGACCCGGATCATCAACGCCTCCTTCGACGGTCTCATCCCCGGCCTCCAGGGCGGCAGGTGGGACATCGCCATGGCCGCGCTCAGCGACCTCGAACAGCGCCGCAAGGCCGTCGACTTCGTCGACTACTTCAACGCCGGCGGCTCGATCATGGTCAAGAAGGGCAACCCCGAGGGCATCAAGACCCTCGAAGACCTGTGCGGCAAGAAGGTCGTCCTGGCCAAGGGCAGCTCCAACCTGGAGATCGGCAAGCGCCAGAACGAGAAGTGCGCCCAGAAGATGGAGATCATGCAGAGCGAGGACGCCCCCACCGGCCTGCTCACCATCGACTCCGGCCGCACCGTCGCCACGATCGTCGACTCCCCCGTGGCCGCCATGTACGCCAAGGAGACCGGCAAGTACGAGGTCCTGGCCGAGCAGTACGACGCCGGCCCCTGGGGCATCGCGATCGACAAGAAGCAGACCGGCCTGCGCGACGCCGTCGCCAAGGCGCTCCAGGAACTGATCGACAGCGGCGAGTACGGCAAGATCCTGGAGAAGTACGGCACGACGGCCAACGCCGTGCCCAAGGTCACGATCAACACCGGCGCATGATGGAGCTCCCGATCGAGGCGGTGAAGCCGCCCAGACCGGGGCGGCTCGTCGCGGCGGCGGTCGCGGCGCTGCTGATGGCGTGGCTGGCCTACACCGTCATCGTCAACCCCAACCTCCACTGGGACGTGATCTCCGAGTTCCTGCTGGACGGCCGCGTGCTCGGCGGCCTGTGGATCACGATCGCGCTCACCGCGCTGTCCATGGTCATCGGCGTCGCCCTGGGCGTGGTCGCCGCCGTCATGCAGCTCTCCGACAGCCCGGTGCTGCGCGGCGCGGCCGGCCTCTACACCTGGTTCTTCCGGGGCACGCCGCTGCTGGTGCAGCTCATCTTCTGGTTCAACATCGGCCTGGTCTTCCCCGAGATCGGGATCGGCGTGCCGTTCGGCGGGCCGATGTTCCTCCAGTGGCCGGCCAACGAGCTGATCACGCCGTTCACGGCGGCGCTGCTCGGGCTGACCATCAACGAGGGCGCGTACATGGCGGAGATCGTCCGAGCCGGCATCCGGTCGGTCGATCCGGGGCAGCAGGAGGCGGCCGAGTCGCTGGGCATGTCGCACCGGCAGATCCTGCGCAGGGTCGTGCTGCCGCAGGCGATGCGGGTGATCATCCCGCCGACCGGCAACCAGTTCATCTCCATGCTGAAGACCACCTCGATGGTCTCGGTCATCTCCGGCGCGGAGCTGCTGACCGTCTCCCAGCGCATCTACCTGGACAACTTCGAGGTGATCGCACTGCTGGTGGTCGCCTCCACCTGGTACTTGCTGCTCACCAGCGTGGCCACCGTCGGCCAGCGCTTTCTGGAGAGGAGGTTCAGCCGTGGCCACTAGCATGGTGAAGATCGAATCGGTGAGGAAGCGCTTCGGCCAGCTTGAGGTGCTGAAGGGCGTCAGCCTCGACGTGCCGGCCGGCGGGGTGGTCTGCGTGGTGGGCCCGTCCGGGTCCGGCAAGTCGACGCTGTTGCGCTGCGTCAACCGGCTGGAGACGATCGACGCGGGCCGGGTGTGGGTCGACGGCAAGCTCATGGGCTTCAGCGAGCAGGGCGGCAAGCTGCACCTGCTGCGGCCCGACGAGCTGTGCCGCCAGCGCCAGGAGATCGGCATGGTCTTCCAGCGCTTCCACCTGTTCCCGCACATGACCGCGCTGGAGAACGTCATGGAGGGCCCGTGCACGGTCAAGCGCCTGCCGAAGGCGAAGGCGGCCGAGCGGGCGAAGGCGCTGCTCGACCGGGTGGGGCTGGCCGACCGGGCCGGCCACTACCCGCGGCAGCTCTCGGGCGGCCAGCAGCAGCGGGTCGCGATCGCGCGCAGCCTGGCCATGGACCCCAAGCTCATGCTGTTCGACGAGCCGACCAGCGCGCTCGACCCCGAGCTGGTGCAGGAGGTGCTGCAGGTCATGCGCGACCTGGCGGCCAGCGGGATGACGATGATCGTGGTGACCCACGAGATGGGCTTCGCCAGAGAGGCGGGCGACCACCTGGTGTTCATCGACGACGGCGTGATCGTGGAGGAGGGGCCGCCCCGCGAGGTGCTGTCCGCACCACGTCACGAACGCACCCGGGCCTTTCTCGGGCAGGTGCTGTGAACGGCTCGCCACTCGGGAAGGGTTCGGCCACGTGAGCCTCGACATGCTGATCAGCGGCGGCCTCGTGGCCGACGGGACGGGCTCGCCGCTGCGCCGGGCCGACGTCGGCGTCCGCGGTGACCGCCTCGTCCTGCTGCCCGGGGGCGGCCCGTCCGACGGCGGCGGAGGGCGGGTGATCGACGCCGCCGGGCTGGTGGTCGCGCCCGGTTTCATCGACGTCCACACCCACTCCGACGCGGTCACCCTGCTCGGCGAGGCGGGCCGGGAGCTGGCCGCCGCGCCCGTGCTCATGGGCGTCACCGTGGAGATCTGCGGCAACTGCGGGTCGAGCCTGTTCCCGGCACTGCCCGAGCGGGTGCCGGCGCTGCGCCGGTCCAGCAGGGCCGGCTTCGGCGGCAACATCCCCATTTTTCAGGACTACGAGGAATTCGTGGAGGCGCACGAGCGGGCTCCCCGGTCGAACCACCTGACCTCCCTCGTCGGCCACGGCACCCTCCGGGCCGGTGTGCTCGGCTACGAGGACCGCCCGGCTACCCCCGCCGAGCTCGACACCATGTGCGCGCTGCTGGACGACGCGCTCGCCGCCGGGGCCGCCGGGCTGTCCACCGGCCTCATCTACACCCCGGGCACGTACGGCGACACCGCCGAGGTGGTCGCGCTGGCCCGTGTCGCGGCCAGGCACGGCAAGCCGTACGTCACCCACCTGCGGGACGAGATGTCCCGCGTCGAGGAGGCGCTGGAGGAGGCCGTCGAGATCGCCCGCCGGAGCGGGGCCGCGCTGCACGTCAGCCACCACAAGACCGCCGGGAAGCACGCCTGGGGCAAGACCCTGCGCACGCTCCCCCGCATCGCCGCGCTGCGCGCCCAGGGCATGGACCTCACCTGCGACGTCTACCCCTACACCGAGGGCAGCACGTCCCTGTCGGCGATGTTCCCCCCGTGGGCCAACGACGGCGGCACCGAGGCGCTGCTCGACCGGCTGCGCGACCGCGGCCAGCGCGACCGGATGCGCGCGGCCATCGAGACGGGCGTGCCGGGCTGGGAGAACACGGTCGGCAACGGCGGCTGGGACCGCATCTCGGTCGCCTGCGCCACCCGTCACCCCGAGGCCGAGGGCCGCACGATCGCCGAGCTGGGCGGCGACCCCGTGGACGCGGCGGCCGAGCTGCTCCTCGCCGAGGAGGGCGAGGTGACGATCATCAGCCACTCCATGCGCGAGGACGACGTCCAGCGGGTCCTGTCGAGCGAGTTCGCCATGATCGGCTCGGACGGCGTGCCCAAGCCGGGCCACCCTCACCCCCGTCTGGCCGGCACCTTCCCCAGGGTGCTCGGCCGCTACTCCCGCGACCAGGGGCTGTTCCCGGTGGAGACCGCCGTCCACAAGATGACCGGCATGGCGGCCGACCGGTTCGGGCTGGAGGACAGGGGCGTCGTACGCGACGGGGCGCACGCCGACCTGGTGCTCTTCGACCCCGGGACGGTCGCCGACGGCGCGACCTACGCCGACCCGCTGCTGCCCCCCGTCGGCATCAGGGCCGTCGTCGTGGCCGGACGGCTCGCCGTGCAGGACAACAGGCTCACCGAGGACAGACCAGGAAGGATCATCGGGCGGTGAACGACATCACGCTCGCCGTCGCGACGCGCGATCTGGCGACGGGCGAGTTCCACGGCGTCAACGAGGACGCCGAGCTGCCGTTGGCCAGTGTCGGCAAGCTGCTGCTGCTGGCCGAGGTGGCGATGAGTGTCGAGGGCGGCATCCTGGCCCCCGACACGCCGGTGACGCTGCACGACGACGACTACTGCGGCGGCTCCGGGCTGCTCACGGCGCTGTCGGCGCGCAGCTGGACGGTCGGCGACCTCGCCGTGCTGACCGCCGCCGTCAGCGACAACACCGCCACGAACGCGCTGCTGCGCACGATCGGCCTGGACCGGGTCAACGCCGCCGCCGCGGCGCTCGGGCTGTCGCGGACCAGGCTGCTCGACCGCATCAGGGAGCCGCGCACCCCGCAGGACCCGCCGACGTTCGCGATCGGCACCGCGGCCGAGCTCTCCGGCCTGGCCGCGCTCCTCGCCGGTCCGGGCGGGTGGCAGGCGCTCATGCGCGGGTGGATGCGCAGGAACACCGACCACGGTCTCGTCCCGGCCCTGCTCAGGCACGATCCCGAGGGCGACTGGCTGGCCAACAAGACCGGCACCGACGAGGGCGTCCGGTCCGACGTCGGCATCATGGACGGCCGCATCGCCTACGCCGTCCTCGCCCACGGCCCGGCGGGCAGCGAGCACGACCTGACCACCGCCGTACGGCGAGCCGGCCTGGACGTCGCCGCCCGCCTCAGCGCAGTGAAGGCTCCAGCGAGTTCCTGAGCTGGGCCGAGGCCGTACGCAGGTAGGCCAGGAACGACCGGGCGGCCGGGTTCGGATTGGTCGGCCGCCTGGCCACGCCGATCCTGCGGAACAGGTTGGGCGTGGTCAGGCGGCAGGTGTGCAGCCCGGTCGCGCCCTGCAGGCCGAGGCTGGGCACCAGCGCGACGCCGAGCCCGGCCCGTACCAGGCCGATCGTGACCTCGTAGTGGTCGCTGCGGCAGCGGATGCGCGGCGAGAAGCCCTCCAGCGTGCTGGCCCGTTCGAGGATCGACACCGGGTGCTCGGCGCCGAACGTGGTGATCCACGGCTCCTCGGCCAGGTCCGCGAGCCGGATGCCGGAGCGCTGGGCGGCGGGGTGGCCGGTCGGCAGCACCAGGAGCTGCGGCTCGTGGAACAGGTGGACCACCTCCACTCCCTCCGGGCACTGCCACGGGTCGAGCGCGTGCTCGAAGACCACCAGCACGTCGAGCGCGCCGCGTTCCAGATCGGGCAGCAGCTCGTACGGCTGGCCCTCCACCAGGTCGAGCGCCACCTTGGGATACCGGGAGGCGAAGCGCGACAGAGCCAGCGGCAGCAACCGGTACCCGGCGGAGGCGAAGAAGCCGATGCGCAGCTCGCCGGCGTCCACCCTGGCCTGGGCGAGCAGGTCCTTCTCGGCCGCCTCGATGATGTCGACGACCTCCTGGGCGCGGATGGCCAGGCGGCGTCCGGCCTCGGTCAGCCGCAGGCTCTGGGCGTTGCGCTCGACCAGCCCGACCCCCGCCTCCTGCTCCAGCCGCGACAGCTGGTGGGACACGGCAGACGGCGACAGCTTCAACACCCGGGCCGCACCGGCGATGCTGCCCGTCCGGAACACCTCAAGCAGGACACGCAGCCGGTTACTACTCAACACGGGACCAAGCGTACGAGCTCCCCCACCTCGCTCCGCGCATAAGATGTCACCGGTGATCGACTCCACCCTTCTGCCGCCGGTCGGGCTGCGCACCGAGCGGCTCCTGCTGCGCCCCTGGCTGCCCGCCGATCGCGAGCCCTTCGCGGCGCTCAACGCCGATCCCGAGGTCATGGAACACTTCCCCGCCACGCTCAGCCGCGAGCAGAGCGACGCGTTCGCCGCCGCCAGCGACGAGGCGATCACCCGGCAGGGCTGGGGACGCTGGGCGCTGGAGAGGCTGGACACCGGCGAGTTCATCGGCTTCACCGGCCTGAACCAGCCCACCTTCGAGGCCGACTTCATGCCGGCCACGGAGGTCGCCTGGCGGCTGAAGCGCGCCTCGTGGGGCCACGGCTACGCGAGCGAGGCGGCCGCCGCCGCGCTCGGCTTCGCCTTCGACCGCCTCGGGCTGGCGGAGGTGGTCTCCTTCACGGCCACGGTCAACACGCGTTCCAGCGCCGTCATGCGACGACTCGGCATGGTCCATGACCCGGGCGGGGACTTCGACCACCCCGTCCTGCCACCCGGGCACCGACTGCGCCGCCACGTCCTGTACCGCCTCGCCGCGAGCGACTGGCGCCGGGCGAGCAGGTAGCCCGCCTCGACGGCGGGTCAGCCCGCCGCCCGGAGGCGGCCGCCCGCGTCTCAGCGCTTGTTGGTGCGGATGGAGATGATCGTGCCGGGCGGGATGGTGGCCGCGGAGACCTGGCCGGGAGAGACCCATGGGCCGACGTTGTAGACGTACCCGACGCTGGGGTTGACGTGCAGGACGGTGATCGCGATCTGGTGCTGCCCCGTGCCGCCGGTGCAGCGGCTCTCGGCCGTCGAGCCGTTCACGCTGGTGGTGCAGCCGTCGGGGACGGCGTGCGCGGCCGGGGCGAGGCCCGCGAGCAGCGCGGTGGTGAGCAGGGTCGCGGCGGGCAGGCCGGTGGCCCACTTCCTGGACAGCATGAGGACGCCTCCTGAGGACCGATGGACGTTCTTTTAGGAAACTTTCCTAAAAGGAACATAACCACTCCCGCTCCGCCGTCAACCCCTCACCCATCCCCCGCCACTCGCGGGCCTGCACAACGTTTCAGCTCCTGTAGGCACTCCTGCAGTTCCGGCGAGATGGGCGTCGGCAACTCCCGGCTCACCGTGCGAGCCGCGGTGTGCCGCTTGCCCAGCAGGCAGTGAAGGTGGAAGTGGAATTGCCCCTCCAAGGTCCTGAAGTGCCATGGAGGATGACCGGAGAAGGACACACCGCAGTGACGGGTGATGTTCTCGTACTGTTTCGAGGCGACCGGACAGAGCTCGAACCGTTTCTGCAGGGAAGAGCGCCAGACTCTCGTGTGCGGGTCGAGCAACAGCTTTCCTCCGACGACTTTGTCCAGTCGCGGCTCATGCCAATGACGAGTCTCCGACGTCAGGGTGTAGTAGGAGCAGACCACCGCATCGTGCCCCTCGTCCAGTCGCGTCACGATCGAGACGAGGCCGGGATCGTAATAATCGTCGGCATCGAACTGGAGCAGCCACTCCACACCGGAGTCCTCGATCAGGTCCAATGCATGGTTCCTGGCCGACAACTGGTCGTAGCCTCCTTGGCCAAGGCTCCTGGAGTACCCCTCGCCGAAGTCCCGGTGAACTTCGCGAACCTTGCTGTAGCGGGAGGCGAGACCGCCGTAGTCGGGAGGACGCCTGGGGCCGGTGTGAAGTACCAGCGCGGTGCGGACAGCGTCGTGTTCGAGCAGATTTCGCAGGGTGAGACCGAGCAAGGCATATTCCGATTCCGAGACCGCGCACCAGATCCCCACTGATGACATTCCGAACCGCCATTCAATCGATGGTCCAATCAATGATCGCCCCGATGCGGTTGCCTTTGTCCCCGAGCAACAACTCGTACGAGGACGCGATCTCACTCGGAGCTACATGATGGGTGATGAGTCCTTCTATGTTGAGCGACCCGTCACGGATGAGGCGAACAGCCAGATCCAGGAGGCTCTGCCATTTCGCGGAGTCGCCGTTCGGCCCCACGGCGCCGGTCTGGTGCACACCGATGATCCGGACATTCCGCCGGAACACCCGGCCTGTCAGGTCGATACTCGTCATCCCCGCCCGGCCGCCGACAAGCAGCAGGGCGCCGCCCACCGCGGTCATCTCGAGCCCTTCCGTGACGGCGGAAGGACTGCCGCATGCCACAAGTACGACGTCGACCTCGTTCTTCACGTCTTCGGCGAGTGGTGCCACCTGTGCGACCCGCTGGACCGCGGCAAGACGGTTCCGATGATGATCCACGGCGGACACCGGCCGCGCACCGGCGATGACGGCAAGACGGGCGATCAGCTGCCCGATGACCCCCAGCCCGATGACATGAACAGAAGTACCGAGCCCGATACCGGCGGTCCTGACCGCGTGAATTCCGATGATCGCCTGGCGGGCGAGGAGCATCGCCTCGTCGGTGACATCGTCAGGAACCGGGTAGATGCAGTCGCTCAGAGCATCACAGTGCGCATACGCCTGATGATGCTGTCTGACGAACACCCTCTGCCCCAGCCTGAGTTCGGGACGAACCCCTTTCACGGCGTCCCCGACCCGCACGATTTCTCCGACGATCCCCGCCCCGGGCCGGATGGGAAATCTCGGACTCGCCGGAGACCCCGGCGGGTGGTAGAGAAACGCCGTCTCAGTGCCGGAACTCATGATCGACGAGCGCGTTCGAACGATCAGGTTGTAGGGCGACGGCGATGAGGGCAGCTCGCGTGGTCTTATCGAGATGTCACCCGGACCTTCGAAGACGACCTCACGTTGTCGGTAACTCACGTCACGGCTCCCACCGGCCCGTAACCCCGCACGCATGGGCTCTTCAGCCCTGAGAGCGGGGGATCATCGTCAATGGCAGAGGCGAGTCTGCTCAGGTGATCCGGCCCGATCGCGACCACCGCACGGACGGTCGCGCTGACGGATCAAGAGCGGTGCCGAAGAGTCCCCTGAAGGGACACGCACCGCCGATACCATTCCGCGTGGGCCCGGACCCCTTCCCGGAGTTCGACTCGTGGACTCCAGCACAGCACGCGTTTGATTCGCTCGATGGCGCCTCCGGTGCGCGAGACGTCGCCCGGTTGGCATGCGCCGCCCAGAATCGGCACGGGAAGACCGACGACCTCCTCCACCATTGAGATCAGCTCCTTCACCGACGTCGCCGAGCCACCGGCGACGTTGAGCACCGCACCCGGCTCCACCGGCAATGTCCCGGCGGCGATGGTCGCTGTCACCACGTCTGCGACGAAGGTTAAGTCGCGTACTTGGTCGCCGTCGCCGAAGAGCCGGAACGGCACGCCGTCCCAGGCAGCCCTCAGCATGCGGTGCAACGCCATGTCCGGCCGCTGCCGGGGACCGTACACGGTGAAATACCGCAAGCTCACGACCGGAAACTGGTGGCTCCGCGCGTACACCCGGCACAGATGCTCGGCAGCGAGCTTGGTGACTCCGTACGGATTTGCCGGCAGCGTCGGCGCCTCCTCGCCGGTGGGCCATGCCTGCTGTTCCCCGTACACCGAGGAGCTGGAGGCGAAGACCATTCGTCTGACGGAAGCGCGGCTCGCCGCTTCCAGCAACCGCTGCGTGACACCCACGTTGTTCCGGCCGTACGCCGCGAAGTTGTCACCCCATGACGTTCGTACGCCTGGCTGGCCGGCCATATGGAACACCACATCGACCTCACCCAGGAGCCGGTCGATCTCGACACGGGCGAGATTCGCGTTGACGAACTCGAAGCGCGGGTGATCGACGGCGCCCGCCAGATTCCCGCGCTTGAGTGCGGGCGAGTAGAAGTCGCTGAAGCAGTCGATTCCCCGCACACGATGGCCCTCGGCGAGCAGTCGCTCGACGAGGTGGCTTCCGATGAATCCGGCGGCACCGGTTACCAGAGCGCGCACAACTCCGCCTGATCGCGATCGATGCCCGCTGTCGGCGGCCTGGACCACAGCGCCGGCTCCGGCGTTCAGCGCGACGTCCGCCGAGGGCTCGTGCACCGCCTCCGAGCGGACGGAGGTGGCGCATTCTGGGGTCACCGCGATCCACAGGTCTGTCTCGCGGTCGCGACAACGGTTCACCCGGTCTGTGCCCTCCATCAGGCCAGCTCACTTCCAATTCCGTGCCAATGTCACCGCTTGGACCGCGTCCACCTTGCCGTAGCCGAACCAGGGGCTCCACCCATGGTCGTTGAACGACCCCTGACCGAAGGGAGTGACGGGAGGAAGGTCCCATGCGGAATCAGGTGACGCGGGCGAAGGCGGTCCGTAACCGGCGTGGTCCAGATCCTTCGAAGCGGATTCCTGCAAGACCCGGCACACTTCCAACGCCGACAGTCCTGAGTTCACACTCACCACCAGCGCGGCCGTGCCGGCAACGAGCGCCGCCGCACCCGAGGTGCCCTTGAACCGATGGGTTGGTTTCGCCGGGTCACCCGTGGCCGTCGTGAGCCCCAGACCGGCCAGCATGTCACCCCGGAACACCCGCGAGTTGCTCGACGGCGCACAGAGATCGATTCCCGGGCCGTAACACGAGTAGTGGCAACGCCGGGCCAAACTTGAAACAGAGCTCACATGCAACACGCCCGGCAACGGGACGAGAACGTTGCGAAACGTCCTTGAGCGCTTGACGTCCGGCCCGAACGGCCTGCCCCTCCCGAAATGGGCCTCGTACGGTATCGCGGTCCCGGAACTGAACTGGATCGGACAGTTGGAATTACCTGCCGCACAGACGACGACAACTCCTCTGCCGCGCCGGCCTCCGCACTCCGTGAGCTCCCCGATGCGGTCGACAACGGTACTCGACAGCAAGAAGTACGGGAGTTTCGACCAGGAGATCAGAAGCACGTCCGCCCGTTCGGCCACGTAATCCAGGATGCGAAGTATCGCATCCTCCGAGACATGGGCGAGGTTGGCATCGGTCGGCAATCTGATCGGCAGTAACCGGCATGCCGGCGCGACGCCGACAGGCTGGTCTCCGCCGACCGCCGAGATCAGCGCGCACATTGAGGTTCCATGATGCTGACCGGGCAGGTACATCCCCGAGCCCATGCTCCTCGACGTGGCCATGGTGCGCAGTTCCCTGCCCTCGAAGTATCCCCATCCGGCGAACTTCTCCAGCCCGCCGAAAGCAGGATGGTCGAGCCGGCACCCACTGTCGGTGGTCGCGACCACCACATGAGGGTCGCCGAAGTTGTTCAGCTCAGCCCACGCCTCGTCGCAGCGAAGCGATGAACGGACATCTACCTCATCGTGCTTGAGCCGACTGTGGAGATGCCACTGCGCATGGTAGAGGCCGCCAATATCGATCACGCCACCTCCAGCACGGAGTGATCTCAACGAGTGGGAACAGGTGAACCGTCGGCGCTCTCGAAAAGCACCTCGAAGAGCGCCTCCGCAGACGCGGTGGTCGGCGTCGCGACTCCGAGCGTAGCTCGGAGTCTGCCGCCCAGGTCGTCGGCCATCCTCAAAGGAAAGAAAATTCTCTGCTGTCTCCGGCCCTTCGGGAGGACGGGCCTCGAACCGTGTCACGTGTCACGGCCGCGATAGGCGCCCGGCAGGGCGTACTCACATCGCCGGCAGAGAACATCCGAATCCGGA
Source organism: Nonomuraea sp. NPDC001699 (assembly GCF_053596455.1). Classification (NCBI taxonomy): domain Bacteria; kingdom Bacillati; phylum Actinomycetota; class Actinomycetes; order Streptosporangiales; family Streptosporangiaceae; genus Nonomuraea; species Nonomuraea sp. NPDC001699. The sequence goes on along the minus strand of NZ_JBSFGF010000001.1, from coordinate 175,439 downwards.
TCGTTCAGCGCGGCAAGAGTCCGCGCGAATCCCGGCCCCGTCGCGATCTCCTGGTACGTCTGGTCCCCCAGATTGCCGAGCCGGTGTTCCAGGCCGTAGTCCATGCTGCAGAGGTGTACGTCCCCGTTGGGCAGAAGAACGTTGGCGAATATGCGGTCCTTGCGGCATATCAATGTCGTACGCGCGTTCCGTGCCGCGATCTCGGCTGCGCTGAAAGCCACGCCGACCGCTGTGGACGAGCATTTCACATTGCCTGCACGACTTTGGATGCGTCGAGTGGACCACATTGCGTCGAGTTCGGTCGCGATCCGCGGGTGGGGCGTGCCGATGGTGTGGTACTCAAGATTATGGATCGCGCTCGACGCCAACAGCCTCAGCAACGAGACGTACTCGGCGCCCACCTTCTTGCGCATCTCCCCTCCGCCGTCGGGCAGATGCACCAGAAACCGTTTGAACGGGATGCCGGCGAGGCGGGACACGTCCTCGGCCGTCATCCGATCCGCAGTCGTGAAAACAGCTATCGTGTGGCCGCGCTCATGCGCGATGTGAATCATTTCGACGCAGTCTTCGGCGTGCCAGGGTTCGCTGAAGCCGGAGAAGTGGATGTGCACGGACGCCGGAACGGTGTCGATGTACGCCCTGAACGACTCCCGGGTCATGGTGTGGAGCAACGCCCGCGGAGCTCCGCCCCCGTCCGGCTCCTTGTGATAGGCGCGGACCACCGTCGACTGCGGGCAGTAGGAGCACCGCAGCCGACAGCCGATGTTGGTCGTGATCTCAAGGACGCGTTGCGGCGGCACCTTGTCTCCTCCATGCCCGTGCCGGGCCGGCGTGCTACTGGATCGCGGCCAGGGCCGTAGCGGGCAACCCCACGTCGGTCAGAAGTACTGCTCCGTCCCTTCAGGAGGGGTCGGAGAGCGCCGCAAGGCGCCTCTTGACGTAATCCTCGGCCAGCATTCTGGCCGCTTCGACGGAGTATTTCTCGACGATCCATTCAAGCGCCTGATCAAAGGTCAGGCCCTTCATCCGCATCAGCAACTCCAAGGCCTTACGGCCGGTGTACAGCGTTTCGTCACCGCGTTTGATCTTGAAGTGTCCCTTCAGCAGGTCGACTTCGATCGTGGTGCCTTCCTCGTGCTGGTAGGTGATGACGTCGCGCACGACCTGACCCGGATTTCCGGTCAGCTCATAGAGAACTTCCGCCGCAGTCAGGTAGTTGTCCGTGGAACCCCCTCCTCCGAAAGTTCCTCCGCCACTCGGTCCGCAGCAGAGGAGCTGGTAGTCGTTACCGTCCACATAAACCTGGCGGCTCAGGTCGATCGGGTCCGAGACGAACAGCTCATCCTCTTCGTTCGACATCTCATCCTCTACTTCTCGCTCGACAGATACTGCAGGAAGGTCTCTGGTCCGGTCCCCGGCGTGACGGAGGCAGCACCACGAGACCCGGCGGACCCCGATTGGAGTCGCCGTCGCTTCAGGAGGGATCGGAGAGGGCCGCCAAGCGCCTCTTGACGTAATCCTCGGCCAGCATTCTGGCCGTTTCGACGGAGTATTTCTCGACGATCCATTCAAGCGCCTGATCAAAGGTCAGGCTCTTCATCCGCATCAGCAACTCCAAGGCCTTGCGACCGGAGTACAGCGTTTCGTCACCGCGTTTGATCTTGAAGTACCCCTTCAGCAGGTCGACTTCGATCGCGGTGCCTTCCTCATGCTGGTAGGTGATGACGTCGCGCACGACCTGACCCGGATTTCCGGTCAGCTCGTACAGAACTTCAGCCGCAGTCACCCATTCGTCTGTCGAACCCCCGCCTCCGGAGCTCCCTCCACCACCCGGGCCGCAGCAGAGGAGCTGGTAGTCGTTACCGTCCACATAAACCTGGCGGCTCAGGTCGATCGGGTCCGAGACGAACAGCTCATCCTCTTCGTTCGACATTTGCATCCTCCACTTGCTGCTCGATGGAGAATACGAGCAGGTCTCTGGTGAGGTCGCAAAGCGGGCCCTTCTGGGAGATCTCCCCGTTGCGTCCCACCCGGGCAGAAAGACAACCGCCTGCGCAGTTCCAGCGCGCCATGCACGATGTGCACTCGGCGAACGAGTGCACATCGATGGACCGCAGGGCGTTCACCCGGTCGATGTCGAACTGAAACCGCTGGCCGTCGTATCGCCCGATGCGGAACAGATCGTATCCGTCGTGCTCCTCCCGGCTGTATCGATGGCAGCCGGACACGATCCCTTCGGGAGTGACGGAGAATTCGGCGTTGCAGAACCGCGAACTTCGCCTCAGGGTATTCTGGAACATCTTGCAGGTGATCTCGATGCCGAGCTCCCGGCCGAGCTCGTACGCCTCTTTGAAGGAGTCGACGAACTCCTGCTGCAAGGGTTTGGCCATTCCCTGCTCAAGCGATCGCCCGATCTCGGCCATCGGCTCGAAGCGAATGCTCTTGGCTGCCGTGTGCTCGTGTACGAACGCCACCATTTCGGCCAGCCGACTCGCACCTCGGGCGGACACGGTGGTACGCAGGTGGAAGGCGACTCCATTGTCCGCGAGCTCCCTGACGACATCGAGGAGCTTTCCGTGCGTCGACCGCCCGTTCGCGTACGCCCGCTGCGCCTGGAGCTCGGGCAGGATGTCGAAGGACAAGGTCACGAACTGGATGTTCTCCTTGATCCAGGCGACCCGATCCGGCGTCAGCAGCGTGCCGTTGGTGATGAGGCGGATCTGGTACCGAACTCCCAGCTCCCGAGACGTCGTGCCGATGTACTCCGTGATCGCCTTGAGGAGATTCCACTCGACCGTGGGCTCACCGCCGCCTATGTAGCGGAACAGCGCAAGATTCTGCTCCGTCTTGCTCGCGTTCTGGAGCACGAGGTCGACAGCCGCGCGCGCTATCTCTTCGCTCATCGGCGGAGACTTCTTCGGCAGGGCGCTCGCATAGCAGTAGGTGCACCCGAGATTGCAGCTCTCGGTGAGGATCAGCGTGGCCTCGAGGGGGGTGAACTCCTGCAGAGGCGGCGTCCGTGGTTCAGGCGTCCTTTCGCCACCCAGGATGCCCATGCGGTGCAGGACCTCCCGGACGTCGTCGCCGATCTCGTCGGGCGCCCTCAGACCTGCCGCGAGTTCCTCGACATTCCGCCTGACGCGTTCGTCGACACGGAAGGCCCGCCCTTTCAATGGCAGGTGGACTATCGCTTCGCCGTCGGCCCCGTCGAAAATCGACACCTCGGTGCTCAGGACACCTTGGCCGTCGCGCAGCGCACTCCTCATGTCCATGCGACCACTCCCTTGGACTTGGCTGTGATTTCAACCATTGAATGCACTCGCCCGGCGCCGCTCAGCGGGAATTCCAACCGTCGATGCCATCCGGACGCGATTCCTTGAGGGCTGACGAGAGTTCTGCGTCGCAGAACCGAGAACTTCACCTCAAGAGGCTTCGAAAAACTTCGGATGCTATCTCAATCCCGAGCTCTGGTCCGAGACTATCTGCCGTCTTGAGGGAGTCAACGAAGACTGCTGCAAAGGTTCGGCCATCCGCTGTTCGAGCGACCACCTAAGCTCACCCATCAGTTGATGGTGAATGCTTCCGGCCAGGCGTCGAGGCGTTCCCGACCGGTGGCGCTGCCGGGCCCGGGCGCTCAACGCCGGCGCCTGGCTCACGACGGCCTCTTGGCGGTGCGTCGAGGCGCTTCCACAAGCCGACGGCCGGCGAAGTCGTCAGGCAGTACGGCGCGCCGCCAGGCACTCCGCGGAAGTCCGCCGTATGGATCCGCGGACGGCCCGTTGATGACCTGACGTCGCGGCCGGCCGAGTATGAAGAACGTCCAACGAAGACGGAGCAGGTGGCATCCCGAGCCGCACAGGCCGCCCGCGAGCGCACCATACACAGCCTTGTGGCCACTCCTACGCCTCAGCGCTCCTGGGCGCCGGAGACAACATCACGGCCCTCAGCGAAAACCTCGTCCGCGCATCACCCTGCGGACCTACACCCCCTCATGCCGAGCAGCCGGGCCCGCAACGCCTTATCCGCGTCGTCAGGGTCGCCGACTGACTGCTGTGATGAGTGGATTCGCTCTCCGCCGGCATGTCCTTCAGCGCCGCGAGCCTGGACGCGGCAGGGTGTCGACGGCCTCTGCGAGGGCACGGATGAGCGGGTTGGTGTCGGTGGCGCGCCAGGCGAAAGCCCATCGAAGGGGCGGGGCATCGGTCACGGGGACATAGGCGAGGTCCGGTCGAGGATAGAAACGGGCGGCCTCGGCGGCGGCGGCACCGACGGCTTGTCCAGTGCTGATGACCTTGAGCTCGTCCTCCCAGTTGGAGATGACCGGGCCGCGGGCGACCGGGCGCCCGGACGGCGTGTGAAAGGGCTGGAACGCCTCTTCCATGGATGCCGGGATCGGTGATCGGTGTCCCATGAAGGTCAGGTCTCCGTAGTCCTCCAAGCTCAGCGATTCCCGGTCGGCGTACGGATGAGTGGCGGCCATGACGACGACGACCGGTGAGGTGTGGGTGACCGGACCGGTGGTGATGTCGGGTTCGCCGACCGGCAGCCACAGGTGGGCCACGTCGACCTCACCGGCTCGAAGCGATGTGAGCGGGTCGACGACGTTGAGTTCGCGATGCACGAGCCGGACGGCCGGACATCGGTTGCGGAACCGATCGACGATCTCGCGGATCATCCAGCCCTGCGGGCCCATGCTGCCGAGCGTGAGCACACCGGCGACGCCTTCGGCGGCCATTCGCGCGCGTTCCAAGCTGTCGTTCAGGCTCGTGTAGATCGGTCGAAGGTCGTCGCTGAGTTGCCGGCCCAGCGGGGTGAGACGGATCTGGCGGCGGTTGGAGCGGTCGAACAGTTCCCCGCCCAGCCGGCGTTCCTGCTGACTGATGGCCTGGCTGATACGGGCCTGGGACACGTGCAGCCGTTCGGCCGCCCGCCCGAAATGCAACTCCTCGGCCAGCGTCAGGAAGATCTCGATGTCCCGAAGTTCCACAAGCCCCGCCCTAGTCATAACCCGTGCGTTATCGGCACGGGCGTGAAGTATACGTTGATCCAGGCCAGGGTCTTGACGAGAGTGGACGGAGCAAACGGCTGGCGAACGCCCAGCCCACTCGTGATCACGCATGGGGGACCCAGATGTTGCGGGAGATTCGCTACCGCGGACCGTCGCTGGATGAGCTGCACAACAACTACGCCAAGCGGCACCGGATCGACGAGGAGGCGCCCATCCGCTCCGCGCACGAGGTGGTGATCGACGCACCGGCTGAGCGGGTCTGGGGTCTGCTCGCCGACCCCACCGCATGGTCGGCATTCCACCGAGCCATCCGCGACGTGCGCATCGCGGGCGACGGCGGCGTCACGGTGGATACGCCGTTCACCTGGGTCAACGGCCGTACCGCCATCAGCTCCCGGTTCGCCGTCGTCGAGCCACTGCGCGAGATCACCTGGACCGGCAGCGCGATGGGCTCGCGCGCCGCGCACCGCCACCTCATCACCACCCGGCAGGACGGAACCACGCTCCTGCGAACCGAGGAGTCCATGGCCGGCTCCCTGCTCGGGCTCTTCTACAACAGCGCGAAACTGCACGCCGAGCTGACGCGCTGGCTCGGCTCGATCAAGACCGCCGCCGAGGCGCCGTGACCCTGGCAGTCACGGCAAGGAGATGGCCTGCTGCGAGGCGACCGTCAAAAGGAAGGCGTCTTTGATCCACAGGGTCGGAGACACCTCTCTCACGCGGCGCGCAGCGCGGACATCGACGTGCCGGCCGGGCTTCAACAACGTCCCCTGAAGGACGGCCCTCGTACGAGCGGGTGTCATCCCGAAGCTCAGACTGCCGGACATGCGAAACGGCCCCTACCGTACGACGAAGCCGCAGGTAGAGGCCGTTCTCTCTCAAGCAGACATCTTCTTCTTGAGGTTCTCGTCCAGGGCGGCCAGGAAGTCCTGGGTGGTGAGCCACTTGGCGTCGCTGCCGACCAGCAGGGCGAGGTCCTTGGTCATCTGACCGCTCTCGACGGTCTCGATGCAGACCTGCTCCAGCTTGTTGGCGAAGTCGGTCACGGCGGGGGTGTTGTCGAGCTTGCCGCGGTGGGCCAGGCCACGCGTCCACGCGAAGATCGAGGCGATCGGGTTCGTGGAGGTGGGGTTGCCCTTCTCGTGCTCGCGGAAGTGGCGGGTGACGGTGCCGTGGGCGGCCTCGGCCTCGACGGTCTGGCCGTCGGGGGTCATGAGGACGGACGTCATCAGGCCGAGCGAGCCGAAGCCCTGCGCGACGGTGTCGGACTGCACGTCGCCGTCATAGTTCTTGGCGGCCCAGACGTAGCCGCCCTCCCACTTGAGCGCCGCAGCGACCATGTCGTCGATGAGGCGGTGCTCGTAGGTGAGCCCGGCCTTCTCGAAGTCGGCCTTGAACTCGGTCTCGAAGACCTCGGCGAAGATGTCCTTGAAGCGGCCGTCGTACGCCTTGAGGATGGTGTTCTTCGTCGACAGGTAGACCGGGTAGTTGCGGGCCAGGCCGTAGCGCATGGAGGCGCGGGCGAAGTCGCGGATCGACTCGTCGAGGTTGTACATCGCCATGGCGACGCCGCTGCCCGGGAAGTCGTACACGTCGATCTCGATCGGCTCGGAGCCGTCCTTCGGCGTGTACGTGAGGGTCAGGGTGCCCTCGCCGGGGATCTTCAGGTCGGTGGCGCGGTACTGGTCGCCGAACGCGTGACGGCCGACGACGATCGGCTTGGTCCAGCCGGGCACGAGCCGCGGCACGTTCGACATGATGATCGGCTCACGGAAGATCACGCCGCCGAGGATGTTGCGGATGGTCCCGTTGGGGGACTTCCACATCTTCTTGAGCCCGAACTCCTCGACCCGCGCCTCGTCCGGGGTGATGGTGGCGCACTTCACACCGACGCCGTACTTCTTGATGGCGTTGGCGGCGTCGATGGTGACCTGGTCGTCCGTCGAGTCACGGTACTCGATCCCCAGGTCGTAGTACTTCAGGTCGACGTCGAGGTAGGGAAGGATCAGCTGGTCCTTGATGAACTGCCAGATGATCCGGGTCATCTCGTCGCCGTCGAGCTCGACGACCGGACCCTCCACCTTGATCTTGGGCATGCGAATGGTTCCCCTTCAATGAATGGATGCGTTGAGGCTATCGGACCGTCCCGTCAACCGGCCAAAAGGGACAGAAGCCAGGCCTTGAACGCGTTGTTGTACAGCGCCAGCGAGGTCAAGGCCATCAGGAAGCCGAACGCGGTCAGCGTGATGACGTCCGTCCTCCTGTCGCGGACGGCCAGTTGCCCGTCGAACCCGGCGAACCGGAGCGCGGCGGCGACCATCAGCACGCCACCCAGCGCGAACCCGCCCCAGCGCGGGTCCACCAGCAGGATCACGAGCACGGTGACGACCGCTCCCGCCAGGATCAGCGGGAACGGTCCCCAACGTTCGCGTTCGTTCTCTCGGCTCAACGCTCTTCTATTGGCTTCCACTTCTGATCGCGCTCGCCAATGTATTCACTGTCGGGCCGGATCAGCCTGTTGTCGGCATGCTGCTCGATCACGTGCGCGGTCCAGCCGGACATGCGGCTGATCGAGAAGACGGGGGTGAACAGGTCCGTCGGAATGCCAAGGTAGTGGTAGACGGACGCCGCGTAGAAATCGACGTTCGGATAGAGGCCCTTCGTCTCGAAGACGACCTCCTCCATCTCCTTGGACATCCGGTAGTAGGTGTCGTCGCCGGTGGACTCGGCCAGCTCGGCCGACATCCGGCGCAGATGCGTGGCGCGCGGGTCCTCGGTCTTGTAGACGCGGTGGCCGAAGCCCATGATCTTCTCGCCCGCGGCGAGCCTGTCGCGTACGGCCTGGGCCACCCCGCCCGGCGAGATCGACTCCAGCGTCTTCATGACCTGCTCGTTCGCGCCGCCGTGCAGGGGGCCCTTGAGCGTGCCGATGGCCGCGACGATGGCCGAGTGCATGTCCGACAGGGTCGCGGCGCAGACGCGGGCGGCGAACGTCGAGGCGTTCATCGTATGGTCGGCGTGCAGCACCAGGCACTCGTCGAAGATCTCGACCGCGCGCGCCTCGGGGGCGCGGCCGGTGACCTGGAGCAGGAAGTTCCCGGCGATGCTCAGCCCGGGGTCGGCCTCGGGGACCGCGCCGCCGGTGCGCGCGGCGTGGTAGCGGGCGACCAGCACGGGCTGCTGCGCGGTCAGGCGCGCCGCCTTGCGCAGGTTGGCGTCGGGGGCGGTGGAGTCCTTGTCGGGGTCGTCGGCGCCGGAGAGGGAGACGAGCGAGCGGAGCGCCTCCATGGGTTTCTGCTTCTCGGCGATCTCCGCGACGTTCGCCGCGACCAGCGCGCCGAGCTCCCTGCCCTGCGCCAGGTCGGCCCCGTACGCCTCCAGCTCCGCCCGGCCGGGCAGCTTGCCGTACTGCAGCAGGTACGCGGTCTCCTCGAACGTCGCTCGGCCGGCCAGGTCGTGGATGTCGTATCCACGGTAGAAGAGGCGACCGGCCTTGCCGTCGATGTCGCTCAGCGCTGTGGACGCGGCGACGACATCGGCCAGGCCTTTCGTGGGCTTGTCCGCCATGAGTGATTCCTCCGCTTATCTTCCTCCGAAGTCTACCCGTGAGCAGGTAAAACCGTCCGCAGAGGTCCAGACCAATTTCACGACGGATTCTCCTTTCGGCAAAGGAGATTCCGCATCCCCTCGGTTGGGTAAGCCGGAGCTGTAGTAATAGTTACGGCGGGCTACCTGGGGAGGAACTGCCGTGGAGGGGCCGTTCATACGCATCGAGGACACCGGCGACGTGGTCCCGTTGCGCCCCGAGATCACGACGGTCGGGAGAGGCCGGGGTGTGGACATCCGGCTCACCGACCCCAGTGTGTCTCGACTCCATGCCGAGTTCGTCAGACGAGGACCCTACCTGTACGTCGTTGACCTGGGCCTGTCCCGCAACGGCACACGGGTGAACGGCAGGCCGATCGCCCGGAGGGTCCTCGACGACGGCGACGTCGTCTCGTTCGGCGCGGCGCGGGGTCGCATCGGTGGAGTCCCCCGTGAGGACTTCACCCCCGAGGTCGAGCTGCGCAGGGCGGCGGCGCCCGAGCTGACCAGGCGCGAGGTCGATGTGCTGACCTCGCTCTGCAGGCCGGCGCTGTCCGACGAGGCGTTCGTCGCTCCGGCGACGGCGCGCGAGATCGCCGACGACCTGGTCGTGACCGAAGCCGCGGTCAAGCAACACCTGCTGCGGCTGTACCAGAAGTTCAGGATTCCTGAGGGCACCAACCGCCGCACGCGCCTCGCCAACGAGGTCGTCGCGCTCGGGCTGGTGCGCCCGACCCCTGTGGTGCCACCACAGCGGTCGGCGGGCGCCGCGGCTGAGCAGCCGTCGGCGGCCGGTAGGAGGGCTTCCTAAGAGGGAGCCGGATCGCGACCGGGGCTTCGGCGAGGGGTTCCGGCAGCGTCGGAACCATCGACAGATCACCGTGCCCATCCCTGCTGGGCGCGGAACGGGCGAGGGCGGGTGACCGCGGACCGAAAAGGCCCGCGGCACGCGTGCCGTGCTTGTCGCCGGTCGGGAAACGTCCCGGCGACGCGCGCTGGTCAGCCATGCGCGCGGCGCCGGAGATGAACGTTTCCTTACCGGCGTATTTCAGATCACCCGGAACCCGTGGCTGGCCTGGCTGGTCCTGTTGGCCCGGTCGACGGCGACCGCGTAGTAGTGGTCGCCGCGCTTGCCGTCCGGGTCCGTCCAGCGGATCTGCCGGTCACCGGGCACGACGGCGACCAGGTTGCGGGCGTCGGCGAAGGCGTTCTGGCCGGCCTCGCCCGGGAAGCGGAAGATCGCGAACTGGAACGGCTCGTTCCGGCCGGTGGCGACCACGCGGACCTCGACGCCGCCGTTGCGGCGCAGCGCGTACGCCACCACCGGGCGGCGCGGCGGCTCGCCGTTCGCCAGGCGGGGCAGCACGGGCGCGAGCGCGGGCCGCTGGTAGTGGTCGTTGACGGTGGTCGTGACGGAGGCGAGCCTGTCCACCTTGACGTCGTTGGCGTTGTACCAGATGTCGCCGCCGACCTCGGGGTGGGCGCGGTTGAGCGTCAGGTGCTTCGACAGCTCGTCCGGCTTCTGCCACTCGGCGGCCTGGGCCGGGTCGCCCGCCTTGTACGCGGCCTGCCCGATCCACAGCAGCGTGTTCGTGCCCGCGGCCACGTCGGACCACCACGGGACGAGCTTGGAGTAGTCGGCCGGCGGCTGCCCGATGTACCAGTAGAGCTGCGGCGCGATGTAGTCCAGCCAGCCCTTCTTGACCCAGCCGCGGGTGTCGGCGTGCAGGTTGTCGTAGGACTGGCCGCCGTTGGTCTCGGAGCCGAGCGGGTCGGTGCCCTTGTTGCGCCAGATGCCCGACGGGCTGATGCCCCAGGCGATCTCCGGCTTGGCCTGGAGGACGCGCTGCTGCATCTCGCTGACCATCAGGTCGACGTTGTTGCGCCGCCAGGAGGCCAGGTCGGGGAAGCCGGCGCCGTACTTGGCGAACGTGGCGCTGTCGTCGAAAGCAGTGGTGTTGGTCGGGTAGAAGTAGTCGTCGAAGTGCAGGCCGTCGATGTCGTAGCGAGTGATCGCGTCCATCATCGCGTCCTGGCAGAACTTGCGGACCTCGGGCATGCCCGGGTTGTAGTAGAGCTTGCCGCCGAACGGGAGGATCCAGTCGGGGTTCTTGCGTCCGGGGTGGTCGGGGTGCAGCTTGCCCGGGTCGGTCTGCATCGACACGCGGTAGGGGTTGAACCAGGCGTGGAAGGCCAGGCCGCGCTTGTGGGTCTCCTCGACGGCGAACCCGAGCGGGTCGTAGCCGGGGTCCTGGCCCTGGGTGCCGGTCAGGTACTGCGACCAGGGCTCGAACGGCGACGGCCAGAATGCGTCGGCGGTCGGCCTGATCTGCACGAACACGGAGTTGAGCTTGCGCTGCACGGCCACGTCGAGCCAGGCGAGGTATTCGGCCTTCTGCTCGTCGGCGCTCAGCCCCGGCTTCGAGGGCCAGTTGATGTTGACCACGGAAGCGATCCACATGCCGCGCATCTGACGCAGCGGGGGGACGTAGTCGGCCTGGGCGAAGGCCGGCAGCGGCACGGCGGACGCTGCGGCGGCGAGAGCGAGACCCTTCAGGAGAGTCCTTCTGCTGGGCATGGGGGGTGGCCTCTCGACAATGGTTGTGTCGAGGGCGACGATGACAGAAAATTACCTTCAGATCAACAACCGTGAAGGAAAATGCCGCATGAGCGCAGAGCTGGTCCGACTTGCGATGACGGTGCTCCAGCCGGGGTTCGAAGGGACGTCGCCTCCCGACTGGCTGCGCCGCGCGCTGGGCGAGGGCCTGGGCGGTGTCATCCTGTTCGCCCGCAACTCCATCGGCGAGGAGCTCGTCCGTTCGGTGCGCGCCGAGAACCCCGGCGCGATCGTCGCGATCGACGAGGAGGGCGGCGCGGTCACCCGGCTCGAAGTGGCCGCGGGCAGCTCCTTCCCCGGCAACCGGGCGCTGGGCGTGGCCGACGACGTCGACCTCACCGAGCGGGTCGGCCGGCAGATCGGCCGGATGCTCGCCGAGCTCGACATCTCCCTCGACTACGCCCCCTCCGCCGACGTGAACGCCAACCCGGAGAACCCGGTCATCGGCGTGCGGTCGTTCGGGCCCGATCCCGAGCTGGTCGCCCGGCACACGGTCGCGTACGTGGCCGGGGTGCAGGGCGCGGGCGTGGCCGCCTGCGCCAAGCACTTCCCTGGGCACGGCGACACGATCACCGACTCCCACCTGGCGCTGCCCACCGTGCACGCCTCGCGGGCGGTGCTGGACGAACGCGACCTGCCGCCGTTCCGGGCCGCCATCGCGCACGGCGTACGCACGATCATGTCCGGCCACCTGCTCGTGCCCTCGCTCGACCCGTCGATGCCGGCCACGCTCAGCCACAGCGCCCTGACCGAGCTGCTCAGGGGCGAGCTCGGCTTCGACGGCGTGGTCGTCACCGACGCGATCGAGATGCAGGCGGTGGCCGCCATGTTCAGCCCCGGCGAGATCGCGGTGCGCGCGCTGGCCGCCGGCGTCGACGTCATCTGCGCCGGCCGGGCCGACGAGCGGAGCCTGCACGAGATGCGCGACGCCGTCGTCGCGGCCGTGCGCTCGGGCACGCTGGCGGAGGAGCGGCTGGCCGAGGCGGCCGAGCGGGTGCTCGCCCTGTCCACCTGGTACGCCGAGCGGTCCGCGCTGCGCGAGAAGGCTCGCGCCGACGTCGACGAGGGCGTCGGCCTGGAGGCCGCCAGGGCCGCGCTGACCACGACCGGCTCCGCCGTGCTGGACCGGGCCCCGCTGGTCGTGGAGGTCAACACCCGGCTCAGTCAGGCGGTCGATCCGGCCACGCCGACCGGCATCACGGCGGCGCTGGCCGCCCGGCTGCCGAACACCGACAGGGTGCGCCTCGACCGCGACGGCGCGCTGCCCGCCTTCGACGACCGGCCCGTGGTGCTCGTGGTGCACGACGCCGCCCGGCATCCGTGGGTGCGCGAGGCGCTGGCGCGGGCGCTGGCCGTCCGGCCCGACGCGATCGTGGTGGACACCGGCATCAGCGACGCGCCCGTGGGGGCCGCCCACCTCGCCACGCACGGCATCTCCCGCGTCTCCGCGCAGGCGGCGGCCGAATGGCTGACCCGTTGAGCGCCGAGCCCGTGAACCCGGTCGCCACCGTGCGCGCGGTGCTGCCGTCACTGACCCCGGCGGCGCAGGCCATCGGGCGCATCATCCTGGACGACCCCGGCCTGGTCGTGCGGAGCACGATCACCGAGTTCAGCGCGGTGTCGGGCACCAGCGAGGCCACGATCGTGCGCACCGCGCGGGCGCTCGGCTTCGCCGGGTACTCGCAGATGCGCTTCGCGCTGGCCGCCGCCGTGGCCAAGCAGCCGGAACGCCTGGTGCCCGGCGACCTGGCCCCCGACGACCCGCTGACCGACGTGATCGCCAAAGTGGCGCGGGCGGAGTCCGACGCGCTGGCGGACACGGCGGCGCAGCTCGACCCCGACCAGCTCGGCGAGGTCGTCCAGGCCATCGCGATGGCGCGGCGGGTGGACGTATACGGCGTGGCCGCCTCGGGGCTGGTGGCCGCCGACATGTCGCAGAAACTGCTGCGCATCGGCCTGTCCAGCCACCCGTTCAGCGACGCCCATCTGGCCCTGACCAGCGCCGCGCTGCTGCGGGACGGCGACGTGGCGGTGGCCATCAGCTGCAGCGGCGAGACGCCGGACGTGCTGGTCCCGGCCCGTACGGCGGCCGAGGCGGGGGCGCTGATCGTGGCCATCACCAACAACCCGCGCTCGTCGCTGGCCGACCTGGCCAGCCACACGCTGGTGTCGGCCGGCCGGGAGACCGCCTTCCGGCCCGGCGCGCTGGCCAGCCGGATCAGCCAGCTCCTGATCGTGGACTGCATCTTCGTCGGCCTGGCCCAGCGCACCTATGACCGGGCCGAGGCGGCGATCCGCGCCACCCGCGACGCGACCGACCGCTACCGCAACCGGTGAGGGAGGACCGTACGGCCGGCGTGGTCGCGTACGGGCGCGGCGACGGACCGCAGGCCCTCCTCCAGTTCCTGGTCCACCATGGCCCAGCCGCGCAGGCGCACCTGCTCCAGCTCGGCCCGCAGCGCGGCGGGCCGCACGACGGTCCTGGAGGTCAGCTCGCGTAACGCGGCGCGTCCCAGGTGGTCCTCCAGGCCGGCGGGCGGCAGGGCGGACAGCAGCACCCGGCCCATCGACGTGCAGTAGGCCGGGAAGCGGGTGCCGATGCTGATCGACACGCTCATGATCCGGGTGGTGGCGACGCGGGCGACGTAGACGACGTCCTCGCCGTCGAGGACCGCGACCGAGGCGGACTCGTGCACCTCGGCCGCCAGGCGTTCCAGGTGAGGTCAGGTCGGCGAGCGTGATGAGGAAGCGCCTGGCGGCGGCGCGGCTGAGGCCGGTCGCCCGCGCTACCTGACTGAGCGTCAGCTCGGGCGCCGCGGCGCTGAACGCGCGGATCACCGCGAGCCCTCTGGCCAGCGACTGCACATGATCGACCATGGTGATCCCTTGACAGGGACCGACAAGGGCGTAGTTTCCGCCATACAGAGCTGTTCGGACAGAGAATACCTGTGCGCATTGCGAACACCTGGGAGCAGCCGTGCGTCGCGCTCTGATCATCCTCGCCGCCCTGCTCGTGACCGCCTGCGGCGGCACGCAGCCGGGTACGCGGACGGAAGGCAAGGACGAGGTCAACGCCGGAGTGATCGCGATCGTGGACACCGCGCCCATCCACCTGGGCAGGTCCAAGGGATTCTTCGCCGAGCAGGGCATCGACCTGACGATCACCCCTGTGCAGGGCGGCGCGGCCAGCATCTCCGGGGCGGTCGGCGGCCAGTTCCAGTTCGCCTTCGCCAACACCACCTCGCTGCTGACCGCCAAGCAGCAGGGCCTGGACGTCAAGGTGGTGGCCAACGGCGTCTCCTCGACCGGACGGCAGGGCGAGGACTTCAGCGCGGTGCTGGTCGAGCCGGGCAGCCCGATCAGGTCGGCCAAGGACCTGGCGGGCAAACGCGTCTCGGTCAACCAGCTCAAGAACATCGGCGACACGACCGTACGGGCCTCGGTGCGCAAGGCGGGCGGCGACCCGGGCGGCATCGAGTTCGTCGAGCTGCCCTTCCCCGACGCGCCCGCGGCCCTGAAGAGCGGCCGGGTGGACGCCATCTGGGTGGTCGAGCCGTTCGTCAGCCAGGCGATCAGCCAGGGAGCGCGGCCGGTGGCCTGGAACTTCGCCGACGCCGCCCCCGACCTCACCGTCGCCATGTACTTCACCACCGGCCGGACCGACCCCGGCCTGACCAGGCGGTTCACGGCGGCGATGCGCAAGTCGCTGGAGTACGCCGACGGCCACCCCGACGAGGTGCGGCAGATCCTCGGGACGTACACGAAGATCGCACCCGAGGTGATCGCGAAGATCAACCTGCCGCGGTGGCCCGTCGAGGTGAACAAGGCGTCCGTGCAGACCATCGCCGACCTGGCGCTGGCCGACGGCGTGCTGACGAAGAGGATCGACGTGTCCGCGCTGGTCCCGTGAGCCGCGGTCCCGCCTACGGGCTCGCCGGGCTGTGCGGCCTGCTCGCGCTGGTGGAGGCCGTGCCGCGGCTCGGCCTGGTGGACGAGCGTTTCCTGCCGCCGGCCACGCGGATACTCGGCGCGCTCGCCGCCGAGCTGGCCACGTCCGCGTTCTGGATCGCGCTCGGCGAGACCATGCGCGGCTGGGCGCTGGGGCTGGCCGTGGCGTTCTGCGCGGCGGTCGCGGCGGGCGTGCTGATCGGAACCGTGCCGGGGCTGCGGGCGCTGACCGGCTCGACGGTGGAGTTCCTGCGGCCGATCCCGTCGGTCGCGCTGGTGCCGCTGGCCACGCTGCTGTTCGGCGCCTCGCTGGGCTCGACGCTGCTGCTCGTGGTGTACGCCGCCTTCTGGCAGGTGCTCGTCCAGGTCCTGTACGGCGTCGCCGCCGTCGATCCGGTCGCCCACGACACCGCGCGCTCGTACGGACTGTCGGCCTGGTCGCGGATCAGGCACCTGGTGTGGCCGACGGCGCTGCCGTACGTGATGACCGGGCTCAGGCTGGCGGCGGCGGTGGCGTTCATCCTGGCGGTGACGGCCGAGCTGGTGATCGGCAGCCCGGGGCTCGGCGCGGAGATCCAGGTGGCGCAGAGCAGCGGGGCCGTGCCCACCGTGTACGCGCTGATCGTGGTCGCCGGGTGCGTCGGCATCGTGGTCAACGCGGCCGTGCGGCTGCTCGAACGCCGGGTGCTGGCCTGGCATCCGGCCGTGCGCTCGGAGGCGGCGGCGTGAGGGCGCTCCGGCTGGTCGCGCTGCCCGCGGCGCTCGTGCTGGTGTGGTGGGCGGTCGGCGGCAGCACGTTCTACCTGCCGGGCCCGGCGGAGGTGGGCCGGGCCTTCGCCGCGACGTGGTTCTCCCGGCGGCTGCTCGACGACGTGCTGCCGAGCCTCGCGCGGCTGCTGGCGGGGTACGCGGTGGCCGGGCTGCTCGGGGTGGGGCTCGGCGTGCCGATCGGGCTGTCGCGGCGGCTGCGGGCCACGCTCGAACCGGTGCTGGAGTTCTTCAGGGCCGTCCCGCCGCCCGTGCTGGTACCGCTGATCATGTTGCTGGCCGGGATCGACACGCCCATGAAGGTGCTGGTCATCGTGTCGGGCTGCGTGTGGCCCGTCCTGCTCAACACCGTGGAGGGCGTACGGGCGCTGGACGAGGTGCTGTCGGACACCTGCCGCATGTACGGCGTACGCGGCCTGTCCAGGCTGCGCCGGTTCGTGCTGCGCGGCGCGAGCCCGCAGATCATGACCGGGCTGCGGCAGGCGCTGTCCATCGGGATCATCCTCATGGTCATCAGCGAGATGTTCGGCGGCTCCAGCGGGCTCGGGTTCACGATCCTGCTGTTCCAGCGGCAGTTCCAGATCGCCGAGATGTGGAGCGGGATCCTGCTGCTCGGGCTGCTCGGCCTCGGGTTGTCGCTGCTCTTCCGCCGGCTGGAGCGGCGGGTCCTGGCCTGGTACCACGGAGGTGGGGCCGCCCGTGCTTGAGATCTCCGGGCTGAACAAGGTCTACCGCAGTCCCGGCCGCCGGGTCGAGGCCATCGGCTCGGTCACGTTCGGCGTCGCGGCCGGTGAGCTGGTGTGCGTGGTGGGCCCGTCCGGGTGCGGCAAGACGACGCTGCTGCGGTGCGTGGCCGGGCTGCTGCCGGCCAGCGGGGGCGAGGTGCGGGTGGCCGGCGAGCCGGTGACCGGGCCGCCGCCGCGCACGGCCGTGATCTTCCAGGAGTACGGCCGCAGCCTGTTCCCCTGGATGTCCGTGCGGCAGAACGTCGAGCTGCCGTTGAAGGAGAAGCGGGTGCCGCGCGCGCGGCGGGACGAGCTGGTGACCGGGTCGCTGACGGCCGTCGGGCTGGCCGACGTGGCCGACGCGCACCCCTGGCAGCTCTCCGGCGGCATGCAGCAGCGCGTCGCCATCGCGCGGGCCGTGGCGTACGAGCCGCAGGTGCTGCTCATGGACGAGCCGTTCGCCGCCGTGGACGCGCAGACCAGGGCCGACCTGGAAGACCTGATCCTGCGGCTCTGGCGGGACCTGGAGGTGACCACGCTGTTCGTCACCCACGACATCGACGAGGCCGTCTACCTGGGCCGGCGGGTGATCGTGTTGTCGTCGTCGCCGACCTCGGTCATGGAGGACCTCACGATCGACCTGCCGCGCGACCGCGACCAGCTCACCACCCGGTCGCTGCCGCGGTTCGGCGAGCTGCGCGGGCAGGTCTACCGGCGGATCCAGCAGGCGAGAGGGGCACAGTGAGCACAGTGAGGGCAGCGGCGTTCGAGGTGCTGCGCCGGTACGGACTGACGACGATCTTCGGCAACCCCGGATCGACCGAGGTGTCGCTGCTGACCGGCCTGCCGGACGACCTCCGCTTCGTGCTCGCGCTGCACGAGGGTTCGGTCGTCGGCCTGGCCACCGGCTGGGCGATCGGGCAGGCCGCGCCCGCGCTGGCCGTGCTGCACACCACGGCCGGGCTGGGCAACGCGGTGGGCGCCCTGGCCACGGCCCGGGTGAACCGGGTGCCCCTGGTCGTCCTGGTGGGGCAGCAGGACCGGCGGCACCTGGCGCTGGAGCCGTTCCTCGCCGGGCGGCTGGCCGGGCTGGCCGGCGACTACCCGGTGTGGACGGACCAGCCGGTACGGGCGCAGGACGTGCCCGGCGCGCTGGCCAGGGCCTTCCACGAGGCGGTCACGCACCGGGGCCCGGCGCTGGTCGTGGTGCCCATGGACGACTGGGACGCGCCCTTCGCCGGTGAGACCCCGGCCGCGCCCGTCCGGGTGCTGCGGCCCGCCGCGGTGCCGGACGCCGGCCTGGCGCCGCTGGCCGAGCTGCTGGCCGGGGCGCGGTCCCCGGCGATCGTGGCGGGCGCGGGGGCGTCGTGGGGGCCGCTGGTGGAGCTGGCCGAGCGGCTGGCGTGCCCGGTGTTCCAGGAGTCGTTCGGGGCGCTGGCGGGGTTCCCGCAGGACCATCCCCAGTACGCCGGGGTGCTGCCGGCCGACCGCGGGCGGCTGCGGGCCGCGCTCGCCCCGCACGACGTCGTGCTGGCCGTGGGGGCGCCGGTGTTCCGGCAGTACCCGTACGCGCCGGGGCCGCTCGTCGAGCCGGGGACGGCGGTCGCCGTGGTCACCGACGACCCGGCCGAGGCGCACCGGAGCGCGGCTGACCTGGCCGTCCTGGCCCCGCCGGGAGCCGTCTGCGAGCGCCTGGCGGTCCTGGTGCCCGCCCGTTCCCCCGCTCCGGTGGACGTGGCCCCGGTTCCCGAGGTGCCCGGCGGGGAGCCGATGCGGGCCGCGTACGTGCTGCGCGAGCTGGCCCGGCGGCTCCCCCGCGACGTCGTGCTGCTGGAGGAGACCCCGTCGTCCCGTCCTGACCTGCACCGGCTGGTCCCGGCCAGGAACCCGCTGGGCTTCGTCTCGGCGGCCATGGGCGGGCTCGGGTTCGCCGTGCCCGCCGCGGTCGGCCTGCGCATGGCGCTGCCCGGACGTCCGGTGGTCGCGGTCGTGGGCGACGGCTCGGCGCTCTACGGCGTGCACGCCCTGTGGAGCGCCGCCCACTACCGGGTGGGCGCGTTGTTCGTCGTGCTCGCCAACGGCCGCTACGCGGTCATGGACCGGCTGGCCGACCGGCAGGGCGGCAAGGCCCCTTGGCCGCCGTTCACCGAGGTGGACATGGGCGCGCTGGCCAGGTCGCTGGGCTGCCCGGCCCGGCGGGTGGACGGCCCCGCCGAGCTGGCCGCCGCGCTCGACGAGGTGATCCCGTCGCTGGCCGGGCGCGAGGAGCCGCTGCTGCTCGACGTCACCGTGACCGTGGACCCGGACTTCCAGCCCTGAGCGGGCTCACCAGGCCGAAGGACGCCGCCCGTCGTCGGTCGTGGGGTCGAAGCAGAGCTCGGGGGTGGCGTCCGGCTTGAACACCTCGTCCAGGGACCATCGCTCGTACGGGCGGGCGCACGGCGGCGCGCCGGCGATCGACAGCTCGCGGGCGTCGAGGTCCATCACGACGGAGTAGACCGTGCGGCACTGCTCGGCCAGGGTGGCGTCGGGGTCGAGGTGGCGGCAGACGCCGTCGGGGAAGGAGTAGTGGTCGCGCAGGGCGGCGACGACGTGCTCCAGGCCCACCGCGCGCTCGGCGGCGGTGTCCTCCAGCAGGTGGCGCACGCGTTCGGGGCGCAGCAGGGTCAGGCCGGACCGGGCCGCCTTCATGTCCTCCAGCGGCAGCTCGGCCTCGAAGTGGTTGGCGTGGGTGAGCAGGCCGTCGCGCGGCAGCAGCGCGCCGAACGCGCCGGGCGCCACCTCCAGGTCGATGGCCTCGCCTCCGGCGTCGGCGATGAGCAGGTTGCCCGAGGAGACGCGCGGCACGTCGAGCACCTTGCGGTGGGCCCGGCTCATCCGCTCCGACTGCAGCACCCCGCGCAGCAGATAGTGGTACGGCACCCCCGCCCCGGCGTGGTCGCGGTCGGACTGCAGGCGGTTCGCGCACACCCCTAGCCCCGCCGAGTTGAGCCCCGACTTGGCCAGCATGCCCGCCTCGGCCAGCGTGAGCACCGCGAACCCCTCGGTGTCGCGGGTGGCCAGCAGGAAGGTGACCGCGCCCTGCTCGGGATGCCAGTCCCAGTTCTGGGCGAGCAGGGTGTGACCGTCGCGGGTGTACTTGGGCAGGACGGCGACCGAGGTGCAGCCGTCGTCGTGATAACCGGTGCCGTCGAGCAGCTCGGTACGGGCGTTGAGCGCCGCGATGTGCTCGACCGGCCGGCCCGCGCCCGCCGCGAGGCCCTCCAGCATGGCGGCGATGCTCGCGTCGTACGCCCTGGCCACGTCGAGGAAGGTCTGGCCCCAGCGCAGCACGTCGGCGGCGGAGAGCCCCGACTTGTCGCGGAAGCGCCGCAGGTAGGTCTCGACGCTCCGCGCGACCAGGTCGGCGGTCTGGTGGCCGATCGCGGCCCCCATCTCCTCGTAGGTGCCCTCGACAGCGATGAGCGGGGTGTCCATGAATCGGCCTTCCGTGATGGGGGTGGGGCTCGCTCTTCTTCCCATTCCCCCCATCAGGGCTTCATCCCACCGCTCAGGAACGCTCGGCGGCCTCCACCACGTTGGACAGCAGCAGCGCGCGGGTCATCGGGCCGACGCCGCCCGGGTTGGGGGTGAGGAAGCCGGCGACCTCCTCCACGTCGGGGGCCACGTCGCCGGCGATCTTGCCGTGGACCCTGGAGACGCCCACGTCGAGGACGGCCGCGCCGGGCTTGACCATGTCACGCGTGATGAGCTCGGGCACGCCGGCCGCGGCCACGACGATGTCGGCGCGGCGCACGTGGGCGGCCAGGTCTTCGGTGCCGGTGTGGCAGAGGGTCACCGTGGCGTTCTCGCTGCGGCGGGTCAGCAGCAGGCCGAGCGAGCGGCCGACGGTGATGCCACGGCCGACCACGACGACGTCGGCGCCCTTGATCGGCACGTCGTACGCCTGGAGCAGCAGCACGATGCCGTGGGGGGTGCACGGGAGCGGCGCGTCGACCATGTGGACGAGGCGGCCGAGGTTGACCGGGTGGAGGCCGTCGGCGTCCTTGGCCGGGTCCATGCGCTCCAGCAGCGCCATCGTGTCGAGGTGCTTCGGCAGCGGGAGCTGGACGATGTAGCCGGTGCAGGCCGGGGAGGCGTTGAGCTCGTCGATGGCCGCCTCGACGTCCTTCTGGGTGGCGGTGGCCGGGAGGTCGACGCGGATGGAGGCGATGCCGACCTCGGCGCAGTCGCGGTGCTTGCCCGCGACGTAGATCTGGCTGCCGGGGTCGTCGCCCACCAGGACGGTGCCCAGGCCGGGCGTGATGCCACGGTCCTTGAGCGCGGCCACCCGGGTCGCGAGGTCTGCCTTGATCCTGGCGGCTGTCGCCTTGCCGTCGAGTTTCACTGCGCTCATGCCGTCAATCCTTCCACGACTCCCCGGCCCGCCGGCACCGGCCGCGCGTTCGTCCACAGTTTTTCCACAGATGGGAGGCAGACGGCCTCCGTTGTCCACAGGGTAACGATGACATCGTTGTCATCGATCAAGGAAAGACATATCGTGGCGCCGACAGCACGCCAGACGGAGGTTCCCCTTGCCTGCCCGCTCCCCCCTGCCACGCCTCGGCGGTCGCCGCCGGCCCGGCCACCCCGTACGCGGATGAGGTGCGTACTCGCCGTCGACATCGGCGGGACCAAACTCGCCGCCGCGCTGGTCGACGAGGCCGGTTCCGTCCTGCGTCCGGCCACCCGGCCCACGCCGCGGGCCGACGTCATGGCCGCCCTGAAGGACCTCGTCGCGGAGGTGACCGGCGGGGGCCCGCCCCCGCACGCCGTCGGGGTCGGCTGCGCGGGCCCGCTCGACCTCACCACCGGCACCGTGAGCCCGGTGAACATGCCGAGCTGGCGCGGCTTCCCGCTGCGCGACGAGCTGCGGCGGCTGACCGGCCTGCCGGTGGTGCTGGCCGGCGACGCCCAGTGCATGGCGCTCGGCGAACACTGGCTGGGCGCCGGGCAGGGCAGCACCTCGCTGCTCGGAGTCGTCGTGTCCACCGGCATCGGCGGCGGCCTGGTGATCGGCGGCGCGCCGCTCCTGGGCCCGGCGGGCAACGCCGGGCACGTCGGCCACATGAGCGTCGATCCGGGCGGCGAGCGCTGCGAGTGCGGCGGCCGGGGCTGCGTCGAGCGCTACTCCAGCGGCCCCAACCTGGCCCGCTGGGCCCTGGAGAGCGGCTGGGCGCCCGTCGGCGACCGCGACGCCAGGGCGCTGGCCGCCGACGCGGCCGGCGGGCATCCGGTGGCCGTGGCGGCCTTCGAGCGCGGCGCCAGGGCGCTGGCGGGCATGATCGCCTCCACGGCGGCCGCGGTCGAGCTCGACACCGTGGTCATCGGCGGTGGCGTGTCAGCGGCCGGAGAGGTGCTCTTCGGCCCGCTGGAGCGGGCGCTCGACGACGTGGCGGGGCTGGCGTTCGTCCGGTCGGTCCGGGTGCGGCCGACCACGCTGGGCGTGCGCGCGGGGCTGGCCGGGGCCGCCCGGCTCGCGTGGCGCCTGTCGAGCTAGTCCCGCCCGGCTCGCCTGGCGCCTGTCCGGTCAGTCGCGCTCGGCGAAGCGGGCCTCGCGGCGCTCGATGATCCGCCGGGTGAAGGGGATGAGCTCGACGACGCGGCTGCCGAGGTACGCACCCACGAAGGCGAAGACCAGGAGGACAAACGGGCTGGTCGAGAAACCGTTCATGGTCACGAAGGCGTGCAGGGTCGCGTCGAGCATGGGGACTCCGGGGGAATGAGCACGGCAGGGCGGCAATCAGGGTAACCGGGCCGGGCCGATGCTCGCCGCCGAAAACGTATAAAGGGCGACAAGTGATCTCTTGTCGCCCTTTATATGATCAACCGGTATCAACCGGTGATCAGTGGAAGAAGTGGCGGGTTCCGGTGAAGTAGAGGGTGACGCCCGCCTGCTCACAGGCGTCGATCACCTCCTGGTCCCGGATCGAGCCACCGGGCTCCACGATCGCCTTGACCCCGGCCTCGATCAGCACCTGCGGCCCGTCGGGGAACGGGAAGAAGGCGTCGGAGGCGGCGACCGAGCCCGCGGCCCGCTCCCCCGCCCGGCTGACCGCGAGGCGGCAGGAGTCGACCCGGTTGACCTGGCCCATGCCCACACCCACCGTGGCGCCGTCGGCGGCCAGCAGGATGGCGTTCGACTTCACCGAGCGCGAGGCGCGCCAGGCGAAGGCCAGGTCGGCCAGCAGCTCCGGCGAGGCCGCCGCGCCGGTCTTGAGCTCCCACGCCGACGGGTCGTCGCCGCCGGCGTCGATCCTGTCGACCGCCTGCAGCAGCAGGCCGCCGTCGATGCGGCGGAACTCCAGCGGCTGGGACGGCCCCTCCGGGCAGCGCAGCAGACGCAGGCTCTTCTTGGCCCGCAGCACCTCCAGCGCCTCCGCGCTGAAGCCGGGGGCCACGACGACCTCGGTGAACACGTCGGCGATCTGCCGGGCCAGCTCGACGGTGACCTCGCGGTTGACCGCGATCACGCCGCCGTAGGCCGAGACGGGGTCGCAGGCGTGGGCCTTGCGGTGGGCCTCGGCCACGTCGGCGCCGACGGCGATGCCGCACGGGTTCTGGTGCTTGATGATCGCCACGCACGGCTCCGCGAAGTCCCAGGCCGCCCGCCAGGCCGCGTCGGAGTCGAGGTAGTTGTTGTAGGACATCTCCTTGCCGTGGAGCTGCTCGGCGTTGGCCAGGCCGCCCGAGCCGGAGGTGTAGAGGGCGGCGCGCTGATGGGGGTTCTCGCCGTAGCGCAGGGTCGCCTTGCGCTCGTACGCGGTGCCGGTGAACTCGGGGAACTCCTCCCCGCCCGCGTACGGCCCGGCGAACCAGTTGGCCACGGCCACGTCGTAGGCGGCGGTGTGGGCGTAGGCGACACCGGCCAGGTGGCGGCGCTCGTGCAGCGTGAACCCGCCCTCGTCCAGCGCGGTGAGCACGTCGCCGTAGGCGGCGGGGTCGACCACGACCGCGCAGGTGGCGTGGTTCTTGGCGGCGCCCCTGATCATCGCGGGCCCGCCGATGTCGATCTGCTCGACGCACTCCTCGTCGGAGGCGCCGGAGGCCACCGTCTGCTGGAACGGGTAGAGGTTGACCACCACGAGCTGGAACGGGTCGATCTCCAGCTCGTCGAGCTGGGCCACGTGGTGCGGCTTGGTGAGGTCGGCCAGCAGGCCGGCGTGCACGCGCGGGTGCAGCGTCTTGACCCGGCCGTCGAGGCACTCGGGGAACCCGGTGAGCTGCTCCACCTTGGTCACCGGGATCCCGTGGGACGCGATCGCGGCGGCCGTGCCGCCGGTCGACACGATCTCCACGCCGGCGCCGTCGAGTGCCCTGGCCAGCTCTTCGAGCCCGGACTTGTCGTAGACAGCGATCAGCGCGCGCCGGATGGCGATGCGAGTCACGTGCTTTCCCCTCCTGATTGGTTGCCGATGCGGACGGTTCGTCCGCTGACCGTCCAGCCCTCACGGGCCATCCGGCCGACGATGTCGACGAGCAGGCGGCGCTCGACGGTCTTGATGCGCTCGTGCAGGACCGGCTCGTCGTCATCCGGCAGCACGGGCACCGCCTCCTGGGCGACGATCGGCCCGGTGTCGATCCCCGCGTCGGCCAGCATCACCGTGCAGCCGGTCACCTTCACCCCGTGGGCCAGCGCGTCGCGCACGCCGTGGGCGCCCGGGAAGGACGGCAGCAGCGCCGGATGGGTGTTGAGCACGGGGAACGCGTCGAGCGTGGGCGCACCCAAAATTTTCATGAAGCCCGCCGACACCACCAGGTCGGGCTCGTACGATGCGATCTCGGCGGCGAGGGCGGCATCCCAGTCCGCCCGGGTCGCATGATCGCTCAGTTTTTCAACAAATGTCGGGACATTTGCCTTGGTGGCCCTGGCCAGGCCTTCTATGCCGTCCCGATCCGCGCCCACAGCCACCACCCGCGCACCGTACGCCGGGTCGGCGGAAGCGTCCAGCAGGGCCTGTAGGTTGGTTCCAGAGCCGGAGACGAGGACGACGAGCCGCCCAGCCTTTGACACGCACACTCCAAAGAATGGAAACAGGGTGGGGCTGACAGGGTATCTGTTCCTCGCCCGGCGACGCAGAGGAGGTCAGGTGTCGACACCGGTGCAGGCACCGGCGGGCCAGCAGCCCGCCGATTCAGCGGGTCGCCGTGCGATCTGGTTGTCCATCGCGGCGCTGGCCATGACGTTCATGCTGCCGCTCGCCGGCCTGGTCATGGCCCTGTTCGCGCTCATGTCCGGGGTCCGCGCGCTGCCACGGCTGAGGGGCGCCCACAAGCCCACGGGCACGGCCGTCGGCGGCATCACCATCTCCTCCATCGCGCTGGCCCTGTCGGCGATGGCCACGGGGATGCAGCTCTACCTGATGGACGAGTACTCCGCCTACCAGGAGTGCATGAAGGGCGCGGGCACGGTCTCGGCCCAGGGCGAGTGCTTCACCCAGTTCCGTGACGCCGCGCAGCGCAAGCTGCCGCCCGACGTCCTCCAGCTGCTCGGGGCGATGCAGCCCTAGTCACGGTCCCAGGCGTAGGGGTCGACGTAGATGACGTGACCGCCGCGGTCGTCGGACTCGTCCACGATGTCCTTGCGCGGCGGGCGGGCCGGGTCGCCGGGGCCGCCGGGCGTGGTCCCGGCCGGGCGCGGGCGGGCCTGGGCCAGGGTCTCGGCCTCCGCGGAGGCGTGTTCGTCCTGCCAGTCGTCCCTGATGACCGGGATCTCCTGGGTGTCGGCCTCGGTGGCGTCCATCCAGTGGCCGGGCAGCGGGCGCGGGTCGGACTCGGCCAGGCCCACCTTGCTGGCCGCCTTGGCGATGGCCGCGCCCGCCTTGCGGACCGGCGCGGCGGCCTTGTCGAGCGGCGCGCGGGCCTTCTTGTTGAGCAGCAGCAGGTTGGCCACGCCCGCTGAGATGCCGGCGGCCACGCCGACCTCCAGGGCCACCGACAACGCCACCTCCCACGGGGACGGGCCGATCGCCGACAGCCGGCCGCCGCCGATGGGCCCGCCGGACAGCGCGGCCAGCAGGCCGGCGACCAGGCCGGTGGAGACGCCGGTCAGGAAGCCCCACAGGGGGGCGGCCTCGTACGAGTGCGAGGGCGAGATGCGGGCCACGAACACGCCCGCCACCGCGCCCGCCGCGAACGGCAGCGCGATCACCGCCATCATCCACGCGGGCACGGGCCCGCTCTCGGGCAGCGCGCCCAGCATCGGCAGGCTGGGCACCGTGCCGAGCTGGACGCCGGTCGGGGCGACCAGCGTGTCCGCGCCGATGGCGAAGCCGGGGCCGGCGATGTACGAGGAGGCCCAGATCACGGCGTTGAGCAGGTAGAGGAGCTGGAGCAGCAACAGCAGCACGCCGCCGACGAACCCCGGCGCGAGCACGTCCGACAACTCCCTGACCTGCCCGAAGTTCAGCACGACCGCGACCAGCACCAGCCCCAGCCCGGACGCCAGCAGCGCCGTGGTGGCGACCGCCGTGCCGACCGTGACGGCCCGCAGCCGCTCGGGCAGCAGCTTGAGCATGATCCGCCACGGGCCGATCATGCGCGCGGTGGCCAGCGAGCCCGCCAGGAAGGCCAGCACGAAGTGGCTGAGCAGCGCCTCGCCGATGAACGGCTGGGTGATCTCGTTGCTCGCCACCAGCGCGATCAGCCCGGCCAGCAACGCGTAGGGGGCCGCCAGCGAGACGCCGGCCTGGCCGACCAGCACGAGCTGCGCGCGGCGGCGGGCGTTGGCCTGCTCGCGCGGGCTGTTCTTGGGCAGCCGGGCGGGCAGGCGCAGCCGCAGGTCGGCGTCGCGGGCCATCCACCGGCCGGCGCGGTAGAGCAGGAACGCGGGCAGCACCATCAGCCCGAGAGGCAGCAGCCCGACCCGGCCGCCGGGCATCGCGAACCCCGCGTGGTGCGCGGCCAGCCAGAGCTGCGCCGCGGCGCGGAACACCCCGGGCAGGCCGGCGCCGAGCGTGCCGCGCGGCGCGGCGATCCAGCCGACGAGGGTGAGCGTGGTGAGCACGGCCAGGCCGACGCCCAGCGTGCAGGCGGCGGCGAGCATCCCTGACACGGGTAGCGGCCGCCTCGTCTCGTCGTCGTCGGTCGAGACCCCGGGGAGCTTGCCGAGCACCGACTTGGGGGCGGTACGCAACTGGTCGAGAATGGCCGTCACAGATGTGATTTTCTCAATCTTTCCCAACCATCGCTTGGTTGACGCGCCGCAGCGGGTCCACTTTGTCACCGAGACACCCCCGCGAACGCGTCCCATCCCCTTGCCCAGCCCTTTACGCGCCGCCCCGGCGGCCCCCGGACATGGAAAAGCCCCGCATGGCGGCGGCCAGGCGGGGCTTTTCCACGCGTGACTAGCGGGACTGCATGATCTCGCGCATCAGGCGGGCCGTCTCGGAGGGGGTCTTGCCGACGCGGACGCCGACCTTCTCCAGGGCCTCCTTCTTGGCCTGGGCGGTGCCGGCCGAGCCGGAGACGATGGCGCCGGCGTGGCCCATCGTCTTGCCCTCGGGGGCGGTGAAGCCCGCCACGTAGGCCACGACCGGCTTGGTGACGTGCTGCTCGATGTAGGCCGCGGCACGCTCCTCGGCGTCGCCGCCGATCTCACCGATCATCACGATCGCGTCGGTGTCCGGGTCGTCCTGGAACGCCTGGAGCGCGTCGATGTGCGTGGTGCCGATGACCGGGTCGCCGCCGATGCCGACCGCGGTCGAGAAACCGAAGTCGCGCAGCTCGTACATGAGCTGGTAGGTCAGCGTGCCGGACTTCGAGACCAGGCCGATGCGGCCGGCGGTGGTGATGTCGGCGGGGATGATGCCGGCGTTGGACGCGCCGGGCGAGGCGATGCCGGGGCAGTTGGGACCGATGATGCGGGTCTTGTTGCCCTTGGCCACCGCGTACGCCCAGAACTCGGTCGAGTCGTGGACCGGGATGCCCTCGGTGATCACGACGCAGAGCGGGATCTCCGCGTCGACGGCCTCCTTGACGGCGGCCTTGGTGTGGGCCGGCGGCACGAAGACGACCGACACGTCGGCGCCGGTCTGCTCCATGGCCTCCTTCACCGTGCCGAACACGGGCAGGCCCTCGTGCGTGATGCCCGCCTTGCGGGCGTTGACGCCGCCGACGACCTTCGCGCCGGAGGCGAGCATGCGGCGGGTGTGCTTGGTGCCCTCACCGCCGGTCATGCCCTGAACAATGATCTTGCTGTTCTCGGTCAGCCAGATAGCCATGACTCACGCACCTACCGCAGCGAGCTCGGCGGCCCGCTTGGCCGCGTCGTCCATCGTGTCAACCAGCTCGACCCGCGGGAGCGCGGCGTCGGCCAGGATCTGCCGCCCGAGCAGGGCGTTGTTGCCGTCGAGGCGGACCACCAGCGGGTGGGTCACGGCCTCGCCGCGGCTCTCCAGCAGCTTGAACGCCGAGACGATGCCGTTGGCGACGGCGTCGCAGGCGGTGATGCCGCCGAAGACGTTCACGAAGATCGACTTGACGCTCGGGTCGGAGAGGATGATCTCCAGGCCCGCGGCCATGACCTCGGCCGAGGCGCCGCCGCCGATGTCGAGGAAGTTCGCCGGGGACGGCTTGCCGGGGTACGCCTCACCGGCGTAGGCGACCACGTCGAGGGTGGACATGACCAGGCCCGCGCCGTTGCCGATGATGCCGACGTTGCCGTCGAGCTTGACGTAGTTGAGGTCCTTCTCCTTGGCCTTGGCCTCCAGAGGGTCCTCGGCGGCTTTGTCGGCCAGCGCCTCGTGGTCGGCCTGGCGGAAGCCGGCGTTCTCGTCAAGGGTGACCTTGCCGTCGAGGGCCTTCACCTGGCCGTCGGCCGACAGGATCATCGGGTTGACCTCGACCAGCGTGGCGTCCTCGTCGACGAAGCAGTGCCACAGCTTCTCGATGAGCTCGGCGGCGCCGTCGAGCGACTTCTCGGGCAGGCCGCCGGCCACCGCGATCTCACGGGCCTTGGCGCGGTCGATGCCGTCGAGGGCCGAGACCGGCACCTTGGCGACCTTCTCGGGCGTGCTGTGGGCGACCTCTTCGATGTCCATGCCGCCGGCGGCGGAGCAGATCGCGAGGAAGGTCCGGTTGGCGCGGTCGAGCAGGAAGGAGAAGTAGTACTCCTCCGCGATCGCGCTGGCCTCCTCCACGAGCACCTTGTGGACCGTGTGGCCCTTGATGTCCATGCCGAGGATGGCGGTGGCCTTCTCGACGGCGTCGGCGGCGTCGTCGGCCACCTTCACGCCGCCGGCCTTGCCGCGACCGCCGGTCTTGACCTGGGCCTTGACGACAACGCGGCCGGTCAGCTCCTCAGCCGCCGCCCGCACCTCCTCCACGGTGTTGGCGACGATGCCGCGTGGCACCGGGATGCCGTAGTCAGCGAAGAGCTCCTTCGCCTGATGTTCGAACAGGTCCACGAGGGTCCGTCCTTGCTTATCCGACTGATGTTCGACGGCCCGGGCAACTGCGCTGACGGTCGCGTCCGCTCGCCGCTCGTGTCGGCTTCGTGCCTCGCTCTCTCACGGCGAGCTCCTACGCTCAGGGGTGCGTGCCGGGCGTTTCCGCCAGTGAAGCCTAGCCCCAAGCTTGACCTGCACAGGTCATCGGGGCACGGTTCTTCCGCTATGTGACGGTGATCTCACTTCACCATGTCCCACTCTGCACCGAAAGTGCACCAATTCGCTGCCTTATGCGGTGTCTCTCGATATATGGTCGTGATCTTCAATTGGCAGGATTCCTGCTCCCCTCATTCTTGATCTGAAGGAATCGGATGAAGCGAATTATCGCGGGCCTGGCCCTGGCCTCCGCGGCGGCGCTGGTCACCGCGACCCCGGCCCAGGCCGCGCCCGTGGACCCGGCGAAGGCGCTGAAGAAGCAGTACGTCGCCGGGCACGGCGTGCGGTTCACCGAGACGTCCCGCTCCTCGCTGGACGGCAAGAGCACCGGCGCCACGAAGACGACCGGCGTTTTCGAGTTCGGCAAGGGCGGAATCGTCGCCTCGGACGTGAGGAATCACAGCGCCGGCAAGAACTCCGACGTGTTCGCGTCGCTGATGCCGTCCCGGATGATCACTGTGGGCAAGCACGTATACGCGCAGGGCGGTCTTTACAGCGAGGGCCTGCCCGAGGGCAAGAAGTGGGTCCGCTACCCCGACACCGGCATCAGGATCAGCAACTCCAACCAGATGCTCGACGTCTTCGAGCCCAAGGTGCTGAAGGCCCTCGTCTCCCACGCCAAGAGCACCAAGGGCGGCATCTACCGCGGCTCGCTCACGGTCAAGGAGCTCGGCAAGATCTACGGCCAGCCCGTCGACAAGAAGGTCGCCAAGGTCGAGGTCTCCTACCTGCTCGCCCTGAACTCCCAGGGCCTGGTCACCAGGGTCGTCAGCGACTGGACCCTCGACTACGGCATCCTCGGCGCCAACCACAGCACGACCGAGACCCGCTTCACCGGCTGGGGCGCCAAGGTCAAGGTCAAGGCCCCGCCGGCCGACGAGGTCGCCGACGTCTCCGAGCTCGGCGACGACAGCACGGTCCCGCAGGACATCCCGGACGGCTCGCTCAACTCGCTGGGCGACGTCAGATAGCCCTGCAGGGTCCCTTTTTCCCTAGGAAGTTCATGAAACGAATGCTCGCGGCCGCGGTGACGGCCGCGGCGCTCCTCCCGGCCGTCCCCGCACAGGCGGCCGCGGACCCGGGCACGGCACTGAAGCGGCAGTTCGTCCCCGGCCACGGCGTGACGATCTCCGAGACGATGCGCACGACGTCGGACAGACCCAGCCTTCGGGAGACCACCCGGATCACCGGGTCCGTGGAGTTCGGCAAGTCGGGCATAGTCGCCTCCGACCTCATGGTCAGGAACACGGGCAAGGATGCCGCCTCCACCGACTGGATGCGCATCGTCAGCGTCGGCGGACGCTTCTACGTCCAGTCGCCGCTGCTGCTCGACCGGCTGCCCATGGGCAAGACGTGGGCGTTCATGGAGTTCGAGGGCGAGCCCCTCGTCTCGTTGGAGGGCGTCGACGTCTTCAAGCCCAAGGTGCTGCGATCGCTGGTGGCCCATGCCAAGAGCGTCAAGGGCGGGCTGCACCGCGGCTCGCTCACGGCCAAGGAGGCCGGGGCGCTCGGCTCCGGAGGCAGCGGGCCGTTCTCCTACCTGCTCGGTCTCGACTCCGCGGGCCTGCCGACCCGGCTCGACACCGATACCGGAGCCGGCAGTGGCAGGGACTGGACGCGAACCGCCGTCGAGACCCGGTTCACCGGCTGGGGCGCGAAGATCACGATCAAGGCGCCCTCGGAGGACGACGTGATCTCCTCCGAAGAAGCCAACGAGGCCACGAAGGCGGAGCTCCTCACCGCCTTCGAGGACATCCCCGAAGGTTCCACCAGCTCGCTCGGTCTGAGCAAGTAGACCGCCGAGCTTTCACCGGCGTGGCCGCCGCCCTGGCGGCCACGCCGTCGCTCCGGAGGGCGTGACCGGGTTCAAGGCCCCGCACAGCCTGACGAGCGGCCTCACCTGCACGTTCGACCCCCGTGAACTCGCCGCGCAGGCCACCTTCGGGGCCGACCGGCGGGCAGGTCAGGTCAGGCGGGAGTCGCGCAGGGACGCCCACTCCAGCGAGTGCCTGATGCCCTCCTCGACCGTGAACCGGGCCTCCCAGCCGAGCAGCCGGCGGGCCCGGTCGCTGCGCGTGTACGCCCCCGCCACGTCACCGGGCCGGGCGGGCGCCTCGACCACGTCGATCGGCCGGTCGACCACCCGGTTGAACGCCTCGGCCAGC
The DNA here is from genome assembly GCF_053596455.1 of Nonomuraea sp. NPDC001699. NCBI lineage: Bacteria > Bacillati > Actinomycetota > Actinomycetes > Streptosporangiales > Streptosporangiaceae > Nonomuraea > Nonomuraea sp. NPDC001699. Next base: position 143,979 of record NZ_JBSFGF010000001.1, on the reverse strand, counting down.
TCCCGGACCGTCGTGCCGGCGCCGGTGCCGAGATTGATCACGTCGGCGTCCAGGGAGTCGAACCGGCGCAGCGCCTCCACGTGCGCGGCGGCCAGGTCCCAGACGTGCACGTAGTCGCGGATGCCCGTGCCGTCGCTCGTCGGGTAGCCGGTGCCGGTGATCCGGAACGGCCCGCCCTCCTCGTACGCCTCGATCATCTTGCCCAGGGCGTGGCTGGGACGGCGCAGTTGCAGGCCCGTGCGCATGGCCGGGTCGGCGCCGATCGGGTTGAAGTAGCGCAGGGACAGGATGCGGATCGGGCGGGTGGCGGCGATGTCGGCGAACATGGCCTCGCAGACCGCCTTGGTCCGCGCGTACGGGCTCTGCGGGGCGAGCGGCGAGTCCTCGTCGACGGTGTGGTCCTCGCCGGCGCGGTAGATCGACGCGGACGAGCTGAAGACCATCCGCTCGCAGCCGTTGCGCAGCAGGTGGTCGGTGAACTCCAGGCTCTTGGCGACGTTCGCGCGGTAGTAGCCGACCGGGTCGGCGACGGAGTCGGGCACGACGATCAGGGCGGCGCAGTGGACGACGGCCTCGATGTCGGGGTGCTCGGCGAAGATCTTGTCGACGAGGGCGCCGTCGCCGACGTCGCCCTCGTAGAAGATGCGTCCGTCGGCGAACTCCCTGCGGCCCGTCACGAGGTTGTCGAGGATCACGGGCTCGATGCCGGCGTCGAGGCACGCCGACCCGATCGTGCTGCCGATGTAGCCCGCCCCACCGGTAATCAATACGCGCATCCCCGCACCCTACGGGCCTCCCGCGAGGGCCGCGCGCCCTGACGATGATCTTCATGACGCCCGGCCCGCGGGGAGGCCGGGCCGATCTTCCGCTGGTCATGTCGGCCCAGCCGTGCGACATTTCCTGGTATGGGCAGGGACGTACCAGTCGTCGTGTTCAGCCGGGACGATCGCCGGAAATATCGGGAAAAGGTGCGTCGATGTCTCGACGTCTTCGCCCAGATGTTGCGCGAGTCCCGCTTCGAGTTCGAACGCCCCCGCGCGGGCCTGGAGATCGAGCTCAACATCGTGGACGCCCAGGGCGAGGCCGCCATGCGCAACGCCCAGGTGCTGGCCGCGATCGAGCAGCCGGACTGGGCCACCGAGCTGGGCCAGTTCAACATCGAGATCAACGTCGAGCCCCGGGAGCTGACCGGCGACGGCCCGCTGCACCTGGAGGAGGACGTACGGAGGCGGCTCAACCACGCCGAGGAGCGCGCCCGCTCCCAGGACGGGCACCTGATGCTGGTCGGCATCCTGCCCACGCTGCGCGAGCAGGACATCAGCGAGGGAACCCTGTCGGCCAACCCCCGCTACCGCCTGCTCAACGAGCAGATCTTCGCCGCCCGCGGCGAGGACCTGCACCTGTGCATCGAGGGCGTGGAACGCCTCGACACCCACGCCGACAGCGTCGCGCCCGAGGCCGCGTGCACGAGCGTGCAGCTCCACCTCCAGGTCAGTCCGGAGGCGTTCGCGCCGCACTGGAACGCCGCCCAGGTCATCGCGGGCCCCCAGGTCGCGGTCGCGGCCAACTCCCCCTACCTGTTCGGCAAGGAGCTGCACCGCGAGACCAGGATCGCGCTGTTCGAGCAGGCCACCGACACCCGTCCGGCCGAGCTGAAGACGCAGGGTGTGCGGCCGCGGGTGTGGTTCGGGGAGCGCTGGATCACCAGCGTCTTCGACCTGTTCGAGGAGAACGTCAGCTACTATCCGGCGCTGCTCCCCCTGTGCGAGGAGGAGGACCCGCGCGCCGAACTGGCGCAGGGACGCATCCCCCACCTGCACGAGCTGACCCTGCACAACGGCACCATCTACCGCTGGAACCGGCCCGTCTACGCGGTCGTGGACGGCGTGCCGCACCTGCGCGTGGAGAACCGCGTCCTGCCCGCCGGCCCCACGGTGGCCGACATCGCCGCGAACGCCGCGTTCTACTACGGGCTGATGCGCGTGCTCCCGTCGGCCGAGCGCCCGATCTGGAGCCAGATGTCCTTCCGCACCGCCGAGGACAACCTCGCCGCCGCGGCCCGGCATGGCCTGGACGCCCGGCTCTACTGGCCGGGGCTGGGCGAGGTGCCGGCGGCCGAGCTGATCCTGCGCCGGCTGCTGCCCATGGCGCGCGCGGGCCTGGCCGAGTGGGGCGTGCACACGCCGGTGGCCGACCGGCTGCTCGGCATCATCGAGGGACGCTGCCTGACCGGCCGTACGGGCGCGACCTGGCAGGTCGAACGGGTGCGCGCGCAGGGCGGCGACCGGCACGAGGCGCTACGCGCGATGACGTTGGACTACATCAACCGCATGCACGCCAACGATCCGGTGCACACTTGGGACGTGTGAACCTCGTGCGCGCCCGTTTCCTCGTCCTGGCCCTCGTCCTGCTGCTCGCCGCCTGCGGCGACACCCGGCCCGCGTCCCGGGACGTCCAGGGGGCCGACACCTTCGAGGACGACCTGCGGACCGCGCGTACGCTCACCGAGTCGTTCTGGGCGGAGTTCTTCGACCAGCAGGGGATGACTTATCGGCCTATCGCCGCCTTCATCCCTTACTCCGGGAGTTCCGGTCCTTCGTGCGGGGGCGAGCCGTCCGTGCCGAACAACGCCTTCTACTGCCCCGAGGGCCACTACATCGCCTTCGACCGGTCGTGGATGGAGTCCCTGTGGAACGACATGGGCGACGGCTCGGTGTACGTGATCATTCCCCACGAGTTCGGGCACGCCGTCCAGGCCCAGCTCAGGACCGGTTTCGAGCTGAACGTCCAGGCCGAGCTCCAGGCCGACTGCTACGCCGGCGGGACGCTGTCGGCCCTGGTCCGCTCGGGCTCTCTGCAGGCCCAGCCCGGTGACGAGGACGAGCTCCTGACCAGCCTGGAGGCCGCCGGCGACCCCACGGACGACTGGCTGAACCCCGCCGCCCACGGCACCGCCGAGCAACGCCAGTCCGCCTTCGCCGACGGCTACGAAGGCGGCGTCGGCGGCTGCTGAGGACGGGCTCGGGCGTCTCCTGAGGATGTACCCGTGGGTCAGCCCAGAGGATGATGCGTCTGATCATGACCTGGCTCTACGGTGGAGTCATGCCACTGGAGGAGATCGGCTGGCTGCGTAAAGGCGCGTGCAGGTCCAGCGACCCTGACCTCTTCTTCCCCCTCGCCCCCTCGCCGCTGCAGGAGGCCCGGGCGAAGGCGGTCTGCGCCCGCTGCCCGGTCGTGAACGAGTGCCGCGCCTACGCCTTACGCGAGGGCGAGACGGAAGGCATATGGGGCGGCCTCACCCCGCAGGAACGCCGCCGCACCCGCTTCCCCGCAGGCTGGCGCAACTCCGCCGCCTCCTGACACCTCCCCCACCGACCGACGCCCCGCATCGCCGGACGGGTTCCCGCCGGACAGCCCGCCCCGCCATCCCCCGGCGCTTCCCCGCCGGACGGTGCGACGCCGGGGTCCTGTGGCGCGACGTAGCCTGCAAGGGTGCTGTTGCGCTCGATCGCCGTCCTCACCGCCGCCAACGTCCTCAACAACAAGATCGCCCCAAGGCTCGCCCCGCTGACGTCCGTCGCCGCCACCGCCGCGCTCGTGGCCATGGCACGCCGGAGCGGCGCCTCCTGGCGGGAACTCGGGTTCGAACAGGCCCCCAGGGGCGCGGCCGTCGGCGGCGCGCTGGCGACGGCCGTGGCCGCCGTCTACACCGTGGGCATCGCCGTACCCCGCACCCGGCCGCTCTTCCGCGACGAGCGCGCCCTGTCGCTCTCGCGCGCCCGCGCCCTGGAGGAGGCCCTGGTCCAGGTCCCTCTGGGCACGGTCCTGCTGGAGGAGGTCGGGTTCCGCGGCGCGCTGCACGCCATGCTGGCCAGACGGCACGGCGCGGTCGCCGCCACGGCGGTCTCCTCGGCCCTGTTCGGCCTCTGGCACATCCTCCCGGCGATCGACATGGCCCGCGCGAACCCGGCGCTCGGGGCGCTGACCGCGGGCGAGTCGCCCGCCCACCTCGACGTCGCGCGGGTGGTGGCGGGCAGCGTGCTGTCCACGGCGGCGGCGGGGGTGCTCTTCTGCGAGCTCCGGCGCCGCGGCGGACTGCTCGCGCCGTCGATGCTGCATCTGGCGACCAACTCCCTCGGCTACCTCTTCGCGAGGATCTCAGCAAAGCACTGAAACCGGATGATCGGTTCCGGCCGGGTAGAGACTTGTGCCAGGCCGGGATGAGGATTCCACCTCCGAAGCTGAGGATCCTTCCACTTCCTTTGGAACGGTCCACTTGACTCGCCCCGATGGCTCTACCTTCACCCGAGACGCGCATCGCGGGAGCTCCGACGGGCTCCCCAGACGCCGCACATCAGGATCAGAGATTCGTCCGGTGGAGGTACGGAGGTGGTGGTGTATGCGTACTGTGATCGACATCGACAAGAGGCTTCTGGAGCTGGCCCAGCACGAACTGGGGACATCGACCATGAAGGAGACGGTGAACGCCGCCCTGGAGGAGGTCGCCCAGAGGGCCAAGCGACGCGAGGCCTTCGAATACTGGCGTACACGGGACAATACGGATCTCCTGGACCCAGAGCTCCTGAAGCATGCGTGGTGACCACCGGAGTGGTCTACCTCATCGACAAGAGCGCCCTGGCCCGCATGCCGCATCCGGCGGTCCATCAGGCCCTCGAAGCGCTCATGCTCGACAGGACGCTCGCCGTCTGCGAGGTCACGCAACTGGAGGTGCTCCACAGCGCCCGTGACCCCAAGGGCTACGAGAAGGACGCCCGCCACCTGCGGGAGGGCTTCCGCCTCCTGTCCATCACGCACAGAAAGGTCGGCGGCAGGGCCCTGGAGGTGCAGGCGATGCTCGCCGGCAGGTCGCACCACCAGGCGGTCGGGCTGAATGATCTGCTGATCGCCGCCTGCGCCGAGGTGCACCAGGCGACGATCCTGCACTACGACCGGGACTTCGACATCATCTCCGAGGTCACCGGGCAGCCCGCGCTCTGGGTGGCGCCGCCGGGCTCCATCCCCTGAGCCGAAGGAGGAACGTCCAGGTCAGGCCGTGGGCACGACCTGGAAACCCTCCGCGTAGTGGCCCTCGCCGAAGCCGGCCTGCTCGGCCCAGGCGGCGAAGCGGCCGCGGACGAAATCGGCGAAGCCCTCGACGTGGGCGACCTGGCTGACGTGCGACTGCAAGGCCGCGAGCTTGCGGTCCATCACCTCGGTGACGTCGACCCAGTGGTTGGGGGTCTGGCCGCCGTTCAGCCAGACCTCCCTGACCGTCCACGCCTCCAGGCCCTCGTCGCGCAGCAGCTCGGGGAAGGCATAGGGGTTGCGGGCGTCGGGGTAGACCGCGTCGAGGGCCGCGCCGCCCACGGCCCGGTGGTCGGGGTGGCTGGGGGCGACGAACTGGTAGTTGCGGTCGGGGTGGTGGGTGATGACCAGGTCCGGACGTACCTGGCGGATCACCCTGGCGATGTCGCGCCGGAGGTCGAGCGAGGGCACGACCCGGCCGTCGGAGTAGCCGAGGAAGCGTACGTCCGTCACGCCGACCGCCTTGGCGGCGGCGAGCTGCTCGGTCCTGCGGAGCTCGGCCATTCCCGAGTTGTCCAGGGTGCGCTCGTTGCCGCCGGCGTCACCGTCGGTGACCAGGAGGTACGTGACCTCCACGCCCCGATCCACGAACAGCGCCACGCTCCCCGCCGATCCGAAGTCGACGTCGTCGGGATGGGCGGTGACGACAAGTACCCGGTTGATCTCGGATTCCGGCAGCATGGCTCCCCTTCCTGGACCCTGTACGGAGGACAACCGGCACCCCGTCGGAGGCATTCCGGGCGCCGTTTGTCGGTGGCTCGTCTTAACCTAGGTGGGTGCCGACCCAAGTCTCTGTTGACCACCCCTTGCTCGACGGCCTCAACCCCCAGCAGCGCGAGGCCGTGATCCATCATGGCAGCCCGCTGCTCATCGTGGCGGGGGCGGGGTCGGGGAAGACGCGGGTGCTCACCCACCGCATCGCCTACCTGCTGGCCGAGCGCAACGCGCATCCGGGCGAGATCCTGGCCATCACCTTCACCAACAAGGCCGCCCGCGAGATGAAGGAGCGCATCGACAAGCTCGTCGGCCCGCGCTCCAAGGCGATGTGGGTGATGACGTTCCACAGCGCCTGCATGCGCATCCTGCGGCGCGAGGCCAAGCGGCTGGGCTTCCCGTCGAGTTTCTCGATCTACGACCAGGCCGACTCGCAGCGGCTGATGGCGATGGTCTGCAGGGAGATGGAGCTCGACCCGAAGCGCTACCCGCCGCGTTCGTTCTCGGCGCAGGTCAGCAACTTCAAGAACGAGCTGGTCGACTACGAGACCGCGCTGGACAGGGCGGGCTCGCACCTGGAGAAGACGCTCGCGCAGGCGTACAAGGCCTATCAGCTCAAGCTGACCGAGGCCGGCGCGATGGACTTCGACGACATCATCATGAACACGGTGACGTTGTTCCAGCTCTTCCCCGAGGTGGCCGAGCACTACCGGATGCGGTTCAGGCACGTGCTGGTCGACGAGTACCAGGACACCAACCACGCCCAGTACATCCTGATCCGCGAGCTGGTGGGCCATCCCGAGCTGCGCACCGCCGACGGCGACGTGGTGCGCTCGGGCGGCGACATGTCCGAGCTGTGCGTGGTGGGCGACGCCGACCAGTCGATCTACGCCTTCCGCGGCGCGACGATCCGCAACATCCTGGAGTTCGAGCGCGACTACCCCGACGCCCGCACGATCCTGCTGGAGCAGAACTACCGCTCCACCCAGAACATCCTGGCCGCGGCCAACGCGGTGATCGCGCGCAACGAGGGGCGCAAGCCGAAGAACCTCTGGTCCGACCAGGGCGACGGTCCCAAGATCGTGGGCTACGTCGCCGACAACGAGCACGACGAGGCCATGTTCGTGGCCCAGGAGGTCGACCGGCTCAGCGACGAGGAGGGCGTCAAGCCCAGCGAGGTCGCGGTGTTCTACCGGACCAACGCCGCCTCCCGCGTGTTCGAGGAGATCTTCATCCGCACCGGGCTGCCGTACAAGGTGGTCGGGGGCGTGCGCTTCTACGAGCGCAAGGAGGTCAAGGACCTGCTGGCCTACCTGCGGGTGCTGGCCAACCCGGCCGACGTGGTGTCGATGCGGCGCATCCTCAACGTGCCCAAGCGCGGCATCGGCGAGCGGGCCGAGGCGATGATCGAGGCGCTGTCCTCGCGCGAGCGCATCTCGTTCTGGGACGCGCTGCGCCGGGCCGACGAGGCGTACGGAATGGCGACGCGCTCGCTCAACGCGGTGCGCGAGTTCGTGGCGATGCTGGAGGAGCTGATCGCCAAGGCCGAGGGCGTGCCGCCGTCCACGCTGGCCGAGGAGATCCTCGTGGCCACCGGCTACCGCGCCGAGCTGGAGGCGTCCGAAGACCCTCAGGACGAGTCCCGCCTGGAGAACCTCAACGAGCTCGTCTCGGTGGCCTCGGAGTTCGAGGAGGCCAATCCCGAGGGCACGCTGGTGGAGTTCCTGGAGCAGGTGTCGCTGGTGGCCGACGCCGACCAGATCCCCGACGCCGAGGGCGGGCAGGGGGTCGTCACGCTGATGACCCTGCACACGGCCAAGGGGCTGGAGTTCCCTGTCGTCTTCCTGACGGCGATGGAGGACGGCGTGTTCCCGCACGTCCGGTCGCTGGGCGAGCCGAAGGAGCTGGAGGAGGAGCGGCGGCTGGCCTACGTCGGCATCACCCGGGCGCAGAAGCGGCTCTACCTCACGCGGGCGGCGGTGCGCAGCTCGTGGGGGTCGCCGTCGTTCAACCCGGCCTCGCGGTTCGTGAACGAGGTGCCGGGGCAGCTCATCGACTGGCGTACCGACCCGGAGAAGTCGGCCTGGAGCGCGGCGACGCGGCGGGAGCCGACCCCGCGGCCGGCGCCCAAGGGCGGCGGGTCGCGTCAGGTGCCGTCGCTGGCGGTGGGCGATCGAGTGACGCACGACAAGTGGGGGCTCGGCACGGTGGTGGCCGTGGACGGGGTGGCGGAGAAGACCAAGGTCAAGATCGACTTCGGTGGCGACGGGGAGAAGACGCTGCTGCTGGCGTACGCGCCCCTGGAGAAGCTCTGACCCCTGGTCAGCGGGCGCCCGGCCTTCGACGGCCGGGCTCCTGACGACATGCCCCGGGCCGGGGGCCGCAGGGTGGCAGGGCTCCTGGGTGGGAGCCCTGCCGACAAGGTCGTGGTCAGGGCCCTGGGTGGGAGCCCTGCCGACAGGGTCACGGTCAGGACTTGAGGGCGCTGCCCTGCTTCCACTGGGTCCAGTTGAGCTGCCAGTAGCTCCAGCCGTTGCGCCAGTCGAGCTTGCGCTTGGTCCCAGTGATCTTGACGACGTCACCGCGCTGGGCGATGCCGTAGAACCACTTGGCGCCCTCGGGGGTGGCGCGCACGCAGCCGTGGCTCTGGTTGGAGCGGCCGAGGTACTGGTAGTAGCCGGCGCTCTGGTGGACGTACTCGCCGCTGTCGGAGATGCGCACCGCCCAGGGGATCTCCTCCTTGTAGTAGCGCGGGTCCTTGGGGTCGGTCACCCCCATCCAGGACGACGTCATCGTCTCGACGGACTTCTTGCCCATCGTGAGGTGCACGCCGCTGGTGGTGAGGTAGACGTCCACGCCGTTGCGCAGCAGGCCGCCGCGGCCGGCGCTGATCGCGATCTTCTTGGCGATCTTGCCGTCCCGGTAGACCTTCATCTGGTGCTTGCGGGTGTCCACGACCGAGATGTTCGCGTTGCCGACGGCGAAGCGGCGGGTGACGTCCTCGGCCTTGTTGCCGGGGAGCTGGCTGAGGCGCGCGGTGAACAGCACCTTCTGGTGCGGCTTCCAGTACGTCTTCGTCCGGTAGATGACCTTGCGGGCCGACACCCAGCGCCAGGCGCCGTCGACCGGTTTGTCGGCTTGGACCTCCAGCAGCGCCTCGACGGCGGCCTTGTCCTTCACGTCCCGGTCGAACGTGACGATGATCGGGAAACCGACGCCGACCTTCTCCGACGTCTCCCCCATGGGAGTGATGTCGGCGATGTCGAGCTTGACCTTCTTGGCCGGAGCCGCGACGTGAGCAGCCGCGGCGGCGCCCACGGAGGCGGTCGTCCGGGCCTGCGGGACCTGCGGGGCTGGTACGCCTTCTGCTGAACAGGCCGCAGCCGACAGCAGTGCGACCATGGCAAGCAACCGGGGGACGCGATTCAAGGGGATTACTCCTGGATTATGTGCTTCTCCTTCCATGTGTGACTACTGAGACGGGCGATTCGTCTACGAATGGCCGTAACGACCTTGTAACGGTCCAGAAAGCAGGGTCAGACCAGGCGGCGCGCGGTGGCCCAGCGGGACAGCTCGTGCCGGTTGGAGAGCTGGAGCTTGCGCAGCACCGACGAGACGTGGGTCTCCACGGTCTTGACCGAGATGAACAGCTCCTTGGCGATCTCCTTGTACGCGTAACCGCGGGCGATCAGCCGCAGCACCTCGCGTTCGCGCTGGGTGAGCGAGTCGAGCTCGGGATCGATCGACGGCGCCTCGGACGAGGCGAAGGCGTCGAGGACGAACCCGGCCAGCCGCGGCGAGAAGACCGCGTCGCCGTCGGCCACCCGGCGGATGGCGTCGGTGAGCTCCTTGCCGCTGATGTTCTTGGTCACGTAGCCGCGGGCGCCGCCCCTGATGACGCCGATGACGTCCTCGGCGGCGTCGGAGACCGACAGCGCGAGGAAGCGGACCTGCGAGCCGGTGCTGAGGACGCGGCGCAGCACCTCCTGGCCGCCGCCGCCGGGCATGTGCACGTCGAGCAGGACCACGTCGGGCTGGTGCTCGGCGATGGCCTTGACCGCCGTCTCGACGTCCTCCGCCTCGCCCACGACCTCGATCGAGTCGCCCAGCTCCGCGCGTACGCCGGATCTGAACAGCCGGTGGTCGTCGACGATCAACACGCGTGTCATTGCTTGTCCACCTTCATCGTCAGCATCACTTCCGTGCCCTCGCCGGGCTCGGTGCGGACCCTGGCCGTGCCGCCGTGACGTTCCATTCTCCCGATGATGGACTCCCTGATGCCCATTCTGTCGAGGGGTACCGCCTCAAGGTCGAAGCCCTTTCCGCGGTCCTTCACGAAGATGGTCACCTCCAAGCCCTCCACCTCCGCGTAGACGGAGATGGCCGGGCTCTCAGAATATTTGGCCGCGTTGACCATCGCCTGCCTGGACGCCTTGAGCATCGCCGCCAGCTTGCCCTGCGGGTCGAGGTCGAGGTCGCCGACGCAGACGACCTCGATGGGCACGCCGTGCGAGTCCTCCTCCTCGGCCGCGATCCTGCGTACGGCGGCGGCCACGGTGGCGTCGGCGTCCTGGGCGGGCTGGTAGAGCCAGTTGCGCAGCTCGCGTTCCTGGGAGCGGGCCAGCCTGGTGACCTCGCGGGGGTCGTTCGAGACGCGCTGGATGAGGGTGAGCGTGTGCAGCACCGAGTCGTGCACCATGGCGGCCACCTCGGCGCGCTCCTCCTGCCGGATGCGCTCGCGGCGTTCGAGCTGGAGCTCCTTCCACAGGCCGGCCAGCCAGGGCGTCGCGATGACCGCGATGCCGCCGACCACGACGACCGTGAACATCAGGCCGGGCCTGGCCTTGGCCAGTTCGCCCTGGGCGTACAGGAAGCCGGCCGCGCCGATGACGACCAGCGTCACGCCGAGCAGCGTGCGCACCCGGTTGGTGCGGATGCTCTTGGTCGCGCCGCTGACCCAGTTCTTGCGGCGTTCGGGGTCGGCCTGCTGCCAGAGGATGAGCGCGCCGATGCCGCCGACGGCGAACGGCAACATGCCGATCCCGCCCTTCGAGGCCCCGGTCAGCCAGCCGAACGCGGCCAGCGCCACGCCGATCGCGCTGAAGGCGGCGAGCTGACTCCAGTCGCGCTGCGGCGGCTGCCCCTCGTACGGCTCACGCGGAGTGATCATCCACAGCACGGCGTAGGCCACCATGCCGACCCCGTCCACGACGCTGAGCAGCACGAACATCAGCCTGATCACGACGGGATCGAGGGAGAGCTGCGCCGCCAGCCCCTGGGCCACGCCGCCGAGCAGGCGGCCCTCCATGGGGCGGAGCATCCGGCGATAGGGTCGATCGCCGGTGGGCTCGGCAAGTGTCTTCTGGTCTGCCATAACATCGCCATCGTCACATGTCGCGGGCACTTCGGGCATCAGGGAACAACCCCCAGGGTCGAGTCAGGGGTCTCCCGGATGCGGTCACCCCGCCCGACGGTCCACGATGGTTCCATGACAGAAGCTCCGCCCAGGCAACCCGCCGCCCCGCCCCGGGAGCTGCGACGCAGCAGCGAAGGGCGCTTCCTCATGGGCGTCTGCGCCGGTCTCGGGCGGCACACCGGCATCGACCCCGTGGTGTTCCGCGTGGCGTTCGCCGTGCTCCTGCTCGGCTCGGGCATCGGGATCTTCCTGTACATCGCGGCGTTCCTGCTGATGAAGGAGCCCAACGGCGGGCCGGGGATCATCGAGCAGTGGACCCGTCGCGACTTCGACGCCGAGACCGTGATGGCGCTGCTGACGGCGGTGCTCGGGTTCGGTCTCGCGCTCAACCTCGCGACCGTGTGGCTCGACACCGGCACGCTGGTGGTCGGCGTGCTGCTGGCCGTCTCGCTGCTCGCGGCCCACTCCAGCGGCGTCGACCTGCTGGCGCTGGCCCGCTCGATGCCCGAGCGGCTCGGTCGCCGGCGCTCCCCCGACGCGGAGTCGCCCGCGCCGCCCTACGCGCCGCCCGCGACCCCGCCGGTGCGTCCCGCCGAACCCGGCTGGTCCGGCCTGGGCGACACCGCGACGGCCCATCCCGAGTCCCCCGCGCCCGCCCCCAGGACGGCAGCCCCCAGGACGACGGCCGCCGCCCACGCCGAGGCCGTCGCCGCGCGACTGCGGGCGATGTCGGCCGGACGGCAGCCCGAGGCTCCCCGTACGGACAAGCCCGAGACGCCCTCCGCCGAGGAAGAGCGGGCCGAGATGTCGAAGATCGAGGCCGCGCAGGCGATGGAGGCCGCCGGGGCCGTGACGGCGGCGCACGAGCTCCCGCAGGACGCCACCCGCCAGGCGGAAACCCCCAAGACGGACGCCCCCCGAGCGGACGCCACCCGCCAGGCCGAGGCCCCCGAAACAGATGCCCCCCGAACAGATGCCCCCCGAACGGACGCCCCCCGGGCGGAGTCCCCGAAGACCCGGGTCGAGGCCCCGCGGCCGCAGGCGGCGTCGCGGCAGGAGCCGCCCGGCTACCGCCCCCAGCCCAGAACCGCGATCGACTACAGCGGCTACGGCGAGCCCTTCGCCCCGAAGGGCCCCTACCGCCCGCTCGACCCGGCCAGGCGGCAGGCCGGCTACTCGCCCTACGACCCCGCACTGTACGGCCGCCCGGCCCCCGGCCAGGCGCACAGCCCGGCGCCACGGCAACGACGCCCCAAGTCGTTCATCGGGGTCATCACCATCTTGCTCGCGATCATAGTGGGAGGGATCGTCGTGGCGGTCCAGGCCAGGTCGGCCGCAGGCGTGAGCCCGACCATCGTCGGCGGCGCCGTGCTCATCACCATCGGCGCCGGGCTGCTCATCGCCGCCTGGTGGGGCCGCGGAGCCGGTCTCGTCGCGGCGGGCACCACGGTCGCGCTGCTGATCGGCGTGGGCCTGATGCTGGGCGGTCTGCCGCGCAACGTCGGCGACTCCACCTGGTACCTGACCAAGCCCTCGGAAGCGGGCAGGGTCTACGACGTCGGCGTCGGCGAGGGACGGCTGGACCTGACGGAGCTGAAGGCGCTGCCGGGCACGAGCCTGACGTTCGACGCCAGGGTCTCCGTGGGCGAGCTGACGGTGATCGTGCCGCCGACGGCCAGGGTCGAGGTGCACGCGTCGAACAAGGTCGGCGACATCAAGGTCGACCAGTCGATCAGGGGCGGCGTCGACATCAAGTTCGACAAGGTGCTGGAGCCCGAGATCAGGGCCGCGGACGAGGAGTTCACGATCGTGCTGAACCTGCGTGGCGGCCTCGGCGACATGGAGGTGCGGCGTGGCGCGTGACGTCGAGCGCGTCCGGCGGCTGCACCGGACCGACTGGATGGCCCTGCTGAGCGGCACGTTGTTCGTGGTGCTGGGCATTCTCGTCGTGACCCGCGAGCTCAGGGACGCGCTGATCCTGGTCGGGGTGACGGTCGTGGGGCTGGCCTTCGCGGGGGTGGTGGCGATCATCGCGCGGGTGGTCCGCGGCAAGTAACCCTTGACCGGGAAAAACACCGGCGTAGTTTCGGGTGTGTCCGCCTTTCCCCCTGCTCCTGAGGGAGGACGTATGCCCCGAATCACCGTCACCGTCGACGGGATCAAGTACGAGGAGGACGTCGAGCCGCGGCTCCTCCTCGTCCATCTACTACGTGAGCGGCTCGGCAGGACCGGCACCCCGGTCGGCTGCGACACCAGCAACTGCGGCGCGTGCACGGTCCTGCTCGACGGCAAGAGCGTCAAGAGCTGCTCGGTGCTCGCCGTCCAGGCCGACGGCGGCGACGTCGTCACCATCGAGGGCCTGGGCGCGAACGGGTCGATGCACCCGATGCAGCGGGCCTTCCACGAAGAGCACGCGCTGCAGTGCGGCTACTGCACCCCCGGCATGGTCATGGCCGCGATCGACCTGGTACGGGAGGACCCGGAGCCGTCGGAGGAGTCGATCAGGCACGGGCTGGAGGGCAACCTGTGCCGCTGCACGGGCTACTGCAACATCGTGCGCGCGGTGAAGCGCGGCGCGCAGGAGATGGGGCAGGCGGTGAGGACGCAGTGAGCGAGCCGAGCCCCGAGGCCGTCACCGGGCAGGACGCCGTCCACGAGGTGGGCCGGCCGCGCAGGCGGAAGGAGGACGCCAGGCTGCTGACGGGGCGCACGCGCTGGACGGACAACCTGTCCCGGCCCGGCACGCTGCACGTGATGTTCCTGCGCAGCCCGATGGCCCACGCCCGGATCACCCGGGTGGACGTGTCGGCGGCCCGCGGCCTGCCCGGCGTGGTGGCCGCGTTCAGCGGCCAGGACTTCGCCGGCGAGCAGGGCAGCCTGCCGTGCGCGTGGCCGGTGACCGACGACGTCGTCATCCCCGACCATCCGCCGATGGCGACCTCCGAGGTCCGGTACGTCGGCGAGGCCGTGGCCTGCGTGGTCGCGACCGACCGGTACCGGGCGGCCGACGCGCTGGAGGCCATCGAGGTCGACTACGAGCCGCTGCCCGCGGTGCTCGACATGACCGAGGCGCTGTCGCCGGACAGCCCGAAGGTGCACGAGGCGGGCAACCAGGCGTTCTCCATGAAGATCACCTCGGGTGACGTCGAGGCGGCGTTCGACGGCGCCGCGGTCGTCGTCGACCGGACGTACGTGCAGCAGCGGCTCATCCCGACGGCGATGGAACCGCGGGCGGTGCTCGTGGACACCGACGGCGACTCGTTCACGATGTGGACCTCCACCCAGATCCCGCACATCCTGCGGGTGATGCTGGCCGTCGTGACCGGCATCCCTGAGCACGACCTGCGGGTGGTCGCGCCCGACGTGGGCGGCGGGTTCGGCTCGAAGTTGCAGGTCACCGCGGAGGAGGTGCTCTGCCTGCTGATGGCGCGCAGGCTGGGCAGGCCGGTCAAGTGGACGGAGTCCCGCTCCGAGGGCAACCTGACCGTGCACCACGGCCGCGACCAGCTCCAGCGCATCCGGCTCGCCGCCGACGCCGACGGGCGTATCCGGGGGCTCCGGGTGGAGCTGCTGGCGGACATGGGCGCGTACCTGATGCTGGTGACGCCGGGGGTGCCGCTGCTCGGGGCGTCCATGTTCAACGCGATCTACAAGATGGACGCGTACGAGTTCGGTTGCCGGGGCGTGTTCACCACCAAGATGCCCACGGACGCCTACCGGGGCGCGGGCCGTCCGGAGGCCACGTTCGGCATCGAGCGGACGATGGACGAGCTCGCCGCCGAGCTGGGCCTGGACCCGCTGGAGGTGCGCAGGCGCAACTGGATCAGGCACGAGGAGTTCCCGTACACGACGATCTCGGGGCTGACCTACGACTCGGGCAACTACGAGGCGGCCACGGAGAAGGCGCTGTCGCTGTTCGGCTACGACAAGCTGCGGGCCGAACAGGCCGACCGGCGGGACCGGGGCGATCCGGTGCAGCTCGGGATCGGGGTCAGCACGTACACGGAGATGTGCGGGCTGGCGCCGTCGAGGCTGCTCGGGGCGGCGAGGTTCGGGGCGGGCGGCTGGGAGCACGGCTCGGTGCGCATGCTGCCGACCGGCAAGGTCGAGGTCATCACCGGCACGTCCCCGCACGGCCAGGGGCACGTGACGGCGTGGAGCCAGATCGTGGCCGACGCGCTGGGCGTGCCGTTCGAGGACGTGCGCGTGCTGCACGGCGACACGGCCGTCGCGCACAAGGGCATGGACACCTACGGCTCGCGCTCGCTGGTCGTGGGCGGCATCGCCGTGCTCCAGGCGTGCGAGAAGGTCAGGGAGAAGGCCAGGAAGCTGGCCGCCCACATGCTCGAATGCTCGCCGGACGACCTGGAGTTCGGCGGCGGCGCGTTCAAGGTGCGCGGCACCGGGTCGAGCAGGACGATCCAGGAGCTGGCCTACGCCGCCTTCCAGGCGCACGACCTGCCCGACGGCGTGGAGGCGCGGCTCGACTCCGACGCCACGTTCGACCCGGACAACTACTCCTTCCCGCACGGCACGCACCTGTGCGCGATGGAGGTGGACACCGAGACGGGCATGAGCCGCATCCGCTCGTACGTGGCCGTGGACGACGTCGGCAAGGTGGTCAACCCGCTGATCGTCGAGGGCCAGGTGCACGGCGGCATCGCGCAGGGCGTGGCGCAGGCGCTGTACGAGGAGGCCGTCTACGACCCCGACGGCAACCTGCTGACCACGACCATGGCCGACTACCTGCTGCCGTCGGCGGCGGACCTGCCCTCGTTCACGACGGACCGGACCGAGACCCCGGCGACCGGCAACCCGCTGGGCGTCAAGGGCGTCGGCGAGGCCGGCACGATCGCCTCGACCCCGGCGGTGGTGAACGCGATCGTGGACGCGCTGCGGCCGTACGGCATCGACGACGTCCGGATGCCGTGCACGCCCGAGCGTGTCTGGCGAGCGCTGGAAGGAGCGCGGCGATGATCCCCGCACCGTTCGACTACATGCGTCCCGACTCGCTGGCGGCGGCCTGCGCGGAGCTCGCCTCCGACGAGGACGCCAAGGTCCTGGCCGGCGGGCAGTCGTTGCTCCCGCTGCTGCGGCTGCGGCTGGCCTACCCGTCCAAGCTGGTGGACATCGGCCGCCTGCCCGGCCTGAACGGCGTGCACGACCGGGGCGACCACGTCTTCATCGGCGCGCTGGCCACGCACGACGAGGTGATGCGCTCCCCGGTGGTGAACGACGGCGTCCCGCTGGTGGCGCTGGCCACGGCCAGGGTGGCCGACCCGGCGATCAGGCACCGGGGGACGTTCGGCGGCTCGCTGGCCCACGCCGATCCGGCGGGTGACCTGCCCGCCGTGGTGCTGGCGCTGGACGGCGTGATCGTGGCCGGGTCGGCGGCGGGCGAGCGGGAGATCCCGGCCGCCGAGTTCTTCGTCGACTACCTGGAGACGTCGCTGCGGGCCGGGGAGATCCTGGTCGGGGTGAAGCTGCCGAAGCTGGGCGCGGGCTGGGGCTTCCACTACGAGAAGTTCCACCGGACCGCGCAGTCGTGGGCGATCGTCGGCGTGGCGGCCGCGGTCCGGCGTTCCGACGGCGCGATCGCCGAGGCAAGGATCGCGCTGACGAACATGGGCCCGACGCCGGTGCGCGCCCGCGCGACGGAGGCCGCGTTGCCGGGCGTCGAGCTCGGCGACCAGGTGCGGCAGGCGTGCGAGCAGGCCGCGGACGGCACCTCCCCGCCCGCCGACCTGCACGCCCAGCCCGACTACCGCCGCCACCTGGCCCGCGTCCTGACCCACCGGGCGGTGCGCACGGCCGCCGGGTCCCCCTGAGTGAGGCGGGGGCGCCCCTTCCGGGGCGCCCCCGCCCCGACGTAGTGTCGCAACCAACCTCGGAAGGAGCGGATCGATGGCGATGCGGTTCGAGCACGAGTTCACTGTCCCGGTTCCGATCGAGCAGGCATGGGCGGTGCTGCTCGACGTCGAACGGGTCGCGCCCTGCCTGCCCGGGGCGACGCTCGACATCTTCGAGGGCGACGAGTTCACCGGCCGGCTGAAGGTCAAGGTCGGCCCGATCACCGTCACCTACCGGGGCTCGGCCAGTTTCGAGGACGTCGACAAAGACGCCCACACGCTCACGATCCAGGCGTCGGGCAAGGAGGCCAGGGGCTCCGGCACGGCGTCGGCCACGGTCAGGGCACGCCTGACGCCGGCCGAGGGGCGCACGTCGGTGGCCGTGGAGACGACGTTCAACGTGACCGGGCGGCCGGCGCAGTTCGGGCGCGGGGTCATGGCCGAGGTCGGGGCCAAGCTGATCGACCGGTTCGCCGGCAACCTCGCCCAGCTGCTCTCCGAGCCCGTGGTGGAGCCGGTCGCCCCCCAGGAGCCGGTCGTGCCGCAGGTGCCGGTCGCGCCCGTGGAGTCGCAGGTGGAGGAAGAGGAGCGGCACCTGAGCCCGGTGCCCGCCCCCGAGCCGGACGTGCGGCCTTCGGGCACGCTGCGCACCTCGCGCACACCTGACGAGGAGGCGCTCGACCTGCTGGAGATCGCCGGGCAGCCGCTGCTCAAACGGATCGCGCCGATCGCGGGCGGCCTGGTGGCGCTCACGATCCTCATCTGGGTGATTCGTCGCCTTATACGCTGATTTTCAGCAAAAACCACATAAAGTCCGGTCACTTCACGCCGTCCCGGGGAAGTGCCATTCCCGCAGGTCATTACTGGGGGGACGTCGGGATGCCGGACTGCAGCGTGGTCGTGATCTCGTACAACGACGCTGCTCGCCTGCCCAGGGCCGTGCGGTCCGTGCTGCGACAGACGTTGCGCGACCTCGAAGTGATCATCTCCGACGACGCGAGCACGGACGGCACGCCCGAGGTCGCCGCGCGGCTCATGGCCGAGGACCCGCGGGTGCGCTACCTGCGCAGGGAGAGCAACAGCGGCGGCTGCGGAGCCCCGCGCAACGACGGGATCGACGCCGCCAGGGCGCCGTACGCCATGTTCCTCGACAGCGACGACGAGCTGCCCAGGCACGCGTGCAAGAGCCTGCTCACCGAGATCGAGCGCACCGGGGCCGACTTCGTGTCGGGGCAGATCTCCCGCCTGTTCGAGCGGGACGGGCGGCTGCGCCCGTACTATCCGTCGCTGTTCGCCCGGCGGCGGGTGGTCGAGGGCATCCGCGCGGAGCCCGAGCTGTTCCTCGACTCCTTCAGCACCAACAAGCTCTACAACGTCGCCTGGCTGCGCGACCACGTGCTGCGCTTCCCCGAGGACATCCACTACGAGGACCACGTCTTCGCCACCGAGCTGTACGCCGTGGCCCGCCGGTTCGCGATCGTCCCGTGGGTGGTCTACCACTGGCACCGGGCGTCCTCGAACGAGTCGATCTCGCTCAGCATCGACGAGATGGACAACGTACGGCAGCGGGTGATCGCGGCCCGGCTGAGCGACGACATCCTGCGCGGCTACGGCGCCGAGGACCTGGTCCCGCACCGGCAGTACCGGTTCCTGCGGCAGGACCTGCGGGTCTACCTCAACCCGCTGCCCGCGCGCGACCTGGTGTGGGTGAAGGAGTTCGCCTCGGTCGTACGGCCGTACCTGGAGGAGATCCCCGGCGAGGTGTTCGACCGGATCGAGCCGATGGACCGGGTCTGCTGCCGGCTCATCCTGGACGACAGGATCGACGACCTGCGCGTGGCGGCCGGCTCGCTGACCGGCCCCCGGGCCGCGCCGCGGGCGGCCGTGCAGGTGGACGGGCGCACGTACTGGGGCACGACGGCCGCGCCGTGGCTGGACATCACCCCGCTGCGCCTGGCCGAGCTGCCCTACACCGACTCCCGGCTGCGGCACGAGGTGACCGGCCTGGCCACGAACGGCGAGCGGGTGCGGATGATCGTGCGCACCTACGACCCGTTCGGCGTGCTGCCGCCCGAGTGGGAGGCGTTCCTGGAGGCGGGCGGGGAACGCGTGCCGATCCAGCCGGTCCCCTCCGGCGACGGCGGGTACGTCAGCGAGGTCGTCTTCTCCCCCTGTGGCAGGAGCGACCCGCGCATCGGCTTCAGACGCCGCTCCGACGGCCACGTCACCACCGACCGGCTGATCGTCGACCCCAACCTGGAGCCGATCGAGCTGCCCGGCTGCACGGTGAAGGCCGAGGGCTATGCCGCCTACCTGTGCGTGCGCACGCACTCGCGGGTCCGCTCGGCGCTGCGGCGGGCCCGCCGGCTGCTGCTGAAGCTCAACACGCCGCGCGCCAAGCTGCGCGCGTACAAGCTGCTGATCAAGGTGGTGCCGCGGCGCGACGACCTCGCCCTGTTCGAGTCGGACGTCGGCAAGGGCTACAACGGCAGCCCCCGGGCCATCTACGAGGAGGTGCGGCGGCGCGGCCTGCCGATCGAGGCGGTCTGGTCGGTCGCCAAGGGCCGCAAGAACTTCCCCGCCGACGCGCGGCTGGTCCGCCGGGGAAGCTGGCGCTACCTGTGGACGATGGCCCGCGCCGGGATCTGGGTGGACAGCCACGGCTTCCCGCTGGACTACCCGAAGCCGCCCGGCACCCGCTACCTGCAGACCTGGCACGGACAGGGCATCAAGTCGATCGGCTTCGACGCGCCCGACCTGCGCGGCGACTTCGACCGGCCGCGCGAGCAGTGGCGGGCCGCCGTCGCCCGCTGGGACGCGCTGGTCTCGCCGAGCGCGGAGTTCTCCCGGGTGTTCCTGCCCTCCAACGGCTACGACGGCAAGGTCTACCGGTGCGGCACGCCGCGCTGCGACGCGCTGGTGCGGGCGGAGGCGGCCGGCGACGTGCGGGCCCGGCTGGAGATCCCGCCGGGGCGCAAGGTCCTGCTCTACGCGCCCACCTACCGCGACCGGGACAAGATGAGCGGCCGCTCGGTACGCGCCGACCTGGACCTCATGGCCAGGGAGCTGGCCGGCGAGTGGGTGGTCGTCCTGCGCACGCATCCGGTCGAGAAGTACGACCCGCCCGAACGGCTCAGGCACTTCGTCCGGCCGGCCGCGTCCTATCCGGAGATCAACGACCTGATGCTGGCCTCGGACGCGCTGCTGACCGACTACTCGTCCGTGATGTGCGACTACGCGGTGACCGGCAGGCCGATGGTGTTCCTCATCGACGACTGGGACGACTACCGGCTCTCCGAACGCGGCGTCTACCACGACCTGCCCGCCATCGCGCCCGGCCCGTGCGTGACGACCACGGCGGAGCTGGTGGACGTGCTGCGGAACCTGCCCGAGGTGCACGCCGCCTTCGCCGCCAAGTACGCCGCCTTCCGCGCCCTGTGGTGCGCCGACGAGCACGGGGACGCCTCCGCCCGCATCGTGGACGACTTCTTCGAGGGGCGCAGACGATGACCGTCGTGTTCGCCTGCCTGGACGCCGACACGCTCGGCGGCATCCAGCAGGTCACCCACACCCTGGCCCAGGGCCTGGCCGGACGCGGCCACGAGGTGCACGTCGTCGGCCTGCACCGGGCCGCCACGCCCTTCCGCTACGTGGACCGGCCGCGTTACCGGCAGCACGTGGTCGGCGGCCCGCCCGGCACGCAGGGCCCGCTGGCCCGGCGGCTGGCCGACCGCAGGGTGAAGGAGCTGCTGCGCGACGTCCGCCCCGGGTACGCGGTGCTGACCTCGCCGTCGGTGGTGACCAGGATGGCGGGGCTGCTGCCCGCCGGGTTCCGCTCGATCGGGCAGTACCACGGCTCGTACGGCCACGCCCGCGACTGCTGGCACCTGGCCTCGATCAGGAAGCACTACCCCGACCTCGACCAGGCGCTCTTCCTCAGCGAGGACGACGCCTGGGCCTTCTCCGAGCACGCGCTGCTGCCCAACACCTGGACGCTGCCCAACCCGCTGGGCGCCTGGCCCGAGGAGACGTCGGCGCTCGACGTGCCGCGGGTGCTGGGCGTGGGCCGGCTGGAGGGCGTCAAGCGGTTCGACCGGCTGATCAGCGCGTTCGCCCGCGCCGAGCCGCCGCCGCCCTGGGAGCTGCACCTGATCGGCGACGGCGCCGAACGCGAGCGGCTACGGGCGCACGCGGCCGGGGAGGGCGTCGCGGACCGGGTGGTCTTCCGCGGCCTGGTGCCCGCTCATCGCATGCGCGAGGAGTACCTGAACGCCTCGCTGGTGGCGCTGACCAGCGAGCACGAGGGCCTGCCGGTGGTGCTGCTGGAGGCGTGCGCCCACGGTGTGCCGTCGGTGGCCTTCGACGTGTCGGGCGGCGTCCGCTCGGCCGGCCCGGTACGGGTGCCGCCGGGGGACGTGGACGCGTTCGCCGCCGAGCTGGCCGCGCTGATGGGGTCGGCGCGGGAGCGGCGGCGGCTGGGGGCCGCCGCCCGGGCACGGGCCGAGGCGTTCCGCCTCGACCACGTGCTGGACCGCTGGGAGTCCCTGTTCGCGCACATCGAGCGCTAGACGGTCACCTCGGGACGCTGCTGCGGGATGCCGGCCAGCGTCTGCTGCGTGGAGGTGAGCAGCGCGCCGACCGGGCTGGGCTCGCGCAGCCGGTTGAAGCGGTCGCGCATGGCCTTGCGCGAACGGCTGGCCTTGCGCTTCTGCATGGTCTTCTGGCAGGCCGTCACGTGCTCCTTGGCCGGCCTGGGCGCGTCGGTCAGCTCGTAGCCGTTGGCCCGGAGCCGCTCGCCGAGCACGTGCTCGCACAGCGCGATCTCCCAGTCGTCCAGGCGGTTGGCCCAGCTTCCGACGCGGCTGCGGGTGACCTCGCGGTGGGTGTTGCTGTGCCAGACCTTGTGCTGCGGGACCGCCTGCACGGCCGCCTCGCGGGGGGAGATCATCGACGGCGCGAAGTCCTCCTCCAGGAAGTGGCAGAGCTTCTTCATCTCGGTCATCGGGTCGTCGGTGAGGTCTTCGTAGCGCAGCTCGTAGTAGGTGTCGTCGGGCAGCGTGCGGCGCAGCCGCTCACCGGCGTCGATGGCCTCGGCCCAGGTGGAGATGGCGTGGAAGGAGTCCAGCGTGTACCAGGGCATCTCCTTCAGCGAGGCCACGCAGTCGCGGCCGTCCCTGATCAGGTGGATGAACTGGGCGTCGGGGAAGAGGCGCAACAGCAGGTCGGTCTGCTTGACGTAGCTGGGCCTCTTGTCGCCCCAGCGGGCCTTGTCGAAGCGGTCGGCGTACATGCGGAAGGCCGTGCCGATGACCGAGCCGAGCGAGCCCGGCCCCTCCACGGCCTGCCGGATGAACTCGTCCTTGTCGATCTTGAGCTCGCGGAACTTCGTGCTGCGGTCGGTCGCGATCCACTGCGCCAGTGCCTTGCGCCGCTGGGGGACCCGCAGGTCGCCCCATGTGCGGCGCCGGTAATAAGCGGGAACGAGGAAGCGCGTCTCCGGCGGCACCGCCATGCGCGGGTGCGAGTGGAGCATGAGCTGGAGCATCGTGGTGCCGGACCGCGGGCATCCAATGACGAAGACTGGCCGGTCGGACATTTCGTATTAACCCCCGAAAACTTAGACGAGAACGTGCTCTCGGCTCTCCTGGGAGGGCACGCTGTGCCTGCGCGTGAAGAGCCACATCCGGTAGACAAGGAAGATCTCGTTGGCCAGGAGCAGGACTCCGGCGGCCGCCGCGAGCGGGATCAGCGCCCACACGCCGGCGAGCGGCGCGATCACGAAGACCGCCGCATGGAACTCGATGCCGCTGATCAGGTGCGAACGCACCCGGTGCCTGGCCAGGAACCTGTTGAGGCGCCTGAAGAAGGAAGGCAGCCGGCGCCTGCGACCACCGGGGCGCGTGCCGCGCTCGACGAGCATGCGCAGGTCGAGGTCCGCGGGCGCCCGGTCCAGGGGGACGGTGTCCTCGCCGGGCAGCTCCGGCTCCCCCCGCTCCTCCCTGACGGCCTCGCGCACCCGCTTCATCTGCGGGGCGTTGACGTACCTGAACAGGTCGAGCACGGCCACCGCCGCGCCGAGCACCACGTACCGGACATCCTCCGTCAGGACGTACTGCCCGTACGCCAGCCCCCCGGCGCACAGGACGACCCTGACCCGGTCCCCCACGTAGTCCAGCCAGAGCCCGAAGGGCGTCCCCGTGCCCTTGAGCCGGGCGATCTTGCCGTCCACGCAGTCGATCGTGAAGCTCAGGTAGAACATCAGGGCGCCGGCGACGAGCTGGTCCAGCGCGAAGCAGGCCGCTGACACCATGCCGAGGACCAGCGAGAAAACCGTGAGCCCATTGGGCGTGATCCGGGTGCGGTTGGCGACGGGAAGGGCGACCCGGCAGGCGACCGGGTCCACGAAATACACGGTCCACCAGGAGTCTCTCCGCTTGCGTGTCTCGTAGACGTCATCCAGCGAATAGGTCCTCATGGATCCCAGCATGGCTACGGTCCGCCGTCTGACGATTACTGTCTGGAACTACTGGGGCATGTCCATGCCGCTTCTTGACCAACCTTGCAGGGAAAACCGCCACGCACCGTGCGCGTCTCCGTCGCGGAACCAGCCCTTGAGCACGAGGCCACGGGTCTCCGCCTTGACCATGAGCCGCCAGGTCGGGCCGCCGCCTTCGAGCACCCTGGGGTCGATGCCGACGCTCACGCCGTACCGGCCGGCACGCCGGACCTCCAGGGGTACTCTGCGGCGGCCGTCGCTCAGCCACACGCTCACCTTGCCGACCTTGCGATCGACCCGGTGGAAGGACACCTCGCCGCGCACCCGGTACTCGGTGCCCGTCCAGGCGCAGTCGTCCACCCGGGCGATCAGCTTGAGCTCGTCGCGGGCGTCGTAGACGTCGTCGGGGATGCCGAGCCGCCGGCGTTGCCGGAAGAAGGGGTAGTCGCCGTACCAGTTGACGGTACGGAAGCCGCGCGGGCGCACCCGCGTGCCGTCCAGCCGGCTGCGGCGGAAGTCGCGTACCGCGCGGAGCTGGTCGATCAGGCCGCGTCTGGTCAGGTGCAGCTCCAGGCGGCGCAGCGAGGGCGCGGTGGCCAGGGCCCGGGGGCTCAGCTCGTCCAGCCAGGCGTCGGCCAGCCCCAGCAGCGGCACCAGGTCGTGGCCCGCCTCCCGCGCCGCCTCCAGCGCCTGGAACAGGAAGACGATGTCCTTCTCCAGCACCAGCGCGTCGAACTCGGGCAGCAGCTCCGGCGCGCCGTCCTCCAGGAAGGCGCGCACCGAGCGGATGGCGGTCAGGCGCTCGTGCAGGTTGGGCAGTTGCGAGCGGCGTTGCGTGATCGAGGTCTCCCCCTCGTCGCGCCTGCGCCAGTGGTAGACGACGTCGTCCACCATGTCCACGCTGGTGGCCAGGACGTGGGCCTGCATGGCGACCGGCACGTCCTCGTAGATGCCGGCGGGGAAGCGCAGCCCGTGCCGCCGCCAGAAGTCGGCGCGGTAGACCTTGTTCCACACCGTACGGTCCCTGATCAGGACCTTCTTGTCGGTGATGTGGGTGCACAGCACGGGCCGCCGGAAGACCCGCTCGTGCAGGATCGACTCCTCCAGAACGCCGTCCACCATGCGCCTGACCGCGCCGCAGGCCAGGTCGGAGCCGGTCTCGCCGAGCTTGGCGATCAGCACCTCGTACGCGTGCGGCGGAACGACGTCGTCGCTGTCGGCGAAGGCGAGATAGGTGCCCCTGGCCCGGCCGATCCCCTCGTTGCGCGCCGGCCCCGGCCCCAGGTTCTGCTGCTCGACCAGCGTGAAGCGGGAGTCGCGGGCCACGAAGTCGTCGGCCAGCCGCCGGCTGCCGTCGACCGAGCCGTCGTCGACCATGATGACCTCGAAGTCCTCCATGGTCTGCGCGGCCAGCGATTTCAGGCACTCCGTCAGGTACGGCTCCACATTGTGGACCGGGACGATGACACTGAGCAGGGGGATCATGACGCTCCTTGGCTTTCGTGGAAGGCGGTCGAGGGCAGCATGCCGTGGCCGCCTCGCCGATTCCGCGCCCGATGCCCGTCCCTGATGAGCTCTTTACCCGACCCGGAATCCGCTACGTTGTGCAATGAGTCGAGCACGCATGGTAGGGGGAACGGTGCTGAGATGCGTCCGGGACGATGATCTGCCCGTGATGCGCCGCTGGCGCAACCATCCGAGAGTGCGCGCCACCAGCTTCACCGGCCACGAGATCTCCGCCGACGAGCACGCCCGCTGGTGGGCCGCCGTCCGCGCGGACGCGACCAGGCAGGTGCTGATCTACGACCACGCCGGGGCCCGCGCCGGGGTGGTGACGTACTCGGACCTCGGCGGCGACAGCGCCTCCTGGGGCTTCTACCTCGACCTCGACGGCCTCGAACGGTCCGGCGCGGTGCTGAGGGCGTGGGTGGGCCTGGAGCGGGCCGCCATCGAGCACGCGTTCGGCCCGCTCGGGCTGACGACCCTGCGCGGCGAGGTGCTGGCCGACAACGAGTCGGTGCGGCGGCTGCACAGGCGCTTCGGGTTCACCGAGGTCGCGACCTACCGGAGACCGGTCGACGGGGTGCCGCGCGAGGTCGTCGCCGTCCAGCTGACCAAGGAGGAGCAAGGATGATGTCCATCGGAGGGCGGACGATCGGGGCCGACCGGCCGCCGTTCGTGATCGCCGAGATGTCCGGCAACCACAACGGGAGCCTGGAGCGGGCCCTGGCCATCGTCGACGCGGCGGCGGCCGGCGGGGCGCACGCGCTGAAGCTGCAGACCTACCGGCCCGACACGATCACCGTCGACGCCGACGGCCCCGCCTTCCGCGTGGGCGACGGGCACGCGCTGTGGGGCGGCGAGAGCCTCTACCGCCTGTACGAACGCGCCCACACCCCCTGGGAGTGGCACGAGCCGATCTTCGAGCGGGCCCGTGAGCACGGCCTCGCGGCCTTCTCCGCGCCCTTCGACCCCACCGCCGTGGAGCTGCTGGAGAAGCTCGACGCGCCCGCGTACAAGATCGCCTCGTCGGAGATCGTGGACCTGCCGCTGATCAGGCTGGCCGCGTCCACCGGCAAGCCGCTGATCATCTCCACCGGCATGGCCACGGCGGGCGAGATCGAGGCCGCGGCCACGGCGGCCCGCCAGGCGGGCTGCACGCAGCTCGCCGTGCTGTCCTGCACCGCCTCCTACCCCGCCTCCCCGGCCGAGAGCAACCTGCGCTCGCTGCCGCTGCTGGCCGCGCTCACCGGCGCCGAGGTCGGCGTCTCCGACCACACCCCCGGCATCGGGGCGGCGCTGGCGGCGGTCGCGCTGGGCGCCTGCCTGATCGAGAAACACGTGACGTTGTCGCGGGCCGACGGCGGCGTGGACGCCGCCTTCTCGCTGGAGCCGCCCGAGCTGGCGGCGCTGGTGGAGGAGAGCGAGCGGGCCTGGCAGTCGCTGGGCCGCCCGGTGCTCGGGCCGCGCGAGTCCGAGCGCGAGGGGCTGCGCTTCCGCCGATCGCTTCACGTGGTCCGCGACGTACGCGCGGGCGAGCCGGTGACCGGGGAGAACGTGCGGTCGATCCGCCCGGCCGGCGGCCTGCACCCCGACGCCGCCGACGAGGTGATGGGCCGCAGGTTCACCCGCGACGCGCCCCTCGGCACGCCGTTGACCTGGGACCTCATCTGATCCACAGGTCGAGGAAGGCGTCGGCGACGCGTTCCCTGCCCTTGCCGTCGACCAGCCCGCCGCCCCGCCTGCCGTGCTCCTCGCGCAGCGCGGGGTCGGCGAGCAGCCGGGCGAGCACGCCGACCGCCTCGGCGTCGGCCACCCGGCCCAGCCCGGCGGCCACCCCCCGGCCCACCAGCGCCCGGTAGCCGACGAGCTGGTTGTCGGCCACCCAGCTCAGCGCCGTGGGCACGCCGAGGTGGAGCAGCTCCCAGATGGCCGAGCCCGCGGCGGTGACCACGAGGTCGGCGGCGGCCATCAGCTCGGGCAGGCGGTCGGTGGGCGGGATGACGGTGATGCCCTCCCCCGCCTCGAACGGCTCCGGGCTGACCAGCGTGGCCTGGAACGGCACGCCCGTGCACGCCAGCGCCTCGGCCCAGGCGGGGGCCACGCCCGCGCTGTCGGTGCCGCCGAAGAAGCAGAGCACCCGCGGCACCGGCCCGGCCTCCCGCACCCTGCGCCGGCCCCGGACGCTGTCACGCAGCAGCGCGTACCGGGTGCCCGCCAGCCGCCAGGAGTCGCGGGGCAGCGGGAAGGGCCGGTCCTCGGCGCCGAGGTTCTGGTCGAGGTAGAGGTCGGCCTCCTGGCCCAGCGGGTCGCCGTCGACGATCGCCAGCACCGGGAAGCCCGCCGCCCTCAGCGCCGCGCCGGTGCCCTCGGGCAGCTCGTACGAGTCCAGCACCACGGCGTCGAGCCGCAGCTCGCAGGCCAGCGCGGCCAGCCGGTCGGGCGGCGCGGGGGCGGTCACCAGCGGCAGACCCCGGCTCCTGAGTTGATCCATCGCCCATTCCGAACCGGAGACCGTGCCGAGGAAGACCACCTCGACGCCCCGCGCGCACAGCTCCTCGGCCAGCGCCACGCACCGCACGAGATGTCCGGCCCCACTCCCCGCCGCGGCGTCGCAGCGCACGCCCACCCGCCCGCTCATGCGTCCTGCAGCTCCTTCTGGCGTACGTGGGCGTTGAGCTCGCAGACCTCCGGCCGCGCCCGCAGCCAGCCCACCAGCGTGCGGACGGGGACGCAGGCGTCGCCCAGCTCCTCGACCACGCGGGCGATGAGCCGCCAGTCGTCGTCGGTGTCGAGCGTGACCCGCAGGTCGTCGGCCGCGGGCTGGTAGGCGAGGCCGAGCAGCCGCGACTCGCCCGGGTGCGCGTAGACGTAGGAGGTGACATGGGCGCGGTGGAAACCGGTGGCCTCGGCGTCGGCGCGCTCCAGGGCCGCCCTGCCGACGATCTCCACGTCGAGCCCGCGCGGCAGCGTCCTGGCCAGGCTCGTGCTGAGGTAGTCAAGGCCCGGGACCGCGCGGAAGACGAGCGCCGCCTCCCTGATCACGACGGGGTCGAGCAGCGGGCAGTCGGCCGTGAAGCGCATCACCGCCCCCGCTTCCGTTTCGGCCTCCCGCCCGGCCAGCGCGTCCATGAACCGGGTCAGCACGTCGTCGACGGGCCCCCGGTGGCAGGCCACGCCGAGCCGGTCGCACTCGGCCGCCACCGCGTCGTCGGCGGCCTGCGTCGTCGTGGCCACCACGAGGTCGTCGAGCGCCCGCGACTCGCGCGCGGCGCGCACCACCCACCCCAGGACCGAACGTCCGCCGAGGTCGCGCAGCACCTTTCCGGGCAGCCGCGTGGAGCCCATCCGAGCCTGGATGATTCCGACAATACGCATCAAAACCACATTCCCCTGTGTGACCATACGTGGTTGACCGATCGCGCTATGCTACCGGCCAGCTCGAACGACCACAGTTCGTCAGCGCGATTTCAGGGGGCCGCGTGAGCATTCTCAGTGGATCGTCCATTCTGATCACGGGAGGAACGGGGTCCTTCGGCAAGGCGTTCATCCGCCACGCGCTCGACTCGCTCGGGGTGCGCCGCCTGGTGGTCTTCTCCCGCGACGAGCTCAAGCAGTACGAGCTCAAGCAGCTCTTCCGCGACGACGAACGCCTGCGCTGGTTCATCGGCGACGTACGCGACCGCGACCGCCTCACCCGCGCCATGCACGGCGTCGACCACGTCGTCCACGCCGCCGCGCTCAAGCAGGTCGACACCGCCGAGTACAACCCGTTCGAGTACGTCCGCACCAACGTCGCCGGGTCCCAGAACGTGGTCGAGGCGGCCATCGACTGCGGCGTGCGCAAGGTCGTCGCGCTGTCCACGGACAAGGCCTCCAGCCCGATCAACCTCTACGGCGCCACCAAGCTGGTCGCCGACAAGCTGTTCGTCTCGGCCAACCACTACGCCGCCGCCCACAAGACCCGCTTCGCCGTCGTCCGCTACGGCAACGTCGTCGGCAGCAGGGGCTCGGTGGTGCCGTTCTTCCTGCGCCTGGCCGAGCAGGGCGGCAGCCTGCCGATCACCGACAAGCGCATGACCCGGTTCTGGATCACCCTCGACCAGGCCGTGCGGTTCGTGGTCGACTCCTTCGACCTCATGCAGGGCGGCGAGCTCTACGTGCCGCGCATCCCCAGCATGCGCATCACCGACCTGGCCGAGGCGCTGGCCCCCGACAGCCCGGTCTACGAGATCGGCATCAGGCCGGGCGAGAAGCTGCACGAGGAGATGATCGGCGCCGACGACGGCCGCCGGACCCTGCGCCTGGCCGACCGCTACGTCGTCCAGCCCACGATCGCGACCTGGGGCTACCAGGCGCCGCAGACCGGCGAGCTGCTGCCCGAGGGGTTCTCCTACCGCTCCGACACCAACGACCGGTGGCTGTCCGTGCGCGACCTGCGCGACATGGTGGCCGGCTGATGCTGCCCTACGGACGACAGTCCATCATCGAGTCCGACATCGAGGCGGTGGCTGAGGTGCTGCGCGGCGACTGGCTGACCACAGGTCCGGCGGTCAGGCTGTTCGAGAGCGAGCTGGCGCGGTGGACCGGCGGCGTGCCCTGCGTGTCGGTCACGTCCGGCACGGCCGCGCTGCACGTAGCGTACGCGGCGGCCGGCGTCGGTCAGGGTGACGAGGTGATCACCTCGCCGCTCACCTTCGTCGCCACGGCGGCCACGGCCGCGCTGCGCGGCGCGCGGGTGGCCTTCGCCGACGTCCAGCCCGACACCGGCAACATCGACCCCGACTCGGTCGACGCGCTGGTCACGCACCGGACGCGGGCGATCACGGGCGTCGACTACGCGGGCCATCCCGCCGACTACGACGAGCTGCGCACGCTCGCCGAACGGGCCGGCGCCGTGCTGGTGGCCGACGCGGCGCACTCGATCGGGGCGTCCTACAAGGACCGGCCGGTGGGGTCGGTGGCCGACCTGACGACGTTCTCGTTCTTCCCGACCAAGACCGTGACGACGGCCGAGGGCGGCGCGGTGGCCGTGGCCGACCCCGGCCGGTTCGAGCGGGCCGCCCGCTTCCGCGACCACGGCCTGGTCCGCGACCCGGCCGGGCAGCGCGACCCCGGCCACGGCGGCTGGCACCAGGAGGTGCACGAGTTCGGGCTCAACTACCGGCTGCCCGACGTGCTGTGCGCCCTGGGCGTCAGCCAGCTGCGCCGCCTCGAACGCTTCCGCGCCCGCCGCGCCGAGCTGGTCGCCCGGTACAACACGCTGCTGCGCGACGTGCCCGGCCTCACGCTGCCCGGCCGGCGGGCCTACGTCACGCCGAGCTGGCACCTCTACCCGGTCAGGGTGCGCGACGGCCGCCGGCGCGAGGTCTACGAACGTATGCGGGCCGCGGGCATCGGCGTGCAGGTCAACTACATCCCGGCGTACTGGCACCCGGTGTTCGAGGACCTCGGCTACCGGCGTGGGCTGTGCCCGCGCGCGGAGGCGTACTACGCCGAGGAGCTGTCGCTGCCGCTGTTCGCCGACCTGACCGACGGCGAGCAGGACCTCGTCGTCGAGACCCTCGCCGCGATCCTCGCCTGAGGGCCCGGGCGGTCAGCGTTCGGCCAGCAGCAGGCAGCCGTCCTCGCTGCGGTCGATGAGGAAGCGCCGGTCGTCCACGGTGGCGACCTGGCGCCCGGGCCGCCGGACGAGCGGGCGGATGGGCCGGCCCTGGTCGATGACCACCTCCCACCACGACTCGCGGCCCACGCACTCGTCGATGCCGGCCAGCGGCACCCGCGCGGAGAAGTCCTGGCCGGCCAGCGCGACGGGGAAGTACATCTCCTCGCCGTCGCTCTTGCGCCGCAGCCGCACCACGGGCTCGCCGTCGCCGAGGTCGTTGATCCGGCCCGAGAACACCAGGTCGCCGTCGTCGACGCGGCACTCGCCGATGAGCGCCTGGGCGTGCCGCAGCCGCAGCCCCCAGGCGCCCTTGGCGCTGCGCGCCGGCACCAGCCACACGCCCGACCTGCGGCGCGGCGCGGGCACCGGCGGCGGCAGCCAGCGCGGCCCGGCCACCTTGGCGTCGAGCTTCAGCCCGTGGCCCTTGAGCATCACGCGCAGCTCCCAGTGGCCGCGCCGGGCGAGCTGGGCGGGCGTGAACACGGCGGGGTCGACGGCGAAGGCGAACGGGAAGGCGTGCTCGGGCGCCGCGACGCCTTCCTCCAGCTCGACGGTCTCCCAGACGGGGGCGCTGTCCTCCTCCGACAGGTGGATGACCTCGCCGGTCGCGCGTTCGGCCAGCCAGGCGCGCAGGCGCACCCGGCGCAGCGCCCCAACGTCGAAGCGGCCGAGCGCGGCCCGGCCCGCGCCGGTCAGCACGCCGTCGCGCCACTCCAGCGACACCAGGCGGGCGGTCAGGGTCAGCGCCTCGGAGATCTCCGACAGGTGCGCGGGGATCGCCGGGTGGCGGCCGTACCAGCGCCTGCGCAGCAGGCCCGCCGGTCTGACGCGCGGTTGCAGCAGGCCCGCGCGGGCCTGCTCGTACACCTCGGCCAGCTCCTCCAGCCGGCGCCGGTGCAGCAGGTGCACCTGGATCCGGTGCTCGAACGGGACGCTCCGCCAGCACTCGCGGGACACGCCGTCGAGGTAGCGGACCATCAGGTCCAGCAGCTCGGGCCGGACGCCCGTCGTGGCGGCCGCCTCGACCGCCACCGTCATGTCGATGTCGAGCGTGTCGCGGTCGAAGTCGGGCTTGAGCTTCGGCGCCTCGCGGGCCAGCAGGTCGGCGGTCTGCAGCACCGACAGCAGCCGGTCGCGCAGGTTCCCCGCCTCCAGGCGGCGCTGGGTGATCGAGGAGCCGGGCTCGTCGCGCTGCCGCCAGTGGTAGACGACCTTGGACAGCACGTCCACCGAGCGGGCGCCCACGTGGGCGGCCATGGCGACGGGCTGGTCCTCGTACATGCGCTCGGGGAAGCTCAGGCCCAGCCGGTCCCAGAAGGACCGGCGGTAGACCTTGTTCCACAACATGCGGTCGCGGATCAGCAGCGGGTGGCGGGTGATGTGGGTACGCCTCACCGGCGTCGCGAACGCCTCCCGATGGGCCCAGGAGGGGATGAGCAGGTTGCGGTAGAGCCGCATGACGTTCCCGCAGGCCAGGTCGGAGCCCGTGGACTCCAGCGAGGACACCAGCCGCTTGAACGCCTCCCGCGGCACGGTGTCGTCGCCGTCCACGAAGGCCAGGTAGCGGCCGGTGGCCTGGGTCAGGCCGACGTTGCGGGCCCGTCCGACGCCCTGGTTGGGCTGCCTGAGGAGACGGATCCGGGGATCGGCCGCCTGCCTGGACTCGACCTCGGCGCAGCCGTCGTCGCGACTGCCGTCGTCGACGCAGATGACCTCCAGGTCGGACATCGTCTGCGCGGAGATGGAGTCCAGGCAGGGACCGATGTACTTCTCGACATTGTGGAACGGGACGATCACCGAAAGAACCGGCACATGCACTCCTCAGCGTTGTCGTCAGCTCGTCAGCCGGACAGCAGTCGGATGACCCTGCGGGCGACCTTTCGCGGGCGGGCCAGACGGCGGGAGAGGCGGTACCCGAGCGTGCGCCGGTAGGCGGCGGTCTTGCGCTGGGTCCTTCTCAGCTTGGACCTGGCCCTGACCAGCTCCCGCTCACGGTAGGAGAGCTTGGTCTCCAGACGGGAGACCCTGGCCAGGGCTGCGGTGAGCTGGTCGGCCAGACGGTCTCGGGCGCCGAGCAGGTCACGGTAGGTGGGCGGGTCGGCCTGCTCGGCCGGGTGGCCCAGCTCGGCGTCGAACTTGCGGGCCAGGTCGAGGTCGCCCGGGTCGCAGGGACGGCCGGCCATGCCGCAGAGCGTCAGCGTGAGCTGGTCGGCCTCCAGCGGCCACGGCCAGGGGTGGTGGTGGCCGGCCGCGAGCAGCCGTACGGCGAACCGCCACAGGATCCTGCACAGCACCACACGCGGCTCGGGCGGGACGGTCGGCGCGGCGGTCTGGACGATGGCGGCGAACCGCTCGCCGTCGTGGACCAGGCCGTCGGCGGTCACACAGGGGCCGCCGTCGGCCTCCAGCCAGGCGGCCAGCGCCGACAGCAGCTCGCGCACGGTCTTGGTGTCCTCGCGAGCGCACGCCTCGACCAGGATCTCCTCGACCACCCGGCCGGCCGGGACGGGACGCTCCTCGCCGTCGGGCAACCGCCGCACACCGGCCCTGGTCAGCTCGTGGACGACGGCCCCCTCCTCGATCAGCCCGAGCGGCAACGCGACCACCCCCTCGGCCGCCGGTTGCCGGGTTTCGGCGCCTTTCCCCTCGGTCTCCGGCCGGCGGGCTCGCGCGCCTGCCTCCTCGGCCTGCGGCGCCCGCCCGGCCGCGCTCCGGTTGGCGGACTCCGGTGTCGGGGGCCGGGTGGCGACCGCGAGCCACAGCGGGGCCAGCTCCTCCCCCAGCCGGTGCCGGAACACCAGCCGGGTCAGCCGCAGCGGGTCGGCCACGTGCATCCGGTCGCCGCCCCTGGCGCTCAGCGGGAACGTGACCGCCTCCGGCAGGTCGAAGGCGAGCGCCTCGCGCGCCAGCAGCGCCCGGGGGGCCTGCCGCCCCGGATAGGCCGCGTAACAGCGCTCGACGCTCAGCCCCGCCGCCTCAAGGGCGCCGTCGAGCGCGCCCGGCCCGCTCGGGTAGCTCGGGTCGAACCCGTGGGGGGCCCACTGGTCGTCGCCGCCCTCCCGGTCGGCGGGCCTGGCCTCGATGAACCGGTCGACGCCCAGGTCGTTGCGCACGCCCAGCACGAGCCGCCCGCCGGGCGCGACGAGCGCGGACAGCGCGTGCAGCGACTCGATCCACGCCGCCGCCGGCGC
This sequence comes from Nonomuraea sp. NPDC001699, assembly GCF_053596455.1. Taxonomy (NCBI): domain Bacteria; kingdom Bacillati; phylum Actinomycetota; class Actinomycetes; order Streptosporangiales; family Streptosporangiaceae; genus Nonomuraea; species Nonomuraea sp. NPDC001699. The sequence goes on along the minus strand of NZ_JBSFGF010000001.1, from coordinate 110,063 downwards.
CTCGGCCGAGTGCGTGCGCAGCAGCCCGTCGAGCGCCAGCACCAGCTCGTACGGCTCGTCCGCGTCGAACACGTCGAGCCGCCCGCAGTGGACGGCGAGCTCCGGATGCCGTTCGCCGAGGGCGCAGGCGTCGGGGTAGGACCGCAGCAGCACGGCCGTCTCGCCCGCCCGGCCCACCACGTCGTCGACCAGGACCTGCGGATGCGGCCCGACCAGCAGCACCCGGCCGGTCGCCGGGATCATCCGCCCGACCAGCTCAAGGGCCGCGCCGCGCCAGTCGGTGACGCCGGCCATGTTGGACAGGTCCGACCACAGCAGCATCTCGCCGCCGATCAGGCGGACGTTGTCGGGCGCCTCGTTCACGCGCTCGCTCATGACGTCACCCCGTGGAGCAGGACCGGCCGCCCTGAGGCGGTCGCCTTCGCCCATGGCTCGGGCCGCCCGGCTCCCGCCGCGCCTCCTCCTGCCGGCGCTCCTCCGGGCACCCGCTTCCATCCGAACATTCGCCGTAGCTCCTCCGGTGTCGCCTGATGTTCGAATCCCAGCTCCTGCCGCGCCACCTCGGCGGCCAGCTCGGGATCGACGTGCGTGCCGTGCAGCTCGGGCCAGAGCCGCATGCGGCGCGCCGTGCCGCCGTACTCGGGGCGCTCGTCCTCGTACTGCATCGGGTCTCCGTACACGGCGACCTCGCAGCCGACCGAGGCGCCGTAGAACAGCGCGCTGCCGAGCCGGTTGGAGGCCACCCTGCGGTGGCGCCGCAACTGGATCAGCTGCCGGCGCAGGAAGTCGCGCCCCTTGGTCTCCCACCGGGAGCCGCGCTCACCGTGACAGATGACCTTGAATCCCCTCGATTCGTACGCCCGCCGGATGTCCGGATTCGCATATTCCAGCCAATATAGACAGACAGTTACCGGTTCGGTCTCGACATTTCGGATTTCGTCGGCGAGGTGAGCGTGGTCCCCGATCACGGAGGACTTTTCCCAGCCATGAAAGGGATACCAGATCGTACCCTTCCGCTCGGAGACCACGCCGAGATCCGGCTCCAGGTGAAGGAGGTAGATCCAGGGCGCGCCGATGAGATAGTGGCCACGTCTGCCCATCGACCAGCCTCGACGACGAAGCACGTCAGACCAGACGAAACGGGGATATCCGGGGCTGCACCAGTGGTCGTTCGGGGGAAATCCGTGGAGATAGTTCCATCCGTGTTGAAGGAAGCCCTGGATTCGCTTCGGTGTCTCGTCCGGCACGTCGCAGTACCTGCCCAGAATGCGCGAGTGCCCGTACCAGTGATTGGATTCGTCCATCATTCCCCCTGTAGCGGTTGGCGCGCCTCTTGGGACATTCCCAGCCCCGAACGACGACCACGCGCCGTTATACGCTTCCATTACTCACGTCGGGGGTTTGGTTTCTCCTGCCACCGCAATCACCGCTACACTTCGTCATGGCTTGAGGACAGAGAGTGAGACATTATGAGTCATCTCGACCGCCTGCGGGCCGTCTTCCGCACGGCGCTCAACCTGCCGGCCGACACACACGTCGACCGCCTCGAATACCGCGGCATCCCCCAGTGGGACTCCCTGGCCCACATGGCGTTGATCGCAGCGATGGAGGACGAGTTCTCCGTCATCATCGACACCGACGACATGATCGACATGAGCTCGTTCGCCAAGGCGGGCGAGCTGCTGGAGAAGCATGGAATCGGCGCAGCCGCGGTCTGAGGCCCGCGTCGCCCTGGTCACGGGGTCGACGAGGGGCATAGGCCGCGCCATCGCCACCACCCTGGCCGCGGCGGGCCACACCGTCGTCCTCCACGGCCGCGACGCCGAACGCGCCGACAAGGCCGCCGCCGAGGTGGCCGCGGCGACCGGCGGCCAGACGTGGTCCGTCCACGGCGACGTCGCCGACCGGGCCGCGGTCGCCGGTCACATGCGCGACATCGCCCAGCGCCACGGACGGCTCGACGCCCTGGTGGTCAACGCCGGCGTCTACGCGTCCGGCCCGCTGGCCATGGCCCGCGCCGAGACCCTCGACGAGCTCTACCGCACCAACGCCCTGGCCCCGGCCCACACGCTGCAACTGGCCTTCCGGCTGCTGCTGCGCGGGCAGAGCCCGGCCGTCGTGCTGGTCTCCTCGCTCATGGGCCGCGCGGGCGGCGCCAACCAGGCGGCCTACTCCGCGACCAAGGCGTCCGTCATCGGGCTCACCGTGGCCGCCGCCAGGGAGATGGGCCCGACCGGCATCAGGGTCAACGGCGTGGCCCCCGGCTACATCGAGACCGACATGCTGAAGACGCTCCAGCCGGAGGCCCGCGAGACGGCGATCTGGGCGACCCCGCTCCGGCGCATCGGCAGGCCCGACGACGTCGCCCAGGCGGTCGCCTTCCTGCTCTCGCCCGGCGCGTCGTTCATCACCGGCCAGGTGCTCGGGGTCGACGGCGGGCTGGTGCCGTGATGTTCCCGTCCGGGCAGGCCCGGCTCGTCGTCGCCGGCGACCAGGAGGGGCTGGGCGGCGACGAGCTGACGCGACGCGTCGGCCGCGTGGCCGACGCCCTGTCCAGGCTGCGGCCGGGGCCGCTGTTCTGCGGCATGCGCAACAACCTGGCGTCCGTGCTGCGCTATCTGGCCGCCTGGCAGACCGGCAGGCCGATCGCGCTGCTCGACCCCGACCTGTCGGCCGCGGCCCTGGCCGACCTGGTGAACCGATTCCGGCCCGCGGCGCTGGTGGGGTTCACCCACGCGCCCGACGGCCCGCCGGGCTCCCGCGGCCAGGCCCCCGACCCGCATCCCGACCTGGCCGTGCTCCTGGCCACCTCGGGCTCGACGGGCAACCCCAAGCTGGTGCGGCTGTCCCGCGAGGCGGTCTCGGCCAACGCCGCCGCCATCGCCTCGGCATTGTCGATCATGCCCGGCGAGATCGCGCCCACGAGCCTGCCGCTGCACTACAGCTACGGCCTGTCCGTGCTCAACAGCCACCTCCACGCGGGGGCGACGGTCGTCCTGACCGAGGCCGGGCTGCTCGAACGTTCCTTCTGGACGCACCTCGACGAGCACAAGTGCACCTCGCTCGCGGCCGTCCCCTACCAGTACGAGATGCTGCGCAGGCTCCGCTTCGACCGCGCCGAGCATCCCACGATCTGCACGCTCACCCAGGCGGGCGGGCGGCTCAATCCCGAGCTGGTGTCCCTGTTCGCCACCCAGGCCGATCGCTTCTTCGTCATGTACGGGCAGACGGAGGCCACGGCCCGCATCGCCGTCCTGCCGCCCGACCGGCTCGCCGACAAACCGGGCTCGGCGGGGCAGGCCGTCCCCGGCGGGCGGCTGGCGATCGACGACGGCGAGGTCGTCTACCACGGGCCCAACGTGATGATGGGGTACGCCGAGACCGCCGCCGATCTGGCCAGGGGCGACGACCTGGGCGGGGTGCTGCGTACCGGCGACCTCGGCCGGCTCGACGACGAGGGCTTCCTCCACATCACCGGCCGGCTCAGGCGCATCGCCAAGATCTTCGGCGTACGGGTCAACCTCGACGACGTCGAGCTCCTGCTGCGCGACACCGTGCCGGTCGCGGCGACCAGCGGCGACGACCGGGTGACGGTGTGGGCGGAGGGGCTCGATGCGGCCGGGTGCCGCAACCTGGCCCGCCGGTTGGGCGCCGAGCTGCGGCTGCACTGGAGCGGCATCGACGTACGCGCCGTCGAACGACTGCCGCTGCTGCCCACCGGCAAGATCGACTACCGGACACTGGAGTCGAACCCGGAGGCCGGGTGATGGGGCTGTCCACGGTCGAGGTGGGCGTTCCGGAGGCGCGGGTGAAGCGGCTGCCCTTGGTCGGTGCGGGTGTTCCGGAGGCGCGGACGATGCGGCTGCCCTTGGTCGGTGCGGGTGTTCCGGAGGCGTGGACGATGCGGCTGGCCACGGTGGGGGTCGGTGTTCGGGGGTTGTGGGGGGAGGCTGGGCGGTGAGTGTGTTCACGCTCGACGCCGCCGCGCGGGAGGCGGTGCTGGCCGGGGAGCTGGCGGCGCTGACCGAGCGGCACCGGCGGGCGTGCCCGCCCTACCGGCGCATCCTCGACGCGATCGACTCCCGTCCGCCCTACGAGCGGGTGGTCGACCTGCCGTGGCTACCGGTGCGGCTGTTCAAGACGCACGAGCTGCGCAGCGTCCCGTCCGAGGAGGTGTTCCGGGTCCTGACCTCCAGCGGCACCACCGGGCAGCGCCCGAGCCGGGTCTACCTCGACCGGGAGGCGGCCGCCGCGCAACCGCGCATGCTGGCCGCGACCCTGCGGGCGGTGCTGGGCGAGCGGCGGCTGCCGATGCTGATCGTCGACGGCCGCTCGGTCGTCCGCGACCCGACCCTGAGCGCCCGGGGAGCCGGGGTGCTCGGGATGATGAACTTCGGCAGAGACCACACCTTCGTCCTCGACGAGCAGGGCGAGGTCGACGCGGAGGCCGTCGAGGCGTTCCTGGCCCGCCACGGCGGGAAGCCGTTCCTGATCTTCGGGTTCACCTTCATGGTCTGGCTCTACCTGCTCGACCTGGGGGCCGACCTGTCCGAGGGGGTGCTGATCCACTCGGGCGGCTGGAAGCGGCTGGCCGAGCAGGCGGTCGACAACGACGGGTTCCGCCGGCGGCTGGCGGCCGACTGCGGGCTGACCAGGGTCCACAACTTCTACGGCATGGTCGAGCAGATCGGCACGGTCTTCCTGGAGGGCCCCGACGGCGACGGGCTCTACTGCCCCGACTTCGCCGACGTCGTCATCCGCGACCCCGACACCTGGCGGGAGGCCCCGCCCGGCGTGCCGGGGCTGATCGAGGTGGTCAGCACCCTGCCCACCTCCTATCCCGGCCACGCACTGCTGACGGAGGACCTGGGCATGGTGCACGGCGTCGACGACGGCCACTGGCCGGGCAAGCGGTTCACCGTACTGGGCAGGCTGCCGAGGGCCGAGGCGCGCGGTTGCAGCGACACGTTCGGGCGGGGCGGCCGATGACCGATCAATCGATCACCGCCCGGATGCCGCGGCTGGGCGACGCGGCCGGGGTCGTGGTGCGCTTCCCGCCCGGCGCCTCGCCCGTCGCCGTCGAGGACCTGCTCGCGCAGATGCGGCAGGGCGTCCCCCTTGAGGTGGGCGACGAGCGGATGCGGGCGTTCCTGGCGGCGTTCGGCAAGCGGCTGCTGCGGCCCGCGCTGGCCCGCCGCCATCCCGAGCTGGGCTCGCTGGGGTTCTTCCTGCGGCCCAGCGAGCTGGCCCGCACCCTCGAAGGGCTGCGCACCTCCCACGTACGCGTGCCGCGCGGCCTGGTCTTCCACCTGCCGCCCGCGAACGTCGACACCGTCTTCGTCTACTCCTGGGCCCTGTCGGCCCTCATGGGAAACCGCAACGTCGTCCGCCTGTCGCCGCGCGCGGGGGCGGTGGCCGAGGTCATCATCGACACGCTGCGGGAGGCGCTGGCCGACGCCGATCCGGTGGTGGCGGCCACGCAGCGCATCGTGTCCTACGACCGGCGGGCCGAGGCCGTCACCGCAGGTCTGTCGGCGGCCTGCGACCTGCGGGTGATCTGGGGCGGCGACGACACCGTACGCGAGGTGCGCCGCCATCCGCTCGCGCCGCACGCCCGCGACCTGACCTTTCCCGACCGGTCGTCGTTCGCGGTGGTGAGCGCGGCGGCGTGGCTGTGCGCGCCGCGCGCGGCCCGGGTGGCGGCGGCCGAGGGGTTCGTCAACGACAGCTACTGGTTCGACCAGGCCGCCTGCTCCTCGCCCCGGACGGTGTTCTGGGTGGGGGCCGACGGCGACTGCGAGGCGGCGCGGGGTGACTTCACCGAGCAGGTGTCGCGGGTGCTGGCCGGGCGCGGGTGGGAGGTCGACGCGGCGATGGCGGTGGAGAAGCGGGTCTCGGTCTACGGGCTGGCCGCCGACGGGCTGGTGGACCTGATCGAGTTCCGGGGCAACGCGCTGGCCAACGTCACGCTGGCAGCGGCGGCCGCCATGCCCCGGCGGTGGCTGGGTGCGGGCACCTTCGCGCACGCGCGGGTGTCGACTCTGGCGGAGCTGATCCCGATGGTCGAGCGTAAGGACCAGACGTTGACGCACTTCGGGTTCTCGCTGGGTGAGCTGGAGGAGCTGGCCCGGGGGCTCGCCGGGCGTGGGGTCGATCGCATGGTGCCGGTGGGGAGCGCGTTGAGCTTCCACCGGGTGTGGGACGGGGTCGACCTGCCGGGCGAGTTCACGCGACTGGTGACCGTGGTCAGATGAGCCCTCGTCGGACGAACCGGCCGCGCACGGGGCTGGGCCACCGATGACGACGCTCTCTCCGCCTGCCGCCAGGCGACTGCTGACGGCCGTCCCACCACTCGAAGGCACACCACCCGGAACCCGAGACGCCCGCGCCCTCTGTCCCACCGCTTGGTGCTGAGGGAGGGGCCGCCGACCGAAGGGTGAAGCGGCCGACGTTCTGACGGAGGGGCCGCCGGCTGCGGGTGGAACGGCTGGTCCGCTGCCTGGGGCTGTTGTTCGGGGGTGAAGCGGGTGTGCCTTCCCGTTCGCTGGGGGCTCGGCGGGAGGGTCGGGTTTGTGGGGCTGGTTGAGTAGGGGGTTGGTGGGATGACGGTTGTTCTGGCGGAGGGGGTGGCGGGGCGGCGGGGGCTCCGGTTTCCGGGGCGGGGGCTGTCGGGGTGGGCGCCGGCGGGGGTCGTGCTCGGTGCGGCGGTGTGGGTGCTGCTGTGGTGTGGGGTTTCGGTACGGGACCTGGCGGCCTTCGCCGCGTACGTCGGGCTCGGGGTGGCGCTGCCGGGGACGTTGCTGTGGCGGGCCCTCACCGGCGGCGGACGGACGCTCGCCGAGGACGTGGCCGCCGGGCTGGCACTCGGGTACGCGGTCGAGGTCCTGGCCTACATCCCCGCCCGCGCGGCGGGCCTGCCGCTGCTCGTGCTGGGCTGGCCCGTCACGGTCGTCGGGGGGTTCCTCGTGGTGCCGCGGTTGCGGCGTCACTGGCGGGGCCGGGCCGAACGCGAACGCATGCCCTGGTGGTGCGCCTGGTCGCTGGCGGGGGTCGCCGGTTACCTGCTGGCCTTCTGCGCCCGGTCGCTCTACCGGGTGCCGATCACCGACGCGTACGTCGACATGCCCTACCACCTGGCCCTGCTCGGCGAGGTCAGGAACCACGTGCCGCCCACGGTGCCGTCGGTGCTGGGCGAGCGGCTGTCCTACCACTGGTTCGTCTACGCCGAGATGGCGGCCACGAGCTGGGTCACCGGGATCGAGCCGCTGACGCTGGTCTACCGGCTGTCCACGCTGCCGATGACGTTCGCGATGGTCGTGCTCGTGGCGGTGCTCGGGCGGCGGCTCGGCGGCCGGTGGGGGGCGGGGGTCGCGGCGGTCGGCGTCACGTACTTCCTGTTCGCCCCGGCGCTGCAGGAGGGCGTGGTGTTCACCTCGCGGTCGATGTTCACCGCGTGGGCCAGCCCGACGCAGACGTTCGGCGCGTTGTTGTTCGCGCCCGTGGTGCTGGTGCTCACCGCCATGCGGCCGAAGGGGTGGGCGGCGGTGGCCGTGCTGCTGCTCGCGCTGACCGGGGCGAAGGCGACGTTCCTGCCGATGCTGCTGGCCGGGCTGGTGTTCGTGCTGGTCGTGCGGTTGCCGGTGGACCGGCGGCCGCGGCTGGAGTGGGTGGTGCCGACGGCGATCACGTTCGGGTGCCTGCTGATCGCGCAGTTCGTGGTGTTCGGGCGGGGAGCGCAGGGCACGGTGGTGGCGCCGTTCGCCACGATGCGCACGTTGTGGGGGGTGGTGGCGGACGTGCAGCCGCCCGCGCTGGCCGCCGAGCCGTGGGGGCCGGTGCTGGTGTTCGCCGGCGTCCACCTGTTCTGCCTGGTCTGCGTGTGGGGCGGCGTGGCGGGGCTGAAGGCGCGGCTGCTGGACCCCGCGGTGCTGTTGCCGGTCGGGATCGGGCTGGCGGGCATCGGCGCGATCATGGTGCTCGGCCATCCCTCCGACGCGCAGCTCTACTTCCTCGAAGGGGTGCGGCCGTACCTGTCGGTGGCCGCGGTGTGCGGGGTGACGGCGGCCATGGATCGGCGGCGGGTGCCGTGGGCGGTGGTCGCGGGCCTGGCCGGGCTGGGGGTCGCGGTGGCCGTCGTGGCCGCGCGGCTGGAGCCGCCGGGCGAGACGCTGGTGCGGGTGATGGTGCCGTACCTGGTGCTCGCGGCGGTGGCCGTGGTGGTGCTGGCGTTCCGGCGGAAGGGGTTCTCGCTGGCGGTGGTGGCGCTGCTGGCGGGGTACGCCGTGCCGACCTCGCTGCGGGAGGTGGTCGTGCACGTCGCGCCCGAGTCGTGGGAGCGCGAGCGGCTGATCCCGGCCGGGGCGCTGGAGGCCGGGCGGTGGCTGCGCGACCACTCCTCGCCCGGCGACGTGGTCGCCACCGACCTGCACTGCCGCAACCCGGCGCCCCGCCGTACGTGCGACAGCAGGCACTTCTGGGTGTCGGGGTTCACCGAGCGCCGGGTGCTGGTCGAGGGCTGGGCGTACGCCGAGAGCACGCTGTCGCGCGCCGAGCTGTTCGTGACCCCCTACCTCCAGGTGCCCTTCGCCGACCAGGCCAGGCTCGCGGACAACGACGCGGCCTTCCGCGAGCCGTCGGCCGCGAACGTCCGCAGGCTCCGGCAGAAATACGGCGTCAAATGGCTGTTCACCGGCAATGATCCGGCGTTGGGGAAATACGCCGAACTGCGCTTCCGCAACGCCGACTCCTCCGTGTACGAGCTCACAGCCGGGTAAAGCTTGTCCCCGTTCATGGAATGGTGACGAGAAACGGCACGCGCCCCGCTGGACGCCCCCAGCACCATTTCCGTGAACCTACCGCCACAAGCGATCAGGGAACTCTATGGACACGCGCGCCGCCATGGACCCTAGCCCCAACGTCCTGGACACTTCGGCCGGCCTGGCGACCGTCGACATCGTCATCCCGGTGCTCAACGAGGAGCGGGCGCTGCCGGGCTGCGTGCGCACGCTGGCCGGGTTCCTGGAGGACAGGTTCCCGCTGCCGTGGCGCATCACGGTCGTGGACAACGGCAGCACCGACGACACCTGGAACATCGCCACCGGGCTGGCCGCCGAGCACGAGCGGGTGCACGCCCGCCGGCTCGACATCCGGGGCCGGGGGGCCGCGCTCAAGGCGGCCTGGCGGGAGAGCCCGGCCGACATCGTCGCGTACATGGACGTCGATCTGTCCACCGACCTCGGCGCGCTGTTCCCGCTGGTCGCGGCGGTGGCGAGCGGGCATTCCGAGATCGCCATCGGCACCCGGCTCGCGCACAGCGCCCGCACCCTGCGCTCGATCAGGCGCGAGGTGGTCTCGCGCAGCTACAACGCGCTGCTCCGGTACGGGTTCGGGGTCAGGTTCAGCGACGCGCAGTGCGGGTTCAAGGCGGCCAGGACCGACGTGGTCAGGCCGCTCATGGACAAGATCGAGGACGACGCGTGGTTCTTCGACACCGAGCTGCTGCTGCTGGCCGAGCACAACGGCCTGCGCGTGCACGAGGTGCCGGTCGACTGGATCGAGGACACCGACTCGCGCGTCCGGGTGGTCAGGACCGCGATCGACGACCTGAAGGGGCTGGCCAGGGTCGCCTGGTCGATGTCGATGGGCCGGGCCGAGGTCGAGGTGACGCGTTCGGAGCTCACGCCCACGCATCCCGACGCGGTGGTCGCCCGGCCGAGGGCGGTGACGCTGGCGAAGTTCGCCTCGTTCGCCGCGATCGGCGTGTTCTCCGTCCTGCTGTACGCGCTCATCTACCTGCCGTTGCGCGGCGTCTGGGCGCCCGCGCCGGCCAACCTGGGCGCGCTCGTGCTCACCGGGTTCGTCAACACCGAGGCCAACCGGCGGTGGACGTTCAACCGGCTGGGCGGGCGGCGTACCGCGATGCACTTCCGGGCGGCGCTGCTCTTCGTGGCCAACTACCTCCTGACCACCTCCGCCGTGCTCGGGCTGCGCAGCGTCTCTCCGGGGGCCGGGCGGCTGATGGAGATGAGCGCGGTGGTCGCCACGTACGGACTGCTCACCCTGATCCGCTTCACCGCACTGGACCGCTGGGTCTTCTCCCGCACAAGGAACCAGGTACATGGAAACCACTGAAATCCGTCGGCTGCTCGACCTGGAGGACACCCACTGGTGGTACCGGGAGCGGCGCGCGATCCTCCGCAGGGAGCTGCGCGAGCTCGGCCGTCCCGGGCGGGCCCTCGACGTCGGCGCGGCCGGCGGCGGGAACACCCGGGTGCTGGTCGAGGCGGGCTGGGACGCCACCGCGACGGACTACTGCGAGACGGCGGTCGAGGTGGCCAGGGAGCGCGGGCTCAAGGCCGTGCACGCCGACGCGCGGGCGCTGCCGTTCGAGACGTCGAGCATGGACCTGGTGACCGCGTTCGACGTGCTCGAACACATCCACGAGGATCATCTCGTCACCGAGGAGATCGCCCGGGTGCTGGCGCCCGGCGGGCACGCGCTGATCGCCGTCCCGTGCGACATGGCGCTGTGGTCGGCGCACGACGACGCCGTGGGGCACGTACGCCGCTACGGCCGCGACACGTTGACCGTCGTGGTGGAGAAGGCCGGGCTGAAGGTGGACCGGCTGTGGAGCTGGAACGTGCTGCTGCGCCCACTCGTGGCCCGGCACCGGCGGCGGTCGCAGGGCAGCGACCTGCAGCGGACGCCCGCGGTGGTCAACGCGGGCCTGTCGATGGTGGTGCGCGCCGAGCGGTATCTGCCGGTCAGGTCACTGAAGGGCGTGACGCTCTTCCTGCGGGCCAGGCTGGGGCGGTAGGCGCGGGGCTGCCGGAGCCGGGCCGAGGGCGGGTCCCAAGCTCGCGGAAGGTCCCACGCCGAAGCCGGATCGAGGGCAGGTCCCAAGCTCGCGGAAGGTCCCAAGCCGGAGCAGGCCGCGAGGCAGGGCGCAGGTCTCAAGTCGATGTCCGCGCGCACGGGCGGGCCCGGATGGTTCTAGGCTGTCGCCTGTGGTGATTCACGCCCTCCTCGCGGCCACTCTGGCCCTGACCGCCACGCCCGCGGCCGCCGCCCCGAAGATCGACTGTGCCCGGCTCAAGTGCCTGGCGCTGACCTTCGACGACGGCCCGAGCGAGCACACGGCGACGCTCCTCAAGGTGCTCAGGAAGGAAGGGGCCAAGGCCACCTTCTTCCTCGTCGGCAAGCAGGTCGAGCGGCGTCCGGCGCTGGCTCGGCAGGAGGCCGCCGAGGGGCACGCGATCGGCGACCACACCTACTCGCACCCCTCGCTGCCGACGCTGCGCGACGACGACATCATCGAGGAGCTGCGCACCACGCAGGCCCTCATCGAGGACGCCACGGGTCGCCGGCCGAAGATGTACCGCCCGCCCTACGGGCACACCGACGAGCGCGTGCTGCGGATGGCCGACCAGCAGGACCTCGCCGAGATCCTGTGGACGGGCACCACCCTCGACTGGAAGCTGCGCGACGCCAGGAAGATCAAGGCGACGGTGCTCAAGCTGGCCAAGCGCGACGGCGTCATCCTCATGCACGACACGGTCCCGCAGACCGTCAAGGCGATGCCTGAGATCCTCAAGGAGCTCAAGAAGCAGGGCTACACCCTCGTCACCGTCCCGACGCTGTTGCGCGGCAAGGTGCCCGAGTCCGGAGTGAGCTACTTCTGAGCACGCCTCCCTCCGAAGTGCTGGAGCCATGGAGAGTGTCGGTGCCGTAGCGCGTCCCAGGCCGTGGGGCGCGCTCGCGACCTTCCTGATCATCCAGGCGGTGCTCGCCTGCTGGTGGGCGGCCTTCTACCCCGGGCTGTTCAGCCGCGACTCGGTGCTCTATCTCAGCCACACGGTCGTCGGGCCGTGGATGAGCGATCATTCGGTGGCCTACGACGCGCTGCTGTGGCTGAGCTTCACCAAGACCGGTGACCTCGGGGCGGTCTCGTTCGCCCAGACCACGGCGATGGCGGGGGCGCTGACCTATCTGGCGCGGTCGCTCGGGGCGTCGGGGGCGCCGCGGTGGGCCACGACGCTGGTGGCGGTGCTGGCGCCGGTGACGCCGACGGTCGGGGCGTTCACGGTCACGCTGTGGAAGGACGTGCCGTTCACGATCTGCGCGATCATGATCGCGGGGGTCTGCGCGCGCATGGCCGCGCGCCGGCGGGTCTCCCTGGCCGGGCTCGGCGTGCTCATGACGCTGCTGGGGCTCTTCCGCGCGAACGGCTTCCTCGTCGTGGGCATCGCCGTCGTCGTCCTGCTGGTGGTCGTCGCCACGCGACGGGTACGCCTCGCGCTCGTCGGCACGGTGGCGGCCGCCGTGCCGCTGCTGCTCACCAACCTGCTGTTCCCGCGGTTCGGCATCACGCCGCCGTCCAGCACGTACGTCTACCACACGGCCTTCGCCGACGTGGCGGTGGCGTTCAGGGAGCGTCCTGAGCTGTTCACCGAGCGGGACAAGGCGCTCATGACCTCGGTCGCGCCGCTCACCAGGTGGTGGGAGGGCGGCACCTGCGCCACGGTCAACCTGCTCATCTGGCGCCGCGACTTCAGCTGGCAGGCCGCCGACGCGCACGCGACCGAGCTGCTCGACCTGTGGAAACGGCTGCTGACCAGCGAGCCCGGGATGATCGTCGACGCCCGGTTGTGCCGGGGGGCGATCGCGTGGAGCCCGGTGCAGGACCCGTTCGTGGTGGGCGGGATGACGTACCGGTTCTCCCGGCGGCCCACCGCCGACACGTACGTGGGGCCCGGCAAGGTGCCGGACTTCGCCGGTCGTGGGGTGTTCTCGCTCCGGCCGCTGTCGGCCGAGCTGAACCAGGTGGCCGAGCCGTGGCTGACGGGGGCACTGGCCCCGGAGTGGGACTGGGTGTTGTGGCGGGGGGCGTCGTGGGCCTACCTGTCGTACGCGGCGGTGGCGCTCGGGGCGCTGGCCCTGCGCAACCGCTATGTGCTCGGGGTGGCGGCGGTCGTGGCCGGGCAGCAGCTCGCCGTGCTGGCCAACATCTCGGCGCAGGACTTCCGGTACATGGCCACGCCGATCTTCGTCGGGCTGCTGCTGGTGCCGCTGCTCGTCGGGAGCGTCGGACGACTGCTGCTCGCCGCGGCCAGGTGGGCGTGGCGGGCGCTGCGCCGCCGGGCCACGCCCGCCGCGGAAGGCGGCTAGGCCAGATCCTGGCCGTCGGGCAGCCGGGTACGGCCGGGCAGCCGCACCACGGTGACGAAGAACTCGTCGATCTGCCGGATGACGGCCATGAACTGCTCCAGGTCCACGGGCTTGGTCACGTACGCGTTGGCGAACAGCTTGTAGCTGCGCAGGATGTCCTCCTCGGCCGAGGAGGTGGTCAGGACGACGACCGGGATCGCCCGCAGCTCCGGATCGCCCTTGATCTTCTCCAGCACCTGCCGCCCGTCGTACTTGGGCAGGTTGAGGTCGAGCAGGACGAGGTCGGGCCGGGGCGCGCCGACGTGCGCACCGCGCTGGTAGATGAAGTCGAGCGCCTCCAGGCCGTCGCGCACGACGTGGAGGTTGTTGCGGATCTTGTTGTCCTCGAACGCCTCGCGGGTGATGAGCTCGTCACCGGGATCGTCCTCCACCAGGAGCACTTCGATGGGCTGGACGGTCATTCGGGTGCTCCTTCGTCGGTGACGGCGGGCAGGGTGAAGCTGATCCGGGCTCCCTCGGTGTGGCCGGTGTCGAGCCAGATCGTACCGCCGTGGTTCTCCACGATCTTCTTGCACATCGCCAGGCCGATGCCGGTGCCGCTGTACGCCTCCCGGCTGTGCAGGCGCTGGAAGATGACGAAGATCTTATCGGCGAACTCGGCGTCCACGCCGATGCCGTTGTCGGTGACCGAGAACAGCCACTCCTTCTCCCGCTGCTCGCAGGTGATCCGGACGCGGGGTGCGCGGCCGGGGGCGCGGAACTTCAGCGCGTTGCCGACGAGGTTCTGCCAGAGCATGCCGAGCATCGTGGGGTCGCCGATCACGTTCGGCAGCGGGTCGGGCCGCTCGATCTCGGCGCCGGTCTCCTCGATCACCGTCGACAGGTCCACCAGTGCCTTGTCGAGCGACTCCTCCAGCTCGACCGGCTTGCGGTCGTCGTACAGGCGGCCGACGCGGGAGAAGGTGAGCAGGTCGTTGATCAGGACCTGCATGCGGGTGGCGCCGTCGACGGCGAAGTGGATGTACTGGACGCCGCGCTCGTCGAGCACGTCGCCGTAGCGCTTCTGGAGCAGCTGGCAGAACGTGGCGATCTTGCGCAGCGGCTCCTGGAGGTCGTGGGAGGCGACGTAGGCGAACTGCTCCAGCTCGGCGTTCGACCGCCGCAGCTCCTCGGCCTGGGCGTCGAGGCCCGCCGCCTGCTCGCGCAGCAGGACGTGCTGCTTGCGGGACTCGTCGAGGGCGAAGACGATCTTCGTGCGCATCGACTCCACGTCCCGCGCGACCTCGCGGATGTCGGCCGGCCCGCTGACGGGGATGACCCGGTCGAAGTCGCCGCCGGCGATGTCGCGGGCGGCTTCGCGCAGCTCGTCGAGCGGACGGCCGATCGCCCGCCGCAGCAGGACCGCCATCGCGACGCCGGCCAGCAGGAACAGGATCAGCATGATGACGAAGGCCAGGTTGCGCACCTGCTCGACCCGCGCCAGCTCCTCCTGGGCGCGCTGGCGGGTCTTGGCCAGCCGGTCGTCCTGCCGGTCGAGCAGCGCCCTGATCTCGTCGAAGGCGTGCTTGCCGCTCTCGATGCGGCTCGCGGAGATGACGCCGTCGGCCCGCTTGTCGGCGGTGAGCGGCTCGGCGTAGTCGCGCCGCCAGGCGGCCGCCGTGTCGCTGACGGCCTGCAGCTCGCCCTTCAGCTCCGGACGGTCGCCGATGAGCGCGGCGATGCGTTCGCGGCTGCGCCGCTCGGCCTCCACGCCCGCCGTGTACGGCTCAAGAAAGTCCTCGTTGCCGGTCAGCAGGAAGCCGCGTACGCCGGTCTCCTGGTCGATGAGCGTGCTGCGCAACTGGGCGGCCTCGATCCTGGCCGGCGAGATGCGCAGGATGACCTGGTCCGACAGCCGGGCGGTGCGGTCGAGCATCACGGTGGCGACCACGACGCAGGTGACCACCAGGACCGACACGGCCGCGATCATCAGCACGAACCAGCCGTGCACGGTCAGCCGCCGCCAGCCCTGCTCATCCGCCCGCGTACGGGAAACCTTCTGCACGGCCCGCCTCTCCGGAGCGGACGCCTGTCCGCTCACGATTCGTCTTTCCAGCGCAGGTGCACGACGGCGACGTCGTCGGCCGTCGCGTCGTGGACGGAGGCCGCCTCGACGTCGGCGAGGATCGCGTCGAGCAGGGCCTCGCTGCCGAGGCCGGTCCACCGGTGGGACAGCTCCAGCAGGCCCTCCTCGCCCAGCCAGCGCGGCGCCTCCCCCGGCAGCCGTCGCTCGAAGAGGCCGTCGGTGTAGAGCGTCACGCCGCCGCCCTCGGGCAGCTCCAGCAGGTCCTCCTCCCAATCGGCCTCGATGGGCAGGCCGAGCGCGGGCCCCTGGCGGGGGTCGGCGAGGAGCACCGAGTCGGCCGTGTGCAGCAGCAGGCCGGGATGCCCGGCGCGCCAGACGCGCATGGTGTGCCGGTCGGGCTCCAGGACGACGGTGGACATCGTGACGAAGATCTCCGAGCCGGCCCGTTCGGCCAGGAGGATGCGTTCGAGCTGGCGCAGCAGGGGGACGCCGGTCACGCCGTTGAGCACCAGCGCGCGCCAGGCGATGCGCAGGCAGACGCCGAGCGCGGCCTCATCGGGTCCGTGGCCGCACACGTCGCCGATCACCGCGTGCACGACCTTGTCGTCGGTCTCGACGACGTCGAAGAAGTCGCCGCCCAGCGTGGACGACCCGCGGCTGGCCCGGTAGCGGGAGGCGACCTCCAGCGGCATCTGCTGCAGCAGCGGCGACGGCAGCAGGCCGCGCTCCAGGCGGGCGTTCTCCTTGGCCCGCATGCGCTCGGTGTGCAGCGCCACGGCCGCCTGCTCGGCCTGCTTGCGCTGGATGGCGTAGCGCAGGGTGCGGCCCAGCCATTCGGCCTCGACCCGGCCTTTGACCAGGTAGTCCTGGGCTCCGGCGGTCACCGCGGCGAGGCCCGCGCCCTCTTCGGCCAGGCCGGTCAGCACAACGACGGCGGCGTCCCCGGCCTCCTCCAGCACCGACGACAACGCGGAGAACTCGTAGGAGTCGGGCAGGCCGAGGTCGAGCAGCACGCACTGGGGACGCAGCCGGGCCAGCGCCCTGCGCGCCTCGTCGACCGAGCGCGCCCACTCCAGCCGCACGGCGAGGCCGCTGTCCTCCAGCAGCGCCTGGACGATCAGCGCATCCTGCGGATCGTCCTCCACGAGCAACACCAACGGCTGCCGGTCATCCTCACTCGCATGGGCCATGTTGGCAATTGCACCCTTCGTCACCGGCACCGAGCTCTAGCGAATCGACGCCTCAGGTGCCCCACTGCCCACTCCGGCCAAGATTTGGCCCAAACTCACCGACTTTTCCCAGAAAACTTTCCGGTATGCGTCCACGGGCTGAGCAATCGTCACGGGCCAGGATCCGGCGGGCACGGCGAATCGACCTCTTTCCACCATAACCAATGCTCTGACCTGCATTAACCGCTCATGGCCGGACATGCGAACGGTCCGGACCGAAGCCGGCCCGGACCGTCAGCACAACGGCGTCACTCCCACTCGATGGTGCCCGGGGGCTTGCTCGTCACGTCAACGACCACCCGGTTGACCTCGCGTACCTCGTTGGTGATGCGGGTGGAGATGCGCGACAGGACGTCGTAGGGCACCCGCGCCCAGTCGGCCGTCATCGCGTCCTCGGACGTCACGGGCCGCAGCACGACCGGGTGGCCGTAGGTGCGGCCGTCGCCCTGCACGCCCACCGAACGCACGTCGGCCAGCAGCACCACCGGGCACTGCCAGATCTGCCGGTCGAGGCCGGCGCGGGAGAGCTCTTCGCGGGCGATGGCGTCGGCCTCGCGCAGCAGCGCCAGGCGGTCGCGGGTGACCTCGCCCACGATGCGGATGCCGAGCCCCGGGCCCGGGAACGGCTGCCGCCAGACCATGGCGGGCGGCAGGCCCAGCTCTTCGCCGGCCCTGCGGACCTCGTCCTTGAACAGCGCGCGCAGCGGCTCGACCAGCTTGAACTGGAGGTCTTCCGGCAGGCCGCCGACGTTGTGGTGGGACTTGATGTTGGCGGTGCCCGTGCCGCCGCCGGACTCGACGACGTCGGGGTAGAGGGTGCCCTGGACCAGGAAGTCGACCGGGCCGTCGGCCATGATGGCGCGCTGCTCGTCCTCGAAGACGCGGATGAACTCGCGGCCGATGATCTTCCGCTTCTCCTCCGGGTCGGTGACGCCCTCCAGCGCCTTCAGGAAGCGCTCTGAGGCGTCGACGACGCGCAGCTTGACGCCCGTGACGGCCACGAAGTCGCGCTCGACCTGCTCGGCCTCGCCCTTGCGCAGCAGCCCGTGGTCGACGAAGACGCAGGTGAGCCGGTCGCCGATGGCCCGCTGGACGATCGCGGCGGCCACCGCGGAGTCGACGCCGCCCGACAGCGCGCAGATGGCCCGGCCGTCGCCGACCTGGCGGCGCACGGACTCGACGGAGTCTTCGACGATGTTGAGCATCGTCCAGGACGGACGGCAGCCGGCCGCGTCGAGGAAGTGCTTGAGCACGGCCTGACCGTGCTCGGAGTGGAGCACCTCGGGGTGGAACTGCACGCCGTAGAGGCCGCGCTCGGGGTGCTCGAAGGCGGCGACCGGCGTCTCGCTCGTGGACGCGGTCACCGCGAAGCCCTCGGGGGCCGCGGCCACGCTGTCGCCGTGGGACATCCAGACCGTCTGCGCGGCGGGCAGCCCCTGGAAGATGACGCCCTCGTCGAGCACCTGGAGCGCGGTGCCGCCGTATTCGGCGACGCCCGTGCGGGCGACCTCGCCGCCCAGCGCCTGGGCCATGGCCTGGAAGCCGTAACAGATGCCGAACGTGGGCACGCCGGTCGAGAACAGGCCGTGCGGCACGGGCGGCGCGCCTTCGGCGTAGACCGAGGACGGGCCGCCGGACAGGATGATCGCCTTGGGCTTCTTGGCCATCATCTCCTCGACGGGCATCGTCGAGGGCACGATCTCGGAGTAGACGTGGCACTCGCGCACCCGCCTGGCGATGAGCTGCGCGTACTGTGCGCCGAAGTCGACCACCAGCACTGTGTCGAATTCAGACACCGTGAGAACCCCCCAAAGGCGAAATGCGGTGCCTTCATTGTATCGGCCTCGGGTATTACGCCTGGCCTCACACCCGCACTCGTGCTAACACAGAACGGTGGATCTTGTCTGGCCGGCCTTGGCGTGGGCCGTGTGGGCCGCCGCGCTGGCCGCCGCGTTCGGGTTGACGACGCGCCGGGCCGCCTCTCCCCCTCCCGTCCCTGCTCCCCAGGCGCCGCCGTCCGTCGTCGAGCTCTTACGCGGGCTGCGCGCCGGCGAGGTCTTCCACGCCACGGTCTTCGACCTGGCCAGGCGCGGGTTCCTGACGATCCGGGGCGACCGGCTCACGCTCTCCGCGAACGGCGAGGGGCAGTTGTGGCCGTACGAGCGGTGGGTGCTCGACCGGATTGCCGCGCGGCTGGCGGGAGCGCCGCAGGCGCCGGTCGTCGCCGTGATGCCGGACAGCGGCGACCTCGACGCCGAGTTCGTGCCGCTGGTGCGGCAGAGCGCCATCGACCTCGGGCTGGCCCGGCGGCGCTGGCAGAGCATGCTCGTGCCGCTGCTGCTGGCCGCCGCGCTCGCCGTCCCCTGGTACGTCACCATCTCCCAGGCGGGCGTGTCGTGGCCCGGCTGGATCGCCACGGCGGGGGCGTTCGTGGCCGGGACCGCGCTGCTGCTCGGCGGGCGCGGCTTCCTGCTGACGCCACTCGGCCGCGAGGTCGCCGGGCCCGAGCCCGCGCCGGTGGACCCGCGACAGGAGTGGATCTTCACCGGCGACGGGTGGCGCGGCGTCCTGGTCGAGCCCGCGCCCCGCGACGGCGGCGCGGCCAAGCGGCAGGAGGTCGAGGGCCGGGTGGTCAAGCGCTGGATCGTGACCGAGCACGGCGACGACCTGACCTCCTCGCGCACCTGTTACGTGGCGGTGCACGACGGCACCTCGGAGCGGGCGCCGGCCTACCGGGCCAAGGAGCGGTTCTACCAGGACGTGCTGCCGGGCGACTTCGTCCGGCTGCTGGTCAATCCCCGGCGTGGGAGCGTGGTGAGCGTGCTGGTCCACGAGCGCCGCTGGTAGCGCCGGGCAGGTCGCCGGCCAGCAGGAGCTCGGTCTGCCTGCGCAGGCGGTCGCCGAACTCGGGGTGGGTCAGCACGAGGAATCGTTCCTCGTGGATGGCCCGGACGACGAGGGCGGCGACCTCGGCGGGCTCGACGCCGCGCGCCATGGCCGCCGCGACGGCCTCGCGGGCGGCCGACTCGTCGTCCGTCGGGGTGGTGACCAGGTCGGCCGGGCGGGAGCGGTCGGAGTCGTCGATCCGCGTCCGGACCGCGCCGGGGCAGAGCGCGGTCACGCGGAGCTTGGAGCCCACGGTGGCGAGGTCCTGGGCGAGCGACTGGGAGGCGGCCAGCGCGGCGTACTTGGTGATCGCGTAGCCG
The DNA here is from genome assembly GCF_053596455.1 of Nonomuraea sp. NPDC001699. Classification (NCBI taxonomy): domain Bacteria; kingdom Bacillati; phylum Actinomycetota; class Actinomycetes; order Streptosporangiales; family Streptosporangiaceae; genus Nonomuraea; species Nonomuraea sp. NPDC001699. The sequence goes on along the minus strand of NZ_JBSFGF010000001.1, from coordinate 90,396 downwards.
CCCGCGCCCGGCGCGGCGAGCAGCCCGGCCACGGACACGGTGTTGACGACGTGCCCCTCGGTGTCCTGCCGGATCATGCGCGGCACGAACGCGTGCACGCCGTGCAGCACGCCCCACAGGTTCACGCCGAGCAGCCAGGCGAAGTCCTCGGCGGTCCTGGTCCACATGTGACCGCCCTGGTAGACGCCGGCGTTGTTGCACAGCACGTGCACCGCGCCCAGCTCGCCGAAGCTCCGGTCGGCCAGGTGCCGCACGGCGGCCGCGTCGGAGACGTCGGTGACCTGCGTGAGCACCTCGCCCGGCCCGGCGGACGCCTTCTCCGCGAGCGCGGCAGTCCCGGCCAGCCCGCCGGGGTCGACGTCGGCCAGCATCAACGCCATGCCCTCGGCGGCGAACCGGACGGCCAGGGCCCTGCCGATGCCGCTGGCCGCGCCCGTCACCACCGCGACCTTGCCGGACAGTTCACGCACCGCCTGAACCTCCCTAGCGCTCGCTCGGTCCCCCCGACGCTACAGGATCGCGCCGAGCAAACCCAGGGGCGGCGAGCCGAGGTCGAACAGCGCCTTGTGGAAGCGCTGGAGCGTGAAGCCCGCTCCCCACTGCTCGCGTGCCTGCTCACGCAGGTCGAGGATGAGCAGCTTGCCCCAGGTGTAGCGGCCGTACGTCGGGTCGAAGGAGGCACGGCGGGCCTCCGACAGCGCGGCGGGACCGGCCAGGTGGGTGTCGGACTCGAAGCGCCTGGCGCCCTCCTCGACCGTCATCTGCCCGGTGTGCACGCCGATCGCGCAGGCCAGCCGGGTGACCCGGATCAGGGCCTCCACCCAGACGCCGATCTCGAAGCGCGGGTCGTCGGGCGCGAAGCCCTCCTCGACGCACAACTCCTCGGCGTAATGCGCCCAGCCTTCAACGAAGGCCATCGACTGCAGCAGCCGCCGCACGTCCGAGGGGGCCCGGCGCAGCGCGCGGGCGTGCGAGAAGTGGCCGGGGGCCACCTCGTGCACGTTGATGGCGGGCAGCGTGGTGGCGCTGAAGACCTCCAGCCACTCCTCCTGGTCGCGCTCGCTCCAGGACGCGTCCGGCGGGGTGATGTGGTACCAGGAGGGCCCTTCGGGCTCGCCCGGCGAGTTCCACGCCATCATGGCCATGGCCCAGCGGCGCGACTCCGGCGCCAGCCCGACCAGGCACTCGCCGTCGTGGTAGGGCACGAGGTCCTTCTCGCGGGTGAAGGCGATGGCCTGTTCGGTGCCGATCCTGGCCGCCTCGATCACGCCGTCGGCGTCGGGGTGGTCCTTGACCAGCTCGCGTACGACGTCGAGGGGCGGTTCGGAGCGTCCGAGCTTCGCGCAGGACTCGGCGAGCAGCCCCATGAGCCGGTCGCGTTCGGCGTCGGCGCGCTCGGCCAGCCTGCCCAGGTCGACCGGCAGGCCCTCGGCGCTGCTCATGAGCTTGACCAGGGCCGCGCCGCCGAGCGCCGCGTCGGGGTCGCCCTCGGCGGCGGCCCGCGCGACGTGGGCCACGAGCCTGCCGTGGGCCTCGATCGCGGCCTCGTCGGTGATGCCCGCGGCCAGGCCCTTCACCGCGCCCAGCAGGGACGTGGCGACCGGCGCCGCGACCTGGTCGAGCGAGGCGATCGCGGCGTCCACGGCGGCCGGCCACTGCGCCAGGTGGGCGGCCTTGGCGGCGGCGCGCTCGGCCTCGGGGCCGTAGTCGCGGTCGTAGCAGGCCAGGTCGAGGTTGGACAGGTGGATCAGCGGGTTCCTGCGGTGCAGCTCCAGCTCGCCGAGCTGGGCGCGCATGGTCTCCTCGAAGATCTGCAGGTGCTCGGCGTCGTGCGGGTCGGCCGGCGCCTCGCCCTTGCCCAGGCGCTCCAGACCGGCCCGTACGCCCTCGGGAGACAGGTCCTGGATCTGGCCGTCGTACTCGTGCCTGCCGCCCCCTTCGCGCGCCTCGGACACCATCAAGTCGGTGATCGCGCGCAATCTGGGGTCAAGTTCTGTCATGTCGCCGACGCTAGCGCACGGCCCTGATCCTGAGGACCCCGACGGAGCCGACCAGCGAGATCACGATGCCCACGACGAACAGCGCCGGGTAGCCGCCCGTCCCCACCACGACGGCGGCGAGGGCGGGCGCCAGGATCTGCGGCCCGGCGTTGGCGATGTTGATGACGCCCATGTCCTTGCCCGCGTCGTCGGGGTCCGGCAGCACCTTCGTCACCAGGGCCATGTCCACGGCCAGGTAGACGCCGAACGCGATGCCGTGCGCGACGTTGTAGACGATCATGCCCTCGAACGTCGGCATCACCAGCGGGATGCCCAGGAACACCGCCGAGGACAGTCCGGCGACGAGCGCGAACAGCCGGAAGCGGCCGAGGCGGTCGGAGATGGGGCCGATCACGAGCACCGCGAGCAGCGTGGCGGCCTGGCCGATGAGCATCAGCAGGCCCATCGTGGCGATCACCTCGCCCTTGGGGATCTTGATGAAGTCCTCAAGGAGGAAGAGGTTGAAGGTGAAGATGACGAAATATCCGAGCATGACGCCGAAGCGGGACACGAAGGCCCAGGTGAAGTCCGGGCTCTTCAGCGGGCGTACGAACCCGGCCAGGAACGCCCTCAGGCCGAACGGCTCGCGCGCCATCCCCACCGAGGACGTGTCCGGCGTCGCGACCACGACCAGCACCGCCGCGACCAGCAGCAGCACCATCGCCACGTAGTACGCCCCGCCGGCGGCCAACTGCGGGAACACGACGAACATGATCGACGCAGCGATGGTGGCCAGCGGCGTGCCGAGCCCGAACAGGCCGGAGTAGGTGCCGTACCGGCTCGGCGGGACCCGGTCGGGCAGGATCGCGGTCATGGCGGCCTGGTAGCCGTTCATGATGGTCTGCACGCCCGCCCAGCTGATGCCGAGCATGAGCACGCTGCCCGCGTTGGCCTGCGCGAACAGGGCGAGCACGCCGAGCAGGACGCAACCGAGTATCCACGGCGAGCGGCGGCCGAAGCGTGACCTGGTCCGGTCGGAGATCTGGCCGAAGACGGGGTTGGCGAGGGTGGCCATGAGCGGGCCGATCGAGTTGGCCAGGCCCAGCGCGGCCACGTCGTTGACGCCGGTGATGCGCTGCACGTGCACGGGCAGGACGAACGCGCCCACGCTCATCCACAGGAACATGACGGCGACGTTGGCCAGCGGAAGCGTCAGGTGGAGCGGCCCGAGACGCCGGGTGTCCCTGTGCGCGCCGCTCAGAACTTCAGCCATGGGGGGACCTTTCCGAGCAGTGATGATACGTATCACCGACGATTGCTCTGGACTGTAGGTCGCACGGGAAGGGCTGACAAGACGCGCGTCCAACTCGTTACGCGCCTCAGGCGCTGGCCCTGATCACCAGCCGGGGCGCGAACCGGGCGACGACCTCGCCGGCCACGGACGGCCGCTCTCCTCGGACGATCTGGTCGATCTCGCCCGCCAGGTCGGCCGGGCTCGCGGTGGCGTCGAAGTGCACGCTGGTCAGCCGGGGCCGCATGAGCGTGCAGATCGGCAGGTCGTCGGCGCCGACGACGGCGACGTCCTCGGGGACCCGCAGACCGGCGTCCTGCAACGCGCTGATCAGCAACATCGCGTACTCGTCGTTGTAGGCGAAGACGCCGTCGGGCAGGTCGCCCGCGCGGACGATCCGCCCCGCCTCCTCCTCGGAGAAGGCCAGGTCGATGCGCGCGGCCCCGGGAACGACCTCCCGCACCCCCGCCAGCCGGGCCCGTCCCATGGCGTCGACGCCCTCCTCCCGGGGCACGACGGCCGCCAGCCGCCGGCTCCCCCGTTCGACCAGGTGGCGGGCGGCCGCGGCACCGAGGGCCCGGTGGTCGAACACCACGGCCGGCACCAGGGGCGAGGGCTGGTCGGACAGGCCGACGACGGCCCGGACGCCCGAGGCGTGCAACAGGTCCACGGCGGGCCTGGTCAGCCGCGCGGCCTCGACGATGACGGCCGAGGGCCGCAGGGCGAGCCAGCTCCTGGCCGCCGCCACACCCTTGAGGGTGCGCTCGCCGTACTGGACGAGGGTGTAGCCGCGGGCCCTGAACTCCTCCTCCAGCTCGTCGAACACCTGCTGCGCCAGCCGGCCCACCCTGGCCCGCGACAGCGGCATGAGCACGATGCCGCTGCGGCCCGTACGCAGCGTGCGGGCGGCGGCGTCGGGCACGTAGCCCAGCCGGGCGGCGGCGTCGCGGACCCGCCTGCGGGTCTCCTCGCTCACGCGGGCGTGGGGGTTGTCGGTGAGCACGTAGGAGACCGTGGCCTGTGAGACTCCCGCGGCCCTGGCCACGTCGACGCTGGTCGGCGGGCGGTCCCCCCTTGTCGTGTTCACGGGGTGGATGGTATCAACTGCTTATACGTATAATCTGGAGAGGCTGCCGCATGAAGCTGCACACTCGTGAATGGGGCTCGGGCGACCGCCTGGCCGTCCTCGTCCACGGCATCATGGCCGACTCGCGATGCTGGTGGCGGGTGGGCCCCGAGCTGGCCGCGCGCGGCTACCGGGTCATCGCCGTCGATCTGCCCGGCCACGGCGAGAGCCCCCGCGCCGACGCCTATCCGCCCGAGCTGTTCGCCTCGTCGCTGGCGGAGTCGGTGCCCGCGCACCCCGAGCTGGCCATCGGGCACTCGCTCGGCGGTCTCACGCTCGGCCTCGCCGTCGAACGGCTCATGCCCGTACGGGCGATCTACTCCGATCCGGCCTTCCGCCTGCCGACGCCGGAGAGCGGCGCCCTGGAGTCGATGGCGGAGTTCACCGACGAGACCGGCGAGCTGATCGCCGCTCTGCACCCCGGCTTCTCGGCCGAGGAGGTGGCGGTCGAGGTCGAGATGCTCGCACGCTGGGACCGCGGGTCGGCGCTGTCGCTCGTCGAGGCGTCCGGCATGGACTTCACGCCCGCGCCTGTCGTGCCGTCGCTGGTGCAGGTGGCCGACCCGAGTCTCCTGGTGCCGCCGGCGTTCCAGGAGGAGTTGCGGGGCAAGGGGTTCGAGGTGCGCGTGGTCACGGGGGCCGAGCACACGATCCACCGCCACCTGTTCGAGGACTTCCTGGCGGGGCTGGAGGGCTGGATCAGACCCGCTTCCGCAGCTCGGTGAGGCGTGCGGCGACGTCGAGGCCCTTGGCGGCGGCCCAGGCGTCGTCGTGGTACGTCACCAGGTGCCGGTCGGCCGCGTCGCCCACCAGCGAGACGACCGTGCCGGTCTCGCCCCTGGCCCGCATGCGCGCGGCCAGGTCGAGCGCGGCCCACAGCGCGGTGCCGGACGAGCCGCCCACCGGCAGCCCGGTGACCTCCCTGATGAGCCGGGCCCCCGCCACGCTCGCCGCGTCGGGCACCGGCACCACCAGATCGACCAGGTCGGGCCGGAACCCCGGCTCCACGCGCGGACGGCCGACGCCCTCGATCCGCGAGGGCATGCCGGTGGCGTAGTCGGGCACGTCGAGCGTCCAGCCCGGGAAGTACGCGGAGTTGTCGGGATCGGCGACGGCCACCCGGCAGCCGAACCGCCCGGCCACGGCCCCCAGCGTGGCCGAGGTCGCGCCGGTGCCCGCGCCCGTCACCACCCAGTCGGGACGGACCTGGGCGAACAGCTCCTCGGCCAGGTCGTGCGGCGCGGCCCGGCCGAACTGGTCGAGGAAGTGGCCGCCGATCCGCCTGGCCGCGTCGTAGATGGCCAGGGGCGGCGTGACGAACCGGCACTCGCCGCCCAGCGCCTCCACCGCGCGGGCCCGCGCCGGGTCGTGCCGGCCCGGCATGACCACGACGTAGGGCAGGCCGAGCCGCCGGGCGAACCACGCCTGCGCGACCGCCGCGTTGCCGCCGGTGGCCTCGACCACGGTGGTGCCCTCGGTGACCAGGCCGTCGAGCACCGCCTGCCGGAACAGGGCCCTGGCGTGCCGGTGCCGCAGGCTGCCCGTCGGCTGGCCGGACTCGTCCTTCAGCAGCAGGCGCACGCCCGGGACCCGGACGGGGAAGTCGATCAGCCTGGTGGGGGGCCCGGCGGCCAGCGCGTCGAGCGCGCGCGTGCTCCAGCTCACCGGACCACCATGTCAGGACGAGGTCAGGAAAGCTCCACCTGTTCGCCAGGGGCGAGCAGCACGAACCGCTCGCCGAGCCCCGCGAACGCCTTCTCCAGCGTGTCGCGGCCCTGCGTGAAGTGCGCCCACTGCTCGAAGTGCAGCGGGACGACGTGCCGCGCGCCCAGGATGTCGGCGGCGGTGACGGCGTCCTCGCTGGTCAGCGTCAGGAAGCCGTCGACGAGCGGGGTGCGCGCGCCGCCCGCGAACAGCAGCGCCACGTCGATCTGGGGGAACCTGGCGGCCACGGCCCGTACGACATCGAGCGAGGCGTTGTCGCCGCTCACGTAGACGGTGGGCAGGCCCTCGCCGCTCAGCACGAAGCCGGTGACCTCGCCCGTCAGGTGCTCGGTCCCGTCGGGGCCGTGCTGGGCGGGCACGCCGGTCACCCGCACCGGGCCGACCTCGGTCTCGCTCCAGTTGGGCAGGGCGCGCACCGGCTCGCCCACCCGCTCGGCCGCCGACGCGGTGGACAGCGCCAGCGGCACCGTGGCGAGGAGCGCGCGGCCCGCATTGTCCAGGTTGTCGGGGTGCTGGTCGTGCGAGAGCAGCACGGCGTCCACCGGGCCCACCTCGTCAGGGGCGAAGGCGGGGCCGGCCGTCTTCTTGAGCACCCTGGTGCCGACCGGGTGGTCGCCCGGCGCGTCGAAGGTGGGGTCGACCAGCAGCCGCACGCCGCCCAGCTCGATGACGGCGGTAGGACCACCGGCGTAACGAATCTTCATGTCCGTCAACGACACGGCGGCACGGCGGGTTTATTCCGCAGGCCGTCGAGCACCCGGGTCAGCGTGCGGTGGCAGAGCGCGCGGAAGTCGGGCTCCGCCATGCCCATCCGGCCGCTCAGGTACTGCTGGACCAGGCCCTGGGTGCTCGCCGTGACCGCGAGCGTGGTCTCCAGCGGGTCGTCCTCGCGCAGCACGCCCGTGCGCATGCCCTCCTCGACCAGCGCCACGACCACGCTGAACGGCGGGCCCTGGCCGTCGCGGAAGTCGTCGGGGAAGCGGCGGGCCCGCGCCCAGGCGTCGGAGGTCAGGAAGTGGTACAGGTGGGGGCTGCCGAGCGCGAAGTCGAGGAAGTCGTCGAGCGCCGCCCTCACGCGTTCCTCCAGGCCGCCCGTCCGGGGCCGGCGGGCCCACGCCTCGGCCAGCTCGCGGGCGGCGGCGTCGGCGACGGCACGCAGCAGGGCCTCCCTGTTGGGGAAGTGCCGGTAGATGGCCATGGCGGTGACGCCCACGGCCTCGCCCACACGCCGCATGCTGACGGCCTCGGCGCCCTCCTCCAGCAGGATGCGCCGGGCCACGGCCTCGATGCGCGCCGCCGTCCCTCGCTCACTCACGTTTACAGTGTATACAGACGCAGTGCGCCCGGAGCCCGCTCCGGCACGGCCGGACTGCGGGGCGCCACCGGGGGCAGCCGCACGTACGGCGCGCCCGGGGCGGGCCTGGGGTCGGGGTCGCCCGCGTTGGGCCACAGGGACATGGCCCGTTCGGCCTGCGCGGTGATGGTGAGCGACGGGTTCACCCCCAGGTTGGCCGACACCGCCGAGCCGTCCACCACGTGCAGCCCCTCGTGGCCGTGGACGCGGTGGTAGGCGTCGATCACGCCGGTCTCGGGCGAGTCGCCGATCACGCAGCCGCCGAGGAAGTGGGCCGTGGTCGGGATGTCGAACAGGTCGAGCCAGGTGCCGCCGGGCACCCCGCCGATCTCGGCCGCCGCGTGCCGTACGGCCTCGTGCCCGGCCGGGATCCACGTCGGGTTGGGCTCGCCGTGGCCGCGGGCCGACCGCAGGCCCCAGCGGGTGCGCCGGATGGTGATCGAGTTGTCCTTGGCCTGCATGACCAGCGCGATGACGGTCCGTTCCGACCAGCGGCGCAGGTCGAGCAGGCGCAGCGCCTCCATGGGCCGCGCGGCGACCTCCCGGAGCAGGCCGCGCCAGCGGGACTGGCCGCCGTCCACGAGCAGGGTGCGGAGCAGGCCCATGGCGTTGGAGCCGTCGCCGTAGCGCACGGGCTCGATGTGGGTCTCGGCGTCGGGGTGGATGGAGGAGGTGATGGCCACGCCCTTGTTGAGCTTCTCGCCGCCCGCCGAGGTGCGTTCGAAGCCGAGCAGAGCCTCGGAGTTGGTCCTGGTCAGCGTGCCGAGCCTGGGTGACAGGCGGGGCAGGTCGCCGGTGGCGCGCAGCTTGTGCAGCAGGCGCTGGGTGCCGTACGTGCCGGCCGCGAAGATCACCTGCTTGGCCGTGAACGAACGGCGGCGCAGCGCCGACCCGGTCCGGCGGGCGACGACCCGGTAGCCGCCGGAGGGCAGCGGACGCACCGAGGTGACCGTGCACTCCGGGTAGACCCGGGCCCCCGCCTGCTCGGCCAGGTGGAGGTAGTTCTTGACCAGCGTGTTCTTGGCGCCGTGGCGGCAGCCCGTCATGCACTGCCCGCACTCGATGCAGCCGCGCCGCTCAGGGCCCGCGCCGCCGAAGTACGGGTCGACGCCGTCCTCGCCGAAGTAGACGCCCACCGGGGCCAGGTGGAAGGTGTCGCCGACGCCCATCTTGTCGGCGACCCTGCGCATGATGTCGTCGGCGCGGGTGAAGGTGGGGTTCGTGACCGCGCCGAGCATGCGTTTGGCCTGGTCGTAGTGGGGGGCCAGCTCCGACTTCCAGTCGGTGATGCCGGCCCACTGCGGGTCCCGGAAGAAGGGGTCGAGCGGCTCGTAGAGGGTGTTGGCGTAGACCAGCGAGCCGCCGCCCACCCCGGCTCCGGCCAGCACCATCACGCCGGTGCCGCGTTCGCCGCGCAGCACGTGGATGCGCTGGATGCCCTTCATGCCGAGCCAGGGCGCCCACAGGAAGTCGCGCAGCTTCCACGACGTGGCCGGCAGCGTGGACTCGTCGAAGCGGCGGCCCGCCTCCAGCACGCCGACCTTGTACCCCTTCTCGCTCAGCCGCAGCGCCGAGACACTGCCGCCGAACCCCGAGCCGATGACCAGTACGTCGAACGTCACTTGATCCGCAGCTTCCGCATCGTCTTGAGGGTGCCGGCCAGGACGTCGGCCCACGTCTCGTACGTCAGGTCGAAGGGCGGCTCGAAGCCCAGCCAGGACGCCTGCGAGGCCACGGTCTTGGACTCGGTGTACCGCAGCAGGCCCTCCGCGCCGTGCCGGCGGCCGAGACCGGACGCCTTCATGCCGCCCATGGGCGCGTCGTAGGAGGCGTAGGCCGAGCCGTACCCCTCGTTGATGTTGACCGTGCCGGCCTTGACGCGGGCGGCCAGGGCGCGGCCGCGGGCCAGGTCGGTGGTCCAGATGGAGGCGTTCAGGCCGTAGATGGTGTCGTTGGCCAGCTCGACCGCCTCCTCCTCCGAGGTGAAGGGGTAGAGGGCGACCACCGGCCCGAACGTCTCGTTGCGGCACAGGTCCATGTCGTCGCGCACGCCGGTGAGCACGGTCGGCTCGTAGAACAGCGGGCCGAGGTCGGGTCTGGCCCGCCCGCCGGTCAGCACGGTCGCGCCCTTGGCCACGGCGTCGTCCACGTGGGCGCTGACCGCGTCGAGCTGGCGTCGCGAGGTGAGCGAGCCCATCTGGATCGACCAGTCGTGGCCCGCGCCGAGCTTGAGGTTCCCGACCTGCTTGACCAGGCGCGCGGCGAAGTCGTCGAACACGGACGCGTGCACGTACAGCCGCTCGATGGACAGGCAGAGCTGGCCCGCGTTGGTGAAGCAGGCCCTGATCGCCCCCTGGACGGCGAGCGCCAGGTCGGCGTCGGCGAGCACCACCATCGGGTTCTTGCCGCCGAGCTCCAGCGAGCAGCCGATGAGCCGCTTGGCCGCCTCCTCGGCGATCTTCCTGCCGCCCCTGGTCGACCCCGTGAACGCGACGTAGTCGGCGTCGTCGAGCAGCGCGTCGCCGATCTCGGCGGGCTCGCCCAGCACGACCTGCCAGATCTCGCGCGGCATGCCCAGCTCGGCCAGCAGGTCGATGGTCCACAACGTGGACATGGCGGTCTGGGTGTCCGGCTTGTGCACCAGCGCGTTGCCGGCCAGCAGCGCGGGCACGGCGTCGGTCACGCCCAGGGAGAGCGGGTAGTTCCACGGGGAGATCAGCGCGACCACGCCCTTGGGCTGGCGCAGCTCGGCCACGCGGGTGGCGCCGGGGAAGATGCCCTTGCGGCCGCGCGGCGCGAGCAGGCCGGGGGCCCGCCGCGCGTAGTAGAGGCTGCACCCGGCGACGTCGAGCACCTCCTCGAAGGCGTGCTTGCGGGCCTTGCCGGTCTCGTCCTGGACGATGTCGAGGATCTCGTCCCTGCGGTCGAGGATGGCGTCGTGCAGCAGCAGGAAGGGTCTGGCCCGCGCCGCGGCGGGCCTGGCCGCCCACTCGGCCTGGGCGGCCCTGGCTCGCTCGTAGGCCAGGCGTACGTCGTCGGCCGTGGAAATGGGCAGCTCGGCGAGCGGCTCGCCGGTGAAGGGGGCGGTGATCTGCCGGGTCTTGCCGCTGGACGTGACGTGCATGCCAGAAGGATATTCCGCTTGGCTACCGGCGGGTAGTTTTTGCGGATTCGCGGGGTGGGGTCAGAATCCTCTTATGCCATCGTTCGCTCCGCTACGCCCGGGAGATCCGGCGAGTCTGGCCGGCATGGATCTCCTCGGCAGGCTTGGCGAGGGCGGCCAGGGCGTCGTCTACCTCGCGAAAGATCATTCCGGCACGCACGTCGCCGTCAAATGGCTGCGTCCCGACCTGTCCGGCGACGACGTGAGCGTCGAACGGTTCCTGCGCGAGGTCCAGGTGGCCCAGCAGGTGGCGCCGTTCTGCACCGCGGCCGTCCTCGGCACCGGCGTCGAGCAGGAACGGCCGTTCATCGTCAGCGAGTTCATCGAAGGGCCGTCGCTGCAGCGGGTGGTGCAGGAGGAGGGGCCGCGCACCGGGTCCACGCTGCACCGGCTGGCCATCGGCACCGCGACCGCGCTGGCCGCGATCCACCAGGCCGGCATCGTCCATCGCGACTTCAAGCCCGCCAACGTCATCCTGGGCGCCGACGGTCCGCGGGTGATCGACTTCGGTATCGCGCGGGCGCTCAACGCCACCTCGACGATCAGCAGCATGGTCGTGGGCACGCCGTCGTACATGCCGCCCGAGCAGATCATGGGCCACACCGTCGGGCCGGCGGCCGACATGTTCTCCTGGGCGAGCGCGATGGTCTACGCGGCGTCGGGGCGGGCGCCGTTCGGCAGCGACACCATGCCCGCCGTGATCAACCGGGTCCTCAACCAGCAGCCCGACCTGGGTGTGCTCGACGGCGCGCTGCGTGACGTGGTGGCCGCGTGCCTGGCCAAGGACCCGGCGCAGCGGCCGACGGCCGAGCAGGTGATCATGCGCCTGCTCCAGCACCCGATGCCGGCGAACTCGCCGATCCTCGCGGCGGCCGCCGCCGAAGCCGTCCCGGCCGGGCCTCCCCGGCCCGGACCGATGACCACGCCCCCGCAGGGGCCCTTCCAGGGACCGCATCAAGGGCCGCCGCCGGGGCCGATGACCGGGCCCGTGCCGGGGGGCCCGCAGCCGTACTCGCAGCAGCAGTGGCGTCCGGCCGGACCGTACGCGCAGCCCACCCACCCGAACGTGCACACCGGGCACCCGGCCAGGAAGAGCAGGGCGCCGCTGGTCATCGGGGTCACGCTGGGCGTCGCCTTACTCGTGCTGGCCGGGCTCGCCGTGCTCATCGCCAACGACAGGGGGACCGTGGCCGCCGACGACGGCCGCACGCCCCCCGCGTCCGCCCAGCCGTCCGACCGGAGCCTCCCGACCGTCTCGCCGTCGGTCGCGCCGTCGGTCGCCGAGGTCTCCGTCCCCAAGGAGGGCCCGCGCCAGGCGCTGCCCGGCGCCGCGATCGGCCTGTACGAGAACACCTCCGACGCCATCGTCCTGACCTCGTACGAGATCTACGACAAGAAGAAGGACGACTGGATCGACCACGCCAGGGACTCGCTGCGCGGCCCGTTCCGCAAGTACGCCGGCAACTGGGAGTCGAACGTCTCCCCAGGCGGCCGCTACCTGGCCACCCGGGGCCGCAAGTACACCGACGACAACTACGACTACATCATCGTCAGCGACCGCCAGACGGGCGAGCGCACCACGATCAAGACCGTCCGCGGCCCGCTGATCGCCAGCATCCGCGGCTGGTCCGAGGACGGCTCGAAGATCCTGCTCAACATCGAGCGGAAGAGCGGCGGGACCTGGACCTACCCGGGCTTCGTCATCGTGGACGTCGCCACGAAGAAGGCCAGGATCGTCATGGTGGACGACACCGCCGTCCGCAAGACCGCCTTCGGCTGGGACGGCGAGGGCCAGGGCGTGGTCAACGTCTTCGGCCCCGAGAAGAACCGCAGCCTGCGCTTCTTCGACGCCGCCGGCAAGGCCACGCGCGACGTGCGCTCGATCGGCACGCTGCCCGCCGGCACCCAGGACATCTTCTCCCCCTCGGGCGAGTCGTTCCTGTCCACCTGCCCCAACGGCAGCGACGGCGACACCTGCGTGTGGGACACCGAGTCGGGCGACCGCACGCACAAGTTCACCTCCGACTGCGACAAGGTGCTCGGCTGGTACGACGACAGCCGCCTCTACTGCTGGGAACAGGACAACAACACCAAGGACGAGATCCAGGTCGTCGACTTCAAGGGCACCCTCCTGCGCAGGATCCTCGACGTGCCCGGCGACGTGGACTTCAGCCCGGTCTTCACCGCCAACCCGGCCAAGGGCTCCTGAACCATCCGGCCCGCGCAGCCGTCAAGGAGGTCATGAAGACGCTGATCCGTACGGCCGTGACCGCCGCGGCCCTCGCCACGGTCACGGCGGCCTGCACCTCGGCGGCGACGGGCCAGGCGCCCGTGCCGAAGGTCACGCTCGACGCCGTCCGCCTGGTCGCCTACGACAGTTGCGACGACATGCTGTCGGGCCTGCGGGAGCACGCCGCGGAGAACGTCGGCCCCTGGGGCTTCGGCGGCCCGCAGATCATGTACATGGAGGACACCGCCACCACCGCGAGGGCGAAGACCACCTCCGACACCCCTGAGCACTCCACCACGAACGTGCACGAGGCGGGCGTGGACGAGCCCGACCTGATCAAGACCGACGGCAACCGGATCGTCACGGTCGTGGACGGCAACCTGCGGATCATCGACACCGCGACCAAGAAGGTCACCGCGTCGCTCAAGCTCACCAAGAAGGACGAGCCGACCTTCGCCCCCGCCGACCTGCTGCTGTCCGGCGACCGCGCGCTGGTGCTGTTCCGCGGCGGCGACATCATGCTCAAGCGCTTCGCGCCGCCCGGCGAGACCCGCTACGTCGTGGTCGACCTGGCCGGGCAGCCGAAGGTGCTCAGCACGATCCGGGCGCAGGGCTCGTACGTGGACGCCCGGATGATCGGCTCCACGGTCCGGCTCGTCACCCGCAGCCAGCCCGACATCACCTTCCCCGAGCCCAAGAGCCCGGACACCACCGAGGCCGACCGCAAGAAGGCCAACCAGGCCGTCGTACGCCAGGCGCCGCTCACCGCCTGGCTGCCCACGGTCGAGATCACCAGCGGGTCCGGCGCGGTCAAGAAGGACACGGTCAAGTGCGAGCGGGTCAGCCACCCCGCCGACTACACCGGCACCTCGCTGCTGACCGTCCACACCATCGACCTGGCCCAGGACGTCGCCGCGACCGGCACCGAGCCCATCAGCCTGGCCGCCGACGGCGACACCGTCTACGGCAGCGGCAAGAGCCTGTACGTCGCCAGCAACCCCCGCTGGTGGTTCCCGGTGGTCACCGAACCGATGCCCGTCGAGCCCGTGCCGACGGCCACCGACGGGGCCCCGGCCGTCGAGCCCACGCCGAGCGACCCTGCCGTGACCACCGGCCCGGCCGAACCGGCGGTCACCAGCAGCGCCCCCGCCACGCCCGCCACGCCCGCCACGTCCGCGCCCGCCACGCCCGCCACGTCCGAGCCCGCCCCCGACCCCACTCCGACGGCCCCGCCCGAGGAGACCGAGGTCCACCGGTTCGACATCGGCGCCCCCGGCGCCCCCACGTACGTGGCCTCCGGCAAGGTCCCCGGCCGCCTGCTGAACCAGTACTCGCTGTCGGAGTACGAAGGCCACCTCCGCGTCGCCACCACCCTCACCTCCACCGACGGCAAGGACAGCGCCAGCAGCGTGTACGTGCTCGCCGCCGACACCATGGCCAAGGTCGGCGAGGTCGGCGGCCTCGGCCGGGGCGAGCGCATCTACTCGGTCAGGTTCATCGGCCCGGTGGGCTACTGCGTGACGTTCAAGCAGGTGGACCCGCTCTACACGCTCGACCTGCGCGACCCGGCCGCCCCCAAGGTGACCGGCGAGCTGAAGATCACCGGCTACTCGGCGTACCTGCATCCGGGCGCCGACGGCCGGCTGATCGGCATCGGCCAGGAGGCCAGCGACAAGGGCAGGACGCTCGGCACGCAGGTCTCGCTGTTCGACGTCAGCGACCCGGCCGCCCCGCGCAGGCTGTCGCAGCTCTTCCAGAAGGAGGCGGGCTCCGAGGCCGAGTGGGACCCGCACGCGTTCCTGTACTGGCCCAAGACCGGCCTGTCGGTGATCCCGCTGATGACCCCCAAGGAGTCGGGCGCGCTGGTGCTGAAGATCGACGACTCGGCCGTGACGAAGCTCGGCATGATCAAGCACCCGACGCACCAGGCCGAGGACTACGCCTACCAGCCCGGCATCCAGCGTTCGATCATCATCGGCGACGCCCTCTGGACGCTGTCCTGGGACGGCCTCCAGGTCAACGACGCCACGACGCTGGCCCGTCAGGGGTGGATCGCGCTGCGCTGACCCCCGCGGCCCCTCGCGAGGGCGGGTGACCGGTCCGCCGGGACGGTCACCCGCGCTCCGGCGCGACGACGGGCACGATCTCGGGCGCGCCCAGCCGGATGGCGTCGGCCTCCTGGTCGGAGTCCTGCTCCTGCGAGCGCCGCTCGGCCTCGACGCGCTTGGTGTAGTACTCCACCTCCCGCTTGACCTGCTCGGCGTCCCAGCCGAGCGGCCCGGCCAGCAGCTCGGCGGCCTCCTGGGCCACGGCCAGCCCGCGGTGGAAGGTCTCGATGGAGATGTGCGTCCGCCTGGTCAGCACGTCGTTGAGGTGCCTGGCGCCCTCGTGGGTGGCGGCGTAGACGATCTCGGCCCGCAGGTAGTCGTCGGCCCCGGCCAGCGGCCTGCCCAGCGACGGATCGCCCTCGACCAGCACCAGCACCTCGTCGATGAGCGAGCCGTAGCGCTGGAGCAGGTGCTCGATCCGGGCGACGTGCAGGCCCGAGGTGTGGGCGAGGCGGTAGCGGGAGTTCCACAGCGCCTGGTAGCCCTCGGCCCCGGCCAGCGGCACGCGGTCGGTGCACGAGCGCGGCACCCGCTGGTCGAGCCCGTGCGCCACCGCGTCCACCGCGTCGCGCGCCATGACCCGGTACGTCGTGTACTTCCCGCCGGCGATCATCACCAGCCCCGGCACCGGATGCGCCACGACGTGCTCGCGCGACAACTGCGACGTCTGGTCGGACTCCCCCGACAGCAGCGGCCGCAGCCCGGCGTAGACGCCCTCGACGTCGTCGCGGGTCAGCGGCACCGCCAGCACCTCGTTGACGTGGTCGAGCAGGTAGTCGATGTCGGTACGGGAGGCCGCCGGGTGGCCCTTGTCGAGCGTCCATTCGGTGTCGGTGGTGCCGATGATCCAGTGGCGGCCCCACGGGATCACGAACAGCACCGACTTCTCCGTGCGCAGGATGACGCCGGTGCTGGAGTGGATGCGGTCGCGCGGCACCAGCAGGTGGATGCCCTTGGAGGCCCGTACGTGGATCTGGCCGCGCCCGCCGACCAGCTCCTGGATGTCGTCGGTCCACACGCCGGTGGCGTTGACGACCTGCTGGGCGCGTACGTCGAACTCCGCGCCGGTCTCCAGGTCGCGCGCCCGCACGCCGGTGACCCGCTCACCCTCCCGCAGGAACCCGACCACCTGGGCACGCGGCGCGACCCGGGCACCGTAGGTGGCGGCGGTGCGCAGCATGGTCATCACGTAGCGGGCGTCGTCGACCTGGGCGTCCCAGTACTGGACGGCGCCGGTGAAGGCGCTCTTCTTCAGCGCCGGGGCCAACCGCAACGCCCGTGACCTGGACAGATGCCGATGGCCCGGCACCCCGCGGGTGAGCCCGGAGGCGAAGCCGAGCGTGTCGTAGAGCGCCACCCCGGCCCCCACGTATGGACGCTCCCACCCGAAATGGGTCATCGGGAACAGGAACGGCACCGGCCGGACGAGGTGCGGGGCCAGGCGCTGGAGCAGCAGGGCCCGCTCCTGCAAGGCCTCGCGCACCAGCTCGAAGTTGAGCTGCTCCAGGTAGCGCAGGCCGCCGTGGATGAGCTTGGACGAGCGCGAGGAGGTGCCGGAGGCGAAGTCACGGGCCTCCAGCAGGGCCACGTCGAGCCCTCTGGTCGCGGCGTCGAGCGCGGTCCCGGCCCCCACCACGCCGCCGCCGACCACGACCACGTCGAACTCCTGGGCGGACATCTCCGCCAGCGCCGCCGCGCGCTCGGCCGGCCCGAGCCGGGCCACACTCCTACCAGCCGTCATCATCCCCCCATGGGTCGTCTGCGGTCAGTACCTACCCGTACGCCCGGTTCCATGTAACGCCGGACGGATTCAGGCGCGTACGACCTTGACGCCCGCGTCGGTGAGCCGGCCGGTGAGCTCGTCGGAGAGCCGGGCGTCGGTGACCAGCGTGTCGATCTGCTCGATCGGGCAGATGCGGGAGAAGGCCCGCCGGCCCACCTTGGAGGAGTCGGCCACCACGACGACCTGGGCGGCCCTGCTGATCAGCAGGTTGTTCACGCTGGCCTCGCCCTCGTGGTGGGCCGAGGCGCCGAGGTCGACGTCGATCGCGTCGACGCCGAGGAAGGCCACGTCGAGGGTGACCTGTTCGAGCACGCCCGAGGCCAGCGGCCCGATCAGCTCGTACGACTGCTGCCTGGCCACCCCGCCGGTGACCACGATCTTGACGTGCTGCCGCACGGTCAGCTCGGCGGCGATGTTCAGGGCGTTGGTGACGATCGTGAACCCGCTCTCCAGCGTGGACAGCGTGGCGAGGGTGCGGGCCAGCTCGGAGGTCGTGGTGCCGCCGTTGAGGCCGACCACGGCCCCCGGGGTGACCAGGCCGGCCGCCGCGGCGGCGATGCGGTGCTTCTCGTCGGCGTGCCTGGCGGTCTTGTAGCGCAGCGGCAGGTCGTAGCTGACGCTCTGGGTGACGGCTCCGCCGCGGGTGCGCATGAGCATCTGCTGCTGGGCGAGCTGGTCGAGATCCCGCCGGATCGTGGCGGTGGAGACGTCGAGCGCCTCGGCCGCCTCCTCCACCGACAGCCGGCCCTCCTGCGCGAGCAGCTCCAGGATGGCGTTCCAGCGATCGTAGCGGGACACGAAGCCTCCAATGAGATCCGGACAGGATCAAGCGTGGCACAGACGGACAGGTCTGAGCGACCACTGCACAAAGATGCGCTTTTACTGTATAAAAAAGGCAGAAACAAACAACTACGGGGAGGAACGCGGTGACCACCCATACCGAAGCCGAGATCGAGTCCCAGCCGTCCTGCTGGCGGCGTGCCGTGGCCGACGTGCCCGCCGGCGCGCTGCCCCAGCCCGGCGAGCGGGTGGCCGTCATCGGCTGCGGCACGTCGTGGTTCATCGCGATGGCCTACGCCACGCTGCGCGAGCGGGCCGGGCAGGGCGAGACCGACGCGTTCGCCGCCTCCGAGGCGCCGGTCGGCCGCTCGTACGACCGGGTGCTCGCGCTGACCCGCTCCGGCACCACGACCGAGGTCCTGGAGCTGCTGTCCAGGACGGACGCCCGCACCACGGCCATCACCGCCGACCCGAAGACGCCGGTCATGACGGCCGCCGACGAGGTCATCGTGCTCGACTACGCCGACGAGACCTCGGTCGTGCAGACCCGCTTCGCCACCACCCAGCTCGCCATGCTCCGCGCCAGCCTCGGCGAGGACCTCACGGGCGCGATCGCCGACGCCGAGCGGGCCCTGGCCGAGCCGCTGCCCGCCGAGCTGATCGAGGCCGAGCAGTTCAGCTTCCTCGGCAGCGGCTGGTCGGTCGGCCTGGCCCAGGAGGCCGCGCTGAAGATGCGCGAGGCGTCGCGGTCGTGGACGGAGGCGTACCCGGCGATGGAGTACCGGCACGGCCCGATCAGCATCGCGGGCCCCGGCCGCGTCACCTGGATGCTCGGCACCGCCCCCGAGGGCCTGCGCGAGCAGGTCGAGGCGACCGGCGGCACGTTCGTCGAGAGCGGCCTCGACCCCATGGCCGAGCTGGTGCGCGCCCAGCGGGTGGCGGTCGCGCGGGCCTTCGCCCGTGGGCTGAACCCCGACGAGCCCATGCACCTCACGCGATCTGTGATCCTTTCTTCATGAGCCTTACTCTCGCCGACGCCCGGATCGTGACCCCCGAAGGGGTGCACGAAGGATGGCTGACCATCGAAGACGGCCGCATCACGCATGTCGGCCACGGATCGGCGCCCAGCCCCGGCCTGAGCCTCGGGGGGCGGCACGTCGTCCCCGGGTTCGTCGACATCCACAACCACGGCGGCGCGGGCGGGTCGTTCCCGACCGGCGACCAGGACAAGGCGCGCGACGCCGTGGCCCTGCACCGGCGGCACGGCACGACCACGATGATGGCCAGCCTGGTCACCGACGCGCTCGACGGGCTGTCCAGGGCCGCCTCCTCGCTGGCCGAGCTGTGCGAGGAGGGGCTGCTGGCGGGCATCCACTTCGAGGGGCCGTACATCGCCAAGGCGCGTTGCGGCGCGCACGACCCCTCCCTGCTGCGCGAGCCGTCGCCGCAGGAGCTGTCCGGGCTGGTCAAGGCCGCGCGCGGGCACGCGCGCATGGTCACCGTCGCCGCCGAGCTGCCCGGCGGCCTCGACACGATCCGCACGGCCGTCGGCGAGGGCCTGATCGCGGCGCTCGGCCACAGCGACGCCGACTACGACCAGGCGATCGCCGCCATCGAGGCGGGCGCCACCGTCGCCACCCACCTCTACAACGCGATGCCGCAGCTCGGCCACCGCGCGCCCGGCCCGATCGCCGCCCTGCTGGAGGACGAGCGGGTGACGGTCGAGCTGGTCAACGACGGCGTCCACGTGCACGCGGCGATGTTGCGCCTGGCCTACGAGGTGGCCGGCCCCGGCCGTACGGTACTGATCACCGACGCGATGGCGGCCACGGGCCTCGGCGACGGCGACTACGTGCTCGGCCCCATGCGGGTGCGCGTGAGCGACGGCGTGGCCAGGCTGGTCGAGGGCGGCTCGATCGCGGGCTCCACCCTCACCATGGACGCCGCCTTCCGCCGCGGCGTGCGGGAGCTGGGCATGTCGCTGCCCGACGCGGTCCAGGTGGCCTCGCTGACCCCCGCGCGGGTGCTCGGCCTGGCCGAGGAGATCGGCTCGATCGCCGTCGGCAAGGCCGCCGACCTGGTCGTGCTCTCCGGCGAGCTGGAGGTCGACGGCGTGATGAAGAACGGCGACTGGATCACGGAGCCCTGATGATCATCACCGTGACGCTCAACGCCGCGCTCGACGTGACCTACGAGGTCCCGTCCGTCACCTGGGACGGCGTCAACCGGGTCGGCGCCGTCCACCGGCGCGCCGGCGGCAAGGGCGTCAACGTGGCCCGCGTGCTGGCGGCCCTCGGCCAGGAGGTCCTGGTCACAGGGCTGGCGGGCGGGCCCACCGGGCAGGCGATCGAGCACGACCTGCGGGCCGCCGGCCTGCCCGCCGCCCTGACCGGCGTCGCCGCCGACTCCCGCACCACGCTGGTGGTCTCCGAGCCGGGCGGCGCCACGTTGTTCAACGAGCCCGGCCCCGAGGTCACGGCGGCCGAGCTGGCGGCGTTCACGGAGCACTACACGTCGCTGCTGGCCGACGCCGAGGCCGTGGTCATCTCCGGCAGCCTGCCCCGCGGCGTGCCGGCCGACGTCTACGCGACCCTGGCCTCCCTCGCGGCCGGGGCGGGCGTGCCGGCCATCGTCGACGCCGACGGCGACCCGCTGCGCCACGCGCCGGAGGGGCGCCCGTCCGTCGTCAAGCCCAACGCCGAGGAGCTGGCCAGGGCCGTCCCCGGCGGCACCCCCGAGGAGGGCGCCCACGCGCTGCGCGAGCGGGGGGCCGAGGCCGTGGTCGTCTCCATGGGCGCCGACGGGCTGCTCGCGGTGACGGGCGAGGGCACCTTCCGGGCGCGGATGCCGTACACCGTCCAGGGGAACCCGACCGGGGCCGGCGACTCGCTGGTCGCGGGGCTGGCACTGGGCCTGGTCGAGGGCTCCCCGTGGCCCGACAGGCTGCGGCGGGCCGCGGCGCTGGGCGCGGCGGCCGTCGCCGCGCCGGTCGCCGGCGACTTCGACGGCGAGGTCTACGCCGACATACACCCCCAGATCATCATCACGTAAGGAGCTCGTCATGGCCCTCGCCGGAATCGGCGACATCGTCCGGCAGTCCCCCGCTGGGGTGGGCGCGTTCAACGTGATCCAGCTGGAGCACGCCACCGCCATCGTGGCCGGCGCGGAGGCGCTCGGCCTGCCGGTCGTGCTGCAGATCAGCGAGAACTGCGTGCGCTACCACGGCGCTCTGGAGCCCGTCGCGCTGGCCGCGCTGGCCGTCGCGCGCCGTGCGGAGGTGCCGGTCGCGGTCCACCTCGACCACGCCACCGACCGCGCGCTGGTGGAGGAGGCGGTGTCGCTGGGCCTCGGCTCGGTCATGTACGACGCCTCCGCCCTGCCCGACGAGGAGAACGTGGCCGCCACGGCCGAGGTCGCGGCCTGGTGCCACGAGCGCGGCGTCTGGGTGGAGGCCGAGCTCGGCGAGGTCGGCGGCAAGGACGGCGTGCACGCGCCCGGCGCCCGCACCAAGCCCCACGAGGCGGTCGACTACGTCGCCAGGACCGGCGTCGACGCGCTCGCCGTGGCCGTCGGCACCTCGCACGCCATGACCACCAAGGACGCCGTGCTCGACCTGGAGCTCATCGCCGAGCTGCGGGCGGCGGTGCCGGTGCCGCTGGTGCTGCACGGCTCGTCCGGCGTGCCCGACGACGTGCTGCGCGAGGCCGTGCGCAACGGCATGAAGAAGATCAATATCGCCACCCACCTGAACAAGGCGTTCACCCGGGCCGTACGCGACTACCTGGCCCACGACGAGCGGGTGGTCGACTCCCGCAAATACCTCAACGCGGGCCGCGACGCCGTGGCCCGCGAGGTGAGTCACCTGCTGGGCGTGCTCACCGGCTGAGCTCCTTGCGCATCCGCACGGCCGAGCGGCCTTCGAGATCGACCCGGCCGGTCTCGACGTAGCCGAGCGAGGTGTAGAGCGCGATGTTCGAGGCCATCTTGACGTTGGTGTAGAGGCGCAGGGCGGGCAGGCCGAGCCGGGCGGCCTCCTGCTCGGCGTAGGCCAGCAGGCCGCGGCCGATGCCCCTGCCGTGCAGGTCGGGCCGGACCGCGACGTTGTCGACCAGCAGCGCGCCCTCCTCGGGGATGAGCACGACGAGCCCTTCGAGGCCGTCGGTGACGTGCACCCGGCCCGCGGCGATGAGGGCCGGGTAGTCGGCCTCCATGGGCAGCGGCCGCGTGCCGATGATCTCGGCCCAGGGCTGGTAGGCGTCGTGGACGAGTTGTTCGACGGCGGCCCTGTCGGCCTCCTGCGCCAGTCTCATGCGCCCAATGATCGCAGCACCCTCTCGACCTGACGAGCGAAGGTGCCGGGGGGATTGCGCGGGCTGTCGTGCGAGAGCAGGAACAGCCAGACCAGGCTCTGCAGCTTGCGGCAGTCGCGCAGCCGGCGTTCCTCCGGCCCGCTCAGCTCGAACCGGCGGGCGATCTCCACCTCGCCGTCCACCCACATCGAGACGTGCTCGGACAGCTCGGCCAGCTCGTGGGCCAGGTCGCTACGGCCGGAGTCCTCGAAGTCGACGATGCGCACGCGGACGCCGTCCCACAGGAAGTTCGCCAGGTTGCCGTCCCCCGCCCCGAACGCCGGCCGCACCCCCGCCTCACCGGGACGCCAGGCCGCCAGCCAGCGCGCGCCCTCCTCGACCGCGTGGTCGGCCAGCGGGTCGCGGGGCCGCCAGGCGGCCGCCCGTTCCCTGACCCAGTCGCTGACCGCCTCGATCTGCCACGGACGTACCGGGACGGCCTGGAGCACGCCCGACGGGACGGCCTCGTACAGCTCGGTGAGCGCCGCGGCCATGGCGGCCAGGGGCGACTCCTCGGCGGCCAGGCCGCGCAGGGGCGCGCCGTCGATCCTGGTCATGCGCACGACGCCGGCCTCGAAGGCGATCGGCCGCGGTGACAGGCCCGGCGCGTGCTCGGCCAGCAGGGTGAGCGCCCGCCACTCGCGCTCGGCCGCGCCCGGCTTGCCGTCGATGTAGCGCTTGGTGACGACGTCTCCGTCGAAGTCGAGGAGATGGGTGTGCACAAGATCGGCCATGCTACGGCAGGATACGCTCGACCGCCTGCCGTACGAGCTCGCGGATCTTGTCCTCGCCGAACACGTCGGGCAGCGTGAGCCGTTCGACCACCAGCCAGTTCATCGCCAGGTAGAGCAGCTCCACGCTGGTGGCGTCGCCGGGCAGCCCCGACTCCAGGTGGTAGCCGACGTTGGCCTCGACGTCGGCGCGGATGCGCTCGGTCAGCACGGCCCGCAGCTCCGGCCGCCTGGTGGCCTCCAGTCGCAGCTCCAGCAGCGCCAGGTAGCCCGGCCTGAACGCCGAGATCCGGTCGACCAGCTCGATCATGAGCCGCACCACGCGCTCCCGGTCGCGGGGGCCGGACAGGCTCTCGGCGATGGTCTGCGCGTCCGGCTGGAGCCGCTCGTAGATCCGGCCGCCGGCCTGGGTGAAGAGCTCGTCCCGGCTGGCGAAGTAGTTGGAGGCCGTGCCCGTCGGCACCCCGGCCTGCGCGTCGACCGCGCGGAAGGTCAGGCCGCGGGCGCCCTCGGCGGCCAGCACCTCGATCGTGGCGTCGACGAGCGCAGCCCGCCTGGCCAGGTTCTGTCGGACCATGTTGACACCACTCCATCTGTAGTACTACGGTGTGACCACTTCACTCATAGTACTTCAAACGGAGTTGCGTATGCGCAAGCTTGTCTACTACGTCGGCGTCTCCATCGACGGTTACATCGCCGGCCCCGGTCACGAGGTGGACTTCTATCCCGTGAGCGACGCCCTGATGGGCTACATCAACGGCGAGGTCCCCGAGACCGTGCCGACGCACATCAGGGCCCAGATCGGCCTCGACGCGCCCAACCAGCGCTTCGACACCCTCCTGATGGGCCGCGGCACCTACCAGCCGGCGCTCGACGCCGGCATCACCAGCCCGTACGCCCACCTGCGCCAGTACGTCGTGTCCAGCACGATCGGCAAGATCGACGATCCGGCCGTCGAGCTGGTCGAGAGCGACCCGCTCGCCCTGGTGCGCCGCCTGAAGCAGGAGGACGGCCTCGACATCTGGCTCTGCGGCGGCGGCAAGCTGGCCGCGGCCCTGCTGCCCGAGATCGACGAGCTGATCATCAAGTCCTACCCGGTGGTGGCCGGAGCGGGCGTCTCCGCGTTCGACGGGGCGTTCCGGCCGACCACGTTCACCCTGACCGGCACCCGACCGTTCGAGGGCGGTGTGGTCCTCATGACCTACACCCGCTGATCACCACGGCAGCGGCACCCCGTCGCGGAAGAACCCACCGGTCGGCCCGCCGTCGGACAGATCCGCCGCCCACAACACGCTCCGCGCGCCCTCGGCGACCGGCCGCCCGCCCGGGCCGCCCATGTCGGTCGCCACCCAGCCCGGGCAGACGGCGTTGACCAGGATGCCGTCGCCGCGCAGCTCGGCCGCGAGCATCTTCGTCAGCGCGTTCAGCGCCGTCTTCGACACCGTGTACGCGGGCGTGCCACCCCCCATCGAGGCCAGCGAGCCGACCTCGCTGGAGACGTTGACGATCCGCCCGTGCGCGCCGGCGCGCAACAGCGGCAGCAGTGCGAGGGTGACCCGCCAGGCGCCCAGCAGGTTCGTCTCCAGCGCCTCCGACACCACGCCCAGGTCCGCGTCGCAGGCCCGCTGCCAGGTGTCGTAATGGATGGCGGCGTTGTTGACCAGCACGTCGACCCGCCCATGAGTCGACTCCAGCTCACTTGCCAGCCCGGCCGCCGACCGCTCGTCGGCGACGTCGAGCCGGCGCGCCAGCACGTCGCCGGGGATGCCCGCCGCGGCGTCGCGGGCCTTGCGCTCGTCCCTGGCGGTCAGCACGACGGTGTCGCCGGCCGCCGCGAGCTGCTTGACCACCTCCAGCCCGATCCCCCGATTGGCCCCTGTGACCACACACACCCGGTCCACCTTCACGTCCCCCTCAACCTCGCGCGTCTGCGGCGCAGGAACTCCCGCTCGACCTCGTTGCCCGCGCAGGCGATCGCCTCGCCGTACGCCCGTGCCGCCTCCCCGTCGCGTCCCAGCCGTCGCAGCAGGTCGGCCCGTACGGCGTGGAACAGGTAATAGCCTGTCACCTCCAGCCCCTCGACCAGCGTCAGCCCCGCCTCAGGCCCGTCCACCTCGGCCACCGCCACCGCGCGGTGCAACGCCACGACCGGCCCCGGCGTGAACGTCAGCAGCAGGTCATAAAGCTGGACGATCTGCCCCCAGTCGGTCTCCCCCACGCTCGGCGCGTCGCCGTGCACGGCGTTGATCGCGGCCTGCACCTGGTACGGCCCCGGCCGCCCCCACCCCAGGCAGCGCCGCACGATGTCCTGCCCCTCCTCGACCAGCGCGCGGTCCCAGAGCGCGCGGTCCTGCTCGGCCAGCGGCACCAGCTCCCCGCCCGCGGTCCGCGCCGGCCTGCGCGCCTCGATCAGCAACATCAGCGCCAGCAGGCCCCACACCTCGGGCTCGTCCGGCATCAGCTCGGCAAGCAGCCGCCCGAGCCGGACGGCCTCCGCGCACAGGTCCTCCCGGACCAGCCGCTCGCCCGAACTGGCCGTGTACCCCTCGTTGAAGATCAGATAGATGACCGCCAGCACCGCGCGCAGCCGGTCCGGCAGATCCGCCGCCGCCGGCACCCGGTACGGGATCCCCGCCTGCCGGATCTTGTTCTTGGCCCTGACCAGCCGCTGGGCCATGGTCGCCGCCGGCACCAGGAACGCGTGCGCGATCTCGTCCGTGGTCAGCCCGCCGAGCAGCCGCAACGTGAGCGCCACCCGCGCGTGCGGGGCGAGCGCCGGATGGCAGCAGGTGAAGATCAGCCGGAGCCGGTCGTCCCGCACGGGCCCCTCCTCGGCGGGCTCGTCCCGGGCGTGCAGCAGCGCCGCCTGCACGTGCCTGTCGTGGCGGCCGGACTCCCTGCGCAACCGGTCGACGGCCCGGTTCCTGGCGGTCGTGATGATCCAGCCGGCGGGGCTCGGCGGCGGGCCCGCCTGCGGCCACTGCCGCGCCGCCACCGCGAACGCCTCCTGCACCGCCTCCTCGGCGACGTCGATGTCGCCGAACGCGCGGACGAGCACGGCCACCGCCCGGCCGTACTCCTCCCGGAAGGCGCGTTCCACCTGATCGTCCCGGTCGGACATTCTGCAACCACCTCGCCGTGACGGGCGTCCCTGTGGATGTCCTGAACGAACGGCGGCCCCCGGAATCGACACGGCGCCCGCCGGAAAAACACTCGGCTCCCGGAGGTCGCAACCCCCGGGAGCCGTCGCGGACGTCGGTCAGCGCTGGATCGGCGCGACCACGACCTCGACCCGCTGGAACTCCTTGATGTCGGAGTAGCCGGTGGAGGCCATCGTGCGCTTGAGCGCGCCCATCAGGTTCATCGAGCCGTCGGCCACGCTGGAGGGGCCGTGGAGGATCTGCTCCAGCGTCCCGACCTGGCCGAACTCCACGCGGCGGCCGCGCGGCAGGTCGGGGTGGTGGGCCTCGGAGCCCCAGTGGAAGCCGTGCCCGGGGGCCTCGGACGCCCTGGCCAGCGGCGAGCCCACCATGACGGCGTCGGCCCCGCACGCGATGGCCTTGGCGATGTCGCCCGAGGTGCCCATGCCGCCGTCGGCGATCACGTGGACGTACCGGCCGCCGGACTCGTCCATGTAGTCGCGGCGGGCCGCGGCCACGTCGGAGATCGCGGTGGCCATCGGCACGGCCACGCCCAGCACGTTGCGGGTGGTGTGCGAGGCGCCGCCGCCGAAGCCGACCAGCACGCCCGCCGCGCCGGTGCGCATCAGGTGCAGCGCCGCGGTGTACGTGGCGCAGCCGCCCACGATGACCGGCACGTCGAGCTCGTAGATGAACTGCTTGAGGTTGAGCGGCTCGGCGCGGCCCGAGACGTGCTCGGCCGAGACGGTGGTGCCGCGGATGACGAAGATGTCCACCCCGGCGTCGATCACGGCCTTGTGGTACTGGACCGTGCGCTGCGGCGACAGGCGGACGGCCGTCGTCACCCCGGACGCCCGGATCTCCTCGATGCGGCGCCCGATCAGCTCTTCCTTGATCGGCGCGTCGTAGATCTCCTGGAGCCGGCGGGTCGCGGCCGCGGCGTCGAGGGCGGCGCACTCCTCCAGCAGCGGGGACGGGTCCTCGTAACGCGTCCAGAGCCCTTCGAGGTCGAGCGGGGCCAGGCCGCCGAGCCGGCCGATCTCGATCGCGGTGGCGGGCGAGACCACGCTGTCCATGGGGGCGACGACGACGGGCAGCTCGAACCGGTAGGCGTCGATCTGCCAGGCGATCGACACCTCTTCCGGGTCACGGGTGCGTCGCGAGGGCACGAGCCCGATCTCGTCGAGCGCGTACGCCCTCCGCCCGGTCTTGCCCCGGCCGATCTCCACCTGCTGAGTCATGAACTTACCTTCTGTGATAGTTCGGAGCTTCCACGGTCATCTGGATGTCGTGGGGGTGGCTCTCCTTGAGGCCCGCTGCCGTGATCGGCATGAGCTCGCAGTCGGTGTGCATCTGCGTGATCGTGCGGCAGCCGGCGTACCACATGCCCTGGCGCAGCCCGCCGATGAGCTGGTGGGCGACGGCCGCGACCGGCCCGCGGTAGGGCACCTGCCCCTCGATGCCCTCGGGGATGTACTTGTCCTCGCCGCCGACGTCGGCCTGCGCGTAGCGGTCCTTGCTGAAGGAGGTGCCGCCGCGCTCGCGGTTGCGCACCGCGCCGAGCGACCCCATGCCCCGGTACGACTTGAACTGCTTGCCGTTGATGAAGATCAGCTCGCCCGGCGACTCCTCGCAGCCGGCCAGCAGCGAGCCCAGCATGACCGTGTCGGCGCCGGCCGCGATGGCCTTGACGATGTCGCCGGAGTACTGGAGGCCGCCGTCGCCGATCACCGGCACCCCGGCGGGACCGCACGCCTTGGACGCCTCGTGGATGGCCGTCACCTGCGGCGCGCCCACCCCGGCCACCACGCGGGTGGTGCAGATCGAGCCTGGGCCGACGCCGACCTTGACCGCGTCGGCGCCCGCGTCGACCAGCATCTGGGCGCCCGCCCTGGTCGCGATGTTGCCGCCGATGACCTGGACCTTGCTGTTGGCCTTGAGCTTGGCGATCATGTCGGCCAGCCCCTTGGAGTGGCCGTGGGCCACGTCGACGACGACGACGTCGACGCCGGCCTCGATCAGCGCCTTGGCCCGCAGCTCGGCGTCACCGCCCACGCCCACGGCCGCGCCGACCAGCAGGCGGCCGTCGGCGTCCTTGGTGGACAGCGGGTACTGCTCGCTCTTGGTGAAGTCCTTGACCGTGATCAGGCCGCGCAGCCTGCCGTCGGGGTCGACCAGGGGCAGCTTCTCGATCTTGTTCTGCCGCAGCAGCGCGAACGCCTCGTCACGCGACACCCCCACCGGCGCGGTGACCAGCGGCATCTTGGTCATGACCTCGCGCACGGGGCGGGTCTGGTCGCTCTCGAAACGCATGTCGCGGTTGGTCACGATGCCGACCAGCGTGCCCGCCACGTCCGTCACCGGCACCCCGGAGATCCGGTACGTCGCGCACAACCGCTCGACGTCGGCCAGCGTGTCGTCGGGGCTGCAGGTGACCGGGTTGGTCACCATGCCGGCCTCGGACCGCTTGACCAGATCGACCTGCTGGGCCTGCTCCTCGACCGACAGGTTGCGGTGAAGGATACCGATGCCGCCCTGGCGCGCCATGGCGACCGCCATGCGGGCCTCGGTCACGGTGTCCATGGCCGCGGAGACGAGCGGGATGGACAACGTGATGTCCCGTGACAGGCGGGACCCTGTGTCTGCCTCACCTGGCTGGAGATCGGAGTAGCCGGGCACCAGCAGCACGTCGTCGAAGGTCAAACCCATCTCGGTGAACTTGGACATGCCTCGGCCCCCTCCTGACCTCTGCGCTGATTGACCTAAGTCTAGGGCCTGCCTCCAAAACGCAACGAAGCCGGGAGTACGACGACCCCCATGGTCCGTCGTCCTCCCGGCTTCGCCGTCCGGAACGTCAAAAGTGCCGGGGGATGGGACGGTCGGTGATCCGCCCCATACCCCGGCCACCGGCACCCAGGCCCCGCGGCGCGTTCACGCCACCGAACCCCCCTCCGCGTCCTGATGGCGGCTGCCGCAAGGCCCCGCTTCAGGGTGCCGACGCTAGGTAAAGCCTGCGTCACTCAGCGGCACGGCGCAATGTGAAAACGTGCAATTGCACGAAGTTGCACGTTCCGCCGATGATTCCGGGCAAGGTCCGGACACGCACGCGGCAGGGGGTTATCCTCGCGGCACGCCCGTGTCCCCCCGACGGAGCCGCCCATAATGCGAAACCAGCCTCGGCGTGTTGCAGAGCCCTTCGAGACGCTGGGCCTCGACCCGGCGCAGACCGCCCTGTACACGGCGTTGCTGCGCCTGCACAGAGCCACGCGCACCGACCTCGCCCAGGCCATGGACGGCCCCGTCGAGAAGGTCGGACGCCAGCTCGACGACCTGGTCAAGCTGGGGGTGGTCGACGAGCAGTCCGGCGAGTACCTGGCCAGGCACCCGGCGGCGGCGCTCGGCCGGGTCATCGCCGAGCGGCTCGACCGGCTGGCCGAGGAGAGCCGGCGGATCGATTCCGCGCTCGGCTCGATCCGCGGGCTGATCCACGACTACGACGCCGGTCGCGATTATCAGAGCGGAACATTTCCGGTGGAGATGGTGAACGGCGCGGACGTGCTCTACGAGAGCGTCGTAGGCATAGCCGTGCAATCGCCGCCGATGGAGTTGTTGACCGCAATCCCCGACGAGCGCACAATGGCAGATTTTGTTCGTAAATTTGCGGACCCATGGATTGATGCGCAGAAACGGCAGCTTCTTACCGTCCAGGTGATCATCCCGGTCTCCACGCTGAGCCTGCCGGGCGTACGCGAGCAGCTCACCCGCCTGCTCGACACCGGCGGCAAGGTGCGCACACTCGACCGGGTGCCGAGCTGGTTCATGACGGCCGGGCCCGAGGTCGCCGGCCTGCCCGCGCTCTGGGGCGGCAACCTGCCCGACCACGCCTACAACTTCTACCTGGTGCGCACGCCGATCGTCGTCGGCGTGCTGCGCTCGCTGTTCCACGAGCTGTGGGGCCGCGCCGTGCCCCTGCCGTGGGGGCGCCGGGGTGACGGGATGGTCCAGGTGCTGCGCCTGGCCGCGCAGGGCGTGTGCGACGACTCCATCGCCCGCCAGCTCGGCGTCTCGGTCCGGACCGTACGCGCGAGGTTCGCCGACGCCATGGCCGAGCTGGGCGCGCAGTCGCGCTTCCACGCCGGCGTGGAGGCCGCCAGACGGGGATGGCTCAGCTAATACTCTCCGCCGGGGCCGCTTCGGTCATATGGTGGGAAGGTGCTGGAAGACGTCCCCCGCGACCCGTTCGCGGACGACCCGAACGACCCGTCCTCGGCGATGGGCGCTCTCGACGACGCCGAGCCACTCACCGCGGCCGAGCGCGACGAGGCCATCACCGACCTGGCAGACGTCGAGGTCTTTCGCTCCCTGCTCGAACCGCAGGGGGTGCTGGGCCTGGTGCTCGACTGCCCCGAGTGCGGCGAGCAGCACTTCTTCGACTGGGAGCTGCTGCGCGGCAACCTTCGCCAGATGATCGAGAAAGGCCAGCCGCAGGTGCACGAGCCGGCCTTCCACCCCGACCCCGCCGACTACGTCAGCTGGGAGTACGCCCGAGGCTACGTCGACGGCGTCATCGACACGGAGGAGCGCCGCTGATCGACTTCCGAGACATCGTCCAGTAGCGCGCCCAGCAACCGCACCGCAGGGTCGGACGAGTCACGCGCCCGGCCCTGTGCGACCGCGTCGAGCAGCTCGTCGGTCTTACGCAGGTCGTCGGCCTCGAGGAGCGCATGGAGCTCGTCGTCCTCCGGCGTCAAGCCGACTCCAGCTCGGCCATCTGCCGCAACCTGGCCAGCGCCCGATGCTGGGCTACGCGGACCGCACCTGGTGACATACCGAGTACATTACCGGTCTCCTCGGCGGACAGGCCCGACACCACCCGCAACAGCAGCAACTCCCGCTGGTTGTCGGGCAGCCTGGCCAGCAGCCTGCGCGCGTGCTCGACCTCGATGTAGCGGACCACCGTCTCCTCGGGCCCCGGGCCGTCGTCGGGCCCGTCAGGCAGGTCCTGGGTGGGCACGGCCGAGCGCACCGAGCTGCGCAGCGCGTCGGCCACCTTGTGCGAGGCGATCCCGAACACGAAGGACGCGAAAGGGCGCCCCATGTCCCGGTATCGCGGCAACGCGGACAACACCGCGATGCACACCTCCTGGGCTACGTCATCGGCAATGTGATATTGCCCTGAAACCCTGCCCAGCCTGGCGCGGCAATACCGCACCACCATGGGACGCAACTCCCCGAGCAGAGATTCGATCGCACTGCGATCTCCCTGCACGGCGAGGCTCGTCAGTTCCCTTAGGTCGGAGTCATCCGTTCGTGCCGGAAGTCTCGACGCGAGCCTTACCCCAATTTTGGCGTCGGCGACGCTTCCCTCGCTCACGATAGGCATGATGCCCGCACTGATCCGGCCTGTCCCCATGGCGAACGGCTACGGATTGGTCACATTGAAGCGGCGATAACTACCAGTAATCGAATGACCACACTAAGCCTTAAGAGCTGACATAATATTTCACCTGATAACCCGAAATGCACGACAATTGCCAGCCCCCGACGCTTAACCTCCACTCCCGGTTTACTCCAATAATCCACCTCTTCCCTCACTTTCCTCACCGCATGCCCTCAGCCACCAGGAGCCCCAACCGTATTTCCGGCCCCACCCGAACCCCTCCGGGCTGCCCCAGAAGCCCCGGAAGGGCCGGCACGGGCCGGGAAGGCCGACACCCCGCACCGGAGCATGAGGAACGGCCCGGAAGCCGACGGGCCGCGTTCAGAGGAATCAGACGGGGGCGGGAAAGCCGACGGCCCGCACCGGAGGGAACCGGTGCGGGCCGTACAGGCGCGGGGGAACCAGGCGGGTCAGTGACCGTGGCCGTGGCCGTGGCCCTGGCCGGCGGCCGAAGCCTCCTCCTCGGGCTTGTCCACCACGAGCGCCTCGGTCGTCAGGAGCATGCCCGCGATCGAAGCCGCGTTCTGCACCGCGGACCGCGTCACCTTGACGGGGTCGATGACGCCCTGGGCGACCAGGTCGACGTACTCGCCGGTGGCGGCGTTGAGGCCCTGGCCGGCGGGCAGCTCGGCGACCTTGTGGGTCACCACGTAGCCCTCGAGGCCGGCGTTCTCGGCGATCCAGCGGGCCGGCTCGACCAGCGCGCGGCGCACGACGCCGACACCGGTGGCCTCGTCGCCCGTCAGGCCGAGGTCGTCGAGCTCCTTGCCCACGTGGATGAGGGCCGAGCCACCGCCTGAGACGATGCCCTCCTCGATCGCGGCGCGGGTCGCGGAGATCGCGTCCTCGAGACGGTGCTTCTTCTCCTTCAGCTCCACCTCGGTGGCGGCGCCGACGCGCAGCACGCACACACCGCCGGCGAGCTTGGCCAGGCGCTCCTGCAGCTTCTCGCGGTCCCAGTCGGAGTCGGACTGCTCGATGGCAATCTTGATCTCCTTGACGCGGTCCTCGATCGCCTGCTGGTCACCGGCGCCGTCGACGATGGTCGTGGCGTCCTTGGTGACGACGACGCGGCGGGCCGTGCCGAGCACCTCGAGGCCGACGTGCTCGAGCTTGAGGCCGACCTCCTCGCTGACGACCTGGCCGCCGGTGAGGATGGCCATGTCCTGGAGCATCGCCTTGCGGCGGTCACCGAAGCCCGGGGCCTTGACGGCCACGGAGGTGAAGGTGCCGCGGATCTTGTTGGTGACCAGGACGGCCAGGGCCTCGCCCTCGACGTCCTCGGCGACCACGAGCAGCGGCTTCTTGGTCTGGGCGACCTTCTCCAGCAGCGGCAGGAAGTCGGCGATGGAGGAGATCTTGCCCTGGGTGAGCAGGATGTACGCGTCCTCCAGGACGGACTCCATGCGCTCGGGGTCGGTCACCATGTAGGCCGACAGGTAGCCCTTGTCGAACTGCATGCCCTCGGTGAACTCGAGCTCCATGCCCATGGCGTTGGACTCTTCGACGGTGAGGACACCGTCCTTGCCCACCTTGTCGAACGCCTCGGCGATCAGCTCGCCGATCTTGGCGTCCTGGGCGGAGATGGTGGCGACGTTGGCGATCTCCTTCTTGTCGCCCACCTCGCGAGCGCTGGCCAGCAGCCGGTCGCTGATCTCCTTGGCGGCCTTGTCGATGCCACGCTTGAGCGACAGCGGCGAGGCGCCGGCGGCCACGTTGCGCAGGCCCTCGCGGACCATGGCCTGGGCCAGCACGGTGGCGGTGGTGGTGCCGTCGCCCGCGATGTCGTTGGTCTTGGTGGCTACTTCCTTGGCGAGCTGGGCGCCGAGGTTCTCGTAGCGCTCCTCCAGCTCGATCTCACGAGCGATGGTCACACCGTCGTTCGTGATCGTCGGCGCACCGAACTTCTTGTCGATGACGACGTTACGGCCACGCGGGCCGAGGGTTACCTTCACGGCGTCCGCGAGGGCGTTGACACCGCGCTCAAGCGCGCGGCGGGCGTCCTCGTCGAACTGCAGGATCTTCGCCATGCTGAAAGTCCTCTCCTGGCGTCGAAAGCCCCGGGCCCTCAAGAGCGCCCGGGGCTCGACACAACCGGCCTACTTCTCGATGATCGCGAGAACGTCGCGGGCGGAGAGCACGAGGTACTCCTCGCCGCCGTACTTGACCTCGGTGCCGCCGTACTTGCTGTAGAGGACGACGTCGCCCTCGGAGACGTCGAGCGGAATGCGCTTGTCGCCGTCCTCATCCCAGTTGCCGGGGCCCACCGCGAGGACCTTGCCCTCCTGCGGCTTCTCCTTGGCGGTGTCCGGGATGACCAGACCGGAAGCGGTGGTCTGCTCTGCCTCAAGCGGCTGAACCACAATGCGGTCGCCGAGCGGCTTAACGGGAACCTTGGTGGCGGTCGTCACGATCGGACCTCCCCTTCAGATTTGAATGATCTAGAAGAGGCGACCAGCGGGGCCTGCCGTCGCGGGTGTCAGACCTGCCTCGTCGCACGTTGGCACTCTCAAGGTGAGAGTGCCAACAGGAAACATATGCAAGAGGGCCTTGACAGTCAACACGAACGCGTCTGCTCACAGCGATCAGACGTAGGAGCCCTCCACCAGATCGGCGACGACACCGGGCCGGGAGGGGTTCCAGCCGAGCTCGGCGCGCGTGCGTGTCGCGCTGACGCGCTGGCCGAGCGCCAGGGCCTCGGCGAAGCCTTCCCCCAGCACCTGGGCCGCCTCGGCCACCGGCCAGGGCTCGGCCTGCGGCTTGACGCCCGCGGACCGAGCCGCCGCCTCGGCCACGTCGGCGACGGACACGGCCTCCTCGCTGATGCCGTGGTAGACGCGGGCGCCGCCCCTCTCCAGGACGGCGACGACGAGGTCGGCCAGGTCGTCGACGTGCACGAACGTCCAGGTGTGCGGCTCGCCGCCGGCGGTGACGTACACGCCGGCGCCACGCTCGGCGGCCTGCGCGCGCATCAGGGCGGGGATGCCACCGCCGCGCCCGTGGACGACGGCGGGCCGGATCACCGAGCCGCCGCCGTCGGTGACCAGCCGCTCGATCTCGTGCCGGTACGCCACGAGCGGAATCGGGTCGGCCGGGCTGTCCTCGTGCCCCTCGGCGGTGGCTCCCAGCACCCACACGCCGCTGGTGAAGACGACCTTCCGGCCCGACGCGACGAGCACGCCGATCGAGGCGAGGTCGGCCTCCTTGTCGCCGCCGAGCTGGGCGGCGACCACGATCGCGTCGATGTCCGGGGTGATCGCGGCGGCCAGCGCGGCGGTGTCGGCCAGGTCCCCGTAGCGCTCGTCCGCCACGCCCGGCACCCGCCTGGACCCGTCGGCGGCGGGCCGCACCAGGACGGCCACCTCGTGCCCCTGATCGGCCAGCCGCTCGACCACAGCGCCGCCGATGTAACCTGTCGCGCCCAGCACCAGCACCTTCATGATGAACCTACCTCGAACATTTCCATGTTGAACATTTCGACGTCGTGGACACTACCGCACGACCCCGAACATTTCAACGTCGAAGCTTTGGTAGGGTGATCCCCGTGGATGACGCGGTCGACGCGATACTCGGACAGTGGGCACGGACACGGCCCGACGTCGACGTGTCCCCGATGGGCGTGATCGGCCGGGTCTCACGGGCCTCGCGCCTGCTGGAGCGCGGCGTGAAGGACTTCCTCGCCGAGCACGGCCTGGAGGCGTGGGAGTTCGACATGCTGGCCACGCTGCTGCGCAGCGGCGCCGACGCCATGTGCATGAAGGACCTGTCCTCCTCCGCCATGGTCAGCCCCGGCGCGCTCACCAACCGGATGGACCACCTGGTCCGGCGCGGCCTCGTCCACCGCTGGCCCGCGCCGCGCAACCGCCGCATGACGCTGGTCGCCCTCACCGACGAGGGCAAGAGGGTCGCCGACGAGATGCTCGTCCTGCACGCCGCCAACGAGGAGCGGCTGCTCGCCGGGCTGTCGGAGGAGGAGCGCGGAGCCCTGGCCGGGCTGCTGCGCACGCTCCTGGTGTCCCTGGGCGACACCACCCTGTGAGCCGTCCCGAGTTGTGAGCGATCCCGAGAGCGGAGTGCGTACATGGATCTCGACGCCTTCGGCGAACTGCTGACCCCGCACGGGCAGCGGGCGCTCGCCGAGGCCGCCGAGCTGACCGGGACTGATCCGGTGGCGGCGGCGACCAGGCTGCGCCGCACCTACGACGCGGCGCTCACCTCCGCCGCGCTCACGCAGGCGGCGCTGCGCGAGCGCGCCAGGGCGAAGTTCGACGCGGACGCCGCGGTCATGTACTTCACCCCGCACGGCCTGGAACAGTCCACCCGCCGGGAGGTCGCCGACCACCGCGCCCGCCGTATGGGCGGCGCCCGGGTGATCGACGCCTGCTGCGGGATCGGCGGCGACCTCCTGGCGCTCGCCCGCGCCGGCTGCGAGGTCGACGCCGTCGACCTCGACCCGCTGACCGTCGCCGTGGCCACGGCCAACGCCGACGCGCTCGGGCTGGCCGACCGGGTGCGGGTGCGCGCGGGCGACGCGGCGCGGGTCCGGCCCGAGGAGTACGACGCACTGTTCGCCGACCCGGCCCGCCGCAGCGGCAAGGGCCGGACGTTCGACCCGATGGCCTACTCACCGCCCTGGCCGGTCGTGCTCGACCTGGTCGCGCGGGCTCCGCGGGCCTGCCTGAAGGTCGCCCCCGGCATCCCGTACGAGTTCATCCCCGACGGCGCCGAGGCCGAATGGGTCTCCTGGAAGGGCGAGGTCAAGGAGGCCACCCTCTGGACCGGCCCAGAGAACGGTCCGGCCGACGGCACCGACCTCGCCCGCCGCGCCACCCTCCTCCCCGGCGGGCACACCCTGACCGCCACCGGCGTGCAGGCCCCCGTCGGCCCCATGGGCCGCTACGTCTACGAGCCCGACGGCGCCGCGATCCGGGCCCACCTCGTGGGCGAGGTGGCCGAAATGATCGACGGACGCCTGGCCGACCCCATGATCGCCTACATCACCGCCGACGAGCCGAGACACACCCCCTGGGCCGCCGGATACGAGGTGGACGAGGTCATGCCGTTCTCGCTGAAAAAGCTCCGCGCGGCCCTGCGCGAACGCCGGATCGGCAATGTCACCATCAAGAAACGCGCGTCGGCGGTCGACATCGAACGCCTGCGAACCGATCTCCGACTTTCCGGCGAGAACTCGGTGGTCATTATCCTGACCCGCATTCTCGATAAGCCTTCGGTTATCATCTGCAACCCCATCTCACCTGCCTGAACAAACCAAAGCGGTCATTCTTCCGCTAAATACGATCTTTCACTGTGGCCCTGCCGGACCTTGATCGAAAGGCTAAGGTGGACGGGCGGGAGTTCTCCCCCTTATGCGGTAACCCGCGTACTCGCCTTTTCATCTGCAAACCGGACCTATCCCACCGCTGCGCGGCAGACCGTCGGCGAGCGAAGGAGCCTTTCGGTGGACCATTCCAACCACACCACCCTTCTGCAGGCAGGCGGCCAGTCCGCCATCTCCGAGAGGATGCGAGACCTCCTTGCGCGCGCCGCCCAGGACCATGTCTATGAGCAGCGCACCCAGGGAGCCGTGCTCGACGAGATCCGCCAGCGGCTGGAAGGCATGGAGTGGCTGCTGCGCGAGGTGCGCGAACGCGAGCTCGGCGGTCTGAGCGGCACCCTCGAATCGGTCAGCGGGCGGCTCGACGACATCACCGCCAAGCCGCCGATGTGGGCGGAGGGCCTGGCCCAGCACGTCGAGGCCGTGCGCGACCACGTCGACGCCGTCGGGGAGAAGATCGGCCATGTCGACGCCCGGGTCGCGCCGGTGGCCGAGCTGCCGAGCCTGTGGGCGGATCTGGGCACCGTGGGCGAGGCCGTCGACGAGGCGCTCAAACGCCTGCAGACGGTGCTCGACACCACCGACGGCATCACGCAGGGCATGACCGACTTCGCCGCCAAGCTGACGCAGCTCAACTCCAGCATGGAGGCAGCGGCCAGCCGCTTCACCCGGCTCGACAAGTCGGTGGCCGACCTGTCGGGCCGTACCGAACGGGTCGAGGGCGTGGTCGGCGAGCTGGCCGAGAGCGTCGCGGCCACGTCGCAGCAGGTGACGGTCAAGATCGACGCGGCCGAGCAGCGGCTGACCGGCCGGCTCGACGACACCGACCTGCACATCGCCGCCCGCCTCGACGAGGCCGACAAGCGCCTGGCGGGCCGGCTCGACGAGACCGACGAGCGCCTGACCCACCGCCTGAACGAGCGGCTCGACCGCGCCGACGAGCGCCTGGCCGCCCAGCTCGACGAGACCGACCAGCGGCTCACGGGCCGGCTGTCCGACGTCGAGCAGCGGCTCACCGCCCGCCTCGACGAGGCCGACCGACACCTCGCCGTCCAGCTCGGGGAGAGCGAGCTGCGGCTCAGCGGGCGGCTCGACGGCGTCGACTCCCGGCTCGACCGGGTCGAGGGCCGGCTCCTGGGGCTGGACACCCGGCTCACCGGGTTCGACGGGCGGCTGGAGTCGGCCGACGAGTGCCTGGCCGACATCGACACCAGGCTCGACGGCGTCGACGGCCGCATCAGCGGCGTCGACAAGCGCCTCACCTCGGTCGACGGCCAGCTCGGCGGCCTCGGCAAGCGCCTGGGCACCATCGACGGCCACCTGGTCCGCCACGACGACCGCTTCGACGCCCTCGACGGCCGCCTGGGCTCGCTCGACGAGCGCGCCTCGGGCACCGACCAGCGCCTCACCGAGACCGCCGTCCGCAGCGAAGGCCGCTTCAACAAGCTCGACAACCAGATGGAGTCGATCGACGAGCGGCTGGTCGAGGCCGAGGAGCACCTCATCACCCGCTTCGACACCCTCGACGGGCAGTTCAGCGGCCTCGACAGCCGGTTCAACGGCCTCGACACCCACCTCAACGGCCTGGCCGCCCGCGCCGATCAGGCCGGCGAGCACCTGGAGTCGGTCGACGACCGCATCCAGGCCATGAACCAGCAGGTCAGCCAGCTACCGGCCGCCCTGGCCATCCCCGAGCGGGTCGGCGAGCTGATCCAGTCGCAGGCCGGCGCGCAGGCCGACCGCCTGTCGGCCGCCGCCGACACGCTGACCGAGCTGGTGCGTTCCAGGCCCGACCGCGACGAGCTGAGCGAGACGGTCAGCGGCATCGTGCAACCCGCCACCGACGACCTCACCAAGCGGCTGGCCGCGCTGGAGGAGACCATGCTGGTGCTGGCCGAGGCCCTGCTCCGGCCCACGAGGACGAAAGACTGACGCCGCCCCGGCGGTGTGGCACACCCGCGCCGCACCGCCGGCCTTCCCGGCCCGCCAGGGCTCAGACGTGGACCGTCGTGATCGGCAGCGACGAGTCCGCCGGGATCTCCAGGGTCGAGGGCGTGACCCCCGCCGCCACCAGGTCGGACCCCAGAGCGGCGACCAT
The DNA here is from genome assembly GCF_053596455.1 of Nonomuraea sp. NPDC001699. NCBI lineage: Bacteria > Bacillati > Actinomycetota > Actinomycetes > Streptosporangiales > Streptosporangiaceae > Nonomuraea > Nonomuraea sp. NPDC001699. The sequence goes on along the minus strand of NZ_JBSFGF010000001.1, from coordinate 51,764 downwards.
GGCCCCGTTGTCGGTGCACAACCCCGGCCGGGGCACCCTCAGCCGCACGCCCGCCGCGTCGCAGCGCTCCTGGGCCAGCGCCCGCAGCCGCGAGTTGGCCGCCACGCCACCGCCGATCAGCAGGTCGTGCACGTCGTACTTCTTGCACGCCTGCAACGCCTTGCGGGTCAGCACGTCGACCACCGCCTCCTGGAAGGACGCGGCCACGTCGGGCACGTGGATCGACTGCCCGGACGCCTCGCGCGCCTCCACCCAGCGGGCGACGGCGGTCTTGAGCCCGGAGAAGGAGAAGTCGAGCGTGCCGTCGTCGATCTTGCCTCGTGGGAAGGTCACGGCGGTGCCCGAGCCCTCGCGGGCGGCCCTGTCGATGTGCGGGCCACCGGGGAAGGGCAGCCCGAGCACCCGGGCCACCTTGTCGAACGCCTCGCCGGCCGCGTCGTCGACGGTCGAGCCGAGCGAGATGACGTCTTCGGCCACGTCGGGCACCAGCAGCAGCGAGGAGTGACCGCCCGAGACCAGCATGGCGATGCACGGCTTGGGCAGCGGCCCGTGTTCGAGCTGGTCGACGGCCACGTGGGCGGCCAGGTGGTTGACGCCGTAGAGCGGGACGCCCAGGCCCAGCGCGTACGACTTGGCGGCGGCCACGCCCACCAGCAGCGCACCGGCCAGGCCCGGCCCGGCGGTGACGGCGATGGCGTCGATGTCGGAGAACTTGAGCCCGGCCTCGGCCAGCGCCGCCTCAACGGTGGGCGTCATGGCCTCCAGATGGGCGCGGGAGGCGACCTCGGGCACCACGCCGCCGTACCTGGCGTGCTCGTCCATGCTGGAGGCGATGGTGTTGGCGAGGAGCGTGTGGCCTCTGACGATGCCGATGCCGGTCTCGTCGCACGACGTCTCGATGCCCAGGACCAGGGGTGCGTCAGCCATCCAGCTTCCTTCTCATCATGATCGCGTCGGTGCCGTCGTCGTAGTAGCGGCGGCGGGTGCCGATCTCCTCGAACTCGAAATGCCGGTAGACGGCCTGGGCGCGCGGGTTGTCGGCGCGCACCTCCAGGAAGATCTCGCGCGCTCCCCTGCGCCGCGCCTCGGCCAGCAGCTCGGTCAGCATCGCGCTGCCGATGCCGGTGCCCTGGTGCTTCTCCAGCACGGCGATGGTCTGCACGTCGGCCTGGTCGGCCGCGACCGCGATGCCGCTGTAGGCGACGATCTCGTCATCATCGGCCAGGGCCACCAGGTAGTGGCGCGAACGCGGCATGTCGGCCAGCTCGCCGCGCATCATGCCCTCGCTCCACGCGTCGAGCGGGAACATGGCCCGCTCGATCGCCATGACCGCCGGCAGGTCGGCCTCGGTCATCGGCCGGAGTCTCACGCCGTCACCCTCTTGGGCGCGCCCGGCACCACGGCGTCGGGCCTGCGCAGGTAGATGGGCCGCGGCGGGTCGAGCGGCACGCCCGCGGCCAGCCGTTCGGCGGCCAGCGCGGCCAGCGCCCCCGCGTAGGGGTAGGGCGGGGCGTCGTGGCCGCCCAGGACGTCGGGGTAGAGCCCGGCGCCGGCGCCCACCACCGGCAGGCCCTCGACGGGCACGTCGGCGGGCCGGTCGACGAACGGGCCGTCGATCCGGGTGCGCATGTCCTGGTAGCGCGCCCAGAACACCTCCTTGCGCCGGGCGTCGGTGGCGGCCAGGAACGGCTCGCCGAGCCCGCTGCCGTAGGCGACCGCGTCGAGGGTGCAGATGCCGTACGCGGGGACGGCGAGCGTCGTCGCGAGCCCCTGCGCGGTCATCAGACCGACGCGCAGGCCCGTGTAGGGCCCGGGGCCGCTGCCCGCGACGACGGCCGTCACGTCACGCAGGGCGGCGCCCGACTCGGTCAGCACGCGTTCGATGGTGGGGACGAGCAGCTCGCCGTGGCGGCGGGCGTCGATCGTCGTGGACTCGGCGAGCACCCGCTCACCGTCGTGGAGGGCGGCGGTGACGGCGGGCGTCGCGGTATCAAAGGCCAGGACCAGCACGACTGTTTAGCCTACCCGCCGGACGGGTCACACCCAGCCGGTACGCCGTTTCAGCCAGTCGAGGGCGACCACTCCCTGCGCCCGCTGGAACGCCCTGAGCGTGGGCAGCCCCGGCGGATCCGGCAACCGGCCCTGCCGGACGAAGTAGCCGGTGATGGCCGCGATGACCGCGGTGACCGCCGGGTCGGGATCGTCGAACAGCTCGTGCGGGGCGGGACCGCCCTGCATGCCGACCGACGGCAGCATGGCCACCTGGTCGTACCAGGGCGCGGCCAGGCAGGCCCACGGCCAGTCGACCACGTAGACGCGGTCGGGCGTGAGCATGACGTTGTCGGCCCGCACGTCGGCGTGGACCAGGGTGTCGCCGGCCGCCGCCGTCGCCCAGCCGGACTCCAACTCGGCCAGCTCGGCCAGGTGGCGCGCCGCCCACGGGTCGAGCCCGGCGGCATCGTCGGCGGCGTCCTCGGCGAGGAGGGTGCGCCAGCCTCGGAAGGACTTGTCCATGACCTCCCCGATCGTGCGCGCCTCGATCGGCGACGGGGTGAGCGCGGCGGCCATCTCCTTCACGGCCGTGAGCACCCGGTCGAGCTCGTCGCGCCGCCAGGGCATCGCGGGATGCACGGCCTCGACGTCCTCGAAGACCAGCGCCACCCAGCCCTCCAGCTCGAACGCCGTCAGCAGTTTCGGCGCGGGGACGGACTCGGGCAGCGCGGCGGCGTTCCTGAGCTCGGAGCGGTAGATGCGCACGCTGTCGGGGTTGGGCTCGGGGCCGACGGCCTTGACGAACACGCGCCGTCCGTCGCTCGTCCGCAGGCGCACGGCGGCCGCCGGGGAGAAGCCGCCCTCCTGGGTGACGGCCTCCACGACCTGGTCGCCGAGGAAGCCCTCGACCGCCTCGCGCACCAGCGGGTGGACCTCTTCCCAGGGCACACGGGAGCCGGACGCCGGCGGGTTGCTGTCTGTGCTCATACCTCCATGATCAAGCCTTGGAGGCGTAGACGATGATGTTGTCGACGTATTCGCCCTTGGCGGAGTCGAACTTGCCGCCGCAGGTCACCAGCTTGAGCCCGTCGTCGACGTACACGCGGCGGGCCGGGAAGCTGTCCTTGGAGACCTGCTCGATGGCGTCCACCTTGAAGCTGACGACCTTGCCGTCGCTGCGTTCCACCTTGACGGTCTCGCCCTTGCGCAACTGCCTGAGCTTGTAGAACACGGCGGGGGCGGTCTTGGTGTCGACGTGGCCGATGATCACCGAGGCGCCCTTCTCGCCGGGCACCGCGCTGCCGCTGTACCAGCCGGCCATCTTCGGCTTCTCGTACGGCGGCAGCTCGACCTCGCCGTCCTTGCTCAGCCCGAGCTTCATCAGCGGGGCCTCAAGGTCGAGCGAGGGGATGTCGATGCTCTTGGGCACCACGCTCGCCGCGGGAGTGGAGGAGTTCTGCATGCTCTTGCCGAAGGCGACCAGCAGCAGGCCCGTGACGGCGCCCGCGAGCACCACCCGACCCGGACGTGCCATCCGTCACGCCCGGCTGCGCCGCTTGGCCACCACGACCGCGCCTCCGACGAGGACCAGGGCGACCAGCGCGCCGGCCGGGCCCAGCGGGATCGAGGACTCGTCGTCGACGTCGCGGCCGAAGGTGCCGCCGCCGCCGGCCCTGGGCGCCTTGGTCGGCACGCCGGTCGGCTCGGCCTCGGCCCTGACCACCTTGATCGTGGCCTTGCCGACGTCGTTGGTGCCGTCGCACTTGACGTCGACGGTGTAGGAGCCGCGCTTGACCGTGCCCGAGACCGTCGCCTCACCCCGGACCCAGGGCGAGCCGTTGGCCGGGGTGCCGGTCGCGGCCGGCGAGGCCGATCCGGCCGGCACGGGGTTGAGCGGGACGCCGTTGATGAACGCCTTCGAGGTCGCGGTGCCGGTGTGGGCCGGACCGCCGGAGGGCACCGGGCAGTTGGCCAGGATCCACACCTTGGACGTCTCGCCCGCGGTGACCCGGTCGGGGTTGAGCTGGACCGCGATGCTCGGCCGCTTGGCGGCCGGCGTGGCCGTCGCCGTCGTCGTCGCCGTCGTGGTGGCAGTGGTGGACGTGGTGGCTGTGGCCGTCGGTGTGGCTGTCGGTGTGGTCTCGGCCGAGGCCGCACACCCGGTCAGCCCGACCACCATGATGGCACCCGCGTACGCGACTCGCCTGACCCTGAGCACCGCCGCACCCCACTTTGCCGTCTTGCACCCAGCATCCACCAAAAAAGTGGATGTCGCCCCTCCTGATACCCAGAAATTCTGGGCAAATCCCTGACCAACGATCATGATTTATGTCTTCGGACAGGTACGTCAAGGGTGCCAGCTTTGCCAGGAATTGACGGACGTTTTAGCCTTAGGCCGGATCAGACGGCGTGTCGGCCCACCGGTCGCCCACCCCGCGCAGGGTCACCAGGCGGGCGTCGTCGCCGGTCTCGCGGTCGATGTGGATCTCCAGCCGGTCTTCGGCCAGCCCCTCGACCAGGCCTTCGCCCCACTCGACCACGGTGACCGACTCCTCCAGCGAGGCGTCGAGGTCGAGGTCGTCGACCTCCAGGTCGCCGCCCAGCCGGTAGGCGTCGGCGTGCACCAGGGGCGGGCCCTGCCGCAGCGACGGGTGCACCCTGGCGATCACGAAGGTGGGCGAGGTGATCGGCCCGCGTACCTTGAGACCTTCGGCGATGCCCTGGACCAGCGTGGTCTTGCCCGCGCCGAGCGGGCCGGACAGCACGATCAGGTCTCCGGGCCGCAGGTGGGCCGCCAGGCGGGCGCCGTAGGCCCGCATGTCCTCCGCTGTCGCCAGTCGCACTACAACTCCACTCGCTTGATCAGGTCGCGCAGCGCGTCGTTGACGATTCCCGGGCGTTCCAGCTGGATCAGGTGGGAGGTGTCGGGGATCTCGGTGACCTGCGCCTTGGGCAGCGCCGCCGCGATGGCCCTGCTGTGGTCGGGCGGCGTCAGCCAGTCGCGCTCACCGTAGACGATGGCGGTCGGGACCGGGTCGAGGACGTGCAGCGCGGACAGCTTGTCGTGGTTCATCAGGGCCGGGTAGAAGGCGGCGAACACCTCGGTGGGGGTCTGCCTGATCATCGACTCGGCGAAGTCGACCACGGTCGGGCTCACGTTCGCGGAGTCGCCGAAGCCCATGTAGCGGGTGATCAGGAAGGCGATGTCGCTGCCCGCGTGCCGGGTCTTGTCGACCAGCGAGCCCTTCCTGCCGAGCAGCGACACCGTGGACGGCGCCACCTTGTGCACGGCCTTGGACACCATCGCCGGCAGCCCCAGCGTCAGCTCGGCCAGCTTGCCCGCCGAGGTCGCGATGAGCGCGGCCGCCCGGATCTTCCCGCCGAACAGCTCAGGGTGGCTGTCGGCCAGCGCCATGATCGTCATGCCGCCCATCGAGTGGCCGACCACCACGCACGGGCCGGGCACGAACTCCTCGATCACCTCGGCGAGGTCCTGGCCCAGCCGGTCGATCGTGCTGTCGTCGGCCGCGCCGCGCTGCGAACGGCCGTGGGAGCGGATGTCCCACAGCACCAGACGGTAGTTCTCGCGCAGGTCCTTGCGCTGGTAGTGCCACGATTCGAGGTTGAGGCAGTAGCCGTGGCACATCACGATCGTCAGCGGCGCGTCCTCGGGGCCGTCGATCTCGACGTGCAGCGCCACCCCGTCGGAGGTGACGAGCGTGCGCTCCCTGCCGCGCAGCTCGCCGAACGGCTCGCTGGCCTCCTCGTCGTGCCGCAGCCTGATCCGGCCGACCGCGTAGCGCTTGGCCAGCGCCGCCGCCGCGACACCGGCCGACGCCGCTCCGACGATCGCGCCGGCGATCCCGACCCTGCGCCGCCGTGTTGTCGTCGTCGTCATGTCCCCGATCCTTCTCCGCTCATGGCCGCTCCGGAGTGCTCGTCGTCACATGCTGGTGGACCCGTGGCACCCGGGAACCGATCCTGGTCACGATCTCATGCGTGATCGTGCCGAGGGTATCCGCCCATTCCTGGGCGGTCGGCTCGCCCCCGTCGCCGGGACCGAACAGCACGACCTCGTCGCCCGGCGACAAGGGGTCGTCGCCGACGTCGATCACGAACTGGTCCATGCACACCCGGCCCGCCACCGTCCGGCGGCGCCCGCCCGCCAGCACCTCGGCTCTTCCCGTCGCGTGCCGGAGTATGCCGTCGGCGTAGCCGAGCGGCACGAGGCCGAGGGTGGTCTCGCGGTCGGTGACATAGAGGTGGCCGTAGGAGACCCCCGATTCCTCCGGCACCCGCTTGACGAGCGCGATCCTGGCAGTCAGGGTCATGGCCGGACGCAGCCCGAAGTCGCCCAGCTCGGGCACGGGGCTCAGGCCGTACATGGCGATGCCCGGCCTGACCAGGTCGAAGCGGGCGGCGGGCAGGGTCAGGACGGCGGCCGAGTTGGACAGGTGCCTGATCACCGACGACCCGGCGGCCCCCGCCTGCTCGGCCAGCTTCAGCGCACTCTCGTACGCCTCCACCTGCTGACCGACCGACGGATGGCCGGGGACGTCGGCGCAGGCGAAGTGGGACCACAGGCCGACGATCTCGACGACGCCCTCGGCCTGCAGCTCCAGCGCCCTGCTCAGCAGGCCCGGCCAGGCGGCCAGGGGCGCGCCGCCCCTGCACATGCCGGTGTCGGCCTCCAGGTGGACCTTGGCCGGGCGGCCCGCGAGGCGGGCGGCGGCGGCGATCTCGCCGAGCACGCCCTCGTGGGCCGCCGACAGCTCGATGTCCTCCGCGACGGCCCGGTCGAGGGGCTCGCCGGGGGTGATCAGCCAGGCCAGGACGGGCGCGGTGACGCCGCCTTCGCGCAGCGCCAGCGCCTCGGCGACGAACGCCGTGCCCAGCCTGGACGCGCCGCCCTCAAGGACGGCCCTGGCCGAGGGCACCAGCCCGTGGCCGTAGGCGTCGGCCTTGACGGCCCCCATCAGCTCGGCACCGCCCGCCCGCTCCTTCAGCAGGGCCACGTTGTGCCTGATCGCGGACAGGTCGACCCGCGCCTCGGCGGGGGTGGCCATCGAGGAGTACATCTCTCCAGTGTGTCAGCTCGGACGGGTGGTCGAGCGCGGTTCGCGCCGCTCAGGGGCGGGGTTCGCCGTGGACGGAGCGGATCGCCTCCGGGACGGCCGCCGCCACCCCGGCGGCGGTGAGCGGGGCGCCACGGGCGGCCAGCCGTCCGGCCAGCCCGTGCACGTACGCGCCGACGGAGCCCGCGTCGTAACAGCACAGCCCCTGGGCCAGCAGCGCGCCCGCCACGCCCGACAGCACGTCGCCGGTGCCCCCGGTGGCCAGCCAGGAGGTGCCCGTCTCGTTGACGCGGACCGGCCTGGCCTCCTCGGCCACCACCGTGGTCGAGCCCTTGAGCAGCACGGTCACGCCCAGCTCGGCGGCGGCCCGGCGGGCGTGCTCCAGCCGGGCGGCCTCGATGTCCTCGCGGCTCACGCCGATCAGCCGCGACAGCTCGCCCGCGTGCGGCGTGATCAGCACGGGCGCCCGCCGGCGCAGCAACGACCGGTCGCGGGCCACCAGCGTGAGCCCGTCGGCGTCGATCAGCACGGGGACGTCGGAGGCCAGCACGCGGGCGGCCAGCTCGTGCGCCCAGTCGCCGGTGCCGAGCCCCGGGCCGAGCAGCCACGCCTGGACGCGGCCGACGTCCTCGATGGACGGCCGGTCGAGCGGGGTGATCACCGCTTCCGGCCAGTGCGCGCGCACCTGCTGGACCGGCTCGTGGGTGCCCGCGTAGCGGACCATGCCCGCGCCCGCCCGCAGCGCGCCGCCCACGGCCAGCACGGCCGCGCCGGTGTACAGGTCGCTGCCCGCGGCCACCCCGAGCACGCCTCTGCGGTATTTGTCGGACTCGTTGCCGGGCCTGGGCAGCAGGTCCTCCACGTCCGCGCGGGTCGGCGCCGCCACGTCCGGATCGGGCAGGAAGGGGCCCAGCCCGATGTCGACCAGCTCGACCCTGCCCGTGTGCGCGGCCCCGGGATCGACCAGCAGGCCCGTCTTGTACGCCCCCATCGTCACCGTGACCCGCGCCCGCACCGCCGCGCCCGCGACCTGCCCGGTGCTCGCCTCGACGCCGCTCGGCACGTCGACCGCGACGATCGTGCCGTGGGCCGCGTTCGCCTCCTCGGCCAGCCGGGCGTACGGCTCGCGCAGCGCGCCCGTGGCGCCGATGCCGACCAGCCCGTCCACGATCAGGTCGGCGTCCGCGACGGCGTCCTGGCCGGCGACGCGTCCTCCGGCGTGCAGGAAGGCGCGCAGGCCGGCCTCGTGCGTCCTGGAGCCGGCCAAGATCGCCGCCACACGGGCTCCCCGGCGGGCCAGGCGTTCGCCGGCGTAGAGGGCGTCGCCGCCGTTGTCGCCGCTGCCGACCAGGAGCACGACGCGGGCGCCGTACACCCGGCCCAGCAGGTCGGCGCAGGCGGCGGCCAGGCCGTGGGCGGCCCGCTGCATGAGGGCGCCCTCGGGCAGGCGCGCCATCAGCGTGCGCTCGGCGCCCCGGATCTGGTCGGCGGTGTAGGCGGTCTTCATGGCCTCACCCCGTTCGGCTGCCCGGCCGCCATGTGCCGCCTTCCCCCGCTCCGGTCGCTTCGCTCCCGCCGCTCCTCCACGGGACGGCACTGCCTCGCGCGCATGATCCGAAGTTATCCCTCCGCGATCACGTAGGCCACGGCGACGCCCCCGTCATGGCTGAGCGACAGGTGCCAGCGCTTGACCCCAAGGCCGTACGCCACGTCGGCGACCTTGCCCGACACGTGCAGCTCCGGCTTGCCCAGCTCGTCGCAGCGCACCTCGGCCTCCAGGTGACCGAGCCCCCTGGGCGCGCCGAGCGCCTTGGCCACCGCCTCCTTGGCGGCGAACCTGGCGGCCAGCGAATGCGTCGGCAGGGGCCGCTCGATGTCGGTGAACAGCCGCTCGCGCAGCTGCGGTGTACGTTCGAGAGCCGCCTCGAAGCGGGCGATGTCGACGATGTCCACTCCGATACCCAGGATCATCGTCCCAGGCTACTCAGAACAGGCCGCGTTCCCACGGCCCCCAGATGGCGAACGAGCGCCCCCGCTTGGCCTGGACGTTCACGAAGAGCGTCAGCCCGCCCGGCCCGAACGTCGAGCCGGCGAACTCGGCGCCCGGATCATCCGGGATCGGGTGGAGGCGGCAGAAATCGAAGATCTCGCCCGTCCTGGTGAGGCCGCGCAGGTAGTTGTCGCCGTCGCCGTCCTCGCAGAGCACCAGCGTGCCGCGCCGGCTGACGGTCACGTTGTCGGGCAGGTCGAGCACCGACGAGCGCGGCGACTCGTGGACGAGCCTGAGCCGCCCGCTCCACGTCTCGTACGCCCACACCTGCCCCCGCCCGTCGCCGAACCCGGAAGGCGGCGGGTCACCCGGCGCGGTCGCCCCGCCCTGGGTGGAGACGAAGTACACGACGCCCTGGTGGAACACCGCGCCCTCCAGTCTGGCGAAGATCGCCGCGCCCTCCGCGCGCCCCTGCCGCCCCACCGCCTGGACCGCCTCCTCGTACGGCGGCCTGCCGGTGAAGCGCGGGTCGGGGTCGTCGATGTCCACCCAGCGTGTGGCGTAGGAGGCCCCCGCCCGCTGCCCGCGCGACAGGTCGGCGCGCTTCACCCCGTCGACGGCGAGCATCTGGAGCCTGCCGCCGTCGAGCAGCCGGCCCTCCCGCATCGGGTGCCTGGGCGGCAGGTAACGGTAGAAGCCGGAGGGGAAGGAGAAGTTGTCCTCGGTGAGGTAGACGGCGCCGGTGGAGGGGTCGAAGGCGGCCGACTCGTGCGGGAAGCGGCCGGCCGACCTGATCGGTCGCGCGCTCGCGACCCCGTCGACCGGCACCTCGAACAGGTAGCCGTGCCGGCGCGTGAGCCTGCTGTTGTCGCCGCCGGACGGGTCGTTGCCCACGTCGGGGCCGTTGACCGTCTCCTCGCAGCTCACCCAGGCCCGCCAGGGCATCGGGCCGCCGGAGCAGTTCATCATGGTGCCGTTGAGCGAGGGGCCGCTCCTGAGCACCTCGCCGTGGCCGGTGACGTGCAGGGTCGAGGTGCCGCCGCCCGCCATGGGGTCGTAGGCGGCGTCCTTGTCGCCGAACGCGCCGACCGGGCCGGCGACCTCGTGGTTGCGTACGAGGATCGTGCCGCCCTTGGGGCCGGCGAAGGCCGCCATGCCGTCGTGCCGGCCGGGGACCGTGCTCCCGTCGGAGAACTTCTCGCCCGCGGCGCTGAACGAGCGGTAGCGGAAACCGTCGGGGAGGTGCAGGCGTACCTTGCCGTCGCGCAGGTCGGCGACCGGCTTCAGCGGCCCGTAGCCGGCCGCGGGACGGACGCCGCCGCGGGCCCCGGCGCAGGCGACCCCGGCGAAGGGCCCGGCGACGGCGACCACGCCGGCGAGGAAGCGGCGACGATCCACAAGACCTCCCGGAGGATACGTCCGGAACGGTAGCCGCCTGCCGGTTCCGGCATGCCCGGATCGTCAGAACCGGTCTTCCTTCCCGGAATCATGCTTTGGTAATCCCACGTTTTTATCCACAGGCTGTGGACGGCCGCCGCGCCGCACCCGCCCATGATCGCATTTGTCCCCCATCGCTACGCTGCCTAGGTGAACAACGGCTACGTGGAACTGAGCAGGGAGCAGTGGAGCGAGCTCCGCAAGAACACGCCCTTGACTCTCACCGCAGACGAGCTGGAGGACCTTCGCGGCGTCGATGACCCCATCGACCTGACCGAGGTCACCGACATCTACCTCCCCCTGACCCGGCTGCTGAACCTGCACTTCACCGGGTCCAAGCAGCGCAGCAGCGTGCTGAGCGCCTTCCTCGGGGACGCGGGGACGCGTCTCCCGTACATCCTGGGCATCGCCGGCAGCGTCGCGGTCGGCAAGTCGACCACGGCGCGGCTCCTGCACACCCTGCTGGCCCGCTGGCCCGAGCACCCGCACGTGGAGTTGATCACCACCGACAGCTTCCTCTACCCCAACGCGGTGCTGGAGGCCAAGGGCATCATGCAGCGCAAGGGCTTCCCGGAGAGCTACGACCGGCGCGCGCTGGTCAGGTTCGTGGCGGAGGTCAAGGCGGGCGCCCCCGAGGTGTACGCGCCCGTCTACAGCCATCTGGAGTACGACATCGTCCCCGGCGCCCGCCAGGTCGTGAAAAATCCAGACATCTTGATCATCGAGGGCCTGAACGTCCTCCAGCCCGCCCCGCCCACGTCCCTGGCCGTCAACGACTACTTCGACTTCTCTATCTACGTGGACGCCAAGGTCGAGGACATCCGCACCTGGTACGTCGAACGCTTCCACAAGCTGCGCCGCACCGCCTTCGAGGACCCCAAGTCCTACTTCAAGTACATCGCCGAGCTCACCTACGAGCAGGCCACGGAGTTCGCGGTCAACGTGTGGCGCGACATCAACGAGCGCAACCTGGTCGAGAACATCGCCCCCACCAGGGGCCGGGCCGATCTCGTCCTGAAGAAGGGCGCCGACCACGCGGTCAGGCGGGTACGGCTTCGCCGGACCTGAACACCTCGTCGAAGACGTAGGCGGCGAACCGGCCCGCGCACTCCTGGTCGTCGATGTCGGCGAACCAGCAGTCCTCACCATGATCGTGGCATCTGAAGCGAATCATGTGAGGCAGCCTCGCGTACGCCGGTCAACGCGACGTCAATGTCCGATGGACAACAATGGCGGAGTGCTGCATCTGCGACTGATCATCCCTCCCGACCGCACCGACGAGGCCGTCGAGCTGCTTCAGGAGTGCACGGGCGTCACCAACATCGTCGTCCTGCCGGGCGCCGCCCGCGAGCCGGCGGGCGACGTCGTCCTCTGCGACTCCGCCCGCGAGGCGGCCAACGAGGTGATCAGCCGGCTCAAGTGGCTGGAGGACGTCGGCTCGATCGCCATCGAGCAGGTGGACCTGTCGCTGTCCAGGGCGGCCACGGCGGCGGTCGAGGAGGCTCCCGGCGATCCCGACGACGCGGTGGTGTGGGAGGAGCTGGCCCACAAGGTCTCCAGCGAGTCCCGCATCACCTGGGCCTACCTGGCCTTCCTCGCCATCGCGACGCAGCTCGCGGGCATCGGCGTGCTGCAGAACTCGCCCATCCTGATCGTCGGCGCGATGGTGCTCGGCCCGGAGTTCGGCGCGATCGCCGCCATCTGCTTCGGCCTGCTGGGCCGGCGCGGACGTCTGATCACCACCGCCCTCCGGACGCTGGTCATCGGCTTCACGGCCGCCATCGCCGTCACCTTCGCCTGCGCGCTCGTCTCCAAGTGGTTCGGCTGGATCGACATCGGCAACCTGAAGGCGAACGCCGAGGTGCAGTTCATCGTCAAGCCCGACAAATGGTCGTTCATCGTGGCGCTGCTGGCGGGGGCGGCGGGCGTCCTGTCGGTGACGGCGGGCAAGTCCTCGGCGCTGATCGGCGTGTTCATCTCGGTCACCACGGTCCCGGCGGCCGGCTACCTCGCCGTCGCGCTGGGGCTCGGCGACTGGGCCGAGGTCGCGGGGTCGGTCTCGCAGCTCGCGGTGAACATCCTCGGGATGGTCATCTCGGGCACGGCCACGCTCATGGTCCAGCGGAAATTCTGGCCTCAAGTAGGACAGCGTTCATCCGTGTGAACGAGGCCACGCCCACCCCGCGACGGGTAGGGTCCGCCACATGCACATCCTCGCCACCGAGGGGCTGACCAAACGCTTCCCCACCGTCACCGCGGTCGACGGGCTCACGGTGACCGTGGGATCCGGCGTCACCGGTCTGGTGGGGGCGAACGGCGCGGGCAAGTCGACACTGATCAAGATGCTGCTCGGCCTGCTGCCGCCCAGCCAGGGCGCCGCGCGGGTGCTCGACCTCGACGTGACCGCGCAGGGCGCCGAGATCCGCCGGCTCGTCGGCTACATGCCCGAGCACGAATGCCTCCCTCCCGACGTCTCCGCGACCGAGCTGGTCGTCCACCTCGCCAGGATCTCCGGGCTGCCGCGTACGGCCGCCCGCGAGCGCGCCGCCGACGTGCTGCGCCACGTGGGCCTGGCCGAAGAGCGCTACCGCCCGATCGGCGGCTACTCCACCGGCATGAAGCAACGGGTCAAACTGGCCCAGGCCCTCGTGCACGACCCCAAGCTCGTCTTCCTCGACGAGCCCACCAACGGGCTCGACCCGCGCGGCCGCGACGAAATGCTGACGCTGATCAGGCGCATCGGCACCGAGTTCGGCATCAGCGTGCTGGTCACCTCCCACCTGCTGGGCGAGCTGGAACGCGTCTGCGACCATGTGATCGTCATCGACGGCGGCCGCCTGCTGCGCTCGTCGGCGATCTCGGAGTTCACCCAGGCCACCCAGACGGTCACGGTCGAGGTCGAGGACGGCCTGGAGCCGCTGGCCCGGCGGCTCACCGAGACCGGCCAGACCGTCTCCCAGCAGGGCCGCCTGCTGGTGGTCAAGGTGCTCGGCCCCGAGACCTACGACGCCATCCGCGACGCCGCCGTCGACCTCGACCTGTGCCTCATCCGCCTCGAACAGGGACGCCACCGCATCGAGGACGTCTTCAGGGAGGAGACGGCCAGTGTCTGAGATCTACGACATCGGCTACCGGCACTACGACGGCCCCCGCATGGGCGGCGCGTACGCCACCCGCGCGCTCACCGTCCACAGCCTGCGCGGCGTCTTCGGCCTCGGCCGTCCGGCGCGCAGCAAGATCGTGCCGTTCGCGCTGGTCGTCATCATGCTGCTGCCCATGGTGGTGTCGATCGCGTTCATGGCGCTGGCCAAGCAGCGCGGCATCCCCTACAGCGGGTACGCCGTCGTCATGCAGGCCGTGGTGGCCATCTTCCTGGCCTCCCAGGCCCCCACGGTCGTCGCCCCCGACCTGCGCCACCGCGTGCTGCCCCTGTACCTGTCGCGGCCGATCTCGGTCTTCCAGTACGTGACCGCCAAGGTGATCGCGATGACCGCCGCGCTGTTCCTGCTGGTCGGCGGACCGCTGACGCTGCTGTGGATCGGCGAGCTGGTCGTGGACATGCCGGGGCCGCCCGCCACCGGCGAGTACGTCGGCGCGCTGCTCATGGCGCTGGTGCTGGCGCTGCTGCTGTCGGCGTTCGGCCTGGCCCTCGCCTCGTTCACGCCGCGGCGCGGGCTGGGGGTGGCCTCGGTGATCACGGTCTACCTGCTGTCCTCGGCGTCGGTGCCGCTGCTTTACGGCACGATGCTCAACACCGGGAACGAGTCGGGGGCCGCCTGGGCCTGGTTGATGAACCCGTTCTGGCTGGTCGACTCGGTGCAGTCGTGGCTGTTCGGCACCCCGTCCCACGCCGACGGCCCGTACCCGAACGGTCCCGCCTCGGCGGCGATCCTGGTGGTGCTGATCGGCGTCGGCCTGGCTGCTCTCGCGCTGCGCTACAGGAAGGCGGCCTCGCGATGAGGATCGAGCTCTCCCAGGTGTCCCGCTGGTACGGCAACGTGGTGGCGGTCAACGACGTGACCATGACGATCGGTCCCGGCGTCACCGGCCTGCTCGGGCCCAACGGCGCGGGCAAGTCGACGTTGCTGCACATGATGGCCGGGTTCCTGGCGCCGTCCGGCGGCTCGGTCACGCTGGACGGCACCCAGGTCTGGAAGAACCACCACATCTACCGAAATATCGGTCTGGTCCCGGAACGCGAGGGCGTGTACGGGTTCCTCACCGGCTGGCAGTTCGTCCTGTCCGCCGCCCGCCTGCACGGCCTCCCCGACCCCGTCGAGGCCGCCCGCAAGGCCCTGGCCACGGTCGAGATGGAGGAGCCGAAGGACCGCCGGGTGGAGACGTACTCCAAGGGCATGCGCCAGCGGGTCAAGGTGGCCGCCGCCCTCGTCCACGACCCGGCCGTCCTGCTGCTCGACGAGCCGTTCAACGGCATGGACCCGCGCCAGCGCCTGCACCTGATGGACCTCATCCGCGCCATGGGCACCGCGGGCAAGACGATCCTGTTCAGCTCGCACATCCTGGAGGAGGTCGAGCGGGTCGCCCAGCACATCGAGGTCCTGGTGTCGGGCCGGCACGCCGCCTCGGGCAACTTCCGCGAGATCAGACGCCTGATGACCGACCGGCCCCACCTGTTCGTCATCCGGTCCAGCGACGACAGGAAGCTCGCCGCGGCCCTGATCCGCGACGAGTCCGCCGGCGGCATCACGCTCCGCCCGGACGGCCTGGAGGTCCAGGCGACCGAGTTGCGGCGCTTCGCCCGGCTGCTCCCCCGCGTCGCCCGCGACGAGGGTGTGCGCCTGCACCAGGTCTCCCCCGCCGACGAGGACCTGGAGAGCGTCTTCGCCTACCTGATCAACAGGAGCACCTGAATGAACACCGTGGTCGCGGGCATCACGTACCGCTCACTGCTCGGGCGTCGCCGCATCATCCTGCTCCTGCTGCTCCCGCTGGCCCTGATCGCCCTGGCCGTGCTGCTGCGCGTGGCGACCGGCGCCGACCAGAAGCTGGCCGTGGACCTGATGAAGGACTTCGCCATCAAGGCGATGCTGCCGCTCCTGGGGGTCATCGCGGGCACCGGCGTCATCGCGCCGGAGATCGACGACGGCACCGTCATCCACCTGATGTCCAAGCCCATCTCCAGGCCCGTGATCGCCCTGACCAAGTTCGGGGTGGCGGCCTCGCTCATGGCCGTGTTCGGGGCCCTGCCGACGTACGTGGCGGCCTGGATCCTGGTGGGCGGCGAGGACGGCATCGCGGCCGGCTTCGCCCTCGGCGCCCTGATCGCCGGCATCGCCTACGCCGGGCTCTTCCTGCTCCTCGGGGTCGTGACCAAGCACGCGGTCACGATCGGCGTCATCTACGCCCTCGTCTGGGAGGTCACCGTGGTGAGCGTCATCGAGGGGGCGGGCAAGTTCTCCATCCAGGAGTGGGCCATGGCCATCGCCGACCAGATCTCCGACTCGCCCTTCCTGGGGGCGAAGGTCGCGATGGGCTTCGCCGTGCCGGCGCTGGTCGTCGTGACCGTGGGCGCGGTCTTCTGGGCCGGCCGCAGGCTGCGGGTGTTCGCCCTCACCGGCGACGAGTAGCGGCCCGGCGGGTACGGCGCGCGGCCGTACCCGCCCAGGCGCGTCAGGAGGCGCAGGCCGTACGGACCACGTCGGCCAGGCGGCCCGCCACCTGGTTGGCGTGCTCCTCGGAGGCGGCCTCCACCATCACCCGGATCATGGGCTCGGTGCCGCTCGGCCGGATCAGCACCCGGCCGGTCTCCCCCAGCTCCGCCTCGGCCTCGGCCACGGCGGCGATGAGCTCGGGCACCGACGCCTTGCCCTTGTCGACGTCCTTGACGTTGATCAGGATCTGCGGCAGCGGGGTCATCACCGAGGCCAGCTCCTTCAGCGGGACGCCCGACTTGGCCACCACGCCCAGCAGGTGCAGCGAGGTGAGCAGGCCGTCGCCCGTGGTGGCGTGGTCGAGCAGGATGACGTGGCCGGACTGCTCGCCGCCCAGGTTGAACCCCTCGGACTTCATGCGTTCGAGGACGTAGCGGTCGCCGACCGCGGTCTCGATCACGGTGATGCCGGTCTCGCGCATCGCCAGCTTGAAGCCCAGGTTGGACATGACGGTCGCGACCACGGTGTCCTTGGCCAGCTGGCCGTCGCCGTGCATGGCGGCGGCGAGCACCGCCATGATCTGGTCGCCGTCGACGACCGTGCCCGTGTGGTCGACCGCCAGGCAGCGGTCGGCGTCGCCGTCGTAGGCCACGCCCAGGTCGGCGCCTCTGGACACGACCACCTGCTGGAGCTTGTCCAGGTGGGTGGAGCCGTGCCCGGCGTTGATGTTGAGCCCGTCGGGTCTGGCGCCGATGGCCTCGACCCGGGCGCCCGCACGCACCAGCGCCTCGGGCGCGACCATGTGGGCGGCGCCGTGCGCGCAGTCGACCACGATGTGCAGGCCGTCGAGCGCGGCGGTCATCGTGGTCAGGACGTGCGAGATGTAGCGGTCGGCCTCGCCGTACGCGTCGCGTACGCGCCCGACCCCCGAACCGACGGGGAAGGACCAGTTCTCACCGAGCCGGCGCTCGATCTCGTCCTCGACCACGTCGGACAGCTTGAAGCCGCCCCTGGCCAGGAACTTGATCCCGTTGTCCGGCGCCGCGTTGTGCGAGGCGGACAGCATGACGCCGAGGTCGGCGCCGAGAGCGGCGGTGAGATGGGCGACGGCCGGGGTGGGCAGCACGCCGAGGCGCAGCACATCCACTCCAGACGCCGCGAGGCCGGCGACCACTGCGGCCTCCAGGAACTCCCCGGAGGCTCGCGGGTCCCGGCCCACGACGGCCACGGGACGACGCCCCGTGGCCGCGAACGCGCCCGCATCACCGAGTACGTGGGCGGCCGCCACGGACAGATCCATGGCCAGCTCGGCCGTGAGGTCGCGACCAGCGACCCCACGTACCCCGTCGGTGCCGAAGAGGCGCGCCAATTTAGCGCTTGCTGTACTGCGGAGCCTTGCGGGCCTTCTTGAGGCCGTACTTCTTCCGCTCCGTGGCGCGGGCGTCACGGGTGAGGAAGCCGGCCTTCTTCAGCGGCGGCCGGTTGACGTCGACGTCCAGGATCGCCAGGGCGCGGGACAGGCCCATGCGCAGCGCGCCGGCCTGGCCGGTGACGCCGCCGCCGTCGATGCGCGCGATGACGTCGAACGCCTCTTCGGCGCCGAGCACCACGAAGGGCTCGTTGACGATCTGCTGGTGGACCTTGTTGGGGAAGTAGACGTCCAGCGAACGACCGTTGATCGTCCACTTGCCGGTGCCGGGGACGATGCGCACGCGGGCGATCGCCTCCTTGCGGCGACCGGTGCCGTACGAGTTGCCCGTGGTGACGGGCTTGCGCACGGGCGCGTCAGCGCTGGCAGCGGACTCGGTGGTGTACTCGGACGGGAAGTCCTCGCCGGAGAATTCCTCCAGCTCGGTCTCGACGACCGTCTCGACACCGGTGGGCTCAGCCACGGTTCTCCTCTAACTCTTTCGAACTACTACTGGGCGATCTGGGTGATCTGGAACTGCACCGGCTGCTGGGCCTGGTGCGGGTGGTCGGTACCCGCGTAGACCTTCAGCTTCTTGGCCATCTTCCGGCCGAGGGAGTTCTTCGGCAGCATGCCCTTGACGGCCTTCTCGACGGCCTTCTCCGGCCGCTTGTCCATGAGCTCGCCATAGGTGACGGAACGCAGACCGCCCGGGTAGCCCGAGTGACGGTACGCCTTCTTCTGCTCACGCTTGTTACCGCTCAGCGCGATCTTGTCGGCGTTGATGACGATGACGAAGTCACCGGTGTCGACGTGGTTCGCGAAGATCGGCTTGTGCTTGCCGCGGAGCAGGTTCGCGACGTGGCTGGCCAGCCGGCCCAGCACGACATCGGTCGCGTCGATGACGTACCACTGACGCTGGACGTCGGCGGGCTTCGGTGAGTACGTGCGCACGGTCGTAGCCTTCTTTTGCTCGCGTCTTCGGCGCTGTCGGATGCGACAGCTACATGGGTCGGTCGGTGCGGGCACACGGCAGCCCGGACCTTCCGTCTCCCGAGCCCGATGGGCTTGATGATGGGAGATGACGCCGGACGCGCCGCGCATCGGTCACGCTGGACCTATGCACACAACGAACGATTAGGTTACCCGCCTGAAGGCGCGCAGGTCAAAAGACCGGTAACCCTGCACGAGTCTACCCGACGACAGAACGGTTCCATTTCGTTTCCCTGGGATCCCTTCTTTCCCGGTACCCGACATCTCTATCGTTAGCTGCGGTATGTGGCGGAACTCTCACACCCGGCAAACCCAGCGGGGCGCGCGGCGCCGGAACAGCCTGGGCGTGCTGACCTGCCTGATGGCCGCGTTGTTCACAGGCGTGCTGCTCGGCCGGCTGTCCGACGACGTCGAGCCCACCGCGCACATCTACCTCAACGAGACCGCCCCGCCCGCCGCGGCCACCGCGCGCCCCGCCCCCACCACGGCGCAGAAGGCCCGGCCCGAGCTGGACCGCATCCCGCGGCAGGCCACCACGGTCAGGACGCCGCGCGGCAGATCCACCCCCAAGCCCACGAAGACCCCGGAAGGGCAGATCGCGGGCTTCGACGCCAAGGGCGACCCCACCCAGGTGTTCACCGGCGGCGGCGACGACCAGGCCAAGGTGATCCCCGGCATGGCCGCCCGGGTCATCACGCTCACCAACGCCGCCCGCGCCGAGCACGGCTGCGGCCCGCTGCGCGTGGACGGCAGGCTCGCACGCTCGGCGCGCCAGCACTCGCTGGAGATGGCGCGTACCGGGCAGCTCGCCCACAACTCCCCCGACGGCGCCTCCCCCTGGGACCGCATGGACCGCGCCGGCTACCACTGGGGCGCCGCCGAGAACATCGGCAACGGTTACAGCACTGCCGAGCAGGCCGTACGCGGCTGGCTGGACAGCCGCGACCACCGCAGGAACATCCTGGACTGCACACTCAAGGCCATCGGCGTCGGCGTCGCCTCCGGACCGGACGGCCCATGGTGGACCCAGGACTTCGGGACCCGATGACGAACATCACGGTAATGTCTCCGCATGGTTTCCAACGGCAATGAGGAACGTGGCATGGACAGCGGTCCCCGCCGTTCGCGTAGAGACCGCGCCGCCGGGGCCGAGACCACTCAGCAGTCACCGCAGGCCCCGCCGTACGCGCAGTCCTCGTTCGGGCAGTCTCCGTTCACACCGGCCCAACAGCAGCAGCCGCCGACCGGGCAGCCCGGACAGCCGCCGCTGAGCGGGCCGACGCCGCCGGCCGGGCAGTCCGCCCAGTCGCCGGACTCCGGGCAGCCGACGCAGGTGTCGCAGGCGCAGCAGAGCAGGGTCGGCTGGAGCCCCTACGACGAGGGCCGGCGCTCACGCGCCCCGCTGTGGTTCGCGATCGGCGGCGTCCTGCTGCTGGGCCTGCTCGGCGGCGGCCTGGCGATGATGTGGAACGCGGGCAGCCCCAGCACGGCCGAGGCCGGCGCGCCCACCCGTACCTCCGCGCCGCTCCCGTCGGCCCCGCCCGGCAAGTACGGCTTCGCGGCCGACCGCAAGACCGACCCCGACCCGATCACGGTCAAGGAGATCTTCGGGTCGGCGAAGAAGTTCACCGTCTCGGGGCGCGGCTACGAGATGACGGTCACCAGCAAGGACAAGAAGTGCACCGACGGCGCCCTGGGCGACAAGCTCCAGAAGGCCCTCAAGTCCGGCAAGTGCACCCAGTTCCTGCGGGCCAGCTTCCGTGACAAGGCCGGCAAGGTGATCGGCACGATCGGCGTGGCCAACCTCAAGACGAGCGGCACCGCCACCAAGGTGGCCAAGGTCGGCGACGCGAGCAACTACGTCAAGCCGCTGGCCGGCAAGGACAGCGTCACCAAGATGCTCGGCTCGGGCAGCGGCGGCGCCAAGATCTCGACCCACGGCCACTACGCGATCATGGTGTGGTTCCAGAACAAGGACGGCAGCAAGCCGGACAAGAAGGGATCAAAGCGTATCTTCGAGGCCATCAAGGACCTCACCGACGCGACGGTCTTCAAGGCTCTGGACAGCCGGTCGATGACGGGGAGCGCGCTCAGCTGAACCGGCATCACGGTCGATAACCCCTCAAAGGGGATGGCGGTTCCCGTTGGGAACCCCCATACCGACATAACGATCTCGCTACTCTCGCTAGGCTCGCCCTATGCGTGGCCAGGAACCCGGGTCTGAGCACGATCGCAGGGAAGCCGACCGTACGACCGCATCACCGATGCCACCGCCGAGTTTCGGCCGCATCGGGGGCGGCGTTCCGTCGGCCATCACCCCGTCCGACGAGCCGACCGGCGACGAGACGCGGGTTCCGCGTGGCACCCCACCGGAGCCCGCCGAGTCGTCCGCCGGCGTACAACCGTGGGAGGTGGCCGGCGACGACTCGGCCCCCTACGACTGGTTCGCCGACGACGCCCCCGACCCCGCCCCCTCTTCCGCCCCCACCAAGCCCCCCTACGGAACCGGCGCCCCCTCCGGCCCCGTCACGGGCGGCCCGTCCGGCACACCGGGGCCCACCGCCTCCGGTCCCGGCGAAGAGACCGTCACCGCCTCCCGCCCCCCACACAGAGGGGACGCCCCCACCTGGGCCCCCGGAACTCCAGCCACGCCCACCCCTGGCTCCAACGCCCCCGGCACGTTCGCCGGTGCGCCCACCGCGGCGTCCGGCCCCCTTGGCGCCCCCGCCGGCATCTCCGACCCCGCCGGTGCCCCCGACTGGGCCATCGACGCCCCCACGAGACCCGCCTGGGCTCCCCACATTCCCGAGGACCCCACAGGGCCGCCCCGATCGTCCGACCGACCCGGCTGGACCCCGGGCACCTCCCACGAGGCCGGCCGGCCCCCCGGCGCCTCCCCCGAGTCCGGTTCGACCCCTGAGCAGCCGCCCGCAGCCCCGGGGCGCGCACCCGGAGCGCCCAGCCAACCCGCGTGGGTCCCCCCCGACCAACCCGGGCGAACTCCCGCCTCCCCCGGCCAAGCCGCATGGGCCCCCGGAACCCCGCACAACACCGGACGAACCGACGGAGCTCCAGGCCAACCCGCATGGGCACCCGCCCCTCCCGAGGAGACCGGCCGAGGCCCCGGAACCCCAGACCAGGCAGCATGGGGCCCCAGGGCGTCCAACGAGACCGGCCGAAGCGCCGGGCCCGCCGACGCGCCCGCCTGGCCTCACCCCGCCTCCGACGCGCCTGCGTGGCCTCCTCGCACCTCCGACACGCCCGAGTGGGTTCCCAGCGCGTCCGACGAAGCCGCCTGGACGCCCAGAAACGCCGCCGAAGCCACCTGGGGTCCCCAGCCTGAGGACGACGCCTCCTGGTCCGCCGCCCCCGCGCAGTGGGCCGCCACCCCGGAGGAGGACCCTCCCGGCTGGCCCGCCAAGCCGGTCGTGCCCGGCGCGCCGCCGTGGGAGCCGCCACCGGCGTTCACGGCCGCCGCCGCGGGCCTGCAGGTGTGGCCCGCCCCGGTCGCCGACCCGGACGTCATGCCCCCCTGGCCCGCCGCCACGGGCGAACTGGTGGCCGAGCCGGACAACGACGACCCGGCCACGGGCGAACCCACCGCCCGCTTCCCCACCACCCCGACCGTCCACCCCGTCGATGCACCGACCAGCCCGTCGGCCGCCGGGGCCGACACCATCGGCACCGCCGCCACCGGCGCGCCCGGCGACCGGCACGCCGCCGAGCCCGCGTTCCCCCGCGACCCCGACGCCACACTGCCCGGCCGCAACCCCGCGCCCCACACAAACCCGGCACCCCACCAACCCGACACCCCGCCGTACAGCCCGGATGCCACGCCGTACAGCCCGGACCCGGCGCCGTACGCGCCGGACCCCGCGTCGTACGGCGGTTCCGACGCAGAACCGTTCAACGGCGGGGGCGCAGGGTCGTACGACCCCGATGCCACCCGCCCCGGCGGGATTCCCAAAGCGGCCCACTACTTCGACCCCGAGGCCGCCAAGCGCGAGGCCGCGGCCGCCGTCCAGCAGCACGCCGCGCCCGCCCCTCCCCACGGGGACGACCCGACGGCCCAGGACACCCCGCCGCAGGGCATGCGCGCGTCCGACCCCCGCGAGGAACCCACGGGCCCCATGCGGACGGCCCACTACGTCGAGCCCCACCCCACCAACCCGACGGGACGCCCCCCAGAGCCCGGCGACGTGCCCGTATGGCCCCCCGCGTCCCCTGTGCCCCCCGTGCTCCCCGCCGAGGAGAGGCTCCGGGAGGAGGTCCACGCGGAGGAAGGCCGCGAGGAGGCGAACCAGCGCACGTCCGGCCACACCCCGACGACGCACCCAGAAGGCGCACGCCCGGCGGACCCCCACCCCGAGCCCAGGCACCCAGCCGAAACGGCCTCAGCGGACCAGCCCGCCGACGACGAGCGTCCATCAGACCAGCGCCCGGACGAGACACCCGCCACGGACAAACTCCCCGACCTGCCCTTCAACCAGGACCTGTGGAGCAAGAGGCCCAGCACCGCCCTGGACCTCCCCACCCCGCCCGCCGGCACCCCCACCTTCCCACCCGGCGCGTTCAGGCAACCCCCGTTCCAGATCCCGCCCCCGCCGCCCCCCGCCCGGGGCAAGAGCAAGCGGGCCCTGCTCGTCACCCTCGGCGCCCTGGCCCTGGCAGGCGTCGCGACCGGCGGCTTCTTCGCCTACCGCGCCCTGAACACCGCCCCGCCGGCCGCCACGACCGCGGGTCCCCGCCCCACCCCGCCCACGTTGCTGCCCAGCACGGAGCTGTCCAGCAGCCCGCCCGCCGACGTCCCGGGCTCGTCGATGCTGAACTCGGAGGAGACGGACCCGAAGAAGATGTCCCTGACGGAGGCCTTCCCGAAGAAGAAGGTCTCGGCGGCCGGCGTGACGTTCACCAGGGTCAAGACCGACACGGAGACGAGCTGCGACAAGGCGGCGACCGGCGCGTTCGCCGACGCGCTGAGCGAGCGGAAGTGCAGCCGGATCATCCGCGCCACCTACGTCGACAGCAAGCGCCGCTGGGCCGTGACCACCGGCATCGCGGTGCTGCCGACCAAGGAGGACGCCACCCTGACCGACCAGGCCAAGAACCTCTCGCGCAACATCTGGTTCCGCGCGCTGCCCGGCGCGAAGGGAAGCGGGGGCGAGCGCGTGTCCATCGCCGGCGGCTACGCGGCCGGCCTGGTGTGGGGCAGGTACATCGTCTTCAGCTACGCCACCCACGTCGACGGCCACACCCCGGACGCCAAGGACAAGACGCTGGCCAAGGTCAGCGGGGCGTTCAGGGACCAGACCTCACTCGTCCTGGAGCGCCGCGTCACCAAGGGCTGAGAGCGTGCGGACCCGCCGCGTGGCCGCTGCCCGCGCGGCGAGTTCGTCCGCCGCCGGGTAGCCCACCTCCTCCAGGCACAGCCCGTGGGCGGGCGCGACGTGCACCCCGGAGTCCCGTACGGCCCGCGTCAGCACCTGGCCGGGCCACTCCACCGGCCGGCGCCCGTCGCCGGCGGCCAGCAGGGAGCCGACCAGCGCGCGGACCATCGAGTGGCAGAACGCGTCCGCCACGACGGCGGCCACCAGCACGCCGTCCGCCTCGCGCGTCCACTCCAGGCGTTGCAGCTCCCTGATCGTCGTGGCGCCCTCGCGCTTCTTGCAGAACGCCGCGAAGTCGTGCTCGCCCACCAGCCGCCGGGCGGCCTCGTTCATGGCGTCGAGGTCCAGCGGACGGCTGTGCCAGACCACCTCGTGCCGTCGCAGCGGATCGGCCCCGCCGGCCGTGTCGCACACCCGGTACGCGTACCGCCGGAACATTGCGGAGAACCGGGCGTCAAAGCCCTCAGGAGCCACCGAGACCCGATGAACGCGTACATCCAAGGGCAGAATCCCACCCAGCCGCCGGACGAGCGCAGAGAGCCGCTCATCGAGCTCCAGGGGCCCGCGGTTGCCGTCGAGCTCGGCCAACGACGTGACCGGCACGTCCACGTGCGCCACCTGCCCGCGCGCGTGCACGCCCGCGTCAGTGCGCCCCGCCACTGTCAGCGCGGCGGGCTCGGCCAGGCGCAGGATCCGGGTGAGCCCCAGCTCGATCTCACCCTGGACGGTACGGCGACCGGGCTGCCTGGCCCATCCGGAGAAGTCGGTCCCGTCGTATGCCAGATCCAGGCGGAGCCGTAGCACGATCGTCCCTTTCGCGTTCACGGAAAAGGGCCCGGACCCCCGCGAAGGGGATCCGGGCCCGATTCAACCAGCCTGAGAGATCAGGCCTCGTCCTTCTTCGCCTCGGCCTCGGCGGCCGGAGCCTCCTCGGCGGCAGCCGGGGTCTCCTCGGCGGCGGCCTCAGGAGCCTCGGGGGCCTCGGTCTCGGCGACCTCGGTCTCCTCGGCGGCCGGAGCCGGAGCGGCAGCGGCGGCCGGCGCCTCGGCGCGGCGGGTGGTGACACCGTTCAGCGGCTCGGACACCAGCTCGATGACGGCCATCGGAGCGTTGTCGCCCTTACGCGCGCCGATCTTGGTGATCCGGGTGTAACCACCCGGACGCTCGGCGAACGTCACCGCGATCTCGGTGAACAGGTGGTGAACCACGCCCTTGTCCCTGACCACGGTCAGGACCTGGCGACGGTTGTGGATGTCGCCCTTCTTCGCCTTGGTGATCAGGCGCTCCGCCAGCGGACGAAGGCGCTTGGCCTTGGTCACCGTCGTGCGGATCTTGCCGTGGCGGAACAGGTCCGTGGCGAGGTTCGCCAGGATCAGCCGCTCGTGCGCCGGGCTGCCGCCAAGACGTGCACCCTTGGTGGGCTTGGGCATTGCTTTCTCCTCTTGGGTTAACCCGCCCCGGCCGTACCAGGTACCGGAGTCGGGCCGGCCGCAATCATGGCGACTGGGCCGTTACGTTCGTCACGCGCCGAGCGGTCGGACCACTCGGCGCGTGCGGGGCACGTGCGGAGACGGGGTCTCCGCACGAAGCTCAGTACTGCTCGGTCTCGACGTACGCGCTGTCGTCGTCGTCGTAGCCGCCGCCGGCCACCGCGCTCGGGTCGAACCCGGGCGGGGAGTCCTTGAGCGCCAGCGACATCTCGTGCAGCTTCTGCTTGACCTCTTCGATCGACTTGGCCCCGAAGTTCCTTATGTCGAGAAGGTCCTGCTCGCTGCGGGCGACGAGCTCACCCACGGTGTGGATGCCCTCGCGCTTGAGGCAGTTGTAGGAGCGAACGGTCAGGTTCAGCTCCTCGATCGGCAGCGCCAGGTCGGCGGCCAGGGCGGCGTCGGTCGGCGACGGGCCGATGTCGATGCCCTCGGCCTCGACGTTGAGCTCACGGGCCAGGCCGAAGAGCTCGACGAGGGTCTTGCCGGCCGAGGCCACCGCGTCGCGGGGCTTCATGGCGGGCTTGGTCTCGACGTCGAGGATGAGACGGTCGAAGTCGGTGCGCTGCTCGACTCGGGTCGCCTCGACCTTGTAGGTGACCTTGAGCACCGGGGAGTAGATCGAGTCGATCGGGATGCGCCCGATCTCCTGGCCCGGCTGCTTGTTCTGGGCGGCGGAGACGTAGCCGCGACCGCGCTCGACGGTCAGCTCCATCTCCAGCTTCGCCTTGCCGTTGAGCGTGGCGATGCGCAGCTCGGGGTTGTGCACCTCGACACCGGCCGGCGGCGCGATGTCGGCGGCGGTGACCTCACCCGGGCCCTGCTTGCGCAGGTACATCACGACCGGCTCGTCGTGCTCGGAGGAGACAACCAGCTCCTTGAGGTTCAGGATGATGTCGGTGACGTCTTCCTTGACCCCGGGAACGGTCGAGAACTCGTGCAGCACGCCCTCGATGCGGATGCTCGTCACGGCCGCGCCCGGGATGGACGACAGCAGCGTGCGGCGCAGCGAGTTGCCGATGGTGTAGCCGAAGCCCGGCTCCAGCGGCTCGATGACGAACCGGGACCGGGTCTCGTCGATCGACTCTTCGAGAAGAGTCGGACGCTGAGCGATCAGCATGGTGTGGGTTCTCCCCTTGTCGTGTGGCGCCCGCTATATGACGCCACTCCGATAAACAGTCTAGTTCGGGCACGGAAATCCGCACCCGAACTAGGACGTCAGTGACTACTTGGAGTAGTACTCGACGATGAGCTGCTCTTGGACCTGGGTGTCGATCTGCTGGCGAACCGGCAGCTGGTGGACCAGGACGCGGAGCTTCTCCGGCACGACGCCGAGCCACGCGGGAACCGTGCGCTCGCCCGCGGTCGCCCGAGCGACCTCGTACGGCAGCAGGTTGCGCTTGGTCTCGCGGACCTCGATGATGTCGTGCTCGCGAACGCGGTACGACGGGATGTCGACCTTCTTGCCGTTCACCAGGATGTGGCCGTGGCGCACCTGCTGGCGGGCGGCGTCACGCGACTGGGCGAAGCCGGCGCGGTAGACGACGTTGTCGAGACGGCTCTCCAGGATCTGGAGCAGCACCTCACCCGACTTGCCGCTCTTGCCCGCGGCCTCCTCGTAGTAGTTGCGGAACTGCTTCTCGAGGACGCCGTAGATACGACGGGTCTTCTGCTTCTCGCGAAGCTGAAGCTGGTACTCGGACTCCTTGGGGCGTCCGCGGCCGTGCTCACCCGGCGGGTAAGGACGGATCTCGATGGGGCACTTGGCGGACTCGCACTTGCTGCCCTTGAGGAAGAGCTTTGTCTTCTCGCGACGGCAGAGCTTGCAGTCCGCGCCCGTGTAACGAGCCATTTCTCAATATCTCCTGGGGAAATTCAGACGCGGCGGCGCTTCGGCGGACGGCAGCCGTTGTGCGGGACCGGCGTGACGTCCTGGATCGAACCCACCTCGAGGCCGGTGGCCTGGAGGGAGCGGATCGCGGTCTCACGGCCGGAGCCGGGACCCTTGACGAACACGTCGACCTTGCGCATGCCGTGCTCCATGGCGCGGCGGGCGGCGTTCTCGGCGGCCATCTGGGCGGCGAACGGGGTGGACTTACGGGAGCCCTTGAAACCCACGTGGCCGGCGCTGGCCCAGGAGATCACGTTCCCGTTCGGGTCGGTGATCGAGACGATCGTGTTGTTGAACGTGCTCTTGATGTGGGCGTGCCCGTGAGCGACGTTCTTCTTTTCCTTGCGGCGCACCTTCTTCGGTGCACCCTGACGGCTCTTAGGAGGCATTGTTTGCCATTACTCCTGAGATCTTCGGTCCGCGGCTGTGGACTACTTCTTACCGGGCTTCTTCTTACCGGCGACGGTCTTCTTCTTGCCCTTACGGGTACGCGCGTTGGTCTGCGTGCGCTGACCGTGGACCGGAAGGCCCTTGCGGTGCCGGATGCCCTGGTAGCAACCGATTTCGATCTTGCGACGGATGTCGGCCTGGACCTCGCGGCGCAGGTCACCCTCGATCTTGAAGTTCGCCTCGATGTAGTCACGCATCGGGACGAGCTCGGTGTCGGAGAGCTGGTGCACGCGGAGGTCGCCGCTGACACCGGTCGCCTGGAGGATCTCCTGGGCGCGGGTGCGGCCGATTCCGTAGATGTAGGTGAGAGCGATCTCCAGCCGCTTCTCGCGGGGGAGGTCGACGCCAACCAGGCGAGCCATGGTCGGGCATTCTCCTTCTTTTGAGCGGAGGTCTTGCGCCGCACTACCCCTCCCCATGCCCGGGGTGAGGGCCCCGGCCTCCGACCGGGGGTCTCCTGAGAGGTACGGATCGCTCCGCCTGCTCAGGTGCGAGACGCGATTACTGTCGCAGGCTCCTCATACGTCGAGCCCGCTCCCTGAAATTCGGGGCGGACTCGGAGAAACCTTGCGTACGACTAGCCCTGACGCTGCTTGTGGCGCAGGTTGTCGCAGATCACCATGACGCGACCGTGCCGGCGAATCACCTTGCACTTGTCGCAGATCTTCTTGACGCTCGGCTTTACCTTCATTGTCCTTCGTGTTCCTCAGACGTCTTACTTGTATCGGTAGACGATCCGCCCGCGACTCAGGTCGTAGGGGCTCAGTTCAACGACTACCCGGTCGTCAGGAAGAATCCGGATGTAGTGCATCCGCATCCGTCCGCTGATGTGGGCCAGGACCTTATGGCCGTTGTCGAGCTGCACCCGGAACATGGCGTTCGGGAGCGACTCAACCACAGTGCCCTCGATCTCGATGGCGCCGTCTTTCTTGGCCAAAATCCCTCGCGTTTCACTGATCGGTCGTCTGAGGCTACGGTTCACTAAGCAGCCGCGACCTCACGCTTCGAAGAGAGCGGCGATCGGCAAAGACCGCCGACGCGTGATAGTCATAGTGAGCCGACTAAGGAGTGTACGACACCTGAGCCAAAAACGCGAAACGCGTGCCAGGTGTCCTGACACAACCATGTAAGAGTCTACCCCACGGCTCCTACTCCTAAGACCGTACGACGGAAGGCCCGCCGGAGAGGGCGGGCCTTCCGCGAGGCGTTCCTAATAGATCCGGTGCCGGTCACCGCAGTACCTGACCGAGCCGCCCCAGCAGGTCCAGGTGTAGATCTTCTTGATGTCCCGGCCGGACCAGGTCTCGTCGTGGTTCCCGTCCCACTTCTTGAAGAACTGGTGCCAGCTCCCGTTCGCGTAGTACCGGAACCACACGTAGCCGAACTTCGGCGTGGACTCCCTGCCGTACCAGTGGGTGTAGACCCTGCCGTGCGACCGGTACGTGCTCCCGTGGGTGGACGCCTTGTGGTTGCCGGCGTAGAACGTGCCCCACCCGCCGGACGAGGCCGCCTGCGCGGCGGGGGCGACGGCGAGACCGGTGACGGCGATCGAGCCGGCGAGGGCGGCGGCTGCGAGGACCTTGCGCATCTGATTCCTCCGTGAATCGTGTTCCTGACACGGCTCACGCTAGGAACGACCGCCCTCACGCACTGCGGAGGAATACACACAGTGCATTACGGCACAAACGGCTCCGGACTAGTCGCGCTTCTGCCCGTTCCCGAAGATCGTGCTCATCAGCAGGATCGCGCCCCACGGGCCCATCACCCACAGCGGCCACGGGTAGATCATGTGGCCGGTCGAGATGCCCACGATCAGCCAGATCACCCAGTTGACGGCGCTGGCCGCGGCCCAGGCGCCCCAGGCCGCCCGCATGCCCGGATGGAGGTTGCCACGCGTCGCGGGCACGGCCTCGGGCTTGGCGGGCCGGTGGCGCAGGTCGACGTCGGGCAGGTCGGCCGTCAGCTTGGCCAGGTCGCCGTAGGTCTTGCTCTTGTAGAGCTCTTCGAGCCGCTCGTTGAACTCGTCCATCGTGATGCGGCCCTGCGCGGTGTGCTCGCGGAGGATGGCGGCGACCCGATCGCGGTCGACGTCCGAGGCACGCATCTCGGGGCTGTTCGCCATTCCCACCACTCCCGGGGGTCAGAGCTGAAGGTGACGCAGGCGCTCTTCGCCGCCGTCCAGGGCGGTAAGCACCCAAGGTCCATTATGTGTCACCGCGACGCTGTGTTCGAAGTGTGCCGACGCCTTCCCGTCGATCGTCACCACCGTCCAGTCGTCGGACAGCACGCGCGTGCGCTCGGTGCCCAGGTTCACCATGGGCTCGATGGCCAGGCACATGCCTTCCTCCAGCAGCGGGCCACGGCCCGGCTTGCCCTGGTTGGCGATCCACGGGTCCATGTGCATCTCGGTGCCGATGCCGTGGCCGCCGTACTCCGGAGGGATGCCGAAGCGGCCCTGAGACTTCACGTAGCGCTCGACCTCGTAGCCGATGTCGGACAGGTGGCGGCCGATCTTCAGCGCGGCGATGCCGCGCCACATGGCCTCCTCGGTGACCCGCATCAGCTCGGTCAGCTTCGGGTCGACCTCGCCGACCGGCACCGTGACGGCGGAGTCGCCGTGCCAGCCCTCCAGGATCGCGCCGCAGTCGATGGAGATGACGTCGCCCTCGCGCAGCTTGCGGGCGTCCGTGGGGATGCCGTGCACCACCTCGTCGTTGACGGACGCGCAGATCGTCGCCGGGAAACCCTGGTAACCCTTGAACGACGGGATCGCGCCTTCGTCCCGGATCGCCTTCTCGGCGATGGAGTCGAGGTCGAGCGGCGTCATGCCCGGCTCGACGGAACGCCTCAGCAGATCGAGCGTCCGTCCGACCACCAGGCCGGCGGCCCGCATCTTCTCCAGCTGCTCGGGCGACTTGATCTGGATTCCGTGTCGGTTTCTCTTGAACATTGTTCGGCACCCCCCGGGGGTTCTAACGGGCCTCGTGGGAGCCCTAATTCCCCCACAATAGCCGCACACAAAAAAGGAAGGTGGCACGGATATCCGTGCCACCTTCGCAGGAGATCGTGTCCGGCGTCATCCCAGGAACGGGCGGATCGCCTCCATTGCCCGCTGAGTCACCTCTTCGACCGGCCCGGTCGCGTCTACGCCCACGAGGATGTCCTCGTCGACGTAGTACGAGACCAGCGGCGCGGTCTGCTCCTGGTAGACCTCCAGGCGGTGCCTGACGGTCTCTTCCTTGTCGTCGTCACGCTGGAACAGCGCGCCGCCGCAGGCGTCGCACTTGTCGTCCTTCTTGTCGTCGAACTCCACGTGCCAGATGCGGCCGCACTGACTGCACGTACGCCGCCCCGCCAGCCGCCGGACGACCTCGTCGTCGTCCACGACCAGCTCCAGCACCAGGTCGAGCTCCAGACCCCAGTCCTTGAGCATGTCGCGCAGGATCTCCGCCTGTGCGACGTTCCTCGGGAAGCCGTCGAGCAGGAACCCGTCCTGCGCGTCGTCCTCGGACAGTCGGTCGCGGACCATGGCGATGGTGACCTCGTCGGGCACGAGATCGCCACGGTCCATGTAGGTTTTGGCCAGCTTGCCGAGGTCCGTGCCGCCCGAGACGTTGGCACGGAAGATGTCACCTGTCGAGATCTTCGGGATGGACAGGTTCGATGCGATGTACTGGGCCTGAGTCCCCTTACCCGCTCCGGGGGGCCCGACGAGAACGAGACGCACTACCGCAGGAAACCTTCGTAGTTACGCTGCTGCAGCTGGCTCTCGATCTGCTTCACCGTGTCCAGGCCGACACCAACCATGATCAGAATGCTCGTCCCTCCGAACGGGAAGTTCTGGCTAGCCCCGGCCACCGCCAGCGCGACGATCGGGATCATGGAGATCAGACCCAGATAGAGCGCGCCGGGCGCGGTCAGACGGGTGAGCACGAAGTTCAGGTATTCAGCCGTCGGACGGCCGGGACGGATGCCCGGAATGAACCCACCGTACTTCTTCATGTTGTCGGCGACTTCAGCGGGGTTGAACGTAATCGACACGTAGAAGTACGTGAAGAAGACGATCAGCAGGAAGAACGTGGCCATGT
The DNA here is from genome assembly GCF_053596455.1 of Nonomuraea sp. NPDC001699. NCBI lineage: Bacteria > Bacillati > Actinomycetota > Actinomycetes > Streptosporangiales > Streptosporangiaceae > Nonomuraea > Nonomuraea sp. NPDC001699. Next base: position 19,954 of record NZ_JBSFGF010000001.1, on the reverse strand, counting down.
AGACCGGGTGATCGCCTCTGACCAGGTACTGGGAGATCCACTGGACGACCGCGTTGTTCGAGGTCGGGAAGAGCGAGGTCAGCAGCTGCGGCAGGTAGAGCAGCGACGAGGCGAAGATGACCGGGATGATGCCGGCCTGGTTGACCTTGAGCGGGATGTACGTCGAGGTGCCGCCGTACATCCTGCGGCCCACCATGCGCTTGGCGTACTGGACCGGGATGCGGCGCTGCGCCTGCTCGACGAAGACCACAGCCGCGATCATGAAGACACCGACGACCATGACCACCGAGAAGGTGAACTTGTTCGCGCGGAAGATGTTGGACAGCTCGGACGGGAAGACCGCGACGACCTGCGTGAAGATCAGGATGGACATGCCGTTGCCGACGCCGCGGTCGGTGATGAGCTCACCCAGCCACATGATCACCGACGTGCCGGCCGTCATGATGATGACCATCGTGACGATGCCGAAGATGTTGTCGGGGTCGAGCAGGACGTCCTGCTGGCAGTTCGGGAACAGCTGACCGGAACGCGCGAGCGCGATGAAAGCGGTCGACTGGAGGATGCCGAGGCCGATGGTCAGATAACGCGTATACTGCGTGATCTTGGCCTGACCCGCCTGGCCTTCTTTCTTGAGAGCCTCAAGACGTGGAATCACCACGACGAGCAGCTGGAGAATGATGCTCGCGGTGATATACGGCATAATGCCCAGCGCGAACACCGACAGCTTCAGGAGCGCACCACCACTGAAGAGCTGCACCATCCCATAGATGTTGCCGGTGGCTCCGTTACGGGCCTGATCGAAACAGGCCGCGAGGTTCTGGACGTGAACTCCCGGAGTCGGAAGAACCGAGCCGAGACGGAACAGCGCGATGATGCCCAGGGTGAAGAGCAACTTCTTGCGCAGGTCCGGTGTCCGGAACGCCCGGGTAAACGCGGTCAGCACGGTCCCTCCTGCGCGCCTTTATGGCGATGTGAGTATGCGGTGGTGCGGGGATCTGCCATGTCAAGTCTCAGTCAAACGAGCCGGACAGAATCCTGCCGCCTCGCCGAACTCTAACGCACTAAGGGCGTGGGGGCCCATTGTCGGAACCCCCACGCCTCGTCATAGCGGAGCTACAGCTCGGTAACGGAACCACCGGCGGCGGCGATCTTCTCCTTCGCGGCGGACGAGAAGGCGTGAGCCGTAACGTTCACAGCGACGGAGATCTCGCCGGTGCCGAGCACCTTCACGAGCTGGTTCTTGCGAACGGCGCCCTTGGCCACCAGGGCCTCGACGGTGACGTCGCCACCCTCGGGGAACAGCTCGCCGAGCCTGTCCAGGTTGACGACCTGGTAGGTCGTCTTGAACATCGCGTTGGAGAAGCCCTTGAGCTTCGGCAGACGCCTCTGCAGCGGCACCTGGCCACCCTCGAAGCCGAGGGGAACCGTGGTACGGGCGTGGCTGCCCTTGGTGCCGCGACCGGCCGTCTTGCCCTTGGACGCCTCGCCGCGACCCTTGCGGATCTTGGCCTTGTTGGCACCCGGAGCAGGACGCAGGTCGTGAATCTTGAGCGGAGCCTTGTCAGTCATGACTAGTCGACCTCTTCCACCTCGACGAGGTGCGTCACCACGGACACCATCCCGCGAATCTCGGGACGGTCCTCCTTGACGACGACATCGCCGATTCGCTTCAGGCCAAGCGAACGCAGCGAGTCACGCTGGTTCTGCTTGCCACCGATCTTCGAGCGAACCTGAGTGATCTTCAGGCGTGCCATGACTAGCTCACCGCCTTCGCGGCCGCGGCCTCGGCGATGCCCTCGCGCTGAGCCTTGAGCATGCGGGCCGGGGCGACGTCCTCGATCGGCAGACCACGGCGGGCGGCGATCTCCTCGGGGCGCGAAAGGCCCTTCAGAGCCGCCACCGTGGCGTGCACGATGTTGATCGGGTTGTCCGAGCCGAGCGACTTGGACAGCACGTCATGGATGCCGGCGCACTCCAGGACCGCGCGCACCGGGCCACCGGCGATGACGCCGGTACCGGCCGAGGCCGGACGCAGGAAGACGACACCGGCCGCCTCCTCGCCCTGCACGGTGTGCGGGATGGTGCCCTGGATCCGAGGCACCTTGAAGAAGTGCTTCTTCGCCTCTTCGACGCCCTTGGCGATGGCCGCGGGGACTTCCTTGGCCTTGCCGTAACCGACGCCGACCAGGCCGTTGCCGTCACCGACGATGACGAGGGCGGTGAAGCTGAAGCGACGACCACCCTTCACGACCTTGGCCACTCGGTTGATCTTCACTACGCGCTCGATGTACGAGACGCCCTTGTCGGCGGCGCCACCGCGGCGATCGTCACGACGGTCCCGCCGCTCGCCACCGGTGCCGCCACCGCGACGCGGAGCTGCAGCCATCAGTGGTTCCTCTTCTCAGTTGCCATCAGAATTCCAACCCGCTTTCGCGGGCGCTGTCCGCCAGAGCCGCGATGCGACCGGCGTAGCGGTTGCCACCGCGGTCGAAGACGACCTTGGTGATCCCGGCTTCCTTGGCCCGCTGAGCGAGGAGCTCGCCGACCTTCTTGGCCTTCTCCGTCTTGTCGGCCTCGAGGGTGCGCAGCGAGGCGTCCATGGTGGACGCGCTGACCAGCGTGTGGCCGACGGAGTCGTCCACGATCTGGACGAACATGTGACGGGTCGAGCGGTTGACGACCAGGCGCGGACGCTCGGCCGTACCGACGACGAACTTGCGGACGCGGCGGTGACGGCGAGCCCGCGAGACGGTGCGGGCAGCCGTGTGCTTGCTGAACGCAGTCTTCGGAGCCATGCCTACTTACCAGCCTTTCCGACCTTGCGGCGGATCTGTTCGCCCTGGTAACGCACGCCCTTGCCCTTGTACGGGTCAGGCTTGCGCAACTTGCGGATGTTGGCCGCGACCTCGCCGACCTTCTGCTTGTCGATGCCGTCCACGTGGAACAGGGTCGGCTTCTCGACGCGGAAGGTGACACCCTCGGGGGCGTCGACGATGACCGGGTGGCTGAAGCCCAGCGAGAACTCCAGCTGCGTCGGGCCCTTGGCCTGAACGCGGTAACCGACGCCGACGATCTCAAGGGCCTTGGTGTACCCCTGGGTGACGCCCTGCACCATGTTGGCGATCAGCGTCCGGGACAGGCCGTGCAGCGCACGGACCTTGTTCTCGTCGTTGGGCCGGGAGACGGCGATGGCGCCGTCGTCGTCACGACCGACCGAAATCGGGTCCGCGACCGTGTGAGAAAGCGTGCCCTTCGGGCCCTTGACCTGGACATCCTGGCCGGTGATCGTGATGTCTACGCCACTGGGCACAGGGATGGGCAGCCGTCCGATTCTCGACATGCTGTGTTCCTCCCCTCTACCAGACGTAGGCGAGGACTTCGCCGCCCACGCCACGCTTGCCGGCCTGCTTGTCAGTCATGAGACCGGCGGACGTCGAGATGATCGCGACGCCCAGCCCGCCCAGGACTCGAGGCAGGTTGTCCTTCTTTGCATAAACCCGCAGACCGGGCTTGGAAACCCGGCGCAGGCCCGCGAGCGAACGCTCACGGGTGGGCCCGAACTTGAGCTCCACCACGAGGTTCTTTCCAACCTTGGCGTCTTCGACGGCCCAGGACTGGATGTAGCCCTCCTGCTGGAGGATCTCGGCGATATGCGCCTTGATCTTCGAATACGGCATCGACACGCTCTCGTGGTACGCCGAGTTCGCGTTACGCAGACGCGTCAACATGTCTGCGATCGGGTCGGTCATCGTCATGGCCAGTGGCCTTCCTCGCCGCGGTTTCCAGTCGGCCAAGCAGCGCTCTGCCGGTGGACCTTCGGCGCGGTCATGGACGCGGAGCGTCCTGTCTTCTTCTGAACATGGGTCCCAGGGGACGACGCGGGGCCGTCCCCCAGGGTATCTACCAGCTCGACTTGGTGATGCCGGGCAGCTCGCCCCGGTGCGCCATCTCGCGGAAGCACACGCGGCACAGGCCGAACTTGCGGTACACGGCGCGCGGACGACCGCAACGCGAGCACCGGGTGTAGGCCCTGACCTCGAACTTCTGCTTGCGCCCCGCCTTGGCGATCAGCGACTTCTTCGCCATTGGATCAGGCCTCCTTGAACGGGAAGCCGAGGAGCTTCAGCAGCGCCCGGCCCTGGTCGTCGTTCGTCGCGGTGGTCACGACCGTGATGTCCATGCCCCGCGGACGGTCGACCTTGTCCTGGTCGACCTCGTGGAACATGACCTGCTCGGTCAGACCGAACGTGTAGTTGCCGTTGCCGTCGAACTGCTTCGGCGACAGGCCGCGGAAGTCCCGGATACGGGGCAGCGCGAGCGCCAGCAGGCGGTCGAGGAACTCCCACATACGGTCGCCGCGCAGCGTGACGTGCGCGCCGATCGGCATGCCCTCACGCAGCTTGAACTGCGCGATGGACTTGCGCGCCCGGACGACGGCCGGCTTCTGACCGGTGATCACGGTGAGGTCGCGTACGGCGCCTTCGATGAGCTTGGAGTCGCGAGCCGCCTCACCGACACCCATGTTGACCTTGATCTTGGTCAGGGCCGGGATCTGCATGACGTTCTCGATGCCGAACTGCTCGCGAAGCTGGGCCGCGATCTCCTCGCGGTACTTCGTCTTGAGTCGCGGCGTCGGGCGCTCGGTCTCAGTGGTCGTGGCGGTCATCAGCTGTCCTCACCCGTCTCCTCGGCCTTGTCGGCCTTCTTGTCGGCGGGCTTCTCGTCCTTGAGCTTCTTCACGTTGGACACGTGGATGCGGCCCTCCATGGTCTGCACGCCGCCGGTCTTGGCGCCGCGCGGACCCTGGTGGGTCTCCTTGGTGTGCTTCTTGATCATGTTGACGCCCTCGATCACCACGCGGTCCTCGCGCGGGTACGTGGCGATGACGTGACCCTTGACACCCTTGTCCTTGCCGGCGATGACCTGAACCAGGTCACCCTTCTTCACATGCAGCTTCGGCATTACAGCACCTCCGGGGCGAGCGAGATGATGCGCATGAACTTCTTGTCGCGCAGCTCGCGGCCGACCGGGCCGAAGATACGAGTGCCACGAGGGTCACCGCTGTCCTTGATGATGACGGCGGCGTTCTCGTCGAAGCGGATGTAGGAGCCGTCGGGCCGGCGGCGCTCCTTGACCGTGCGGACGATGACGGCCTTGACCACATCGCCCTTCTTGACGCCCGTGCTGCCCGGCAGCGCGTCCTTGACAGTGGCGACGATGATGTCGCCGATACCGGCGTAGCGTCGGCCCGAGCCACCGAGAACACGGATGCAAAGGATCTCCTTTGCACCAGTGTTGTCGGCGACCTTGAGCCGCGACTCCTGCTGGATCACGTTGAACTCCTGTTAGTCGCGCCGGTTCTCATTTCTGAGCCTGGCGGAACCTGTCGTTGTCTTGTTCCCACGGCCACAGTCCACGCAGGGGCCGCACCGCAGGCGACGCGAGGCCCGGAGGACCTCGCGTCCTTGGACGCCGTCATGGGGGCCCTGAGGCCCCCACGAGGCGCGGTATATCCGAGAAGGCTTACTTGGCCTTCTCGAGGATCTCCACGACCCTCCACCGCTTGGTGGCGGAGAGGGGGCGGGTCTCCATGAGCAGCACGCGGTCGCCGACGCCACAGGCGTTGGCCTCGTCGTGCGCCTTGTACTTGGTCGTACGGCGGATGACCTTGCCGTACAGACGGTGCTTGACGCGGTCCTCGACGGCGACGACGACGGTCTTGTCCATCTTGTCGCTGACGACCAGGCCCTCACGGACCTTGCGGAAGTTCCGCGAGTCGTTCGTCTCGGTGGTTTCGGTGGTCTCGGTCTCAGCCATCGCTCGTCTCCTTCTCGACCGTGACGATGCCGAGCTCACGCTCGCGCATCACGGTGTAGATACGGGCGATCTCGCGGCGGACGGCGCGCAGCCGCCCGTGGCTCTCCAACTGACCGGTCGCTGCCTGGAAGCGGAGGTTGAACAGCTCCTCCTTGGCCTCCTTGAGCTTCTGGACCAGAGTGTCCTGGTCCTCCACTCGCAGCTCGCCGGCGGTCAGGCCCTTAGCCATCACGCCTCACCCACTTCACGCTTAACGATCTTGCACTTCATCGGCAGCTTGTGGATCGCCCTGGTGAGGGCCTCACGCGCGACCGACTCCGCCACGCCGGACAGCTCGAACATCACGCGTCCGGGCTTGACGTTGGCGATCCACCACTCCGGCGAACCCTTACCGGAACCCATGCGGGTCTCGGCGGGCTTCTTGGTGAGGGGACGGTCGGGGTAGATGTTGATCCACACCTTGCCGCCACGGCGGATGTGACGGGTCATGGCGATACGAGCGGACTCGATCTGGCGGTTGGTCACGTAGGAGTGCTCAACAGCCTGAATGCCGAACTCGCCGAACACGACCCTGGTGCCGCCCTTGGCGGCTCCGCTGCGGTCAGGCCGGTGCTGCTTGCGGTGCTTGACCCTGCGCGGGATCAGCATGGTCAGCTCCCTTCAGCACCCGGCTGCGCAGCCGGGCCGGTCTCAGGGGCAGCCTGCGAAGCTGCCTCGGTACGGGGGGCGCGGTCGCCACGGCCACCGCCACCACGACGCGGACGGTCACCGCCGCCACGACGCGGACGGTCGCCGCCGCCACCGCGACGGTCGTCACGCTCGCGACGCTGGCCGGCACGAGCGCCGGCGGCGGCCGCCTCACGCTCGGCGCGGCTGGTCGGAGCCTCGCCCTTGTAGATCCAGACCTTCACGCCGATACGGCCGAAGGTGGTACGGGCCTCGTAGAAGCCGTAGTCGATGTCCGCGCGAAGGGTGTGCAGCGGCACACGACCCTCACGGTAGAACTCCGACCGCGACATCTCGGCGCCGCCCAGACGACCGGCGCACTGGACACGGATGCCCTTGGCGCCGGACTTCATGGCCGACTGCATCGCCTTGCGCATGGCGCGGCGGAACGAGACGCGGCTGGACAGCTGCTCGGCGACGCCCTGAGCGACGAGCTGGGCGTCGATCTCCGGGTTCTTGACCTCGAGGATGTTGAGCTGGACCTGCTTCTTGGTCAGCTTCTCGAGGTCGCCACGGATACGGTCCGCCTCGGCGCCGCGGCGGCCGATCACGATGCCGGGACGCGCGGTGTGGATGTCCACCTGGACGCGGTCCGTCGTGCGCTCGATCTCGACCTTGGAGATGCCGGCCCGCTCCATGCCCTTCTGCAGCATGCGACGGATCGCCACGTCCTCGGCGACGTACGACTTGTACAGCTTGTCGGCGTACCACCGGCTCTTGAAGTCGGTCGTGATGCCGAGGCGGAACCCGTGCGGGTTAACCTTCTGGCCCACTATCGGGTCCTTCCCTTCGGCTCGCGGGATTCCACGATCACGGTGATGTGGCTCGTCCGCTTGTTGATCCGATAGGCGCGACCCTGTGCACGCGGGCGGAACCGCTTCAGCGTCGGGCCCTCGTCGACCCAGGCGCGGCTCACGACGAGCGTGCTGGGGTCGAGGTTGAAGTTGTGCTCGGCGTTCGCCATGGCGCTGCTGAGCACCTTGTAGATCGGCTCGCTCGCCGACTGGGGAGCGAACTGCAGCACGGCCTGCGCCTCCGAAGCGGGCAGCCCGCGAATAAGGTCCACCACGCGGCGGGCCTTGAGGGGCGTGACACGGACGAACCGCGCCTGAGCCCTGGCTTCCATCGCTTACTCCTCTAAATGCTTCTGAAGGCGTCTATCGCCGGCTGCGCCGGTCTTCCTTGACGTGGCTGCGGAACGTCCGCGTCGGGGCGAACTCTCCGAGCTTGTGGCCGATCATCGACTCGGTGACGAACACCGGGACGTGCTTGCGGCCGTCGTGCACGGCGATCGTATGCCCGAGCATGTCGGGAACGATCATGGAGCGCCGCGACCACGTCTTGATGACGTTCTTGGTGCCCTTCTCGTTCTGGGCGTCCACCTTCTTCTGAAGGTGGTCGTCCACGAAGGGACCCTTCTTAAGGCTACGTGGCATTTCGGCTGCTCCTACCGCTTCTTCCTCTTGCTCCGACGACGGATGATCAGCCGGTCGCTGGACTTGTTGGCCTGGCGGGTGCGGCCCTCGGGCTTGCCCTTGGGGTTCACCGGGTGGCGACCGCCGGAGGTCTTGCCCTCACCACCACCGTGCGGGTGGTCAACGGGGTTCATGGCGACACCACGGACGGTCGGGCGCTTGCCCTTCCACCGCATACGGCCAGCCTTGCCCCAGTTGATGTTGGCCTGCTCGGCGTTGCCGACCTGGCCCACAGACGCCCGGCAGCGCACGTCGACCATGCGCATTTCACCGGACGGCATACGCAGGGTGGCGTACTGGCCTTCCTTGGCGAGCAGCTGGATCTGGGCGCCCGCGGAACGACCGAGCTTCGCGCCGCCGCCCGGACGGAGCTCCACCGCGTGGATGAAGGTACCGGTCGGGATGTTGCGCAGCGGCAGGCAGTTGCCCGGCTTGATGTCGGCAGCGGGGCCGTTCTCGATTCGGTCGCCCTGCTTGAGGCCGGTCGGCGCGATGATGTAGCGCTTCTCACCGTCGGCGTAGTGGAGCAGAGCGATGTTGGCGGTGCGGTTGGGGTCGTACTCGATGTGAGCGACCTTCGCCGGGATGCCGTCCTTGTCATGCCTACGGAAGTCGATGATCCGGTAGGCGCGCTTGTGTCCGCCGCCCTGGTGGCGCGCGGTCACCCGGCCGTGTACGTTTCGGCCGCCCTTGCTGTGAAGGGGCGCAAGCAACGACTTCTCAGGCGTGCTGCGGGTGATCTCGGAGAAGTCCGAGACACTCGACCCGCGGCGACCCGGAGTCGTCGGCTTGTACTTACGGATGCCCATCTTTTTCGTTCATCCTTCGTCGGTTACATGGGCGAGCCCGCCGCACCGAAATGCGACGGTCTCGTCCCTCGCAGACCTTTCGGTCCGCTTCCTATCTATGGCGCTGCTAGCCGATCTGACCGAAGATGTCGATCCGATCGCCCTCGACCAGGCTCACGATGGCGCGCTTGGTGTCGGGACGCTTGCCGAAACCGGTGCGGGTGCGCTTGCGCTTGCCCGTCCGGTTGATGGTGTTCACGCTGGTGACCTTGACCCCGAAGATCTGCTCAACAGCGATCTTGACCTGGGTCTTGTTCGCGGTCTTCTTCACCAGGAACGTGTACTTGTTGTTCTCATCGATCAGGCCGTAGCTCTTCTCAGAGACGACCGGCTTGATGATGATGTCGCGCGGGTCGGCGATCTTCTCCATCAGGCGTCTTCCTTCCCGCCCTGGCTCAGCCGCGCGACGACCTGGTCGTACGCCTCCTGGGTGAAGACCACGTCGTCGTGCACGAGCACGTCGTAGGTGTTGAGCTGCCCGGCGTCCAGCAGGTGGACCTCGGGAGCGTTACGCAGGCTCATCCAGGTCAGCTCGTCGGCCTCGTCGACGACGACGAGCACGCGGGGAGCCTGGGTGATCTTGCGCAGGGCCTCAAGGGCAGCCTTGGTCTTGGGGGTCTCCCCCGCGATCAGCGTGCTGACCACGTGGACGCGACCGCCACCGGCCCTGTCGGACAGCGCACCGCGCAGGGCGGCGGCCTTCATCTTCTTGGGCGTGCGCTGCGAGTAGTCACGCGGCACGGGCCCGTGGACGGTGCCACCGCCGGCGAACTGCGGCGCGCGGGTCGAGCCCTGACGGGCGCGGCCGGTGCCCTTCTGGCGGTACGGCTTCTTGCCGCCACCGCGGACCTCACCACGGGTCTTGGCCTTGTGGGTGCCCTGCCGGCGAGCGGCGAGCTGGGCCACGACCACCTGGTGGATCAGCGGAACGTTGACCGTCGTGCCGAAGACGTCTTCGGGCAGTTCGACGGTGCCGGCCTTGGCGCCGCTGGCGTCGAGGACGTCAATAGTGGTGCTCACTTGGCAGCCCCCTTCTTGGCAGCGGTGCGAACGAGGACCAGGCTGCCGTTAGCGCCGGGGATCGCACCCTTGATCAGGATGAGGCCCTTCTCGGCGTCCACGGAGTGAACCTTGAGGCTCTGCACAGTGGTGCGGACGTTACCCATCCGACCGGCCATGCGCAGGCCCTTGAATACGCGGCCCGGGGTGGCGCAGCCACCGATGGAACCCGGCGAGCGGTGCTTGCGCTGCGTACCGTGCGACGCGCCCAGACCGGCGAAGCCGTGCCGCTTCATGACACCGGCGAAGCCCTTGCCCTTGCTCTTGCCCGTCACGTCGACGAACTGGCCGGCCTCGAAGGTGTCGGCCAGCAGCTCCTGGCCCAGGGTGTAGTCGCTCGCGTCGTCGGTGCGGATCTCCGCGAAGTAACGGCGCGGGGTGATGTCGTGCTTACGCAGGTAGTCGCCGAGCGGCTTGTTGACCTTCCGGGGGTCGACCTGCCCGAAGCCGAGCTGGACGGCGGAGTAGCCGTCCTTGTCTGCGGTGCGGACCCGGGTCACCACGCACGGACCGGCCTCGACCACGGTCACCGGAACCATCCGGTTGTCCGCGTCGAAGACCTGGGTCATGCCGAGCTTCTTGCCCAGGACGCCCTTGATCGTCTTAGCCATGTCAGTGCGTTCCCTCAGAGCTTGATCGAAATGTCGACACCCGCGGGGAGGTCGAGCCGCATGAGCGAGTCAACCGTCTTGGGGGTCGGGTCGATGATGTCAATCAGCCGCTTGTGCGTGCGCATCTCGAAGTGCTCGCGGCTGTCCTTGTACTTGTGCGGCGAGCGGATGACGCAGTACACGTTCTTCTCGGTCGGCAGCGGCACCGGGCCCGCGACCTTCGCGCCAGTCCGCGTCACCGTCTCGACGATCTTCTTGGCCGAGCTGTCGATGACCTCGTGGTCATAGGCCTTAAGCCGGATGCGGATCTTCTGTCCCGCCATAGTGGCCTCGGTGTCCTTCGCTGTCGTCTGAAAAAGTATCGTGCGGCCTTGTGCCGCTGTGCTGGTGCAGGTCTGACCCTGCGTAACCCCACGAGACAGACACTGTTGATCTGTCTTTTCTTCCGTGATCCGGCAGTTACTTCGGTCACTATGGCCGAAGCGACTGCTGGATCACGGCGCTTTACGCGAGGCCCTTGACGTGGTGCGGCGGTCGGCCCTGATGTGGGGCCGACCGCCGCCCCGACGGTCGAACTACTTGAGGATCTTCACGACCCGGCCGGCGCCGACGGTGCGGCCACCCTCACGGATCGCGAACTTGAGGCCTTCCTCCATGGCGATGGGCTGGATCAGCTCAACGCGCATTTCGGTGTTGTCGCCCGGCATGACCATCTCGGTGCCCTCGGGGAGGTTCACAACACCGGTCACGTCAGTCGTACGGAAGTAGAACTGCGGGCGGTAGTTGTTGAAGAACGGCGTGTGGCGGCCGCCCTCGTCCTTGGACAGGATGTAGACCTGGCCGGTGAACTCGGTGTGCGGGGTCGTCGTGCCCGGCTTGATGATGCACTGGCCGCGCTCGACGTCGTCGCGCTTGATGCCACGGAGCAGCAGGGCGGCGTTGTCGCCGGCGTGACCCTCGTCGAGCATCTTGTTGAACATCTCGATGCTGGTGACGGTGGTGGTCGTCTTCTCCGGCTTGATGCCGATGATGTCGACCTGCTCGTTGACCTTGACGATGCCGCGCTCGATACGACCGGTGACGACGGTGCCGCGACCGGTGATCGAGAAGACGTCCTCGACGGGCATGAGGAACGGCTTCTCCGTGTCACGGGGAGGCTCGGGGACGTTCTCGTCCACCGCGTTCATCAGCTCGATGATGCTGTCGGCCCACTTCTCGTCACCCTCAAGAGCCTTGAGAGCCGAGACGCGGACGACGGGCAGGTCGTCGCCGGGGAACTCCTGCGCGGACAGGAGCTCACGGACCTCCAGCTCGACGAGCTCGAGGATCTCCTCGTCGTCGACCATGTCGGACTTGTTCAGCGCCACGACGATGTAGGGGACGCCGACCTGGCGGGCCAGGAGGACGTGCTCCTTCGTCTGCGGCATCGGGCCGTCGGTGGCGGCGACCACGAGGATCGCGCCGTCCATCTGAGCGGCACCGGTGATCATGTTCTTCACGTAGTCGGCGTGACCGGGGCAGTCAACGTGAGCGTAGTGACGCTTCTCGGTCTGGTACTCGACGTGCGCGATGGAGATCGTAATACCGCGAGCCTTCTCCTCGGGCGCCTTGTCGATCTTGTCGAACGGAGTCGCCTTGTTGAGCTCGGGGTAACGGTCGTGAAGCACCTTGGTGATCGCCGCGGTCAGCGTGGTCTTGCCGTGGTCGATGTGTCCAATGGTGCCGATGTTCATGTGCGGCTTAGTCCGCTCGAACTTGGCCTTGCCCACTGGTTCTCTCCTTGAGAATCTGACTGACTTTCGTCTACACACTCGGGCCCGGGAGATCCCAGACCCCTAGGCGGCGGGGTGGCTCGCACCACCCCGCCAGGGACCGGGAAGTTATTCGCCCCGGGCCTTCGCGACGATCTCCTTGGCGATGCCCGGGGGCACCTCCGCGTAGGAGTCGAACTGCATGCTGTAGCTCGCGCGCCCCTGCGTCTTGCTACGCAGGTCACCCACGTAGCCGAACATCTCAGACAGCGGCACGAGCGCCTGGACGACTCGGGCGCCGGCCCGCTCGTCCATCGCCTGGATCTGCCCGCGGCGACCGTTGAGGTCACCGATGACGTCACCCATGTAGTCCTCGGGCGTGGTGACCTCGACGGCCATCATCGGCTCGAGAAGAACGGCGTCCGCCTTGCGCGCGGCCTCCTTGAAGGCCATCGAGCCGGCGATCTTGAACGCCATTTCCGAGGAGTCGACGTCGTGGGCGGCACCGTCGGTCAGCGTAACCTTCACGCCCACCATCGGGTAACCGGCCAGCACGCCGAACTCGGCGGCCTCCTGGGCACCGGCGTCGACCGAGGGGATGTACTCCCTCGGGACGCGGCCACCCGAGACCTTGTTCTGGAACTCGTAACCGTCGTTGCCCTCGCCCAGCGGCTCCAGGTCGATGATCACCCGCGCGAACTGACCGGAACCACCGGTCTGCTTCTTGTGGGTGTAGTCGACCTTCTCCACCTTGCGGCGGATGGTCTCGCGGTAGGCCACCTGCGGGCGGCCCACGTTGGCCTCGACCTTGAACTCACGACGCATACGGTCGACGAGGATCTCCAGGTGAAGCTCGCCCATGCCCCAGATGACCGTCTGACCGGTCTCCTCGTCACGACGGACCTGGAAGGACGGGTCCTCCTCGGCCAGCCGCTGGATGGCGGTGGACAGCTTCTCCTGGTCGCCCTTGGTCTTGGGCTCGATGGCGACGTTGATGACCGGAGCCGGGAACGTCATCGACTCGAGCACGACCGGGTTGGCCGGGTCGGCAAGGGTGTCGCCGGTCGTGGTGTCCTTCAGACCCATGACGGCGACGATCTGACCGGCGATCGCCTGCGGGCGCTCTTCGCGCTTGTTGGCGTGCATCTGGTAGATCTTGCCGATCCGCTCCTTCTTGCCCTTCACCGAGTTCACGACCTGTGAACCGGTGTCGAGCGTGCCGGAGTAGATGCGGATGTAGGTGAGCTTGCCCAGGTGCGGGTCGCTGGCGATCTTGAAGGCCAGCGCGGAGAACGGCTCGGTCGGGTCCGCGTGACGCTCGATCACCTTCTCCTCGTTGCCGACCGCGTAACCCTTGAACGCCGGGATGTCGGTCGGGGCGGGGAGGTAGGCGACGATCGCGTCGAGCAGGGGCTGAACGCCCTTGTTCTTGAACGCGGTGCCGCAGAGCACCGGGTTGATGGAGCTGGTCAGCGTGGCGCGGCGGATGGCCGCGACCAGCTGCTCCTCGGTGGGCTCGGTGCCCTCCAGGAAGAGCTCCATCAGCTCGTCGTCGTTCTCGGCGACCGTCTCGATGAGGCGGTCACGCCACTCGCGGGCGGCGTCGGCGTGGTCGGCCGGGACGTCGACGGTGTCGTACATCTCGCCCTTGGCCGCGTCGGCGCTCCAGATGAGCCCCTTCATCTTGATGAGGTCGATGACGCCCTTGAAGTCGGCCTCGACACCCCACGGAAGCTGAATCACAGCGGGGGTCGCGCCCAGGCGGCTGACCATCATCTCGACGCAGCGGTGGAACTCCGCGCCGACACGGTCCATCTTGTTCACGAAGCAGATGCGCGGGACTTCGTAGCGGTCGGCCTGCCGCCACACCGTCTCCGACTGCGGCTCGACACCGGCGACACCGTCGAACACGGCGACGGCACCGTCGAGGACGCGGAGCGAGCGCTCCACTTCGATGGTGAAGTCGACGTGACCCGGAGTGTCGATGATGTTGATGGTGTGACCGATCCACTCACAGGTCGTCGCGGCAGACGTGATCGTGATGCCGCGCTCCTGCTCCTGCTCCATCCAGTCCATGGTGGCAGCGCCCTCATGGACTTCACCGATCTTGTAGTTGATACCGGTGTAGAACAGGATGCGCTCGGTCGTGGTGGTCTTGCCCGCGTCGATGTGGGCCATGATCCCGATGTTGCGGACCTTGGCCAGGTCAAGAGCGGTCGTAGCGGCCACTTTAACTCGCGTCCTCGTCGTCTCGTCGAACCCGCCGGGTTACCAGCGGTAGTGGGCGAAGGCCTTGTTGGACTCGGCCATCTTGTGGGTGTCCTCGCGCTTCTTGACACTCGCCCCGAGGCCGTTGCTGGCGTCGAGGAGCTCGTTCATGAGGCGCTCGGTCATGGTCTTCTCGCGGCGGGCGCGGGAGTACTGCACCAGCCAGCGCAGGGCCAGGGTGGTGCTGCGCGCGGCGCGCACCTCGACCGGCACCTGGTACGTCGCGCCACCGACACGGCGGCTGCGAACCTCGAGGGTCGGCTTGACGTTGTCAAGCGCGCGCTTGAGGGTGACGACCGGGTCGTTGCCCGTCTTCTCCCTGCAGCCTTCGAGGGCGCCGTACACGATCGACTGCGCGATGGAGCGCTTGCCGTCCAGGAGCACCTTGTTGATCAGGGCGGTCACCAGCGGCGAGCTGTAAACCGGGTCAGACATGAGCTGACGACGGCCAGGAGAACCCTTACGAGGCATTGTTAGCTCTTCTCCTTCTTCGCGCCGTAGCGGCTGCGGGCCTGCTTGCGGTTGCGGACACCCTGGGTGTCGAGCGAACCGCGGATGATCTTGTAGCGAACACCAGGCAGGTCCTTCACACGACCGCCACGCACGAGCACGATGGAGTGCTCCTGCAGGTTGTGGCCCACACCGGGGATGTAAGCCGTGACCTCGATGCCGTTCGTGAGGCGAACGCGGGCCACCTTGCGCAGTGCCGAGTTGGGCTTCTTCGGGGTCGTGGTGTAAACGCGCTGGCACACACCGCGCCGCTGCGGACTCCCCTTGAGGGCAGGAGTCTTGGTCTTGGAGACCTTGTCCTGCCGGCCCTTGCGGACCAACTGCTGAATAGTGGGCACTGCCACTCCGTTTCGTGCCTTGGCCGGTGTTACGTCATTGGGTCTTGCTTTTCGCAGGTTCTGCCGGTGTCATGACCTGCTGGTTTTCCTCGTCTCGGCGCCCCCGCGGTCGGGCGTGTCGCGCTATTCACACAGACACAGCCACGGAGACTTGCGAGCCTGAGAGTCCAGCCGACGCTCTCCCTATGGATATGAGCGCACAGCCGAAAGCCCGCTAGAGACGGGCACGATGCTCAAGACTACCCAGGCTCAGCCGACACGTCAAAACGGCACGGCAACGCCTGTCGGCCTCGCCGCTCCGTGCCACCGTGGCCTGTCTCATCCAGCCCATCCGAAGCGCCGCGGCAATGATACCGGCACTGAGGACCGACGTGTGCCAATTCGCCAGGGAGCCCCGCAACCGGCCCACAGACCGCCACGGCGGCGGACCCTCTCCCCTGGACCGCCCCCGACGCCCAGAGCGCCTGTGACCGCCTACGGCAGCGCGTACGGCCGGAAAAGCGCCGCGCCCGGGCCTCTCGGAAGAGACCCGGGCGCGGCGCTTGTGAAACAACTGCTATCGGTTGTACTGACCGAAGTCGTACTCCTCCAGCGGGACGGCCTCGCCGCTGCCCGTGCCGAAGGTGTAGTCGGCCGCCGAACCGTCGTAACCGCCGACGGTGTACATGGCCGCCTTGGCCTCCTCGGTCGGCTCGACCCGGATGTTGCGGTACTGGGGCATGCCCGTACCGGCCGGGATGAGCTTACCGATGATGACGTTCTCCTTCAGGCCCAGCAGCGAGTCGGACTTGGCGTGGATCGCCGCGTCCGTCAGCACCCTGGTCGTCTCCTGGAAGGAGGCCGCCGACAGCCACGACTCGGTGGCCAGCGACGCCTTCGTGATGCCCATGAGCACCGGACGGCCCGCGGCCGGCGAGCCGCTCTCGGCCACCGTCTCGCGGTTCATCTGCTCGAAGCGCGGACGCTCCACGAGCTCGCCGGGCAGCAGGTCGGTGTCACCGGACTCCAGCACGTTCACGCGCTTGAGCATCTGCCGCACGATGATCTCGATGTGCTTGTCGTGGATCGACACACCCTGCGACCGGTAGACCTGCTGGACCTCGGCCACCAGGTGCAGCTGCACGGCCCGCGGGCCGAGGATGCGCAGCACCTCGTTGGGGTTGACCGCACCGGCGATCAACTGGTGGCCGACCGTCACGCGCTGACCGTCCTGGACGAGCAGGCGCGAACGCATCGAGACCGGGTAGGCGATCTCCTCCGACCCGTCGTCGGGGGTGATGACGATCTTCCTGGTCTTGTCGGTCTCGTCGATCCGGGCCCGGCCCTCGGCCTCGGAGATCGGGGCGACACCCTTGGGGATGCGCGCCTCGAACAGCTCCGTGACACGGGGCAGACCGTGGGTGATGTCGGCGCCAGCCACACCACCGGTGTGGAACGTACGCATCGTCAGCTGCGTGCCGGGCTCACCGATCGACTGGGCGGCGATGATGCCGACCGCCTCGCCGACGTCCACGAGCTTGCCGGTGGCCAGCGAGCGGCCGTAGCAGGTCGCGCAGACACCGATCTTGGCCTCGCAGACGAGCGCGCTGCGGGTGCGGACGGTCTCGACACCGGCCTCGACCAGCTTCGTCACGTGGATGTCGTTGATGTCGACACCCGCCGGGACGATGACCTTGCCGTCGACCTCGACGTCCTCGGCCATGATGCGGCCGTGCACGTTGGACTCGGCGTTCTCCGCCTTGACCAGGTTGCCCGACGCGTCGCGCTCGCCGACGTGCAGCGGGACCGCGCGGTCGGTGCCGCAGTCGATCTCGCGGACGATGACGTCCTGGGCGACGTCCACCAGACGACGGGTCAGGTAACCCGAGTCGGCGGTACGCAGGGCGGTGTCGGCCAGACCCTTCCGCTGACCGTGGGTGGAGATGAAGTACTCCAGCACCGACAGGCCCTCACGGAAGGAGGCCTTGATCGGACGCGGGATCGTCTCACCCTTGGTGTTGGACACCAGGCCACGGATGCCGGCGATCTGCCGGACCTGCATCTTGTTACCACGGGCGCCCGAGTTGACCATCATCCAGACCGGGTTGGTCGCCGGGAAGGCGTTGACCATGTCGGTCTCGACGTCGGCCGTGGCGTGGGTCCAGATCTCGATGAGCTCCTGGCGGCGCTCCTCGTCGGTGATCAGACCACGCTCGTACTCGCGCTGGACCTTGTCGGCCCGGCGCTCGTAGTTCTCCATGATGTCGGTCTTGTTCGGCGGCGCGACGACGTCCTCGATCGAGATCGTGACGCCGGAGCGGGTCGCCCAGCGGAAGCCCGCGTCCTTGAGCGCGTCGAGCGAGTTGGCGACCTCGACCTTGGGGTAGGTGTCGGCCAGCTCGTTCACGATCGTGGACAGCTGCTTCTTGCCCACCTGGAAGTTGACGAACGGGTAGCTCTCGGGGAGCGTCTGGTTGAACAGGCACCGCCCGAACGTCGTCTCCAGCCGGATCGAGTCACCCTGCTCCCAGCCCTCGGGAGCGACCCAGTCGCGCGGAGGCAGGACGTCCTTGACCCGGATCTGGATCTTCGCCTGGATCTCCAGCTCGCGACGGTCAAAGGCCATCTGCGCCTCGGCGATCGAGCCGAACACGCGGCCCTCGCCGGTCGCGCCTTCCTTCTGGGTGGTCAGCCAGTAGAGGCCGATGACCATGTCCTGGGTGGGCATCGTCACGGGCTTGCCGTCGGCCGGCTTGAGGATGTTGTTGGTCGAGAGCATCAGGATGCGTGCCTCGGCCTGGGCCTCAGCCGACAGCGGCAGGTGCACGGCCATCTGGTCGCCGTCGAAGTCCGCGTTGAAGGCGGTGCAGACGAGCGGGTGGATCTGGATGGCCTTGCCCTCGACCAGCTGCGGCTCGAACGCCTGGATGCCCAGACGGTGGAGCGTCGGAGCGCGGTTGAGCAGCACCGGGTGCTCGGTGATGACCTCTTCGAGCACGTCCCACACGACGGGGCGGGCGCGCTCGACCATCCGCTTGGCCGACTTGATGTTCTGCGCGTGGTTGAGGTCCACGAGCCTCTTCATCACGAACGGCTTGAACAGCTCCAGCGCCATCTGCTTGGGCAGACCGCACTGGTGCAGCTTGAGCTGCGGGCCGACGACGATGACCGAACGGCCGGAGTAGTCGACTCGCTTGCCCAGCAGGTTCTGGCGGAAACGACCCTGCTTGCCCTTCAGCATGTCGCTGAGGGACTTCAGCGGCCGGTTGCCGGGGCCGGTCACCGGGCGACCGCGACGGCCGTTGTCGAACAGCGCGTCGACGGCCTCCTGGAGCATCCGCTTCTCGTTGTTCACGATGATCTCGGGCGCACCGAGGTCGAGCAGACGCTTGAGGCGGTTGTTCCGGTTGATGACCCGGCGGTACAGGTCGTTGAGGTCGGAGGTCGCGAACCGGCCACCGTCGAGCTGCACCATCGGGCGCAGGTCCGGCGGGATGACCGGGATGCAGTCGAGCACCATGCCGCGCGGCGAGTTGGTCGTGTTCAGGAACGCCGACACGACCTTGAGCCGCTTGAGGGCGCGGGCCTTCTTCTGGCCCTTGCCGCTGCGGATGGTCTCGCGCAGGTTCTCGGCCTCGGCGTCGAGGTCGAAGCTGATCAGACGGTCCTGGATCGCCTGCGCGCCCATGCCGCCCTTGAAGTAGCGGCCGAAGCGGTCGCGCATCTCGCGGTAGAGCAGCTCGTCGCCCTCAAGGTCCTGGACCTTGAGGTTCTTGAAGCGGCTCCAGACCTCGTCGAGCCGGTCCAGCTCGCGCTGGGCGCGGTCGCGGAGCTGGCGCATCTCGCGCTCGGCGCCCTCGCGGACCTTGCGCCGCTGGTCGCCCTTGGCGCCGGCGGCCTCCAGCTCGCCCAGGTCGGACTCGAGCTTCTTCTGCCTGGACTCGACGTCGGCGTCACGGCGCTGCTCGATGTGCTGCCGCTCGACGGAGATCTTCGCCTCCAGCGAGGGCAGGTCACGCTCACGCATGTCGGTGTCGACATGCGTGATCATGTAAGCCGCGAAGTAGATGACCTTCTCCAGGTCCTTCGGGGCCAGGTCGAGCAGGTAGCCGAGGCGCGACGGCACGCCCTTGAAGTACCAGATGTGCGTGACGGGCGCGGCCAGCTCGATGTGGCCCATCCGCTCACGGCGCACCTTGGCCCGGGTCACCTCGACGCCACAGCGCTCACAGATGATGCCCTTGAACCGGACGCGCTTGTACTTGCCGCAGTAGCACTCCCAGTCGCGGGTCGGACCGAAGATCTTCTCGCAGAAGAGTCCGTCCTTTTCCGGCTTGAGAGTCCGGTAGTTGATGGTCTCGGGCTTCTTGACCTCGCCGTGCGACCACTGACGGATGTCGTCGGCGGTCGCAAGACCGATCCTGAGCTCGTCGAAGAAGTTGACGTCTAGCATTGTGTGCGATCTCCCCCTCAGACTTCTTCCACGCTGCTCGGCTCACGCCGGGACAGATCGATACCGAGTTCCTCCGCCGCGCGGAAGACGTCCTCGTCGGTGTCGCGCATCTCGATGGA